>JBGAJM010000001.1:0-950151 GCA_044224925.1 Kapaibacterium sp. (SeqCode)
AATCCGGCTGCCGGTGAGAGCATCGTTGGCGGAACGCTTGGCTATCAGATCAAGTGGTCGGGAACCGGCATTGCCGCATTGAAGACGATCGAATACTCGCTCGATAGTGGTGCAACATGGAAACCAGTTGCTGTGATCACGACCGCGCTCTTCTCGTATTCGTGGAATGTTCCCGATACGGTGTCGACCAAGGCTCGTGTTCGCATCACCGATGGTGCCGGCGTACGCGCTGTGAGCGGTGTGTTCACGATCACGACCAGCAAGATCCCAGGTACGATCCGCTTCGTACGTCCATTCGCTGGTGAGGTCCTCATCGGCGGAACACAAGGATATGCCGTGATGTGGTCCGCAACAGGACTCACACGCACCAAGACACTGGAATACTCGTTGGATAGTGGCAAGACGTGGACGACGATCGTCACGATGTCGAACGACACGGTCGGATATGCATGGAATGTTCCTGACGTCGCGTCGACCACAGCAATGCTGCGCTTGACAGACTCCAGTGGAGCAACGGGCAAGAGTGCCGTCTTCACGATCAAGTCGTCATCCTCTAGCAATGCCAGCATCATCATCGTGCACCCGGCTGCCGGTGAAGTGTTGAGTGGTGGATCGGTGAACTATCCGATCACCTTCACAGCAACGAACACAACACTGAACAAACGCTTCGAGTATTCGCTCGACGCTGGTATCACGTGGACACTCATCGAGATCTACTCGGGTGACATCAAGTACTACATGTGGTCGAATGTTCCGAACGAAGCCACGACAACGGCGTTGATCCGCATCACGGATGACAACGGCGTCATGGGTGTCAGCGGACTGTTCACGATCGACGTGGTCGATGCCGGTGGATCGATCGACGGTCTTGTCCTCTCGGGCCTTGACATCGATCGTAACATCGCCGTCGGCGGAACGATCGGGATCTCGTGGACCTTCACACCGGACATCGGTACAAGTGTCGAAGTGGAATACTCGCTTGACGCATCGGGGATCTGGTATCACATCGCTACGATGCCGGTAACGGAAACACCATTCGTGTCGTGGACCACTCCATCGGACGGCCCGCACAACCCGGCCTTCATTCGTGTACGCAGTACACGTGGCATGGTTCGTGTTTCCAAGCCATTCACGATCGGTGTGACAACAAGTGTGGCCGACGAGCAGGCATTGGCCGGATATACGGTGACGAATTCGCCGAATCCAGCATTCACCAATGCGCAGATCGCCTTCACGATCCCGTCTGCCTCTGACGTTCAACTGACGATCGTTGATGCCCGCGGTATCGAAGTTGCGCAAACCGCGCCACAACGCTACGAAGCCGGTACATCGACACTCTTGGTGAACACCAGCGGTCTGATACCGGGTATGTACGTCTACACGCTTCAGGCCGGACCAACACGGATGATGGGTAGAATGATCATCTCGAAGTAACAGCCCACGTTCTCCGGAACCTCTTTGCACATGCCCAGTTCATTCATGAACTGGGCATGTGCTATTTTACACCACCTTGAACACGTTCCCATCCACGGTGGAGTGACCCTCGATGATCGGCTTTGGATATGATGTACATCGACTCGCCGACGGTGAGTCGCTCATCCTGGGCGGTGTGCCGATCCCGTCGTCGTTCGGGACGGTGGCCCATAGCGACGGAGACGTGCTCCTGCATGCCTTGGTCGACGCGCTTCTGGGAGCGGCCGGACTTGGTGATATCGGTGAGCACTTTCCCGATACCGACCCGCGCTGGAAAGGGGAACCCTCCTCCACCTTTGTCCGGCATGCCGTCCACCTGGTGACCTCGGCCGGCTATCGGATCGTGAACGCCGATCTCACCCTGATCTTACAAGCTCCGAAGATCCTGCCGTATAAACCGCTCATGCGCGATCATATCGCATCGCTCTGCGGTCTTCCCGTGGAGCGTGTTGGTGTGAAGGCCACAACGGCCGAGAACATCGGTCCGGTCGGACGTGGAGAGGGCGTTGAAGCATATTGTGTTGTTCAGCTCGATCCATGACCAGCCGCTCCCTGTGCCTCGTGATGTTCCTTGCACTCTGGTGCACACCCATGCTATGGGCCGACGGAACGTATCCCATTGGATACACGGCACAACAACGATTTGAACGAAGCCTTGCCATACCACTGGATGCCGATCTGCATCGCGTCTTGCTTGTGCGGCAACGTCCGGTATGGGATCCGCAGGCATGGGTGGTCTCGCTGAACGTGAAGGGGACGACCGTTGCCAGCACGGCCCTCGATGGCGATGATGTATGCGCCGCACAACAGGTCGGTTCGTCAGTTGTGCTCCTCACGGCCCACCAAGGCAACATCGAGGCATTGTTGCTCGACGATTCACTGCGCTGTGTTGTACGACAGCGCGTCGACGTGCCGCACCGTAACACGTCGGCCGTTGCCCAGTCGATCGGCATGCTCCGTCCGGGACGGATCGCCTTCGTCGTCAACGGTTCGCTCGTGGTCTGCGACGTGGCCTCCGCATCGCTCTCTGCGCGTGTGCTCGATCATGATGTCTTGGCTGCCGCTGTGATGTCGTCACCTCCCTATAGCATAGGATATGTACGGCAGCAGGGAAGCGGGGCATTCGTGGTCGTGCTCGATACAGCACTCATCACCCGCGCCACCACGCCGGTGCCCGCCTCGGGCATGGTCCGCATGGAATCCGTTGGCACCTATCTGGCCGTCTGCTCACCCGTGGGAGATAACCTGAGCACGCAGATCACTGTGGTCGACCCGCGCACGAATCGCACAGAGTTCGCCACCGTTGATGTTCCGCCCTCCCTCCTTACCGTCTTCGTTCGCGATAGCGTGCTGAGCGTGGCCGCAGTTCGTTCGTTGACGAATCGATACGAACTCGTGGTGCAGCCACTCTCGGCGATCGGCGCACTCGATCTTGAAGCCCGCGGCACTCCCATTCCAAATGATCTGCACGCACCCATTCGATTGCAGCGCAGCGGGTCGACGCTGTACGTGATCTTTGCGCGCGGCATCATGAGTGCCCGCACGGACGGCAAGATGATGTCGAGCGATGTACTTCCCATTGGGATCGCAGGAACTCGGCTGTCCGTTCTTCCCGTCTCCGATGGTGTGCTCATCCGCAGTATGCAAGGATCCGTTCTCTTGCGACGCGTTGAACATCAGGCCTGGTTCGTCACACGCTTCGTCACCACGACGCGCGAGTACCTCGTTCCCATCGTTCTCTCCCTGATCATTCTTGTTCTCCTCGTGATGATCCGTCGCCACCGTCGCGTCTTGCGAGCCGCCATGGAGTTGCCCGGTTCGGGCTTGGTGCTGCAGGTGGACTCGGCCGGGCGCTTGGTGCGCGTGAATGAGAAGGCCGCCCAACTTCTGCGCATCACGTCGAACGTTCCGATGCGACGCATCGTTCGGTCGTACATGCTCACGGACTCGCTCCGATCGTTGCTCGAATTCATCTCGGGCGCCGAAATGGCCCGCAGCTCAATGTCCGAACGCATCACACTTGAAGATGCCGACGTGCATCGCGACTATGTGTTCTCGGCCATTCCGTTGCGAGGATCGTTCGGGCGGTATGGCGGCATGGTGATCACGGGTATCGATATCACCGAGGCATTGGAACGACGTCGACTCGTGAACTGGGCGCAACTGGCGCACGATATGCAGACGAACCTCTCCACCATCAAGCTCAACGCAGAGCAGCTCGACGAGAGCAACGATGTGAATCGGGAACGTCGACGTCGCATCCTGTTCCAAGTGGGCGTGCTCATTCAACGCGTCCGCGATCTCGTGAGCGTTGGTCGGTCGGAGGAGATCAACCGCAACCTCGTCCATAGCGCTGAACTGTGCACGGAGATCCGACATGAATTCGATCCGGCCATGTTCCCGCACGTGACGTTCTCGATGAAGTTGCGTGGGACGATGATGAACGTGGACCGACTCAAGATCTCGCGTGCCGTGCGGAACTCCGTGGAGAATGCCATCAAGTCGCTGCGCGGTCAGCGTGGCACCGTCGAGATCGCCACCTGGTTCGACCGAACGAACGTCTACATCCGCGTGAGCGATACAGGTGTTGGCATGGACCCCGACACATTGAAGAACATGATGAAGCCATACTTCACCACAGCGCGGGATGGATCGGGCACGGGCATCGGCACGATGATCATGCAACACGTGATGCACTTGCATGGCGGTACACTGCGTGTTTCGAGTGAGCCCGGTGTGGGAACGCAGGTGATCTTCCGCATTCCGCATGGCATGGATGGAACGAGGTTGCGCAATGCCCAGTTCGCCGTGACGGCAGAGAGCGAGTCGGCGTCGTGATCGACCCAACCACCCTTCGCGGCAAAAGGATCGCTGCCCTCGACTATGGCAATGCACGCATTGGCGTGGCCGTGTGCGACGAGATGCACATTCTTGTGTCGACACGACCGGTCATCAACAACGATGCCAACGTCATGCAGTCCTTGCGCGACCGGTTCGCGATGGAGCGCACCGATGTGGTCGTAGTGGGCATCCCGAAGCTCGTGCAAGAGGATGCAGAAACGGACATCATCAAGGAGATCCGCCACTTCATCGAGCGACTACGCGAATCCGTGTCGATCCCCGTCATGGAAACAGATGAGGCGTTCTCGTCGAAGCGCGCCCGCGAAATGATGTTCACCACCGGGATGAAGAAGAAACGTCGACGGGAAAAAGGCACGAAGGACCAGCTCGCTGCCGCAATCATCCTCAAAGACCTGTTGTCGGAATTGGAAATGATGCCATGAACATGCGGATCATCACAGTGATCGTCGGGATCCTTGCCGCCTTGCCGCTCCTTGCGCAAGTGCCGAACGGACAGCGTGCGCGGTTGGACCTCTTGGACTATGGCGATCGATTCTATGGTGAGGCCTATGTGCTTCCGACCACACGACCCGACTCGGCCACCGTGGTGATCTTCTTTCGCATGGCGAACGACTTCCTCACCTTTACGAAGGTGACGGACCGTGCCGATGTGGGCGGGAATTTCAAGGCAGAGATGCGCTTGAGCATCGAAGCGCGCGATAGCATGGGCGTGATCCGGCAACGCCTGCAATGGAAGGACACGGTCTACTGCAATCGATTCGAGCAAACGAACAGCAAGAACGACTTCCATTACGGTTGGGCACGCATCGCCATTGCACCGGGGTCGTTCTCCATCGGATTGGAGATCATCTCGACAAAGGAGAGTGGACAGAAGAAGTTGCGACTCCCGTTGGTGACGTTCGACCCCGATGCATCGAACAAGCAGTTGGCACCGCCATTGTTCGGCGTGCCTGTCGACGGTCCGCAAGGCAACATCATTCGACCGTTCATCAGTGGTGGCAACGTGCTCTTTCAACCACGCGATGCCGTGATGTTCCTGTTGGTGAACGATGCCAAGTCGCAGATGTACGACTATGCCATTCGCCAATTGCCGCTGGAGTCGCGCGACATACGTTACTGGGATGTCTCCGATGTGCTCGGTGAAGTGCGCTCCGAACCGGGCAAGGTCCCGATGATCTCGGAACGTTCAACGAACGATGCTCCGTATCTCGAAGTGGTCGATCGGTCAGAATCAAAGGTGGCCTCGACCACACCGAGCAAGGTGGCGTTGTTGCGTGTACCGGTTCCCGTCTCGGGATTGGTGCCGGGACGATATCGCATGACGCTCGTAGGAGAACGCGACAAGGACACTATCGACATTCGATTCCAAGTGTTCTGGGAGATGATGCCGTTGAGCTTGCGCAACGTATCGTATGCGATCGAGATCGCGCGATATCTGCTCACGGACGAGCAACTCGACTCCATCGATGCGGGCAGCGATCGGGAACGTCGGGCCAACATCATGGCCTACTGGCGTCAGCACGATGGCACGCCAACGACAACGTACAACGAGCAGATGGCGGAATATTATCGACGAGTGGACGAGGCCTTCTTCGAGTTCTCGACGATCCAGGAACCGGATGGAGCTCGCACAGAGCGTGGGAAGATCTACATCCTACACGGACCGCCAACGAAGGTGGAGAAGAAGCTCTCACCGGGCGACAAGACGCAAGAGGTGTGGACGTATGCGAACATCGTTCGCAAGGTCTTCCATTTCGAAGTGGGTGACGACGGGATCTATAAGCTCCGAAAGATCGAAGATCTCTAGTGCTGGAGCGGCTCCCAGGCCTCGCCCTCACAGGGCGGCGCTTCCGACGTCACATGCACATCCATGATCGTGCACAACTGATTGGTGGGATTGAAGTGTCGACATGCGCCGCAGAGTGTTCCCGTCTGCAGCGTCTTCACATGTGCATTGAACCGTTGGTACTGCAGGTGCGCGGGCCACACTCCCACAAGCCAGATAGCGAACAATGCCACATACCAGATGGTGTCGGATGACATTCGCTCCGAAAGGATCAACGTGATCACGCCGATGATAGTCACGCGGACGAGGGCGGCAAAGACGATCGATCCCGTGGTGTAATAGGGTCGGTCCTCATGTCCTTCGGGCGCTTGCACGCGCAATAGGAAGAGGTCCATGAACTGATCGAAACCGGAGCGCTGTTGCATGGTCAATCCTGACGTGAATACGATCTGCCCTTCCACCGTGACCCTTGCTTCGAATACGCCCAACGAATGCTGTTGATCCCGATCACGATGGACCATGCCGCTGTGATCGGCTGCAAGAACATGTGCCAGCGTGGCATGCCGAACCTGTGGGCAATGATGGCCCGAATGCCTGCGGCCATGGAGAGTTGCAGGAGGCTGTGCAGCGGACTGACGGCGATGAAGGCGAGAGGGGCGATGAAGGTGGTGGCAAGGTGGAACAAGAACAGCAAGGTAAGCGGAAGGTTGTAGGACGTGGCAGGGAAGAAGTTCTTGCTGAAGCCGGCCGTGACGTCGGCGGCCGACGTGTACATGCGACACGAAACGGCATGCGTCCCGTCGACCAAGGCGATGCGCATTCCCATCGTCTTCATGTGCTTGGCCATGAACACATCTTCGACAAGTGCATTGTGCACCGCACGATGTCCGCCCGCCCGTTCATATGACGTACGACGGAAGCACATGAACTGTCCATTGGCCGCCGAGAGCGAGACGCGCGGATCGTTCATGATGAGATCGTTCGGGACATAGGCAAAGTAGAGCACATGCACCATGGGGATCACGATGTGTTCGGCCGCCGTCAGCATCACCTCGTGTGGAATGAGCGAGAACATATCGAGGTTGCGTTGATCGAGCATGGCCACGGCACTGCTCACACAGTGCGGTTGATGCGTGGTGTCGGCATCCGTGAACAAGAGCACGTCGCCCGTGGCTTGTTGCGACAGTGTGTGGCAGGCCCAGCTCTTGCCGACCCAACCCGCAGGCAGGTCGGTGCCGGTAAGGATGCGAAGTCGGTCCGGAAACCGCTCCTGAAGCCGTCGTAGGATGTGGGGGGTACCATCGGTGCTTTGATCGTCAAGCACGATCACTTCCATGTTGGGATGGTCTTGCAGGCAGAGCGAGGTGACGCAAGCTTCGATACAGCGCTCCTCGTTGCGGGCGGGGACGAGAACGGAGACACGAACGGATGGAGAACCTCCTCCCTTGGGAAGGGTGACGAACCGACGGACGTTGTACAGGGCCACGGCAAAGAGGCAGGCGGTGACCACGGTGATGCAGATCTGATAGACGGAGAAGATGGAATGCATAGGTGTGGTAACATACGAACGCTGAAGTGATAACTTTGTCCTCCAACACACGACACCGTATGCAAGTTCTCGGCGGACATTCTTTCGACCACGCTCATCTGCTCTCCACCTCGGGCGCGTATGAGTGGTGGTACGTGGATGCGCAGTCCGCCGACGGCGAGTGGGGGATCGTGGTGATCGTCTTCCGCGGCATGCCCATGTCGCCCGACTACCTTGCCGCCCTGTCCACCTCTTCGGAGGTCGACCCCACCGATCACTGCGGCTATGCCGTCTCCGTCTATCACCGCGGTGCGCGTATCGCCACGGCGTTTCACGGCGTTCCGGCACAGGAGTGTGCCTTCTCGGCAACGGACTGCGACGTACACGCCGCGACCGTGTCGATCCGACGCACGTCCGATGGCGCCTACAGCGTTCATGCCATCACCCGCGTCCGCGAGGTTCCTCACGATGTCGAGATCACGGCAACGCTCGTGCCCACTTCGCATCCGGCCGGTATTGCCTCCGACCCCGAGCCCCATGCCTGGATCGTGGCGGCACCGCGCTGCACGGCGCATGTGGACGTGATGCTGCGTGAATCCGGAGCGGTGCGTACCCACGTGCAGTGGAGCGGCATGGGATATCACGATCACAATGTGGGTGTGCGGCCGATGCAGGCCGATCATGGCGACTGGTATTGGGGGCGTGTGCATGATGCAGACCGCACCATCGTGTATCTTGCAACCCCCGGCGCACAGCAGCCTTCCATGTGGCTTGGCGTGGCGGATGCCAACGGATTGCATTGGTGCGACAACGTGTCGTTCGAACGACACCAACGGCGGATCTCCTTCATGGGACTTCGCTACCATCGGTCCATCCATTGTCGCGGCACACTGCCATCGGGCGGATCGTTGGATGTTGTGTGTGTGAATACCAACGTGGTCGAGAATGGACCGTTCTATCAACGCTATGCATCGGACTGGACCGTGAACGGAACACCAAGCAAGCAGCAAGGAATGTCGGAGTACATGGATTGTGCTCGCTATCGACGCGCCTGGATACGTCCGTTCCTTCGCACTATCTGGCAGCAACGCTAATGCCCATTCGCATTCTCTCGGAACATCTTGCGAATCAGATCGCTGCTGGTGAAGTGGTGCAGCGACCCGAGTCTGCCATCAAAGAACTCGTCGAGAACAGCATCGATGCGGGCGCCACGCATGTGACCGTTGTGGTCAAGGGTGCCGGCAAACAACTCATGCATGTGATCGACAATGGCTCGGGCATGACGCGTGAGGATCTCGAACTGTCCATCATCCGTCACGCCACCAGCAAGCTCCTCACCGAAGAAGATCTGCATGCCATAGCAACGCTCGGATTCCGCGGCGAGGCGCTTGCCTCCATTGCAGCTGTGGCCGATGTGGAGATCCGCACGCGACGGAGTGTCGAGCCCACAGGCTGGGCCCTCACCGCACGTCCCGGCGAGCCGCCCACCATCAAGGCCGAAGGATGCGATGTGGGCACGCAGGTATTGGTGCGCAACCTCTTCTACAATGTACCGGCACGTCGAAAGTTCTTGAAGAGCGACCTCTCTGAGTTTCGCGCCATCTCGGACACGATGCAACGATTGGCGCTCTCACGTCCGCATGTTCGCTTCACCTTCTACGACGGGAATGTGCTGGTCTTCGACGTGCATGCGTCCGACCTCAAGCGACGTATTGCCGACATCCTTGCCATCGACGTCACGCAGTCGTTGATCTCTGCCGAAGCAGAGGAGCAGGGCATTCGCGTGAGCGGCTTCGTCGGACTTCCGTCCATCGCCCGACAAAGTCGGAGCGGACAGTTCTTCTTCCTGAACGAACGATCGATCACGAGTCGCTATCTGGCCCATGCCGTGGCCACGGCCTACGAACACTTGCTCGAGTCGGGTCGGCAGCCCGTGTTCGTGCTCACGATCTCTGTGGATCCGCATCGCGTGGACGTGAACGTGCATCCTCAGAAACACGAAGTGAAGTTCGACGACGAACGTCTCGTCTATCTGCTCGTCCAGCAGGCCGTATCTCGCGCGCTTCAGCAAGCCAATGTTGTGCCCGCATTCTTGTCCGACATCGGTCTTGCTCCTTCCCCCCTTCAGTCCCTCCCGCAACAAGGCGGCAGCGCGCTCATCGTGAATCGACTCACGGGTGAAGTGCTTCCATCGTTCCAGCAGCAACAGGGAGGGTGGCAAGGCAGCAAGGATCGGACCTCCGAAGCCTATGGTTCGCTGTTCCAACATGTGGAGCCAAGCGCGCCGGAACAACGAACGATGCAGGCGCTGCAGGTGGACCAACGATTTGTGATCACGTATTCGAACGAAGGCGTGGTGATCGTGGATCAGCATGCGGCGCATGAGCGTGTGATCTATGAGCGCATGGTACATCGGTCCACGGACGAGGCGCAGGCCGGACAGGCCTTGCTCTTCTCTGTGCGTACACAACTGTCGCCATCGCATGCCGTGTTGTTGCGTGAGTTCTTGCCGGAGTTCATTGCCTTGGGATTTCGCGTGGACGTGCACGATGACAACAGTGTGGACGTCATGGCCGTACCGAGCGATGTTCGTCCGGGGAATGAAGAGCGTACGCTGATGGACATGCTCGATGCCATCGAAGAGGTGGGTGTGATCCCGTCGAACATCCGTCGTGAACGCATCATTGCCCTGTTCGCCGCACGGCAGGCCATTCGCAAGGGAGATCGCTTGCAGTCGAACGAGCTCACGGCACTCATCCGAGATCTCTTCGCATGCACGGTGCCGCATGTGTCGCCAAGTGGACAGCCCACGTACATCATCATCACGTATGATGAACTTGTTCAACGATTCCGATAGACCACTCTATGCGAAGTTCCTTGTTCGTCCTGTTCTTCTTCTGTGCAACAGCGATGTTCGCACAGCAAGACCCGGATCTCGACACGCTTGCCTCGTACATGTCGGGATCGTTCTCGAGTGAGAAACAATCGCTGCGCGACTCGTCGTATTTCGACGTGCGCTTGCACATGTGCAGGATCTGGTCGACCCGTACCGACGGCGTCTGGATCTATGTGGAACAGGCCATGGCCACAACGCCCGACGCTCCGTACCGTCAGCGTGTCTACCGCCTGCATCGGAACGAGGATCGTGTGCTGGAAAGTGCCGTCTATGCATTGCCCAACCCGGCGGCCGTCGTCGGGGCGTGCTCCGATACATCCAAGTTGGGCACGCTCACGCCGGACCAACTGAAGCTGCGAGATGGGTGTCAGGTCTACCTTCACGCATCCAACGGACACTTCGAAGGGGCCACCGAGGGCATGGCCTGCGCTAGCGAACTGAAGGGGGCCTCGTTCGCGACCACCGAGGTGAAGGTCTATGCCAATGCCATCATCAGCTGGGACCGCGGATTCAGCTCTTCGGGCGAGCAGGTCTGGGGTGCCACAAAAGGCGGTTACATCTTTCTACGAACTCCCTAACTTTGCAGCTTCACATTGAACGAAGGACTACGAGCATGGCCACGAATCTGTACGCACTGATCCTTGGAGCTTCCAGTGGTTTTGGAAAGGCTGCCGCACGTGCACTTGCACAGGACGGGATCAATATCATTGGCGTCCACCTCGATCGCGCAGCAGGTCTCCAGCAGGTAGAGGAGCTCAAAGCGGAATTGAGCGGTCTTGGCGTGCAGAGTCACTTCTTCAACATCAATGCCGCCGATGCAGAACGTCGTGCCGAGCTCATGGCATCGATCGCAGACATCCTTGCGGCGAATGAAGGCGGCACCATCCGCTTGCTGTTGCACTCGTTGGCCTTTGGCACATTGAAGCCCTTCCTGGCAGAATCGCCGAACGACTGTATCTCGCAGAAGAATCTCGAGATGACGCTCGACGTGATGGCCAATAGCATCCTGTATTATACGCAGGATGTGGTGCGTCGCGGATTGATGGGACCCGGAGGTCGTGTGGTCGGCCTGACCAGTGCCGGTTCCACACGCGTCCTGCCCATGTATGGCGCCGTCAGTGGTGCAAAGGCAGCCATGGAAGCGTACATCCGTCAACTCGCCATGGAATTGGCACCGTACGGCATCACGGCGAACTCGATCCGTGCAGGTGTTACGCACACGCCGGCCCTGGACAAGATCCCGGGCAGTGACGTGATCATGGGCAATGCCTTCATGCGGAATCCGAACCACCGACTTACCACGCCGGACGATGTGGCATCGGTCCTTCGCCTCTTGGTGAAGCCCGAAGCACAATGGATCAACGGCACCATCCTTGGAGTGGACGGAGGCGAGGACGCCGTCGACCTTACATGGTGGAAGCCTGAGACGCAGGCTTAAAGGTAGTCGAGCACATCGTGGCGTGTGAGCACGCCGACCAGTCGACCGAACTCACGAACCATCACCAGTGGATTGTCCTTCAGGCGCGTGATCGCAGCGCTCACATCATCGTGGGCATCCATCACGGGAGCCGGACGTTCCATGTAGTCGGTGACCGTGCGTTCGATGTTCGTGCGGTCCTCGATCACGGCGCTCATCAACTTGTTCTCGCGCACGATACCAACGAACTCTTCGTTGGCGATCACCGGAAGATCTGACACTTCGTACGAGCTCATGAGCGACAGGGCCTCTTGCACCATGGCCTCCGGCACCACACTGATCATCGATGGCAGGGAGCCGCGATTGCGCTTCGTGGCCAGCACGTCGCGCACCATGAATCGATCGTTCTCGAGCAGGCTCTTCTCCTTGAGCCATTCATCATTGTGATGCTTCGTCAAGTAGCGCTCACCCGTGTCGCAGATGATGGCCACAACTACGGCCTCTTTGGGCAAGAGCGCACCGACCTTGAGGGCGGCCGCAATGTTCATTCCCGATGATCCACCACAGAAGATCCCTTCTTCACGCGCAAGTGCACGTGCCGTCATGAAGGCATCCTTGTCGGTGATGTTCATGATCTCGTCGATAAGATTCAGATCCAGGTTCCCGGGAATGCGCTCTTGACCGACGCCTTCGATCAAGTAGGGAAGTGCTTCCACCAGACGTCCGGTCTCTTTGAAGGTCTTGATGGATGAACCCACGGGATCGGCGGCGATCACCTTGATCTTGGGATTCATCTTCTTGAGGAACCGACTCGTGCCCGTGATGGTGCCTCCGGTACCGATGCCGGCAACGAAGTGCGTGATCGTTCCATCGGTATCGGCCCAGATCTCCGGTCCGGTCGTCCGTTCGTGAATAGCCGGATTGGCCGGATTGTCATACTGGTTCAGCATGTGGGCATTCGGCAATTCCGATGCAAGGCGATGTGCTGTGTTCCAGTAGTATTCGGGCGAGCTCATCTTCGCCGCGCTCGATACGATGAGCACGTCCGCTCCCAAGGCCTTCAGGTATCGTACGCGTTCGCTCGATGCCTTATCGGTCATCACGAACAAGCACTGATAGCCCTTCAACCTTGCCGCCAACGCAAGTCCTATTCCCGTGTTCCCGCTGGTGGGTTCGATGATGAGATCGCCTGGTTTGATCAGGCCATCGCGCTCTGCGGCCTCGAGCATGGCAATGCCGATACGGTCCTTCACGGAGCCGCCGGGATTAGCGCTCTCCATCTTGAGAAGGATGGTGGCATCGATGCCCGCATTGAGCTTCTGCAACCGCACAAGTGGCGTGTTGCCAACAAGGTCGAGAACGGAATTGTTGACGTTCATGAGAGTTCTTCTTCTAGAAGTTGACGTTCGTACATGGTGGCGTAGAAGCCTTGAAGGGCAAGGAGGGAGGCGTGGTCACCGCGTTCGGCGACAGCGCCGTGATGGAGGACGATGATCTGATCGCAGTCCTTCACGGTGGAGATCCGATGCGAGATCAAGATGGTGGTACGACCGCGCATCACGCCGCGGAGTCCGCGCAGGATGCGCTCTTCCGTGTCGGTGTCGACCGCCGAGAGTGCATCGTCCAAGATCAGAATGCGCGGGTCGGCTAGGATGGCGCGAGCAAGCGCTGTACGTTGTTTCTGTCCACCCGACAGTGTGATACCGCGTTCTCCAACAACGGTCTCGAATCCGTTGACAAGGGAGGCGATGTCTCCGGTGAGTTGGGCCACATCGGCTGCCGCACGCACCTCGTCATCGGTGGCCGTTGCTCGTGCGAATCGAACATTGTTGCGAATGGTGTCACTGAACAGGAATGACTCTTGGGGCACCATGGCGATGGCACCGCGCAGAGTGGTGAGCGGGATGGTGCGTACGTCGTGTCCGTCGATGCGGACCACGCCGTCGGTCACCTCGCTCAAGCGCGGGATCAGATCGATGAAGGACGACTTCCCAGAGCCCACCAAACCGACGATGCCGAGTGATGTTCCGGCGGGGATCGTGACGGACACGTCGTTCAACACCGTCGTATCGCCGTAGCGTACCGACACATGTTCAAATGCGATGCCGCCATGGAGCGACGTGATGGTGGACTCTGTCCGTTCGGTGTCGCGGATCGTCGGCACGGCATCGATGATCGCGCCAAGACGTCCAATGGAGGCCGCTCCGCGCTGGATCATGCCCGTCACCCAGCCAATGGCGGCGATGGGCCACAGCAACTGGTTGAGATAGATGAAGAACTGCGTGAGCTGACCGACGGTGAGGGCCTGTTGCATCACTTGCCAACCGCCCACGCCGATCACAACGATGTAGCTGATGTTGAACAGCACCGTCATCGATGGCATCATGAGCGATTGGAAGCGCGCGAGATGCATGTTCTTCTGATAGTAGGAACGACTGAAGTCGTTGAACCGATCGCTCTCGTGATCTTCGCGTGCATAGGCGCGAACAACGCGAACACCCGAGAACGTTTCTTGCGCATGCGTCGTGATGAGCTCGTACTCTTCTTGCACACGCTTGTACGATTGATGGATGCGTTTGCCCAGGGAGTACGTGGCCCATGCAATGAACGGAACGGGAATGACGATGGCCGCTGTGAGTGTGGCGTTCAACAGGAACATCCACGATAGGGCGAAGGCGAAGGTGGTGATGGTGTTGGCCGTATACATCACGGCAGGACCGATGAACTCCCGTACCGCACCGACGTCGTTCGTGAAGTGCGCGATCAGCGATCCCGTGCTCCGCTCCTGAAAGAACTCTTGCGACTGTGTTCGCACCGAGGCGATGAAGTCGTTTCGAATGTCCTCTTCGACAAGTCGCGACGTCACGATGATCGTCCGTCGTGTTGCGAACATGAAGAACCCACTACCGATCGTCAGTGCAAGGATCTGCAGGATCAGCATTGTCACATCGTCGACGCCCACGCGCGTGGTACGGATCACGTCGATGGTCTGTCCCACCATGCGCGGAATGGTCGTGGAGCAAATGTTGGAGATGGTCACGAAGACCATGCCCCATGCCACCTTGCCACGATACCGTCGCAGATAGGGGAGGAGACGTTTGAGTTCGCGTAGTGCTCCTACGGGAGGTATAGAGGCCATTATGCGATCGTGACCTCGTTGCTGAGGTAGACATCCTGGATGGCATTGAGAAGGGCGACGCCTTCATGCATCGGCTTCTGGAAGGCCTTCCGTCCGGAGATCAGTCCCATGCCGCCGGCGCGCTTGTTGATCACGGCCGTGGTGATGGCCTCTGCCATGTCGTTCGAGCCCGAAGCACCACCGCTGTTGATCAGTCCGATGCGGCCCATATAGCAGTTCGCCACTTGGTACCGACAGAGGTCGATCGGATGGTCCGTTGCGAGATCGGTATACATGCGCTTGTCGAGCTTGCCATACGAAGAATCGCCGGAGTTCAGCGCCGTGAAACCACCGTTGTTCTCGGGCAGCTTCTGCTTGATGATGTCGGCCTGGATCGTCACACCGAGGTGATTGGCCTGTCCGGTGAGATCGGCGGCAACATGATAGTCTTTGTCCTTCTTGAACGCACCATTGCGGAGATAGCACCACAGGATCGTGGCCATGCCCAATTCGTGGGCGTGGGCAAATGCCTGGCTAACCTCGACGATCTGACGAGCCGATTCCGGTGAGCCGAAGTAGATGGTGGCACCAACGGCGGCAGCGCCCATGTCGTACGCTTGCTGGATGGTACCGAACATGATCTGGTCGAACTTGTTCGGATACGTCAGCAGTTCGTTGTGGTTGATCTTGACGATGAAGGGGATCTTGTGGGCGTACGAGCGTGCTACGCTACCGAGCACGCCATAGGTGGAGGCCACGGCATTGCAACCGCCTTCGACGGCAAGCTTGACGATGTTCTCGGGGTCGAAGTACAGAGGATTCTTGGCGAACGATGCGCCGGCACTGTGTTCGATGCCCTGGTCGACAGGAAGGATCGAAACATAACCGGTGTTGGCAAGGCGACCCGTTCCGTTGATCCACTGAAGGTTCCGCAGCACGCGTGCATTTCGGTCGCTCTTGGCGAAGATCGTATCAACGCTGTGCGGAGAGGGGACGTGGATCTGTTCCTTCGTGACCGTGGTACAGGTGTGGTTCAGGTAGTACGAGGCGTTATTGCCGAGTGCTTCGGAGATGCGGTCGATCATGATCTGCTCGTCGAGATGGTGGGAGGGGGCGGAGACAGAGTGCAAATCTACCACTTCGGGGAACCAGGGCGAAAAAAAAGGGACACACCGAAGTGTGTCCCTTGACGTGTTCGATATGGACCGAGATCAGCGCACGATCGAGAACGATCGGGTGGCGGTGAATGGTCCGCTGTTCATGCGAACGAAGTAGATGCCGTTCGCCATGGTCGTTGTTTGCAGATCGATCTCATACACACCGGATGCACCGGGCGCAGTGGTGACCGATGTCACAAGCGTTCCAACTTGGTCGTAGACCTCGAAAGAGGTCGGCACGGCAAAGCCCGTGGAGTATGGAATGGTGATCACATCCGATGCCGGACTTGGATACGGGTGCTCGATACCGAAGGTGTTGGTGCCGAATTTGACCAAACGACCTTCCGTGAAGCAGACCTTGGTGACCGTGATCTGACTCGTGTTGGCGTTCGTGACGATACAGGGCAGCTTGGCATCAGAGGTCAGCGAGATCTGGATCGCCTGCTCCTTGTTCAAATACACACTGAAGGCCGGCGTGACGAAGACGGCGTTATTGATCGTGCCGCCAGCACGTCTCGTTCCGTTCAAGACAAGGGAGCCAGGTGCATCGGTGACAACGGACCATGTCCAGTCGACATTCTGCGGCGACTGATACGCCGTGTCGAACTTGAGCGCGTCCTGCGGATAGGTGATCGCGATATCGATGTTGTTGAACTGCGTCGTCCGTGGCAGCGGATAGGAGATCGTGATCGGAACACCCACTGAAGATCCCACGATGCCGGAGGCTGAGTTGTCGAGTGTCAACGTCATCGGCGTGACCACACCGGAACCCGACACACGAACATTGAGATCCGGGTTGACCGGATTCACGAACGTATAGGTGGCAACATAGTTCACCACGGCGGTCGGGCTGAAGCTCACGGTGAACTGGACGCTGTCTCCGGGAGCCATTGGTGGTGGATTCATCGGTGAGATCGTGATCTCCCTCGTGTCTCCCGTCCCAGTGACGGCCGAGATCACGAAGGCCTCGGTCCTGCTTGGATTCTTGATCCAGAAGGTTCTCGTGACGGTCTCGCACGTGAGGACGTCGCCAAAGTCGATCGGTGTGATCGACGATGCCTGCAGTCCTTCGCCACGTACTGTTGCATAGGTGTCTTGATAAGGAGGAAGGGGATCAGGGCCCGGCTTCGCATCGTGCATGATCCGGATCGTCTCGGTGTGCATTCCTCCGGTCTTCGGGAAGAACTTGACCGGGATCACGAGCGAATCGAGCGGAAGGATCGACAACGGCGCGCCGGTGACGAGTGGATTCGCTTCGAAGTCGGCCTGACCCGGATTGGACCAGTCGATGCTCTGCACATAGAGTGGTGTGGTACTGTCCGTGTTACGGATCACCACGATGCCGTTCTCCGTTGAACGTGCGCCTACGGGAGCTGCATTGAAGGTGTAGTCCGTGGCAATGATGGCCGGGAGAATGCCGATGCCCTTCGCACCGCCATCAACGGTCTTTGCCTGTCCTTGCACGGTGGCCGCCAACTTCACCTCGAATGGTCCGCGACCGATCGGAGTGAATCGTACGGAGACACTCTTCTCTTCGTTTGGCTTGAGCGTGAAGGGCACGCCCGGCTTGACGATGGTTGCATCCGGGAAGCTCGTGCTTGGCTGGGTGACCTGGATATCGGTGATCACGGCGTCTTGCGAGCTGAGGTTCTTGATCACGATCAGAGAGTCGTTCGTGGTCAAGACGCGACGCTTGCCAAAGTCGACCGTTTCCATGATGACGTTCGGTGCGAACACCTCTGCCGTGATCGCAGAGCTGGCGCTTCCGCAATCAGACGGAAGAGTGTAGAGGATGGTCGCCGACTTCACGCCTGGGGATGCGGGTGACATGGTGATGGTGATGTCGGGGAAGCACTCGCCGGGTTTGACGGTGACCGGACCCTTGGGCGAAACACTGAACTCGGGGTTCGCCGGTACAATGTCGAGACTCACAAGCAGGTCGTTCGGACTGTTGTTACGTAGCGGACAGGTGACCGTCTTCGTTGGGGTTGTGCCCATGACGATGTTGCCCATATCGATCGAGGCCACTGCATCCACTTTACAAGGAGGAAGCCCATTACCGGTGAGTTGAAGCACCGTGGACGTGTTACAGTCACCATAGATCGTCAACGTTGCCGTCCGAGGACCAGTTGCCGATGGCTTGAATTGGAATTCAACGCTCATGCACGCCGTTGGGTCGCCTGTGGCGCCCAAGCGCTGTCCGACAATACTCGACAGGAGTTTGAACTCTCCATTGTTCGGTGTGATGGTATAGCTCTTGATCACCACCGGGATCTGCGTCGTGTTGCAGACGATCAGGTTGCCAGCCTTTGTGGAGGAATCGCCAACGATCGTTGGGTCCGCTGTGATCGTGGTTGGATTCGCAACAAGCTGTGGTGATTGCACCGTGAAGGACGTGTCGCTTGAATCAGCCGAAGCCGGAGCGGCACAGAACTTCGTCACATAGACGTCGGTGTTCGTACCCGTTGCATTGAAGGTGAACAGCGGAGGCACTCCGAACGTCTTCGTGCCCTTGAAGTGATTGCTCATGTACTTGCAGCCGGCATTGTCGGTTGCGATCGTGTCTTGATAGGCGAAGCCTGCGGGCGGACCTGCAACCTGAAGTCCTCCGGGGATCACGGCGCCGTCCTTGTCGTAGATCACGTAGTACTGACGGGGGTTGTTGTCGCTGAACTTCTGTTCGGCATAGGTGTTCGTGCGATACGAGCCCACACGAATGAAGCCGACCGTGCGACCGGTGACGACCACTTCCGGGTCACCCGTAGTCGCATTGTATCGAAGGCCGATGCTCCTTGCATCCGTTGTGCTCTTATAGATGTCGCTACCTTGACCGATCTTGTTCCACTCATAATTGCCGTTCGGGTCCAGCTTTACGATGAACATGTTGCTTGCATCCTTACTGCTGGCGCTTTGACCGGCAGGGAAGGAGAAGCGCTGCCCTAGGGTGTTGATCCCGAACTCGGCGGTAGGACTGGTATAGAAGCCGGCCACATAGGTGTTGCCGAACTTGTCTGTGACCGCGCCGATGATCTTCTCGACGTTCGTACCGGTTCCGGTGAGCAAGAACGTGCGAAGGAACGTTCCGTCGCCGTCAAACTCCTGCATATAGCCGTCGATGTTCCCGGTGGCATTCGTCACCGGTCCGGCTGTGAAGGTCGAACCATTCGCCGTTCCAAAATTCGTGTTCCCGTCGTACCAACCTGTGGCGTACAGCTTCAATCCGCTCGGGATCACGGCGACACTCGAAGCCGTATCGCTTCCATTCGCACCGATCTGCTTCGCCCATGCATAGGTAGGGATCGGAGAGACCGATGTGCGAATGCGATACTTGGTGCCGGCACTTGGTGCCGTCCACTTGTACGACAATCCTGTTGCGGCGGGAGCGATCAGCTTCCATGTCTTTCCATCATCATCCGAATACTCGATGCGTACAGGTGTAGTTGGGGTCACACCGGCCCACTTGATAAGCAGCGTGTCGCACGTTGAGTAGATCTCCGTCTTACCACCACGAAGTGATCTCAACTGCACTTGTCCGACACCACCAACAAGGCTGATGTTCTCCGGACACGGTGTGCTGTTGATGGACAGTGTGGCTGAACGGAACACGCGCATCGCACCTTGCGTGAAGTTAACGGTGATGGTACGCGACTGACCCACGGCCAAGGTGAAGGGGGGGTCGGTCCCGCCCCAGTTCACGACGGAGAAGTACGTGTTCGGGATGACATTGAAACCGGTCACGGTAAGTGGGGCCTTCGTGGCCGTGATCGTGACGGTACCGGTCGATGCACCAAGTGGTGTGGGGTCGCCGCAATACACCACGGGATCGCTCACGGTCATCTTCGCGACCGCATTCGGCGGTGCAGTGTAGTTAACGGTGGAGACGATGCCAGAGCCCTTCTTCAACGTGATCGAGACCTGTCGGTCGCGACCCGCCTCCGAACACGCATAGGGAGCGATCCATTCAAGTGTGCACACTCGTCGCAACTGGGTTTCGAGGGCGAGCAAGCTATAGATGTCCACGAGTTGCGACTCCGTGGTCACGATGTTCTTCCCACCGGAGTTCGTACAGATCGTAGCAAGGGTCGGGTCCGTTGTCGGTTCCAGAATGGTGATCGAATAGATCCGGATCCCTTGTGCCAATGCATTCGATGTTTGCTTGGCAATGAACTGCACGGTCGAATCGATTGCAGGATTCGGCTTTCCGTCGGTAAGGAAGAAGACGAACTTCGGGATCGCCGGGTCGCGCATGGCCAACTGTGAGAACATGTTCGGCGAGCCGATGAACGGGAGCTTGTAATTCGTGGCCGTGAGCGGCTTGAGCTTGTCGATCGAGTCGATGATCTGCTTCGGCGTTGCCGTCCATGGACATGCAAGCCGCACAATACCACTGAAGCCGATCATACATACTTGCGTGCCGCTGCCGAACTTCAACCGACCGATGAAGCCCTTCAACGCATCCTTCACGAAGTCCAGCCGTGACCTATTCGATGTTCCCACCATATCGCCCATCGAATTCGACTCATCCACCACAAGGCAGATGCTCGCAGCGGGATCACCGGGAATGTCGACGCACGAGTGCTTCAGTGTAGGGTTGATGTTCACCGGACCGGAACCATTGACGTTCTCCGAACCAGAGAAATCGGCAGCCGACAGGTTCGGATACGGATTTCCTGTAGGATCGAACGCCACATACGAGGCTGTGACCTTCGGAAACGCTGTGGAATTCACATTGTAGACGGTGAACGTCTGCGCCATCGAAGCTGCAATGCCAGAAACCAGCAAAGCCAGTGTCACCAAGCCACGAACACATCGTCGCATTGATGTTCTCATATCTCTTCCTCCCACTGAATACATTCTGTTACTCACACTTTCGATACTGACGGTTGCACAAGACGGAACGTTCTGCTTGTCGCATCGAGCTCCGCTTCAACACCCAACGGCAACGTCAGTTTGCTTTTTACATGACCAAAGGGCAATCCATACACGGCAGGAATGCCCAAGGATGAAATTCGTTCTTCAAGGACCTGTTGCAGCGTGAACGACGGTTCCGAGAACGAAAGTCCTTTGGACTCACAGTCACGGAAGTTGCCGAGCGCGATCCCAGCACAGGCCTGTAGTTTCCCGGCGAGCCACAATTGCGTCAGCAATCGGTCCACCCGATACGGCTCTTCGGAGATCTCTTCCAGAAACAGGATGGCCCCGGTCGTATCGATCTCGTAGCGTGTGCCGAGGGTCGAAGCGATCATGGCAAGATTTCCACCGACCAACCGACCTCTTGCGACGCCGGAACCGAGGACCGTCAGTCGATCATCCTTGAACGTCGTGCCGCCACGCCGTGGCTCTCCCGTTGGCGAAGCGATGCAGTCCATCATGGATGCCACGGTGAACTCGTCGAACGTACTGGAGGCCACAGGGCCATGGAACGTGACAAGTCCGCCAAGTTGATAGGCGGCGATCAAAAGAGCAGTGATGTCGCTGAATCCCATGATCGTCTTTCGAGCATCTCTGATCACGGAGAAATCGAGCATCGGAAGGATGCGCATCACTCCATATCCGCCGCGTGCGCAGATGATGCCGTCGACGGTTGGATCTTCGACGAACGACATGAACTCGCGAGCTCGCTCTGCATCCGGAGCGGAGAGATATCCGTTCCGTTTGGTAACATTCGGTCCGAACTTGACGTTCCAACCGAACTGGGCGCATGTTGCCGCGAATTCTCGCATATCTGCCGAACTCACACTGCTGGCCGGAGCGACGACGCCAATGGTCGACCCTTTGGCCAAGCCCTTCGGAAGCAGAAGCGACTGACCAGGTCGAAGCTCGGCTCGGTCGGCCCCAACGAGGCGTCCTACAACGGCTGGTAGAGCCGCTGCACCGATCAAACCTTGAAGGAATCCCCGACGTTTCATGAACACCCGCAGTACTTCGAAAACGCAGTCCTCTGCATCGTGTAAACTTACGAATTCCTCGTTTTGTAATAACTCGATGATTGGCAGAAGGTTACTAAGAGTGACCGGGGGCTGGAGAATTCCCCAGAAGCCCGTATATTTGCGTCACGGAAAGGTGCAAGAGTGGTTGAATTGGCACGCCTGGAAAGCGTGTGTACCGGAAACGGTACCGCGGGTTCGAATCCCGCCCTTTCCGCAACCGTATCGTGGGGTTTCCACCGGATTCTATGACCCAAAAGCCGCAGCAGGTGCAGGAGTCCTCGCAAGAGGATGAGTTGATCATCCGCGAGATCCTCGCCGGCAATGTCAATGCCTATGCGAAGCTGCAGGCGAAGTACAAGCGCATCGTTTCGTTTCTGATCCGTAAGATGATCCGCAATGAAACGGACGTGGAAGACCTCGTGCAGGAGACCTTCATCAAGGCCTACGCCGCTCTCCCTTCGTTCCAGTTCGAATATCCGTTCTCGCGATGGCTTTACAAGATCGCGTCGAACCGGTGTATCGACCATCTGCGTCGAAAGCGGTTCCAAACGCTGTCGCTCGATGAGCCGATGAACACGCGAGATGGCGGTGAGTTGTATATGGACCCCGTGGATGGAGATGCGACGCCGGACGTGACGCTGTTGGCGAAGGAACGTGCACAGATGTTGCGCGAGGCCCTTGCGACCATGCCGGACAAGTATCGAGAGGTCGTTCGTCTGCGCCACGAAGAAGAATTGGAATATCAAGAGATCGCCGACCGGCTCGGTCAACCCTTGGGCACGGTGAAGGCCCACCTCTTCCGAGCACGGAAGATGTTGTACAAGAAGTTGCTGCGACACGGGTCGCACTTCGAAGAATACATGAGCGACGAGGATGAAGAGTAACCTCCTCATCATCGTCCTTGCCGCCCTCGTCCTTCTTCTCGGAGCTTCCTTCGTTTATCGGTTTCTTCACCCGCCCATCACCCCGCTTGTGGACGATGCGTCGGAGAGACCGCTCGTGATCCAGCTGATCGTGAGCAATGCCTCCGGCACGCCGGGAGTTGCCAAACGGACCATGGCCTACTTGCGAGAGCGCGGGTTCGATGTGGTGGAGCTTGGCACATCGGCCGACACGCTCAAACGATCGATGGTGATCGATCGCGTTGGTGATCGAGCCAGCGCCGTGAAAGTGGCCCAGGTATTGGGCATGGCCGATAGTCTTGTAACGACAACGATCGATTCGACGTTGTTCGTACGCGCGAGTGTGGTGATCGGAACAGACTTCCCGTCACTCGCTCCATTCAAACAGTAATCATTTGCACGACCTACGAGGAACGCTCACTTGGCAACACCTACGAAACCGAGATCACAAAAAGGCAAGGCCGTCCTCATCGGTCGACTCGCCCAAGAAAAACTCGCACACGACATTCTACTTCTGGACCTCACCGCCATCGAGTCCGCACCTTCCGACTTCTTTGTCATCCTCACCGTCGACTCCGACTCGCAGGCGCGTGCTGTGGTGGACGTGATCTCGCAAGGGATGAAGGCGGTAGGGCTCGGACTTGCAAAGCAAGAAGGCAAGGGCACGACGCATTGGGTGATCCTGGACTACTTCGATATCATCGTCCATATCATGCAACCTGATGCACGCGACTTCTACAAGCTCGAACGCCTGTGGGGAGATGCAAAGGCCTATACGCTCACACCGGGTGGCGTGGCAAAGGCAGCATCCATCAAATCGGGCAAGGTGGTCGAATGATGATGGAGCGCTACATCGCACCGCACGTGGAACGTGCGCTGAAGGCAATGGGAGTGGATGAAGCGATCAAGGTCCATTTCGAGATCCCACGTCAAGAAGGACACGGACACCTTTCGACCAATGTCGCCATGACGTTGGCAAAGGCCCTCAAGGGGAACCCGCGCCAGATCGCCACCGATCTGTTGCAGCACCTGGGCACCGAGCTGCCGCTCGTCGAGAAGATCGAGATCGCCGGACCCGGCTTTCTGAACATCACGTTCTCCACAGAAGTGTATCACGCCATGCTCCGCGACCTTGCCTTGCAAGGCGCCGAGATCGGTCGGTCAACGGTTGGTGCCGGTCGCACGTGCAACATTGAGTATGTGAGCGCGAACCCTACCGGACTTCTCCATGCCGGTCACGGACGGAATTGCGCCGTCGGCGATACCATTGCGAACATCCTGCAATGGTGCGGCTACGATGTCACCCGCGAGTATTACTTCAACAATGCCGGCAACCAGATGAACATGCTCGGTAAGAGCATCTATGCACGGTACCGTCAGGAGTTGGGCGACGTCGAGTATGAGTTCCCCGAGAATGGATATCACGGCGACTATCCTCGCATCATCGCGCAGCAGATCATCGCCAAGGTCGGTGATGCATACCGCGAAGAGACCGATGAAGCACTGACGGTGTGCCGGAAGACCGGAGAGGTCTGGTGCTTCGAGGCCATTCAGAAAACGCTCGACGTGCTGAACATTCATCACGATGTGTTCTTCAACGAGGACACGCTCTACTCTGATGGGAAGGTAACGCAAACGATCGACGAGCTTCGCAGCAAAGGTCTCGTCTACGAGAAAGATGGCGCTACCTGGTTGGCGCTCACGCAGATGGGGCAGCAACAGGATAAGGTGATCGTGAAGAGCACGGGCGAGGCAACGTACCGCCTTCCCGACATCGCCTATCACCGAGACAAGCTCCAGCGCGGCTTTGATATGATCGTCGACATCTTCGGTGCCGACCATATCGCAACGATCCCCGATGTGCTGGCCGGAGTCGAGGCCCTTGGCTTCGACACCTCACGCGTGAAAGTGATCATCCATCAGATGGTGACCTTCGTCGAGAACGGCGAAGTGGTCAAGTTCTCCAAGCGCAGTGGGAAGTCGTTCACCCTCGACGATCTGATCGAAGAGGTTGGCGCGGACGTTGTGCGCTTCTTCTTCGTGATGCGCGCCGTTGGGACACATCTCGAATTCGATCTCGGACTTGCCAAGGAAGAGGGCGAGAAGAATCCTGTCTTCTACCTACAGTATGCACATGCCCGAATCTGCAGCATCCTTCGTAAGGCGGAAGAACAAGGCATTGCCGTTGACCCTACGTCCGATCTGAGCGTGCTCGTCCATCCGCACGAGATCGAGCTGATCACCACCTTGTCGCGGATGCAACTGGTGATGGAGCGCGCCGCTGCAAGTCTCGAACCACATACGGTGGCCGAGTACCTGCGCGATCTCGCTGCCACGTATCATCACTTCTATCACGATTGCCGCATCCTCGGAGCAGAGCCGGAACTTCAGTCGGCTCGTCTGTTGCTCGCCGACGTGACCCGTCGCGCCATGCGCAATGGATTGTTCGTGCTCGGAGTGCAAGCTCCGGAGCGCATGTGATCTGATGGCACGGGAGTTCTTCTACGATATCACGGATCGAGGAGATCTTCTTCTCGACGGAACGGTGCAGGACGACCCGGAGTTCGTGGACTTCTTCTTTCGCCGCCTTGCCACCTCGGCAAACCCTGAGTATGCAGAGTACCCCTTCGTGTCGCGCTGCGGTGCAGAGTGGAACTACCTCCGTCCGGTGGACACGGCCATCGTTTTCACGCACTATTTCGATGGACGGTTGTGGTATGCCGCGTCACTCTCCGTGCCGTTCGATGCGAACAAGCTCACGTATTCTCCCGAAGGAGTGTTGTATCACGGTGCTCCCGTCGGAGAGCGAGGTCGACTCGTCCCGTCCGTTGCCACAGAGATCGCACGACATATCTCTCCGCTCGGACCGTATTATCACTACGATGATGGGGGAGGGCGGCAAGGATTGGTGGTGCCGACGGTGCTTCCTGATGGTGTGCGCATCCTCCGTCCACGACCCGATAATCTCTGCATTGGATGTGGAGCAGCCAACCCGCATGGACTGGCCCTCACGTTCGAAGTGAACGACCACACGCAGCATGTGCGCACATGGATCCGTCCGGACGTGCGCCTGCAAGGATCGCTCAGCACCGTTCACGGTGGCTTTGTTTCCTTGCTGCTCGATGAGACCATGGGAAAGTCGCTGAGCATCCACGGCATCAAAGCCCCAACAGCACAATTGCAAGTGAATTTCCGACGTCCCATGCTCATGGGCAGAGATCACGTGGTCGAGGCCCACATCGTGGAACAACATGGGCGGAAGAACTTCGTCTCTGCAGAGATACGAGCCATTGACGACCTCGAACATGTGGTCGCAGAAGGCAAAGCGCTCTTCATCACCTTGCGATAACCACACCCCCTCATGCATCAACCGAACTTCGTATCGATCTCCATCATCATCGGAGTGATACAAGTTGTGCTCGATCTGTATGTGCTCTGGCAGTTCCAACGCTTCGTGCAACGTCAGAAGATGAATGTCTGGTGGTCACGATCGATGTGGATCCTCGGTGCAGCCATGTTCATGGTCTACCTTTACGTAGCCGTGCAACGTCACTTCTTCCGCATGTCCACCGTCGACGCCGCGCTGTTCATGGTGGTGAGCTTATGGCTCTTACCGAAGATCGTCGTCGTACCCGTCCTGCTTGTGCGCGATCTGGTGGCAGGCGTTCGATGGATCATCAGGCGGATGCGAGGCAACGTGAAGCATCCGGATGCTCCACGTCCGGCGGTTCTCGACATGACGCCCGACACCAACGAGCAGCACACACAGGCACGTCGGGCCTTTCTCGCAAAGGCAGGCTGGGCCACAGCAGTGATCCCGTACGCTATCGTCGGCGATGGCATCTTCCGGACGCTCTACGATTTCAAAGTGTATTCGCACGACGTTGTGTTGGCCAATCTTCCGCGTGCCTTCGACGGCATGCGCGTCCTGCAGATCTCCGATGTGCACGCAGGTTCGTTCCCGGACCATCGTCCGTTCCAAGAGGCACGACGGATCATCGAATCGATCAAGCCCGATGTGATCTTGATCACGGGCGACTTCGTGAACTTCCTGCCGAACGAACTGTCAGTGATCGCCAAGGAACTATCGGCACTGCATGCACCAATGGGCGTCTATGCCTCGTTGGGCAATCACGATCACTACAATCAGCCAACGGAACATGCCCGACTTGTATCAGCCGTTCGCGGATTCGATATCGATCTGCTCGTGAACGATCTGCGTCGACTGCGCATCGGGAACGACGAACTCGTGATCGCCGGCATCGACAACACCGGATTCAAGCAGCACTTCGGAGATCTGGGCAAGGCCTTGCATGGTGTAACGGAAGAAGATGCCGTGATCCTCTTGGCCCACGATCCCACGTTCTGGGATAAAGAGGTGCGCCGGCAAGCACCGGTCGGCCTGACGCTCTCCGGTCATACCCATGGCGGACAGTTCGGCGTGCAACTCCTCGGTTTCGAGTGGAGTCCGGCACAGTATGTCTACAAGCAGTGGGCCGGGATGTATTCGGATGGCGATCAACATCTCTATGTGAATCGCGGACTCGGCACCGTCGGACCTCCGATCCGCATCGGCATCAATCCCGAGATCACGGTCTTCACGCTTCGAAGTGCTCCCACGACTGCCTAGGCATTTGTATACTTGCACATGAACCGTGCACAACGCAATCCGCTCTTTGGCCTCGGCATCGTTCGCGAGGCATGGCCCGAATTCGCCTTCTCCATTTTGATGCTCCTGCCTGCCGTGGTGATCTCGACGTGGATCGTCAAGACACAAGGCTGGCAGTCAAGTCAAGCTACGACGGGCTACTCACTGGCAGCGCTCTTCGCGCTGTCGCACTATGCAAAAGAGGATCGGACCTGGCCATCGTATCTCCTGCGCGGCATTGTCTATATCGGTTCGATCGTCCTCGCCGTGATCATCGACACACAGATCTACATGGGCCTCTTGCCCTACATGCCACAACTTGTTGCAATGACCGTCGCGTTGTTGGTGGGGATGGAGTTGGTGACCGTGATCTTCCACTTCACCACCGAACGCACACCGAAACGCTACTTCTACGGATCGATGCTGTTGAGCGTCCCCGTCATGGCACTCATTTTTGCATTGCTCACATGGTTGTTCTCACTCTCAGGGATCAACGCACATGGATAAGATCGACTCTGGGTCGCGCTGGAACCGACCGTTCAATGTGAATCAAGAACAACCTGGTCCGGCAGAGTATGCCTTCAGTGTTGTTGTTGGTGTGGCGGCGATGGCGCTTGTAGGTTTCATACTGAAGGCGACGGGTCGTGGCATGGTTGGAGACGCAAGCCGATTCCTCACGGCATACCCCGTTCTCATTGGGCTGAACACACTTCGTGCACGACCGGAAACGTACGATCGCAATGCCTTCTGGGGTCTTCGAACGCTCGTCTACGCACTCGCCATCATGGCCGGCACCAGTGCGATGCTCATCATGCAGGAGTTCTTTGAGCGTGATCTTCCGCAGCCATGGAGTGGTATGGCCGTCTATCTCGTCGCCTCCTATGTGGTGGCTCTCCCATTGTTGCTCACCACGGAACGGACCGAACCGGTGCGTTTGCGCCGCGGCCTCCTGTATGTCTATCCGGTGTTAGCGATCGTCACAGCACTTGCCATGTGGCTCATCGACGTCATTGTCGGTTGAGGTAGTCCACGGCTGTTTGCGCCAGCATGGCCGCACCATTGATCATTGCTTCCTCTTCCGGTGCGAACTTCGGATTATGCAGACCAGGCATGGTCGTCGCTGACGTGGGACGTCCACCAAGCATCCAGAATGCCGCCGGCATCATCTGTGAATAGAACGAGAAATCTTCTGCCCACATCTTGGGCTCGAAGTCACTCACCACAACATCGTCCGCAATGCCCGCAGCAACGGTGCGCGCAAAGTTCGTGGCCTCTTCGTTGTTCATGAGCGGGGGGTAGCCTTTGAGGATCGTCACCTCGCACGTGCATCCGTGTAAGGCACAGTACGCGGCAGACTGCTCTTCGATAAAGGCCCATGCCGACTCGCGCCATGCCTGATCAAAGGCACGCAAGGTGCCTTTCAATTCCACTGTGTCCGGTATGATGTTCGTTGCCGTTCCGCCATGGATGCTCGTGATCGTGATCACGCCGGGATCCAGCGGGTTGCGACGTTTCGTGATGAGCGTCTGCAGATGGGTGATCAATCCCGCTGCGGCAAGGATGGGATCTTTCCCCTTGTGTGGTTGCGCAGCGTGTGCAGCAAAACCACGGATCGTGAAATACAATTCGTCGGCACTTGCCATCATGGCACCGGCTACAAAGGAGAGTTCTCCTGCCGGTGCATCGGGGTTGATGTGCTGACCGAAGATGATCTCCGGTCGTGGCGATTCCAGCGCACCATCGGCGATCATCAAACTTGCTCCACCCGGCGTCTTCTCTTCGCCCGGTTGGAACAACAACTTCACCACGCCCGAGAGGGAAGCCTCGCGTTCCTTCAAGACCTGTGCGGCCGTGAGCAGCATGGTCGTATGCGTGTCGTGTCCGCATGCATGCATCACACCATCGCGCGTCGACGCATAGGGAAGTCCTGTCTCCTCTTGCATCGGAAGTGCATCGATGTCGGCACGGAGTGCCACGCACCGATCGCCACTTCCGATCGTGGCCACCACGCCGGTGGTCGCCACCACGCGGAACGGAATGTTCAGCGACGTGAGGCGTTCCTGGATGTAGGCCGACGTTTCGAATTCCTGAAACGACAGTTCGGGATGGCGGTGAATATGGCGGCGTGTTTCCTGCATGCGCGGGAAGAGTTCACGCACACGGTCGATGATGGTGTTGCTCATTGATAGGATCTCGTATCGATGTTGAATTCGGTGGGTGGTGCATCGAAGAGTGCATCTCCTTGCAGGATCATGCCTTCGTTACTTTCGAGGAGTGTGACCTGCAGAGCACGTCCGCTTGGCGGTTGAATACGCACAGCCTTGCCGCATTCGCCGTGCATGACGGCGGTCACGGCAGTGCTGAGCGCGCCGGTGCCACATGCGCCGGTCTCGGCCTCGACACCGCGTTCATAGGTGCGAAGTTGGATCATGCCGTCTGCGTCGATCATGTACACGTTCACATTCACGCCACGAGCAAAGGCAGCATGGTGTCGGATGGGAAGGGCAAGGGCGGCAAGGTCGAACGATCGAAACTCTTCCGGTGCGATCTGCAGATCCGATGCACGCACTACGGCATGGTCGGAGTTCACATCCACGACAACAAGCGGTACTGACACGCCATGCAACGCTCCGGCAGCATAGGCCTGAACGGAGCGCGGTGCTGCGAAGCGAATGGCCACGTGATCGGCATCGATGATCTGTGCATGATAGCGTTCGTTGCTCAGCACAAAGTCCATTGTTCCATCCTCACGTGGTGTGCATCCGCGTGCAATGGCGAATCGCACGATGCAACGACCTCCGTTGCCGCACATGGCGCCATGCGATCCGTCGGGATTCAGGAAGTCACCCACGAACGAGTGCTCATCCATCTGTTGGAGAACGAGAACACCCTCGGCGGCGCGCAACGAGATCGTTGTGCGGTCGCACAGCGAAGGCGTGATGGCGCTGATCGTTGCGAGGGGGATCGCAGTGGTGCGATTGTCGATCACGGCAAATGTGTTGCCGGCGCCTGACATTGGCCATACGGTCATGGTGCAACACTTTCAAGTGCCGATTGAAGTTCGGCGTGGATACGTCCGTTCGTTGCCACGATACTATCGGCCGCCAAGACAAAGGGGCGATCATGATAATGGGTCACCTTGCCCCCTGCCTCCTTCACCAGCAAGACCCCTGCTGCCATGTCCCAGGGATGCAGACTCACTTCCCAATAGCCATCGAATCTGCCGGCGGCCACATAGGCAAGATCGAGGGCGGCGCTTCCGAGGCGACGTATAGGAATGCCCTTGCTGACCATGGCGGCGAATTGTTCGATGCAATGGTCGGGGTCGGTGTGGACGTTGTAGGGGAAGCCCGTGACGAGGATGGATGCGCGGATCTCGTCGGTGTTGCTGACCTGCAGTTGTTTCCCATTACAGAACGCACCACCACCGAGGGTTGCCGTGAACTCTTCGCGAACCATGGGCGCCGAGATCACACCGGCCGTGATCGTTCCGTCGACCACGGCGGCAATGCTCACACAGAAGATGGGGATGCCATGGGCAAAGTTCACGGTGCCATCGAGCGGGTCGATCACCCACTGCAGTGAGGCGCCTTCGTTCGAGCTACCACCCTCCTCGCCAAGGAAGCCTGATCCGGGAAAGGCGGCGCGGAGCCGATCGATGATCATGCGTTCGCATCGTTCGTCGTATTCGGTGACCAGATTGTGCAATCCGGACTTACTGCGTTGTTCCATGGCCGTACCGAAACCGCGAACGAGTTCGGCCGAGGCCTCTTGGGCGGCGGCGCGGGCCGCTTCGAGCAACTGTTGAGCATACATCCCGCAAATTACTGAATGGCAACGCCTTGACGTATCTTTGCACCTATGCGAATTCTCGTTGCGACGCTTCTATGTACGTTGATCCCATTGTCCGTTCTGGCACAATTGGACAATTTCAAGACGAAGCGTTTTATCCCAAAAGCATCTGGTCAGTACGATACGGTCGGACAGGAGCGTGCCACCAAGCTTGCCCTTGAGTCTGCCGGACTGCTTGAGCGTGAGATCGATGCCACCACCTACATCCTCGGTCCGAACGATATCGTGACGGTGAGCGTGTGGGCGTCGGAGTCGATACACCTGGACCTGATGGTCACGCCCGAAGGGAATCTGATCATTCCGCGGGCGGGAGCTTTGTCGGTGAAAGGGCTCACGCTGGACTCCGCACGAAAGATGATCAAGCTCGAAGTGGCCAAGGTCTATCGCTCGGCCTCGTCGAACGTCTCGCTCAAGAAACTCCGACAATTCAAGGTCTACGTCCTCGGTGCCGTACGCATCCCATCGGTGATCACGGCCACAGCGGCCGATCGCGTCTTCGATGTGATCGAACGCGCCGGTGGTATCGTTGATACAGGATCGGTGCGCGGGATCACCGTGGTGCGAGAGGGATCTCAAAGTCCGTTGATCGTCGACCTGCAGCGATATCTGTCATTTGGTGACAAGTCTGCCAACCCGACCGTCCTCGGCGGTGATCGCGTGATCGTTCCATTGCGAACATTCAAGAACACCATTGCCATTTCGGGCGAAGTAGCGCGTGAGGGATCGTTCGACTATTTGCCGGGCGATTCGTTGTCGACGCTCATTCGCATGGCCGGTGGATTCCTCCCTTCCGCCATTCTCGACTCTGTGCATGTGGTACGCTCCAATGAAGCGGGTACCGGTCTTGACGTCTATACCGTGAACATGCGATCGTGGCCTGCGGCGATCTATTCGACGACCCCATTGCCGGGCGACATGGCCTTGCACTCCGGAGACCGCGTGTATGTACGTGCCGTGCCCAAGTTCAACGATCGCGAGCAGGTGATCGTGGCGGGAGAGGTGCTGTATCCCGGGAAGTATGCCATCACGCCAACACAGACGCGATTGACGGAAGTGATCGAACGCGCCGGCATGTTCACCGAGAACGCATCGGTGGAAGATGCGTTGATCATCCGAACGAGTGAGATGAACGTGATCGATAAGGAGTACGAGCGTTTGTCGCGCCTTGTGCCGAGCGAAATGAGCAGCAACGAATTGCAGTACTACCGCACGAAGAGCCGCGAAGTGAAGGGCGTGATGTCGGTGGACTTTGCAGAGCTCTTCATCAAGAAGAACATGGTGAACAATCCGGTGCTGCGCGATGGCGACTCCATCTACGTTCCGAAACGAAGTCTCTATGTGAATGTCACGGGGAGTGTTCGGAATCCCGGTCGTATCGTGTACCAAAAAGGTCTGAACTACCTGCAGTACATCGCCCTTGCCGGTGGCTACAGCTTCCGTGCCGATAAGAGTGCTACGCTTGTGATCAAGCCAAAGGGAGACCAATTCCCGGCGGAGAGCGAGAACTACACCATTGAACCCGGTGATAACGTGCTCATCCTTGACGAACCGGAAACCAAGTTCATCGATGTGTTCACGAAAACGCTGACGATCACGGCGCAGATCTTCACGATCTTCGGTATCATCTTCACGATCGTTAGGTTGAAGTAATGAGCACCATCCTGATCTGGGAAGGATATCGACGTCGACTTCCTCTCTATGTGCGCGTCTGTTCCGTGGTGGTGGCGCTGACGGTGGTCTTGAGCTTTGTGGTTCCGTACACGTACACGTCGACATCATCCATCATGCCACCGGAAAGCAAGAGCCAGAGCGGCGGTCTTTCGTCGCTCCTGCAAGGTGCTCCGATCGCTGTTGGTCTGGGATCGGCCGAGAACAAGGCGGCGCTGGTCTTTGTCGAGATCCTCAAATCGCGATCCTGTTTGCTCGGCATTGTCGACACGCTCAAGCTTCGCGAGAGTCCATTGTTCGCCGGTCTTACCAACGAAGACTTCGAGAAGCAGTTGCGCGACGCCATGGTGGTCGAGGCTCGCAAGACCGGGACGGTGACGATCGATGTGGAAGTGTCGACGGGGTGGCTTCCGTTCTGGAACAAGCCGGCACTAGCAGCGAAGACGGCGGCCGATATCGGCAATGCGGCGCGCATCATGCTTGACAAGATCAATCGCGAGAAAAGCGTTTCGCAAGCCCGACGGTCGCGCATGTACATTGAGCGCGTCCTTGGCAGCAACCGAAAGCTCATCGACTCGTTGCAGAATCTCATGCAGGATTTCCAGTCGAAGACGAACGTCATGGCGCCGGATGAACAACTGTCCGCCATCGTGCAGAATGCCGTGATGATCGGTACCGAGCTTTCGAAGGCAGAGATAGAGCTCGCCCTGATCGAGCAGGACTTCCAACCGTCGTCACCACAGGTCACGATGTTGCAGAAGAAGGTGAACACCCTGCGTGAGCAATACAATCGAGTGCAAGCAGGGGGCATGGAGGCAGGGGACGAGTTCTCGATCCCGTTGAATCAGTTGCCGCAACTCACACGCACGTATGCGAACCTCGTGCGAGACATCAAGATCAAAGAGCAGATCAATGCCTATTTGGAATCGCAGCGTATGCAGGAGGCGATCCAAGAGGCCAAGGACATTCCAACCGTGGTGGAGCTCGATGCCGCCGTGGTGCCGGAGAAACGCACGTCGCCATCGCGCGTGTTGATGGTCCTTATCGCATGGTTCGTGACAACGGTGCTGTTCGCGATCTATGTGCCGTATGCCGACATTCATGCGGCGAAACAGAAGCACATTCCATCAGCCTAAGAACTTGTTCGCTTCCTTCTTGATCTCTTCCGAGAGGCGATGCAGGCGCAAGTCGGTGGAGGCGTCGGCCATCGGGAGATAGCGTTCGAATGTATTGCGCACATAGACCAAGGGGTTGCGCTTCAAATTGAATTGAAGACAGCGGAAGTTATCCAGTCGTGCAGCAAGCTTGATCACCATACAGTCCGCACTGGCAAGCTTCAATCGTTCCGCATGCTCGATGTCCACCTGATCCGGATTGGACTTGGCCTTCGACAGATCCTTCGTCAGCGTCTCGACCAGGTAGGCCACATAGCTGCCGAAGTTGTACTCGAGCACCGTGCGCGTCACCGTATCCGAATCCTCGAGCACATCGTGCAGGAGCGATCCCACCAGCACGTCGGCATCGTAGATGTGGAGCTCGTCCAGCAGGATCTTGCACACGCGGGTGGAGTGGTGGAAGTAGGGCGTTCCATCGTTGCGCAACTGGAACTCGTGCACGCTTCGTGCCATTTCGTAGGCGTCCAGGATCCGCGTCATCGACAATGGGTCGACCTTCGGAGCGAGTCGCATTTCGAGTTCTTGTGCCGACAAGAAACTGGTGTTATAGGAGTTCGGATTCGGTTGCAGCATGAATTCGGTCGATCAAGATTGGATCATCAGTTCCCGTGCACTCTCGAGAGCCGCATCGGTCACCGTTACGCCACTCAGCAACTTCGCTACTTCTTGGACAGCGCGTTCTTTGTCGATCATGGTCGCATAAACGGTCGTCGACGTTGCCGTCTCCGTCTTTGCAACAACAATGTAGTCATTGGCGAGCGAAGCGATCTGCGCCAAGTGTGTGATGCACAGGATCTGATGGCGTGCCGAGAGCTCCTTCATCACTTCACCAACATGTCTGGCAACCCGGCCACTGATGCCCGTATCGATCTCGTCGAAGACCAAGGCGCCGATCTGTCCACGCGCGGCCACGGCCCGTTTGATGGCCAACATCACCCGCGAAAGCTCACCACCACTGGCGATCTTCGACAGTGGCCGTAATGGCTCTCCGGCATTGCTGCTGAACACGAACTCCAACGCATCGATGCCGCGCGAGCCCACCTGCAGATACTTCGAGCCGACCTTGACGGAAACATGGGCATCGTTCTGAGCCACGTCGGTGGTGGACTGGTCAACACCGAAGACGGCGGACGGCATGCCCATTTCGTGAAGCGACTTCGTGACCGACTTCGCGAACGACGTTGCAAAGCTCTTGCGTGCCTTCGAAAGTTTCTGTGCCGCTGTGCCTGCAGCTTCCTGTGCCGTGCGATAGGCAGCCTCGCGTTCGGCGAGCGCCTCGTCGAAATTCTCTAGCATCGCCAGTTCGCGCTCTGCGCGATCGCGCACGGCAATGGCCTCGTCCAATGAGCCATACTTCCGACGGAGTCGCTGCAAGGCCGACAATCGTCCGCGAAGTTCCTCCAGTCGTTCCGGCGAAAAATCTTCGGGCTCGGCATAGCGCCCTGCCACCTTCGCTGCCTCGCTGATCACGACCAGTGCGGCATGCAGTTCTTCTTCGGTATGGGAAAGGGAGGAATCGAATTGCGCAAGGGCGGCAAGGTGCTGTCGCGCCTGACTGACGAGATCATAGGCAGAAGGGTCGCCATCGTGCAAGGCCTCGCGCGCCGCAACGGCATGGGCGAGCACTTGCTCGGACGACTCAGCGCGACGGAGTTCGTCGGCAATGGACTCGTCTTCGTTGACGGCGGGATCGATGGCAGCGATCTCATTGCGAATGAACGTCAGTCGCGCAATGTCGGCTTCGGCCGTTGTCGATCGTGCCGATGTTTCGCGCCAGCGCTGAAGGGCATCGGAGAGAAGCACCCACGTTCCTTGGAATTCCTGGACCAATGCTTCGTGTCCGGCCGCTGCATCCAACACTTCGGTATGTCTGCCGGGCTGCAAGAGACCGTGCGTGTCGTGCTGACCGTGGAAGTCCATCAAATGATCGGCGATGGAGCGAGCGATCCCGACCTGCACAGGTGTATCGTTCACAAAGCAGCGCGAGGTGCCGCTGGCTGCGATCTCGCGACGGAATACCAGCTCGGGGTTGTCCCAATCCAGCTCGTGCGAGCGGAGCACATCGTGCACATGGGGCGGCACATCAAAGGTTGCTTCGATCACGGCTTTCTTCGAGCCGGTGCGGACAATGTCCGACGACATGCGCTCTCCGAGTGCGGCCGAAAGGGCATCGATGATGATCGACTTTCCGGCACCGGTCTCTCCGAGAAGGACGGTCATACCGGGACCGAACATCAGGTCGATGTGATCGATGAGGGCAAAGTCCCGGATCGAAAGAGTGCGAAGCATGGAGTACAGCCGTGAAATGCGTCAGCTCAGAGACGCGTAAGTCGCGTCTGGAAAAGTTTGTAGGCCACGTAGCCAACGGCTACGAAGGCGAGCACGGCAACGAGAGGGTGGGTCTCCTCGCCGATCACGACAATGGAGATCGTGATGACGAAGGTGGAGACGGCGATGAGTGCGATCCAAAGAGTTGCCATGGGGTGTACCTTATTCAAACGTTTCGTCGTGATGCTTGATCAAGAAGGCGCCATAGCGCTTGGAGAATGCTGGCAATTTATCGCTCTGGACCTTGACCGACAAATAGACGCCAACGTCCTTGTCTTCGCGAAGCAGGACCTCTGCGTCTTCATAGAGACGTGCGGCTTCTTTCATCGATCCGTAGGGGAACAGCAGCGTTTGCGTGACGGACTGTTCCTCGAAGGTCTCCTTCATCTTGTCGAGCAGTCGGATGATGTTGATGCCGCGTTCGGCGGAGACGAAGACGCATCCCGGATACTCGGAGGCAATGTCGTCGATACGATGTCGGTCCGTGATCAGATCGATCTTGTTGAAGACGAGGATGATGGGCTTTGTGTCGGCCCCGAGGTCGTGGAGGGTGGCCATGACCACTTTGATGTGATCGTGCACGTCCAGGGCGGCCACATCGACCACGTGGACCAAGACGTCGGCTTCCAGTGTTTCCGCAAGTGTGGTGCGGAATGATGCCACGAGTTGTGACGGCAGTTTGCGAATGAAGCCAACGGTGTCGGAAAGCAAGGCCTTCTGTCCACCCGGCAATTCAAACGCGCGCACGGTGGTATCGAGTGTTGCGAACAACTTGTCCTCGATATAGACATCTGCTTCGGTGAGCACGCGCATCAGTGACGACTTGCCGGCATTCGTATAACCGACGAGGGCGAAGCGAGGGAATGCCTCGCGACCCTTGCGTTGCACCTTGCGTTGGAGGTCGATCTCGACGAGACGTGCACGAAGGCGTGCGATCCGTGTGCGATACATCCGTCGGTCCGTTTCGATCTGCGTTTCACCCGGACCTTTTGTGCCAACACCACCGAACTGCTTGGACAAGTGGGTCCACATGCGTGTGAGTCGAGGGAACAGGTATTCAAGTTGAGCGAGCTCCACCTGGGTCTTCGCTTCAACCGATCGTGCGTGGGCAGCGAAGATGTCGAGAATGACACCTGTTCGGTCGAGGACCTTCACATTCAGTTCTTCTTCGAGATTCCGAACCTGCATCGGAGAGAGATCATCATCGAACACCACCATGGAAACGCCATGTTGGGTGACCATTTCCTTCAATTCTTCCACCTTGCCCTTTCCGAGAGCGGTGGCCAGTTCCGGTCGTTCACGCTCCTGCGTGAGCTTCGCTGCAACGTCGGCGCCGGCCGTATCGAGCAGCAAGGTGAGTTCGTCGAGATGTTCTTTTGTCACCCTCGGATCTGCCCCTTTACGGGTCACAGAAACGATGATGGCGCGTTCGCGCGGGAGGAGTCCGATATCGTACACGTTGACTTACGAATGATGATGTACACGAAAATAGCCCTTGTGGACCGTAGATTTGTCGATATGCCGCTTTTCTTTGCGTTCCTTCTTGTTTTCCTTGCCGCCTTCCCAGTCCTTGGGCAGGAGGAGACAGGTCCTCAGCAACCCATCATCCTTACGAATGCCGACAGTCTCCTGGGAAGTCAGGTGAGCGACGGGCCTGTTCGTGAGTTCATGGGTCGGGTCCGTTTCGTCCAAGGCAACGTGGTCGTCACATGTCAGCGCGCCGTGCATCATCTCGACGTCAACCGAGTAGAGCTCTTTGGCAACGTGATCGTGACACAAGGTGCCATGGTCATGAAGGCTCCGATCATGACGTACGACGGATCGACGAATCTTGCCACGGCCCTCGGCGGCGTGCGAGTGGTGGATTCGGCCACCACGATCACCGCTCGCAGCGGCACCTACTCCACGAAGACGCATTTGGCCGTGTTCCGAGATTCCGTGCGGGTGGCGGACGATAGCATGACCATTCGGACGGACACGCTGGTGTATGAGCGCGATACGAAGATCACGAGGGCCTTGCACTCCGTTGTTGTCTGGAACAAGGCCGGCACGGCCTGTCTGGTGGGGGATACGGCCTATTATGACAAGACGGGGAACTTCATGCGCGTGCACGGACGTGCCTCGTCGTGGCAACTGGAAAGCGACAGTCTGCTCGTATCCGCCGACACGCTGGAACAGCAGCGAGGCGATACGACCATCTTCACGGCACGTCGCAACGTAGAGCTCGCCGGAAAGCATCTGGCCGGACGTAGTGCCCTCATGGTCTACAATGAGCGCACAGGAGCGATCGAGCTGTTCGACCAGCCCGTGGTCTGGAACGACTCCACCATGCTCGTTGCCGACACCATTCGTGTATTGGCGCCACAGCGAAAGGTCAGCCGGATCGACGGGATCCGGAATGCCATGCTCGTGAGCAGGACCGATACGACCTATCCTGACCGATTCGATCAGATCAGCGGCGATAACATCACCCTCACCATTGAGGCCGACACGTTGCGCCGACTCACGTCGGTCGGGAATGCCCGAAGCATCACCTACCGCTACGAGGACGAACGACCCGAAGGCCTTACCCGCTTCACGTCCGACACGATCAAAGCCGAGTTCGAGGACGGAAAGCCCCACGACGTGTACTGGCTGGGTGGTGTGCATGGTGAACAGCACCCAGAACGGATCGTGGCAGGTCATGTAACCGACCACCGCCTGCCGGGGTTCGTATGGCGCGAAGATCGGTCACGGTTCGTGCTCCCGCCGAAACCGTAACCAATTCAGCGACAATTTGTTATCATGTGATGACTGTGCCATTCCGAGGCGCGCATGAAGTCGTTGTTCCTGCTGTACATTCTGACGGTATGCTGTGCATACGAAGCGTATGCACAGATCGAACGTGTCCTCCCGCGACGGAATCAATCGTCGTTCGAAGACACGAAATTCGTCGTCGGGTTCATGCAGAACGACGTCTTCATCCCCGGGGTCTACGAGCCTCCCGATGATGGTCTTGTTCTTCAGATCTTCATCGCCTCCGACTACAACGCCACGGTCACCATCGACCTGCCTAACGGCTCGCGATTCATTCGCAACGTACAGGCGAACACCGTCTACACCGAAACACTCGATCCGCATCTGATGATGCACGTGAGTGAGCGACCAATGCGACAGAGTGTGTTCATCACCTCCGACGTGCCCGTCGTCGTCTACGCGATCAACACGCTGGCCGCATCCACGGACACGTACATCGCCCTTCCGATGAAGCACCTCGGCACGGAGTACCGGGCCGTTACTCGAAGCAACGATTTCTACCCGCCGAACGACGGATCCAGCATCAACCAACGATTGGTGGACACCACGCAACGCCAGGCCGAGTTCATGGTGATGGCCGTGGAAGACAACACCATGGTACAATACACACCGAGCTCTCCAACAGAGGGTGGTGTTGCGGCAGGACAGATGGCGAGCGTCCTCTTGCAACGCGGAGAGTGTTTCCTTGTGAAGGCTCGTAAGGACGGAAGGGGGCGAGGTGATCTCACCGGATCGCTCGTTTCATCGACGCGACCCGTTGCATTCCTCTCCGGCAATGCCCGTGTGAGCATTCCGCTGAGCAGCACGGCGCGCATTTCAAAGGATCACCTTGTTGAGATGTTGCCGCCGACGTCGTTGTGGGGAAATGAACATGCGACGGTCCCGTTTGGAAGCGGCATCACATCGGGAGACTTCATCCGCATCGTCGCCTCCCAGGACAACACAACGGTCACCTTCACATCAGCAGTGGGCACTGGTACCGCCGTTCTGGCCAATGCAGGTGACTGGGTGGAGTATCGCGACGTCCGCTTCCCAACACGCTGGGAGAGCGATCGACCAACGTTGGTAGCGCAGTTCATGGTCTCGCAGATGTATGCCGGTTCGAATTATGCAGACCCTGCCATGGTGATCGTGCCGCCCGTGCAATACTTCGCTACGCGAGCGCTGTTCCAGTTCCCGAAAATGCAACTCCAGACGGGTGTGCCACAGCCACAACCTTTCTACTATTTCGTGAATGTCCTGTGCGAGTCGACGGGACTTAGTACGTTCAAGATCAATGGGCGACTGGTTTCGCAGCTCGAGCCTGACATCTTCACACAAACCGTTCCGGGCACGGATCTCCACTGGGCACAGCTCTCGCTGAATGCAGGTGTCTATGTGCTCGAAGTGGACAGTGGTTCCTTCTCCGGCGTGATGTATGCGACCACGTTCGTTGACTCCTACGCCAACATGTTCGGCGCATCGTTCGAACCGCGACGTCGACTGGACATCTCACCGCCCAGTTATTATTTGGCAAATGATTGTTTCCGGCTGCAAGGCGTGATCGCCGACACTGCGATAGACAGTGGATTCACGAAGGACCTGTATGAGGTTGTTGTCCTTCGAGATCGAACAACGAACTATGCATGGCAGCTCGACGGTCCTATCGACACGAATGGCACCATCTCGATCGACGCTTCCGTTAGCGATCCATGGAAGGATGCTCGCATTGTGATCCAGGCATGGGACGCACAGGGGAACGGGAAGGAATGGCTCTACACGTATCATGCACCCAAGGTGTCCGTTCCGGCCACGATGAAGTTCCAAGGCGGAAGCGGACAGATCTGTTCGACCCTCGTTGTCAAGAACACCGACACCACAACCCTCGTCATCCCGGGCATACGACTTGTGGGAGACAAACGATATTCCATTCGTGATCCACGTCCCGACACGGTTCGCCTCGGACCCGGCGATAGTCTGCTCCTCGATGTGTGCTTCACCTTCGATGGTTCAGCGCAACCGGCCTATGGAACCATCTTCATCGACCTGCCATGCGGTCTGAAGAAAGAAGTGCGCCTTTCGATGACGCTCCTTGCCTCCCTCGCTACCACGGATGTCGACTTCGGTGCCGTGCGCATCGGTGATACGCTCTGTCGTTCCGTTGCCATCATCAACAACGGGACCATCGACGTCGTGATCGATTCGCTCACGCTCAGTGCCACCTATCCCGACTACCAACCCAACATCGTCGCACTGCGTTTGCCGCGCACGCTGGCGCCGGGAGACACGCTTCGCATGGAAGTGTGCTATACGCCAAGTACGGAGACGGCAACGTCGCGTACCGACACGGTCCATGCCTCACCGCTCGTCACCGACGTTGTTCGATATCGTGGAAGAGGTATACGACCACGCATTGCCAACGTCGTTGTCGACTGGAACAAACGGCGCGTCGGAACCACGAACGACACCACGTTCACACTGCGGAACACCGGCAGCGCACCCTGCACCATTCGTGCCATCGACGTTACTGGAGACACCTTGCAATTCTCGGCGGACGCGTTGCTTGCCACACGGAGCACGGGAACGATCTCTGTGCCTGCTGCTGGAGTAGCGGTTTCTGATGCTGCCTTCAGACCAACGGGAGTTGGTCCGTGGTCCACTACAACGAACGTCCTTGTCGACTGGAAGTATCACGATACGGTGACCGTCCGATTCTTGGGCGAAGGCACGCTTCCCGTGATCGTGGTGCAGGACATCGACCTTGGTACCATCCGACTCGACGAACGCAAAGACAGTCTGTGCCGCATCTATGCGGCCGCCGGAACGGAATCGCTGACGGTGGATAGAGTGTCCACCGGCGGTCCGGAGGTCACGGCCTTCACGCTCCAACCAACGGTGTTTGCACCGCAGACGTTGGGCATTGGTCAGGACGTGAGCGGCATCATCGGCTTCGTGCCACAACGGATCGGTCGGCACGATGCCTGGATCGACATCACCAGTGATGCCGCCCCAGCCTATGGTCGCGTGATCACACGTGTGCGTCTCACGGCCATGGTCGTTGGTCTCGACACCACGTCGGCCACTACCTCCGTTGCCGCAGCCGCCACCATGGTTGCCTGTACCGAAACACCCGTCACCGTGCGGTTCCGCAACACGGGCAACACGGTCATCAGCCTCAATGGCATCGAGATGACGATGAATGGCGGCACGGTGGCAGGGGACACGACGACGTATCCCGTGATGGTCGCACCCGATTCCCTTGTCGAGATCACGGTGCAGTGCACTGCCGATGCGGGTTCTGACGGCCTGTTCACGGCCATCTTCCGGTACAACGATACGCTGTCGGTCACAGAGACACATCGGTTCACCATCGAGCTCTCGCCATCTTCCATCGATCTGCCCGCCGGCGTGACCACGTCACCAGGAGCAGAAGAGACAATGCAGATCGTGGCGGGCGTGCAAGCGACGCTGTCAGTGCCGATCCCCTTCGAAGTGGCGATCCGCGCCGATGCCGAACGTTATCGCATCGTACCGACGACGGTGGTCGCGACCATCGTGGAACGCGGTGTCGAGGGGACGTTGGAACTGCAGATGGTCTCGAATGGACCGCTCCACACGTTTACGTCCACTCGTCCGCTCTTCGCACCGTTCGTCGTACGATGGGGCCTTACGATCGGAGTATTGTGGAAGGATGCGACACTTTCTACGATATATGGAAGCGTCATGGGAACGAATTGCACTGTGAATGCGGCCGATAGCGCCGTGTTCGGTGTTAGTTTGTGCGCATCGAATCTTCGTGCGATCCGCTTTGGTGCAACGCCCCTGATCGACGTGCAAGTGGCTCCAATGCCTGCTACATCGTATCTTGATCTTCGATGCACATCCACGGCCGACGAGGTCGTTCAGGTGGACCTGATCGACCAAAGCGGAACACGGATTACGATTGGGCAAAATTTATCCTTGAAAAAGGGGACTCAGTATCTTAAATTCCCTTGTTCGAGGTTGGCCGCGGGCTGGTATCAGGTTGTGGTCGTGGGCATGAGCGGGAGCTTGGTTGTTCCCGTGATTATCGTCAATTGAGGTGAGCGTATGAAGAAATTTGCTTCAGTCGTCTTGGGTCTTTTCATTGGTGCGGCTGGATATGCATTTGCACAGCAGCCTACCGTCGGACAAGGCGAACTGGCGAATCCACTGGAACCGAACAAGGCCAGACCTCGCATCTATGTGGGACCTGTTGCCGGATATAACCGGTCGCTCCATTCGTCGGGCTTCCAGTCCGTCTCGGGCGACGTGCTGTGTCCGGACTTCACGTCCGGTACGGCGAACGGCTATTACGTTGGCATCAGTGCCGAGTACATGCTCGGAAAGCCATCGGAGAGTAAATCTTCGATCATTGCACGTGTGGTGTACAACTACATGCCTGCCTACTACGAGCAGCCGGGTGACCGACTTCCGTCGATCGACGGAAGCAACGGGTCCATCGTCTACTCGACGGTCCGTCACGTGGCCGAGATCAAGTACAGTACGATCGACCTCGAGGCCATCTACAAATTGAATCTCTTCAATTCGAACTTCGGAGTGGTGATCGGGCCGACGATCGGTGTGCCGATCAGCGTATCGCGTCAGCAGCGCATGGAGCTCATTGAGCCGCTCAATGCACAGTTCGATCCGTCGCTCTATCCGGACAACAATTACGTCTACATCAACAACAACCGCGCCATCATCACAGGCGAGGATAACATTCCCGACAAGTCCGGCATCCGTTTGGCCATCAAGGCTGGCGTCCAGTATGAAATGCCGATCGGGAAGTTGCTGCTGGTACCATGCTTGTACTACAACTTCGGTATCACCGAGGTCTCTGCGTCGAACAATCTCCGCATCAATGCCATTCAGGCCGGGGTCGATCTTCGTTTCGCATTGTAAGAGCTGATTCACGACATTTTTCGGTAATGCCCGCTCGTAGCGGGCATTGTCGTTTTCGGAGGTAGGTATGGACCGACTGTGGTCGCCATGGAGATCGGAATACATTGGTACGGCCGATGAGCGCAATGAACAGGGGTGCTTTCTCTGTCGTTGTGCCGAAGAGACGGATATCTCTCTCGCATCGCTCGTTGTTGCCCGGTTCGAGCACTGCTTCGTAGTGATGAATCGCTTTCCGTACAATGCCGGTCATCTCCTGATCGCCCCCAATGTCCACCATGCCGACCTTGCCACCCTCGACCCTGCCATTGCAGCTTCAATGATGGCCGTTCTCCAGACCGCCGTTCGGGTCACGCAGCACGTGCTCGCCCCGCACGGGATCAACGTTGGCGCAAATCTCGGTCGGCATGCCGGCGCCGGCGTCCCGGACCATTTGCATCTGCACACGGTGCCGCGCTGGAATGGCGACACGAACTTCATGCCCGTGATCGCAGATGTGAAGGTGGTGAGCGAGGACCTGCCTTCGACGTGGGCGCGATTTGCCGAGGCATTTGCGGAGCTCGCCAAGGCATGAGCGGCTTCGCACCACGGAAACGATTCAGTCAGAACTTCCTTACGGATCCGGGCACGGCCGATAAGATCGTGGGCGCGCTCGAGATCATGGCGGGCGATGTCGTCATCGAGATCGGTCCCGGCAAGGGCATGCTCACGGAGCGGCTCGTCGCGTCGCGTGCGGCGCGGATCATTGCCGTCGACGTCGACGAGCGGGCCATCGACCACTGTCGGACCCTGCCGTGGGCTGCCGACCCACGCGTGGAATTCGTACATGCCGACTTTCTTTCGCTCGACCTTGCCGCCTTGTTCGGCCCCACTCCTCGTTCTGCGTGCAAAGTGATCGGCAACATCCCGTATGCGATCACGAGCGACATCTTGTTCCGGCTCTTTGAGGTGCGGAAGGTGGTAGGGAGGGCTGTGATCATGATGCAGCGCGAGGTGGCGCGACGCTTGGTGGCCGATCTCGGCACCAAGGAGTATGGCATCCTGACCGTTGCGACGTCGCTGGCCGGAGCAGCTCGGCTGCTCTTCCATGTCAAGCCCGGAAGCTTCTTCCCTCGACCCGACGTGACGTCGAGTGTCGTCCGGTTCGACCTGGACGATTCCGATCGGTTCGGTGTGGCGATGGAGGAATTCATGCCCTTTGTGCGGGCCTTGTTCTCGCAACGTCGCAAGGTACTGGTGAATGCGCTCGAACACTTCTGTCAGCAACACCTCGGCACGTCGGCACGGTCGCGCGCGGGATCCACAGGGCCGATCGACATTGAGAAACGTCGTGCAGAGGAATTGCGCGTTGAGGACATGGTGGTCTTGTACACCGAACTCATGAAGGTGCCGGCATGAGCGGGAACGACATCTTCCATGGTGCCTCGGAGGCGTCGCGGCAGATCTGGATCAAACTCCGGTCGGCCATTATCGCGATCGACGTCTACACCGCCGTCATCATGGTGATCTACTCCTTGTTGTCACTCATCTACTATCGTGACGTGGTCAATGCCTCGAGCGTCATCCTTCAGGATACCATGATCGGCCTCATGATCATGACGGTGGCCCTGTTGGCCTCGATCACCGGGAGTCCGCTCTTCACGGCACTACGGTACTTCTACGTCATCCCGGTCATCTACCTCATGTACGACCAGACCCACGTCTTCGTCCACGTTGTCCATCCCGTGGACTACGACACGGAGCTCATTGCGGTCGACCGCTGGCTCTTCGGGACCGACCCGACAACATGGCTGGAGCGGTTCTCCTTCCCCGCACTCACCGAATACCTCCAGATCTGTTACTTCCTCTTCTATCTCATGCCCATCATGCAGGCCTGGGAATGGTGGCGGAAGGGGGATCGTGACAACCTCGAGGTCTTCGCCCGGGGGATCACGTTCTGCTACTACATCTCGTATCTCCTGTATTTCATCATGCCGGCCATCGGTCCGCGGTTCACACTTCACAACTTCCACACGCTAGATACCGACCTTCCGGGGCTGCTCCTCACGCCTTGGCTCCGGGACATCGTCGACGTTGGCGGGGGAGTGGCCCGTTCCATGATGCACCCCGAACTCTTCGTCAATCGGGATTGCATGCCAAGCGGCCACACGATGATGACCCTTGTGAACATCCTTTTCGCCTTCCGCCTCAGGTCCAGGTTCCGGTGGTTCTTTGCCGTCGTTGGGGGATCGCTCATCATTTCGACCGTCTACCTACGCTATCACTACGGCATCGACGTTGTCGTTGGAGCGCTTCTGGCGGTGATCATGATGCCGATCGAGCCCAAGGTCAACCGGTGGATCGGTGTGCAAAAGAAACGTTGGTCGTCTGTGTAACCTTTTTAACAGCTTGGTGTTGTTCTGTATTAGGAAACACAACATCCCTGTAAAAGCGTCAGGAAATTTGCATGAAAGCATTTTTCTGCTATTTTTACATGATAGCGCGGAGTGCGCTATAGAGGGCACAGAACAATGATGAATTCAACTTCGAAAACGTTCAATCCTTACCCTACCACTTTGGGAGATCTCGCAATGCGGATTGCTTCCTTTAGTCGCCGAACTATCGGCGTATTTTTCTTGACCTTGGTTGCAGCACTTGGTGTGTTGTCAGCACAGGATGTGACCGAGCGCAAGGGCACGATGGGCCTTGTGGAAGGTCGCAAGTACGTTGTTGCTTTCCCGCAAGTGTGGGCGAGCGCATCGGAAGAGCCATTGCCAAATCCAATGTTGCTCTTCATCTCGTCGAAGGTCAAGACCACTGTTCGTGTTCGCACGAGTGCAGCACAGAATGACATCGGCACGAAGATCGACAAGACCTATACGGTCAATCCGAACCAGGTCATCAAGGTTCCGATCCCACGTGCATTCATGATGCCGAGCTCGGACGGAAATGAGGCAACGACGTCGCATGTTATCAAGGGCTACGGCCTTGAAGTAACGGCAAGCCGTCCGATCTCCGTTTCGACGTATCAAGCATGGACAGGAAACGGCGAACTTGCTCGCCACCTCCCGGTAGAGGCATGGGGCAAGATGTATTCGACGATGAACTTCTACAATGACCGTTACGGCAAGACGGAGTATCGCTATCGTCCGGGTCAGATCATCGTGATCGCCGACAAGGACAACACGATCGTGAACTTCACGCCAACATGGGAAACAGAAGGTGGTCCAGACTATCCTTCCGTACCAGCAGGCAAGACGGGAACTGTTGAACTCATGAAGGGCCAGGTCTTCCTCATCAAGGGTAAGATCGACGAGCCACTCACGAAGGACTTCACGACCGACCTTTCCGGTACGGTCATCAAGGCAAGCAAGCCGGTCGGCGTCGTATCTGGTCACACGAAGGTGGCCATCATGCGTTTCCCTGACCAACTTCCTCCAACAGGCGCAACTGCTGAAGCACACTTCGTTCGTAACAACGTGCATGACGCCATGTTGCCAACGGAAATGGCCGGCACAGAATTCGTGACCGTACCATCCATGTATACACCACGCCGTACGGTGGGTAACATGAACGGTCAAGGTGCAGCACTTGGTATCGACGATGACAAGGGTGACGTGATCCGCTTCAACGCGCTTGAAGATGGTACGGTCCTCTCCGAACTTCGCTCCGATGGTACGATGAAGAATCACCGGACACTTCGCAAGAATGAGTCCTACATCATCGCAACGCAAGAAACAGCAGCCGTCTGGAAGACATCGAAGCCAGCACTCTGCGGTCTGTACGGTAAGTCGTGGGCAAACGTCATTCCTCCGGTCGCCATTGGCAAGGACCGTGATGGCAAGAACGTCGAAACACCACAAGGTCACCCGACGGTTGAAGCCGGTATGCCAATGTTGGAATACGTTCCTTCGACGGATCGCTGGGTGAACTACGGTGTGTTCACAGCACCTGAAGGAATGGACAACTTCTTCAACATCGCCTTCCGTATGGCAGATGTTTCGAAGATCAAGCTCGATGGTAAGGCACTTGCTTCGATCGCCGGCGGTTCGCTCCGTCCGATCAATGGCACGCCATATGCCCAGATCCGCATGCCGATCGGTTCAGGCGATCACGTCGTTGAGTCGGTCTCTGAGAACATCCGTTGGGCAGCATGGAACTACGGTTCGTTGGACGGTATGCAAATGGGTCGTGCCTACGGTACACCGGTTGCGATCGACCTTGCAATCCCTTGCGATGATTCACTGCAAGTTATCGAGCAGATCATCTGTGGTAACGTCAAGGGCGTTGGCAAGATCCTTCCAGAGAACTCCACATGCGGTTCGATCTTCGCGGTCTACGCAGAAGAGCTGACGAACTATGTGCTCATCGAAGACGAGAACTTCAACTCCGGCGACAAGACCGTGAACTTCCAAGTGAACGTGATCGATCCAACGAAGGACGCTCACGGTATCATTCGTGTTGTTTCGCGTTCGGGCAAGTACGTTGAGAAGGAATACACGTATACAGCAGACAAGCTCGCATGGGATCCTGCATCGATCGACTTCGGTGTTGCACCACTTGATGCAAAGACATGCCGCACGATCACGTTCACGAACAAGAGTGCGGATCGCGCCCTGAATGTCAAGAACCTCATTGCAAAGCACTTCCCAACGACATTCTCCTTCGAGCCAAGCACCTTCATGCTGGGACCTGGAGAGTCGAAGGTCGTGAACGTTTGCGCGCTGATCACCACGACAGAGCAGAAGATCGATACCGTGATCGCAAAGCTCGAGTGCTATGATCAGGTCACAACGGAACTCAAGATCCGCGGCGATGAGCCATCGATCTACGTCTACGATCAAGATTGGGGCCGTCTCCCGATCGCAGGATCACTTGAGAAGACAGTTGTCATCGAGAACCGCGGTCAAGTCGATCTTGTAGTTACAGGATACGACAAGGCCAAGGTTGCCAACTACAAGAACGCACAAGGTCAATACTTCTCGAACATCCGCAACCTTGATGAGCTGCTTCCGCTGACCATCAAGAAGGGTGAGAAGCACACGTTCTTCGTAACGTATCGTCCACAAGGCGAGGCATTGCCTCACACCTTGGACGTACCGTTCTATTCTTCTGCAAAGAAGATCAAGTCCAACTCCGTCTGGAAGGGTGAGGGCACGCAAGCAAATCTTAGCGTGGATGCACCGAAGTTCGACGAGCGCGTGATCGATGCTTGGCAAGTTGGTAAGGGCATCAATAACTACACCGCAACGGCAACGATCAAGAACGAAGGCAACAAGTCCGTGATGATCAAGCGTATCGCCATCGAAGGCGCAGACGCGAAGTACTTCACGCTTGGACCAACGCTCATGAGCCAAGGTGGTAATGTTCCTGATGAGATCCAGCCAAATGGCACGGGCTATACGTTCAACGTGACGTTCACCCCAACGGAAGTTGCCGGTACACGTGATGCAGAACGCGTCTATGACTATCGCGTCTCGGTGTACTCTGAAACAGCCGGCACAGAGAAGAACGAAGCATACTCTGATGCAACCGGAACAGCACGTCAGCCACACGTTGTGGCAACGGGCTACGACTGGACACGTGATGCACAAGGCAATCCTGTGATCTACACGGTTGGCGACAAGGCAACCGGCGTGGTCACGATCACGAATCAACACCCATCGCTGTCGAACGCTCTGACGTCCGATACGAAGGGCTCGATGAAGCTTACGATCACATCGATCGCCATCGACCAAAGCAACCCGAAGGCCGTTCACTTCGCCATCGATCCTAGCTGGACGAATGCACCATCGACAACGAACCCAATTGAACTCGTTGGCGGTGAAGCACTTCAAGTTCCTGTGATCTTCGATCCGAAGGCAGCCGGTCTGCAAGAGTGCCCATACATCGTCGGTGATGATGCACCTGAAGATCCAACGCCACTGCTCCGCGGTGAAGCTGACATCAAGGGTTCGATCACGGCAGAAGATCAAACGTTCGAGCAGTTCGTCTACAACTCCATCGAGAAGGACGTACGTGTCAAGAACGGCTTCGCTGCTGCGATCCGTATCAACATCGGTGCGATCGAAGGACCAGACAACATCAAGTACGAGATCGTGTCGCCATCAACGCCATATATCGACGTTCCTGCAAATGGAACAGCCGTATTGCGCGTACGCTTCACACCTGACTTCGTCTCGAAGAAGAGTGCTGGTCAGAACCTCAATGGTCGCCTTCCAGATCGTACTGGTTCGCCATTCCTCGCTTCGATCCCATTCAGTGTAGAAGGCACTCCAGAAGTAACAGACACGGCATACTTGACCGGTGATGGTATCTATCTGGAAACGACCGACTTCATCGGTAAGGGCTATCAAGTGAAGATCGGTGATGCAGTGAACGTACCGGTTGAACTCAAGAATGCACCTCAAGGCATCGACCTTGGCGCCGTTCGTCAGTTCCGTATTCGCGTATCGTATGACAAGTCGATCCTTCAAGCACGCCCAACGATGATCACCGACGGTTCCCTCACCGAGGGCTGGGTGGTCACCGGTACGCCAACAGAAGGATTCTTCGAACTTGACTTCACAGCAGCACCTGGTGCACCAGCACTGTTGCCAGATGGTAAGAAGCCGCTCTTCACGATCGTCTTCGACGCCTACCTTGGCAAGGTTCAAACCAGCGACATCACGCCTGAAATGTACATTGCCATCGCTCCTGACCAAGATGGTAACAACAAGAAGTTCGTTGTCTTCAACAACGAGCCAGGTAAGGTGACGTTGATCCTTGACTGTGCAAAGCAACTGCGTATTGTTGACATCGGTTCGACGAAGTATTCGGTAAGCCCGATCTCGCCAAATCCGGTCAGCAGCGCTACTGTGATCAGCTACTCGATCGGTCTGAATGCTCAGACGAAGATCGTTCTCTACAACAGCAACGGTTCGAAGGTCATGGATATCATCGATCAGCCACAAGATGCTGGTTCGTATGAACTCTCCATCGACGTGAGCACACTGCCAGCCGGCGTTTACTACTATCAAGTTGTAAGCGGTCCGTTCACCAGTGAGCCACAGAAGCTTCTTATCGTTCGCTAAGCCCAATAGGCTATCTCAACGCATCCCCCTCTTGCACGTCGCAAGAGGGGGATGCTTCGTTTTAGGATAGAAAGGAAGCCATGATGAAGATCATCGCGTACGTGATCATGTCGGCAGTACTGCTCGTGGTATCTGCGAGTGGACAGGAAGTGACTCCGGGCACAGTTCCCATGACACCTATGGTGACCGACGGTCTGGTCCGCGCGCGTATCACCGTTCCACCTGTCTGGAGGAATGCGCCGGGCATGCAGGCCGATCGATACGTCAACATTCCGGAGGGGTGGACGGCTACGGTGTTCTATGCGGGGTCAGCGCTGAGCAAGCCTCGCTTCATGGCGTGGGGACCGGATAGCGTGCTCTATGTGGCCAATATGAATGGACAGAACGTTCTTGCATTGCCGGACCGAGATCGGGATGGCGTTGCAGACACAGTCGTGGTGGCGGCGAGTGGATTCTCGACCGGACATGATGTTCGGTTCTGGAGAGACACGATGTACGTCTGCCAACAATCCGGCGTGGTCGCGTTTCAGGATGCCGATCGAAACCTACGGTGGGAAGGTCGTCGCACGGTGATCGATCGTACCGTGATCCCCAACTGGAGCGGGGGGCGACACGGGACGCGGACATTGGTGATCGATTCGTTGAACAATGCCTTCTATGTGAGCGTTGGCAGTAACGGCAATGCAGATCGTGAAGCGGAGAGCGGCAAACTGCAGCGCGCGATGATCGAGCGATTTGATGTGAATGGAAAGAATCGACGGGTCTACGCCACAGGGATCCGCAATGCTGTGGGAATGACGTTGCATCCACGGACCGGAGCACTCTGGGCCAATAACAACGGTAGCGACCTGCAAGGTGATAACATCCCGCCGGAATGGGTCGACATCGTTCGCGATAACGGCTTCTATGGATATCCGTTCTCGTATCACTACAAGAATTGGTTCGACCTGACGAATGGGGACTATCGCGACATCCTCCCGATGACAGCCGCGGATACAGCGCGTTTTGAATCGATGGTTCCCCCTGCCGCCCTCCTCACCGCTCACACCGCCCCCATGGCCATGGAATTCGCTCCTACGGGATTCCCGTCGGCCTATGCCAACGGTTGCTTCGTTGCGCTCCGCGGTTCGTGGAATCGAACGCCTGCCTCAGGGTATAAAGTGGTCTTCCTCGAATTCGCCTCGGACGCAGATACCATTGCCGATCGTGTTCGTGACTTCTGCACGGGATTCATGACGGACTCGATCGCCAAGCAGGCATGGGCGAGACCGGTCGGTCTTGCCTTGCATCGAGACGGATCGGTCTATCTCAGCAGCGATGATCTCACGACCATGATCTTGAAACTCACGCCACCACGGACGGTGGGTGTTCGGGATGCTGGCGTAGGAGCAAATTCTCTTCGATGTACCCCCAACCCGACATCGGGCATGGTGTTGGTGCAGTGGGACGATGCGACGTCCGACGACTGCCGCATCTGCGTGATCGACCTGAATGGTCGTTGCATGTTGTCGATGACAGTTGCGCATGGAACGATGACGTCGGGCGGTTCATCCGTCGACCTTTCATCATTGGATCCGGGTTTGTATGTACTGCAGTGCACGTCCGGCACACACATCGCGTCGGTGCCGGTACACATCGTTCGCTAGGGCAGCGAACGGATGATCATGTCGGCGCACTGACGTGAGGACCCCGCACGCGATGTGATCACGGACCGTGCGCGTTCGCCGAATTGTCTACGTGTCGCGGGGTCGAGAACAACCGTTCGCAACCACTCGGTCACATCTGCCGACGTGCGGATCACGGCGAGGGCGTCCGCTGCCTGCAGCGCCGCCGCGTCGCGTGAACGCTGGATGTGCGGACCGCATGCAAGTGCCAGACCATATCCCGCCGGCTCTGCCAGCGAATGCACCCCGGCTCCAAAACCGCCACCCACCATGGCCGCATCGGCAATGGCATAGAGCGAGAGGAGCGACCCAACAGAATCCACGATCACATGTTCGGTCACCGATGGATCGGTGATGGCCGAGAGAAGCGTTGCATCGATCTTCGCTTGAAGTTGTTGCACATGCGCCGCCGTAGGCTCGTGCGGTACGATGATGCATCGGATCCGAGGGTCTGCAAGGTGTTGGAAGGCGGAAAGGAAGATCTCCTCGTCGTCGCCCCATGAACTTCCCACGATGACCGTGATCTTGTCCGACCGATGCAGGGCAAGGATGGCGGGGTCGGGATCGGCGATACGCTGCAGGATCCGGTCGTATCGCGTGTCGGGCAGGTAGGGCACGGTGCGATGCAACAGCGACCCAAGCTCGTCGGCGTCATGCTGCGTCATGGCCGTGACCGACGTGACCGAACGATACAGATCGGCGATCCAGCCTCGCAACGATCGATAGCGCACCATGGCAGGGACCGTGGCATCGATCACGTGGACGGGAATGTGCCGACGTCGAGCTTCCAGCAGGTGATTCCGCCAGAGATCGTAGCGCACGATCACGCCAACATCAGGACGAAGCATGTCGAAAAATCGACGGGCATTTCGCCTTGTGTCCACGGGCAGGTAGAGGACGATGTCGGCCACGTTCGTGCGTTGCACATGTCGGTATCCCGACGGCGACGTGAACGTGGCGATGATCACGGCATCGGGAACCGATGCGCGAATGGCCGTGATCACGGGAATGCACTGTTCGAACTCGCCCATGGAGGCCGCATGGAACCAGTAGCGCGGTCCCGTGTTATGCGCCTGCGAAGCCTTCGTTGCGGCCGCCTGTTCGTCGCGCACGCGAAGACGGAGTTTTCCTCCGAGGATCGAATGACTTCGTAGCCATGCCGCGAGGAGCGGCACAACGATCACGTTATAGAACAGGTCGATCAGGGTGACCACGCCTTAGCGTCCGCTGAACTGCGCTGTGCGCTTCTCGAGAAACGCCTGCGTTCCTTCTTTGAAATCAGCGGTGCCGCATACTCGACCGAAGATGCTTGCCTCGGCGTGCAGGCCTTCGAGGAGCGATGTATCGGCAGCGATCCGAACGGCCTCCAAACAAGCATGCAGAGCCAGTGGCGCCTTGGTGGCAAGGTTCTGTGCAAGGGCCTCGACCACACCAAGCAGATCTTCCTGCGGGTGGACGGCATTCACGAGACCAAGCGTCTGTGCCTCGGCCGCAGAGATCATGCCGCCACCCAAGATGAGCTCCAGCGCCTTTGGTGCGCCGATGAGCTTTGGAAGGCGTTGCGTTCCTCCATAGCCGGGGATGATGCCGAGGTTGATCTCGGGTTGACCGAACTTGGCGTTCTCCGATGCAAAACGCATGTGACAGGCCATGGCAAGCTCACATCCGCCACCAAGGGCAAAGCCGTTCACGGCGGCGATGTACGGTTTGCCGGATCGTTCAATGGCATTGAAGACGCGCTGTCCGAACTCTGCGAAGAGTCTGCCTGTGTGGGCGTCCTGCTCATGAAGCTGGGCAATATCAGCTCCGGCCACAAAGGCCTTCTCACCGGCACCGGTGATCACAACGCAGCGGATCGATGCGTCGGCCTCGAGCGTGCGAACGGCGAGCTCAAGTGCTTCGAGCACTTCGGCATTCAAGGCGTTGAGTTTCTCCGGTCGATTGATCGTGAGGATCGCATAACCGTTGCGAGGCTGGACAAGGACGACGTCGTTCATGAGTACTTGCGGGATGTGAGAGACAATGGTGCAAAACTACAAAGAAGAACACGGCCCTTTCCGTTGGCTACCGAGCCACGGAGCCCTAAATTTGGAGTAATGTTCCGACCGCTCCATCATATCCCTGCCGCCTTCCTCCGCGCCCTGTGTTCCGTTCTGATCTTGCTGCTCCTGGTAGGTACGGTAGAGGCTCGTCAAAAACATCGAACAACGAAGAAGAAGACCGCCACGGCGCAAAAGGCCATGTCGTCCACGAAGTCAAAGAAGGCCGCGAAGGTATCGAAGGGCGGGAAGGGTGCAGCAAAGGTCGGAAAGACCGGAAGGGGCAAGAAGAAGCGCCGTCCGCGGGTGGTGCCGCTCACTGAGATCCGCGTCGACCGTGAACGCGAGATCACGCCGGGTGTTCGGTATGTTCAGTATACGAGCAACGGCTCGAGTCCGGTGCGGATCCATGTGGTCTCGATGGATCGTACGGTGCAGAGCAATGCACTGCGGTTGGTGAAGGGCGAGGACCTGCACGACGGATTGGAGAGATTGAAGGACATGGCGCATCGGTACGACTCGACCACGAACTACTCCGTGCTCGCCCTCGTGAACGGGAATTTCTGGAGAGCCTATCGCAACACCGCCATCGGTCCGTTGATGATCGATGGCGAGATCGTGGAAATGAACGCCTACAAGAATTGGTCGAGCGCATTCTTCGAGAACAATGGTGCGATGACGATCGATTCGTTTCGGATCTCGGCGTCCCTCTCGGCACGGACGCAGTCGTGGATCGTTTCGAGCGTGAACCGTCGACAGGACAGTACCACAGCCGTGATCTACAATGCCTTTGCTGGCACCACGATCCCGCACATCGAGACGAAGCTCATGGAGCGTGCCTTTGCCGAGGCGCTCAAGGACACGGTCTTCACGGCCGGAGATTCCACAGAGGTAGCTCTGAGTCAGGAACAGCTCAAACGCGAGATCCTACAGGCCCAGCGCGAAGTGAACGTCGAGTATCCGATGGTCAAGATCCGCATGCGATACCTGCGATCACCCTCGGTGAATCAGCCCATTCCATGTCAGGTGATCTCGGTGGACACGGGCACGGTCGACATCCCGCTTCGCGGCTGCATCGCCTCGGTGCCGCGCAGTACGATGCAACGTGCGAAGATCATTCCGGGCGACACGCTCGTTCTCACGTATTCCACGAACATCCATCGCTCCGTGAAGTTCATGAATGCCGTGAGTGGCACGCCACGACTGGTGCGCAACGGCGTGGCCAAGCATGAAGCGACACGCGAAGGGTCCACGGGGAAGCGGTTCATTCAACAGAACCTTGCACGCACGGCCATCGGCACCGATAAGAGTGGCGCACATATCTTTCTCGTTGCCGTGGAAACAACGCAGCACGAGAAGCATGTGGTGGGTGCAACACTGCAGCAAATGGCGCAGATCATGCGGTTGGTTGGCTGCTACAATGCGATGAACCTCGATGGCGGTGGTTCGTCGGGAATGGTCGTGGAAGGGGATCACGTCTTCTTCGATGGAGAGGACCCACTCACACGTCGCCTCAGTGTTGGCGTTGGTGTGATGAAACGTTCGCATGTCTTGCGTTCCACGGTTCCTCCGTCGAACGACTGATCACGGATACAGCAAGTACTTCTCACGCAGTCGGATGAAGGCGGCCACGCCGCGCACCGACAGGCCTTCCTGTTGTTCCCATGGTGCATGGTCGACGATGGCCGTGAGGATCGACGGACCTCCGGTGGCCTTGATGAACATGCGCCCACTTTTCGATGTGGCGATGGAGTCGTCCAGGTAGCTTGGTCTCAACGTCTGTACGCGTTCAACAATGGCAAGTGCTGCGAGGAACGGACGCCAACGCTCCGGCTGTGTGACGGCGTAGTACCATCCCGAACACACGGTCCGCGCATACTTGCCCACGCTTGGTGTGAATCGTGCGGGCATGAGCGAGATGCCGTAGTGTGCAAGGCGGCGAGGAAGAATGGAGTCGCTCGGCATGTCGGGCGCACCCAGGACGGTGAACGGAGATGCCGTACCGATCCCGATCGAACACAATCCAAGCTCTCCGATGAGTCCGAGTGTTGCATAGCCGCGAATGGCCGCCACACTGGGAATGTTCGGAGATGTGGGATACCACGGCAGGTCAACGTCCTCCCATCGCATGCTCCGCTTCCAACGCTTGCATTTCACTACCGTGAGCGAACATGGATGGGCGATCCAACGCTCAGCGTTCAGCATGGTGGCAAGTTCGCCCATGGTGCAGCCGTGGACGTAGGGGATGGGGAGTCGACAGATGAAGTTGCGGACCGAGTCGTCGGGCACCATTCCATCGACGAGCATTCCACCAAGCGGATTCGGTCGGTCCAAGATCATCACCGGGATCCCGTACTCGCCGCAGGCATCCATCACTTCCGTCATCGTACTGATGTAGGTATAGGATCGCACGCCGATGTCCTGCATGTCGATCACCACCACATCGGTACTGTCGAGCATTGCACGATCGGGACGTCGTGACGCACCATAGAGCGAGAGAACGGGCAGACCCTGGATCGTATCGTTCGTAACACTCTCACCGGCTGGGATCACACCATAGAATCCATGCTCGGGCGCAAGGATGCGTCGAAGCTGCAGGTCGGTGCGACGTGCCAACACCTCTGCCGTACTCCGTCCACTCCGCGTTCGTGCCGCCGCATGCGAGACCAGCGTGATACGCTTGTTGCGAAGTAGTGAACAGTCGGTGTCCAGCATGTTGTCGATCCCGGTCTTGACGGCATCGCTTGCAGATGCCAACGTGCACGAGAGCAACAAAAGGAACAACGATATCGTGCGTGTGCTACGGATCATGCGCGAGGGTGGAAGAGCGTATGCACTTCCTTCACATAGTTGCGATCGATGTGCGTGTAGATCTGCGTCGTGGAGATGTCGGCATGTCCAAGCATCTCTTGTACTGCGCGCAGGTCAGCACCGCCTTCCAACAGATGCGTGGCAAAGGAGTGACGGAACATGTGCGGATGCACGTGCTGTGAGAGGAGAGCAGCCTTGGCTGCTTGATCGATGATCTTCCAGATGGCCATGCGCGAGAGGCCTGTGCCACGTCGACTCAAGAACAACACGTCGTCGTTGTTCGCCGAGGTCACCAGATGCGAGCGCGCCGTTGTCTGATACGTGTGGATCCATTGCAATGCTGATGCGCCGATGGGCACGATCCGTTCCTTGCTGCCTTTCCCGAACACGCGCACGATCTCCACATCGAACAGCACATCGCGTTGACGGAGCGTTGCCGCCTCGGAGACGCGAAGACCGCATGCATACATGGTCTCCAGCAATGCACGATCGCGAACGCCATACGGTGTTGACGTGTCGATCACGTCGAGAAGACGTTGCATGTCGGTAACGGAAAGTGCATCAGGCAAATGTCGCTTCGACGTGGGCAGCTCCATCGCATCCGTGATGTTCACGCTTGCACGTCCGGTTGCCAACAGATATCGATGAAGGTGTTTGATGGAGGAAAGGTAGCGAGCACGCGACGAACCCGTGAGACCGGCATCGGTGAGCGCATGAAAGAACATGCGTGCACTTGCAAGCGTAGCATCGGCGAACGAGGTGATCTCCTTGGATGCAAGGAACTGTGCATAGAGCTCAACATCATGCGTGTACGAGGCGATCGTGGTCTCGGCGAGTCCGCGCTCAAGTCGCACGTATTGCAGGAACTGTGTCAGATCTCTGCGCAGCGCCCGCGGGAGCTCCGGAACAACAGTGTCGCTCATGATGCCGGCGGCGGTTCAGTGGGCTCGGGAACTTCCTTGTAGCGGATACGCTGATGCGTGCTACCGAGCAGGTTGCGCACGAAGGAGTCCTTGATGCGATCGAGGTCGTGCATGGTCAGGTCGGTGTTGCTGAGCTGACCGTCGGAATATCGGTCGACGATGATCTTCTCGACGGCCGCTTCAAGGTCCTCGCGCTGTCCCTTTTCGAGCACGCGCGAGAGAGCCTCGCTCGCATCGGCGAGCATGACGATGGCCGCTTCCTTGCAGTCGGGACGTGGTCCCGGATACCGATAGTCGGCCTCGTCGATCACGGCATCCTTCAAGAGCGACTCGTCGAGCGCCTTTGCATAGAAGTGCTTGATGAGGATGGTGCCATGATGCATCGGTACGAACTTGACGATGCGCTCCGGTAGGCCATACTCTCGCGCGAGATCGATCCCATCCTGCACGTGCTGACGGATAATGGCCGCACTCTTCTTAGGCGGAAGCTTGTCGTGTTTGTTGTCGATATCGATCTGATTCTCAACGAAGTACTCCGACTTCTCGAGCTTGCCCACGTCGTGATACAACGCACCTACCTTGGCAAGCAGGGCATTCGCCTCGATCGCCCGCGCGGCGGCCTCGCTCAACCGAGCAACAGAGAGCGTATGCTGATACGTACCCGGTGCACGTTCATTCAGTTGCTTGAGCAACGGATGATTCAGATCGTCGAATTCTTCCAAACGAAGATCGGTTGCAACGTTGAACAGCTTCTCCATCAAAAGGATCACGCCAAAGGCGATCAATGGAGAGATCACGCTGTTCACACTTGCCAAGATGAGCTTCTCGAGGATCATGGCGCCTGCTGTCGCACGCTCAAGATCGATGGAGAGGATGGTGATGGTGAAGCCACCAAAGACGGCGAGGATGCTCGTGAAGATCTGTGTGCGTTTCTGGATGTTGTTCACGGTATAGGCACCGAACATCCCGGCAATGAGCAGGACCAGTCCGATGCCGTAGTCGTTGCCGCGGACGCCCGACACGGTCGTGGCCATCACGAGCGTACAGATGAAGGCCGTGCGCGCCTCGTACAGCACGCTGATCAACATGGCAAAGGCCGGCACGATCACGGCATACTCCAACGGCAGGTTCGTCGAGATGCCCACGCTCAACCAGGCCATGCCCGCCGTGATCACCGGCAACGATAAGAGCGAGGCCAACTGTCCGTTCGATTCATATGATGTGCGACGGAGGAAGTACAGGTACAAGAGCATGATGGCGATGATCACCATGGCATGACCAAGACTTCCGAGCACAACGAAGAACGAGAATCGTGAGTCGCTACGAAGGAACTGCGCATCGCGATACGACTTGAGTTTGTCGATCGTGCGTTGATCGACCTTCGTGCCCTTGCGCACGATGATGTCGCCTTGGTGGACGATCTCGATGGTCTGCGGAACCGAATAGGCCGCTCCCTCGCGTGCGCGCTCTGTGAGCGCCTCGGAGTAGAGGTATTGCGGCTTGCATGCATAGCGGAGCAAGGCATTGGCGATGCCACGTACATCGTCGGGCAACGACGTGGTGGCGGCGGCCACGGTCTGTGCCACGGCGGATGTGTCGTAGACCTCGGTGGTGGACAGCAGTCGCTCGGTCCGCGGATCCACCTGCACAACGATCATGCCGCCGGGCGCGGCAGCCGTGCTCATGTTCATCGGTCCGTGCTGATAGATCTTTCGTACGACGTCGGCGCCCCGCGTACTGAGCAACTGCGATAACGACCGACGGGAGGGTGCCGAGGCATTGGCGATGCCGTCGTTGATCGCACGGGGTATCGTTGCATTCGATGTGCTCTGATCGATGTCGCGCACCACGGACTGCAGTAATCCAGCGGCACGCGCCTCTTGCGATTGGTCGAGCGTGAAGACCCATGGTGTGGATCGACGTGCCTGCTCGCGCTCAGTGCTCAGTCTCGATTCAGATTTGGTGACAGGGAAGGTGAAGTCGGACACGACCGTCTCGTCGTTCCACATCGTGCCGAGCATGGCATTGTCCGATGCCAACCGATGTGTCTCGCCACTCCGTCCCGGAAGGAAGAACCCAACACCGATCACCGCCAAGGCGATGATCACCCACCGAAGCACGGGAGAGGTGCGCAATCCCGTTTGCTCGGAGCTTCGATCGACGTCTTTGATCTGCTCGAAGAGTGTTGGTCGTGCCTTTGCCATTTACGATCCGGTGAAGGTAGGTGAGCGCTTCTCGAGGAAGGCCGTCACGCCCTCACGATAGTCGGCAGAATCGCCGGCGCGTTGTTGGAACACGGCCTCGTGCTCGAGCATTTCGTCGAGTGTCGACGTCATGCCCAACTGCAACAGATGCTTGACGAATCCATACGACTGTGTGGGACCTTGAGCATACTGACGGGCATAGGCTTGAAGGGCGGCAGGGAAGGCCTTCGGAGCGACCACCATGGACACCATGCCCAAGTGCATCGCCTCATCGGCCGTGATGGGCTTGTTCAACGTTGCGAACTCGAATGCTCGCGAATATCCCAGCATGCGAGGATAGAAATAGGTGGCACCGGAATCGGGGATCAAGGCAATGGCAATGAAGGCCTCGACCAACCGTGCAGACGAGCTCATGATGCGAATGTCGGCGGCAAGGGCAAGACTCAGTCCTGCGCCCGCTGCAACGCCGTTAATGCCGGCAATGATGGGCTTGGGCATGGCGCGCATGGCGCGGATGATGGGATTGTAGCGCCGATGCAACGAGTCGGTCAGGTCGCGCTTCGATCCGCTCTTCGGTGCGTCCTTCAGATCTTGTCCGGAACAGAATGCCTTGCCGGCACCCGTGAGCACCACGCAGCGCACATCAGGGTTGGTGGTCGCATCGGCAAGCGCGGCCTGCAGATCGGTGGTGAGTTGTTCGTTGGCGGCATTGAACGAATCGGGTCGGTTCAGGGTGATCGTTCCAACGCCATGGTCGACAGTGTAGAGGATGGTCTCGAACGTCATCTTACTTGCCCTTCCATTCTGGTTTGCGTTTCTCGACAAATGCGGACATGCCCTCTTTCTGATCTTCGGTCGCAAACAGGAGATAGAAGTTCTTGCGTTCGAATTCGAGTCCACCTTCCAACGTCGTGCTGAATGCCTTCAGCACACTTTCCTTTGCAAGGCGCGCAGCAAGCGGCGCTTTCGATGCCACATCTTCCGCCAGGGCAAATGCCTCGTCGAGATAGACCTCTGCGGGGACCACGCGATTGACGAGTCCGGCCGCAAGTGCCTGACGTGCGCTGATCATCCGTCCGGTGAGCACGATCTCCATGGCCAAGGCCTTGCCAACAGCACGGGTGAGGCGCTGTGTGCCGCCAGCGCCCGGCATGACGCCGATGTTGATCTCGGGCTGACCGAATTGAGCGGTATCACTGGCCACGATCATGTCGCAATGCATGGCAAGCTCGCAACCTCCACCGAGGGCGAATCCGCTCACGGCGGCGATCACCGGAGTCTTGGTCTGACGGATGCGATCCCAACGCGCGAACTGGTCGCGCTCGATCATGTTGACCGTGGTGGCGTCCGACATCTCCGTGATGTCGGCACCGGCAGCAAATGCCTTGGTGTTGCCATGCAGGACGATGCACCGGATCTCGGGATCGGCATCGAAGGCCTCGAAGGCGCGGACGAGCTCGACCATCGTTTGCAACGAGAGGGCGTTCAATACTTCCGGGCGATTCAGTTTGATCGCTCCGATGCGGGGACGAGGTGTGTAGACCTCGATACAGGTGAAGTCGTTCATAACGGCGAAAATACTGCATTTTCGTGGCACCTATGGACTACATCTACGACGCCGATATCACCGCAACGTCGGGAACGATCGTTCCGCGACGGGAAGCCCAACGCCATCTCTATGCCCTTCGCATTCGTATCGGGGAACAGGTGGGCGTGTTGAATGGTGCCGGTGCGCGGTACATCTGTACCGCCGTCTCCATCGACAAGGAAGTGATGGAGCTCCGCATCGATAGCTGTCACATCGATCCGCCACCCGAACATCCGATCGTTGTCTGCGTGGGGATGATGGACAATCGAGATCGCTTCGAGTTCGCCCTGGAGAAGTCGGTCGAACTCGGCGCAACACACTTCATCCCGTTGCACTGCGACCACTCGCAACGGCCGGTCGTCAACGTCGAACGCCTCATCACAAAGGCACGGGCTGCGCTCACGCAGTGCGGCCGCACGTGGATGCCCACAGTGCATGCACAAATGACCATGGACGGCCTTGCCGCCATGATCCCTGCCACTGCCTCGGTCGTGGTGGGCGACGTGCATGGAACGGCGCCTACGCCGGTGGACGGGGAGGTATGGGTGGTGGTAGGGCCCGAGGGAGGATTCTCCGAGCGCGAGGAAGGGCTCTTACAAAAACTGCCGTCCCTGCGTCCTTGGCGCATCAGCGCGCAAAGGCTTCGTACAGAGACGGCAGCGATAGCGTTGTTGACGTGTGTTATCGCGCGATAACGACGGGCGTCGAGACGGTGACGTTGTTCATGCGAACACGAAGCGAATACATTCCAACGGAAAGGTCCTGTGCGGGGATCTGAAGGAGGCGGACCTGCGGTGCGCACTCTTCATCCATGAGCACGGCCACTTCTTCACCAAGGGCATTGATCATACTTGCGCGCACAGCGCCGTGACGTTCGATCACGAGTTCGGCACGTCCGTGTGCTGACATCGGATTCGGAGCAACGTGCAGGAAGGACGAGGCAGTTGCCGATCCTTCGTCGTTCACATCGGTCGTTCCATCGAGGTAGAAGCGTGTTGTCACCGGCAGGTGATCCGATACCGTGGTGGTATACGAACTCAAGTAGGCATTCGGTGATTCGATGAAGGTGCGGTAGACCATGGGCAGGACTTCGTTCGTGGCCATGATGTTGTCGAGCATCGAGCCCGTGCCGCGAATGTAGGACGAAGCGCCGGCCGCATCGAGTGATTCCGTGAGGATCGACCAGTTCGCTGCATCGTTCGCGAAGACGCGATACGGAGATGGCAGCGTGGAATCGACAACACTCTTGATCACTTCGTCGTTGAAGTCGCCGATCACGATCACGGCTGAGTCCTTGTAGAAGTCATTCAAGTACGCGTGGAAGGTCTCTGCATCTGTCTTGCGACGATTGTAGTCTTCCATGCCCGTTGCACTATCGGTTGCCTTGGCGTGGATGACGAAGACCACCATGCGCTGTGTCCTGCCTTCAACCTGCGCATCAAAGGTCATGCGGTAGGGGAAGCGACCGCCGGCCCAGGCCTGGGATCCGCCATTGACAGCCAGACCCGTGCTGATGGGTGTGATGGTCTCCTTGTTGTAGATATAGGCCATGCGCTGATCGGTTGGAATGTCGGAAGCATAGAAGTACCCATGGTTCCCAACGATGGAATCGGCAACGCGCTTCACGGATTCTTCCGATGTGATCTCTTGAAGACCGTAGATGTCGCTCTTCATCGTATCCATTGCCTGACGTACGCTGCGGATCTGACGGTCCTTGTCGGTGACGCCCTTGGTGGAATCAGGCCAGCCGAACCAGTCGAGATTCCAAGTGGTCACGTCGAGTGTGCGCGACTTGGCGACCGTATCCACTTCCAGCGGAGGAAGTCCAAGCTCGGTCACATAGCGCGGCTGGATCTGATACGTGCCACGGAACTGACTCACGAGACCGATGATGTCGAACTCGCCTTCGGGAATGGGAACGGCATTGCGTGCGATCTCGGTGCCGCCATCGATGCGAACGTCGATGGACTTGTTGTCGCGGTCGATCACTTGATACGTGCGCTCACGAAACGTTCCGGTCTCCGTGAACCGAACGCGACGAATACGCACGAGTTGTGCTTCGAGCGACTCGACCACAAGGTCGATCGTTACCGTGCGCGGTGTGGCGTCTTGTCGACTGACAGGCACCACCGTGAAGCGGATCGAATCGGTGAGTTGTGTGAGACCTGTGCCGGGTTGACCGGATGTTGCCTGGAACTCAGAGAGTGTTCCATTCTCGATCACCACCGAATCACCGACCTGCACACCAAGACGGAACGTGTTGTTGAAGACCGCGATGCCGGCCGAACCATCTTGAAGGAATGCTGTGTTGCGAAACACGCCGGCGCCGGCGGTTACGCGCCCTGCCACCTTTGTGACCGTCGATCCAAAGGCCTGTTGCTTTGCCGTTGCGATCGGGATCGGCGCCTGCGCCAGCATCGTTGCGGATGCAAGGAGGAATACCCCGATGATCTGAGTGTACTGTTTCTGCATGCGTGGTCTCTCGAATGTGTTATGGATTCTTGTTATCAAAGATCTTCATGGTCGGATCGGAGAATGTTGTTGCGTCCTCGAAGTACAGGTAGATCGTGTACAACACTCCTGCCTCGTACTGCCGTGTGGACAGTGAAGCCACCGGAGTGGTCGTCCCTTCCTGCATGGCCGTAAAGGCATACGACCCGGGTGCGATCGAGAACTGTCTCGTCTTGCCCGGTTCCATGCCGGAAAGCACAACGCTGTCCTTGGGTTCCAAGCGCAGGTCCACATAGGGTTCGCCATCCGGACGTTCTGTGGCCATGTGCGAGAACCGTACATAGGCCAGTCCGTTCGTGGTGTTCACGCCCGTATCCGGTACAGCGCGGAGGAACTCCACCGTGTTGGTCTTCGTGCCCTTGGTGTACAAGGCGAGCGACGAGCCCGAGCCGAACGTGTAGTAGAGCGTGTCGCGACGCAGCATCTCGTCGCCTTCCATGAGCACGAACGGTGCCGGGCGGCCGGACGAGATGGAGATGGGTGGAGAGACCTCTCCGTGCGGGATCTTCACGGTCGTGGTATAGTCGACGATCACCGTCAACGTGTCAACGTCCGTGGTCACGTTCACAATGCGCGCCGTTGCGGGCACAGGGATAGGGAATGTCACAGTGTTCTGTTCGCAACCGCTGAGCAAGGCAGCGGCAAGGACAAGGGAGGCGAGGGTAGGGGCGAAGTGCTTCATTAGAAATTGAACCTCACGCCGAGTTGCATACGCCACCGCGAATAGAAGTTGTCGGTTGTGTAGATGCCGGCCCTGCCATTGGTGATCGGCTCGTTATACGTCATGCGCAACCGGCCTTGCGAATCGAACGGCTTTCCGCTTGCCGTGTTCAGTCCAAAGATGTTGGCGCTTTGGAAGTTCACGTAGCGCTGCAATCCCCAATCGGAACTCAGGAGGTTGAGAACGTTCTGAATGTCGAGCGTGAACTCCAGGCTCTGCTTCTCGGCCACGTTCACACGTTGTCCGAAGCGCACGTCCAGTTGATTGATCCAAGGCTCGCGCAACTCGTTGCGTGGAAGGATCTGTCCTTGATAGGCCTTGAGAGCGGGATTCGCATCGATCAGCGCCATGATCTGTCCCCAGATCTGTTCCGGCGTCCGGAAGTCGGTGCTCGACGTTGGGGCAACGACGATCTTCGTGTTGAAGTCCTCGTTCCGCGGAACGTAGATCAGATCGTTGCCACCCGATGCATTGTCACCGTTGTAGTCCTGGATGTACGACATGGAATACGGTCTGCCGGACTGCCCGGCATAGAAGACGCCGAAGGTGGTCGACACATCGGCGGACCACATCAACCGATAGCTTGCGTTGAAGACAATGCGATGAGGAACATCGAAGTTGCTGCGTCCCATGGTGGCATTGTTCGGGTCGACCACATCGGTGTTCGACCATTGCGACGTGGCCGTCGAGCTTTGGCCACTGTTCAGATCGTAGGTGTGACCGAACGTGTAGGCAAGTGTGGATGTGATGCCCGGGATGATCTCGTTGTTCTCAGCCATGGAGATCTGTCCCATGATCGAATACTGATAGCCCTCGGATCGTGTGCGCATCACGATCACCTCGGTGAATTCGCGCGCAACGAGTGAGTCTGCCGAAGCGCCGGCATACATCGGACGTCCGTCCAATGGCGATACGAGCATGCCCGAACGACGTAGGTTGATGTTCTGAAAATCGACCTGATTCAAGAACTTGCCATACATCCCTTCCAACGTGAACGTCACACCGCGCGCGAGTTTGAGATCGGCACCAAGCGTGGAGCGCCACACCTGCGGCATGCGGAAGGACGGGTCGGTGATGTTGATGGCCGACGTCGAGACGGTGCCGGGATACCCGGGGTCGCCAGCCTTGGGCGGGTTGAGCGGGTCGACGTCCCACTTGATCGGCTCACGCGTCACGGGGTCGACGATCACATTTGGAGAGTTGCTTCCACCGAGCGCGCCACGATAGATGTCCATGCCGGTGTTGGAGTATTGATTGGCCAACCAGACGGCCGCTACGCGACCGGTGAAGACGCCTGTTCCCCCACGTACTTGGAACGTGCGGTCTCCGCTCACGTCCCAGTTGAAACCGGCGCGCGGTGAGAAGAGGAACTGGGCCGACGGAACGGTGCTCGTGTTCTGTCCGGGAAAACGTTGTGCGAACGTCGGATTCTCATACGGTGTGGTGAGCATGATGGGCACGTCGACGCGAAGTCCATACGTGACACGCAACACGGGATCCACCTGCCACTCATCCATCGCATACCAGCCGGTCTGTACCATGCTCCATGCTGCACGTGGTTGTGGATTCGATCCCGCGACCGCGGCATTCGCCCAACTCACACGATACCAGTTGGCCGTACTGTCGGCGAACGAGGCCACACTCGGATACTGATACGACCCGTAGTAATCGGCAATGAACAGGTTGTTGAAGAAGCTCAGTTCGTTATGCGTGCCGGCCGTGATTGTGTGGTCATCGAGAAAGATGTTGAAGTCGTTCGTGAAGGCCACCTGCTTCTGATCGAGGGCATTCGCCTGCGAGTTCCGCTCCGGTCCCAAGACAACGTTAAGGTTCGAGCCCACGGTCACTTGGATCTGCGGGAAGGGAGTAGGGGAGAGAAGGCGGTTGTCGCTTGTCTGCGTGTAGGACACGCGCATTTCGTTGGCCATGTTGCCGCCGAACATGCTGTTCCATTGGAGCACGGTCTGGTTGTTCACGCTTTGGAAGGTGTTGGCCTGACTGGACAGAGAGAACGTCGTGTTCGTGCGAAGCACGTTCCGATCGAGAATGGCGTTGGTGAAGTTGTGCCGCAACTGGATCTTGTTCGACTCGTCGATGTTCCAGTCGAGTCGTCCGATCACGTTGATCGAGTTGTTCCGTGCCACGAACGTGGTATAGGTGCCCGGATCGTAGCCGTATTGTGTTTTCGAAATGCGGATGATCTCATCGAGCGTTTGTGTCGACACAGGAAAATTGTTGAGCGCATTCGGATCGTTGATGCCGATCTGGATCGGCTGATCGCGCAAACGTGCTTCTGCCGTCACGTGGAACAACAGCTTGTTCTGAATGATCGGTCCACCGATACGACCACCGAACTGCAGGTCCTTGAACTGGTCGTACTTCGTGCGGTTTGCGTCGGGACTTAAGCCCACGAGATCTTCGTTACGACCGAAGAAGAACACAGAACCCCGGAACGAATTGGTACCGCCTTTGGTGATGGCGTTGATCAAGCCGCCCGTGAATCCGCTCTGACGAACGTCGTAGGGCGACACGTTGACGCGGAGTTCTTCGATGGCATCGAGCGAGAGGAAGTTCGCATTGGCCTGTCCGCCGGATGTGCCGGAATTGGACAGGGCGAACATATCGTTGGCAACGGCACCATCGATCTGGATGTTGTTGAATCGAGAGTTGACACCCGCGATGCTGATGGCCTGAAGTTGGTCGTTCCCCGCGGTCTGCACCTGATTCGCATAGGGGTTGATACGGGCCATGTCCGAGATACTGCGATTGATCGTGGGTGCGGCCGCAATGGTCTGCGCATTGATCACGCTTCCCGACCCCATCTTGGCCTTATCAAAGGTCTCATCGGAGGTGGCCGTGATCACCACTTCTTTTGTCGTTGACGTGACCACTTCGAGTTCCAGATCGAGCGTAGCGGTCTCGCCGAGGGAGATGGTGATGTTGGTGCGTGTGGTCGACTTGTAGCCGACGAAGGAGGCCACGACCGTATACGGTCCACCGCCTCGCATCCCTCGAATGGTGTAGTTGCCGTTGCTACGAACGATGGCCCCATACACGGCTCCCGTGGGCTCGTGCGTGGCACGAACCGTTGCTCCGGTGAGATTGGTGATGGTTGTGCCGGTTCGCGTTGTGACACGTCCGCTCAGCGATCCGGTGGTCACACCTTGCGCAGAGAGTTCCACGGACGAGACAACGCAGACCAGACAAAGGAGAAGGGGAAACAAGCGAGCCATGACGTTCCGTAACTGTGGGAGCCGGCGTTGGTTGCCAAGGCTGCAAAAGTACGGAACGAACCGTTGTAGGACGCTACTACTTTGGCGTCGCGAATGTTGTATTCAGGTATTCGTGAATGCGCTGGGTGGGCGTCAGGCCGAACTTCTTCCGGAGCCGTTCACGATGTTTTTCCACACTCCGTGTGCTGCATCCCATGATGGCGGCCACGTCCTTCGACGTCATGGGAAGACGTAGAAATGCGCAGACGCGAAGTTCCGTTTCCGTCAGTTCCGGGTGCCGAGCGCTCAGACGCGTGAGGAAGCCCCCGTGGATCTGATCGAAATACGTCATGAAGTCGTTCCAGGACGACTCGTGATGCTCAAGACTGTCGATGGAGTGAACGATGCGTTTGATCGAAACGTGAACATCACCCGAGGTCTGTTCGCCCAAGCGATGCAGTTCCCGTCGCAGTTCATGGATGAATTCCGAGCGTTTAAGATCGCGCAGCACGAGCTGTCGTGCATAGTCGGCGATTTCTGAGCTGTAGGCATGCCCTGTGGCCGGTGCTTGTAGTGTTCCAGTCATGGTAGGCCTCCCAGGCGTAGAATGGGCAACATGTGTGTTAGACCGCACGGAGACGCACTCCTTCCACGTCGACGTCGATCGTTCCGTCAACGATCAACCGTTGCAAATAGGCATCAAGAAGTGGCTGCGGACACCCGACCATTTCAACAAGGAGCGGCTCCGGGATGGCGATGGCCGCGTGATCGCGATCCATGCCGTAGACCGCTGCAACAGCCGTGAGCACGTATTCAACATGATCGCGCAAGGACGAACCGCTACAGGAATCTTCGAGGGTTTGCGCAAAGTGCTGTCGTTTCGATAGGCAGACGGACAATGCGATAAAGAGGTCGGGACTCTGCATCACGAGTTGCATGAAGCGTTCACGACTCATGATGCGCACCACCGAGTTCGTCAGGGCCATGGCTCGCACCGAGTGCGTGGCCTCAGTGGTAGAACTCACGCGGATGCCGAAGACGTCTCCATGCTTGCACAGCGACACCAAATGACCCTCATGTGATCGATCGCCTTTCAGTTCGATCACGGCACCTTCGACGATCACGTAGACGAACAACGCTCGATCGCTCTCGGAAAAGAGCGTCGAGAATCTCGGCACATGAACGTCGGGCTGATCGCTGAAGAGCTTCAACCAGATCGCTTCGTCGCAGGTTCGTTGGTCGCTTGCGTGTATCACAACGGCAAGCTAGAGAGACCGCGTTGCGGTCACCATGACTTTTGTCAGGTGTGGAAAGTTCAGTCCGTCAAATTCGCAACGCGGATGAGCGCCGACACATTCTTGATGCGAATGTTCGTGCCCTCGGTCTCGATGATATGCTGATGCTTGAGGTCGCTCAACATACGGATCACGCTCTCTGTTGCCGTGCCGACAACGTCGGCGAGCTCTTCGCGTGTGAGATGGATCGAGATCGTTTCGCCATCAGCCTCGTAGCCGAAGGTCTCCTTCAACACGAGCAGAGCCTCGGCAACGCGCTCTTTCACACTCTTCTGCGCGAGTTCCACAACGCGACGCTCGGACTCCTCGAGTTCGTGCGACATGAGTTGCATGAGACTCATGGCAAGCGTTGGGTTGGAGCGAATGAGACGGAAGATCGATTCGCGTGGTACGCGACACACTTGTGTTGGCTCGAGGGCGATCGCACTCACATTCAACTTCTCACCGCTGACGAGTGCCGTATAGCCGATCGTGTCACCGGCGGTGGCGAATCGAATGATCGTCTCGCGACCGTTCGGTCCCATGCGGGAGATCTTGATCTTACCGTCGTGAATACAGTACAGGCCGTCGGAATAACTGCCTTCATGAAAGACCGGCTCATTGCGGTCGTAATGGCGACAGGACTTCTCAAAGCTCAGTGTTTCAACGTCCGGTGTGTGCAGAGCGCTGAAGATGGACCGATCCATGGAGGCGCAGGCGCCACACTGCGGGGAAAGATCACGGTTGACGTTCATGCTGTAAACTTACGAAGCAATAGTACGACAACAACACCCAGACCGCCCACCCGTATATTCGCGTATGGACAGCATCACCTCGGGCAGCTCGACGGCCACCTCGGCCTTGAACCTTGCCTCCTTGCTCGACCTGAGCTCGCGCATCTCCGAAACCGACTCTGTGGACCGAATTCTGAATTCGGCACTGCTGTCCGTGATGGGAAAATTGCGCATCCGCAAGGCCTGCGTGCTGATGCGGGAGCATGACACGTTTGTGGTCTCGCACCCCAAAGGCGTGCCCCTGTTCACGATCCCGTGTTTCGAGGTGGACGAGCTGATGGAGGTGACCGAAGATCTCGTAGGTGGTCGTGTTCTGTTGCAGCATGGGCTTACATGGCTCGTGCCGCTGGTATGTCAGCAGGAGTGCATGGGGGTATTGGCGTTTGGTCCAACCATCGGTGGCGGTGAACTCGACGACGACGGTCGGGTCTATATCGACCTACTGCGCACGATGACGGGTATCGCCGTGCACAATGCACACACCGTGCAGTCGCTCGTCCAGGCGCAACGCGACCTACAGACGCAGACGCTGATGGTGACCACCCTGTTCGAAAGTGCACGCGACTTCACGGCGGCCACCACGGTCACCGAGATCCTTCGCATCCTGACGTTTCGACTGATGGGCCAGCTGATGATCAGCAGTTTCGTGATCTGGGTGGAAGACGCGATCGACGGAGACCATGTGATCGTGAACCGACACGGTGCTCTGCATTTGGAAGGTGCTCGAGATGCCTTGCAGTCCGTCGTGCATCCCGTGCGCACGGCAGAGCTCGACGAGCGTTCACCGCTACGTGCTGCCTTTGAGGAACATCGGATCGCCGCGGCAACGCCCATGACGGTGCATACGATGCGCAAGGGCGTGTTAGCGGTGTGCGAGAAGCTCGACGGAAAGGCCTTCTCCGAAGAAGAACTGCGTTTCCTGGAGTCGATCGGTAATGCGGCCATGATCGGCCTGGAGAACGATCGACTCTTCCGCGAAGAACTGGAGAAACAGCGTCTGGAGAGCGAGCTCGACATTGCCGCCAACATTCAGCGCGGACTGTTGCCGATGCACCTCCCCGTCACGCGTGGCTTTGAAGTGGCCGCCGACTCGCGCTCAAGCAAGAAGATCAGCGGCGACTACTTCGACGTGATCACGCTGGACCAGCACCGAACACTCTTTGCCATTGCCGACGTGGTGGGCAAGGGTATTCCGGCCGCACTCTTGATGGCCAATGTACAGGCCGCGTTGAATGTGTTGGCCATGCTCGACCTCTCATTGGCCCAGATCGCAGAACGTCTGAACAAGCTCGTCTGCGACAACACCGAACCCGATGTGTTCGTCACGATGTTCCTGGCCGTGGCCGACGGACATGATGGGATCGTGACCTACGTGAATGCCGGACACAATCCCCCCATTGTCGTGAGAAGTACCGATGCGGTGGAAGAACTGCGCGAAGGCGGTGTGTTGATCGGCGTGATCGAAGACCCACCTCCGTATCGAGAGGGGATCCTTCGCATGCACGTAGGTGATACGCTGGTGCTCTTCACCGACGGGGTGACGGAAGCGCAAAAAGAAACAGAAGAATACGGCGAAGAACGCCTCATTGAGAGCGCACGCGCCCATCGCATGCGCTCGTCATCGTCCATGCTCGAAGCTCTTAAAGCCGACGTGGAACGATTTACCGGAACGAACCAATTGCACGACGACACGTCGATCATGGTGGTTCGTCGGATCCATCCCTAAGGACATCTATGAGAACCTATGAACGCGCCCTTGAAATGGCGGCCCGTACCCATCGTACCGAGATCGGTACCGGACCCGCACCGTTCGCCCACCTTTCCTATGAACAGGAACTGCAGGTCAAACGGCGTGCCGTGACCGACTTCCTTGGGTCGATGGGCGAAGTGGCACCGGCCTCCATGCAGTTGTTGCCACTCGTCGAAGCGCCCATGCCGCGTGCGTATCGCACCACGTCCCGTCGACGTGTGTGGCACGAACGCAAGACCGTGCGCCTCGTCCACGGCGATGGCTCCACTGCAGATGCGGCTCTCAGCAATGCACTTGAACCGAAGACGCACCTCGATGCCTACGGTGCCATCGAGCGGCATTTGAACAACGTGAAGTCGCCGCTCGGCATGGCCATGAATCACGTGATCGTGCGTGGTACCTACGAAGAGCACGTCCTCATCTTGAACGTTCGGCATCTGGATGCCGATGTGATCCGCGCCGCACGCCGTTGCATCACGGCGGCGCAAGTCGCATGTCCGATCATCACGTCGGCCTGGCTCTACGTCGACCCTTCCGCCTCGCGTTACTACTTCGAACAGGAGCGACCGCTGCACGGCCTCGCCACCAAGAAACTCCTTGGGAATGCGGCATATACGATCACGTCGCAAGGCGTCACCTATCAAGTGGGCTGCTTCTCGTTCTCCCAGATCAATCTCTCCATGGTACCGGTCTTCGTGTCGAAGGTGTTGGGCTATGCGAATGCCACGCTCGAAGATCGTGTGCTCGACCTCTACTGCGGCTATGGACTCTTCGGCGCGGCCTTCGGTAAGCATGTACACGACGTGGTGGCCATCGATGCCGACGAGGCAACGGTGAACAATGCGCGCTACAACATTCAACGCGCAGGCGGAAAAGTGTTGGCCCGTGCCGCCATGATCACGCCAACGTCGTTGCAACGTTCGCTCCCGCATGTGCATCGCGATCACGAAGTGGTGGTCCTCGATCCGCCACGCAGCGGAACGGCGAAGGATGTGATCGCCACACTCGGCGCACGCAGACCACGGAATGTGGTGCACATCTTTTGCGGACCTGAAGAGATCCGGCGAACGATCATGGAATGGAAGGCGGCAGGGTATAAGGCAACGGCACTGGAACCGATGGATATGTTCCCGGGGACGACGGGACTGGAAGTGTTGCTTGCCTTACAACGCGCTTAGTGTTGGGCGTGAAGCTCCTGGGCCCACGTGAACACGTCGATGTATTGCTCTGCGGACCGAACGGCCGAATGATCCACCGACATCGCATTCCTGCGCAGGTGCGACCAATGCGGTTCGCGTTTGTAAAGGCGTAGTGCCTCGCCGATCGCCGCACTGCAATCGTCCGCTGTATAGCGATTGAATCGGATCCCGTTGCCGGTGAACGTGATCGGATCGTACTGCTGCACAGTATCGGCCAGACCACCCGTGGCACGCACGATCGGAATGGCACCATAGGTGAGCGCATACATCTGTGTGAGACCGCACGGTTCGAACTTCGATGGCATGAGATAGAAGTCCGATGCACCCTGGATCCGATGCGAGAGCGCATTGTTATAGCCAACACCTAAGAGCACGCGCTGCGGATACTGCTCGGCGAGATGTCGGAAGTAGTCCTCGTATCGCTTCTCGCCACTTCCCAGCATCACCAGTCGCATCTGTCCGCTTGCTATGAACGGCTCCAGCGCTTCGTGCAAGAGCGAGATGCCCTTTTGCTCGGTAAGGCGCGTGACCATTCCGACGAGCGGAAGGTCGCGACTCTTGTCGTTCACATCAATACCGAACTCCGTCAACAAGGCCTGCTTGTTGATCTCTTTCTTTTCGATGGTGGCAAGGTCGTAGGGAACGGTCAAGTACTCGTCGGTGGATGGGTCCCACTCCGTGCGATCGATGCCGTTCAACACGCCGATCAGGTCGCCACCGCGCGCTTGCAGTGCACCCTGCAACCCCATGCCCTCTGGCGTCCAGCGGATCTCTTGCGCATACGTGGGAGATACCGTCGTCACTTTATCGGCGAAGAGGATGCCGGCCTTCATGGCATTGACCACCGACTCATGTTCGAACCACGAACCGGGATAGAATTCCTTCATGCCGAACTCGCCGAACTCCAGCACGCGTTGTGGATCGAACATGCCCTGATAGGCCATGTTGTGGATCGTGAACACGCCGGCTGTGCCATCGAAATGCGGGTCGGCCTTGTAATGCACATGCAGCATCGGCATGCACATGGCGGTGTGATAGTCGTGCGCATGGATCACGTCGGGCTTGAACTCCAGTGCTTTCGCCACTTCGAACGTTGCGCGGCAGAGGAACATGAACCGACGGTCGTTATCCTGAAACCCTTCGTGGTACCCGTAGATGCCTTGACGTCCGTAATACTCATGCGAGTCGAGGAAGTAGACGGGCACATCCGAATCCGGAAGCGTGCCTTCCCACAGCGAGGCGTATTCCGTCCATCCGCCAAACGGCACACCGATCACGTGGTCGGTCTTGCGAAGACCATACAGTGCGGTATCGATGGTGCCATACAGGGGGAGCAGGACGATCACGTCGTGTCCTGCCGCACTCCACGCTTTGGGGAGTGCCGCCGTCATGTCGGCCAATCCGCCAACCTTGGCGTACGGGGCGACCTCTGCTGCTGAGACAAGGATCTTCATAGTGGTCGACAAAGATACGCAGTCAGCTCGCCGAACCTCTCCACTGCCGCCTTGCCGCCTTCCTCCGTTGCAAAGAGACCGTACATGGTGGAACCGCTACCGCTCATGGAAGCATAGGTGGCGCCAAGGTCGTAGAGTTGCTGTTTGATCGTGGCAAGGGCGGGATGTCGGTCGAAGACCACTGTTTCGAAGTCGTTCACCGGCACGATCGGCGGCGGTTGGAGCACAGGTGTGGAGGTAAGGAGGGGCTGCACGGTGGCAAGGAACTGTGACCGACGGGATGCAGTTGTCTCGGCCTCCGTCAACGGTCCGCGTCCAAGTGCCGCATAGGCCTCGGCCGTCGACACGTGGATGCCGGGAAGGACGATGACGATGTGATACGGAAGGTGACCGTCGAGGTTGGTCACGTGCTCGCCACGACCTTCGACGAGCGACAGTCGGTTGCGAAGGAAGAAGGGGACGTCGCTTCCCAACTGCATGGCCAGATCCCACAGATCGGAGGATGTGAGCGGAAGCGACCAATGGTCGCGCAAGAGCGTGAGCACGGCTGCAGCGTCACTGCTGCCACCACCCAGACCGCCACCACTCGGGATGTGCTTCTCGACCGTTATCTTTGAGGTTCGGTCGAATGCATTCGCTCGTGAGCGTATCGCCCGCATGGCCCGATAGGCGAGATTGGTCTCGATCGTGTCGGTCACGGCAGGAATACAGGTGACGGAATCCACGGCGGCATCGTCGACGGTGACGTCGTCGGCCAAGGAGATCGGCACGAAGACGGAACGGATCTCGTGAAAGCCATCCGGCCGTTTGCCGAGAACTTCGAGACCGATGTTGATCTTGGCGTGAGCACGACAGCGACGAATGGGCATGGAGATCTTTGCAGTAGAAAAGGACCTGATGTGAACGCCGACGGAACGCAAATTACATACGGCAATGAACTGGCGAGGAAGGGCATCCACATTGCCTCGCTGGGGATCCCGATCATTTACCTGCAGATCCCGCATTCGCTTGGTATCGGATTGCTCGTTGGGATGACGATCACATCGCTGCTCATCGACATCCTCATGCACTTCCACGGTCCAACGCGTGCACTCATGATGAAGATGGTGGGCGGGTTGCTCCGTCAGCACGAGAAGCAGGCAGAGCACTTCCGTCTCACGGGTGCCTCGTGGGTGCTCATCGCGGCCACCCTCACCATGTGGCTCTTTCCGACCTCCATTGCCGTGACGGCCTTCACCATTCTGATCGTCTCCGATACGTTCGCTGCCTTGGTGGGCAGACGCTATGGACGACGTCCGTTTCTCGATAAGAGCTTTGTTGGCGCGATCACCTTCATGATCACCGGCTTCGGCGTTGTGCTCACGTATTGGTCGTTGTACGATCTGCCATCCACGTTCTTGTGGTGCGGTGCCATCGGTTCCGTGGTGGGAGCGATCACAGAGGCAGGGTCAACATCGTTGAAGGTGGACGATAACATCTCGGTGCCAACGAGCATTGGCATTGTGATGTGGCTGTTGGAGTTGGGATTCAGATCGTTCGGACAACCTGGATTTAGCGGAGTGATACCATGAGTGTGAGCCCGATGGCGCGATGGGTCCTATGGATCGTCCTTGGGATCGGGATCGGCCTTGCCGCCCTTCTGATCTGGTTTCGTATCTCCGTCACGTCGATCGACGGTTTCTATACCGTCACCGATTCCCTGATCGATCCGCGACGGAATGAGATCACGAATGTGCTCTTCGTTGAAGTCCCGCAATACGATAGCGTGAGGATCCTGCGGAGCGTGAAGGAGATCACCCTGCAACATCTGGCCGATACGGCCATGAAGAAGGAACGCGACCGACTGCTGCTCTTCCATTTCTATGTACCGTCCGACACAGCTGCGCTCACCGACGAGATGCTGGAGGAGCTAACGTATACGCATCCGGAGATCGCAGATCCGAGATCGATGTTGCGCTTGATCCGCGGTGGCTACATCGTCAAGGTGCGCTATCCCGCAAAGGCAATGGAGCCGTCGGACATCATGATGTTCCGCTCGCAGTTCTATCTCACGCAGCCGGGTGTGAAAGCGAAGGACCTCTAGAAAGGTCAACGACGGAACTGAGCGTTCTTCCACGTGGAGAACAAGTGCTTCACGCTATTGCGCTGATACTTTCCGGTCGACGTTACCGGGAGATTCTCGGTGAAGAGCACCACCTTTGGTGCCTTGTGGAAGGGCAGGTGCTCCTGGCAGAATCGTAGAATGTCGTCTTCCTTCACATGCTCATCCTTGCGGATGACGAGTGCACCTACTTCTTCTCCGTACATGGAGTTCTCGAATCCAACGCAGATGCCGGCGCGAACGCCGGGGGCACGACAGATCACTTCGTCGATCTCGAGTGGAGCGAGATTCACGCCACCTCGAATGATCAGTTCTTTCAGTCGACCGGTGATGAAGAAGTACGTTCTGCCCTTGTCATCACGCACAAAGAACCCTTCATCACCCGATCGGAACCAGCCATGCGCGAACGCATCGGTGTTCGCTTTCGGATTCGCATAATATTCCTTCATCACGTTCGCACCGCGGATGACGATCTCGCCGCGTTCGTGCTCACCAAGGGCCGTGCCGTTCGCATCATGGATGGCCATCTCGTTCGACGGGATGGGAACACCGATGGTAGGGAAGCCAAGGTCCTGCATCCAGTGATGATGTTTCTCGGGTGAGAGATCGGTGGGAATGAAACACGAATAGCAGGTTGTCTCCGACAGTCCGTAGCCATGCATGATGGGGATGTCGTAGCGTTGTTCGAAGGCATCCGCCAATTCGCACGTAAGCGGTCCGGCACCGCAGATGATGTGCCGGAACCCTGCCGCCTTCACACCAAGATCTTGTGCATCGGCATCAAGAAGGAATGCCAACAACGTTGGCACAACACTCACGACATGCACACCCTCGTCGAGGATCGTACGGAAGAACGTATCGGTCTGGAACTTGCGAAGCAGGACCACGCTGGCACCGGCAATGAACGGCGTCACATGCGTCACGATGGTACCGTTCACATGATGCACCGGTAACACGCACATCATGCGCTGGTCGGCCGTGATGCCATGCCATGCTGCGATATCGATCCCGTCGGCGAACAGGTTCTGCTGGATGAGCACCACGCCCTTCGGATTTCCCGTTGTCCCGCTCGTGTACACGATCAAGCATTCGTCCTGCAACATGTCCTTGTCGAATGCAGGGAAGGGATGCGGGACCTGAGCATGAAGGAGAGAAGGGTAGGAGGGATGCTCGGTCTCCGTGTCCTGCTCAATGATCACCGGTGTTTGAGAGGCGTCGAGTCGTTGCCGAAGGTGATGCATGCGATCCATGTACACGGATCGACACATCACGACGGATGCGCCGGAGTTCGCAAGGATGTACTCCAAACGGTCGTCATCCTCTGTCATGTTCAACGGCACAGCACAAGCACCCAACAGCCAGCAAGCGAAATAGGTGACGATGGTATCCGGATGATTGTGTCCGGCAATGGCAACGCGACCACCTCTGCGCACGCCATGGTCCACCAACAATGCGGCGGTCTGTCGAGCATCGTGAACGAACTGTCCGTAGGTTTGCTCTGTTCGCGTTCTGTGCTCGTCGTAGTAGACGAGGAACACTGCGTCGGCCGAGTTCGTTGCGTGGTGCGCCATCAGGGCGCCGATCGAGGCAAAAGGGTAGGCGTGTTGTATCATATCGTTGCAAATGTAACCGTTCTCGCTCATCGTTGTAGGTGGAATGTCATGGATCGAGCTCGCTGTACGAATAGGGACCGCATGCAGTGCATTATGGTGAGCGTTGCCATTCTTCTTGGATGCATGGGCATCGTGCATGCATCGGATGCGCGCGGCACGTCGACGATCCTCGAAGGAAAGAAATTCGTTCTCGGTTTCCCGAACTATCTCAAGGGATCGAGTGAGCAGGACACGAACTGGTCGATCCAGATCTGTATTCGCTCGCACTACAATGGCACGGTGAACATCTTCTCGTCGGGCGGTGATGTGGGCATCCCGCTCGATCGCACCTTCCCGCTCGTTGCCGATTCCATGGTGACGATGTCGATCCCACGGACCTTTGTTGAGTCGGTGGTCGGCGAGCCGGATTCGCGCGGCGTCGTGGTCACGGCCGACGTGCCCATCGCCGTCACGTCCTATCAGCGCACACGATCGATCATGGAATCCATCCAACATATCCCCGTTCGCTCCTGGGGGACCGACCACGTGGTGGCCAGCATCTACCAGGACCAATCCGGTACGCCACCCGGGACGGTGAGCGCGAGTGGTGAATTCGTGATCGTTGCCGCAGAGGACAACACGGTGGTACGGATCACACCCACCTATGCACTGCGTGCCGGCATCACGAGTCCGTTGTTCCCGGCCAACACGACGAACACGATCACACTCCAGAAGAACCAGACCGTATTGATGCTCGGAGCGGAGAGCGCCACGCTCACACGCGATTGGCGCTCAGATATCACGGGGACGCGCATTCAAAGCTCGAAGCCGGTAGCGGTGATCAGTGGACATCAACGCGGTGCCCTGCTTCGCTATCCGAACATGTGGACCATTTCCGGAAGGACGTTCGATGGCATCCGGATCCGCAATTTGCTGTGCGAGGCCATGATCCCCACAGCGCTTGCCGGAACGTCGTTCGTCTGTGCGCCGATCCGTACGGATCCGGACCGGCGACCGAACGCAGCGAGACCGGGCCAGGGCGCCGATGATGAACGTGGTGATGTGCTGCAGTTCATTGCAACGCAGGACACGACAACGATCTCCGTGCGCAATGCCGATGGAACCCTTCGCCTCCTCACCACCCTGCAAGCGCGTGCATCGTATCGGATCGATCGAGTGGACACGGCCGCAGAGTATGTGTGTTCACGGCCGACGCATTGCATTCAGTATGGCAAGGCCTATGCGAGCTCTGCATTGGTGGCAGGAACGTTCGATGCGAGCGCGTCGATGATGCAGGTCGTTCCGCCCGTTGCACGATGGATCGACCGATGTGTGCTGGCCACGGCCGATGTGGGCGTGGACCAGTTTCTGACGCTCGTCTGCAGAGCAGATCAGGCATCGCGCATCGTCGTGGATGGGGCTGACGTTGCCACACGATGGGCAGCCGATCGCATGACCATTGCAGGGACACCATACGTTGCCTATCGTGTGGCGCTTCCATCGGACACATCGTATGTGTATCGGATAACTGCAACAGCGGACAGTGTGCGATTCATGGTGTGGAACTACGGTGCACGCGTTGCGAACGACACGGTGCCGGGCGCGTTCGGTTCTCCCGTTGCGATGGATATGTCGCTACCGTGCTCGGACACGATCGTCCTCGATCAATCCGGACGTGCGCAGTGTGGACAGTACGAACTGCGCGCCACGCTCAAGAACCCGCAATTGTGCGGTGGGTTGTACGATATGTTCCTGACGTCGAAGGACAACATGGAGATGGTCGTCCAAGAGCAACTGAACAAGAGCTATCTCTACGCAACGTTGCAAGCCACCGATCTTCGCAAACCAGCGTCGGCAACAGTGCTCGTTCGTGCTGTGAACGGAACATGGCTACAACGAACGTTCCGCTATCAGCCGGACATGTGGAAGGTGGATAGTACAACGATGAACTTCGGCCTGATGAATGCCGCAGAGAAGCGTTGCAAACTGTTGCACATCGTGAACACCAGTGCAGATTCGACGTTGCGATTGACCAACATGCATATGCAGAACCCGAACTCGATCTTCGCCGTCGATCGTGACCGGCTCACGCTTGCACCGGGAGACTCGACGGATATCGAGATCTGCTGTTCGATGACGGCCTTCACGCTCACACGCGACACCCTTCGTGTAGAAGTGAACTGTCATGAGATGCTGCTCACGGCTGTCGAGGTGGACTATCAGCAACCGAAGATCCAAGTGCGAGATATCACGTTCGACAGCGTGCAGATCGCCGATTCTGCCTCGCGTGTGTTGATGATCCGCAACGTCGGTACCACGTCGTTCGTGTGGACGGGATACGACAGTCTCGCACTTGCATCGTATCGTGCGAAGAGTGGACCGTACTTCTGGGTCACCGACCTCCCTGCATCGGACACACTGCAGCCCGGAGATTCTGCGCAGTGCACTGTCTGGTATGCTCCGCGCGGAGAACGGAAGAAGCACTGCACCGACATGCTGTTCAAGACCATTCCGCGAAGCATTCGCAACAGCGTTCGCTTGTGTGGCACGGGATATCAGATCTCGACAACGGGCATCTCTGAAACCGGACGCTCGTCGAACGACCTCCGGATCTCCGGTCCGACACCGCATCCGGTGCGACATGGCGATCGTTGTACCGTGAACGTAGGCGGTCGCGATGGCTCCACGGTCACCCTCACACTCGTCGATGCCTGCGGACGGACGATGGTGGTGGGAACGGTGGTTCTGGGATCGACACCGCAACAATTCGAGATCGACCTTGCCTCCCTTGCCTCCATCCCCGGTGCCTATAGCATCGTAGCGTCGGATGGACTAACTTGCTCTCAGACAACGATCCTCTCCATTCCGTAGCACACAGGCGACCATGCGATCCCGTTCGATATCGATGTTGATGTTCTTCACCGTGGCCTCTTCATGTCTTGCTGTTGCGCAAGTGGCGAACCAGGGGTTGCAGATCGATGCGACCTGCGATGGCGCTATCATTCGCGTGGTCGATCCAACGATCCATGCCAAAGGCATCACACTTGTCAGCGGCACGAATCTTGTGACGGGTTCACCCGAAGAACCGTTCGGTGCAATGAATGGCGAGTTCTATGTGCGGGCGCGCGATCGCAAGCTTGTTGCTCGCGGCACGGTGCGCATTGAGAATGCCAACGGTGCTGCCGTCGAACGGACGTTTTCCATTGCTCCCGAGCTCATTGGTGTTCCATCGGTGATCGAACTTGGCGATGTGGTGGCGGGAGAGAGAACAACGTTCACGATCCGTGTGGATACACCCGACAGTGCGCGCATGACGAAGCTCGCATGGTATGCGTCCACGAATCCCACCATGCACTTCGAGCCGTTGAGTGTCGATCTCAGGCCCGGCACGGCCACGTTCTGTTCAGTGGCCTTCACGCCACGGGCGGGTGCATCGGTCGACACGGCATCCGTTCGCACATGGTGCGGCACCATCCGTCAATTCCACGTGATCTATTCGGGCAATGCCACGTCGGCCGACCGCGGGCTGACGCTCCAACTGGCCCCACACCCTGCACGCATTGGTGCATCGGTTGAACTCACGCTCTCTGCCGATCTTGTTGGTGCCTATCAAATCGATATTCTCGATCTCGAAGGACGTCGCATGGGGCCGCCAACAGAAGGCACGCTTCCGACGCCTACGCGAAGCATTCGGTGGTCGATCCCGACCACGCTTCCCGGTCCGGGCACCTACATGGTCCGCCTCTCCAACGCCGGTCATGTGTATTCGCACACCTTTGTTTGCACCTATTGATGATCGACCTTCGCAGCGACACCTTCACCACACCCGACGAAGGGATGCGGGAGGCCATGGCACGAGCACCGGTTGGTGACGATGTCTATGGTGAGGATCCATCCTTGAATGCCTTGCAAGACCGCATGGCGGCCCTCTTCGGCATGGAAGCGGCACTCTTCGTCCCCAGTGGGACGATGGGCAATCAGATCTCCATCGCCTTGCATGCCACGACGGGTGACGAAGTGATCGCCGATGCCGATGCCCACATCTTCCACTACGAGAATGCGGCCACCTCGGTGATCGCCCGATCGCAGATCCATGGTGTGCGCAGCGAGACCGGTGCGATGGCCATCGACGATGTTCGTGCAGCCATCCGTCCGTCGGCATACTACTATCCGCGCACAGCCTTGATCGCCGTCGAGAACAGTCACAACCGCCACGGCGGCACCGTGATCCCGCTCGATCATCTGGCACAGTTGCGGACGCTCGCCAACGACCACGGCATCGCTCTGCATTGCGACGGTGCGCGCGTGTGGAACGCCTGTGCGGCATTGCAGTGCACTCCGCAGCAGGCAGCGCAGTTCTTCGATACCATCAGTGTCTGCATGTCGAAAGGTGCCGGCGCACCGGTGGGCTCATTGATCCTCTCCACACGCGCTCGCATCGAGCAAGCACGTCGGTGGCGGAAGATGCTTGGTGGGGGAATGCGTCAAGCCGGCATCCTGGCCGCGGCCGCCCTCTATGCCATTGACCATGTCGTACCCAAGATCCCGATGGATCATGTGCGTGCACGTGCCTTCGCAGAACGGCTTGGCAAGGTGGAAGGGATCATGGTGGACCTCACGCGCGTACAGACCAATCTCGTGGCATTTCAAGTGCCGGGTGTGGACGATGCCGCTATCGTTGCTGCCTGTGCGGCGCAGGGTCTGCTCATCGCTCCTATCCGATCGGGGACGTTGCGCTGTGTCTTCTACCATCAGATCACCGATGCCATGGCGCACGAAGCAGCAGACATCATCTCCAACGTCGTGGCTGAGCTACGAAATGCTACATTTGCATCATGACGGAACACGAAGAAGCAACCACGGATCACGGTGCGGTCTCGTTCGGAGATCTCGGCACCTACAAGCATCAACTGCATAGCCGCGTCCGGTCGTACGATGTGGACCGACAGAGCATCGTGCACAACGCCATCTACCTGTATTGGTTAGAGGCAGCGCGCATCGAATACTTCAGGGATATCGGCGTGCCGGTGGACCGTCAGTCCTTCGTGACCAAGCATCGCTTTGTGGTGGTGAAGACGGAGATCGAATACAAGATGGCCGCGCAGTTCGATGATCAGTACACGGTCTTCACGCGGGTCAAGTGGGTGCACAATTCCTCGTTCCAATTCGAACACGTCATTCAACGTGCCGATGGAACGATCCTGGCCACGGCCACATCTGTGTTGGTGTATCTGAATCCGGCAAATCATAAGCCCGAGCGCATTCCCGATAGCTATCGCACGCTGATCAGGGAATTCGAAGGCGATGCCGTGGAGTTCGCTCAGTAGTCGAGCGTGAGCAATGCATTCGTCGTCATGATCTTCGTGGGGTCTTCGGGATTGACCACGCGGATGACAATGCGCCCCTTGACCGCACGAAGCTTGCGTAGCTCGATGAATCCGATGTCCAATCGACGTCCCGTTGCATCGGCGAACCATTGATAGTCCTGCATCGCACCGTACCTGTCCATGTGCTTCGCATAGAAGTACGTCTTTGGATTCACACAGGTCATGCTCGAATCGTTCGTCTTCATATGGTCCACCGAAAAGCTGAACGCATTCACGATGGGTGTCTCCGTGTTGTTCGGCAGGCAGCCAAAGCGCGGCGTTGCAAGCTGGGGAATGGTGACCCTCATCGGTTCTGACAGCGTATCGATCACGATCGTGTTCAGCAGTGCCGTGTCGGAGAAGATGGCCTCGTACGAACTGTCGGCATAGTAGTAGTACAACGACGCACGTTTGGCCGGCACCTCTCCGCTCAAGTATCGCATCGATCGGTTGACGTCCAGTTCAAGCGGCGACTTGCACGATGCGAGCATGAGCACGAGCACGGCCAGCGTCACGATGGAAGATGCCGTCCTCATCGTATCGATCCCATGTTGATCACCACGCCATACGTGACGCCCCACTTCACGGAAGTGAAGTTCTGTCCTTGATTGGAATAGTTCAGTCCTGCACCATCGACACCGAGTGTGAAGGCAATGGCCGACGATGGTTGATAGGAGAGGCCGACTTGTGCACGTCCAAGTGGACCTTGCGACCAGGCATAGCCACCAGTGATCTCGGCGAACGGACGGAGTCCATCAACAAAGGGGAATTCACCAAAGGCATGTCGGTACGTTGCACCGATCCAGAACAGCGCAGGTGTTTGGGAGTATTCAACAGGCATTCCGTTCACCGTGCCCTGGTACGTCTGTGGCCAGGTCTCCTGACCCATTTCCACGCCGACGTGCTGATGATCGCTCAAAGGGAAGAGCAGGGCGAATCCGGCATTCGTGAACAAGGTGTTGCTCATGTCAGGTGGGACCACGTCACCCGCCGACAGACCACTCGGCAACGAGCGAACGCGCAACGTCACTTGTGGGAGCGACGAACGATCGGTGAGCGTGATTCGCTCAGCCATCGAGGCTGATGCATCGTGCGTGGAATGCTGACCAAGATCGTCGGCACTTGGCGTGGTCTTGAACGCGGCCGTCGTGATCGCCACGTCGGATTCTTGGTTCGGCTGTTCCGTTGTGGTCGGCGTTATCACCAACGGTGCAGATGGTGGCACAGCACTCTGCACCGGTACATACTTCTTGACGAAGACCGTATCTCGGCGAACCGGGACGAGCATCTGCATGGTCGGTTGTTCCGTGGTCGATCCGCCGGTAACGCCTACCAGATCGGAGGATGCGCGTTGTTGATCTCCGGATCCCAACATGGCGAAGTAGACGATCAGTCCACCCGCAACAGCACCACCGAGCGACGTCAGCAGCGGACGGATCCACGACGAGGCCGTGGCAGCAGCCGCTCCGGCAGCCGCACCGGCCGCACCGGCCAAGGGAGCAAGTCCGGCGGCGGCGAGCATCGACGATTCCACGGCAGGGGAGGGGAAGATCACATCGCGATGTACGGCACCGCGGATGGACAGGATGTCCTTCATTTCTGTGCGGAGGTCCGGCTTCGCGGCGAGCTCGTCGAACAATCGCTGTTCTTCCAGGAGCTCGAGCTCTCCATCCATGAAGGCATAGAGCGCTTCGTCGGGTGTCAAAGGGTTCATGTGTTCCATAGTATCATTACGCCTTATGATTCAGGTCTGCGAGGTACGGCGCGAGGATGTCCCGTAGCTTCTTCTTCGCCCGGAAGATCCTGATCTTGACCACTTCCAAGGACTCTCCGATCACTTCGGAGATCTCGTTGTAGGACAGACCATTGTACTCGCGCAATACAAATGCTTCTCGATAATCCTCGGGCAACAATTCCAGAGCCGTCTGGATGAGTTGCAAGAGTTCTTGTTGTTCGTAGGGTACGTCACGCGACGTGAGATGAAAATCCTCTACCTGAACGAATGCCCGCTTATGCTTGGCGCGATACGACAGGCAAAGGTTGCGCGCGATCGTCATCAAGTAGGCAGGGAAGTTCTCGATCTCCCGTCCTTGCCGCCCTGAATCCAACAACTTGACGAACGTCTCCTGAAGGAGATCTTCGGCCGTGGCATTGTCGGAAAGGATCTTGCGGCAATACGTGTAAATGCGTTGGGAATACCGACGGTACAGCACCGTGAGGGCTGCCTGTGCCGTGGTATCATCCTCTTTCAATTGGGCATAGAACACCAGGTCCGGCACCTCTTCGGTGTCGGCGAGCCGCTTCTTATGTGCGGTACTGATGGCCATTGAACGAGCGCTCCCTATGACATTCTGACTGTATGACAAGGCATCCATGGCCTTGTTACACGGGAATCTAGCATTTTCGTGGTCTATGAACCCTTCCTTCCTCGTGATGCCCCGGGCAGATGCCGCGAAATGGTCGAGCGCTGCCTACCGACAACAAATGTTCGACCTCGTCGACCGCGGCGTGGGCGGCGTGGCCGTCTTTCTGGGTACGCTGGCCGACACGGCAACGATGATCGCTGATCTGCAGCGACGTGCCAAAGAGCCCTTGTTGATCGCCGCCGACTATGAGCATGGTCTTCCTATGCGACTTGATGGCGGCGTTGCGTTCCCGCGTGCCATGGCGCTTGGACAGACATCACCGGAAACAACCGAAGGCGTTGCCGCGGCCATTGCCGAGGAATGCGTTGCCCTGGGTGTGCACTGGAACTTCGCCCCCGTCTGCGATGTGAACAGCGACCCTCTGAATCCCATCATCAACACGCGAAGCTTCGGAGAAGATGCAACAACAGTGGGTCGGCATGCCGCCGCCTACATCCGCGGCACACAGTCGCAACACGTCCTTGCCTGTGCGAAGCATGCTCCCGGACATGGTGATACGCGCGTCGATAGTCACGTCGCTCTCCCCACCATCACCGTCGATCGGTCAACGGCCGAGCAACGAGAGTTCGTGCCCTTCCGCGATGCCATCGCCGCCGGCGTCCGTTCCATGATGATCGCCCATATCGTGGTGCCATTCCTGGATGCCGACCTGCCCGCATCGCTCTCTCCGGCAACGGTCACAGGGCTTGTGAGGGAGGCATGGGGCTTTGATGGATTGATCTCGACGGACGCTCTGGACATGTCGGCCATCTCGGCCGGCTACACCTCTGGCGAGGCCGCCGTGCGCGCCGTGCTTGCCGGCAACGACGTCATCCTGTTGCCCGAAGACCCACAGGCAGCGCTTGACGCGCTCGACGCTGCCGTTGCCTCGGGAGAGATCTCGCAGGAACGACTGGCCGCATCACATCGGCGGTGGCAGGAGGCAAAGCAATGGTGCGGACTCTTCGAGCGCACGCACGATGTGGTCGCCGTCGATCAGAACGCCCATGCCACCATCGCCCTACGCGCAGCATCGGAGGCGATCCGTGTGGAGGGCAATGCCGATCTGCTGCCCATCACGCAGTTCGATCATGTGGCCGTGTTCGCCGTGATCAACGAGGCCGATGCCGATGCAGCGACCACATGGTTCCACTACATGGCACAGGCAACGGAGCTCAACATCGATTTCGGATTCATCGACGGGACCATTGAAGATGAGGATCTCGCCGAATTGAAAAAAGGCACGAGCGATGCCAAGGCCATGGTGTTCACATTTTTCGGAAAAGCCGTCGCTTATCGTGGAAGCATGCCCGGATTCGACCGACTCGATATGGTGATGACGTCACTTGCAGACGGTCGGCCCATCATCACCGTGGCATGTGGTAGTCCCTACGGGATCAAGGATCTGCCGTCTTCTGCGACGCTCTACACGTTTTCCGATACGGTTCCGTCCATGGCTGCCTCGGTCCTGCGACTCACGGGCAAGTCGGTGACCTGAAATTTTTTATTTTTGGTGAAAATTCTCTCCACACCGGCTCCACGTGTCAACACTCCTTCTTACCGGCGGCGCCGGATTCATCGGTAGCAATCTCATTCGCTTCTTGCTTCGTACCACCGATGTGCGCATCGTGAACCTCGATGTACTGACGTATGCGGGCAATCTTGAAAATCTCTCCGATGTGGAGCGCGATCCTCGGTTGACGTTCGTTCGCGGGTCGATCACGGATGCCGCCCTGGTCGACAAGATCATCACGACGCATTCGGTGGACGGCATCATCAACTGTGCTGCCGAATCACACGTCGACCGTTCCATCGCATCGGCCGCCCCCTTTGTCGATACTAATGTCACGGGAACACTCGTCCTGCTCGAGGCCGCAAAGAAGCACGGTCTGCAACGCTTTCTGCAAATGTCCACCGACGAGGTCTACGGTTCCTTGGGTCCGGTAGGCGCCTTCAGCGAGGACACGCCCATCGCCCCGAACTCGCCATACTCCGCCTCGAAGGCATCGGCCGATCTGCTCGTGCGCGCCTTCGTGCACACGCACAATGTGCCGGCCGTGATCACGCGATGCAGCAACAACTACGGTCCGTACCAGTTCCCCGAGAAGTTCCTCCCGGTGATGATCCTCAATGCCATGGAAGAACGACCACTGCCGCTCTACGGCAACGGTCTGCAGGTGCGCGATTGGATCCACGTGGACGACCATTGCGCGGCCGTATGGCTGGTCTACACGAAGGGTCGCGTTGGCGAGGTCTACAACATCGGAGCAGAGAACGAGCGACCGAATCTGCACGTGGCGCGCGAGATCCTGCGCGAGCTCGGGAAGACGGAAGCATTGCTCACGTATGTAACGGACCGACCCGGACATGACGTGCGCTATGCCATCAATGCCTCCAAGATCCGCATGGAACTTGGTTGGCGACCAACACGCAGTTTTGACGAAGGACTGCGAGCGACCGTTGCCTGGTACCGTGAACACCAAGCATGGTGCGAGAACATTCGGAGCGGCGCCTACAACGACTACTACGAACGACACTATACGTCAGGAACATGATGGATACGACCAATGCAACCCGTCGGCGCGGAAGACCACGCAAGAACGTGAGCAAGCATGAGCAGCGACTGATGACGGCCATCCTCAACAGCAACGTCACCATTGGCGTTGTTGGACTCGGCTACGTCGGACTTCCCATCGCCCTTGAGTTCGCCATGAAGGGATTCGACGTCGTCGGTGTCGACGTCAGCGAAGAGAAGATCAAGGCTTTGCAAGGCGGCAAGAACTACATTCAAGACCTCAGCAACGACGATGTGCGCACGGTGGTCAAGAAGACCAAGAAACTCACGGCGACAACCTCCTTCAAGGCCCTTTCGTCATGCGACGTGATCTATATCTGCGTGCCCACGCCGTTCACGCCGAACAAGGATCCCGACATCTCGCACATCGTGAGCGCAACGCAGGGCATTGCAGAGACGCTACATGCCGGACAGCTCATCATCCTGAAGAGCACAACGTTCCCGGGAACCACAGAGAAGTATGTGCAGCCCATCCTCGATGCCACGAAGCTCATGGTCGGTCGCGATTACTTCCTGGCCTTCTCTCCCGAGCGCATCGATCCGGGAAACACCACGTGGACAACGAAGAACACACCCGTCGTCGTTGGCGGTGTGACCAAGGCCTGCACAGACCTTGCCGTGGCCGTCAACAAGCACATCATCGCCGAAGTGGTCCCCGTCAGTTCTCCTGCTGTTGCCGAAATGGAGAAGCTTCTCGAGAACATCTTCCGCAGCGTGAACATCGCCCTCGTGAACGAACTCGCACAATTGTGCGATCGCATCGGTGTGAACATCTGGGAAGTGGTGGAAGCCGCATCGACGAAGCCGTTCGGATTCATGCCGTTCTATCCCGGACCGGGGATCGGCGGACACTGCATTCTGATCGACCCATACTATCTGGCATGGATGGCGCGTGAGAAGGACTTCGTCACGAACTTCATCACACTGGCCGCCGAAGTGAACGAGAGCATGCCCTTCTATGTCCGGTCCATGATCGAACGCGAAGTGGCCAAGCAGCCCGTAACACTGGAGAAGGCCAAGATCCTCTTGCTCGGTATGGCCTTCAAGCGCGACGTGGACGACCTCCGTCACTCGCCTGCATTGAAGGTGGCAGAGTTGTTGATCGAAGACGGCATGCAGAACATCTCCTACTTCGATCCCTATGTGCCCACCGTCCGTGTGCACGACGCTGTGTGGGAATCGCGACGGACGCTCACGCCGGCCTTTCTGGCCAAGCAGGACGTGGTCGTGATCACCACCGATCACAGCAGCTTCGACATCGACATGATCGTGCGGTACAGCAAGGTGGTGATCGACACGCGCAATGCCACGAAGCATATCAAGGGCGCACGGAAGAACATCGTGTTGCTTGGAGACGGGAAGTGAAGCGGGTTCTGAGTGTTGTCGGTGCGCGACCGAACTTCATGAAGGTGGCGCCCATTCATCGCGCCTTCGCAGCTTATGCCGATACCATCGTGCACGAGATCCTGCACACCGGACAGCATTATGATGCTTCCATGTCGGATGCCTTCTTTCGTGATCTCGACATGCCGCAGCCTTCCTACTTCCTTGGCGTCGGCAGCGGATCGCATGCCGAACAAACAGCGCGCGTGATGATCGGCTTCGACGAGGTCTGTCGTGATCATCGTCCGGACTACGTGATCGTCGTCGGCGATGTGAACAGCACCATTGCCTGTGCACTCACGGCCGTCAAGTACGGCATCCGCGTCGCTCACGTCGAGGCCGGTCTTCGTTCGTTCGATCGTGCCATGCCCGAAGAGATCAATCGACTTGCCACAGATGCTATTGCCGACGATCTCTTCGTGACCGAACAAAGCGGCGTGGAGCATCTGCTGCACGACGGCGTTGCGCGCGAGCGCATCCACTTCGTGGGCAACACGATGATCGACTCGTTGCACTATGCATTGCCGCGTGCCGAGCGCTCGTCCATCCTGCAGACCATTGGCGTTGCGCCGCAGTCGTATGCCCTTATCACATTGCATCGCCCAAGCAACGTCGATGATCGTGATCAGTTGAACATGCTCATCGATGTGTTGAACATCATCGCCCTTCGCACGACGGTGGTCTTTCCCGTCCACCCGAGAACACGCAAGAACATTCGCGAGTGGGGGATCGAGGAACGTTTGTCCGCAAACGTCATGCTCATCGACCCTGCAGGCTACGTCGACTTCCTGGCCCTCATGCGCAGTGCCGCCTTCGTGCTCACCGATTCAGGCGGGATCCAGGAGGAGACCACGGCCTTGCGTATTCCCTGCATCACGGCGCGGACCACCACAGAGCGTCCCGTCACCGTGGAGATCGGCACCAACGTCCTCGTCCACCCGGACAAGGGCTCCATCCTGCAGGCCGTGGATACGATCCTTGATGGAAAGGGTCGTCCCGGACTCGTCCCCGAGCTCTGGGACGGTCATGCCGCCGAGCGCATCGCAGCCATCATCAGCTCGCAATGTTTGTAAATTTGCCCCGTCAGCATCCCGGCTTGTGACATTTCCAAGGAATTCGATGCAGCGACTAGCTGTGGTCTTGATGTGCATGGCAGCATACGTCATGGTTGCCCATGCACAAGGCGGTTCTACGCTCGATATCGATAAACTGCAAGCGGCTCAGAAGAGCTCGGTCAGCCAACTCCTATCCAGCGAACAGCTCCCCGTCGACAACGTGATCGATCCCAAGATCTATCGTGTGGGTCCCGGCGATGTGATCGCCTATCAAATGGTCAGCATGGACTTCAGCGAAAAACTGGCGTCCGTCACTCCCGAGAACGCACTGTTGCTCGACCGCTATGGCATGATCGATGTGCAAGGGCTCACGTTGGCGCAAGTGCGCGACTCCATTCTTGCCCTCGTCCACCGCCGCGTTCCCGGCGTCGATTGCTTCGTCACCCTCCGTCGTCCACGTCTCGTCTACGTGACCCTTCGCGGTAACGTCCCGTATCCCGGCACGTATGCCGTGCCTGCGTCCATGCGCGTGTCGACGCTCCTGAATGTGGCCCGTCAACCATGGCTCCTCCGCAAGGACGCTGCCTCCAGTGAGCTCGGTCGCAACGACCGATCCGTACAGGAGAACGGTCGCCTCCAGGAACTCACCCGCGCAACGGGTACCTCGCTCAGTCCATTTGCCTCGCGCAACATCATCGTCCGTCATCGCGACGGCGTTTCGAACGTCGACCTTCCAAAGGCCATGCTTCCGGGCTTTGCCGCGCTCGATCCGCATGTGCGTGAAGGCGACGAAGTGATCGTGCCCTACGACAATGCATCGGCACCGTCCATCTCCATTTCGGGAGCCGTGGCCGACCCCGTCACCATTGCCTACAAAGCCGGTGACCGTGCCTCCTTGCTCCTTGCCGCGGCCGGAGGCCCGACCTCCGATGCCGATCTGACGCGCGTGGTCGTGGTCGACCCGAGCGGTCGCGGAAAGCGCACCATCACGGTCGACAGCAACATGCACATCGTTGGGGAAGACCCCGTGCTGGAACCCGGAAGCACCATTGTGGTCGAGCAGGCCATCCGAGAAGTGGTGGCAGGGGGGCAGGGTGTTGTCAATGTGTTCGGTGAAGTGCGCAATCCCGGATCCATGGTGATCGCGCCGGGCGTGACGAAGCTCACCGACGTGCTCTCGCGTTGTGGTGGTATCACGCCTGACGCGAGCATGTCGCTTGCCTATGTGGTCCGACCGGAGCAAGGCACGTTCGGCTCGCGCGATCAACAGGCCGACATTTACCGTCGATTCCAATACAGCGATCTCACGCTCGAAGACACGGTGCGCTATCGTCTCGATATGCAATACCGTCTCCCGTATGTATCGAGCGATTTCCGCAAGGCCTATGCTGACAGTGCTTCGCCTGACAACATCGTGTTGTACAGTGGCGACATCATTGTGATCCCTCGCGTGCCGGACCGCGTCTATGTGTACGGTCAAGTGAATCAGCCCGGCTATGTGAACTTCGTTCCGATGAAGACCATGGAGTGGTACATCGAGCGGGCCGGGGGCTATGCCGAAGGTGCAAAGCCAGGTCGTGCACGTGTGATCAAGGGGAAGACGAAGGTGTGGGTGGACGACAGTAAAGCTGCCGTCGAAGCCGGCGACGAGGTCTACGTGCCGCGCGCTCCCGACGTGTCCACTGCCACGCAGATCCAAACGTATGCTGTGATCGCCGGGGTGACCTCTGCCCTTGCCGCCCTCATCGCAACGTTCTATGCCATCCTTCGCAAGTAAGGCACGATGACACTCGCAGAGATCGGCACCACACTGGCCCTCATTTCTGTGGTGGCCATCCTGTATCCGCTCGTCATCTATCCGATGTTGTTGGCACTCGTCCATGCCATCGCACGACGTCCGGCCGTGGCCGCCATACCCGCGGATCTCCCGGAGATCACCGTGCTGATCGCTGCGCATAATGAAGAACGACTGATCGAAGCGTGCCTGCACTCGATCGACTCCAGCACCTATCCGCATCACCTGATCCATGTGATCGTGGGGGACGATGGGAGTACCGATCGTACACCAGAACTCCTGCGATCCTATGAGAACACGGTGGCATCGTTCCGCATACGACGGTTCGAGCGACTTGGCAAGAACGGAGTATTGAATGCGCTGTTCGCCGATGTGACCACGCCGTTTGTGGTGCTCACGGATGCCGACTGTAGGATCGCACCCGATGCCATTCCTCGGCTCCTCTCGTGGATGTCCGATGCACAGGTGGGCTGCGTGATCGGTCGCACCGATCGCAGCGGGGGAGCACGCACAACGGATTCCGCATCACAGGGCGAAGCGTCGTACCGCGGCTTGGAGGCAACGATGAATGCGATGGAGTCAGCGATCGCCTCCACCGTCACCTCTAACGGTCACCTCTACGCATTGCGCACCTCGAACCTTCGGGCCATCCCCGACAAGCGCGCATCGGATGACTTCCTCCTGCCGTTGTACACGATCCTTGCCGGACAGCGGTCGATCGTCGACACGTCGGCCCTTGTGGTCGAAGAACGCACGAACTCCATTCAACAAGAGATGTCGCGCACCATTCGTACCGTGAGCGGTGGCCTTGCTAGCATTGCCTGTGCTCGCGCTCTCCTCTCACCTCGGTATGGCATGGTGAGCTGGTTCCTGTGGTCGCACCGCATGTTGCGTTGGCTCATGCCATGGTTCATCGTGGTCTTGCTTGTGGCGACGGGACTTACGGTGGAGAACACAACGGTCTTCAGTGTGCTCTTCTACACCGAGTTCGCCGTGATCTTCGCGGCCTTCGTCGGTCATCTTGCTGAGACCACCGGTGTGCGTCTCCGTCCGTTCCAATTCGTCTACTTCTTCGTGGTCATGAATGCGAGCATGCTGGCCGGCATGCTCCGCTATCTCGCCGGTGGTCAGATCGATCGATGGTCGCCTTCCGCAAAGGGACGTGCATGACGGCGCAGCGGTCAACGCTTGCCTCGCGCGTGCTGGCAGGAGGGATCCAGTTGATGCTCACACAGGGCATCACGATGATCACCTACTTCCTTGCGCAACGCATGATCCTTTCGACGTTGACGAAGGAAGCCAACGGAGAGCTTTTTGCCGTGCGTCGGATCGCCGACCTCATCGTGATCATGCTCGTTGATGCCGGCTTGAACGGCATTGCCATGCGTCGCATCATTCAAGACCCCGCTTCCACACAACGCGTGCTCAGCACCACGGTGATGTTCCGTCTCGTCATGTGGGTGGTCGGTACCATGGTCTGCATGCTCACCGGTTGGTTGATGCATGCTTCGCTTCCGGACCTTGTGATGTGGTGCGTCTTCCTATTGATCTCCGTGCGCAGCGGACTCATTCGATTCACCTTCGAGCTCCCGTATCGCGCCCATGTACGCTTCGGCATTGTCAACGTCTTGGCCATCGTCGATGCGGCCATGTTCCTCGGACTCATCTACGTGTACCGCTCGCAGCTCAGCCCTACCACCATCATCCTTGCCTCGGTGCTCTCCGCCATTCCGGGCTTCGTGTTGTTGGCGTTGTACGATAGGGGACGTACCATCCGTCCGCAATGGGCTTCGCCGGCGCTGTTGCGCTCCATGCTCACCGAGGCCGTTCCCATCATCATCACGTCGGTGCTCGTGAGCTTTCACGATAAGATCGATGCCATGATGCTCGACTGGTTCAGCACGCCGCTTGAAGTGGGCGTCTTCGGTGCGGCCTACAATGCGCTCTCGCCGTTAACGGCGGCCATTCCGTCGACGATGGCCATGGCCATCGTGCCGGCCGTGGCGCGTCTTGCACGCGAGGATATGGACGCGTGTCGACGGTATGCCACCACCGGACTTCGCTTCCTCATCGTCATCTCCATTGGTGTGTGCACGGTGCTGTCGACGATCACGGCCGCTGTGATCGATGTGGTGAGCAAGAATCGCTATGCCGACAATGGGATCCACTTCTTTACGTTCCTGTGGATGCCGGTGGCGATCTTCATGTTGGTCTATGTGCAAGAACTCAACATCGCCCTCGGCGAACAACGCAAGAACTTCCTGATCGCATCCTTGCTGGCCGGCATCACCGTGGTGAGCGGCCTTATGCTCATCCCGCTGCATCATGCCTATGGTGCCATCGTGGCGAAGTTCCTTGCCGTTGGATGTTCTGCGGCCGTCTCCTATGTGGTGATCCACCGCGTTCTCGATCTGTCTGTAGATTTGTGGTTCGTGATTCGCGCCGGACTTGCCATCACGGTCTGCTGCCTGGCGGCTGCCATGATGCCCGGCTTGGTCGGACAGTTCTGGGCCGCCGTTGTGAACACCATCATTTTTCTGGGGACCATGATCGGATTTCGGATCGTGCATCGGGGAGACATCACCTTGATCCGACGATTGCTCACACCATGACCTTCACCGACTACCATAAGGCAACCACACCATCGCCCTGGCAGATCTTCCTCCGTCCGCGCGTCATGCAAATGGCCGGTGATGTGGTGATGATCATGCTGAGCTTTTTCGTGTATCAATGGCTCCGTCCGGTGGTGATCGACGACCGTCAGCACGACACCGTCAGCCAGATCGTGATCGGTGCCATCTCTGCCCTGTACTGGCTGATCGTGTTCTGGTTCGGTGGTCTGCACAAGAACTTCTACATCCGCTCTCCCTTTGAAGAGTTCTTTGCCGTGGTGCGACTCACCTTCGTTGGAACGGCCATCATCTTCTTCGCCATCTTCCTCGATTCCAACGAATACTTCCAGCGCAATCCTCGATTCGTGATCGTGTTGTACTGGATCGTGCTCTGCGGTATGGTCTGCACGGGACGCCTCATTGCACGTCAGGTGCAACGTCGGCTTCGTGAGCGTGGCGTGATCCGTGTTCCGGCGCTGCTTGTCGGATCTCCTCGCGGCCTTTCCGCCCTCCTGACCGACCTTGAACGTCAGCCCGCATGGGGCTATGCCGTGCGCGGCGTTGTCGTACGTTCGGCAGCGGAGGTGGATGAATGGCGGCAAGGGGAGCGCGCCGGCATTCCGATCTTCGGGACGGAAGAGTCATTGCCGTCGATCCTTCGCGACGTACGTCCGCGTGAAGTGCTGATCTCGATGGAACATCCTGATCACTCCGAACTGCTCAAGGTTAGCGCGCAGTGCGCAGAAGAGAACTGCATCGTCAAGATCGTGCCCGACCTGTATGAGATCTTTTCGGGACAGGCGAGAACGCAACAGATCTATGGCTCGCCGCTCATCGAGGTCAGTCCGCAGCTCATGCAGCCTTGGGAAGAATTCGGCAAGCGTGCGCTCGACATCGTGTTGAGTGCCCTCGTCCTCATTCTTGGACTGCCGTTTTGGCTTGGTGTGACCTTGGCCGTGCGCCTCTCGTCGAAAGGACCCATCTTCTTCATCCAGCCGCGTGTGGGTCGTGGCGGACACGTTTTTCCGATGTACAAGTATCGGTCCATGTACTACGAGGAGCGTCCCGTGAAGCCCTCGTGGACGCAGGTGAACGATCCGCGGGTGACGCCCATCGGTCGGTTCATTCGCAAGACCCACATCGACGAGGTCCCGCAGATGTGGAACGTGCTCAAGGGCGAGATGAGTCTTGTGGGGCCTCGTCCGGAGCAACCCTATTACGTCGATAAATACTCCGCCATCATCCCGTATTATCGTCGGCGACTCAAGGTCCGCCCCGGCATCACCGGCTGGTGGCAAGTGAAGTATAAGGCGCATACGGAATCGGTCGAGGAAATGGAAGACCGACTTCGGTACGACTTCTTTTATATCGAGAACATGTCGTTCAAGCTCGATCTCGAGATCTTGGTTCGAACGGTCTTCGTCATGTTGAAAGGACACGGACAAGCGTGAAGAGTATCGTTTGCATCCCAACGTATAACGAGCTGGAGAACATCGGTCGCATGATCGATGCCATCCACGCCGTTGAACCGGAACTCCATATACTGGTGATCGACGACGGATCGCCGGATGGAACGGCGGCCCTTGTGCGTGATCGCATGCGCACCGACCCACGGCTGCACTTGCTCGAACGTGCAGGAAAACTTGGACTCGGCACGGCCTACTGTGCGGGCTTCACGTATGCGCTCGAGCAGGGCTACGACATCATCATGCAGATGGATGCGGACTTCTCGCACGATCCGAAAGAGCTGACGCGATTCCTGGAAGAGATCCGACAACAGGACCTTGTGATCGGTTCACGCTACGTGAGTGGTGTGAACGTGATCAACTGGCCCATGAGTCGCTTGCTCTTGAGCTATAGCGCCAACGTTTACACACGCATCATCACGGGTATGCCCATTGCCGATGCTACCGGCGGCTTCAAATGTTTCCGGGCCGATGTGTTGCGTCGCATCGATCTGTCCAAGATCAAGTCCAACGGATATGCATTCCAGATCGAGATGAACTACAAGGCATGGCGACAGAAGGCACGCATCAAAGAACTGCCCATCATCTTCATGGACCGTGTGCAGGGTGTTTCGAAAATGTCGAAGAACATTGTGTACGAAGCAGCCTTCCTTGTGTGGAAGTTGAAGCTTGGAACTCTGTTCTCCTTTGGGAAGCGCTAACCGATGAGTCAACCGGACGTCAGCATCCTGATCGTGAACTACAACGTGAAGGATTATCTGCTGCAATGTTTGCGATCGATCGAACAGCGCGGTCCGGGCGCGACGGTCGAAGTGGTCGTGGTCGACAATGCCTCGGCAGATCATTCGGTGGAGGAATTGCAACCCTTGTTCCCGTGGGTCACATGGGTGCCACTCACAACGAATCTCGGTTTTGGCAAGGGCAACAACGTTGGCCTTGAGCACTGCACCGGTCGGTACGTTCTCTTCCTCAATCCCGACACTATCATCGGTCAAGACACGGTGAACGTGATGATGCGCTACATGGATGCGCATCCCGACGTGGGCTTTGCTGGATGCAAGGTGTTGAATCCTGACGGAAGTTTTCAATTGGCCTGTCGACGTGGCTTGCCCACACCATGGGTCTCCTTCTGCAAGCTCTTCGGTCTGCAACGCCTCTTCCCGAAGAGTCCCTTTTTTGCCGGCTACAACCTCACGTACAAGAGCATTGACGAGACCTACGAAGTGGATGCCCTGATCGGCGCCTTCATGTTCGGTCGCACGGCGGACGTGCGCGCACTGCATGGCTTCGATCCGGACTTCTTCATGTACGGTGAGGACATCGACCTGTGCTATCGCATGCAGCAAACGGGCAAGTCGATCATGTATGTGCACACCACGAGCATCGTCCACTTCAAAGGCGAGAGCACGAAGCGCAGCACGATGAACGAAGTGTCCGTGTTCTACGATGCCATGGAGATCTTCGCACGCAAGCACTTCGCTCGGTCGACGATGTATCTGCGGATCCTTCGACTTGGCATTCGCCTGCGTTCGATGCTTGAGCGCGTACTCCGTCGGAAGCGCGAGATCCTGTCGGCCATTGCCGACGTTGCCGTGGTGAACATCGCCCTCATGCTCGCAACGGCCATTCGCTTCGACTCGCCCTTTGGTTTCCCGCCGTATGCCTATCCGACGGTGTTCATCGTCGTGAGCTTCGTCTTCCTCGCCTCCATGGTAGCGCTTGGCGAGTACGTCGAGAATCGACCGACCATTCGTCGAAGTCTTGTTGCTCTCCTTGCCGCCTTCTTCGTGCTTTCGTCCCTTACCTACTACTGGAAGCAGTTCGGCTTCAGTCGCGGCGTGCTCATCATGACGGTGGGCTTCTCCGCTGTGGGCATCATGCTCGTGCGTGGGATCTCGGCGTGGCTTCAGGCAACGAAGGGCAGTGCACGCAAACGTCGCATTCTTGTCGTGGGCATCAATGAGCGCACGGAGCGGATCCTTGCTGCCTTGCAAACGGTGGATCATCGATTTGCGGACGTCGTCGGTATCATCGCCGATGACCAGCTTTCGGCCACGTCGTTGCATGGCTATCCTGTGCTTGGCACTGTGGGACATGTGGAGTCGATCGTGCGTGCACACGACGTGAACGAGGTGATCGTGACGTCGGCCACGCTCGGTCAGGCAGACGTGATGCAGATCATGCATCAATCGGCCGGAAGCGGTGCGCGGTTCCACATGGCAGGGGAGTACGACGATGTGGTGACGGCCCGCATCATCAACGATGTGACAGGGATCGAGCCCACCGTGGTGGTCTCCCCGCTGCGACGGTTCCGCAACCGTGTGCTGAAACGGACCATGGACGTTGCGATCTCGCTTTTTTCTTTGTTTCTGTACCTGCCGGGACTAATTTTGGGAGTTGAACGCGCAGAGAGGCGCGTGCAGACGTGGACGTCTGTACTACGGGGACAACGCAGTGTTGTCGGGATCTATCCCGACGGTAAGAAACGGCAGGCAGGGAAAGAGGGGATCACTGGTTTGGTTCACATCAGTCGACCCGACGTACTATCGGAACAAGCGAAAGAGCAACTCAACGACTTTTACGTCGAGCGCTACTCCATCGCAATGGATCTCGAGATCCTCCTACAAAACATCTACGGTAGAGATCGTGGCCAGTAACATCACACTAGACTTTGAAAAGCCCATTGTCGAGCTCGAAAAGAAGATCGCCGAAATGCGCGCTCTTGCTGATACGCTCGACATCCAACCCCAGATCGAAGATCTCGAAGGACAAGTGGACGAGCTTCGTGCCGACGTCTATCGAAATCTCACGAGATGGCAACGCGTGCAGATCGCCCGGCATCCGGACCGACCCTACACGCTCGATTACTTCACGCACTGTTTCACGGAGTTCACCGAACTCCATGGCGATCGCGCCTTCCGTGACGATCCGGCCATTGTTGGCGGACTCGCACGGTTGCAAGGTCGACCGGTGATGGTGGTCGGGCATCAAAAGGGACGCGACACGAAGTCGAATCTCTATCGCAACTTCGGCATGCCGCAGCCCGATGGTTATCGCAAGGCCTTCCGTCTGTTCCAGATGGCGGAGAAGTTCAAGATCCCGGTCATCTGTCTGCTCGACACGCCCGGTGCCTTCCCCGGACTGGAAGCCGAAGAACGCGGACAAGCAGAGGCCATTGCCAAGAACCTGCTCTTGATGTCAAGTCTGCGCGTACCGATGCTCATCATGATCATCGGTGAAGGCGCAAGCGGCGGTGCATTGGGTATCGGTATCGGAGATCGCATCCTGATGCTCGAGAACGCATGGTACTCGGTGATCGCGCCGGAATCGTGCTCGAGCATTCTGTGGCGAAGCTGGGAATACAAGGAACAAGCAGCCGAAGCACTGAAGCTCACGGCAACGGATCTGGTCCAGCAAGGCATTGTCGATCGCATCGTGCCAGAACCAGTAGGCGGTGCGCATCGCATACCGGAAGAGATGTTCAACACCGTACAATCTGTCCTCGTCGAAGAACTCGAGTCATTGGAAAAGATCCCCGTCGAACAATTGGTCCAGCAACGCCGCGAGAAATTCTACGGCATGGGCGTGTGGACGGAATGATCACCATCACAAATGCGAACACGTATTACTTTCCAACGTTGTTATGAGCACCACACCGAACGATGATGAGAAGCCCAAGGGGCCGCCGCAGGGGAGACCGTCTTGGTTGGATGACGTCGAGGATGACGACAGCCAATTGAAGTTTTTTGGGAGTGGACAGCGCTCGGGTTCGCAAGGCGGTACGCCACGCGAAGACCGTCCGCAGCGCACGTTCCGTTCACGCGGTGAACGTCCACCCTCGGACCGACCACCCATCGATCGCCCGCGCGACGATCGCGGTGCGCCTCCTCCACGTCAGGGCTATGACCGTCCGCAGGGCGGTGGCTATGGCAACCGACCAGAAGGCGGCGGTGGGTATGGCAACCGACCACAAGGTGGCGGTGGCTATGGCAACCGACCACAAGGTGGCGGTGGGTATGGCGGACGTCCACAAGGTGGCGGTGGGTATGGCAACCGACCACAAGGTGGCGGTGGGTATGGCAACCGACCCCAAGGTGGTGGCGGCTACGGCGGACGTCCACAAGGTGGCGGTGGCTATGGCAACCGACCCCAAGGTGGTGGCGGCTATGGCGGGCGTCCACAAGGTGGCGGTGGCTATGGCGGTCGCTCGCAAGGCGGCGGCTATGGTGGAAGGCAGCAAGGCGGCGGGGGATATGGAGAACGTCAAGGCGGCGGTGGCTATCGTCAAGAGCGTCAACCACGTCAACAACGTCAACCACGTCAGCAACGTCCACCCAAGCAACGTCCGGCGCGCAAGTTGCCAGGCACAACACTCGTCAAAGCACTGGTCGGGTATCAGTATGCATCACGGTCACTCTCACTTGCGGCCATCAACAACGGCCGTGTGACGATCAACGATACGGTATGCATCCATCCGAACGGATACTTGCGACCGGAGCGCGATGTGGTGATGGTGGACGGACGGGTGATCCAACGCAAGACCATCAAACCGATCTACATCATCTTCCACAAGCCGCATGGCTTGATCGGCTCGAAGGAAGAGTTCCGTCTTTCGCTTTACAGCTATATCTCGAGTCGACGTGGTTGGTACTTGCCCGGTGGCGTGCTGAACAAGGCAACGTCGGGCATCGTGATCGTCACGAACGATCCTGCCCACAAGCAACAGGCCACCTCGCCCCTTGCCACCCTCACCAAAGAATATCACGTGAAGGTGCACAAGCAAGCAAAGAAGACCGAAGCAACGAAACTTGAGAAGGCCTTCAAGGCACTCTGGAAAGAAGACGCAGACCTCGTGAAGGTGAGCATCCATCAGAAGAATGCACGCAATTGCTGGTTGTCCATCAGCACGCGCAAGGGAACGCAGCACGATATCACGACAACGCTCAAGGCGGCAGGGTTCGAGGTCTTGAACATGAAACGTCATCGTGTTGGACCGTTCAACACCACCGATCTCAATCCGGGTGCATGGTATCGATTGCCCGACGAAGAGATCGTTGCCTTGGACGAAGTGGCGAAGTCCGGAACGGCCGATGATTCCGGATCGCTGATGGCCGTGTGGGAGAAGATCTCCGAACGGATCAGCTAGGCAACTGTTCGGTGAATTGCAGGCGATACAATTTTGCATAAAGGCCATCAAGAGCGAGAAGTTCTTGGTGGCTTCCTTGTTCTGCGACGTGTCCGTGGTGCAGGACCACGATCCGGTCCGCACGTTGAATGGTCGACAACCGGTGGGCGATCACAATGGATGTGCGTCCCTTGAGCAACGTCGAGATGGAACGCTCGATGAGCTGCTCCGTTTCCGTGTCGATGCTCGACGTTGCCTCATCGAGGATCAGAATGTCGGGGTCGGACGCAAGCGCTCGGCAGAACGAGATCAGTTGTTTCTGCCCAACGCTCAATACCGCACCACGTTCACGCACGTTGGTGTTCGCACCATGCGGAAGACGTTCAATGAAGTCTGCCGCACCAAGGGCACGCGCCGCTTCGAGCACGCGCTCGGGTGGCACTTCGGGTCGACCCAACGAGATGTTCTCATCCACACTTCGCGAGAACAGGAACACATCCTGCAGGACCACGGCAATGTGCCGTCGCAATGAGTCCTGTTGGATCGATCGAATGCTGCGACCGTCGATCAACACGTCGCCTTGCTGGAACTCGTAGAACCGACAGAGCAGATTGATGATCGAACTCTTCCCGGCTCCCGTAGCGCCCACCAAGGCCACGGTCTCGCCCTTCTTCACGGTGAACGAGATCCCCTTCAGCACTTCCGTCACGCCATCATAGGCGAAGTGCACATCGCGGAAGACGATGTCCTTCTGCAGTCCGCCAAACTCCACTGCATCGGCATCGTCGGGCACGATCATCGTGGTGTCCAGCAAACGGAAGATGCGTTCCGATGCCACCACCGACGATTGCAACGTGTTGTACTTCTCCGTGAGATCGCGCACCGGACGGAAGAACATTTCGGCGAACTGGGTGAAGGCGACGAGAATACCGATGGTCATCTCGCCGCTCAGAATATGTCCGGCCGTGTACCACAGAATGATCGACAGCGCCACGGTGCTCAAGAATTCCACGATCGGGAAGAACACCGAATAGTAGAAGATCGATCGGTCCTGCAACTCGCGATGTTCACGATTGATGGCGGCGAAGTCCTTCGTCATCCGGTCTTCCTGACGGAACAACTGCACCACGCGAATGCCCGTGACGAATTCGTTCACGAACGTGTTCATGCGTCCCACTTGCACGCGAATGGCATTGTAGACCACGCGCACCTTCGATCGGAAGATGAAGGAGGCCGTAAGGAGGAAGGGCAGGATGACAATGGTGAGCAGCGTGAGTGCATGCGACGTCTGCCACATGAAGTAGAGGATCCAGACGATCACCATCACGTCGGAGATCATCATCACCACTCCGCTAGAGAAGAGTTCGTTCAGTACTTCCACGTCACTCGTGACGCGCGTGACGATCCGACCCACAGGCGTAGTGTCGAAGTAGCGCAGGGCCAAGCGCTGGACGTGACGGTAGAGCGTGTTGCGAATGTCGAGCAGCACGCGCTGTCCCACCCACGTCATCAACAGCGACAGGGCATACTGCATGGCGCCCTGCAATAGCAGCACGCCAACGATGATGGCCACGAAGACGAGCAGACCCGGCATGTCGCCCTTGACGATATGATCGTCGATGGCCATGCGGGTGAGGTAGGGACGGAGCGGACCCAGGGCCGAGGCCGTGAGTGTGAGTCCGATGGCGCCCAGGATGTGCCAGCCGTAGGGCTTCAGGAAGCGAAGGAGGCGTCGAAGAAGACCGTAGTCGACCTTACTTGCTTTTGGTTCTTCTTCGTGTGTCATTCTTCAAAAATAACGAAGGATTCGGGCTAAATTTGGGGATGATCACCATAACCCCGTTCGGAGCTGCCGGCGAAGTGACCGGATCCAGCTATTTCGTCCAGACGTCGCAGGCTCGTGTCCTCGTCGACTTCGGTCTGTTCCAAGGTGATAAAGAGGACGATGCCAAGAACATCGTCCCGGGTGCCTTGCATCGATCGACGATCGATGCCATCGTGCTCACGCACGGACATCTCGACCACTGCGGTCGATTGCCCATGCTCGTGCGCGAAGGATATGGCGGTCCCATTTACTGCACGAGTGCAACGCGCGATCTGGCCGAACTGGTGTTGCGAGACTGCGCGCATATCATGGAGCACGACTTCGAACGACGGAAGAAACGCGCGTCCCGCAAGGGCGGCAAGATCAACCGCAACGATCAGCCCATCTTCGATGATGGCGATGTGACGGAGACGATCAAGCTCATGGTCGACGTTGACTACGACGTGCAACAGACCATTGCCCCGGGCTTTACGATGAAGATGTACGAGGCAGGACACATGCTGGGATCTGCCAGCGTTGCACTTGTCGTCACGGATGAAGGCGTGCAGAAGACCATCGTGTTCTCGGGTGACCTCGGTCCGCTCGAACTTCCATATCTGCGCGATCCCAATCCGCCTGAAACAGCCGATGTGGTCTTCATGGAATCAACGTATGGCGATCGCGATCACCGTCCGTTGCAAGAAACAGAAGACGAGTTTGCCCAGATCATCAAGGAGGTCGTGGCGAACAAAGGCAAGATCTTCATTCCATCGTTCGCCATTGGTCGTACGCAACAGATGCTCTTCCATTTGGCCGAGTTGTTCCGCAAGGGCATCGTACCGAAGATCCCCATCTTCGTTGATTCGCCCATGGGTATCAGTGCAACGAAGATCTACACGCATCATACCGATCTCTTCGACGAAGAGAGTGCCGCACTCAATGCAAGCGGCGCCTTTGCGAAAGATCTTTCGTCGGTGAAGTTCACCGGTGATGCCGAGGAATCGCGCGCCATCAACGACGTCGAGGGTCCCTTCGTGGTGATCGCCGGCGCGGGCATGTGCAATGCCGGTCGGATCCTCCATCACCTTCGTCACAACCTAGGCGATCCGAACAGTCACATCGTCATCGTTGGCTATCAAGCACGTGGTTCGTTGGGACGTCGATTGGTGGACGGTGTTGACGAAGTGTCCATCATGGGCGATCGCATTCGCATTCGTGCACAGATCCACACGCTGGGTGGCTTCAGTGCGCATGCCGGACAGACAGAGCTCATCAATTGGTTCGGACATATTGCATCGCACTCAAGTCCACAGCTCTTCCTCACGCACGGCGAAGACGATGCGCGCTTCACGTTGGCAGCGCGCATTCGCGAGAAGTTTGGTGTGCGAGCCTATCTGCCGGTGTATTCCGAAATTCTCCAGATCGCCTAACGATGAAGAACATCTGTGTCGTCCTTGCCGCCTTGCTCCTTTCCACTCCTGTCATCCTTGCACAGGAGACCGGTCGTACGCTGAACGATCACACGTTCATGCCGAACCTCTACACCGGCGATGCCTTCGTCACCACGAACATTCGCAGTACGACGGGCTTCGGCTCGACCGTTGGCTTGAGCTTGCCGTTGTATGATTTCAAGGGCAACTTCATCAAGGATGTCGAGACCTCCCTTGGCTACTTCGTGCTCGAGTTGCAGTATCAACAGGCCATTGCCGAGAAGTTCACGTTGCATGTTGCCTTCTCTGGTGCGGTGCGATCGGGGACAACGGCCGTGTCGCTGTTGTCCGAAGGTGTGAATGCATCGTACGGACTGGTGGCCGGTGTTGGGTATCAGATCGCGCGGGAGAAGAACTGGTCGCTCATGGCCGGCGTCGACATCTCGAAGAGTTCGCTGATCCTGCTCACGCCGTATGATTGGGCGAAGAAGCTCATCGACTCGGAAGGGAAGGACACCACGGCCGTTCTCATCAACGATGTGGGACGGTTGAATGTAATGGCCAACGGACGGTGGGCGTGGACGCCAAGTCCGTCCTGGGGCGTGCAGACCTTGCTCGGTTTGGGATACGCCGGTGCGAACGATGTTTCGACGGAAGGCAGATTCCTTGGTGTGGCGTCGGTCTCGGGCGAATACGATCTGCAGCCGGAGTCAGAGATCCCGATCGGTGTGCAGCTCTCCTACAAGTACTCATCATCAACCGGTCGCGATCAAGAAGTGGCCGCTGCACAGAGCGTATACGTGCTGGGTCTGTTCTATACGGGACGTCGACAGTTCTCTGTCGGCTTCACCACGGCCTACGTGCAACTCAACCGCGCCTTCGGCACCGAGCCGATCCGCGCACTCATTGGCAACATCAACCTTCGCTATGATTTCTAACGCACTATGACAGAAGCAACGATCTCTCCTCGACCCACGTTTGGCGTGTGGATGCAGGCCGCACGCGCCTTTTCCTTCACGGCGTCGATGACGCCCATCGTCCTCGGTGCGATGATCGCACTGTGGGATGCCACGCGCGGCGTTGTTCCGTCCGACGGGATCTTGTGGTGGACAGCACCGATCATCGTGATCTGCTCGCTGCTCGTGCATGCCGGCACGAATCTCGTGAGCGAGTACTTCGATCTGAAGCGCGGCGTCGACCGTGAAGACACCCTCGGCTCGTCGGGCGTGCTCATCAAGAAGATGCTCACACCGAAGCAAGTGTTGAACGCCGGGAATCTACTCTTCGTGTTGTGCTTTGCCCTCGGACTGATCCTTGTCTGGCAGCGCGGCACACCCATTCTCGTGCTTGGTCTGATCGGACTGCTTGGCGGCTATGCCTACACGGGTTCGCCCATCGGCTACAAGTATTGGGCATTGGGCGATGTGTTGGTCTTCCTGCTCATGGGTCCCATGATGGTGGGCGGATCCTACTACGTGCTCACGGGAACCTACTCTGCCAATGTTCTTCTGTTGAGTGTTCCGATCGGCTTTTTGGTGACTGCAATTCTTGCAGCGAACAATGTGCGCGACATCAACGACGATGCACGCGCCGGTGCAAAGACCATGGCCACGGTCCTTGGTGAGCGCAAGGCCAAGATGGAGTATGTGCTCCTCGTGCTTGGTGCCTATGCATGGGTCGTCGCCATGGTGGTAACGAAGCATGCCGAACCGTGGATCCTCATCACGCTCGTGAGCTTGCCGCCCGCACTGAAGAACATCAAGGCCGTGCAGGCCATCGATCTTTCCAACATCCGAGCGAGTGCCATGGTCGACGTGTCGACCGCACAACATCATGCCATGTTCGGCGTGCTGTTCAGTCTTGGCATTCTCCTCTCCGTATGGTTCTGATCGCCATCGGCGTCGCCGCCATCTTCTGGTTCTTCCTGTTCTCGCCGTGGCCCGACCTTGCGGCCACCATCCATCATCACTACTTCTGGCCGGCGATGACGACGGCCACCGTTGTGTTGAGCGTCATTTCCATTGTCGCCCAACGTGGTGAATGGAAGCGTCTTCTGAATTTCAAATGGAGCTTCGTTGGTGTTGGCATTGCCCATGCGACCGTGCTCTATGTGCTGTCGCGCATCGGCGTGGTGGTGATCGTCTGGCTATTGGGTCCGTGGGCCTCCACACAACTCCATGCCATCTACCAAACCCGCGAGCAAGCACCGGCCGCCCTTATCGCTGTGCTATTGTTGTTCCTCATCGGTCCGTCCGAAGAGATCTTCTGGCGCGGCTATCTGCAAGACCGCTTCATGAAGAAGTTCGGCGCACGTAACGGCTTCTTGCTGGCGGCCGCGCTCTACATGGGCGTGCATATCTGGGCCATAAATCCGCTGCTCCTCCTTGCCGCCCTTGTCCTTGGCGCGCATTGGGGATTCCTGTTCCGTCGGTTCGGTAGTATCGTCCCGGGGTTGATCTCGCATGCATTGTGGGACACCACCATTTTTGTTCTGCTTCCCATTCAGGTGTGACCATGAAGGCCGTCTATCTCACGCAACCCGGTACCACGTCCGATGTCCTCACGTATGTGACCGATGCTCCCATGCCCGTCATCACCGACGACCAGGTACTGGTCAAGGTAGGTGCCACGAGCGTGAACCGCATCGATCTTGTGATGCGTGGTGGGTATCCCGGACTCCAGACCTCGTATCCCCACATCCTTGGCGGCGACGTTGCCGGTACCATCGAAGAGGTAGGTGCAAAGGTGGAAGGGTGGAACGTTGGCGATCGCATCGTGGCCTATCCCATGGTCTGGTGCGGCAACTGCGCACTCTGCAACGAAGGCAAGCACAATCTTTGCGTGAACTGGAAGTACTTCGGCATGCACCTTCCGGGTGGCTATGCCGAGTATGTGGCCGTGCCGGCCAAGTGTTTGATCGCCTTGCCAGAACAACTGTCGTTCGCACAGGCCACGGCATTGGGTGTGGCGGGACTCACGGCGTATCACGGACTCACGACCGTGTCGGACCTGCAGCCCGGACAGACCTTCATGATCTGGGGTGGTAGCGGCGGACTCGGAACGCTTGCCATTCAGATCGCCAAACATCGTGGTGCCACCGTCATCGCCACGTGCGGCTCTGAGGAGAAGAAGCAGACGCTGCGCGACCTTGGCGCCGATGTGGTCTTCGATCACAACACCGAGGCCGTGTTCGAAGAGGTCAAGAAGCTCTATCCCATCGGACTCGACACGGTGATGGACTACGTCGGTCCCAAGACCTTCCAGCAAAGCTTCGACCTGCTCAAGAAGGGCGGACAGCTCCTGCTGTGCGGCATTCTTACGGGACGGGAGACCAACTTCAGCATTCACATGACCTACCTCCGTCACCTCAGCATCAAGGGCCTCTATCTGGGCACCAAGGCCGAGATGGAAGAGCTGGTAGGGCTCGTGGCGGCAGGGAAGATCACGCCGCATATTGGCGACGTATTGCCGCTCTCTGCGGCGGCCGAGGCGCAGGACCGATTGGTGACCGGACGGTTCACCGGAAAATTGGTCTTGCAACCCTGAGATCCTTTATCGTATATTTGCGATATACGATAAAGGACTCGACATGGCACAACAAACGATCGACGGATTCACGGCAGAGGATGTGGCCACAGCGCGCATGCTCAAGGCGCTCTCACACCCTGCCCGCATTGCCATCGTGCGCCTGCTCGCTTCGCGAGCATCCTGCATCTGCGGCGACATCGTCGACGAACTACCGCTGGCGCAAGCCACCGTTTCACAGCACCTCCGCGAACTCAAAGAGGCCGGCATCGTGCAAGGCACGATCTCCGGTCCCAAGGTCTGCTATTGCCTCAACCCGGAAGGGTGGGCCCATGTGCAACGCATCGTGGCCGACCTTGCCTCCATCTCGCCCTTCAATTCCAACACTTCCAACACTTGTTGTTAAGGAGACCGACATGACCACTGCAACCGAGATCAAAGACATGGTCCGCGAGAAATACGCCACCATTGCAACGCAATCGAAAGAGGACAATGCTGTTTCGTGTTGCGGCGTGGGCGGATGCGCCACCGTCGACTACACCATCTTCGCCGAAGACTATTCGAAGCTCAAGGGCTATGTGTCGGACGCCGACCTTGCCCTTGGCTGCGGCGTGCCCACCGAGTTCGCCCAGATCAAGGAAGGCGATACCGTTGTCGACCTCGGCTCCGGTGCCGGCAACGACTGCTTCGTTGCACGTGCCATCGTCGGCGAGAGCGGCAAGGTGGTAGGGATCGACATGACGGATGTGATGATCGAGAAGGCTCGCGAGAATGCCGAGAAGCTCGGATTCAATAATGTCGAGTTCCGTCTTGGAGATATCGAGCACATTCCGATGGCTGCAGAGCGCGCCGACGTGGTGATCAGCAACTGTGTACTTAACCTTGTTCCCGACAAGTCAGCTGCGTTCACAGAAATGTATCGCATCCTCAAGCAGGGCGGACACTTCAGTGTGAGCGATGTGGTCCTGCGCGGCGAACTTCCCGATGCCCTTCGCAAGGACGCCGAGATGTATGCCGGTTGCGTGAGTGGCGCCATCCAACTGAACGACTACCTTCAGATGCTCGATGCCGCTGGATTCCGCAACATCTCCGTGCAAAAGGAAAAGCCCATCACGCTCCCGCACGATACGCTTGCACAGTACTTGAGCGAAGAGCAGATCGCCGACATGCAGGCATCTTGTGTAGGGATCTTCAGTGTGACGGTGTATGGAGAAAAGCCAATGGCCGCTTCATGCTGCGGACCCGAGGGCTGCTGCTGATGGCAACGGCTCGATTGAAAACGGCCGACCGCTTGCTCACGGTATGGATCGCCCTTGCCATGGCTGTTGGTCTTGTGATCGGTTCCACCATACCAAGTATTCCGACAGCACTTGGTTCGTTGCAGCAAGGAACGACGAACATTCCGCTCGCCATCGGTCTGATCGTGATGATGTTCCCGCCACTTGCCAAGGTGCGCTACGAGCGGCTTTCCGTGGTGTTCAGCGATATGCGACTTCTGTCGATCGCCATGATCTTGAACTGGGTGATCGCACCGCTCGTGATGTTCGGACTGGCCGTTCTGTTCTTGCAGGACTCGCTCTCTCTGATGCACGGACTGATCATCGTTGGACTTGCGCCATGCATTGCCATGGTGATCGTGTGGAACACGCTTGCCAAAGGTGATCCCGAGTATGCGGCAGGACTCGTGGCATTGAACAGCATCTTTCAGATCGCCTTCTTCCCGTCGTACGCCGTCTTCTTCCTGACCACCTTGCCTCGTTGGGTGGGCATCGAAGGTGCCGCCATCGACCTTTCGTATGCCGACGTTGCCCAGAGCGTGCTCATCTACATGGGCATTCCCTTCGCCGCTGGGATGATCACACGCTTCGTGGGGATCCGTGCACGAGGTCGCGAATGGTTCGATCGCGTGGTGATCCCGATCATCTCGCCGATCACCCTCATTGCCTTGCTCTTCACCATCATGGTGATGTTCACGATGAAGGCATCGATGATCCTGACCGTACCACTCGATGTGGTGCGAGTATCGATCCCGTTGCTGTTGTACTTCGTGGTTCTGTTCGGCATCGGATGGTGGCTCTCGTCGCAGGCCCATGCCACGCGTCAACAGAAGGTAACACTGTCGTTCACGGCCGCCAGCAATAATTTCGAATTGGCCATTGCCGTTGCCATTGCCGTCTTCGGCATTCAGAGCGCCGAGGCATTTGCCACCGTGATCGGTCCACTTATCGAAGTCCCCGTCATGATGGGCTTCGTTCTCCTGAGCAATCGAAAGGTCAACGCATGACGTCGGTCCTCGTCCTGTGCACGGGCAACTCGTGCAGAAGTCAAATGGCAGAAGGGTTTCTCAACACCTATCCCGGGATCTCTGCAGAGTCCGCCGGCGTGGAGCCCGCATCGGCCGTGCATCCGTTGGCCATCCGGGTGATGCAGGAAGTCGGCATCGACATCTCGTCGCACCATCCAAAAGATGTAGGGGAGTTCCTTGGTCGTGAATTCAATTTTGCGATCACCGTATGCGATAACGCACGCGAGCGGTGTCCGATCTTTCCCATGCCACCACATCGCACGTTGCACATGCCGTTCCTGGATCCGGTACATGCAACGGGGACCGTTGATGAACAATTGAACGTCTATCGCACAGTTCGCGATCAGATAGCCGTGGCCATGAAGGAGTTTGTGGCTTCTATCGCTGCATCATGATCGGTCGTGTCCGCGCGTTGCCATGTGCATCGGTCTCGCGCACCAGCATGAATCCGCCACCGTGTACGCTCTGTAGGTCGAGCTCCTCACCCACGAGGGTGTAGTACTGCGTGCGAACAATGGCGTGGTCATTGAATGCGTTCGGCGTTGGAAGTGGCATGTCATGCACCGACGTGACAGCGCCTTCTTCATACGCACCGGGGTCGGGTGCACTTCCGCGATAGGTGGTCGTGAATCCGTCGACGACCACTCCTGCATCGACGATGCCGCTTGTCGGCGACAATCGATAGTTCCCTGCGATCGCATCCACAAAGTCGGGCGCACGTCGGATGCTGTTCGCTCCGATCGAGATGAGTGGACTCTGTGTTGTGCTGATCAGCGCTGTGCGCAACGCATCCGGCGATGCCACGGTCTGACATCCCGCCACGCCGTGCACAGGTCGGATGGTTGCAATGGATGACTGTCCGTCGGCATAGTAGACATCTCCATCACCATCGAACGAATACAACCGTTGTTGCGCGATCCCGTCGAACATCAACGGCACAGCATTCTTGGAGGCGAAGATGTTGTTGCGCATGAAGAGCGACGTCCACGTCGGGTTCCACAAGTACAGACCAAACCCATACGTCCCTTCCGAGATGACCGTGTTGTTGACGAAGTGGATCGTCCCCGTTCCTCGCGTCGTATCACCGGCATTCAGTTTGAGGGCTGTGCTCCAGATAGATGTGGCCAATGAATTGTCGCAGTTCATGAAGAACACATCGTTGTTGTGATTCATCCTATCGGTCATGCGGTACACATTGCGCATGATGAAGGTGGCCTGATAGGCATTGGAGATCAGTGATGTGCCAACCGGACAGTCGAGGATCTGATTATTCCAGATACGTGCATTCATCGTTCCGCCACCGGCACCACCGATGCAATCGATGCCGTCATAGCAGTTCCGCACCACATTATCGTACACGTCGTGGTCACTCACCACAGCACGTGCAGAGATCCATCCCGCCGTGATCCCTCCCACCACTCCCGTCACCGAATTGTGATGGACATTGTTCCCGCAGATCGAATCATCATTCGCGGGTGCAAAGGCAATGCCTGAGAGTTCGAGGTAGCGTCCGTACGACCCGCGGTCGATCATACTTGCATCGCGCGTTTGCTTGAAGGCACCGTGCGACCAGTATCCCGTGCCATCCGTGATCGTGCAGTGGCGAACGGTGTTGCTGTTGCACGCACCTGAAAAAGCGATCGGTGCATTGGAGTTCGTGAACGTACATCCGTCAACAATGGCATTGTTCACGTTCTCGAAGCGGAAGGTGAACGAGGGGTAGCAATCGATGATCAGACCTATCTCGTTCTGTGTGCAGATATGCGCACCGTAGTCTTGCACGTGTATGCCCGAGAAGACCACGGAGGTGGAACGCGAATTGCCAACGATGGTCATGCAGCGAAATGTAATGGAGGTGCGGACCTTGTGTCCGGTCGGATCCGTGCCATCCAGCATCTTCACATACAACGTATTGCCCATGCGATAGAAGCCCGAAACATCATAGCTCAGGTCCTGAAGGGAAGGGTAGGAAGGGAACAGGGCATTGGGCTGTAGGAAGGCATACGGATACAGGCGCTGTCCGTCGAATGAACAGAGCGACGTGAATTCGGACCGCGGATCGATCGACGTGGAGTACATGCCCGGTTGTCCCTGCACGGGTGTCCACGGTGTGGTGATCGTCTGTCCACCATCGAACACTACAGAGTCGCCGGGCCATGCCTTGAACACGATCTGCGACGAGTCGTCGCAACCATCCGGTAGTGTGACGGTCAGGTCGGCAACAGCATAGGTCCCGCCCTTCAGCATCACGGTGGTCCCGCATGCAAGGCCGGCCTTGAGTAGGGTCGTCAGATCACCGGGCTCTGCTTCTGTATAGGCCGTGCCACTTCCCGTCGGACTCACCACCTTGACGTGATCGCTCGCGTGAATCGTGGGCTCGGCACGTGTTATGATCGTGTCGACGAAGGGTGCGAATCGCCCCGTGGCCGACGTGAACATGGCCTCGACCACATAGGCTGTTGCTGGTTCAAGCATCAGGATACTGCCGCGGAACTGATCGACACCACGCACAACACATCGCACGGGATGCGCAGCGGACATGAAGGTCTCCGATGATAGCGGACGATACCGCAAGGCCAGGCCAAACGTCGTATCCGTCCGTGCCGACCCCTGCAGCGGCACCGTATACCCGATGTTGTGCTGCGTAGCACGGTAGAGTGGACGTGATTGCGCTGCGAGCGACACGCTCGACAAGCAAAGCAGGAGGAGAAGGGCAGGAAGGCGCATGGCGCCAATCTAGGCAATCATCGTGGGATGAGCGATGACGGCCGCAAGCCGCTCTGCACAACGCATGGCCATCACTCCGGCTTCCAGCAACGAGTTCGATGCAAGGCGGTTGCTTCCATGCATGCCCGTGCGTGCACATTCGCCAATGGCTGAGATCCGCTCGATGGATGTGGACCCATCGATCGTTGTCGCAATGCCACCACATTGATAGTGCGCAACGGGTCGTACGGGAACAAGGTCGACGGAAGGATCGATGTCCAATGCTCGACAGTTCTCGATAAACGTTGGGAAGTGCGTAACAAGATGCTGTCGGTCAAGATGCCGACAATCAAGCCACACACGGTCGACCTCTTCGCGCTGCATCTCCTGTCGCATGGCCGCCACCACCACGTCACGCGTGGCGAGTTCTGCGCGTGCATCGTACCGCGGCATGAAGCGCTCACCGGCCGTGTTCCGCAACCACGCGCCGGCACCGCGAATGGCCTCGGTGATCAACGGTGCCGTCCCCGCACACGTCGACGTTGCAAAGGCCGTCGGATGGAACTGCATCCATTCGAGATCTCGCAACGGCAGTCCAAGTTCTTCAGCGATGCGAAGCGCATCACCCATGGCCGTTGGAGGGTTGGAGGTGTGTGTATAAAGCTGACCGGATCCGCCCATAGCAAGCACGACCCTTCGGGCGGTGAGCGTGATGTGGTCTCCATCGTGCACGTTCATGCAGGAGAGCAGTACGTGGTTCGGACGAACCCGCACGGACATGCATCGACAGTGTTCACGGATGCGTACGTTTCGCTGCCGACGGAGTTCGGCATGCAGCTTCTGCATCACACGGGCCCCCGTCGCATCCGATGCACGCAGAACGCGCGCGCATTGATGTCCACCCTCGCATGCATACGACGGCGCGCCATGCACGTCGCGATCGAATCGAACGCCAAGTGTTTCAAGGACGTGCACCAGGCGCGGTGCATCGCCAATGATGGACCGAACCACGTCGGCATCACAATGTCCATTCCCAGCCGCAATTGTGTCGGCAACATGCACATCGGCATCATCGGCACGGTCCACACGTGGTACGGCCATGCCGCCTTGCGCCATCATACTAGCGCATATATCAAGCGACGACGCTGTCAGCACCGAGATCGATGCCTCCGCACACCGTCGCGATAGTTCCAGTGCCGTAAGCGTACCGGCAAGACCGCCACCAACGATCACCACATCGTCAACAGCGTTGTTCATTGCACCAACTCGAACATGCGGTGGATCGGACGGACGGCACGTGCTGCTAGCTCTGCATCGATCTCGATGCGCGGTGCAAGTGTGCGCAAGGCGTTGCGCACACCATCAAGCGTGTTCATCTTCATGTGCGGACATGCACTGCAGGCACATTCTGTCACCTGAAGGGGAGGGGCAGGGATCAAGGTGGCAAGGGGAGCATGGTGGCGCATCTTGTGCAGAATGCCCACTTCCGTGGCCACAATGAAGGAGTCGTGCGGATGGTCCATCACATACGTCAGCAATGCCGACGTCGATCCGATCACATCGGCACGTTCCAGCACGGGCGACGGACACTCCGGATGTGCGAGAATTCGCGCGTTCGGGTTTGCGAGTCGTAGGGTATCGAGCTGCTGTGCATCGAAGGCGGCATGCACTTCGCATTCCGCATTCCACAGGACCATGGGGCGTCCTGTGCGCTGCTGCAGCCAGGCTCCCAGATGTCGGTCCGGACCGAACACCAACGGTCGATCGTGGGGAAGAGCGGCGATCACACGTTCTGCATTCGCAGACGTGCAGACCACATCGCTCATGGCCTTCATCTCCAGTCCACTGTTCACATAACTCACCACCGTATGATCGGCATGCGCTGCAAGGAATTCGCGATAGGCATCGGGCGGACTCTGTTCCACAAGCGAACACGATGCGTCGAGGGTTGGTGCAAGCACGATCGTGTCGGGGTTGAGCAGCTTTGCCGTCTCCGCCATGAAGCGCACACCGGCCAGCACGATCACATCGGCCTGCGTCTGTTGGGCAGCCAAGGCAAGTTGCAGACTATCGCCAACAGCATCGGCCACATCCTGGATCTCAGGTCGTTGATAATAGTGCGCCAACACCACAGCATTGTGTTGGTGCTTCAGTTCTGCGATCTCATCTACGGTCGACATCATGATTTCGGCTCCTGTTGTCCGAAATTACGATGAGGAGATGAAAGGCGCATAACTTAATGTACGACGTGAACCATGCTGTTGGTCGTCATGTTTCCAACTTGTACACGTAACAGGTACAAACCTGAAGGCAATTGATGCACATCAATGATGTGTTGATGTGTACCAGCATCACGTGAGTTCTCGACAGAATTCTGCACCTCATTGCCCGTGACGTCGATCAATCGAAACGTCACACTACTGCGTTCTTGTAGCTGGTAGGTGATCGTTGTAGATGACGCACATGGCGCAGGGCTAATGGAAAGGACGTTGCATGCCTGAACTCGTTGCGATGACTCTGGATGATCACTGTGTACTGACGTGATCGAAGACATGCTTTGCTTCCAGATGTGCTCGCCATCAGTGAAGAGCTGTGAAGATCCATTGAGACGTGGCAAATACGCGACTGAATTCGCGCCAGGTTCTGAAACGACAGGCGATACCCGCCAAGTTCTACCATGATCCAAAGACAGAACCACCGCACCATGTGAAGTGCCAGAAGCTAATATGGTATCCCCTTCGGCGCTGATACATTCTAGAACACCGGTTAGGGGGTAGTCGATGCCGGGAGGGTGGACCGGTGTCCACGAGGCACCCATATCGGTGGACCGAAGGTATCCCGGTGTACTTGACATTGCAAGCAACTGCCATGTACCATTTGTGTCGTGAACGGCATTGATACCAGACAATCCAAGGCCATTGTAACCCGATGGTTCGGACCACTTGGTGCCATTGTTGGTAGAACGTACTACAACGCCGTTATAACAGGCGAACAAATTCGTTTCACCGGCATTGGTACGCAGGGCCACCATACCGGTCACAAAGCCTGCAAAGTCCGATCCCTTGTTTTCCAAGATCCATGTTGTGCCGTAGTCGGTGCTTCTGAAAATGACCATACCATATGCGCTAACGTAAACATCGGTGCCCCCACCGCCATCGCCCACAGTCGATATGCACTGAATGAAATTGATCGACGCTACTGGTTCCCACGTATCGCCATTTGTGCCACTGCGAAACACTTTGTCATTGGTAGTTGCTAGGAGTATTTCTCCACCATTTGCTGTGCTGCAAACGGCGACACTTCGAAGACTCGTTGCGAAGTACGGAGCATGAAGATCGGTCCAATGCGCTCCATCATCGTCACTACGAAACAATCCAAAGCCGTACACATGCATAAAGACACTAGGCCCGTTCACACCCTTTTGTGATGTGGCCATAAGGCGGTATCCGATCACTTCAAAACCGCTATTCACCTTTAACCATGTTTTTCCTGCATCTGATGAGTGTAAGACCCCGCCTGCAGCATACAGGCCTGCATATATGTGCTGCTCACTCGTGGAATCCGTGCTTGCGCATATTCGAAAAATGGCCTGGCCAGAATTCACCCTTTGCACCAACTCCCAACTTGCTCCAAGGTCGGTTGAGCGGACGAGGCCGGCCCCGGTGCCTGCAATGATGCAGGTTCTTCCATCACGATCTGCTGTGATAACGATGGAAAACACCTGCAAGTCGTCAAGACCATCATTCGACTTTGTCCACGTCACTCCATCATCATCCGACAGGTAGAATCCTGCAACATAGGTGCCCAGAACGTGCCTGAATCTGTTCGACCCCAGCTTGACCATGGCAGATGCATTTACAGCGTTGCTTGGGATGCCAACGCATCGCGACCATGTGGCACCGCTATTCGTCGACCGAAAAGCTCCATACGTGCCAGTACATGCATAGACAATCAATCCGCCTACGCCGTCCGGATAGCCGAACAGTTTGGTCCCGTAGAGACCACCTGAAGGTATGTCCAAATAACGCCAATGAGCGCCGTCATCAAATGATTGAAATGCTGCGCCCGAGTCCAAACCGCAAAACAGTGTTCGCTCGAACGGTGAACGCTGAGCTACACTTACAGAGTGAACACCCATATTCATTAACTGAATATCAACCGGACTGCTTCTACCATCACGCACAACATGATGTTCAATTCCACCTTCAGAGGCTACAAAGAGTTGAACATCACCATCAGCATCTAAAAAGGTGCATATGTCATTCCGAGTAACACTGCGGTTAGGCAGGCTGAGATCCCTCCATGACGATCCGTTATCTGAAGAACGAAATACCTTGCTATTTATCAGAGCAAAGACAGATCCACCGGCTTCTGATATCGAGCGAACTGAGGCACCCTCTATGCTTTCGCATTTCATCCATTGTGCCCGCAAAGGTTGCACGGACCAGAACAACGGTACAAGAAGCCAAAGAAAGAGAAGAGGTAAGTTGCGAGGTTGAGGGCAGGTGTTCATGGAACATCCTATGCGAAAAGTAACTGAGGACTGTTCGCAACATAGGTCGTTGAGAGGTATAATGAACCTTAGCAAAACCTTAGCAAATAGGGAATCCGCACAATCAGACCACTTCATACTTCACGCAACTGACCACAGGATGATAGAAGGTGTGATTCATGTAAGCTTAATGAAAGTTGGTGTGTGCCAAGGCTGCTAAGGTTCTGCTAAGGTTATCCGTAGGTGCGGAAGCGCTATGATTGTACCGCGACGCAGACGAATCACCTGTTCACTTGAAGTTCTCCATATGCTGGATGTGTTTGACGAGACGAAAGACGGACCGTGGGGCCGGCCGCACGCAGCTCACCTGTTACGACGGATGATGATCGGCGCCACGCCGCTCGAGATCACTCGGGCTGTTGCCGAAGGCAGAGAGCGCACGATCGACCGATTACTGCGACCGTGGGAAGTGCCAATGGATCACGTGGCGCAGCTCGTGGATGGCGATGTGATGGCAGAGATACAGCCGATCGACATTCCCGAGTACCGACAGTTCTTCGATACAAAGGACCGGCGCTACATCGAGACCGTGCAATGGTGGGCTGGCATCATGATCCGTGGTGAGTTCTCTGCACAGGAGCGTCTCACGCTATGGTGGCACATGTGCATCCCTTCGTCGTTCAACGGATCGCATTTCGCAGAGAACATCATCGATCAGAACAAGACCATGCGACAGCACTGTATGGGCAATGTGCGGACGATGGTGGACGAGCTCGTGCATGGGATGGCGCTGCAGATCTATCTCAGCGGAACGGAGAATGTCTGGAAGCCGGACTACGATGGGATCAATGAGAACCTCGCGAGGGAACTTCTCGAGTTGTTCTTGCTGGGTCGGCGAGGATCGAACAACGAGCCAAACTATACGCAGTACGACATAACACAGATCGCCCGAGCGCTCAGCGGCCTCCGCATCCAGGAGTATCATCGTGTGGATGACAAGGGCATCGACTATCTCTATCGCAAGCGGCGGTTGCAATTCCGCGAAGATCATTGGGACCCGCAAGAGAAGACGATCTTCGGTCATCAAGGGGCTTTCAAGAGCACAGACGTCTTGGACATCCTCTTCACGACCAAGCAACAACAGATCGCCTACCATATCTGTTCACGATGGTATCAGAGCTTTGTCAACGAAGTGCTTGCAGATGACGTTGTCGCAGCCATGGCAGACATTCTCCTTGCGAACGACATGAACATCGAACCCGTGATCCGTGCAGTCCTCAACAGTTCGCACTTCTACGAAGCATCTAATCGCATGTCCATTTCCACCCCTGCCTCCATTACCTTCCTTGGTCAGTTACGATACGCCGCCGTTGGATACATCCCGGATCTGGATGATGTGGAAGGTGGCAAGGAGGAAGACCTCTTCATTCGCCTTCGGAGTATGGGACAATGCATGTACTATCCGCCCAATGTGTCGGGATGGCCCACCGGCATGAGCACGGTATCGGGAAGTAGCATAGCGTGGCGACTGGAACAGCATCGCAGACTATGGCAAGGGAAGTTGTACTTCAAAGACTATCCGGGGGGACGTCAGGTGTATCCCATTGAAAGCGCCGACTTCAATGAAATGTACGGACGTGAGGTGTCCATTAAAGACCTTGCCGCCCTTGCAACCGTCGATCTCCTTGGCTTGAGTGAAGCAGAAGCGAAGCAAGCGGCGGAAGAGCTGTGCGCAGATCTCCCGGGAGATCAGGATGCTGCACTGCGACAGATCATGACGGCGGTAACGACTTCACCACGCATGTTGTTCTCATGAGGAGACCATGAAACGCAGACAGTTTCTCACATCGGTAGGGAAGGCAGGATTGGTGCTGCCGTGCATGCAGTCGGGTATGATGCGTGCATTTGCCGCACCAACGGATCAGATGGGACACCTTGCAACCGAGAGTCTCGGCGGCGAACGGATACTCGTCGTCCTGCGCATGTTCGGTGGGAACGATGGCTTGAACACCATCGTGCCGATTCACGATGACGAATACTATCGTATCCGTGGAGGAGGTCGACCATATGATCTCTCGATCCCGCGAGAACGCGTACTCCCCATACCCGATGTTGATGGCTATGGCATGCATCCATCGATGGCGCCCCTCATGGAGTTGTACAACGAAGGGTCTGTTGCAATTGTGCAAGGGGTTGGCTATCCGAACATGGACCTGTCGCACTTTCGAGGCACGGACATATGGCTGTCGGCAAGTGATGCGAACGTCTATCAGCAATCGGGGTGGTTAGGACGAATGTTCGACATGGAGAAGTTCGAGAACGAGACGGATCCGTATGCGATAGAGTACGGCGATGCTGTTGGGAGGTTGCTGCATGGAGCTCACGGCGTACATGGTCATACCTATCACGCCTCACATCAGTTTGCGGGAAATGAGGACGTACGAGGATTGAACGACGGTCATATCGGCGCGAACGATTTCTCGTCGCGGTTCCAGCGGGCGCAAGTTCACGGTCGGTCGATCGAGCGGGCACTTTCTCTTGTCACACAACAGACGCGGCCGTATGACAAGGACTCGCCACTAGCCGGCTCGTTGAGAACAACATCACGACTCATTCGCGCGGGTATGTCGACGCAGGTATACATCATCCACGCCGGTCAGTTCGATACGCATCACCGTCAGCAAGAGGTCCACGCCCAACAACTCGACGAGCTCTTTCAAGGCGTCCATTCGTTCTATCGCGAGTTGCAAGATGCAGGCGATGCAGATCGCGTATGTGTGCTTGTCATCAGTGAGTTCGGACGTCGCGTAGAGCCCACCCAAACAGGCACCGACCACGGCACGGCCGCGCCCGTCTTTCTCATAGGAGGGAAGGTGCAGGGCGGCATGCACGGAACGGCACCGAGTGTCACCGAACTCGATGCTGACGGAAACCTGCTATGGAACGTCGACTTCCGACAGATCTATTCCTCGATCCTACGTCAATGGTTCCAAGCCTCACCATCAGCCATAGACGAAGTGATCCTACCACGACTCTTTCAACCGCTCCCACTCTTTGCAGTGTCGAGTCAGCCACGTCATCCATTCGAGCTCACACCCATTCCGTGCAGTGGTCACCTCACGGTCAACGGCACCGCCCTCACGCCGACGAGCGCATCGGCCGTCATTCGCGACATCAATGGCCGTCAGGTCCTGCAGACCACACTCGATCTTCAAGTGGCAACGCGCATCCCGTTGCCGTCGCTACCCTCCGGCGTTTACGTTCTCGACATCACAACAACCTCTGCACACTCTGCACCAATGCAGTACCGCACGGCTTTCCCGGTGGTGCGGGTGTGAATGGTCCTTTACAAACTGTCAACATCATTGGGTGAAGATCAGAATGAAGTTATTCTATGCTCAATAGTAAATTGTATTCATGTAAGCGTTGGGTACGGAGTTAAGTGGTCTCACTAACGCGGTATCGTGTGGACAATGGACGCGGAATCTCCCAGGCAACGCCAATGAGTGATCAAATAGTTGAATCGGGGAAAGAATGAGTTCCAATGTTGAATCAATCGTTGTAAGGCTACTCGAAGATATTGACACCAATTTTGGGTCAAGTCGCGAGGCGCTAGATTTACTCAAAGAGAATACTCTGCTTGATGACGAGGTGTTTCTGCTTGAGGCAGGTCTGCTTGTTAGGCGAATAATTCATGGTAACAAAAGTGAAGCTATTCGGGTAATAGAACATTCAAACATTGTTCAACAGACAAGTAACATGTCGTTTGTGTATGGATGCTTACTGAAATATGAAAATGGCAAGACCGATTACGATGAGCTTCTGACCTTGCAAAGAAACCTGAGAAATCAGTCTGGTTTCACCCCAATTGAGCGACGATTGACGGTGATCGCTTATGTTCTGGCACTTTTAAGCCTACAATTGCCAATCGTTTGTGTCAACTATTTGAGACGGAATGAGGTCGACTCAAGTTGCTGTGTAATCCGACTTCTCTCGTGCGAAGTGTATTTTCAACTGTCGGAGTACAGCGTCCTTTCCGAGGAGTTGAAAACTTTGCAACCCGGAGTTGGGGCGGATTGGCAGGCCCGAATCGCTGAATTGGCACTTATTAGGAGTGGGAATCTGGAAGATGCTGTAGCAATGGTGTCAAGTAAAAGCGATACGGGGCTGCCATTGAACGATGACGTTCTAATTGAGTATTGTATCATAAGCTATCGTCAACATTACTTCAACCCAAGATTTGAAGCATTAGTTGAATCTAGCCCATATGTAAGTAAACATGCACTCCAACTTTACAAAGCGGTGTGCCAATTCACTCAAGGGAATGTGAAGGATGGTCTCAACATACTTCGGGAAGTACTTGCGAAAATTGACGACTATCTCGTTCAGACTATGTATTTCGAAAATAGCGCAAAGGTGAATGGAGCAACAGTGCTAGCACGCGAAATAGCGGATTATAAAGAGCTGTACGGAGAAGATGTTTTTTGGTTTGCCGTAGTATGCGCCATTGAATCGGCGCCTGGCACGCTTGTTAACCCCTTCCTTGAAGATCCAAGCCTTCCATACGATCAGACCGAGTTTTTCACATACTACAGTATCATTAGTCAGGCACTTGGCTGAGTGGAGATACCGCCGAATGTGACCACGAGATTCCGCTACAATGATTCGATTTAGACAGCACTCACATGTCAAAGCAACTGCAATATAGATCACGGTTTAGCCAATCAAGAAACGACATCGAATGGCGGTCAACAGCGTGCGGAAAGAAGTGGTCATGGTGCAGGAATCTCCAATGAGGCGGACTTTGTTGAAAGGAGAGTTGCCGTGAGTTCTAAACTGAGAATATTCGAGCCTATTGTTGCCGATGGATGCGAGATTTGCCATCCAATGGATTCTGATGATTTTAACGTTTTTGCCAGGTTGATCAATTGTGTGTCTAGAGTATCCACCTGGAGGCCCATTCCGATGAAACTAGTTTCTCAAGACGAGGGTGTTGAAGCTTCATACTCAGACTCCCCTTGGTTGGGGGAGCATACACTAATATTTAGGACCCCATTGAAAGAGGCTCTGGGTGCGCTATTGATGGCGAATGGTGAACTTCTCCCGTTAGTCTGTTCTGAAGCTGATCTCGTTGTTTTCAACGCTACGAGAATGATCGACGCACTCAATGAAGAAGAATCAACTTTGTCGCGATTTAGTGGAGGACAGATCTACTGGATCAAGCGCTATGTGTTTCGTCCGGACGTAGTCGACGGTGTTGACATATTCAAGATACCCAACCTTACTGTTAGCCCCACGTTTGTAAGCGAACGATTTGTGGATACTTGGAATGCTTGTGGACTCGTTGGCCTTGACTTTCTACCTGTTTGGGAACCGCGTGGTTGATCGATAGCCATTGCGGCAAGCAGGATTGTTCAGAAACTGTCAATGATCCAAAGATTCCCGATACTCATGAAAGCACCACCATCACGTGATCAATCGAGGGCCTTTTGCCATGTAAACCTCCATCCGTAATATGAGAAATGAAGGCCATTGGATTGAAAATCAAACGGCGGAAATAACAAGGTGACTAATGAGGAATACCCAACGAAGTGTCAGAGTTGAGTTTGTTGGAGACATCAATACTGAGTATCCATATCTGGAGGTCTTTTTGAATGAAGGTGTTGGGCCTTTTATAGAGATAGGTGTATCACCAAGTAAGGAATTGTATTTCAAGTATTGGGCCACTGACGAGGAGATTGTGCTATGTGCGGATGATATTGAGTATTTGTTATCTGAAGCAAGGGACTTTTTACCCTATGTCCTCAAGAATGAGGAGGATAATCGCCGTCACTATGGGTTGTGACTAGAGCCTCCGTACACGAAGATCAGCTCAATCCATGGGCAGTTGGCAAAGAGTGATGTAGGGTGCGATACTTCCTAGCTCATTGCTAGATTGCATTTGACTGAACGTCGAAGCGCAGTACTATATATTCACAGTGGTGTGAATGTTAGTGCGCACACGACACGAAATCGACAATATCGGCTCGCCCGTCATAATAGTGAGAAAGAGAAACATGGATCAGTTAATTGACATAATGACCGACGTCGATCACTTACTGACTCGGCACGATTTTCAATTGCAAGAGCGATCGGACTTCCTCCTTTCGTATGTCAAGAACAATTTGGAAATACGAATTGGTCACAATGTACGAGAGAACTCAAACATCTTTTTCTATGGTGTGCAAGGCTGCACTGCATTTGAGATCACTGATCGACTCATTAAAGAGTGCTTTAAATCTGATGTTAGAGTTAATGATCTCACCCTGCCAAAGTTTGCTGAGAATTTGTATGTGTTGTTAAGTGGTGCAGGAAAAGTGCTCTTGGATGGTGATATAGACACTGTTCTTGGACTTTTACAATATCAAAGGCGAATAGCGACCGAGTACAGCAATGAGTTACTTCATCTTCAATACGACCGTATTGTAGAGGAAGCATGGAGGGCAAGGGAGTATCAGAAAGTCATTGAGTATTTGTTGAAAATAGGCGAAGTCAATATGACAAGATCACAGGGGCTAAAGTTAGAAATAGCCAGACGCAGGGTCGAGTGAAGCATCGTTTGCAAAGTGATCGTGTGCGACCGTATACGCCATCAGCCAAGATAGGACACACAAGAGAGCTCATGTTGAGTGAATTATGCCATCTCAGCATCGCATACGAATTCATCGCACTTCGTCAGAGAGTGCTCGTAAAGGCGTATGAAAGGCACGTTGCTCACGATAGGAGTCGACATCAACAAGACGGAGAATGGTCAAATGTTGTCGTAAATTCATGAGCACTACGCTTCCAGTGATCGTTGGCAGGTTCCGATCTCACTCGGTGTTTAGTCGAATATCACCACTTCTTTGGGTTACAGACTATCTGAACCAAAGTCTTTACTCACCGACAACTATATTGCCGGGAATTCAATGTGCTTTAAACAAATGTTGGCAATCGGACAAATGCAGTCAGATTATAGTCTGCGTAATCCGCCTGGAACGGTTTGGCACCACCCAGGCGACAATCCTGATGTGATGCGTCTTTTGCGAGTGGAAGAGCTTGCCAACCTACATATACAACCGGTGCTTCATCCGAACGGCGCCGGTGGATACAGGAAAATCTATGTCCCCTGATCTCATTCGCAAGCAGTCAATTGAGACGGCATCGCGTCTCGGTTATTCAACTAACCACGCGTTGCCGCTCTTAGACGATGTTCAAAACTTGAGAACGATTGATGAATCCGTCAACCGCCTCCTGTGCCTGAATGCAGTGGCTGCATGCGCGTACGGCTTCGATAGGCACAAGGCCGTGGAATGGCTGCGGCAGGAAGGCGTATTTGATGAACTGGCGACATCAGAACGTCGGTTTATTGAGAACAGTGACGGTGATCCCATTCGCTTTCAAGTTCAGGTCGAAGGGTTATGGGCATTAGCGTGGGCACTTGGTATTGTGCCTCAACTTGACTTCGGGGAGTACTGTGACGACAATTTCGTCATCCTGATGCCGAATATAAGAAGCGGAGAAACAAGCGACGTCCTACGCTCGAAGATCAATCCTCGCACAACCGTCGAAGTCCTTGCGGCCTGTGATCTTGCGTATTGTCTTCATTGGGCGGCCAGAGAGGCTCTACTAACCGGAGGCAAACTGCCTGGAGATGTGCAACTGTACGTCATCGAAGAAAGAAGGCGCATGCTAGAATGGTTAATTGGTGAAGAGGAATGGGATGAAGTAACACTCGATACATAGTCTGACGTTGCAATGTGCAGCGACGTCGAGCCGCTATTGTGTGAGGCAATGTCATTTAACTTAGACAACTGTCGATACGTCATTCAGTTAAGTGTCGCCACTTTCATTTATGCGCACAGGTAAGTCTCCAGGCCGGTCGCCCTCCATGGTAACTATGGATTGAATGAGATAGGGCAAAGGTCGATAGATTGGCCAACACACTTCACCACGTAACACTTCGCCACGTGATGCATCGTGTAATTCTTCAATGCGCATTTCTAGATTTCATCTGCCTGGACGTTGATATGCAGTACTACGTGGTCATTGTGAGGCGGAAGATCGTTGGCATATGACGCAGAGTCGAGCTACTAGAACCCGAACAAAGAGGAAAAGACTGATGAACAGAATGATGAACAAGATGTTGTTCGTTCTCACAATTGCGGCTTTCTTCCCTCGAGAAGTAGAAACCTGCTCTTGTGTCGGTGGTGTGCCAAATATATCTAGATCGCTGAGCAACTTTGAAACAGCATTCATCGGAGTATGCCGTTCTTCAGAGGTGGATACCTTGATCACTTACATTCGAAAACCATTTCGCGATACGATCAAAAGCGTCGTGTCAACCTCACAGTTTGTCGTTAAGTATGGACTCAAGAATAGTCGGAGAATGGACAACATCACCGTCAGGTCACCGATTGAGAGTAATGCATGTGGCGTGCACTTTACGGTCGGTGGGTCGTACATTGTTTTCGGTGACGATACAAGGAGTCGCATGCGATATAGCCTGAATGACACAACCGTATTCGTTCTAGAGGTCAGCAAGTGCAGTGCGACTCAAGTCACCACGAAATCAGCGGTTGATACGTTGCGGAGGCTCACGGGAATGAAGATTGCATTTCCGAAATGACATCAGATGAAGGTCTCTTCTTTTGTTGATGGCAAAGACCATCTCGGCCAACGAACCATCAGTCGAACTTTGTATTGTAGTATAGGGAGCAAACCCAAGACGAGGAAGTGATCGATAAGATCGAGCACATTGATTGGTGTGTGACATCTCGCATGTTCGTTGTTTCGCGCGTTCCTTCCAGAGTGACATGCAAACGGACTCTACGAAGTCAGGCCGTATTCGGAAGGTGCAGCGACAACGCAAAAAGCCGCACCAACAATGTTGATGCGGCTTTTCTCTGTGACCCCGTTGGGACTCGAACCCAAGACCCTTTGATTAAAAGTCAAATGCTCTACCAGCTGAGCTACGGGATCATCCTTGTCAAAAAACAAGACTGCAAAGATACGAACATTGACCCTTAGCGCAGGGCGTGACGCATCACACTGTCGCTGAGGAAGTCCTTCGTGACGGCGGCGATGCCGGCGGCATCGAGTTGCAGGTCTGCATGGAGCTCTTCTTGTGTGCCGTGCTCGACGAAGACATCGGGGATGCCGTGAATGCGGAGATCGCAAGCGTGGTCGTGTCCTTGCGCGAGATGCTCGGCAACGGCAGAGCCGAAGCCGGCCTCGATCTGTCCGTCTTCGACGGTGATGATGCGACCGATGCGACGTGCCACATCGTCGATCATGGCTGTGTCCAGCGGCTTGACAAAACGTGCATTGATGACCTCTGCCTTGATCCCTTCCGCCTCCAACAACTCCGCCGCCTTCATGGCATGCGAGACCATCTTACCGATGGCCACGATGGCAACATCGGTGCCGCTGCGAAGCGTCTCGCTCTTGCCGATCTCGACGGGTTGCATGGGACGCATGGGAATGCCCACGCCATTCCCGCGTGGATAGCGGATGGCAATGGGTCCGGCCGTATACGAATACACGGCCGTGTAGAGCATGTCGCGCAGTTCCTGCTCATCCTTTGGTGCCATCACCACCATGCCCTGAATGGTGCGCAGGTAGCCGAGGTCGAGGACGCCGTGGTGAGTGGGACCGTCAGCGCCGACAAGACCCGATCGATCGAGCGCGAACACCACATGTAGGTGCTGAATGGCACAGTCGTGCACGATGTGATCATAGGCACGTTGCAGGAAGGAACTGTAGATGGCCACCACGGGAACGATGCCCTGTGTGGCCAGACCGGCGGCGAAGGTGACGCCATGCCCTTCGGCAATGCCCACGTCGTAGACCTTGTCCGGGAAATGCTTCTGCAGAATGTCGAGTCCCGTTCCATCCGGCATTGCCGCCGTGATGCCCACGACCTTCTTGTTCGTGGAACAGATCTCCACCATGGCCTCGCCGAACACCTTCTGATACGTGGGTGGCGGTGCAACGGCCGGTGGCTTGCTCAGGGACTTGCCCGTGATCTTGTCCACCTTGCCGATGGCGTGGAGGAATTGACTGTCTCGCTCGGCCGGACCGTAGCCCTTGCCCTTTTGCGTGATGGTGTGCAGGAGAATGGGACCCTTCATCTCGCGAATGCCTTGCAGCATCTTGACGAGCTGATTGATGTTGTGTCCGTTCACCGGACCGAAGTAGCGGAAGCCCAAGGCCTCGAACATCATGCCCGGCGTGATCACGGCCTTCACACCGCTTTCCATGCGATGAGCAATGCCGCGAATGCGATCGCCAAGGTTGTCCATCTTGTCGGTGACGCCAAGGATGCTTTCGCGCAGACGTCGACCGGTGGGTGAGGCGAAGATCTCGCTGAAGTAGTTCGACAAGGCCCATACGTTGGGTGCGATGGACATGTTATTGTCGTTGAGTACGACGAGGATGTCGCTCTTCAACACACCGCAATTGTTCATGGCCTCATACGCAAGACCACCCGTCATGGCACCATCGCCGATGACGGCCACTACCTTGTAGTTCTCCTTGAGCTGATCGCGTGCGGCGGCCATCCCAAGGGCGGCACTGATGGATGTGCTGGCATGTCCTGCACCGAAGGCATCGTAATCGCTTTCGGTGATCTTGAGAAAGCCGGAGAGGCCGTTCTTTTGACGGATGGACGGGAGCTGATCGCGCCGACCCGTGAGGATCTTGTGCGGATAGGCCTGATGCCCTGTGTCGAACACGATCTTGTCGTGCGGCGTGTTGTACACGTAGTGCAATGCCGTGGTGAGCTCGACCGTACCGAGGCCCGCTCCGAAGTGTCCGCCAACCTTGGTGATCGTGTCCACCAAGCATTCCCGTACTTCATTGGCCACATCACGCAATGCCGTTTCCGGTAAGGCGCGAAGGGCGGCAGGGGAATCGATGAGATCGAGATACCTATACACGTGAGGTCCGTAGGAAGTGCAGAGAGATCAGCGACGTGGTGTTTCCACGATCACTTGAACGGTGCGCGAGAGTTGACGTCCGATGGGCATGTCGTTGGTGAAGATCTGTCGTGTCTCACCAACGCCCGATGCTGTGATGCTCGCGTCCTTTGCCCGAGATGCTAAGAACACGCGAACTGACTCTGCACGTTCCCGAGAGAGCTTGGCGTTGTAGTCGTCGTTGCCGATCCGGTCCGTATAGCCGATGATGGCCACCTTCGAATTGGACTTGATGGAGGGCAACACCATTTGTTCGAGGATGCGTTGATTGTCTTCGTTGATGGTGGACTTGTCGAAGTCGAAGAGGATGAGCGAGTACTTGTCGATGGTGCGGTCCGGAAGATTCTCGGTGCGCTTCTTCACGCTCGAGATATAGTCCACGGGGATCGAGCCACTCACACGTTGCGTGTCGCCTTCGACGGTCGACGCTGTGAACTCATAGTCGATGGGCACTTGCGCGGCCGAGAGCTCATTTGGCTTGATGGCCCATGTAAGCGCGCCCGGACGTCCTGCGCCGCGCAGGTCACGCAATGTGCGACCTGCTTGACCGATGTGCATCTGCCAACCGTTGAGCGAGTCCGACGTGGTGATCTTCGTGTGGAAGGCGATCACGTCGGGTGTTGCAATGCGCTGATTGTCGGCCGTGATCGTGAGCGGCGTGAGTACATCGGGCACGTTGCTCCTGAATTCGATGCGACGGTTCTCGGCAACACCGTCGGGATCGTTGCTGGTCGAGGGTCGTGCAGGAAGGGCAGATGTGGTCGTGCTGATCCTGTCGGCCGCGATGTTGAAGGCCGTCACGAGATACGTCTTGGCAAAGTTCGCGCGTTGCGCTGCCAGGTCCTTCGTCTTCCCTTCCGCCTTGCCATCGGTGGTGCCGATGATGGTGAGCGTTGCCTGCGGATACTTGCGCATCCGTGCGCCAATGATGTTGAGCGTATTGCGATTCACTTCGATGGCATCGAGCGGAAGTCCTTCGGGATTGAACTCGCCCTTCTCGGGGGCGATGCCGAGCATCTGCATGTCATCGGACGGTTCGCTCTTGTTCTCTTCGCAGAACACGTACGGGATCATGGGGAACATTTCGTTGTAGCGAACATCTTCGACGTTCACCACGGAAACGGGCTGCTCGCGACCGTCGCGATCGTAGGCCACGATCTTTTCCATTTCCACCGAGAAGCCGCGCTTCGCTTCGGACGGCGGCTCGACAGGAGGGGCAATGGCGAAGAAGATGTTCACGCTCAGGCGGATCTGGCCGACCTTCCACGGGGTGAAGTTCGGGTCGGACGAGACGTTCGTGAGGGGCAGACGATACGTGAGCTCAGGCTGCAGATAGAACTTCTCGGAGAGCTTCATGGTGTATCCCAGACCAAGCATCAGCGCGGCGCGCATGGTGGTGTTCGGGACCTCCCGTCCGTCCGGCAGATTGAGTGTCACGGCCGAGTCGCCATTGGGCAGCGACTTCTTATAGGCCATCGTTTGCGAGAGACTTGACGAAAGGGGAATGCCGAATTCGAGACCAACGAGCGGATGCAGACTGATACCCGAGAAGAGATTGTAGAACTCCACACCGGGCGTGAACTCCAGAAGCGACGTGGATCCGGAGATGCTGTGCTGGATGGTGCCGCCATCTGTGGTGTTCTGTGTGGCCGTGCTGGACGAGTTGATGTTGTTGTAGCCGAGGCGACCGGTGAAGTGAATCGTCGAGGTGATCGGGAAGCCACCGATCAGACCGAAGGTCCCCGCCAACGTCGTGCTTCCATTCGCAAAGGAGAGCGAGTCGTTGACGTGCGATCCGAGTTGACCGCTCGTGAAATACGGGGAATTCCAGATCTTGCCGTTCATCGAGCTCATGTCGATCCCGAGTCCGCCATACAAGCCGATGCGTGCGGGGGGAATGACGTTTTCTTGAGCGATGGAGGACCGGACAAAGCAGAGAAGGGCCGCGAGGGCAAGGAGGGTTCGATTCATGATGCAAAAATACCTTTTTCGCCGCTTCTGCGTCAGTGGAACATTCTTGGCATTCATTCGTTGGACGCGCACCATGAACAACATATCCTCGCTCCTCGCCACCGTTCTTCTCTCATCCGTTCTTGTTGCAATGCCCATGCGTGCAGCAGACGGCGGATCGCCCGAAGGATTGAAGATCGGCGCAACATTCGGTGTTGCCACCCCCAGCGATAAGATCGCCGACGTCTACGATTTCAACAACTCGGTCTCCGGCATGTACTCCGATGCATCGGCCATTGGCATGAGCCTCGGCGCCCGCTTCCGCTATGGAATGACGGAGCATCTGAGCTTCTGTGGCGGGATCGCCTACAACCGGTTCAATAACTCCGCACAAACGGCCACCATCAGTGGCACCGGACAGACCTTTGTGGTGAACACGGCCACGAACATCATTCCGATCCATGCCGGTTTCGATTACTTCCTTCTCTCGTCGCTCATCCGTCCCTATGTTGGTGCAGAGCTCATGTACACGTATACGAGCACGACGATGATCTCCTCCACGGACGAATCCATTTTGACGTCGATCCTTGTTCCCGGACAGGAACTCGAACCCAAGGTGTCGCGCTTTGGCGCAGGCCTGAGCGCAGGACTGGAACTGAACCTTGGTGGCCTGGCCCCGTTCTTCGAAGTGAAGTATGTGATGAGCAATCTTGTGGGTAAGACCACAGGAGAACCGGAGCGCAACTATCTGAACGTTACGCTCGGTCTGATGTTCTGACGCGTTTGAACAGCCAATAGAACGGCACGCCGGTCAGCAGCAGCACGGCACCGTACACCGTATTCAAGATCGGTTCTTCCCCAAGGGCCGATCTTGTGTTGTAATTATCCACGTCGGCCCAGATACTGAAGACCAGAAAGACCAAGGCGAACGTGATGAAGATGATGGGAACCCAAGGGTAGCCCCACACTTTGTACGGACGTGGTGCATCCGGCATGCGCTTGCGCAAGATGAACACGCCATAGGCCCCGAGTGCATAGAAGGCCCAGCTCACGAAGATGAGCATCTCCGTCAGCATATCGAACGTCCCCGTGAAGATCAACACACACGTCCACACACACTGCCAGATCAGGGAGCGGGAGGGAGTATGGAAGCGAGGGTGGACGTGGCCGACGGACCGAAAGAACATCTTCTCCTTGGCCATGGCATAGTATACGCGCGAGCTCACAAGGATGGTGCCGTTCGAGGTGCCGAGTGTGGCCACCATCACGGCAATGCTCACGAAGGTGAGTCCCCATGCTCCAACGGAACGCAGCGCCGTATCCGCTGCAACACTTTGCGACGTGGCCATCTGATCGATGGGCATCACATAGAGATAGGCAAGATTGATCAGGATGTACACCACGATCACTGTTCCGGTGCCGATCATCAAAGCCTTCGGTATGGTCTTCTGCGGCTCGCGGATCTCGCCCGCCACATAGGTGATGTTGTTCCATCCGTCGTAGGCCCAGAGCGCCTTGTTCATGGTAAGGACAATGGCGGCGAGGAGGGCCATGCCAATGGGTGGACCCGTCGTAGCGTCGAGCGTGAAGTGGGCCACGGAACCCGAGCCGAAGGCAAAGGCGCAGAACACGAGGAAGAGAATGGCCGCTACCTTGGCCACGGTGAAGAATCCTTGCACCCTGCCGCCTTCCCGCACTCCAAGGTAGTTCACCACGGTGAGCAGGATCACAATGCTGCAGGTGAGCAGCTTGATGCCGATCTCCTGTAGTGGATAGATGGTGCCAAAGGGAAGTCGAAGGGCGATGGACGTGGCCACGTCGGGCGGGAACTCGGGCAAGGGCCACAACGTGTGGAAGTAGTAGCTGAAGACGTAGGTGATGGAGGCGATGCTGCCGCTCTGGATCACGGCGAAGAGGGCCCAACCGTAGAGATATGCGGTGAAGTCGCCATACATGGTGCGGAAGTACTGGTACTGTCCGCCCGTTGCCGGAATGATGCTCGTGACCTCTGCATTCGTGAGTGCGCCGAACACCGTGACGAGTCCGGCACCGACCCACACCAGTAGCAGGATCTCCGGCGAGCGGACAAGGGCAGCCATGGATGCGGGGTTCTTGAAGATCCCGGAGCCGATGATCCCACCGACCACGAGTGCCGTGGTGGTGAAGAGGCCAAGGGTGGGAAGGAGCGAGGCGGAAGATCGTGCGTCGGACATAGCGCCCAAGATAGATGCATTTTTGTAGATTATCACATGCTCCTCGCCCTCATTCTCGGTGCTGTGATCGGTTACGTCCTGGCAATCCCGCCCGGACCCATTGGTATGGCATCTATTCGCACGGGTGTGAACGACGGATGGCGTCAGGCCATGAAGCTCGCCATCGGAGCGGGCATCTTCGATCTGCTCTATTGCGCCTTGGCCATGATGGCCACGTCGGCCATTGTTGGGATGATGGATGAATGGGGCACACAATGGCCACTCTTCCGACCCGGCTTTCAGGTGCTCGTCGTCGTGCTCATGATCGTCTTCGGTGTGCATCAGATGCGCGTGAAAGCGCCCGAAGCACGCCTCGTTCCGAGCAAGCGCGCGGGGTCCATCGTGTCGAAGGCGGCATCGCACGGACCGTTCTTTGTGGGCGTGGGGTTTGCCGTGGCGAACCTTGCCAATCCGACCTTCATCCCGTCGTTGGCCGCCATGACGGCCTTCGTGCAGAAGAGCGACCTCTACGAATCGACCGTGTTGAGTAACGTTGCCTTCTCTGTGGGGTTTGGCGTTGGCAATGTGCTTTGGCTGTTCACGCTCGTGCGCATCGTTCTGGCCTTTCGTGAACGCATGACGCCGATGTTCATCAAGCGCATTCAGCAGATCTCCGGTGCCACACTCATCGGATTCGGCACGTTCTATGGTGTTCGCGTCTTGGTCATCACGAAATGGGCAGATCTTTTTCGACTGGCATTTGCCATCTAAGTGCGCAGTAGCACTCGGAATCCTCCATGCATCGTTCGTTCCGGCTTTGTACATCGATCATCGTCTTCCTGATTGCGGCCGTGCTGTCGGCGCAACCACCCATCATCGGTATCACCGGTGGGTACCACTACATCTGGAACACATCCCAGATGCCCATCCTGGCGGGTTCCACGGACTGTGGCACGTTTGAGAGCGGTACGTCCAACGGGTTCTTTGGCGGTCTGACCTTTGGGTATCCGTTCCTTGACGGACTCTTCGAAGCCTCGGCCGCCGTGATGTATTCATCCCGTCCCGCCACGCTCACGGCACGCAGTGCCGATAATGCACAAGTGCTCGATCCCGTCACCAATACCTACGTTCCCTTCGTGCGTGACCATGTCTACGAGGCCTCGCTTGGCTACGTGATGGTCGACCTCGGCATTCGCATCCGTCCGGTGGCAGACCTTCCGTTCTACCTTCGCGTTGGTGGCGATGCGGGGAATCCGATCGTCGCGTCGACGTTCACGCAAACGGAACAGGTGGTCTCTCCGGAGAGTGTGTTGTTCCCGGGTGGACTCAAGCAGCGCGTCGTCGGCTCGGGCGACATTCCGCAAACGAACACATCGTATGGTGTGAGTGGAACACTCGGTGCAGAGTTCATGCTCTCGAAGAACGTGTCCATCGCACCCGAGATCTCGTACCGACGGGGATTGAACTCCATTGCCAAGAACACGGAGTGGACGCAGTCGTTCGCATCGGGCGGCATTCATCTGCGCTATCGTCTCGACTTCGACGAGGAGGTGCCCCCGCCGCCTCCACCCCCTCCACCGCCTCCTCCTCCCGTCGAAGCGCCTCCACCTCCGCCACCGCCTGTGGTGGCCGCCGTGGTCGTGCCTCCGGTGCTCATTCAGTCGCTCACCACCCAACCGCTCGAGATCAACGAGACGGTGGTCACGCAGACGTTCCCGTTGCTGCCATATCTGTTCTTCGATTCGGCATCGGCGGCCGTGCGCTCGCGGTACGTGAGCACGGAGTCGACGCAGACCTTCTCCGAACAAGCACTGCCAAAGCAGACGTTGCCGATCTACTATCGCATGCTCGACATCGTAGGCAAGCGCATGGCCACGTCACGCGCAACTCTCGTGGTGACCGGTACCACAGATGGAATGGAAGGCGGCACGGCGGAAGGGCGGAAGAAGTTGGCCGAAGACAGGGCCAAGGCCGTTGTCGACGTGATGCGCCGCCGTTGGGGACTCGACGCCTCGCGCTTCGTGATCCGCGCCGTGGAGAAGCCAACGGTCTCGTCGAACGATGCCTATGCCGAAGGCGTGGCCGAGAATCGCAAGGTGGAGCTCTCCAGTGCCGATCCGGCGCTGCTGGCACCGGTGGTGCATACGCGGTTCAACGAGTATGTGCCGGTGCAGCGCCGACATGATTTCAGCGTAGCTGTAAAGAATCCGGAACTCGCGGGTTCATGGACGCTGAACGTCCGACGTGCGGGCGTGCTGCTGGGAACCAAGCAGGGGACCGGGCAGCCACCGTCGACGGTCACGTTCGATCTCACGCAGGAGATCACGGACAAGATCGGTCCGCTCATGGGACAAAGCGATACGCTCGAGGCAACGATGACCATTCTGCAGACAAGCGGAGAGCCCGTTGAGTCGGTTCGACGCTTCGCCGTGAACAAGTCGGTCAGTACGTACGAAGTGAGTAGATTGAGTCTGATCGTGTTCGACTTCGACCAGAGCACCATTTCGGATGTGAATCGCGACATGATGAAGAAGGTGATCGCCTCGTCGGCACAGCCTACGAGCGTGGCCACCATCAAGGGATCGACGGACAAGCTTGGAGAGCTTGCGCATAACATGGACCTCTCGGCGGCGCGTGCACGAGCAGTGGAACAGTATCTGCGAACGACAGCGCCATTTGTGAAGATCGAGTCGGTGACCGGCATTGGTCCTTCCGAATTGCCCTACGACAATTCATTGCCCGAAGGCCGGTACTACTGTCGAACGGTTTCGTTGTTCATTAAAACGCCAATACTTCGATGAACTCACTATCCAAAGGGTGTGCCCATGAATAGGCGAGAGCTCTTCACGAGCTTACTCCGATCGAGCGCACAACGACAATCGATCGACGGTCCACCACTCGTGACCGCAACAGGAGTGGAACCCTATACATCGCCACTGACGCTCGACGAGGTCTACCACCTCTTGCGCAGACTTGGCTTCGGAGCAACGGTCCAGCAGGCCGCGGGCTATGTTGGCAAGACGGCCGACGTGGTCGTGGAGGAACTCCTCGGATCCAATACCGAAACGGAACCGGCCAAGCCGGGAACGTGGGTGGATGCGGTGACGGAGAATCCTGCGGGAGCCGACCTGCAAACGCGAGGCTCCATTTGGTCGGCCTGGCGTTCCAACATGGCGGCCTTCTCGAACTGGTGGCTCAAGGCCATGGCGGCAGACACGAAGGCCGTCGAACGCATTACCTCGTTCTGGAACGCACACTTCATTTCCGAGTTCTCCTTTGACTCGGAAACGATGATCCCGCCGCAATCGCTGTACCGTCAGTACCTGATGTTCCGCAAGGACCGACTCGCAGACTTCAAGCAATTGGTCCTCGACGTGTCCATCGATAACTCCATGGTCTTCTACCTCGGCGGAAATCTCAACAAGGTTGGGAAGCCCAACGAGAACTATGCACGCGAGCTCATGGAACTCTTCACCACCGGCATCGGATGGTACACGGAAGGCGATGTGAAAGAGGCCGCACGTGTGCTCACCGGTTGGAAGTCCGCCTTCTTCAACGACGAGCCGGCGAACAACGGATACTACAGTTCGTACTTCGTTCCGACTGACCACGACGCGGGTCAGAAGACCGTCCTGGGTACGTCGATCGCCGCACGCACAGCCGACAACAACACCGAGTATCAAGTGAAGATGGAAGAGGTGTTCAAGCTGGTGGAGATCATCCACGAAGCGAGACCCGAAGCCGTTTCACGGTTCATCGCGACGAAGCTGTACAAGTTCTTCATCTATGCATCACCCATCGATACGAACACACAGTTCGTCGATGATCTCGCAAAGGTGTTCCGCGATAACAACTTCGCCATCCGTCCGATGCTCAAGGCATTGTTCACGAGCTCGCACTTCTTCGATCCTGCCTTCCGTGGTGCCCAGATCAAGACCCCTATCGAATGTGTGGCCGGTCTCATGCGGCAGCTTGGCGTGACGGTGAACGACGGAGCGTCATGGACGAGCAAGATGGATCAGACCATCTACGATGCACCGAACGTTGCAGGATGGCCGGGCTATCACTACTGGATCAGCACGAACACCTATCCGGTGCGTCGGCAGTTCGCACGGACGGTGATCATGGCCATGACCGATGCACAGGTGACCGCGTTCATCAAGCAGTTCCCGGACTACACGGACGTGCACAAGTTCACCAAGAACGTGTGTGCCTATCTGTTGCCACTGCCGCTTTCGAGCGAGCGGTACAAGAACTACGAGAACTCGCTCTTGAGCGGTGCTCCCGATTACGACTGGCCCTCGATCGTCAACGATCAGGCAACGGCCGCTGCGCGCGTGCGCAATTTCCTCGTGGCGATCTCCAAGGCGCCCGACTTTCAGCTCTGCTAATAACCGAGATGTGGTGAACCATGAAGCGTCGCAATTTTCTCAAGACAACAGCAGCAGCGGCCGTCGGAACGCAAGTGCTTGGCGGTATCCCGCTGCGCGCCTTCTCTCCGGTGCAGTTGCTCAACACATTGAATGCGGACGGAGATCAGATCCTGATCGTGATCCAGTTGTTCGGAGGGAACGATGGTCTGAACACGATCATCCCTGCCGACGACTCGGCCTATTACGACATCCGACCTGATATCGCCGTTCCGAAGGACAAGACCGTTCCGGTGCTTGGCAAGGTCTACATGCACCCTGCGCTCGATCCGAAGAACACGTACAACTTCCGTCGCATGATGGAAGACGGCAGACTTGCCGTGATCCAAGGCGTGGGATATGAGAATCCGAACCTCTCGCACTTCCGCTCCACGGACATCTGGCTCAGTGGTCTGAATCCGAAGCCGTGGGAAGACACGAAGCTGATCTATGGATGGCTTGGCAACTTCTTTGCCAACACGCAACCGGGGTTCCCGGACGTGCTGCCACCGGATCCGCTTGCCGTGCAGATCGGCGGATCGCTGTCCATGCTCTTCCAGAGTCCGAAGGGAGATGTGGGCATAGCGTTGACGGATCCGGACAAGTTCTTTGAACTTGGTCAAGGTCTGTCGCCCGACATGGATCCGATGTCCGATGAAACCTTCTACGGCAAGGAGTTCAACTTCGTACGTCTCGTCGCCGAGAAGTCCGACTTCTATTCGGCCAGCGTGAAGAATGCCTTCGACAAGGGCAAGAACATGGCCACGTACGATCAGACGAATGGCTTCGTACGTCAGATGCAACTCGTTGCACGACTGATCAGCGGTGGACTGAAGTCGAAGGTCTACATGGTCTACATGGGTGGCTTCGATACGCACGTGCAACAACAGAACGTCGACCTCACCGGTCTGCATCCCTTCCTCCTTGAATCCCTCTCAAAGGGCGTTGGAACGTTCATGCAGGACATGCTCTTGCAAGGACAGGCAGAACGCATCGTTGGCTATACGGCCTCCGAGTTCGGTCGACGTCCCTACGAGAACGGCTCGCGCGGTACCGATCACGGTGCTTCGTCCGTGCAGTTCGTCTTCGGTAATCGCGTGCGCTCCGGCGTGTTCGGGAACAACCCTGATCTGAAGAACCTTGATGGCAATGGCGATCTTCGGTATCAGTACGACTTCCGTCGTGTCTATGCCGATGTGATGGAAACATGGTTCGGTGGTTCGCCCGCCGACACCGAGGCCATCTTCGGTGAGCGGATCCTTCCGCTTGGCGTGCTCACGAATCCTGTGAGTGTGCACGACGCATATCGCGGCAACGAACCGGTGAACATCTCGGTGCGCGCCTATCCGAATCCGACAGCATCGATGGCAACGCTCGAATGGCAGCAGGCCGTGCCGGCATCGGTGAGCGTGGAACTCTACAGCACCGAAGGTCGCTACGTCGAACGTGTCTTTACCGGCAATGTGGATGTTGGCACGGTGCGCATGCCGATCAAGGCAACAACGTCGGGCGTGTACGAATGTGTGGTCACGGTCAATGGCTTGCGGAACGTTGTTCCTGTAGCATTCTTGCGATAACACATGGCGTCACGTCGCGACTTCATTCGAACAATAGTTCTTGGCACAGGGGCGATCTACACGGTCGCCCTTGGTGCATGTGAACGTCCGCGTCCGTCCGTCACCAAGCGCTCGACACCACCACTTCGAACCTCGGCACAACGGTTTCGTGATGCACATGCCTACCTGCGTGATCACGGTGCGGCCGCTGCCATCACGACACAACGCACGAGTGATGTGATCGTGGTCGGCGGGGGACTCTCCGGTCTTGCCGCCACACATCTGCTGCGAAGCGAAGGACGACACGTCACCCTCATCGAGAACGAACCACGCATCGGTGGTGCGGCCGTGTCCGAGCTCGTGGCCGGAGTGCCGACGTCACTTGGATCCGTGTACTTCGTGGATCGCTCTCCATTGTTGATGGATCTCATGAAGGCGGCATCGGTTGTCGACGTGGTCTGTCCCACCGATGGCTACATGCTGCATGGCACCTTGCATGCGAACATCTGGCGCGACGCCGACATCATGCGCTTTGCCACGTCCGAGCAAGACCGCACAGCGATGCGTCGGTTCCGCGACGATCTGCTGGCAATGTCCGATACCGATCTTCCTTCGTATCCGTTGCCGGCAACTCTTCCTGCGAAGTGGGCCGCCTACGATGCCATGTCCGGTGCCGACTTCCTCGCCCCCTACAACTCACCGCTCCTCTCCACCGTGCTCGATGCCTATGCGCGTTCGTCCATGGGTGCGGGCATTGACACGGTCAACGCCTACTGTCTGCTCAACTTCTATGCATCCGAGTTCGATCTCACCGAGATCGTTGAACGCTACACGTTCGATGGCGGCATGGGTGGACTCACGCGCGGACTCGCCAACGTCATGCACGATTCCGTGCATACGAACGAGGTCGTCATCCGCGTGGAGAACACAGGCACCGGCGTTCGCGTGCTCTCCGTCGACGCGCACGGCGCTGTGATCGAGACCACGGCAGCACGCGCCATCGTGGCCACGCAGAAGTTCATGGCACCGTTCCTCATTCCTGAACTTGGCACGGCACAGCGCGATGCCATGCGTGGACTTTCCTATGCGCCATATGCGACCATTCATCTGCATTCCACGCGACCATTGGTGGATGCGTCGACCATCGATACATGGTATCTGCCAACATCGCCACTCTTCTCCGATGTGATCAATCCGCAGGCAGTGTGGAAGGGCGGCACGGAGGGATATGTGTGTTCCATCTATGCACCCATGCCACGCGATGCACGGGCGATGTTGCAAGACGATGCATCGTTCGCAGCACACGTGGCCGATGTGGTGCGGGCATTTCTTGCGCACGTCGACGATGCAACGGCCGAGAGCGTCACGGAGATCTATGCATGGGCGTGGGGACACAGTCTCGTGATCCCGACCCGCGGTTCACACAATGGTCCGGCACAACTGGCGTCTGCACCCGTAGGGAACATCTTCTTTGCCAACACAGATAACGACGCATCACCGGCCGTGGAGAGCGCGCTGGCAAGCGCCACGGCAGCAGCAGAGGGAACTCTGCGATCGCTCGCGCACTCTACCGGACGCGCAACAGCGTACGCTCCTAACCACTCACATTCAAGGATCTCACAATGAAGGTACTCGCATCTGGTCTCCTCGTTGGAGCACTCGCCATTGGCATGATGTCCTGCAAGTCTTCCACGAACCCTGCAGGCGAAGGTTCGCTCTCGATGGAAACATCGATCCCAACAGCCACCGTCCAGTCCATGACGATCAAGGGCGAACACGCTGAAGCATTGAACTGCGATAGCGTTCGTATCTCCCGTGTACGACTTCTTCTGTCGCGCATCAAGCTTCAGGCGATCAACGACGATTCGGGTACGGGTGGACGTGACGTGAAGGCCGGACCGGCCGTGATCACGTTCGAACGCGGCAAGGTCACATCGGTCTTCGCAACCACCGTCCCTGTCGGCAAGTACGATCGCATCAAGCTGGAATCCCATCGATTCACACCACCGGAAGTGACCACATGGGCCGGTGATGCCGTCTTCGGCGACTTCGCAACAGCTGATCGTCCAACGGTGATCATCGAAGGTACCGTCTGGAATGGCGGCGTGGCAACAGACTTCGTGCAGACGAGCGATAACACGGAGAACCTGACCATCAAGGCCGAACCGTACTTCGAGATCACGGAATCCACGGCGACAACATTGAAGATCAACTTCGATGCTGTTGAGTGGCTCAAGGTTGGCGGCAAGATCCGCGACCCGCGTGATAGCGACAACAAGAACGACATGAAGCTTCGCCTGAAGTCCTTCTTCAAGCTGATGCGCAAGTAAACGGACCTTCGTCCAAAAAAAAACGGGTACGACCATTTGGTCGTACCCGTTTTTCGTTTCGATGTGCGGAAGACGGGACTTGAACCCGTACGCCCTTGCGAGCGCCACCCCCTCAAGATGGTGCGTCTGCCAATTTCGCCACTTCCGCATCGAGGGATTACAAATATAGGGAAATCTCAGAAAACGCGACGCGTTCGAAGTGCAAGAAAGATGGGAACGGCCGCGGAGACGACAACAGAGATGGCGATATAGGTGGTCCGGTCCACAAGATCCCGCTGCGAGTACAGTGGATGCAAGGCCGCCAACAGTGCTGTCGCCACCAGGAAGACCACCGTGACGGCGTCCATGCGCACCCAACGCTGGAGGATCACCGCCAACAGACCGTAGAAGGCCACAAACGTCGGAGCCACCAGTCGCTCCACGTCCTTCCCCGCAAAACTGGCCACCACCACGAGGGCGACGAGGACGGCAAGGTGCATGTTCTTGCGCACAAGGTCCGGCAGACGGGATGCGGCGACAACGGGCAGGAGCGTGAACGGGATCATGCAGTTCACGCACAACCGATACCATGCCACCGGATCCGTGAGCTTCCATGCATACACCGCATAGTTGCCGATCAGGTCCCATCCCTGATTCTCGGGCGACATCATGCTGCGCAATGCGAAGAAGGGCACCATGGCCGGTGCTGACGCGGCCAGTGCCATGCGCCATTGGCGCGACGGCCATGCGACGATGATGGCAACAGGGACCATGAGCATGCACGTTTCCCGCGTGGCCGCACCAATGCACAACAGCACGGCATAACGCCACCATGCACCACGTTCGATGGCGATGATCGAGGCCATGATCACCAACAACGAAAGTGCGTCGGTGAGCTGATAGGGATTGAAGAGGGAGGCGCCGACCACATGGGGTGAGGCGGCAAGGAGGCATGTGACGAACAACGATGTGCGCGCATCGATGTCGCGGCTGAGCAACCACCGACGGAACAGAAGCAGACAACAAAGCAGCGACGCAACGGTCAGCAAACGGAACGCTTGCACCTGCGAACCAACGAGCGGTGTGAGCGTTCCTGCAAGAAGCGGTGGAAGGACGCGATAGACGAAGGGGGCAGGGACGTGCGGATCGATGTGCGGAGCCGCCGTGGCCATGCGCTGGTAGTGCACCAGATCCAACTCGCTCTGCGATGCAAAGGCAGAGGGGTCGATCTCTCCATACCATGCCACCATGATCCCGACCACACAGACCACGATCAGATCGTACCAGTGTGGCTTCATGATGCGCGTATTATCGCGTGACGGCGAGCTTGCCCACGGCTGCTTCCTTGGTGGAAGCCGAGAGAGCATGGATGATGTAGACGCCGGGTGGGACGGTGCGACCTTGCACGTCCTTACCGTTCCACAGTGCCTGACGTCCGTTCGTTTGCACGGCGGCAACCAGTTCGCCGGCCGCCGTCATGATGCGCACGTCGGAATCGGCGGCAAGTCCATCGATGGTGATCACACCATCGGCGTCGGGTCTAAACGGCTGCGGATAACAGCGAATGGCGTAGGAGTCGAGCGGCTTGACGCTCTGCGTGAGAACCGACGAACAACCGCTCATCGTTCCGAAGTAGGCGCGTCCGGTCCGATCGTCCACGACAACGCTCTTCACGTTGTCCGTCAGCAGAGGAGAGTTGTTCTGCGTGATGATGGAGAGCACTTCCGTGCCGTCTTCGTTCAAGACATAGACGCCATTCGATGTGGCGATCCACTTGTTGTTGACAGCGTCAACGAAGATGTCGTTCACATTCAATGCCGAGAGTGCCGTGATGCGACGAACGAAGGGAATGGTCGTGTTGGACACGGTGGAAGGTGAAGCGATCACGGACACACCGCGCGCCGTGCCGATCCACAGAGCACCATTCTTATCGATGCGCAAGGCGCGGATCACATTGTCCTGGAGTTGCGTGTTGGACGAGCGGAGCATTTGACAGACATCGTCCGCTTCGTTGTTCGGTGTGTTCTTATCGTGGAAGGCAAGCAGACCGTTGCCGGTGGGACCGGCCATCCATTTCGTCCCGCCGTTATCGATGGCGATCACGCGATACTGATTGGCGCGCAGATCGTAGCAGTTCTTGAAGTAGCCGAAGTTCTGATCCTTGTCGCGCGTGACGAGCAATCGATCCGCGCCAAGTTCATTCACGATCCAAAGCTTGCCGTTGCGATCCGTGATGGCATCGCTGGTGACCACGTAGTTCGCATCGTTACTGATGCCCACGAGGGGACTGTTCGTGTTGTTCCACTTTTGCAGGACCACGCCGCCTTCTGCCTTCTTGGCCTCGACAATGCCATAGCCCCAGCTTGACAGCCACACACTTCCATCGGGTTGTGCATTCACGCGGTGATAGGAGTTCGAACCCATCTCGGCATTTGCTTCCTTGGTGAACTCGAACCACGTGGTCCCATCGAAGGCCATCACGCCTTGTCCCGTGCGGAACGGTTCTTCGTCGGTGGCAGACCACAGCCAGCCATCGCGGTCGATGGTCAGGTGTGAGAACTGATTCGTGCGTGGTGAGTTCACAAAGACGTCTTGTCGGTCCGTACCATCGACGATGGCAAGCGGAAGGTTGACCACAAAGGCGATCACCACGGTACGTCCGTTTCGTGTGGTGGTGGCATGGCCGTTCACTTGGCCGGGGAAGGAGACGGGAAGCGGACCTGACAAGGTGCGCACGAACGACTCTTCCGATGCATAGACCTCGGTCGCCGTGGTCGTGAGTCCAACAAGTGTTGCGCCACCGGAGTATACCGTACGGAACGACGAACCTTCGGCGATCAGAATGGCGCCCGCAGCCGTTGCAAAGACATCGTTGGCGGTGGCACGTACGAACGACACGGCAGGCACCGGAAGGCCATTGGACGTACCGAAGAGCTTCCAGACGCTTGGAAGACGCAACGTTTCGGATGAGAGCGGTGCGACCACGATGCCGGAATCAGTCGAGGCCCAAATGGAATCGCGCAATGTTGTTAGCGAGGTGACGCGAGTCTTCTCTTGCAAGGGACCGATGCGATCGACGGTCTCGCGGAACACATCGTTGGCGGGATCGAAGGACACGATGCCGAAGTCCGTGGCGATGTAGAGCAGACCGTTCTTCAACAGGAAGTCGTTGATCCGTCGACGTTGATACACCGTGGCACGACGGATGTCGGTGATGTTCTTGAACTGCAGGTCTTCGGTGACGATGGTGAGCGATCCGTCGAAGCATCCAACGAAGACGCGCTTCGAAGCTGTGTCGCACAGGATGGCCGTCACATCCAGGTTCAACAACGCGCCAACGTTGCGATACTCCTGAATGGAACTGTCGGCAGCGCTATACACAAAAAGACCGCCCGGAGTGGCGGCCCAGATGCGACCTTTGGAATCGACAGATGCGGCGCGTACGGTGCGCATGGTCGAGAATGTTTGCCAGTCGCTCAAACTGATGGTCGATTGCGCCGAGAGGGTCACGGCGGCAAGGAGCAAGGCACAGAGGATGCTGATACGTGTGGTCATGCGGAATGCCGACGAGTCAGTTCCCATTTATAGTGTACGGATCTGTTCGTAGATCGAGATCATCTCCAATGCGGCCACGGCCGCCTCGTATCCTTTGTTGTCGCCCTTCACCCCTGCGCGCTCCATGGCCTGGTCGACGGTGTTCACCGTGAGCACGCCGAAGATGCAGGGAATGCCGGTTTGCATGGCCACGGAGGCAATGCCGGTGGAGACCGGACCGGAGACGTATTCGAAATGCGGTGTGTCGCCACGGATCACCGCACCGAGGGTGATGATGGCATCGGGGCGCAAGGTCTGCGCAGCGTGCAGCGCCACCGAAGGGACCTCGTAGCTGCCCGGACAGTACACGATGGTGATATCGGCATCATCCACACCGTTCGCGCGAAGTGCCTCGAGGGCACCTTCTTGCAAACGGTTCACGATGAACTCATTCCAACGCGCGGCAACGATCACGATGCGACGTCCGGCTCCCTGCAAGGTGCCGTGAACACTACGAGGCATGGACCTTCTCCTGGATGGCATTGAGATGCTCTTGCGTCACACCGAACACGCCAAGATTACGCTCGTCATACTCACGCGAACCATGATAGTCGCTGCCGCCTGTGATCAAGAGTCCGTGCTGTAGAGCGAGCGCCTTGTAGTATTCGCGTGTGACGTACCAATGCGATGGGTGATAGACCTCGACACCGTCGATGCCACTGGTGCGCAGTCCCAAAAACAGTCGCGGATCGTGATAGGTCTTGCCGGGATGGGCGATCACGGCGATACCACCGGCACCATGGATCATGTCGGCGGCCATCTTCACGGAATACGGCGCCTTCGACACAAAGGCAGGCTTGCCCGTGTCGAGGTAGACGTCGAAGGCATTCTGGAGGTTCTTCGAAAACCCGCGCTGAACCATAACGGCAGCAACATGCGGACGTCCGATGGGTGCCGTTCCTGCATGGTCTTGCACTTCGTCGAACGAGATGTTCACGCGTAGACGTTGCAGACGTTCCACCATCTCGCGAGCACGACGCTCACGGTCCGTCTTGAAGAAGTCGATGTAAGCACGGAGCGTTGGGTCTTTGTGGTCGATGTAGTAGCCCAGCACGTGCACATCGCGTCGGTCTTCCGTACACGATACTTCGATGCCGGGGATCAACTTCACCGGTCCGTTATATCCTTCCATGCGCAGGACATCGTAGGCCGCAAGGGTGTCGTGGTCCGTGATGGAGATGGCACCCAGTCCAACGGCCTCTGCCTTCTCCATCAGTCGCGATGGGGTGAGCAGTCCGTCGGAGCACGTCGTGTGACAGTGCATATCGGCAACGATGTCGACAAGGTTGTTCATGCGAGTCCATTCAAGAGTGATCGAACGTCGGCGCGCACCTCGTCGAGTGCCACGATGCGACGCTCGCCCGTCCGTCGAACTTTCACTTCAATGTTTCCGGCCGAGAGGTTCTTATCGCCAACGATCACCTGCAAGGGCATGCCCAACAGATCGGCATCGTTGAACTTCACACCCGGCGATTCATCACGGTCGTCGAACAGCACATCGATCCCTGCCGCCATAAAGGCCTTCTCGAGTTCTTCACAGACGGCGCGCACCGACTCGCTCTTCTTCATGCCGAGGCCGAGCAGGTGGACGTGATAGGGTGCGAGCGACATGGACCATGTGATGCCGCGCTCGTCGTGGTTCTGCTCGATGAAGCAGGCCATGATGCGCTCGATACCGATGCCATAGCTTCCCATGATGATCGGATGTTCTTTTCCGTTCTCGTCAAGGAAGGTGGCTCCAAGTGCTGTTGAATACTTCGTGCCAAGCTTGAAGATGTGACCGACCTCGATGGCATTCACCACGCGAAGTTCCTTGCCGCATCCTGTCGGACAGAGTTCGCCGGCACGCACAGTGCGCACGTCGTGATAGCCTTCGATGGTGGCATCACGATCGAGATCGATGTTGCGCAAATGGAAACCGTCCTTGTTGGCACCACTCACGAGACCGTTCAGGTGTTGCAGTCGTTGATCGGCGATCACGCGCATCGGTGTGCGCAGACCGATCGGACCGATCGATCCGGCATGGGCACCGGTCCATGCGAACAACTCCTCTGCCTCTGCCGGACGGAGCGCTGTGGCTCCAAGCACACCTTGCAGCTTCGATTCATTGAGCTCGTCGTTGCCGCACATGAGAACAAGGATGGGCTGATCGTCGGCCACATAGACCACGCTCTTCGCGCAACGCTCTTCGGGAATGGAGTACTTCTGAATGAGATCGTCGATCGTCTTCGCGCCCGGCGTTGCGAACTCTTCGATGGAAGGGTTCTCGGCAAGGCGGGGAATGGCGGCAAGGATGGACGTGGCCACTTCGATGTTCGCTGCATAGGAGAGGTCGTCGCACACGGCACAGGTGTCTTCGCCGAAGGGCGACTCCACCATGAACTCTTGCGACTTGCTTCCGCCCATGGCACCACTGGATGCACCGACGATGAAGAAGCGCAGACCGCAACGTGTGTAGATGTTGCGATACGCTTGCTCATGCTTGTCGTAGGCGGCATCGAGTCCTTCCGTCGTGGAATCGAGCGAGTAGGCATCCTTCATCGTGAACTGACGTCCGCGAAGCACGCCACTCTTTGGCCGTGGCTCGTTGCGGAACTTCGTCTGGATCTGATACCAGATCTGCGGCATGTCGCGATACGAGTGCACGTGCTGACGTGCATGGAAGGTGATGATCTCTTCGTGCGTTGGTGCGAGGACCAGACCTTCGCGATTCTTGATGTGGAACATCACGTCGCCCATGGCCTCGACACGACCTGTCTGTTCCCAGATCTCGATCGGATTGAGGGCCGGCATGTGGAATTCCTGTCCACCGATCGCATCCATCTCCTGACGTACGATGTCGCAGATCTTCTTGTGGACGCGATAGCCCAAGGGCAGGAAGCTGAAGACGCCGGCAGCGAGCTGACGGACCATGGCTGCCCGAACCATCAATTGATGCGATGGGATCTGTGCCTCGTTCGGAACTTCCTTGAGCGTTGGGAGGAATTGTGTGGACTGACGCATTGTGTTCTTTCTGTCGTTTCGTTGTTATTCTCGGATGAACCAGGCACGTGTGATCCGGTCGTTCGCCGTTTCATACGTGGCAATGGCATGGACATTCCCGTCGCTGCGCAGACCGGCCACTTGCTCTTCGTCGATGACCATGGTGCCGCACACCATGCGATGCACAAGCGTGCAGTGCAGGAGCGGGTGTTGCTCGAACATCGCACCATAGCGCTCACGCATGGCGTCGATCCCCGTGCACGTGGCCTTGCCGCTCACGAGGTCGTACAAGACCACGTCGTCGGCATACACCGCACAGAAGGCCTCGATATCTCGCGCATTGTAGGCGTCGAGCTGTGCTTGGGCCAGATCGGATGGAGAACGCATAGGCGGCAAAGATACGAACTTCGTTGAGCTATAAGGGCTTAGCTCATGATGCGCACAAGCATCGATTGCAAGACGAGGGTGGGGTCGGTCGACGAGGACTTGATCGTGGCGTCGGCCGCACTCAAGGCAGCAATGGCCGCTTCGATGTGGGCAGGATGATAGCGCTGCAACACATCCAGGTATTCATTCACGAAGTAGGGTGGGATGCCAACGGTCCGCGCGATCTCGCCATTGTCGTTGATCACGCCGCGCACATCGGTCAGTCGAAAGAGGGTGACGAAGTAGCGTGTGAGCATCGTGATGATCAACATGTCGAGTCGCTCCGCCTCCATCATCTTCGTGCAGATGGTCATGGCGGCAGGGAGGTCACGTCGACCGATGGCCTTCTGCAATTCGAAGATCGTATACGTCTTTCCTGAACCGGCGATCTCGTTCACATCATCGACGGTCACGTCGGTGCGATCGCCCATGTACAACGTGAGCTTGTCGAGCTCCATCGACAGGTCGCGGAGCGACGTGCCGCATCGTGCGACGAGGTAGTCCGATGCATCGGGTGTGATGGTCCGACCAAGTGCCTTCGCACGATCGCGTACCCATGCGGCCACCTGATGTTCGCGCATGCGCGGATACTCGATCACCGATGCATGCTGGAACAAGGCATTCCAAGGGAACTTTGCCGTGGACTTGTTCTTGACGGGTGGAAGGGTGGCGGTGAGCAAGAGGAAGGTCGACTCAAGCGGCTGCTTCACATACTGCAACAGCGGATGATCGCCCTTCTTGCCTTCCCGCCCTACCGACACCTTTTCGAATCGGCGGACCCAGAGCACGCGTCGTTCCGACATCATGGGATAGGAGCGTGCGACGGAGAGGATGGCATCAAGCGCAACGTCTTCGCCATCCATCATGTCGGCATTCATGCCCGTGGTATCAAGCGTGGAGGCGGCGGCGAAGAGTTGCTCGGCCGCGTGATCGATCAGATATTCCTCTTCGCCACAGATGAGCAACACCGGTGGGAAGATCTTCTTCGAGATCATCGTTTGCAGGTCCATGCTCACCGCTGCATGGTCTTTGGATCGAGCGCATCGCGAAGTCCGTCGCCAAAGAGATTCAAGGCGAACACGGCAATGGCCATGGCGAACGATGGATAGAGCGCCATGCCGAAGTTGGTGCCAACGGCAATGTAGCCGTAGCCATCGCGGATCATCTGTCCCCACGACGGCATCGGTGGCTGCACGCCGAGTCCGATGAAGGAGAGCGATGCTTCACTGATGATGGCCGTGGCAAAGCCGGCCGTGGCGATCACGATGATCGGACCGGCGGCATTGGGAAGCATGTGCCGGAAGATCACACGGAACGTTCCAAAGCCGAAGGCGCGTGTTGCTTCGACGTACTCTTGCTCGCGGATCGAGAAGAACTGTCCGCGAACGATACGCGCAATGTCGACCCACGACGAGATCCCGATGGCCACGAAGGCCTGCCAGTATCCTTGTCCAAGGATGACGCTGAAGGCGATGACGAGAAGGATGGTCGGGAACGACCACACCACATTCGTCACATACATGATGGCATCGTCCACCTTGCCGCGATAGAATCCGGCCAGCGCTCCAAGCAGGATGCCGATGGTAAGCGCGATGGACTCCGAGATCAGGCCCACACTCAACGACACGCGCATGCCATAGACGAGACGCGTGAACATGTCGCGACCGAATCGATCGGTGCCAAGCAGGAACAAGGGCTGTCGATGCCAATCCGATTCCGATGTGCCGTAGAGCGTCGACGTTGCAATGCGATAGGGCATTCCCGTCGGGTCCTTGTAATGCACGCTGTCACCGCGGATCTCGAACGTCGACACGGCAATGATGGACGGACGATCAGGATCGGCGATGTTCTTCTTCATGATCACGTTGCCACGAAAGCCGGACGGCTTCACGGCATACTCAAGGATCTGCGTGGTCGGGTCGAAGGGCGTGATCAACGGAGCGAAGACGGCCATCACGATCATGATGCCAAGCACGCCAAGTCCGAGCACGGAACCTTTGTTCTTCTTCAACCGACGCCACGCGATGTGACTCAGGCTCTCAACTTCGTTGTTGCTCATCCTAGTCGCACCTTGGGATCGATGAATGCATAGACAATGTCGGCAATGGTGTTCACGACAACGAAGATCACAGCCGAGAACAGCACCACACCTTGGATCATGGGATAGTCAAGCTTTTCAATGGCGGAGAAGGCGGCAAGGCCAACACCGGGCCAGTTGAAGATGAACTCGATGAAGTAGGTGCCGGCCAGCAATCCTGCGAACCAGGCACTGACGGTGGTGACCACAGGATTCAGTGCGTTGCGAAGTGCATGACGGATGAAGACGGTGGTGTTGCTCAGACCCTTGGCGCGTGCGGTGCGCACATAATCTTGTCCGAGCACGTCGAGCATGCTCGATCGCGTCACACGAGCAACGATGGAGAGCGGTCGAATGGCTAGCGTGATCATCGGCAACACGAGATGCTCGATGCCACGATCGATGTAGCCCGAGATCGGGAACCAGTCGAGCACGATGCCGAACACCAGCACCATGAGCAGACCAACGACGAAGGCCGGAAGCGAGATGCCGAAGAGTGCCGTGCCCATCGTCAACGAGTCGAGCCAAGAGTTCGGTCGCAACGATGCCACTACACCAAGCGCAATACCCAAGAGTGTTGCAATGCCCATGGCCGTGAACGCAAGGAGTGCCGTCGGAGGAATGCGTTCGACGATCGTTTCGAGCACATCGCGATTCGTTGCAATGGAGCGACCCATGTTGCCCTGTGCAAGGTTGAGCATGTACTTGCCGACCTGGACAGGGAGAGGTTTATCGAGTCCGAGTTGCTGACGTAATGCGGCCACGGAGGAAGAGTCAGCACGCTGTCCAAGAAGAACGCGTGCAGGATCACCCGGCGGACGGATGAAGAACGTGAGGACGACCACACCTGCGAGGACCGGAATGGCGTACAGGATCTTGCGAAGGAGGAACATGAACATGGTCGTTAGGACTCCTCGTGTTCGATGTGTGGCAATGTGAGGTGGTCCACGCTCACGCGGACCGGTTCGTTCACCGAGATGCCCAGGAACTGCCGTGCGAGAATGGGGAACGACGGCGTGTTGTCGGTCAGGTAGAAGTAGATGGACGGCGTTGATGTGATCGGCTCATCATCGACCGAACCATTCATCTCTGCTGCTACGGTGGCCGTGCACTCGCCGCAATCGATCAGTCGCACATCGGGTAGCATCGACGTGAGCATGGGCTTGAGCAGGGGATAGTGCGTGCATCCCAGCACGAGCGTGTCGATCCGATTGGCCACCAACGGACGCAGGTACTCACCGGCGATCAGACGTGTGGCGGGCGTATCCAACCATCCTTCTTCGACAAGGGGGACGAAGAGCGGACATGGTTGACTGTGGACGATGATGTTCTTGTCGGGCGCGGCCTGTTCAATGGCGCGAGCATAGGAGTTCGACGAGATCGTGGCACGTGTGCCGATCACGCCCACCATGCGAGATGTGGTCGCTCGTGCTGCTTCGGCTGCGGCAGGCTCGATCACGCCGAGCACGGGAACAGACACGTCGCGACGCAACACGTCCAGTGCGAGGGCCGATGCCGTGTTGCAGGCCACCACGATCATCTTCACGTTGTGCTGCAAGAGGAAGGCCGCACACTGCATGCTGTAGGCCTGCACGGTCTCTGCGGACTTGTTCCCGTACGGAACACGGGCCGTATCGCCCAGATACACGAATCGCTCGCCGGGCATCAGGCGCACGAGGTGCTTGAGCACGCTCAGTCCGCCAATGCCGGAATCGAAAACGCCGATCGGTCGTTGATCTTCTGCCATCATGGCGTTCAAGATACGGAAGGAAGACCTTCCGCTTCGTACCTTTGGCGCCATGATCCTTTCCCTGCGCATCCGTCTCACCTTGATGTACAGTGCACTCGTTGCACTGACCGTGATGGCGTTTGCCGTGGTGGCCTACTATACGGTATCGAACGAGCTCAGCACCAACCTCGACGCCTCGCTGTCGCGCGTTGCTCAGTCGCTACACTCCGTCATCAAGAAGGAACAACAGTCCGTCAAACGTCCGCTCACTCCCGTCAAGAAGGAGAAGCGTGGCAAGGGGCAGGGGGCCGACTATTTCGAATTCCTTCGCAAGAGTTCGTTGCGCGACTTCGTTGGTCCGATCCCACCCATCGACACGGTGGAAACGAGCGAGACCGATCCCGTGTGGTCGGCCGTGTACGAGCACATGCTGCTCAACTCGTCGAACTATCTCATCCAGGTGTCGGATCAGAGCGGTCGGACGGTGTGGAGGACGGAGAATCTTACCGTCGACAGTCTACCCACCTTCAAGCAGTTCTCCGCTCGCGGCGCCACGGTGATCGACGATCGCATCTACTCCTATTACATGATGCGTGGCACGCGGTATCGCATGGTGATGTACCGCGGCGATGTGGCCGAGGTCACGGCGGCCTATCCTGCCGACGAAGTGGATGCAACGTTGCGCAAGCTCTTTGGCTATCTGCTCTATGCACTCCCGTCGACGTTGTTCATCTCGCTCTTCGCAGGATACATCCTTGCGCAGCGGTCGTTACGTCCGGTGGACGTGATCACGCGCTCGGCCCGACAGATCACGGCGCGCAATCTTGCCCAACGTCTGCCCATGCCGCCAACCAACGACGAGATCGCGCGACTCACCGAGACGCTCAACGAGATGATCGCCCGACTCGAAACATCGTTCGCGCAGATCCGCCAGTTCACGTCCGATGCATCGCACGAACTCAAGACACCACTGGCCATCCTCATGGGCGAGCTCGAGATCGCCATGCGCAAACCACTCAGCACCGAAGAGTATCGCGCAACGCTCACCAGCTGTCTGGAAGAGGTGGAGCGACTCACGAGTGTGGTCCAAGGTCTGCTCGATCTCTCGCGCGCCGACACAGGTCAGTTCCACATCGATCTCCGCCCTGTCAACCTTTCCTCCATGCTCAACGACATCACGGACGATGTGCTCATCCTTGCGGATCAGCAGCATGTGGACGTCGACAGTGCCATTGCATCCGGCGTGGTGGTGGCTGGCGATAAGGTGCGTCTGCATCAGGCATTGCTCAACGTGTTGGAGAATGCCGTCAAATACACACCCGAAAAGGGCCACGTCTCGGTCACCCTCACCACATCCGGCACCGATGCCGTTGTGACCATTCGTGATACCGGCATCGGCATACCGGCCGATGAGCTGCCCTTCATCTACGATCGGTTCTATCGCGTCGACAAGGCCCGCTCGCGTGGAACGCAGGGAGCCGGTCTCGGTCTGTCCATCGTCAAATGGATCGTCGACGCACATCACGGCACCATCGGCGTGACAAGCGAAGAGGGAAGCGGCACGACCTTCGTGATCCGTTTACCCCTTCACGCAGATGTTCCGTAAATTGCGCGATGTTCGAACCACTCCCTGACGATCTGTCCTATCCCGTACTTGAAGAAGAGGTCCTCTCCTTCTGGGATGCCAACAACATTTTTGCAACGTCGCTTGAGCAACGTGCCGGTGCGCCGACCTTCAGTTTCTTCGAAGGTCCGCCCACGGTGAACGGAAAGCCTGGCATTCACCATCTGCTTGCCCGCACCATTAAAGACATTGCATGTCGGTACAAGACCATGCAAGGGTTCCTCGTACGGCGGCAGGGCGGCTGGGATACGCATGGTCTGCCCGTGGAGCTTGCTGTTGAGAAAGAACTCGGCATCACGGACAAGTCGCAGATCGATGCACTTGGCGTGGACGTCTTCAATGCGAAGTGCAAGGAGTTCGTGTATCGCAACATCTCCGACGATATGGGATGGCGCACGTTCACCCGTCGCATGGGCTATTGGCTCGACATGGACACGGCCTACATCACGTGCACGAACGACTACATCGAATCCGTGTGGTGGGCCCTTGCCCAGTTCCATGCAAAGGGACTCATCTATAAAGGCTACAAGGTCGTTCCGCAATCGCCAACGCTGGGAACGCCACTCTCATCGCACGAGCTCTCGCAGAACTATAAGGACGTTCGCGATCCAAACGTCTACCTGAAACTCAAGATCACGGGATCGCCCATCGCTGCTGTTGTTGGTGCGAGTGTGATGGTGTGGACGACCACGCCATGGACACTGTTCGCCAACGTTGCCTTGGCCGTGGGCGCGAACATCACGTATGTGCTCGTGCGCAACACGCGAACGGTCGGCGAGACCTCGGTCGCCGAGTTGCTCGTGCTTGCAGAGTCACGTCTGTCCATCCTCGAAGGAGATGTCGAGGTCCTTGCCACCTTCCCCGGCTCCGACCTTGTTGGATCTGCCTATGAGCAGATCTTCTCCGATGTGGTGCTCGATGCGGTCAAGCATCCCAATGTGTTGCATGTGTTGGCGGGTGATTTTGTGTCGACGGAGGACGGCTCCGGCGTCGTCCACCTTGCCCCTGCCTTCGGTCAGGACGACTTCGAAATGTCGAAGCGCTACAACCTTCCTGTCCCTCAACCCGTCACGCCGCACGGTCGGTTCACCAACGAGATCAAGGCCTTTGCCGGTCGAGTGGTCAAGACCTTCACGTATGCCGATCACAAGGAAGAGGGGAGCGACCGGGACATCGTCAAGCAACTCAAGCTCGACGGAAAGATCTATCGCGCGGCCTTCGATTATCTGCACTCCTATCCGCATTGCTGGCGCACGGACAATCCTGTGATCTACTATGCGCGGGATTCGTGGTTCATCCGATCGCCGGAATACAAAGACAAGCTCATCGCGCTCAACAAGACCATTAACTGGCATCCCGAAGACATCGGTAGCGGTCGCTTCGGCAACTGGCTCGACGAGGTCAAGGAATGGTCGCTCTCGCGCGATCGGTATTGGGGCACGCCGCTTCCGCTCTGGGTCAGCGAAGACGGCACGGATGTCTTCGCCGTCGGCTCCATCGCCGAACTCTCGGAAGGACTCTATGAGACAGAGGGTGGGAAGCGCGTACCGGTGAAGGAGGCAGGGATCCCTGTCGACCTGCATCGTCCCTTTGTGGATAACGTTGTCTTCGAGCGCAACGGTACCACGTATCGTCGCACGAAGGAAGTCATCGACGTATGGTTCGATTCCGGTTCGATGCCCTTTGCACAGTTCCATTATCCGTTCGAGAACAAGGAGCTCTTCGAGCAGTCGTTCCCGGCCGATGTGATCGCCGAGGGGATCGACCAGACGCGCGGATGGTTCTACACGCTGCATAATATCTCGACGGCGCTCTTCGATTCGGTGGCGTACAAGAACGTCGTCGTGAACGATCTGGTGCTCGACAAGAGCGGACAGAAGATGTCGAAGTCGAAGGGCAACACCGTCGATCCGTACGACATCATGTCGCGCTTCGGTGCCGATGCCGTGCGTTGGTTCTTCATGGTGAGCTCGCCCATCTGGAAGCCGAAGCTCTTCAACGAAGAGGACATTGCGAAGACCGTCATCGCCGATTTCTTCCGCTCGCTCACGAACACGTATGAGTTCTTCGCCATGTATGCGAAGATCGACGGACACACGTCGGATGCGCCACTGGTGCCGGTTGCAGAGCGACCGGAGATCGATCGATGGATCATCTCCAAGCTCAACACCGTGCTTGCCGAGTATCGTACGGCCATGGATGAATACGAGTACACGAAGGCATGTCGCGCCGTACAAGACTTCGCCATCAACGATGTATCGAACTGGTATGTGCGTCGCAATCGACGTCGATTCTGGAAAGGCGAGTACGACGACGACAAGCGTGCTGCGTATCAAACATTGCACGAAGTGTTGTTCTCCATCGCGCAGATGATCGCACCGATCACTCCATTCCTCGGTGAATTTATTTTTCAACGTCTACGTTCACCTCTTGACAATGTGAGTGTTCATTGTAGTATATTGCAAACGTCGGATTCAGGATTGATCGATAATGATCTTGAACGCCGAATGTGGCAAGCACAACAGATCGTTTTTCTTGCCCGTTCTTTGAGAGAGAAAGCGAAGATCAAAACGCGACAACCACTTCGTCGCATTCTTCTTCCGGTTGATTCACCAACAGTTCGCCGACAAGTGCAAACGGTTGAGGACATCATCCTCGAAGAGATCAACGTGAAGGCCATCGAATACGTGAGCGACGACACGAACATCGTGCAACGCTCCGCTCGACCGAACTTCAAAGTGATCGGGAAGAAGTATGGCGGACTGACGCAGGCAGTTGCGAATGCGATCAAAGCGCTTTCAACCGAACAGGTGCGCAGGCTCGAACAGTCTTCGGTATTGGCACTCGTCATCAATGACGAAACCGTGCAGATCGATTTCGAAGACGTTGAGATCGTAAGCGAGGACATCGAAGGATGGCTCGTTGCATCGGACCAGGGGATCACCGTGGCATTGGATACGGAGATCGACGAAGGTCTGGAACAGGAGGGCCTGGCACGCGAGTTCGTAAGTAAGATCCAAAAAGTTCGCAAGGACTCAGGATTTGAAGTGACGGACAGGATCACCATCCTGTTCAGCGCGGATGATCAGATGAAGTTGGCGCTGCAGTCCATGCGTTCGTACATTTCGACGGAAACACTTGCTGATCGGATCGAGGAATCCTCCCAGTCTCTCGATACCGAACTCGACATCAATGGTCGAACGGTGAGTGTGCGCGTTCAGCGCATATGAAGGTGGCATACCGGGGGGTATGCTAGTTTTCATGTTTAATTTTCTGTGAGGTACGTCCTATGGCAGCAGCAAAGAAGGCAGCAGCCAAGAAACCGGCAGCCAAGAAGCCGGCAAAGAAGGCAGCCAAGAAGGCAGCCAAGAAGACAGCGGCTAAGAAGCCAGCTGTAAAGAAGGCCGCGGCTAAGAAGCCAGCAGCGAAGAAGGCAGCCAAGAAGGCCGCCAAGAAGCCTGCAGCGAAGAAGGCAGCCAAGAAGGCCGCCAAGAAGCCGGCCAAGAAGGCCGCTGCAAAAAAAAAAGCAGCCAAGTAAGGCCTAGCCGTACTACTGCTAGTCCTACGAAGGCTTCGAAAGCGACTTCATCTTCAGCGTCCAAAAAGCGTACGGCAAAGAGTAATCCCGCAAAGTCCAAGTCAGCATCAAGTAGGAACGTGACGACAAAGAAGTCTCCCAAGAAGTCTTCCGGGACAGTAAAAACTGCTGCTCCGGTAGTGAAAAAAGCTGCCGGAGCAGCTTCTGTTTCCAAGAAGGCAACCGCCGCGAAGAAACCCGCACCTGCGACCACTAAGGCCGTAGCTAAAAAGTCCGTTCCGGCTCCGAAGCCCGAAGCGGCAAAACCTGCAAGTAAGCCTGCAGCCAAGAAGTCCGTCGCTGCAAAACCTGCTGCGCCGGCACCTTCACCAGCTCCTGCCCCAAAGCCCATTACAACTGCCGGTCCGAAGCCGCGCACGCAAGGAAAGACCAAGGCACAACTTCGTGGTATCACGAACTTGCCTACGCCTGCAAAGGTCGGTCCGATCCCGCAAGCCGTGCCGATGCAAAAGGCAGTTGCGCCGAAACAATTGGTGCCGATCCCGCCGAAGCCGGGTACGAAGTACTCTGAGAAGGACCTGACCATGTTCAAGGGCATCATCGAGAAGGCTCGAGTTGATGCGCTTGAAGAGCTTCGTATGCTCCGTGAGCGTCTCGAAGATCTCACGAATAGCGAGGCCGCCGAAGAAAGTGCCATCTATTCAATGCACATGGCAGAGCAAGGTTCCGAGGCGATAGAGAAAGAGAAGACCTATGCGCAGATCCAACGCATCCAGGACTATATCCGCAAGCTTGACGAGTCGATGCAGCGCATCGCCGACAAGACCTACGGTATCTGTCGGATGTGCGGTATCCTGATCGCCAAGGAACGACTTCTCGCCGTACCGATCACCACGCTCTCCGCTTCGTATAAGATCCATCAGAAGTGTCCGTCCGACGGCGTTGATCGTATCGTGGCCAAAGACGCTCTGAAGTGAGCGCCGTTCCATGCGTGCGATAGCGAATCGGGCCTTCCTCCTTGCCGCCTTCCTCATCGTGATCGATCAGATCACGAAGGTGTGGGTGCATACCAACATGTTCCTGGGTGAGTCGTTCCCGCTTCTCGGTGAAGTGGTTCGCTGTACCTATGTGCAGAATCCCGGAATGGCCTTCGGCATCAGCTTTGGTGCCGGAAAGATCCTGCTCACGCTGTTCACCATCGTGATCTCCGTCCTGCTGGCATGGTATCTGCGTCGCCTTCGACCGTTCCATCCGCTCGTACGCGTGGCCGTGATGCTGATCTTCGCAGGGGCCGTCGGGAATTTGATCGACCGAATGTTCTACGGGGTGATCTTTGGAGAAGACCCACTGATGTTCGGCAAAGTGGTGGACTTCATACAAGTGGACATTCCCGATGTGTCGTGGTTTGGAGAGATCTACACGCACTATCCCGTCTTCAACATCGCCGACTCATGCGTGTCGTGCGGCGTGGTTCTGCTCATCTTCGTGAGCAAGTACATGCCAACAGCAGCAGAGTTGAAGCTCGGTGCCTATCTGTCCAAGGAGCAACACGACGATGGAATCAACAACGCAACCCAACCCCTCGGACTTTCTGGAGAAGATCGAGAAGGTCTATGAGTTCACGATCCCGGCAAAGCAAAAGCCGGAGCGACTCGATGCATTCCTGACGCATGCCGTAGAAAATGCAACGCGTACCAAGGTGCAGAAGGGGATCGAGTCCGGCAACGTCCTCGTGAACGGTGCTCCATCGCGCGCCAACTACAAGATCAAGCCGCATGATGTGATCACATGCACCGTGATGCGCATGCCGCCGATCCAGCTGATCCCCGAAGACATCCCGCTCGACATTCGCTATGAGGACGATGATCTTGTGGTCATCGAAAAGCCCGCCGGTATCTCCGTCCACCCCGGACTCGGACATCGTAGCGGTACCATCGTGAATGCCATGCTCTATCACATGGGCATCCGAGAAGCGATCGACGTGTCGACGGACATTGTGCCTTGGGATGAAGAGGATGAATCGGTCGACACGACGGAAGAAGCATCCGAAGCATCGATCTTCGCATCGGCTGAAGTACGTCCGGGCATCGTCCACCGTCTCGATCGTGATACCACCGGACTCCTTGTCGTTGCCAAGAACTATGGCGCCTCGCTTGCCTTGGCCACGCAGTTCAAAGACCGCACGGTGCACCGTGAATACGTGGCCCTCGTCTGGGGCGTGATGCGCGACGATTCCGGTCTGATCGAAACACAGATCGGCTACAACTCACGCAATCGAAAACTGCGTGCCGTCGTCGACAAAGGCGGCAAGGACGCAGCCACGGAATACACCGTGCTCGAGCGCTATGAATGCGCAACCCTCGTGCGATTGAAGCTTCGCACCGGCAGAACACATCAGATCCGCGTCCACATGGCCCACTTGCATCATCCTGTTGTGGGTGATAAGGATTATGGCGGCAGGGATCAGGCCATTCAAGGTGTGTATCATGCCTATCGGAAGTTGGCCAAGGATATCCTTGCGCATCTCGACCGACAAGCCCTGCATGCACGGACCATCGGGTTCACGCATCCCGTGACGAAAAAGGTCATCGACGTTCAGAGCGAGCTGCCCGCCGATATGCAGGCTGCCATCGACCTCTGTCGTGCATCCGCTACGGCCTGACCTTACTTTGGCAGCGGCATTCCTCGCATCCGTCCCGCAATGAACGAAGCGCGCTTGCGCGTATAGGCCGAAGGTGCATCGGCATGGAACCGACGTGGATTGGGCACCACAGCCGCTAACAATGCGGCATCGGCGTTCGTGAGTTCCGATGCGGGTTTGTGGAAATAGTATCGCGACGCAGCATCCACTCCGTACAGTCCGTCGCCCCACTCGATCATGTTCACATACACCTCAAGGATGCGCTGCTTGCCCCAGATCGCTTCGATGAGATAGACGAAGTACACTTCAAATGCCTTGCGCACCATCGACCGCCAGGGGACGAGGAAGACGTTCTTCGATGTTTGCATCGTGATGGTGCTTGCCCCCAATGGCGGCTTGCCACGCTTGACCCGTCCCGCATTCACATGCTTGGCGCGCTCCACGGCCTTCCAGTCGATACCGTTGTGACGGAGGAACTTCCCGTCCTCTCCACTCTGCACCGCACGAAAGATGGCGGGCGAGCAACTCCCGTACGAGATCCACGAATGTGCCATCGTCATGCGATGTCCGGTGAACGGTGCCTGCACAAAACGCATGGCCATCAAGGGCGTGATGGCGGGAGGGACGATGCGGAAAATGGCCACGACCAGCACGGATCCCACGAGGAAGGCCACGATCGTCCGCCATGTCCACACGAAAAAGTTTTTCACCATACTTGCGCCAATCCCTTAAAGAAATTAGGTTTGCAGTGCCCAGAGGTTAAGAATCTAAAGAAACGCCGACCAAAACATGCTCAAAGACCTAGACCGACAGATCTGTGAACTCCTCCAGACGAATGCCCGGACCAGCTTGAGCGAGATCGCCGAGAGTGTGGGAACATCCATCCCCACCGTGAGCGACCATGTGCGAAAACTCGAAGAGGCGGGCTTCATCCACGGATACACGGTCGTCCTCGACGCTGCCCAATGCGGCTTCGACGTCACGGCCTTCATCTTCGTCGACATGGACTCGAGCTCTCACTACGAATCCTTCCGCAAGAGCTGCCGCCAACGCGCCGACATTCTGGAATGTCATGCCATCACCGGAACTGCCTCGCACCTGATCAAGGTACGCGTTAAAAATACAGCAGCGCTCGAGCAACTCCTATCGGCCATTCAACTTTGGAAAGGTGTCACGCGCACTCTCACCAACGTCGTCCTCAGCACCCACAAGGAATCACTCGCCCTGCCGCTTTCGTCATAAACTCGTCACTCGTCACTCGTCACTCGTTACTCGTCACTTGTCACTCGTCACTTTTAACTCTCTTCCTATGTCTTCCTTCCACGAATTCGACGTGATCTCCGCAGCCCGCACGTGGCGCAATGATGCAACAGCGGATCCCTTGCCAACATCGACGCTCAAGGACGTCTTCGCCGACGATGTCCTCACGGCCGATCAGCTTCGACAGCGGCTTTCCAAGCCCGTCTGGAAGTCGCTTCAGGCCACGATGGAGAAGGGAAGCACCATCGACCCGGCCATTGCCGATACCGTGGCCCTGGCCATGATGACGTGGGCACTTGAGAAAGGGGCCACGCACTACACGCACTGGTTCCAACCACTCACGGGCAGCACAGCAGAGAAGCACGACAGTTTCGTGATGCCGACATCCGATGGAAATGCGATCGCGCAGTTCCACGGCAAGGAGCTCATTCAGGGTGAGCCGGATGCATCGTCGTTCCCGAGCGGTGGACTCCGTGCAACGTTCGAAGCGCGTGGGTACACGGCATGGGATCCAACGTCGCCCGCCTTCATCATGCGACACTCGAACGGCGCAACGCTTTGCATCCCGACGGCCTTTGCATCGTGGACGGGAGAAGCGCTCGACCTGAAGACGCCATTGCTTCGCTCGCTCGAGTGCTTGAACACAAGCGCACTGCGAGCGATGAAGTTGTTCGGTCATGACGACGTGTCCAAGGTCTCGTCCACCGTTGGTGTGGAGCAAGAGTACTTTCTCATCGACGAAGAATTCTATTTCCGTCGGTCCGACCTGGTGATGAGCGGACGGACGTTGTTCGGTGCGAAGCCACCACGTGGACAGGAACTCGAGGACCATTACTTCGGCTCCATTCCGGACCGCGTGCTGAGCTTCATGGCCGACGCAGAACATCAGCTCTACAAGCTTGGCATTCCGATCCGAACACGACATAACGAAGTGGCACCCGGTCAGTACGAAGTGGCACCGCTCTTCGAGGGCAGCAACATCGCTGCCGATCATCAGCAACTCATCATGCAGGTGCTGAAGAACACAGCACGCAAGTTCGGTCTGGTCTGCTTGCTCCACGAAAAGCCCTTTGCCGGTGTGAACGGAAGCGGCAAGCATGTGAACTGGTCGATGAGCACCGACACAGGATTGAACCTGCTGGAGCCGGGCGAGACGCCACATGAGAACATGATCTTCCTGTTCTTCTGCGCCGCGGTGATCCGCGCCGTCGATACCCATCAAGACCTTCTGCGCGCAAGCGTTGCATCGGCACCGAACGATCATCGTCTGGGTGCCAACGAAGCACCACCGGCCATCATCTCGATGTTCCTTGGCGATCAACTCACGGAGATCTACGATCGCATCGAGTCCGGCAAGGGCGGCTCCTCCAAGCGCGCCGGCTTGCTCGGCCTTGGAACACCAGTGCTGCCAACGCTTCCACGTCATGCCGGCGATCGCAACCGCACATCGCCCTTTGCCTTCACCGGCAACAAGTTCGAATTCCGCGCACCGGGTTCATCTCAGTCCGTCTCGTTCCCGATCACGGTACTCAATACCATCGTCGCCGAATCCATCGATGCGCTTTCGCGCTCCATCGAGGCACGACTCAAGAAGAAGCAAACCTTCGAGGTCGCTTTGCAAGAGACGCTTCGCGAAGTGTATGCATCGCACAAGCGCATCATCTTCAATGGCGACGGATATGCGGCGAAGTGGCATCGCGAAGCAGAGAAGCGCGGACTCTTGAATCTGCCGACGACCCTTTCCGCCCTTCATCACCTTACGAGCGACAAGAACACGAAGCTCTTCTCCGACTATGGCGTGCTGTCGCATCGCGAGATCGAAGCACGTGCAGAAGTGATGTACGACCAGTACTTCAAGACGGTGAACATCGAAGGGGAGACCACGGAATGGGTGGCGCAAACGCAGATCCTGCCGGGTGTGCTGCAGTACTTGCAAGACCTCGCACAAACGTCCGTGGCCATGCATGGCGGTTCGCTCGCAACGACGCGCACCATCGAGCAGATCTCGCAAGGTGCGGATCAACTCTCGCATGCATTGGAACATCTGCGCTCGATGAATCTCGAGCTCGGCGGTGATACATTGCTGGAGAAGGCCCAACACATGCACGAGAACGTGTTGCCGGCCATGTTGGCTGTGCGCAAGGCCGCCGACCAATTGGAGCGCGTGATGGCCTATAAGCACTGGCCGCTTCCGGGCTATCGCGAAATGCTATTCGTGAAGTAGGATCGGCACCGATCGCACACTGAACGGCGATAGCAGTTGCAACAGATACAGTCCATGTGCCAGCGATGTTCGCGGCATGTGGACTGTATGCGTTTCAGCAGCATCCGACGTGTGATCGAACGCTGCGCTTGCAACGAGTCCGCCATCGATCGATCGAAGGTCGATCCGATGCATGCCGCGCTCTTGCGTGAGCACGTCAACATCGATCACATCGGCATCGTCCACATGCAATCGTTCGATGCGCAGTGGTTGCAGGAAGCGCACCATCCGCCCTTCGAGAAAACACGTCGTGACCGTGCACGATCCATCCTGCGTGCGCACCGGATGAGAGCCGGCAGGGGAGATCGTGATCGACTCGAACGTCAGCGGCGTTGACGATGGCACGTCGAGCAGCGTGTTGACGATCAGGTCCGTCACATGCGATGAACGCGCCGGATGCACATCGAGCACGCGGAACTGCACACGCCGCACGGAATCGTCCATGCTTTCACTGATGTACAGTCCGTTGCTCACACCGCGCGAGATCAACAACGTGCGCTTGAAGCGGATCATCCCCTCAACGTCGATCGCCTCGCCGCCCTCCATGGTCCCTTCGACCGTCACGGAGATCGGCAAGGCCACGGTCGTACCCGCTGCGACGGTGGTATCAGGCAAGGAGAAGAGCAAGGTGGCAGGGGGCGGGGCATCGATGGCCGATGCAATGATGGTCGACGTGAGATCTGTTGCACAGTCGGACAGCAGTTCGCACTGCATGCGGAGTGTGGTGGTGTCGACAACCGTGGGAGACCATTCGAGCGTGAGCGTCACGGTGCGTCCGGGATCGACGAGGCGTGGAAGTGTTGGAGCGATCACGCGTATCGGTGGCACCGATGGCGTGAAGGAGATGTTCATGATGCTGAAGGGCGTGGTGCCTGTGTTCTGCACGTCGACGTTGATGCGGGCCGTGCTGCCCACCGTCGTCGGACCGAGGACCACCGGATCTGCAATGGTGGCCGTTGGTGTTGCACCGGCCAACACTTCGAAGAAGGCCGTGTCCGAACAGTTCTCAAGTGTTGTGGCGATCACGCGATAGATACCGGCGGCGTTCACATCGATCGATGGTGTGCGATCTCCGGTGTTCCATGCATAGATGGCAATACCCGGTGTGGCGGAGAGGGTGAAGCGGTCGCCCGGACAGACGATGCGTGGACCCGTGATGTCGACGGATGGCAGGGGATGAACGAAGACCTCAAGTGTGTCCGACGTTCCGGTGCACCCGCTGGAGTCAACAAGGTCCACCCAATACATGCCGGATCGCGAAACGTGGATCGTCGACGTGGTGTCACCCGAGTTCCATCGATACGACAGGTAGCCATTGCCAACACGAAGCTCCGTGGAGTCACCTTCGCAGATGTTCCGTCGGTTGAAGAGCAACTCCGGTCGCAGTCGCGCACCTACGCGCACGGCATACTGTGCCACCGATGCACATACCTGTGCATCCGGTCGCGGCAGTGACGTGGTGAGCTCCACCTGTCCGCTCCCATTCCACCGCACACGAATGGCCCGCGTGTTCTGTCCTTGCAGGATCGTCCCGCCCACCACATTCCACGCATAGGAGGCGCCGGGCACGTTGTTCGCCACATAGGTGGCCTCGGAGCCTCTGCATGCAGCGTTGGGTCCGTTGATGGCCGACGTGGGCACGGGTAGGAACTCGACCACCAGACTGTCGCTGCTTCCCACACATCCGTTGCTATCCATCACCGTCACTCGGAACACGCCGTTCTTCGTGATGGAGATCGTTCGCGTTGTATCGCCGGTGTTCCATCGATACCACACGAACAGGTCGGGCGCTTGCAGGGCGGCCACATCACCTTCGCACAGATACTGCCGTCCGTTCCCGATGAACGGATGCGGCTTGGGCACGTCGCGGATCACGATACGCCCCGAATCAAGCGAACCGTTCCGGTTGATGGCATAGACCACATAGGTGCCACCCACATTCACGTAGATCGTCTGCCCTCGTTCACCGGTGCTCCACACGTAGTTACTGTAGCCGGAATCCGCCGTGATCGCTTGTGCACTCGACCCCTCGCAGATATGCTGCGGACCGGACAGACCGATCCCCGCCGCCTTGCCGCCGTAGGGGACAAGACAGAACAAAAGCATGATCATGACGGCGGCGTGCGACAGCAACGTTCTCCTTCCTATATTCGGCATCAAGTTACCGAGATTTCACCGAGGGCATTCCATGCGTCAAGGATACCTGTTCCTGATCCTCCTGCTGGCAACGTTCCTGCCCCTGCACGCCCATCGCGGATGCATGCTCAAGCCCTTGCCCCTGCACGACCGACTTCGCAGTGCCCATGCCATTGTAGAGGGTGTGGTGGGCACGTCGACCACCGAGATCATCAACGATCGCATTCACACACGATGGCACATCGATGTGGTGCGTGCATGGGACCTGCCCGTTGCACGTCCATCGATCGACGTCGTCATCGAAGGTGGGACCTATCAGCAACAACGCCTTGTCGTGATCCCCAATGCCAGTGTGCACAGCGGTGAACATGTGGTGTTGATGCTCGATCCGTTCGATGCACAAACGAACACGTATGTGATCTCGAGCGGACCGCAAGGCGTGATGACCGATCGCGAAGGATCGTTCGTCGATGCCATCGGCACCCGCGTTGCCGACATGGATCTCTTCGCACAGGTCTCCGCTGTACGCGGACGTATGCCGAGCTTCCCCGGTGGTGGCGTGATGTTCTCCGAACCCATCATGCGTTCATCCAAGCAGCACGAATCAACGCAGGCGCTTGCCGTTACCAGCTTGAGCCCGACAACCTTCAATGCGGGCACGTTGACCAGCCTCACCATCAAGGGCACGGGCTTCGGAGTGAAGGGTGCGAACAGCACGGTCAGATTCGTCAGCGCTGATGAGGGTGGCGAGGTGTTCGGAACATTGCCGCCGTTCCATATTCAATCATGGAACGACACGATCATCGTTGTCCACGTTCCGTGTACCGCCGATGACAATCCGACAGCCGGGACCGGAAAGGTTCGCGTGATCACGGATGGCAATGAGATCCTCACAACAACACAGACCATCAACGTCAACTGGGCACAGTTCACGAATCAGAACACAGCGGGTGCGCAGGTGGATCAATGGTCACCGGTGGAGTTGGTGAACGATAACGGACAGAACGGATACACCTTCACTCTGAATGCCGGACTCGCTGCACAGAATGCGGCCAACCTTGCCGTGCGTCGTGCACTGTCGACGTGGCGATGCAAGACGGGCGCCAACCTTGCCGTTGCAGCCGGCACCACGAACGTTGCCTGTACGAATGGTGCCGACGGTATCAATGTGATCACGTTCGACGGTGCAGCCTGTCAGTTGCCCAACGGCGTTCTTGGCGTGTGTTACTTCTACTATGCAGCATGCACACAAGGCGGTACACAGTATTGGCGCGTCGATGATATCGACCTGATCATGGACGGCGGAACGAACTGGCAGTATGGGCCGGCCGCTCCGGTGGCCCCGCAAGTGGACTTTGAAACGGTCGTCCTCCATGAGATCGGACACGGACTTGGTCTTGGTCATGTGCGCGACGCCGCGGCCGTGATGTACTGGGCACTTGCTGCCGGCGATCAACGACGCACGCCCTTGGCCTCGAGCGATAGTACCGGTGGTCGGTCCATCGTGAACAGATCGACCGTGGCCCATGCATGCGGTCCTACTGCCATGAACGCCGTTGGCGCGGGCGTATGCAACCTGGCTCCTCCCGCTGCCTCGTTCACGACCAACGTTGTGCGCGGCTGTTCGCCACTGACGGTGACGTTCACGAATACGAGCACCAACGAACCGACCAACACGAACTGGGATGTCAACAACGATGGCGTTGTGGACTACACGTCGACGAATTGTACGCACACCTATACAACGTCCGGCACCTACACCGTACGGATGGCCGTATCGAATGCCTTTGGCACCGACGAGATCATCAAAACGAATTTGATCGTTGCGCTGAGCGTACCACTCGTGAATGCGGGACCGGACGATACCGTCTGTCTTGGATCTTCAGCGACACTGGGTGCAACGCCCGTTGCGACGGGGAACACACCATTCGTGTATCGTTGGCGACCAGGCAACGTGTTGAACGATTCAACGGTTGCCAATCCTATAGCCACCATCACCACGACGACCACATTCTCCGTTACCGTCACCGATGTGAACGGATGCGTCCGTGCAGACACGATGGTGCTTACGGTGATCCCTCGTCCGATCGTGAACACCGGTGCCGATACGTCGCTCTGTCAAGGTGATGCAAAGACACTCAATGCCGTTGTGACGAGCGGTCTCGCTCCGTACCAATTCCAGTGGACGCCGGCTGCAGGACTGAACGACCCAACGATCCAGAAGCCTGTTGCGACGCCATCAACAACAACGTCCTATGTGCTGACGGTGACCGATGTTCGCGGCTGCGTGCAGGCGGACACGATGAAGATCACGGTGCATCCGTTGCCAGTGGTGAATGCGGGACCGGACACGGTGATCATCTGCGCCGGTGGTTCGATCCAACTCCAGCCCACGATCGTGTCAACAGCACTGCCGCTTTCATATCAATGGGAACCATCGGCAGGGTTGTCTGCTGTGAACACGCCGAATCCGATCGCATCGCCGATATCATCGCAGGTGTATACGCTCACCGTGACCGACAACAACGGTTGTTCGAAGAGCGACCAACTGTTGATCCGCGTGATCGAGCTTCCGAAGCCCGTGATCACGACGCCCACCACGGGCACGCTTTGCGAAGGACAGACCGTGCGCCTTGATGCGGGTGCCGGATTCGCAACCTATCTATGGTCCACCGGTGCCACGACGCGCACCATCGATGTGACGACATCCGGATCGTACACCGTCCGCGTGACGAATTCCTTCGACTGTGAAGGGCAGTCCGTTCCCTATGTCTTGACGTTCAACAGAACACCAGCACCGCAGGTCACGGGCCCATCGCAGACATGTGTGAATGCAACGGCTGTGTATTCCGTGACGGCCGTGAGTGGCGACGCGTATGCATGGACGGTCACGAACGGCACCATTCGGAATGGAGCGGGCACGCCGACGATCTCTGTGCAATGGGGAAGTACCGGCACAGGTACCGTTGCCTGTACACAAACGTCGGCAGCGGGATGCGTGGGGACGTCGACGACCATGAACGTCACCTTCGGCTCCGTCATCGTTCCAACGATCACAGTGTCGGGTTCCACCTCGCTCTGCGACGGCGAGAGCATCGAGCTCGACGCAGGTGTCTACAACACCTATCAATGGTCAACAGGAGCCACGACGCGCAAGATCACGGTCAACAAGGCAGGCTCATACACCGTCACCGTCTCCGAACCCGGCGGCTGCACGGGTACGTCGACACCGATCGTCGTGACCACGAAACCCGCACCGGCCACACCTTCCATCGTTCGCACACAGAACACCTTGGAATGCAGTGTCGTGGGTGCCGCCTATCAATGGTCGGAGTCCAACACACCCATTCCCTTTGCAACGCAGCGCACCTACACGGTGGTGACACCGGGCTCCTATCGCGTGCGTGTGACGGCCGAGAATGCCTGTTCGGCAACATCGGAACCGTTCGTCGTGAATACGGTCGGTGTTCGTGAAGAAGAGGTCGTGGATGACGTGACCATCTCACCAAACCCTGTGACGGATCAATGCATGATCACGACGCAGGGAAGGTGGCAGGGAGGCGAGGCCATCATTGTGGATGCACGCGGCGTGCGCCGTGCCTCCCTTGTTCTTCCGAGTGGCACATCGGAGTTCGCCTTCGATACTTCATTCCTCGATGCCGGCGTGTACACCATGATGGTGCAGCACGATGGACGGAGCCTTCGCCTTCGATTCGTGAAGCTGTAGATCGGTCGATCAGCTTGACGTTTTCTTTGCGGCCTTCTTCGCTGCGGGTTTCTTCGCGGCAGTTTTCTTTGCGGCCTTCTTCGCTGCCGGCTTCTTCGCGGCGGTCTTCTTTGCAGCAGCTTTCTTGGCGGCAGCGGGTGACACCTTTGGTGCCTGTTGCGCTGCAAGGGCAAGACAGTCTTCCAACGTCAGCGACGTTGGTTCAGTGCCCTTCGGAATGCGCACGTTCTGCTTGCCAACGACCACAAAGGCTCCCCATCTGCCTTTCAGCACCTTCACGGATGGATCTTCAGGGAAGGTCTTGATCGTGCGGTCGATGATGGACTGTCGCTTCAATTGGATCAGTTCAATGCCGCGTGCTGCTTCGATGGTATGGATGTCGTCGGTCTTGGGGATCGAATAGAACGATCCTGCATGTTCGATGTAGGGACCGAACCTTCCCACCTTCACCTCCATCACACTGCCTTCGAACTCGCCAATGGGACGTGGGAATTTGAAGAGCTCCATGGCCTGTTCGAGCGTGATGGTCGCGATCGACAGCGTGCCGGGAAGTCCCTTCTGACGTTTGTCTTCGTCGTCCTGATCGCCGATCTGCACAAGCGGACCAAAGCGTCCGAGACGCACCGATACGCGACGTCCCGACACGGGGTCCACACCAAGCTCGCGCTCACCGCTTTGACGTTCGGCCGTGGCGCTTGTGAGTTTGAGGCGTTCTTCGAACGGACCGTAGAAGTCACGGATCATGTCGTTCCACTTCACATGACCTTGCGCGATCTCGTCGAACTGCTTCTCGACACTGGCCGTGAAGTTGTAGTCGAGGATGCTGTCGAAATGCTTCGTCAAGAAATCGGTGACCACCATACCGATGTCGGTAGGGAAGAGCTTCGACTTCTCGGCACCCGTGTTCTCCGTTTCGACCACGCGCGAGATCTTGTCGTTCACAAGTGTGAACATCCGCACTTGACGTGTCCATCCGTCGCGGTCCTCCTTGACCACGTACTTGCGTGCCTGGATGGTGGAGATCGTTGGCGCATACGTGGAAGGACGGCCGATGCCAAGCTCTTCGAGCTTCTTCACCAGCGATGCTTCCGTGTAGCGGGATGGCGGTCGTGCATAGCGTTCTTGCGCCTGCATCTGCACCAATTGAAGCAATTCGCCAACGCTCAGCGGTGGCAGCATCTTCGAACTGTCCTCGTCCTGTTCTTCATCGGTCGACTCAAGGTAGACCTTCAAGAATCCGTCGAACACCAACACTTCGCCCGTTGCCGTGAGCGTATCGGGCAGTGTGCTCACACTGATCGTTGCGATCGTGCGCTCAAGCTTCGCATCGGACATCTGTGATGCCAACGAACGCTTGTAGATCAAGTCGTAGAGCCGCTTCTCGGGGTCGCCCCCGGGCACGGTCCGCTTCGACAGATCCGTTGGTCGAATGGCCTCGTGTGCTTCTTGTGCACTGGCAACCTTCGTGGTGTAGTTGCGCGGATTCGAATAGCCATCGCCGTACGTTGTGAGGATCTCTGTGCGTGCGGCATCGATAGCGAACTCCGAAAGGTTCACAGAGTCGGTACGCATGTACGTGATATGTCCGCCCTCATACAGATCCTGCGCCAGCTTCATCGTTCGTGCCAGCGAATAGCCCAGCTTCCTGCTGGCCTCTTGTTGCAGGGTAGAGGTCGTGAAGGGCGGCGAGGGACTCTTCTTGGCGGGCTTGACCTCGAGGGCCGTGATGGCAAAGGATGCACCCTTGCAGCGCTCGAGGAAGTCGCGTGCTTCTTCTTCGGTGTCGAACCGACGTGGCAGTTCGGCCACGAGCGACTTGCCGTTCACATCGAAGGTCGCCGTGACCTTGAACTGACTCGTCGACGTGAAGTTCTGAATGTCGCGCTCACGCTCGACCACGAGACGCACGGCCACGCTCTGCACACGTCCGGCCGAAAGGTTCTTCTGCACCTTGCGCCACAACACGGGCGAGAGACCATAGCCGACGAGACGGTCCAGCACACGACGTGCCTGCTGCGCATCGACCAAGTGCTGGTCGATCTGCCGCGGGTGGTCGATAGCGTTGAGAATGGCCTTCTTCGTGATCTCGTGAAACACGATCCGACGTGTCTTCTCGGCCGGAAGGTCGAGAGCCTCTGCGAGGTGCCAGGCGATCTGTCTTCAGAAACCTCGTAGACCGGTTCGAAATTGCCCTTGGTGTCGATCGCCTGATCGTTCCCCGGCAGGTCTCGAATGTGGCCCATGCAGGAAGTGACCACGTATTGGTCGTCCAGGAACTTCTGGATGGTCTTGGCCTTCGAGGGTGACTCTACGATCACGAGATTCTTCATGCTTCGTCGCCTTTATTGTGTTCGCAGGTGACCGGATCGGGGCACACAGCGAAGATCTGCAGTGAGTGATTGACGGCCGTCATACCGAGGCCCTGGGCCACGCGTTCACCGATATCGTCGATGCCGCGCTCGCGGAACTCGACGATGCGCCCGCATTCAACGCAGATCAGGTGGTCGTGGTCCGGCATTCTGCTCGACAGCTCGTAGTGCGCGCTTTCGCCCTGGAAGCGGTGCTTCATCAGGATCGTGCACTTCGTGAGCAGATCGAGCGTGGAATAGACGGTCGCCCGGGAGATCCGATCTCCCTTGGCATTCATGGTCACATAGAGCTCATCGGCCGAGAAATGGCGGTCCATTTCGGCGATCCGATCGAGCACTTTTCCCCGTTCCGGAGTGTTCCGGTATTGCTTCCGTCGCAGGAATTCTGCGAACTGATGTTTGAGCGTTTCGATGTCGGTTTGTGGTGCCATGAACATCTAATATACGATAGCCCTCCACTTTCGTTAATTTTGGGGCTGTTTTTCTCCACGCTAACCGGAAATAGCCCATGCGCAAATGGCGGACCGAAGATTCGATGGAATTGTATAACGTCTCAGGGTGGGGCATCGGATACTTCGGCATCAACTCGAAAGGCAACGTCGTTGCCGCGCCTCGGAAGGCAAAGGGCTCCCAGATCGACCTCAAGGAACTCGTGGACGAGCTGGTGCTGCGCGACGTGAGCGCCCCGGTGCTGCTCCGGTTCCCCGACATCCTGGACGACCGGATCGAGAAGATCTCCGGTTGCTTCACGAAGGCGGCTGAGGAATACGACTATCACGGCAAGTACTACAGCGTCTATCCGATCAAGGTGAACCAGCAACGTCCGGTGGTGGAAGAGCTGGTCCGCCACGGCAAGAAGTTCAACATCGGACTGGAAGCAGGCTCGAAGCCCGAACTCCATGCCGTGCTGGCCATCATGGACAATTCGGAAGCGCTGATCGTTTGCAACGGCTACAAGGACGAAGAGTTCATCGAACTGGCCTTGCTGGCGCAGAAGATGGGCAAGCGCGTCTACATCGTGGCCGAGAAGCTGAACGAGCTCAAGCTGATCAAGACCGTCGCCGAACGCGTCAAGGTGCGCCCGAACATCGGCATTCGCATCAAGCTCTCGGCCTCGGGCTCGGGCAAATGGGAAGAGTCCGGCGGCGATCTCAGCAAGTTCGGTCTGAATGCCTCCGAATTGCTGGAGGCCGTGGACTATGCTCGCGACAACGATCTGTTGGACTGTGTGAAACTGATCCACTTCCACCTCGGGTCGCAGATCACGAACATTCGGAAGATCAAGGCCGGCTTGCGCGAAGTATCGCAGTTCTATGTGCAGCTCATGAACATGGGCTGTGCTGTGGAATTCGTCGACATTGGCGGCGGTCTTGGCGTGGATTACGACGGCTCCCGTTCCTCGGTGGCCTCGAGCATCAACTACTCCATCCAGGAATATGCCAACGATGCCATCTCGACGATGGCGGACGCGGCACAGAAGCACAACCTTCCGCATCCGAATGTGATCACGGAATCCGGTCGTGCCCTCACGGCCCACCACTCAGTGCTCGTCTTCAACGTGTTGGAGACCACGAGCGTGCCACTGTGGGGTCGGAAGGACAAGATCTCGAAGAAGGACCACGAGATCGTGCAGGAGATGCACAACCTGTTGAACGGCCTGAACACACGCAACATGCTGGAGTCGTGGCACGATGCGCAGCAACTGCGCGAAGAAGCGCTTGACCGATTCTCGCTGGGCTTGCTCGATCTACGTTCCCGTGCACAAACGGAGAAGTTGTACTGGTCCATCGCCCAGCAAGTGTGCGATGTGAGTGCAGATCTCAAGGCCATGCCCGAAGAGTTCCGTGCGCTGCCGAAGATGCTCGCCGACAAATACTTCTGCAACTTCTCGCTGTTCCAGTCACTTCCGGACTCATGGGCCATCGATCAGCTCTTTCCGATCATGCCCATCCATCGGTTGAACACCAAGCCCACGCGTGCCGCAACACTGCAGGACATCACGTGCGATTCCGATGGGAAGATCGATCACTTCATCGGCGTGCGCGACCTTGCCCACTCGCTGCCCTTGCATGACCTTCGCGAAGACGAGCCCTACTACCTTGCCGTCTTCCTTGTGGGTGCCTATCAGGAGATCCTTGGCGATCTGCACAATCTGTTCGGCGATACCAATGCCGTGCACGTTGTGTGCACCGACAAGGGCTATGAGATCGAACAGGTGATCGATGGTGAATCGGTGGCCGATGTGTTGGACTATGTGCAGTTCAACGCCAAGAAGCTCGTGCGCACCATGGAGGCATGGGTGAGTGCGTCGGTGAAGGAAAAGCGCATCACCATTCACGAAGGCAAGGAATTCCTGGCCATCTATCGAAGCGGACTCTACGGCTACACGTATCTGGAGGAGTGATCGCGAAAGCGATCACAAACTCGCGATTACTCAGCAGAGCCCGCGGGTAGCGACGGCGAGACCATGATCACGCGTTCCCGCTCGAGCGTGACGGCGCCAACGTTCGCACCCTTGGGCTTGCGAACGTACTTGCGTAGCGTGTAGACCACGGGCGTGTACGATGCATTGCGTGCATTGGAGTAGTACGCGGCGATCGCTGCCGCCTGCTCGAGGATCTTCTTGGGCGGATGCTCCGTGTCGGGTCCACGAAGAATGGCATGCGAGCCGCTCACACCGCGCGCATGGAACCAGAGGTCGTTCTGCTTCGCAAAGCGCATCGTGAGTTCGTCGTTGTTGGCGGCACTCTTCCCAACGTAGACGGTATGGTCATCGTCGAGCACGAAGACGCGATACTTCTTGACAACGTCGTCGGCACTGACGGCGTTCTTCTTCTTGGGATCGGGTGCAGTGGTCATGGTGTCGATCTCATCCAAAGTTGCTGATCGCAAACGCTCCAACTGTCGCTCAAGCTGTTCGCATTGTTTCTGCAGTGCCGGCAAACGAATGGCACGCACACGTGCCGCCTCGTCCGATGCACGGGCCTTCGCAAAATAGGCGTGGGCGTTCTCGATCACGGTCTTCCTCGCATCGAGGGCAATGGTGAGCATGGTGCCATCGTGGTCCTCGACGTCGATGCTCGTCCGTCCGGTATCGCGACTCACCGGCAGTGAAAGGAGCAGAGAGCCTTTGTGCCGATACAGCGTGGACCGATCTGCTGTGGCCGCATCGCTCGTCATGCCGCGAATGCTTCGTTGTGCTCGATGGAGCTGACGTTCCACATCGTCGATGGCCTTCTTGCGTTGTTGCAGGATGCGCTCGATCGATCGACGTCGACCGATCACCGTGCGTAACATCATGAAGATGTTGTCGGAGGTGCGCACCACGTCGTAGCCTTGCAATGGAAGCAACGAGAAGACCACGTCGGTAGAGCGTTGCAGCATGTAGTACGTCGACGTTGCACGGGCTTCATCACGTACTTTCTCGCCTTGCTCCCATGCCGCCTTGCGAAGACCTTCCTCCATGGCGCTGAGCGGCGTGGCGGTGTCGATGTTCAATCGCTCGCAGACCTCATGTGCATAGTAGGGACCGAGCAACAACTCGCACGAGGCAAGTGCACGCTCGATGGTGGTGCTCGTTGGCAGTTCGACGAATGGCGTCGGACGATACGGCGTGATGGTGAACGGTGTGCCGATCAGCTCGCGCTCACGCAGGACATCGGTGATCGTTCCGTTCTCCACGGCCACGATGTTGCCACGTCCGGCACTGAAGAAGAGCACATGCAATTGATGCGTTGTGAACCACAGCGTGATGATGCGATCGTCGGGATGCTTCGTGACCATGGCGAGGCTCTGACCGCAGAGAGCGGGGAACACGTCGAGCGTGTTCTTGCGCGCGCGATTGGCCGCATCGTGCATCGTAAGACAGCCCATCGTTGGGTCGACGCTGATCGACAGCACATGCTCCGATGCACCGTCCGTGATGCGCATCACGATGGCGAACTTCTCTTGTGTGTACACTTCCGCCACCTGTGCGCCCGCCAAGGTCGAGAGCGCATTCGCAACATGCTCGAGCGTATAGTGATGTCGGATCACGGCGTGGTCGTCGTTTTCTTTTTCTTCTTCTTCTGCTTCTTCGTTGCAGGGAGTGGAGCGGGATCCACCCATTCGGGCGAGAGACGTTGCCAGAATGCCGGCATGCTCGGCAGAGTCTGCAGGAAGGTTGTGCGAACCTTGGGCGACGTGGCGCCGAGCCACGATCGAAGCTCGCGGACGTTGGACTCCGTGGTGTCGACGCACGAGAGAAGACGCACACCGCTGATGAGCGCATCACGATCGGTGAGGGCACGCCACCATGAGGAGACTTCGTTGGCCGAGCGACGTGCGCCGCGCGACAGGCCTTCGACGGCACTGTAGCGAACGATCTGCAACGTGTCCTCGAGGACGGTGCGCAGATCGCGGAAGGCCTGGGAACCACCGATCTTGCCAAGGGCATAGGCGGCGCGTGCACGCACGTACGGATGTTCATCGGCGATCAACAGTCGCAATGCCTGCGCGCCATTCGTATCACCGATCTCGCCAATGGTGTAGCCGGCAAGGCGACGCATGCGCCATACGGAATCACGCGAAAGGGAAAGCAAGGCGGGAAGGGCCGTTGATGATTTCACCTTGCTCGCAAGCGTTGAGGCAAGAGCCACCACCATCGGATCGCCCGAGCGAATGCTGTCGGCGATCAAGCGGTTGATGGGATCCGGCGTCTGCGCATGGATCTTCGGCAGCACTTCTTCAAGCGTGAGTCGTTCGCGTGGCATCTCCGTGCCCATGTTGGATGCAAGGGTTGGAAGGGCGGCAAGGCCCATGCCGATGAGTCGTTCGCGTGCCGGTTTGACGTTGTTCTGAAAACGCAAGGGCGCCGCTGAGGCTTGAATGAAGAGCGAGTCGGCACTGTTCGTCAGTGGAACGGATGCATACGTTGGCTCTGCTTGTGGCGCAGCGCCTGCCCGTGTGGTGGTGACGTTCATGTCGGCGAAGACGCCGTATGAACTCTGGATCGTCGTGGAGTTGTTCCGCCCCGTGCCGCCATACGTGTCCGTTCCGCCACCATCGGCGAACACGCCGATCATGCCGTAGGACCGACGGAAGTCCGAGAAGCCCATGGTGTTCGTGGTGTTGGTGGCGATATAGGAATCGTTGCCGCGTTCATCGATGAGGATGGAGACGGCATTCGCATTGCCTGCGCCGAGCGAGAGCGATTCGGCAACGTAACTGTCGTTGCCGGCCTCGTCGATGAGCGAACCGAAGGCGATGTCGTGACCGCATCCTTGACTTACTCCATGCGAGACGTAGACATCGTCTCCGAGATGATCGCGCAGGATGCCGCTTGCAAAGTGCACGCCAGCACCTTGTGCATACTGATAGGCCTGATAGCGGTCTTCGCCATCATCATCGCACAATGCGCCAAGGGCGAACCAATAGCCGGTGCCTTGTCCGTAGATGTCGGTTGCGTAGACGTCGTTGCCATGTTGGTCGAACAGGAATCCGAAACCGCCGCTGGCAAGTGGACGGTAGCCAAGACCAGCACCTTGTGTGAACGTGGTGTAGTGTGCTTCGTAGCGGAGCACGTCGGTGTACGGACTTGCGGCGATGTACTGATCGTTGCCATCGAGATCGGAGAGGACGCCATAGCCGCGCGTTGCGCCAAATCCTTGTGCTTGTGCATGGGCACGATACATGTCCTGTCCGGCATCGTCCAAGAGCACACCCATACCGAAGATGCCGCAGCCTTGACTGTTCAGTCCGGACGTATACATGTCGTTCCCCGCAAGGTCATGCACGATGCCAACGCCGAAGACACCGCAGGCAAGCGAGAAGTCGCCGGTGGAATATGTGTCATCGCCCGACTTGTCGATCACGATCCCAACACCGCCGATGCCGCAACCCATGCCATAGGAACCGGATGCATAGAGATCGTCGCCACCGAGGTCGACGATGCATCGAATGGGCATGGCCAATGCATCGACCTTCGATGTGTTCTGCACGTGATAGACATCGTTGCCGCCAACATCAAGGATCAATGCATACTCACCGCTGTAGACGTCGTTGCCGGGTCCGCCCAAGGCGATCCGACCATACGGTGTCTTCAGCGTGACGGTGTGCACACTATCGCGAAGGAGTTCCTTGATCCCGCTACTGATGCGCACGTACTGCATAAGCTGTTGATAAAGGGACCAGCCATGGTTGTACACCGAAACCATTTTCGCAGGATCGGCCATGGCAAAGAAGGTACGGGCACGTTCCATGCCGGCTACTTCTTTGTCGTGCAGTTCCCAAATGCTGCCGTGTTCATCTTCGGTGCTCAACATCCACAACGAATCGCACATATCGGCAAGCAGGGGATTGCCGCGAAAGTTCTCATGGGCCTCACGCACGCCGTCGTGCGCAAGGAGGAAGGCGCTCACGTACTGGAACAACACGGTCGAGCCCACGAATCCTGCCTGTGCTGAGGGGTCGATGCGAAGGCGACGGATGACCGTGTCGGCAGGCATGCCACTCTCGTACACGTAGTGTTCCTGATCGCCAAGGACGACGGTCTTCATCATGAACTGTACGTGGCGGTCGATCCCGTCCGGACTCCGATCGTAGCTCAACCGTTTGGCTTGGTCTGCCATGTCGAAGGCCGCCAAGGGATCTGTGAAGAGCCGGTCGTGCGCACGCACGCGATGCTCGTCGGCCACGATCAGGTCCGGTGGCATGCTGCAATCATACCGATGCATGCCCATGACGGCAAGTGCCGAGTCGAGCAGACGTGTTGACGGATCGGTAAGCGAGCGTTGGGCGAAGAGCGACGAAACAGGGAGAATGGCGAGCAGGAGGAGAAGGTAGACGTTCCACCGATGCGGTCGTGGATTCATTTCATGATCTCTCGAATGGATTCTGCGGCGGATGGTTTCACGGGCGTGAGCGTGGCGATGATGGCACGTGCCTCTTCGAATCTGCCCGTCCGCACATAGCATTGTCCAAGTGGCGTAAGGATGTCGAGGTCGTTGGGGAATTTCTTTCGTGATTCCTCGAGGAAGTCGATGCCTTCCTGGAACATCGAGGCGATGTAGTAGGTGTAGCCTAACGCCGCATAGGCGCGAGGATCGTCGGGCGCAAGGGCCATGGCCTGCTTGTGTGCAGCCAACGCTTCGTCGATCTTGCTCTGTGAACGGTAGATGATGGCGATCGAATTATAACAGGCCGGTGCCAGATCCTTCTTTAGCAATGCCGCTCGTTGAAAGGCCTGCATCGCATCTTCGGAAAAGCCGCGAGCATCATAGGCCAGGGCCATGTTGAAGTAGGCATCGGCGAACGAGGGACGGATGACGATGGCCTTCTTGAACGAGCGCACGGCCGAATCAACCTCGCCGGCATTCTGTTGTGCCACACCAAGATTGTACCAAGCGTCGGCCTCGCCGGGATATTGCTGGACGAATTGACGGAGTACGGCAATGGCCTCTGGGTATCGCTTTGCAGCATTCAAGGCCGCTGCATACGTGGGCACGATGGTGCGGTCCTTCGGGTCGTCCTTCATCACACCACGCAAGACCACGATGGACGAATCCACTTGGTCCATCTGCATGAGCGATACACCCAGGGCGCGACGTGCAGCGAGATTGTTCGGCTGCATCTCGGTAATGCGACCGTAGAGATCGGCCGCCGCGGCATGTTCCTCGAGTCGTGCATAACAATCGGCAAGGAGCATCATCACGTTCACATTGTCCGGACGTCGCATCATCGTCTCCTCGAGCGGAGAGATGGCCAACTCCCACTCTTTCGCTGTCGCATAGGCAACGCCGAGTGCATACTGCACTTGAGCGCTATCGCGAAAACGGACGGCGGCGTCCTTGAGCACAGCGATGGAGGAGTCCATCTGCTTTGCCTTCTGAAGATTCTCGGCAAGGAAGAGATAGTACTGCATGGAGGAAGGGTTGGTACGCACGAGACGTTGACCGATCTCGCAGGCCTCTGCATGCTTGCCGAGATGTCCAAGCGCCATACCCTTGAGCAGCCATGCCTGCGGCGTCGCACGTTTCGATGCCGTGATCGGCTCGACGAGCTTCAGAACATCCGCCCACCGTTGCTCACGCGCGGCTTTCAGCGCAGGGTCGAGTGACTGTGCGCGTAGAACATGCGAAGAACAAAGTGTAAGCGATGCGACAACAAACAAGAACAGGAGAGAGCGCTGCATGGGGCGCAAATTAGGCATTGACCGGCACACAGGTGAGGTGGAGGTCGGTGCCCACTTGGTCCTGTGCCACGATGTTCCAGCGTGGTGCCAGAGAGGGCGATACGGAGGGGAGCTCGTTCCAGGCAATGCCCGTTCCCATGATGATCGGTGCGATGTGCAACCGCAATTCATCGACATGGTGACCCTGAAGGAGCGAGGTGGCAAGGCGTGGACCGCATTCGACAAGGATGGAGGCGATCTGATGCTCACGTCCCAACATCGAGAACAGCGCGCGCAGATCGAGCTTGCCGTGCATGCTCGGCGCTCCAAGCACCACAAGACCAAGATCACGAAGGCGGGCGGCCGCTTGCGAGGCGATCATGGCCTCGTCGCAGCAAACGAAGGTGGGATGATCGAGTGCCGTGATCGCGAGTTGCGACGTTGGGTCCAGCGAGCATTGGGCGTCGACGATGATGCGGGCCGGGCTTCTTCCTTCCACGTCGCGCACCGTGAACAACGGGTCGTCCGCTCGGACGGTGCCAATGCCGGTCAGCACAGCGTCGACCTCGGCACGGAGTTCGTGCACGCGACGTCGGCTCGCGTCTGACGTGATCCACTTCGACGTGCCATCAGCCGCCGCGATCTTCCCGTCCAGCGACTGCGCCACTTTGAGGATCACGTACGGAATGTGCGTGGTGATGTGCTTGATGAAGGCCCGATTGATCCATTGACACTCATCGTGCAACACGCCAACCGTCACCTGCACGCCGTGATCACGCAGGGTGTCGATGCCCTTTCCGGCCACATTCGGATTTGGATCGATGGTGCCCACCACCACATGCTTGATGCCCGAGGCAATGATGGCATTCACACAAGGCGGCGTCTTGCCGTGATGCGAGCAGGGTTCGAGGGTGACGTAGAGGGTGGCATCGGAAGGGACAGATGCGAGCGACGAGAGAGCGTGGACCTCGGCATGCATGCCTCCGAACGTTGCATGCCATCCTTCGGCGATCGCGGTGCCCTCATGGACGATCACACAGCCAACGCGAGGATTGGGGCTCACACGTCCGGTCCCCCGCAAAGCAAGGTCCAGCGCGTGACGCATCCAATGCTCATGTCTCACTTCAAGACCCAAGAAAAGGCGAACGACGTGGTGTAGGCTGCAGGCTTGGCCGGGATGATCACTTCTGCCGTGTACTTGCCCGTGGGCACCTTCTGACCTTGCATGTCCGTTCCATCCCACGAGATCGCCATGCGCTGCACTTCATCGAGACGCTGCGGTTGTACCAGTCCAACGCGCTGCTGGAACACCTTGCCAACATCACTGCGCCAGATCACTTGTCCGTTCTCGTCGGAGACAAGCACACGTATGGTCTCTGCTGTTGGGAGGAACTCGCCCGTGGGCAAGAAGATGCGTCGTACCGTCGCTCCGATGTCGATGGTCGAATCCGATGTGAGCTGGGTGAACCCTTCGAGACTGATGGGGCGTGCCGCCGTGATCGGGATCACTTGTCGGAAGATCACTTCATCGGTGGACGTTTGCACGCTCACGTCGCAGACGATGGTCGATGCCGTTTTTGCTTTCTTCGATGACCACGTCGTGTAGCCTACAAGGTGGACCGTGCGGTCAACACCCGGTGCACCGCTCTGGGCCGTTGTGAAGACGAGCGTGTCGGACAGGTCGTTCTCCGACGTTCCGATCGCCGCCTCCACCCAACGGATGATCGGGTCGGGTGTGCGCAGACGTGCCGGACCAACGAAGGTGAGCTTCAAGCTGGAGTCGGCAAGTCGCATGGCATTGATCTTGAACGGCGCCTCATCGGTATGATAGGTGCGACCGAGCTTTGCATTCCGCGACGATGCACAGGCCATGCACAGGACTGCGACAAGGATGAAGAGGGGCCATGTTCTGATCATGTCGGCAAAGATACCGACTGCGCCGCTGCCTCGATCACGACACGCATGGTCGTTCGTGCCATCTGTGCTGCATCCAGCACCTCTGCATGCGAGACAATGGCGCGTCGTGTATCGCTCAATGTGTTGGTGATCATCGAAAAGACGGCCGTCGACATGCCCAGGGCGCTTGCATACTGCGCTTCGAGTACCGTCGACATGCCAATGGCATCGGCTCCCATGCGGCGCGCCATGCGGATCTCGGCCCGCGTCTCGTACGACGGCCCTGTCACCTGCACATACGTCCCTTGCCGCACCGCCGTCGATCGTCGCATACATCCCTGCACAATGTCGGCATGCCACCGTGCATCGATCACCGCTCTGTTCTTCACGGAAGGGGGAGGGAGGCATGGCGGCAAGGACAGCATCGTGGCATTCAGCAGATCGGTGACCATCATAACATCACCAACAGCACTTGCAGGATGGAGTCCACCGGCCGCATTACTGATCAACAGATGTTGTGTGCCGATGAGGTGGGAGATCGCCACGGGAGCAAGGATCGTCGACACGTCATGTCCCTCATACACATGGAACCGTCCGCCGAACACGCCAACGAGGATGCCGGAAAGGTCGACCACGCGAAAAACGTGTGCATGACCCGATACGGTCGGCTCCGGTATTCCCGGCAGGTCGCGATACGACACCTCGGCAACGGTGGTCGCAGGGTCAAAGGCGTCCATCACGCCGGACCCGGCGATCATGGTCATGGACAACGATCGACCACCGAGAACGTGGTGAAGACGTTCACGCAAGACCGAGGCCGCGTCATGCCAGCGTTGAAGAGGGTCAACAGATGAACGATGCATGCTACAAATGTAGCCGTATCTTTGCGGCTTCACTCCATTCGAACGAGGATGCATGATCAGATCGATGACGGGATATGGCAAAGCGGAACGCACGATCGGCGGAGTGCCGACAACGCTTGAAGTGCGGTGCGTGAACGGACGGTATCTCGAGCTCTCCACACGCATTCCCAAAGAATGGTCCGACAAAGAGGGCGCGATACGAGAGACCATTCGCGAGAACGTCTCCCGAGGGTCGCTCTCGCTCTACGTCCGTCAAGAGGATGTGACCACGGCAACGTCCGTGGCCGTCGACGTCGACGTGGCCCGCGCCTATGCCGATGCCCTGCGTGGACTCCAGCGCGAGCTCGGTCTTGCGGGCGAACTCACCATCGACCATTTGCTCCCGTTCAATGCCATCTTCCAAGGCGGCAAGGCACAAGAAGGTGCACCGGATGTCTGGCCCGAGATCAAGCTTGCCTTGGTCGAATGTTTGACGAATCTCAACACCATGCGCACGGCCGAAGGTGCAGAGCTGGAGCGCGATTTCGAAGCCCGCCTCACTTCCATGGAAGAAGCCCTCGTTGTCATCGAACAACGGTCCGCCGAGCGCGTCCCGCTCGAGCGCGAGCGTCTGTTCGAGCGTGTGCGAACGCTCATGGGGGAAGAGACCTTCGATGAGCAGCGCTTGATGCTGGAGATCGTCATCCTCTCGGAGAAGCTCGACGTCACGGAAGAATCCGTCCGCCTCCGCAGCCACTTCAAGTTCTTCCGTGAGAACCTCGCGGAGAAACAAGCCGTCGGTCGGAAGCTGAACTTCCTCTTGCAGGAGATGAATCGCGAAGTGAACACCATCGGATCGAAGACGAACGATGCAGAGATCGCAAAGCTTGTGGTTGGCATGAAGGAAGAGCTCGAACGAATTCGTGAACAGATCCAGAACGTGGAATGACAACCAAGCACCTTATCGTCCTGAGTGCTCCGAGCGGTGCGGGGAAGACCACGGTTGCCCACCACTTGCTCAAGACATTCCCGCAGCTTCGCTTCTCCGTGAGTGCCACCACACGACCGATGCGTCCGAACGAAGAGCATGGTCGAGATTATTTCTTCTTGACACGCGACGAGTTCCGGCATCGCATCGAGCGGCACGACCTGATCGAATACGAAGAGATCTTCAGTAACTACTATGGCACCTTGCAGAGCGTGGTGCAGGAAGCGCTCAACCGCGGCGAGTTCCTGATCTTCGACGTCGATGTCAAGGGGGCACTATCGTTGCAGCGCGCCTTCCCCGACGACACGCTGCTCATCTTCGTGGCGCCACCGGACCTCGGAACGCTGGAGCAACGGTTGCGCGACCGACGGACGGAGTCCGACGAGCAGATCGCCCTGCGGCTGGACCGTGCAGAGATGGAAATGGGCAACAAGGACCGGTTCGACGAAGTGCTCATCAACCGTGACCTCCCTTCCACCTTGCTCCGTGCCGAAGAGATCGTACGACGGGCCATCGAGGGCGCGCCGGAACAACACACCCTGTTCGAGTAGCCCTAATTCGTATTTTTGGGGCTATGAAAAAGAAGACCAAGGCCTCACCTCGCTCCGAACAGGTTCTACGTGACTACCATTTGGCCGTTGCCAGCAGACAGGCATCGCTCCTTGGACGCAAAGAAGTACTGACCGGAAAAGCAAAATTCGGGATCTTCGGCGACGGCAAAGAAGTCGCGCAATTGGCGATGGCGCGGGCCTTCCAGCCCGGCGATTGGCGCAGCGGCTACTACCGCGATCAGACGTTCATGTTCGCCATTGGCGAGAGCGACATCCAGAAGTTCTTTGCGCAATTGTATGCGCACACCGATGTGGTGGCAGAGCCATCAAGTGCCGGTCGGTCCATGAACGGACACTTCGCAACACGATTCCTTGATGACAATGGCGCCTTCCTTGGACAGGCGAACCGCTACAATGTGAGTGCCGACGTCTCTCCCACGGGCTCGCAAATGCCGCGCCTGGTGGGACTGGCCTATGCCTCTGTGCTCTACCGCGAGATCGAAGCCCTGCATGCCTTCACGGAATCATCCACCACGGGCAACGAAGTGGCCTTCGGCACCATCGGCAATGCCAGTGCCGCCGAGGGGATGTTCTGGGAGAGTGTGAATGCGATCGGCGTGCTCCATGCACCGGCCGTGATCAGCATTTGGGACGATGGATACGGCATCTCGGTGCCGAACGACGTGCAGATGACGAAGTCGAACGTGGGCGAATGTCTTGCCGGCTTCCAACGTCGTCCCGGTACGAAGGATGGCTTTGATATTCACGTCGTCCACGGTTGGGACTATCCGGCTCTTGTCGACACGTATGCGCGCGCAGCGCAGACCGCACGCACGGAACATGTTCCGCAGATCGTGCACGTGATCGAAGTGACGCAACCGCAAGGACACTCCACCTCGGGTTCGCACGAGCGCTATAAGTCGCCCGAGCGTCTGCAATGGGAAAAGGACTTCGATGGCATCACGCGCATGCGTGCATGGATCCTCAGCGAAGGACTTGCCACTGAAGAAGAACTCGTCGGCATCGAAACGGCCGCCACAGCCGAAGCACAAGATGCTCGCACGGCCGCATGGAATGCCTATGCACAACCGCTGCGGGATGAAGTGGCAGAGGCCGCATCGCTCATCGATGCAATGGCCAACGATCCTGCATGTGCTGCACAACAACAAGAACTCCTTGCCGTGAGCGCAGAACTGCGTTCGATCCGCGAGCCCTTCCGTCGCGACATCATGATCGCCGTGCATCGCGCACTCCTGTCCGCACGGACGGCGCCCTCGCACGTACGTCAGCCGCTCGTAACATGGCGCACCAGCTACGATGCACGCATTCGACCGCTCTATGCATCGCACTTGTACAGCGAGTCCGCATGGTCACCCCTGCGCGTCACGCACGAACCCGCTCGCTACGCGGCCGATGCACCGATGGTGAATGGCAGTGAGGTGATCAATGCCATGTTCGATGCTGCCTTTGCCCGCGAGCCGCGGTTGATCGCCTTTGGAGAAGATGCCGGTAAGCTTGGAGATGTGAATCAGGGACTCATCGGCATGCAGGCCAAGTATGGCGTGATGCGGGTGAGTGACGTTGGCATTCGCGAGTGCACCATTCTCGGTCAGGCCATCGGCATGGCCATGCGTGGCCTCCGTCCTATTGCCGAGATCCAGTATCTCGACTATGTGCTCTATGCTTTGCAGCTCATGAGCGACGATCTTGCAACGGTGCAATGGAGGACGAAGGGTGGACAGAAGGCGCCGGTGATCGTGCGTACGCGCGGACATCGTCTTGAAGGCATCTGGCACAGCGGGTCGCCCATGTCCGGCATCATCAATCTCGTCCGCGGAATGCACGTCTGCGTACCGCGCAACTTCGTCCAGGCCTCCGGCATGTACAACACGCTCCTTGCCGGTGACGATCCCGCCATTGTGGTGGAAGTGTTGAACGGATATCGACTCAAGGAAGCCCTCCCCGAGAACATCGGCACGATGACGGTTCCGTTGGGTGTACCGGAAGTGATCCGCCAGGGGACCGACGTGACCGTGGTCACGTACGGCGCATCCTGTCGCGTGGCCCTCGAAGCAGCAACCCTGCTCGAACGCGTTGGTGCCAGTATTGAAGTGGTGGATGTGCAGACGCTGTTGCCATTCGATACCAGTGGCATCATTCAGACCTCGCTCCAAAAGACCGGTCGTGTGCTCTTCCTCGACGAAGACGTGCCCGGTGGAGCCACATCGTATATGATGCAGCACGTCCTCGAACGTCAGGGCGGATGGAGTCTGCTCGACAGCAAGCCACGCACCCTCTGCGCCGCCGAACATCGGCCCGCCTATGGAACCGATGGCAACTACTGGTCGAAGCCCGAAGCCGAACACGTCTTCGAGACCATCTACGAAATGCTGCACGAGTCCGACCCGCGCTCATTCCCGCTCTACTACGCCTAACCACACCGAGGAGGCACGATGACCATGTACTATGCCATCATCTGGCGCGCCAACGAGCCAGATGAAACGTTCGATGCCAAGCAGTTCGAAGACCGTCTGCCACGCCTCCTCGAATGGCTTCGCGACCTCAAGTCCAAGAACGTCCTCGGCGCTTGCGGCGGTGGGGGATTCGAAACGCACATGGGCGGCCTCACCGTCGTCCGTGCCTCATCAGCCACCGAAGCCGAAGCCCTCGTATCGGGAGACCCCATGCTCGAGATCGGCACCCATGAGATCTTCGAGTGGCATGTGTTCTATGCGGACCTTGTGGACCATGCGGCCGTGGAGAAGCTGACGGCACAGTGATGTCAAGATAAGATTGCACGGCTTTAGTATGAACTACGGCGGTTGGAAAAGGGTGTAAACCTTCGGTATATTCCACGAATCCTTGGACACAAGAGCTTCAGGACAACAGAGTCGTACACGCACAATATAAAATTAGCCCTTCAAAACATTCGCAGCCCTTTTGACGATCTATGACGACCTTTTCAGAAAACTTCTGCATTCCTAGTCTATATCAACGCTCAACGAGTAGATATGGATTATGGTGTAGTTATTGTTTTTAAGCCAGTTGTCTTTGTAGCGAACGGTACAACTAACACAAAACCGACAACAGAATGGAAAAAGATAGAAATATCGAACTTGTAAAGGCTACAAACTTTACAGTTGAACTTCATGGCTTTGAAGACGTACTAGTAAGTTTTTTGCAACAACACTATTTGCCATCTGAAGGTATTTTTGTAGGTGTTCCCGAACGTCTTAATGTTTTTAAGAATTTGGAAGGTGTTATCTATCAAATTGACGTAAGAGAAAAACAGCAGTCGTTATATTTGTCTAAGTTCATCGCTGCAGTTGCATCAGGTCTTTTTGATGCCGCCTTAAATTATTTATGGGACGAAACTATTTTACAGATTAGAAAACGTGTAGTTCAATATGACTTGGAATACTTCTACGACAACGCTGTTGCAGGTGAAAAGCGAAAAAGATTAAACGACGAGGGTGACTTAACCAAGGTTGACGACTTTGAGTTAATCAAAGGTTCAAAAGAAATTGGATTGATTTCTGATTTAGGATTTAAGCACCTTGAATTTATAAACTATATGCGAAATTGGGCAAGTGCAGCCCATCCAAACCAAAATGAAATCACGGGATTGCAACTTATATCTTGGTTAGAAACTTGTGTTAAAGAAGTCATTTCTTTACCAATATCAACGATTACAATTCGGATTAAACACTTGCTTGCAAGTGTTAAGTCGACAACGATCTCTGAAGATAACGCAGAGGAGATTGCAGTATTCTTCACTAATCTGACACAAGAACAAGTGAACAATCTTGTTTCTGGTTTCTTTGGTATTTACACCAAACCCGACACAGAAAGCCAGACCCTTCAAAACATAAATAGGCTACTGCCTCTCATCTGGCAAAGAGTTGATGAGGACACAAGAGATGCATTCGGTTTGAAATACGGTAACTTTGTTGCTAACAATTACCAGCACGAAAAGAAACTATCAAGAGAATTTTTACAGCTTGTAAATGCTGAAAGTTATATACCTGACGACTTACGAGTTGTAGATATTGATGCGGCAATTGACAATTTGACTTTATCGCATAGAGGGTTTAATAACTTTTACAATGAGCCAGATTTTGCAAGGCAGCTTTACCGAATTGTAGGCGACCCTCCGAAATTGCCGAAAGCATTAAATAAAAAATATGTATATGCAATCGTTGAGGCATTCTTAACAAATGGATATGGTGTTGCAGCTTACGCTCAGCCGATCTATTTAAAACTGCTGTCAAAACTAAACTCATTTCAAGCGAATATCGCAGTACTATCGTTTACCGACACTGCTATTTCGAGCAAACTTCAACACAGTTTATGTGCAGAGAAATATCGAGAACTGATTGATGTTGTCAAACCAATCATAACGGCACCTGCAGTAAAGGACATTGTTGAAAAGATTGACAAGTACTCTGGAAGACTTGAGAATCTGAAACACGACAAGGCAATCAAGACAAGCGTTGATAGTTTAAGGATATTGCTTAAATGACCGACAGTAGAGAACAAAGATGTGAACTGGTCCTCTTGAAGTAGACACTGTGACCTTCCCCCCCCGTTTGATTTACAGTCAAATGGCCTTCATTTCTCATATTACGGATGGAGGTTTACATGGCAAGAGGACGAGGAGATCACCGGTACGATGACGCCTTCAAAGCGGAGGCAGTATCATTGGTCATCGATAAGAAGCTGACGCTTCGCAAAGCAGCAACAGAGGTTGGTGTGTCGTACGAGACACTGCGAACCTGGGTCGAAGCATCCGGACGCAGGGCCGCGGTGCAGGAGACGAAATCAGACCAGCAACGGATCAAGGAGCTGGAGCGCGAGAATCGCAGCCTGCGAATGGAGCGCGACATCCTAAAGGAGGCCGTCGGTATCTTCAGTCAACGCCCGAAATGAAGTACCGATTCATGCATGATCATCGGGCGAAATGGCCGCTGCTTGCGATGGCACGCGCGCTGCAGGTGACACGCCAGGGATACTATGCGTGGTCGAAGCGCACGCCCTCACAACGCACGTTGCGTGCCCAGCAGTTGCTAACGCAGATCACTGAAGTGTTCGAGCAGAGCAATGGCACCTACGGGAGCCCACGCATGACACACGCTCTGCGCAGTCGTGGTCATGTCGTGACACGCAAGACCGTGGAGCGCAGCATGCGCAAGGCACATCTGCGTGCGACGCAAAAGCGGCGCTACCGGTCGACAACGGATTCGTCGAATACGCTGGCACCGGCACCGAATCTTCTGCAACGGTCGTTTGACGTGAAGCAGATCGATCGGGTGTGGGTCAGCGACTTCACCGAGCTGCCCTGCCGCAACGGAAAGGCCTACGCCGTAGCGATCATGGACCTCTGCTCACGCAGAATACTCGGCATCACCGTTTCATACACGATGCAGACGTCAACGCTCATGCAGGCACTGGATCAAGCTTGCAAGCTCAGAGGAAAACTGCCGGAGGATCCACTGATCTTCCACTCGGATCGAGGAAACCAATTCAATGCTGACAGATTTCGAACGGAGCATGCCAAACGAAATATTCAACAAAGCATGAGCGGAGTCGGCAACTGCTATGACAATGCCTCGATGGAATCCTTCTGGTCACGGATGAAGAGCGAATTACGACAACACATGCTGTTTGATGATCTCAAACACGCACGTTCGACCGTCTACAAATGGGTACATTTGTTCTACAACAGGAAGCGACTACATTCTTCTCTCAACTTCATGTCACCCGTGGATTTTGAGAAGCACCTACACAGCAAACATGGCTAAGCAGACTGTAAACTGAATTGGGGGAAGGTCAAATGACGATCATCATCGAAGCTTCATCCAAGTTGCATTATCATTCCGATCTTCAAAAGATTCTGGAACCGATTCTGTTTGAGATATCGCAGTTGAACTGGCTGTGTAGTGAACTTGATTTTATTGTTCCTCAGTCAGTCCTTTTGGACGACTTACCCGTGTTGAAGAAACTCATGGTTGTATATGGTGACAACACCAAGTGGTGCACATTTTCCGGTACTGAGTTTGCACAACTACTGAAAAAGGAAGAAGTTCAATATATATGGGCGGTGTTCTCAGGATTTCTTGGCACTGCTCCTATTCTTGAACTGGAAGACTTACCATCCGCTGATGGCAATGATAAAATATGGACTCATCCTAGTGCTTTCCAACTTCCTGATTCGCTAATCGAAATAGTATGCTTTGATGCCTCTTGCACGATTCTCAAGTTCCAGAATGACCAACTTGCCAACCTAGTTCTAGGTGAGTTTCCAGAAGGTAGAATACTTGAAAGTAGCATCCTCTAAGTTCGTCCTGGAACCATGCTCTTTCACATGTCTTTCACAGGGTAAGGTGCACGGCGCCAGACTGCATGCCGTTCAAGGCAGTTTTACAAGTAGGTGAGCCTTGAAGCTATAGAGTAATGGATGAGATCCTGTGCAAGGTTATCGTCTTTTCCAGATTCAACTGTGACAGGAAGTATTGCTTGTTTTCCATCATCTCACTTTCCGCCCTCCGCCCCCAATTATTGCCTTGACTCGCACCCCTCTCTGGCCTATTTTGGTATTCGGAGTCCGAATACCGAATTCTTTTGGCTGAGCTATGATCCTGTCGAAAAGTTGTGTGTACGGTATCCAGGCCGCGATCTACGTTGCGGCGCAGGGTGGCAAGGAATATGTGTCCATCAGCCAGATCGCCGAGCACCTGAACATCTCGTTCCACTTCCTCACGAAGGTCCTGCAGCAATTCACGCAGGCGGGGATCATGCTGTCGTACCGCGGACCCAAAGGGGGAGTCTCGCTTTCTAGATCACCATCGCATTTCAGCCTCCACGACCTGATCAGCGCCATCGACGGGACGACGGTGTTCACCGAATGCATGCTGGGACTCCCGGGGTGCGGACATGACGAACCCTGCCCGGTCCACGAACAGTGGGTGGAACTTCGCTTGAAGTTCACCAACGTGGCGAAGAAGACCACACTGTCCTCACTCGCAGCCAAGGCCAACGAACTGAATGTCCGGCTCGCTCACTTTTCGATCGCCACTGAGGAGTCATGACAAAAATCATTCGGAACCGACGGTGAATTCCGAAGATTTGCGCGATGATTCCTACCAACACATCCATTGATGTGCCCTGTGTGCATTGCGGCGAGCTCTGTACGGGACATATTGTCGACGCGCAAGAGCATCGCTTTTGCTGCAATGGATGCAAGTCGGTGTACGAGATCCTCCACGCCAACGATCTCTGCGACTATTATCAACACGACGACCATGCCGGTGTGTCGATGCGCCAACGGCCCATGCCGGCCGATGCCTTCGCGGCGCTGGATGACCCTTCCGTAGCGCGACAGCTCCTTGAGTATTCGTCTGAGTCCATGCACAGGGTGCGACTGAGCATTCCAAGCATGCATTGCACGTCGTGTGTGTGGTTGCTGGAACAACTCGACCGCATCGACAGCGGCGTCCTACGCAGCACGGTCGACGTGATGCGCAAACAGGTCACGATCGAATTCGATCCGTCGCGCACCACCCTCCGCGCCATTGCCACCATGCTGACGTCGATCGGCTACGAGCCTGTCGTCCGCATCGAAGCAGGTGCATCACGCCTCGACCAAGGCGGTGACCGTTCCGCCATCCGCGCCCTCTATCTGCGCATTGGCGTTGCCGCCTTTGCCGCGGGCAACATCATGCTCTTCAGCGTGGCCCAGTACTTCGGCGCAAGCACGATGCAGCCCGCTTTGATCACCGTCTTCCAGATCGCCAGCATCATCCTCTCGGTTCCGGTGCTCGTCTTCAGTGCATCGCCATGGTTCCGCTCGGCCGCTGGGGCGTTGCGTGCACGACGGGTGAATCTGGACGTGCCCGTGTCCCTTGGTATTCTCGTGCTCTTCGCACGAAGCGTGGCTGACATTGTCGGCGGGGCGGGTGAAGGGTTCCTCGACTCGTTCGCGGGACTCGTGCTCTTCTTGTTGGTGGGTCGACTCTTTCAACAGCGAGCATTCGACGCACTTTCCTTCGACCGTACCTATCGCTCCTTCTTCCCGCTTTCTGTTCGCGTCGAGCGAAAGCAGGAAGAAGAGGTGATACCGATCGAAGGCATCGTTGTTGGCGACACGATGCAGATCCGCAATGGGGAAGTGATCCCATGCGACAGCGTCCTGCTGGGTCAGTGCGGCTACGTCGACTATTCCTTCGTCTCCGGCGAAGCGCTTCCCGTTGAGTGCACCGAAGGATCGTTCGTCTATGCAGGCGGAAGAGTGGTCGGCGCCGCCATGAAGCTTGCCGCCGTCAAAGATGTATCGCACAGTTATCTCGCATCGCTCTGGGACTCTTCGTCCACACGTGTGCAACGCTCGACGTGGCTACAATTGTCCGACCGATTCGGTCAGTGGTTCACCGTCTTCGCCGTTGGCGTTGCCGTCCTCGGCTTCCTCTTCTGGCTTCCGAACTATGCCATTGCCCTGAACGTGTTCACGGCCGTGCTCATCATTGCCTGTCCGTGCGCCTTGACCCTTGCCGCCCCCATCACCCTTGGAACGGCCATGGGGTTGGCAGGGAGGAAAGGGATCTTTCTAAAGAACATCGGCTCGATGCTGGAGCTGGAGCGGACGACGGATGTGGTCTTCGACAAGACCGGTACACTAACGATGCCGTCGCCCTCGGTGCGCTATGAGGGACGTGAGCTCACCAACGAAGAACGTCGTGCCGTGATCGCCGTGGCCATGCAGAGCGCCCACCCGATGAGTCGTGCCGTGGCCAAGGCCTTGGATGATGATGCAACGTCGAGTGATGCATGTACGGTCGATGATGTTGCCGAGCATGTCGGACAGGGCATCACCGGCTCTGTTGACGGACATTCCGTCTGCATCGGCTCGCACGACTTCGTGCATGGTGAAGGAGCCGAGCAACAAACGTCGGCGTCGGTGTGGGTGAGTGTGGATGGACGTGTTGTTGGCGCGGTCCATGCACGTCCAACGATCCGCACGGGCATTGCTGCCATGATCGACCGGTTGCGCACGCGGGCAACGCTCTGGCTCTTGTCGGGCGACACGGATCGTGATCGCGATGTCTTCGCTGCCGCCTTTCCGCCTTCCTCCATGTACTTCTCGCAACGTCCCACGGAGAAGGTGGATCGGATCAACGAGTTGCGCACGGAACGTCGACATGTGTTGATGGTCGGCGACGGACTCAACGATGCCGGTGCCATGCGCGCCGCCAACGTGGCCATTGCCGTCACCGACGATGCTGCCACGCTCGTGCCGGCCTGCGACGTGATCATGCGTGCGCATCAACTCTCGAACCTTGACGGACTCCTGCGATATGCACGGTCGATGCGACGTGTGATCGTGTTCAACTTCATCATCTCGATCGCCTACAATGCACTCGGCCTCACGCTGGCGCTGGTAGGGATCCTCACGCCGCTTGCCACGGCCATTCTCATGCCGGTGAGCTCGCTCACCGTGATCGGAGTGAGTGTGGCAGGAGCACGGTGGTATGCACGGAGGTATCTATGAGCGTAGTTGTTGTGCTCGTGTTGTGCTCGTTGTTGATCTCGGGAGGATTCCTCCTGGCCTTCTTATGGGCCACGAAGCGAGGTCAGTTCGACGATGTGCATACACCGGCCATCACGATGTTGTTCGACGACAGAACTCCAACAGACAAACCATAACCATTCACTATTTGCGGGGAAGCGTATGGACGCAACTACTACTACCGGCGGACAACCCGAATCGAAGGGCAGGGTCGAATCATTCGCCTATGACAACAAGATCGTGAAGTTCTTCGCGATCGCAACGATGGTGTGGGGGATCGTCGGATTCCTCGTCGGCCTGATCGTTGCCATCAAACTGCGGTGGCCCGATTTCCTTGGTGACATGTCGTTCCTGACCTACGGTCGCCTCCGTCCGTTGCACACGAATGCCGTGATCTTCGCTTTTGCGGGGAATGCCATCTTCGTTGGTGTGTACTATTCGTTGCAACGCTTATGCAAAGCGCGGATGTTCTCCGACCTGCTCAGCAAGATCCACTTCTGGGGATGGCAGACGATCATCGTGAGCGCCGCGCTCACGTTGCCGCTTGGCATCACCACGAGCAAGGAATACGCAGAGCTCGAATGGCCGATCGATATTGCCATCGCTCTCGTGTGGGTGGTCTTCGGTTGGAACATGATGGGAACCATCGTCAAGCGTCGTGAAAAGCACATGTACGTTGCGATCTGGTTCTATATCGCCACGTTCCTCACCGTGGCCTTGTTGCACATCGTGAACTCGCTTGCTCTTCCTGTCTCCTTCCTCAAGAGCTATTCGATGTATGCCGGTGTGCAGGATGCACTCGTGCAGTGGTGGTACGGACACAATGCAGTGGCCTTCTTCCTCACCACGCCGTTCCTGGGCATGATGTACTACTTCGTGCCGAAGGCAGCGGACCGTCCCGTGTTCTCATATCGACTCTCCATCGTCCACTTCTGGGCCTTGGTCTTCCTCTACATCTGGGCCGGACCGCACCACTTGCTCTACACGGCGCTGCCGGACTGGGCACAATCACTTGGTGCCGTCTTCTCGCTGATGCTCATCGCTCCGTCGTGGGGTGGTATGGTGAACGGACTGCTCACGCTTCGCGGAGCCTGGGACCGTGTGCGTACCGATCCTGTGCTGAAGTTCATGGTGGTCGGTATCACGGCCTATGGTATGTCGACGTTCGAAGGTCCGATGATGTCGCTCAAGAACGTGAACGCCATCACGCACTACACCGACTATATCATCGGCCACGTCCACCTTGGTGCCTTGGCATGGAATGGTGGCATCGCCTTCGCCGTTCTGTATTACATCTTCCCGCGCATGTGGCAGACGAAGTTGCATTCCGTGAAGCAGGCCAATGCACACTTCTGGTTGATGACCCTTGGCATCGTCTTCTATGCCGTGCCATTGTATTGGGGCGGTATCACACAGTCGCTCATGTGGAAGGCCGTCAATGCCGACGGAACGCTCACGTATCCGAACTTCCTCGAAACCGTCACGCAGATCCTTCCGATGTACGTGCTTCGCGTGATCGGTGGCTCGCTCTACATCGTTGGCGCATGCGTTGGTGTGTGGAATCTCTACAAGACCGCAAAGGGCGGCTCCTTCATGGCCAATGAGAACGTACAGGCCGTGGTACGCGTGGATGAGCCGGAGCATGGCGGACACTGGCATCGCCTGCTGGAAGGAAAGCCCGTACGCTTCGCTGTTTTGGTCTTCATTGCTGTTGCCATCGGTGGTGCGGTGGAGTTCGTTCCAACGTTCCTCGTGCAAAGCAATGTCCCCACGATCGCTTCGGTGAAGCCGTATACGCCGCTTGAGCTCGAGGGACGTGACATCTACGTCCGCGAAGGATGCTATACCTGTCACTCGCAAATGATCCGTCCGTTCCGTTCGGAAACCGAACGCTATGGTCAGTACTCATTGGCAGGGGAGTTCGTGTACGACCATCCGTTCCAGTGGGGCTCGAAGCGCACCGGTCCGGACCTTCATCGTGTTGGTGGCAAGTATCCCGATGCATGGCACTTCAATCACATGCGCGAGCCACGGAGCACATCGCCCGGATCGATCATGCCAGGGTATACGTGGATGTACGAGAACGATCTCGACATCTCGCATACCGAAGGCAAGATCATCACGATGAAGAAGCTGGGCGTGCCGTATCCGGATGGATACGAGTTGCAAGCAACGGCCGATCTGCAGGCGCAGGCCGCGAAAATCGCCGACAATCTTCGGTCGAGCGGTTTCAAGGATGTTGACCAGAAGAAGGAGATCGTCGCTCTGATCGCCTATCTGCAGCGCCTGGGTACCGACGTGAAGAAGAATGCATCACCGGTAGCGGAGAACTGATCATGTACAAGAACGTTCTCGCCAGCATTCCCGGTATCGAGTTTTGGCCGATCATTTCGCTGTTGATCTTCTTCAGCGTCTTCGTTGGTCTGATCGTGTGGTTCTTCCGTGCCGATCGAACACGGCTGCAAGAACTCGCAGAACTACCTCTTCACGATGCAACGCATATCAACAAGTAAGGAGCTCGACAATGGCACAACAAGAAAAAGACAAACTCCTGGATCACGAAGCGGACGGAATTCGAGAGTTCGATAACAATCTGCCGAAGTGGTGGCTGTACGGATTCTACGTTACCATCGTTCTTTCCGTGATCTACATGTTCTATTACCACGTCTACTCAGGTCCAAGCTGGAACGTGTTGTGGTTCGGGGAGCGCAGCTCCACGGCCGAATACACGGCCGAAGTGGCCGAGGCGAAGGCCATGTATGCCAATGCACCGAAGAAGGGTCCTATGAAGGCCGTTCTTCTCACGGATGCCGCAAGTCTGGAAAAGGGCAAGGACATCTTCGAGAACAAGAACCTGTGTGTGACGTGCCACCGTGCCGACATGGGCGGTCAGGTCGGCCCGAACCTCACGGATAGCCTCTGGATCCACGGCTGCTCGTTGGAAGAGATCATGACCAATATCGTGACGGGATTCCCGGACAAGGGAATGATCCCGTATGGTAGTGGCACAAAACTCACCGACGAAGAGTTGTTGCAAGTTGCATCGTATGTGATCTCGAAACGCGGGACGAATCCGGCCGAACCAAAGCCGGTCGATCCCGCTCGCGAACTACCCTGTCAATAAGGATCAACTGTGTCGATCATCGACGTACCGATCGAAGATCATGAGTCGTACCGCAATGAACTTGCGAGTATCGCCATTGATGGAAAGCGAAAGTGGATCTATGCACGACAGCCGAAAGGGAAGTTTACCCGTTCGCGCGCCATCGTTGCCACTATTCTCCTCGCCTTCCTGGCCATCTCACCGTTCGTCAAGGTACACGGCCATCAATTCATGTTGTTGAATATCATGGAACGGCAGTTCGTCTTTTTCGGACTGCCGTTCTGGCCGAACGATTTCTACCTCGTTGCCTTGGTCTTCATCACGATCGTGATCACGTTGGTGGTCTCCACGGCCATCATCGGTCGTATCTGGTGCGGCTGGTTATGTCCGCAGACGATCTTCCTCGAATTCATCTTCCGTCGGATCGAATGGTGGATCGACGGAACGCCGGTGCAACAGGCGCAGCGACATAACGGACCATGGAATGCCGATCGGATCTGGCGCACCGGATTGAAACAGTCGATCTTCTTCCTGATCAGCTTCGCCATCGCCAACATCTTCCTGGCCTATCTGATCTCAAGCGACAAGCTCTTGCTCTACATCACGGAAGGACCTGCGCATCACGCCTCTGTCCTCATCCCGCTCGTGGCCTTCACGTTCGTGTTCTATGCTGTGTTCGCGCGATTCCGCGAGCAGGCTTGCCTGATCGTCTGTCCGTACGGTCGATACATGTCGTCCCTCGTTGACGATAACACCATCACCGTCACCTACGACACCACGCGCGGAGAACGCCGCGGCAAGTTCACAAAGGCCGACAAGGATGCATGGAGCGCCGGTCAGTCACGTCCGGAAGGAAAGGGCGACTGTGTGGACTGTCATCAATGCGTGACCGTCTGTCCAACCGGTATCGACATCCGCAATGGCATCCAGTTGGAATGCGTTGCCTGCACGGCCTGCATCGATGCCTGCGATGAGGTGATGGTGAAGGTGGGAAGGCCCAAGGGACTGATCCGCTATACAAGTGCCACTGCCGTCAAGCAGAGCATTGCCAAGGTCTTCACCACGCGCATCAAGGCCTATGTGGCCGTGTGGGTGGTGTTGATGAGTGCTGTTGTGGTCCTGTTCTCGATGCGCGAGATGCTGGATGTGCTCGTGCTCCGTCAAGAAGGCACCACGTGGGTGAAGACTCCCGAAGGTGTGGCCAACTTCTATCGCATGCAGATCATCAACAAGTCCGATGATGAACTTCCCGTGGAGATCGTTGCCGTCCAACCCTCGAACGCCATCATCACGCCGATCGAGAAGTTCGATGTGGTCCACGGCGGACATATTGCCAAGGGTCGATTCATCATCACCGTCCCCGGCGCTGACGGAACGCATGGCGCCATGCCGATCACGCTCTCGATCCGATCGAAGGGCAGAGAAGTGAAGTCTGTGACCACGTCGTTCATTGGAGGTTCGTTATGACGTTGAATTGGGGCTGGCGCGTGACCATCGTGTACTCGCTGTTCGCACTTGGAACATTGGGCATGGTGGCCTTCACGCTCACGCAGGACGTCGACCTCGTCCGCACCGACTACTACGAGTACGGTCTGAAGCACGATGAACAAATGCGTGCATCGGTGAATGCCAGTTCGCTGGCAACGCCACTGGAGATCCAATACGATGCGGATCGTTCGGTGATCCGATTTGCCTTTCCGCCCGACCATGTTGCCGACATCAAGGGGACGATCCTTCTGTATCGCGTATCGTCGACGAAGCAGGATCGCACGATCGAGATACGCCCCGATGCTTCGGGCGTGCAAGAGATCGACGTGCGTAACGATGCAAAAGGGAAGTGGACCGTGATGGTGGACTGGACATCGCACGGTGTTGCATATCGCTCCGAACTTCCGATCATGGAATAGGCTCCATCATGGAACTCATCACGGCATTGATGTTGGGACTCGCAGGAAGCATGCATTGTGCAGGCATGTGCGGACCCATTGCCTTGGCCTTGCCCACAAGTCCGGGTCCACGTTTCGATCGCATCGCGGGTAGGGTCCTCTATCAATTGGGACGTATCTCGACGTACGGTGCGCTCGGCGCCATCATCGGTCTTGGCGGCAGTGCCATCTCGATGGCGGGCTACGGAAGAGTGCTCTCGATCGTGGCCGGATCATTGATGATCATTGCTGCCGTGCTGCAATTGCTGTGGCATCGGTCCCTGCTCCCTTCCGCCTTCCTGCATCGTGTGACCGCTCCTGTGCGATCGGCGTTGGCGAAGAACATGACGAAGCGCTCGAAGCTCACTCTCTACACCATTGGCGTGTTCAACGGATTGCTGCCGTGTGGTTTGGTGACGGCGGCATTGCTTGGTGCGGCAGGGAATGGAACGGTGGCAGGGAGTGCGGCGTTCATGGCCATGTTCGGACTTGGGACCGTTCCCATGATGCTCGGTATCTCGCTTGGTGGCGTGCTGCTCGGTCAGCCACTGCGTCGCGCCTTTCGTTTTGCAGCACCTGTGATCGCCGTGCTTGTCGGTGGTGTGATCATCGTACGAGGCATGGCGCTAGATATTCCGTACCTCAGTCCACCGGCGCCCGCCGAACACGGAAAAGTTTCCTGCTGCGACGAGCAATAGAATTCGGACACGTTTGTCTTATATTTGTACGCAACAATTCGATCAAATCAATTTGTAGGAATGCATCATGAAAACCACACTTGTAGGACTGGCCGCCGGCATTGCGTTGTTGACGGCAGCAACGAACGTATCGGCGGACGAGAAGAGTGAATTGATGTCCAAGGGACAGAAGGTCTACACAGAGTATTGCAAGACCTGTCACCAAGCGAACGGTCAAGGCATGCCGAACGTCTATCCGCCACTTGCAAAATCGGACTACATCAAGTCGATGCCACGCAAGACCATTGCAACGGAAGTTGTGAATGGGAAGACGGGCAAAGTGAAAGTGAACGGTAAGGAGTACAATGGTGTGATGGCCCCATTGCCAGCCAAGTACACCGATGCCGATGTTGCGGCTGTGCTCACCTACGTGTATAACAGCTGGGGTAATCCCGGCGGCGTATGGTCTGCAAAGGAGATCGCAAAGGTTCGGAAGAAGAAGTAAACGGCGTATGTTTGTTGCCGTGCTTGTCACCGCAATGAACACCACCTTCTACGACCACATAACGCATGCTCACCTACACCCACTTCACGTTTGTGAAGTGGGTGTCTACGTTCCGGACACTTCCAACGTGCTCGGTTTCATTCGCGATGGTGTGCGGACCACGTTGGTCGAGGCCGATCCGCAGATCGTGGAGCAGTGCAAGGCCTCGTTCGGAGCCATGGACCACGTGACCATTCACGGCGTGGCCGTGAGCGATACCGCCGGAGCGCTGCGCTTGTATCGCGTTGGCGCATCGACCTTTGCCGAAGGCCTTCCCGATTCTCCCGCACGGGCCAACGATTCCTACGACCCCAACGAAGCAGATTCGTTCACGGTGGACGCTGTGCAATTCAGTGCTATCGACGATGGGACCATTGATGTGTTGAGCATCGACGTAGAAGGCGGGGAGTGGTATGTCCTGCGTCACATGGTGAGCAGACCACTCGTGATCTCCATCGAGACCGGTGTGAAGCACTATCGAAATCCCTTCCTGCAAGAGATCGGGGCGTGGATGACGGCGAACGGATACCGGCCATGGTATCGCGACACTTCCGACACGATCTACACACGTGTGCCCGACATAGCCACATCGCTTCGCGATCGACTTAGCATCCATCCGCTCACTCATTGGCTCTTCTCGTAAATGAAGCTCACGAACGACATCCGTCGACAGCTCCTTCAATACATGCTCATGGCGCGCGAGTTCGACAATGCCATGCTGCGTCTCTACCGGCAAGGCAAGGCCTTTGGTGGTGTGTACTCGCAGCTGGGGAATGAGGCCACGAGCGTTGGCAGCGCCTATGCGCTCGACACGAAACGCGACGTGCTCTTTCCCATGCATCGCAACATCGGTTCGCATTTCGTGTTCGGACAGGACGTCGACACGCTCATGATCAACCACCTTGCTCGCCAAGGGTCGCAGATGCGCGGCACCGATGGAACCGGACACTATGCCGATCCAGCCAAGCGCATCTATGGCAACGTCTCGCACCTTGGTGCCATGATCCCTGTGGCCGCAGGCTTTTCCATGGCCGATCAGTTGCGCGGTGTGACCACGGTCTCGATGACGTATATCGGGGATGGAGGGTCGCAAGTAGGCGAGGTGCACGAGGCGCTGAATTTTGCTGCCGTACGAAAGCTGCCGCTGATCCTGATCATCGAGAACAATCAGTATGCCTACTCGACACCGAACTCCATGGAGTTCGCCTGCGAGAACCTCTCGGATCGCGCCAAGGGCTATGGCATGGCCGGCGAGACCATCGACGGAACGGATGTGGAGCTCGTCCTGAAGACCTGCACCGAGGCCGTTGAGCGCGCCCGGCGCGGAGAAGGACCGACCATGGTGGAATGCGTGACGATGCGCATGCGAGGTCATGCCGAGCACGATGATTTCTCCTACGTACTCAAAGAACTGCTCGAAGAGTGGAAGCGTAAGGACCCCGTGGAGAACTACATCTCGAAGATCGTCAAGGCCAAGATCATGTCGGCAGACGAGATCACAACCCTTCGCGAGAAAACACTTTCGGACATGATCGCTGCTATCGATCGCACGCTCGAACTTCCGTATCCGGAAGCAGAAGAAGGATTCAAGAACGTATTCATCGAGGATTGACCGTGGCAGTACTCACGTATCTCGAAGCGATCGCCGACGGTATCCGACATGAAATGCAACGCGACCCGTCCGTGTTCATGATCGGCGAGGACATTGGCGTCTACGGTGGCGCCTTCAAGCTCACAAAGGGTTTCCTGGACGAGTTCGGTCCGCAACGCGTGATCGATGCACCCATTTCCGAGGCCGCTATCGTTGGCGCCTCCATCGGTGCGGCCTTGAACGGCATGCGTCCGGTGGCCGAAATGCAGTTCATGGACTTCGTGACGAACGGGTTCAACCAGATCGTGACCGTGGCCGGTACGACGGCGTATCGTTGGGGCATTCCCGTGCCCATGGTCGTGCGCGGTCCGTCGGGCGGGGGAGTTGGTGCCAACCCATTCCACAGCAGGAATTCCGAGAACTGGTTCGTGCACGCCACCGGCGTCAAGGTGGTCTGTCCGGCCTTCCCGGACGATGCCAAGGGACTCATGATCGCGGCCATTCGCGACCAGAATCCCGTGGTCTTCTATGAGCACAAGGGACTCTATCGGAAGATCAAGGGCGAGGTTCCAGAAGGCGAACACGTGGTGCCCTTCGGCACTGTTCGTGTTGTCCGCGAAGGAACCGACGTGTCCGTGATCGCCTACGGCAGTGCTGTTCACATGGCCCTTGAGGCAGCGATCGAGCTTGAAAAGAGTATCGGCTTAAGCGTGGAAGTTGTTGACATTCGTACACTTGTGCCGTTTGACGAAGAAGGTGTCTTAAGGTCGGTTCGCAAGACAGGTCGTGTGGTCGTGGCCCATGAGGCATCACTGACCGGAGGATTTGGCGGAGAGATCGTGGCCCGGATCTCCGACAAGGCCTTCACATTCCTGGATGCTCCGGTGAAGCGTGTGGCGGCATTCGACTCGCCGACGCCGTTCGCTCCGACGCTTGAAAAAGCGGTGCTGCCAAACGCCGACAAAGTGGCAGAGGCCATCCGTGAAGTCGCTGCGTTTTGACACGATTGTGGATAACCTTTCCACCGTGCCACCCGTCACCTTCCGTAATTTTGACAAAAAGCACGAAGCCCGACCATCATTTGGGGTTGTATGTCACGCGTATTGTTCCGAGTCTCCTATAGCATTCCAGACGGAAAGCGTCCAGAGTACCTGGCAGCCGTTCAAAAGCTGCGTCAGTACTATGCCGGAAACGGCGTGGAGTATTCCGTGTTCGAATCCAAGAGCAAGCACAACCACTTCCAAGAAGTGTATGTCTACCCATCTGTAGAGTCCTATGATCAGTCAGATGACCCATCGACGATCGCAGAGATCTCTACATCCATGGAGAAGATCTATGCCTTGGCGCAAGACGTCTCCTATGACGTTTCGAACGAGCTGGAATAATTCCACGAAGAGTCCTACAACGGCAAAGGAGCGGGGAAGCCTGCTCCTTTTGTCGTTGATATAGCGATGCGGGTCTCTGAACTTGTTCGTCAAGGTCTCCTGCTACCTGTCCGGTGGTGGTTGAGGAGACGTACTCTCACCCCTCCGATCGACCCGCACACGGTGCGAAGGATCCTCCTCCTGCGCTATGACGCCATCGGCGATATGATCGTCACCACACCGCTGATCGATGTCCTTTCCAAGCACATACCGCACGCCAAGATCGACGTGGTCGCCTCGCCGCGCAATGTGTCCATTGTGCGCAACGACCCGCGTATCAACGCTGTGTATGTGTACGACGGCACCATGCGTTCCATGCTTGCTGTCCGATCGCAATGTTCATCAACGGGGTACGATGTGGTGATCTCCCTCGTGATGAACAAGACCACGATCGCCGGCATGGGAGCCGCCCTGTGGGGTGGACGCAAGGCCATTGCCGTGACGACGCTGCATACGGCGCGCGAGCATCTCTATTCCGCCTGGTTCAATGTGCAGATCGCACTCGAGCGGAACGTGATGACGATGGCCGCCATGCAGATCGAACTCGTCAACAAGTTGTTCGGGTGGAAGATCGATCCGATGCAAGAGCGCATCTCGATCGCCATCTCCGAACAGCAGCACGCAGAAGCGCGTGCCCTCCAGACACGACCATCGTCGGCACTGCATATCATGCTCAACGTGAGTGCGGGGAATGCGTATCGACAATGGTCGCGTGAGCGGAACATCGCCCTCATCGAAGGGCTGCAGGCGACGTTCGACGACGTGCACTGCACCATTGTGACGGATGCCACGCGAGCCACGATGGCACATGAGATCGCAACGCACTTCTCGTCCGGTGTTTCCGTACTGCCGCCCTGCAACGACTTCTTGGTCGTGACAGCCGCTCTGGCCTCGGCCTCCGTGGTGATCACGCCCGACACATCGATCGTCCACGCTGCCGCCTCGGTCCAGCGTCCGGTGGTCGTGCTCTATTCCTTGAAGGCATCGTTCCTGCAAGAATGGATGCCCCATGGCGTGCCGTTCCGTGCAGTGATGACGGAAGGTCGCGTCGACCTGGAAACGATCGAACCGAACAGGGTGGTGGCGGCCGTGAAGGACCTTCTTGACTCGACAACGGAGGCCCATGCACGTCCTCTATGATGCATCCACCGTGTTAGGTCACAGTGGTATCGAACGCTATTCACGAGAGCTCATCGCAGGGCTCTTGCGTCGATGTCCGGATATCGACCCCGTTTTGTTGTCGACATTCCGTCGCCGCGACGACGTGCAGGCATTGTTCAGCGGAACCCGCACTCCCGAGGTGATACCGGCGCTGCCGAACATGCTGATGCTGGGCGCGCAACTGCAATGGGTCACGCGCCTCATGAAGCGTCGCACCATCGCACGGTACAGCAAGCGCTACGACCTTACGCATGTACTCTCGCCCGTGGAAGATCCTCGTGCTCTGTCGCGCTTTGTGGTGAGTGTGCACGATCTCTTTCCGTTGGACGCTTCATTGGAGTACGGCGGTTCGTTCCGTTCCGTGTTCTCGAGGTCGATCGGACAGTACATGTCGCATGCGCGGTTGATCTTGGTCCAGTCCGACTATGTGGCGAATTCCATTCTCGAACGCTTTCCGACGGTGGCTTCGCGGATCCGACTCATCCCGAGTGCGGCGAGTCCGCGCTTCCGCGTCGAGGATGTTGATGCGACGATGCTCGCAGAGCTTGACGTGAACATGCAGCGTCGTCCGTTCGTCTTCGTCGGTCGCGTCGATGCACGCAAGAACATCCCTTCCATCCTTCGAGCCTTCTGCGCCTTGCCACACAACGTGCGACAAGAACATCCGCTGGTGCTCGTGCTATCGGGAACAACAGAGGACATCGAGGCGTTTCGACGGACGTATGACACCGACATCCGGCGTGCAGATGCGACCATCTTGCTTGCCATCTCAACGGCAGCGCTCGTGCAATTGCTGAACGCTGCCCACGCCATGGTCTTCCCCAGTATCGCCGAAGGGTTCGGACTTCCCGTCCTCGAGGCCATGCAGTGCGGATGTCCGGTGATCACCTCGGACCGATCGTCGATGCCGGAAGTGGCCGGAGATGCGGCGCTCCTTGTCGACCCGACATCGGTGGACGCCATCGCGGCGGCAATGCAGACCCTTGGAACAGACAACATGCTGCGCGAGCAGCTCGCTGCGTCGGGACTTCGACGCGCACAAGAATTCACGTGGGATCGATCGGCAGAGTTAACAGCAATCGCGTACAGGGAGGCATGTGAAGGGTAGCAGGGATAAGGGATTGAAACGCATCGAGATCGGGATCCGACGTTGGGTGAATGCACGATTGCATCGGTCGCAAGAACCCGTGCGCATTGAGCGTCCTACGCAGACATTTTCATTGAACGATCGTCCACGGATCCTGTTCTTGCGACAGGATCGGATCGGCGACGTGCTGGTCTCGATCCCGGTGATCAAGGCCATCCATGCCGCCTTGCCCCATGCAGAGATCGACATCCTGCTGGGCGAGAACAACATGGCCGTGCAGCATGCCTGCACGCCATTCGTGCGGAGCATTCTGACGTATCAGAAGTCGTTCGGGAAACTCATCGGCCTCATCCGCACCATCCGTGCGCGCAAGTACGATGTGGTGATCGACCTCATGGACAATGCCTCCACCACCTCGTCACTGCTCGTGAGCTGGAGTGGTGCGCGGTATGCGCTCGGCATCGACAAGGAGAACCGTTCGGTCTACACGCACGTTGTCCCGTTGCGATCGCGTGCCGATGTGCACATCGTGGAACGACTTTCCATGCTGCTGTTGCCGTTCGGCATCGACCCAACGCAGACACCGCTCGACCTTACGTATGACGTGAGCACGGAGGAGCGCAATGCGGCCATGGCCTTCATCGCGCCACCATCAGAACATCAAGGACATCTCTACGTGGGCGTCAACATCAGCGGGAGCGATCTCTCGAGGATGTACGACCAGGCGAAGATGATCGAGGTGCTGCGCGTCATCCATGACGAGTTCGAAGATGCACGCACGTTCATCTTCAGCTCGCCACAGCATGCGAAGATGCGCGATGAGATCGCGGCGGCTGTCGGTGCGGATGCTGTGCCAACGGCCACGTCCTTCCACGACTTCGCATGCCGGCTTTCCTGCATGGATGCCATCCTCACCGTCGACACGTCCGTCGTCCACCTTGCGGCCGCATGGAAGACCCCGAGCGTGGTCCTCTTCGTGCACGACGCGCCGCATCTGATGCCGTGGACGCCGTATGCATCGCCATGCTGGCCGGTCGAGACCACCACCACCTCTCTCAACAACATCCCGGCACACGAGGTGATCGAGGCCATGCGGTCAATGCTTCGTACATTTAATGCCTGAACATGAGCACCACTATGACCTTTGAACAACGAACCCACACATGCGGCGAGCTTCGTCCGGAACACGATGGAGCCTCTGTCGTCATCAACGGCTGGATCAACGCCCGTCGTGATTTTGGCGGACTGATCTTCCTCGACATTCGCGATCGCTATGGCATCACGCAGGCCGTCATCCTTCCGGATGAACGCCCCGACGTGGCCGAGCGCGCCAAGGAACTGCGCAGCGAGTGGGTCCTCTGGATCCGCGGTACGGTGCGCATGCGTTCCAATCCGAATCCGAAGATCCCCACAGGTCTTGTCGAGATCCTCGTCGAAGACTTCGGCGTGATCAACGAAGCCGTCCTCCCACCGTTCGAGATCGTCGACGATCTGCAAACGAATGAAGAGCTGCGCCTGAAGTATCGCTTCCTGGATCTCCGTCGCCCGGTGTTGCAGAAGAACTTCCTGATCCGCAATCAACTGTATCAGATCACGCATGCCTTCTTCGCCGAGAACAACTTCGTCGAGGTCGAGACGCCCGTGCTCACGAAGAGCACGCCCGAAGGCGCACGCGATTTTCTGGTGCCGAGTCGGAACAACAAGGGCCAGTTCTATGCACTGCCGCAATCGCCGCAGTTGTTCAAGCAACTGCTCATGGTGAGCGGCTTCGATCGCTACATGCAGATCGTGAAGTGTTTTCGTGATGAAGACCTTCGTGCCGACCGACAGCCGGAGTTCACGCAGATCGACGTGGAGATGTCGTTCATTCAACAGAGCGACATCCTCGATCTGACCGAACGATTCATCGCACGGGTATGGCGGGAGATCCTGGGCATGAACGTCGAGACGCCCTTCCGTCGCATGACGTTCGCAGAGGCCATGGAAACGTACGGGTCCGACAAGCCGGACATCCGCTACGACATGAAGATCGCCACCATCACGTCCGTTGCCGCCACGAGTGCATTCACGGTCTTCTCCGAGGCCGTTGCCGCCGGAGGTGTCTGTGCCGTGCTGAAGGCCGAGGGATGCGCATCGTTCTCGCGCAAGCAGATCGACGAGCTCACCGAACACGCAAAGAAGTATGGTGCCAAGGGGCTGCCATGGCTGAAGGTGAATGGCGGCGAGGTGACAGGGTCGTTCCTCAAGGCCATCACGGACGAAGAGCGTGCGGCCATCCTTACCGCAAGCGGTGCACAGGATGGAGACCTTCTGTTGTTTGCAGCGGGTGACTACGAGCGCAGTTACCTGATCCTCGGTGCCTTGCGTACCGAGATCGCCCGACGCACGGGAATTCTCGCATCGCTGCAAGGGACCTATTCCTTCCATTGGGTCACGGAGTTCCCGTTGCTCGAGTACTCCGAAGAGGAGTCGCGCTGGATCGCCCGACACCATCCGTTCACCGCACCATTGGTGGAAGATGTGCCGCTGTTGAGTTCCGATCCGCATGGTGCGCGCGCATTGGCGCACGACCTTGTGATCAACGGCTACGAGGCGGCCGGCGGTAGTGTTCGTATCCACAACATGAACGTGCAGCAGACGATGTTCGATCTCTTGGGCTTCACGCGTGAAGATGCCGAGGCGAAGTTCGGCTTCTTGCTCAATGCGCTCACGTATGGTGCACCACCGCATGGTGGGATCGCCTTTGGCTTCGACCGTCTCGTGATGCTGTTGGCCGGTACGGACAATATTCGTGACGTGATCGCCTTCCCGAAGACGACGAGTGGTCTGTCGCTCATGGACGGATGCCCGACGCCGGTGGACGATCACCAATTGGTCGACCTTGGAATTCAAACGATCCGCTCGTAGGACTCACACGATGGAACGCAGAACATTCTTGGCACTCCTTGCCACCCCGCTCCTTCTGCCGCTTGCAGAACCTTTGCTCGCGCAGAATGTGCGCTCGAGCAGAAAGCGGAACACGGATAAACAGGCCACCTCGCGCTACATCTTTTCGCAGGCCATGCGACAGGCACGTGCCGATGGATGGCATAAACTGTCCGTCGGCGAGGCCATGGGACAGATCGGTCTGCTCTTCGTCGGCACGCCCTACGTGGGCGGCACGCTTGAAGGGGAGGGCATGGAGCAATGCCGGATCGATCTCACCGGGTTGGACTGTGTGACGTTCTTCGAGAACACGCTCGATATGGCACGCATCGTCAAGAAGAACAAGTACTCGTTCGAAGACCTGCAGAAAGAAGTGCTGTACACGCGGTATCGCGGAGGCGTGCTCACCGACTATACATCGCGTCTGCACTACACGTCGGAGTGGATCTCTGACAACGTGGCGAAAGGCGTGGTGCAGGATATGACGCGCGAGCTTGGCGGGGTGATCTTCGTGAACACCGTGAACTTCATGAGCACGCATCCGCAATACTATGCGCCCCTCAAGCAGGACGAAGCGCTTCAGGCGAAGATCGGTGCCATTGAAGCGCGGATCAATGCGACCACGCGTTACTTCATCCCGAAGGATCGCATCGTGAACATCGAGTCGCAGTTGCAGACCGGCGATATCATTGCCATTGCCACGTCCAAAGAGGGACTGGATTATGCGCACACCGGGATCATCTTCAAGGACGATGCCGGCGTTGCCCATCTCTTCCACGCCTCTTCACAAAAGAAGAAGGTGGTGATGGATGTGTCGGTGAGCGAATACGTGAACAGTGTGAAGTCGCACACGGGCGTCACGGTCGTGCGTCCAACGAACGTGGCCTAGAACTTCACCACGATCTTCTCTCGTGTCTCGTACTTCAGTGTTCCCTTCGGAAGGGTCTTCAGCGCTCGTTGGAGGCCGGCCGGATCGCCGGGATGTTTGCCCTGCATCGATCGATACAGTTTCGGGTTCTTCCTCCACACGTTCATGAGCTTGTCGAAGTCCACGTCCATGATCGTGATCGTGGAGCCCTTCACGAACTGTGCATTCGTTGAGACGAGTGGGGGATCCACAGACACCGTTAGGGCAACGCGCAGTCCCGACATGAATGTCTGCATCATGTCGATCGCCATCTTGATCTCTTCTTTTGACTGTGGCTTCGGGAGTTCAGCAGGCGCTGTACCCGCGGGAGCCGGAGGGTTCGTGATCTCCAGCACACCGTTGGAATAGGAGAAATGCATGGGCTCCTCGACAGGCTGTTCCTGCTGGTCCTGCATGCCTGCCATGGCCTCTCCGCCGATCATCTTCATCGTCCGGTTCCGACCAAGGGTCAGATCGTTGATCGACGGGATGTTGTACTCCGTGACCCAACCGGTGGGATTCGCCTCGTTCACGATGGTGGTGCTTCGAACGGTCACGTTGGGACCAAGCTCTGCCGCATACTTCAAGGCCATACTGTCCAGCTTCTGTCGCAACAGGGCCAATGAATCAGCACTTGGCGGACCTGAGTCACGAATGGATTCCATCAGGTAGATGGAGTCTCGCAGAACGGCACTTCCATCACGTCGGACATGCACGTTCGTGAACGTTTTCAAGCAACCACTCATCAATGTGGCGAGCAAAACGAGAAGGCAGATCCGGATGATCATGAGTGGTGCTCCGAAGGTGAGTGGTCGGACGTGACCCAGAACTGAGACAGTGTTGGGAGTGCATCCATGAACGCGGCGAGCATCTTCGTCCGATGCGTCGAACAATGTTGAAGCAGCGATCGAACGTCGATGTTCGGATGCTTGCTTGCAAAGATCGTGATCCATTGCGTGAGAACGGCTATGTCTTGCACGTTGCCCATCTGTTGCTGGAAGGCATCCATGGATGCAGGGGAGGTGGCCGCAGGGTGGGCAACAAGTGGCCGTACGATCTCGACCATGTAGCGTAGGTGTTTGAAGGCCACCCGCAGTCGATGGATCGTGGCATCGTCGGTGGGGTCGACGTTCTGCATGTCCTGCATGGCCGCGGCATAGCGTTCGTCGATGGCATTGCGCAGATGCGAGCGGAGTCGCTGATCGTCAAGGTGCACCAACAGACCCGAGCGGACCACTGCCAGACGGCGCCGAGCGGCACCATCCTTCCATGCCTCCATCTTACCGCATGCCTTGGAACGCGCTGTCTTCTCTTGACGGCGCAATGCCTTGACAACAACCTCAACGTCGGCATCGGATGGATGAATGCTCGGGAGGAGCTGCTGCATCATCTGAAGATCTCGCGTGCTGCGGAGCATGCGAAGGTGGGCCTTGAAGCGGCGTCGGAGCGACGTGATGCGCAGTTGTGCATCCACGGCATGCAGTAGTTCGAGTATGGCAAGCATGCGTCGACAGGCCACGCGCAGATCGTGCACGTTCTTGGGCGTCAACGCATCGAGACAACGACGTCGGCACGTGAAGAATTTCTTCTCGCGGTCGTCGAATGCGCTCAGCAATACATCCTGAGCAAGCATCACGTGTTCCTACCGATGGAGGATCTTTGAAAGTCCCGACTCAGCAAGGCGAAAAATACGCTCTTGACACATCATGGCGTCGATCGTTCTGCCGGCAGCTTCCGACAATGTGGTGCTGTGCTCGTGCATGGATCGAGCAAGGGTCGCACGTTGTTCTGATGTTCCCACGATCACGTCGGCCAATTGCTCATGGCCAGGGCCGCAGAGAATGCTGCCATGTTGCAGCACAATGCCATCGATCACGCGTTGCGCACTGCCGACGACCTTCCGGTCCTGCACCAGGATCTCGGTGCGCGCACTGCTCGTGAAGCACGATACGGCAGATGCCCCCGCTGTGGCATAGTGATGCTGCAGGTCCGATGGTGAACGTTCAAAGGAAAGGACAGGGACAAGGTCCTGTAAGGCGGCAAGGAGTAGTTCGTGCGTGCGTTGATACACGTCCGACGCCGTGCGCGTGTCCGTGAGCGGAACCACGATGCAGTAGGTGAGTTCGTTGGCGTGGAGGACGGCACGCCCGCCCGTTGGTCGATGGACAAGGTCCCATCCGCGTTGAGAAAGCGCATCATGGTCGATGGACTCGGCTCGTTGATGTTTGCCGAGCGAGACGCACCAAGGACTCCACGTGTAGGTACGTAGGGCGATGTCATACGTACCGGAACGCACATCATGCAGGAGTTCGAGATCTCGCGCCATGTTGGCCGAGCCCGTCAGATCGTGACCGTGTTCCAGGAGCACGTTCATCAGGTGGCGACGCTCACCTTGAGGAATTTCAGTTTCCCGGCACGCAGAACGCGTGGTGTGGAAAGGTCGACGCTCTCAGCAATGTCGGCAACCTTCACACCATCGATCTTCACCCCGCCACCTTGAATGAGCCTTCTGGCCTCGCCCTTCGAAGCAACGAGTGCGGTGGCAACGAGTACGTCGACCACGAGCATCTGCGGTGTGTCGGATGCGATCGTTGTCTCTGGGATCTCATCGGGTAGGTCCTTGTTCACGAAGATGCGTTCGAACTCTGCAAAGGCCCCGTCGGCCGCATCCTGTCCGTGATACCGCGCAACGATGCGCTTGGCAAGGTCGACCTTGGCATGACGTGGATGCATGCTACCATCCGTGAGTCCCTGCTGCACGGAGACGACCTCGCTTGGCGCTGCGTAGGCGGCGTATTGCAAGTAGCGTGCGATCAGGGCATCGGGGATCGACATGGTCTTACCGAACATGTCCTTCGGAGATTCGGTGAGGCCGATGTAGTTGCCGAGCGACTTGCTCATCTTCTCGACGCCATCGGTGCCCTCAAGGATGGGCATGGTGAGAATGCACTGCGGTTCCATGTGATAGGCGCGCATGATCTCACGTCCCACGAGCAGATTGAATTTTTGATCGGTACCACCGAGTTCGATGTCGCTCTTGATGGCAACACTATCGTAGGCCTGCGAAAGCGGATACAGGAACTCGTGCACACTGATCGGCTCACCACCGCGATAGCGTTTGGTGAAATCGTCGCGCTCGAGCAATTGTGCAACGGTGTACTTGGCCGAGAGGGCGATCACTTCTTGGAACGAGAGACTGTTCAGCCACTCGCTGTTGTAGCGGACGGAGGTCTTCGACATGTCGAGGATGCGAGAGGCCTGCTCCACATACGTCGACCCGTTCTCGCGGGTCTCTTCGAGCGTGAGGGCGGGCCGTGTCTTCGACTTGCCCGTGGGATCGCCGATCATGGCCGTGAAGTCGCCCACGATGAGCACCACCGTATGCCCGAGGTCTTGAAACTGACGGAGCTTGTTCAGCACCACAGCATGACCAAGATGGATGTCGGGACGCGACGGGTCGAGTCCGAGCTTCGCCACCAACGGTTTGCCTGTGGCAAGGCTTCGCTCGAGTTTCTTGACGAGATCGTCTTCAGGAAGGAGATCGACGGCATTCTGCCGGATCACCGCAAGCTGTTCTTGAACAGAGGGGAACGTCTTCATGCAGGGTTGGATTAGTCGTGATCGGTACGTCGACGTGCACGGTCCATCTCGCGCTCCTTCGTGGCCACGCGCTTGTCGTAGAGCTTCTTCCCGCGAACGAGGCCCAGCTCCACCTTGATGTACGGACCTGAAAAATACAGAGAGAGCGGCACAACCGTCAGGCCCTTCTCTTCGATCCCGGCGCGGAGCTTGGTGAGTTCGTGTTCGTGGAGGAGAAGGCGGCGAGGCCGCAGGGGCTCGTGATTCTCGCGATTGCCGAAGTCATACGGATTGATGTGCATCTGCATGAGCATGAGCACATTGGTATGCTTGGACGGGAACATGGCGTAGGCGTCGAGCAGCGAGACCTTGCCGGCCCGCAGTGACTTCACTTCGGTGCCTACCAGCTCAATGCCGGCCTCGAACCGTTGCAGCACTTCATAATCATGAAATGCACGACGATTCGTGATGATGGTCCGTATGGTACGTTCACCGGTGGCTGCCATGGTCGCAAATAAAAAATGGGACGCGAGCGCCCCATTGGTGTTGATGCGGAGGGAGAGGGATTCGAACCCTCGATAGCGGCCTTAACCACTATGTCGGTTTAGCAAACCGGTGCCTTCAGCCACTCGGCCATCCCTCCGACTGCGGAGACCACAAATATAGGGAAGAATGGCGAAAAGGCGAGAGGGGGATTTTAGTTCTCGACCAGGTCCTTGTCACCGTCACAATCCACAAGACCGTCAGCCACATTCAGGGCCACCGGACCGTAGACGCCGTGCACAGCAACGTTGCCGCTGGCGGAGTAGAGCTCGATATTGGCAGAGGCCGGAACGCGAAGAACGTACATGCTCTTGGTGGCCTTCTTGGTGATGGCGGCGTGACCGATCTTGGCGTGCACGAGGACGGTGTTGCCCTGTTGATCGAAGGAGACCTTGAGATCGGGCGACGTTACGTCGCTCGTCAACGCGACCTTATCATACGGCCACGATTCAATGCGAACATTGCCGGCATCGACATCCACGAGGATGTGCGGTGCATGCGAAACGATGGCCGTTTGCAATGGAAGATGGAACGGTACATCAACGGACGTATTGAGCAAGAGCGAAAGTGCGAGTCTGAGCAGGGTAGACATGATGAACTCCTTGAAGAGGGTCAGAACGGTGCATGTGTACGCCCATACACCGGACGTGTTTCACAGCACAGGCAATTCGTATGTTTGACGCTCCATGAGCACCACACAAACGCCGCTGATGCGGCAATACACGCAGATCAAGAGCAAGTATCCCGACACGGTGCTGCTCTTCCGACTGGGCGATTTCTACGAGACCTTTGGTGACGATGCCGTGACCACGGCAAAGGCATGCGGCATCACGCTCACAAAACGGAACAACGGTTCTGCGGGCGAGATCCCGCTCGCAGGATTTCCGCATCATCAACTCGACACGTATCTGCCAAAGCTCGTGCGCGCCGGACATCGCGTTGCCGTGTGTGAACAACTCGAAGATCCGAAGCAGGCAAAGGGTATCGTGCGACGTGATGTGGTGGAAGTGGTCACACCCGGCGTTGTGCTGTACGACAAGTTGCTCGACAACAATGCACACACGTTCGTTGCCTGCCTGTGCGCACCGCAAGGGAAGCGCACCGTTCCCGGTCTGGCCTATGCCGATGTGAGCACCGGCACGTTCTCTGCCGGCGATGTGGCCGAAGAGAAGATCGTTGCCTTGCTCGAGTCGTTGCAACCGGCAGAGCTCGTCGTCAACAAGGACGATCGCCCTTGGTGGGAGGCCATTGTTGCACAACTGACCGTCAAGCCATCGCTCACGCGGTTGGAGTCGTGGCACTTCGAGCACGACTTCACGCAGACCACCACCCTCCGTCATTTCGATACCGTCTCACTCAAAGGCTTCGGCGCTGCATCACTTGGATGTGGTACCCTTGCCGCCGGTGCGTTGTTGTACTATGTGGGTGAAACGTCGAAGAGCTCGCTCGACCAGATCACGGGTATGAGCGTGATCCAAAGCGACGGCTACATGGTCCTCGACGCGGCCACACGCAGGAATCTCGAGATCCATGGCAACGGTACGGAGGAAGGGCGGCACGGTGCACTGGTCAACATCATCGGTGCGACGGTCACGGCCATGGGTGGCAGACTGTTGCGATGGTGGCTGCAGGCGCCACTCACCGACATGCTGCAGATCCGTGCACGACATGCCGTGGTGCGTGCACTGGTGCACGATCGATCACGACTCGATGCCCTTCGGTCCGACATGCGTCGTATCGGAGATCTTGAGCGGATCATGACGAAGATCGTCACCAATCGAGCCACACCACGAGACCTTGTCGGTCTGCGATCGTCCCTCGAACAACTTCCCGTGATCAAGGCATTGTGCGCAGAAAGTTCATCCGACTTTGTGCGAGCCTGCGGCGCTGATATCGACGAACACACGACGATCACCGAACTTCTGCAACGCGCCTTGGTTGACGATCCATCGTTGCATGTGGGAAGCGGGGCCATCTTCAAACCGGGATTCGATGCCGACATCGATGCGGCGCGTGATGCGCTTGTGAACGGGAAGACGTGGATCGCCAACTATCAAGAAGCGGAACGTACGGCGACCGGCATCGGGACGCTGAAGGTTGGATCGACAGGCGTCTTTGGCTACTACATCGAGATCAGCAACACGCATAAGAGTCGTGTTCCGGAGCACTACGACAGACGGCAGACCCTTGCCAATGCAGAGCGCTATACAACGCCGGAACTACGCAAGCTTGAACAGACGCTGCTGCATGCCGAAGAGCACATGACAACGCGCGAGTCGGCATTGCTCGATGCGATCAAGCGCACTGTATCCCAAGCAACACGGACGATCCAGCAGACAGCCCAGGCGATCGCACGACTCGATGTCCTTGCCACCTTCGCCTCCGTTGCGATCGAGAATGCGTATTGCGAACCGGTGATGCATGAAGGCACGGAGCTCGACATCGTAGATGCACGGCATCCGGTGATCGAGAAGTTGCTGCCGACCGGGACAACGTATGTGGCCAACTCCATTCACATGGACACGGAGCGTTCGCAGATCTCCATCATCACCGGTCCGAACATGTCCGGAAAGAGTTCGTACCTGCGTCAGGTCGGCCTGATCACCTACCTCGCCCACATCGGAAGTTTCGTGCCTGCAACGTCGGCGCGCATTGGCCTTACAGATCGGATCTTCACCCGCGTCGGTGCACAGGACAATATCACGGCAGGGGAGAGCACGTTCCTTGTGGAAATGCAGGAGAGTGCGAACATCTTGAACAATGCCACGAAGCGTTCGTTGATCCTGCTCGACGAAGTGGGTCGTGGCACGGCAACGTTCGACGGTATCTCGATCGCATGGGCCATGGCAGAGTACATCCATGAGGTGATCGGCGCGAAGACACTGTTCGCAACACACTACCATGAGCTCACGGCGTTGGCGGATCGATATGAGCGAATTCAACAAGTTCAAGTGGAAGTACGCGAAGTTGGAGACTCCATCGTCTTTACCCATCGCGTCGTCCCGGGTCATTCCGACCATTCCTTCGGTATTCACGTAGCTCGCATGGCAGGCTTACCGCCAGCCGTGATCACTTCGGCGAAGGCCATACTGCGACAGTTGGAGTCAGGCGATCATCGACCGCAGATCGATGGTTCTGCTCAGATGTCGCTGTTCGAGCTTCGCGACGACGCACTCCGTGAACGGATACGTTCGCTCGATATTCCATCCATGACGCCATTGCAGGCATTACAACTGCTGGCCGATCTGAAAGGATCACTCGATGAGTGATGTCAAGAAACTATGGCAAGACCGTGATCGTGTCGTTCGTGCGATCACGAAGGATGGATTCTTCCGCGCGACGGCGATCAAGAGCACAACACTTGTTCGCATGGCGCAGGAGATGCATGGTCTTGAGCCATTGCGCGCCATCGTCCTTGGACGTGCGTTGACGGGTGCGGCCTTGCTCGCCTCGTTTCTCAAAGGGGAAGAGCGCGTTGTGGTCCAACTCGATGGTGATGGTCCGATCTCATCCGTGTATGCGGAAGCGTTGCAGATCGGTGAAGTGCGCGGCTATGCAACATTGAACGCATCGCCTGATCCGGAGGCAACGTCGCCGCTTGGAAGTGGCATCGTCAAAGTATCGAAGGTGTTGTACGAGAAGTTCGAACCGGTGACGGGGATCGTGGAGATGCGTCGTGGAGATGTGACCACCGACCTGAGTCATTACCTCACGCAGAGCGAGCAGATCCCTTCCGCCTTCATCATCGATGTTGCCTTCGATGAACACGATGCTGTACGTCAGGCCGCAGGACTGTTGGTGCAGGCCATGCCGGGGGCACGACCGGAAGACATCTTCAAGGTCTACGATCTTGTCGACTATCTCGGAAGCCTCTCAGAATTCATCGATGGCGGCTTCACACCCGAGGAGATCCTTCGGCAAGTGCTTCCTGGAGAGATCGATATCACGGCCCATACGCCGGTGGACTTCTTCTGTCGGTGTTCCATCGATCGATTCAAGGGCATGCTCATGACGCTTGGTCTTGAAGAGGTGAATGGCATGCAAGAGGCCGGACAGAACGAACTGGTCTGTCAGTACTGCAGCAAGCGCTATCACCTGAGCGATGCTGACTTCGAAGAATTGCGTTCGAAGTTGTTGATCACGCGCAACTAAGCGAGGCGATGCAGGCAACGTGGACGATGTCGTCGACGTTGCATCCGCGCGAGAGATCGCAGTACGGCTTGGCAAGGCCTTGCACGATGGGACCCAGAGCCGTAGCGCCTCCCAATCGTTCACACAGTTTGTACGCGATGTTGCCCGCATTGAGATCGGGGAAGATCAGGATGTTGGCTTCACCGCCGACGGGTGATCCCGGTGCCTTTGCATGGGCCACCACCGGCACGAGTGCTGCATCTGCCTGCAGTTCTCCATCGGAATCCACATCGGGATACTGTTCTGCGAACGATGTTGCTGCTTCGCGGATGGGCTCGAGCATTGGATGATCGGCCGAGCCCTTCGTGCTGAAGGAAAGAAAGGCCACGCGTGGCTCATCGCCGATCACAGAACGATAGCTCTGCACGGTCGATGCAGCAATGTCACAAAGTTGTGCGGCTGTCGGTGCGGGCACCACGCCACAATCGGCAAAGAACAACGTGGTCGTAGGCCACGCCATCAAGAAGTAACTGCTCACGGTGGACACGTTCGGTGCAAGACCGACCGTGGTGAGTCCGGCGCGAAGAACTGCTCCTGTGGTGCTCAGCGAGCCTGCAACGGCGCCGTCGGCATGTCCGCATGCGACCATCCACCCGGCATACATCAACGCATCGTGCGAGAGTCGTTCGGCTTCTTCGGGTGACATTCCCTTTGCACGTCGACGCTCTAAGAGATAGCTCGCACAGTCGGCAGCATCATAGGCCGTCACAGGATCGATGATGCGCAGTCCATCAAGCGACACACCATGCACACCGGCGATGTGAGCGATCTCGTCAACGGATCCGATGAGGATCGGAATGCACAGCGTGTTGTCTTGTAGGATCCTTGCCGCCTTCACGGTCCGTGCATCCGTTGCATCGGGGAAGACGATCGTTCGAACGCGGCCTGCGGCGCGGCTGCGAAGGGTGTCGAGGATCATGGGGCGAGCCCGAGAAGCGCACCAACGGCGGCGGGGGCGGTGAGCGAGGCCTTGGTCACCTCGCCATACTCATCGAAGATCGTCGTGCTCACGCCGTCAGCGCCAACGCACAGAACCTCTGCGCGTGCGGCATTGTAGCCGATGCGGGTATAGGGATCGAACTGCATGAGCGAGACCTTGTTGCGCGAGCTCGTGAGGACGCGAAGGAGTCCTTGCTGACATGGCACGAGGGCCGATGCAGTGGCCGTCACTACAAGTCCGCCCGGGAGAAGATTGGGTCCGTCGGCCGGACGATTGGTAAGGTCGAGCGTTGTGGTGACCTGCTTCTTGACGACATTCACAAAGGCCATCTTCGGCGTGGTCTTCGGCTTGGTGTCGACCTTTCCTTCACCCAAACACACCACCACACATTGATCGCGCTCGGCATCGCCACCCATATACGTTGGCGCCGCACTTACATTCAGCGTGGCCGTTGGAGTGTTGGTACGACTATCGATGATGGTGACCGTATTGTCGGCCTGGTTGGCAACACACACTTGATTGCCCACACTGCAGATGCCGATCGGCGTTGCGCCGACCTTGATCGACATCACGGCGCGGTCGACCGTGAGATCGATCACCGAGACCACGTTCGAATCCGGATGCGTGGCATAGGCCGTTGTGGCATTCACGAAACAGATGTCCGTCATGCGTCCATAGGGTGAACAATCGATGGTGCGAAGCAACGTGTCGGCGCGCTGCGACAGCACATCGATCGTCGATCCGTCACGCTTCACACAGAAGATCTCATCGCGGTACTGCACCATGCGCACATAGGGCGTGGTCTGCGATGCGCCTGTGAGCGTGCGGTACAGGTCCGCGTCGACAATGCTCGCACTCGGCATCTGCGCCACCGAAAGCCCCGGCTCTGCCGCGGCGAACAGCACACGATAGGTGTCGTTGAACGAATTGATCAGTGGTTCATCAGGGGAACACGATGCCAAGGAAAGGCACAGGGCGGCAAGGGCAAGAAGTCGATGCAGAAGTGTCATAGTGCGATCAACAATGGGCGATCACCGAACGGATGATGGCCGTCATGAGCGGCTCTGCAGTTGCAGCAGCGGCCAAAATGTCTGCGAGATGTGCCTCTTCCAATGCATCCGGGAAACATTCATCCGTGATGATCGACATGCCGAGAACCTCCATGCCCATGTGTCGGGCCACGATGGTCTCCGGTACCGTGCTCATGCCGACCACGTCGGCACCGATCGTCCGAAGGAACCGATATTCGGCGCGTGTTTCCAGGTTTGGACCGGCAACGGCAACATAGACTCCGCGATGGACATTTCGTTGCAGTTCGAGGGCGGCCTGTTGGGCGAGGTCGATCAAGCGACGGGAGTAGGGCTCGCTCATGTCGGGGAAGCGTGGACCAAGTCGATCGTCGTTCGGACCGATCAGCGGATTGTCGCCAATGAGATTGATGTGATCATCGATGATCATCACGTCGCCACGTCGATACAACGGATTCATCCCGCCGCAGGCATTGGAGACGATCATCGTCGATGCACCAAGGGCCTTCATCACGCGCACAGGAAATGTCACCTGTTGCGCCGTATATCCCTCGTAGATGTGGAACCGTCCCTGCATCACCATCACGGGCGTGCCGTTCAGCGTGCCCATCAAGAGCTTGCCGTGATGCGATTCAACCGTGGAAAGCGGGAAGTGGGGGATGTCCTCGTAGTCGATCGACGTCTGCACATCGATATCGCGGACAAGGCCTCCAAGGCCGGTGCCGAGGATCACGCCAACGCGTGGGACGATGGTGGTGCGGCCGCTGATATAGGCCGCTGCTTCGGAGATCTTCTCGAACAACTGTGTCATGCACGAAGATACGATTTACGACACGGCGGCGATCACGTCCATGCATTCGGTGCTGCAGCACTCATGATAGGTCTCAACGCAGGTGTCGCAGGCAAGGAACTGGCGGTGACAGACCACATTGGCGCAGTCGTAGTAGACCTCGGTGGGAGCGCCGCAATGACGGCACGTTCCCACGATCCGCTTGTCGGGTGTGTGGTTGATCTCCACGCCGACGCGTTCATCGAACACGTAGCACTGTCCGTCCCACAGATCGCCCTTCACCTCAGGATCCTTGCCATACGTGACGATGCCGCCATGAAGCTGATACACATTCGTGAAGCCTTCTTCCAGCATCCAGGCCGAGAGCTTCTCGCAGCGGATACCGCCCGTGCAATAGGTGAGGATGGGCTTGTCCTTCTTGTCACCGAGATGCTCGCGGATCCACGTGGGGAATTCGCGGAACGAGGCAACGTCGGGACGGATGGCCTTGCGGAAATGACCGAGATCGTACTCGTAATCCGTCCGCCCGTCCACGATGAGCACATCGTCGCGCTGCATCATCTCGTGCCACTCGGCGGGCGAGAGGTAGGTGCCCGTCTTCTCGGCTGGATTGTGCGGATGGTCTGCCCGAAACGTCACCAGCTCCGCCTTCGTGCGCACGAAGATCTTCTGGAACACATGTCCGTCGCTCTCATCGATCTTGAACACCATATCGGCAAAGCGCGGATCGGCATGCATGGCCGCCATGTAGGCCTCACAGGCCTCGCGTGTGCCCGATGCCGTGCCGTTGATCCCTTCCGGTGCAATAAGGATCCGTCCCTGGAGTCCCAATTCCTTGCAAAACGCAAGGTGTTCCTTGGTGTACGCAGCAGGGTCGTCGATGGCAACGAACTTGTAGTAGAGGAGGATCAGATAGGGTTTCATTCTTCAAAAATACGAACACGGCGATTTCGTAAGTTTGCTACGCAGCTTTTGAGGAAGGGAATAGTGAGTATTCGACTCTCCCGGATGCTGTGCATTCTTGTGGTGGTGGGACTTGCAGCCGTCCCATTCGTCCACGCACAGCTCGTTGAACAATCATATCAGTACAGCGCTCTCGACGAGCGCTCCGTTCGGCACCTGATCGATGCCGGCATGATCCGTCGTGCCCATGCCACCTTGCGTGCCCTCTCCGATGCCCGTAGTTCCTCCGTGCGCGATGTGGTGCCGTTCGATGCGGCCGAGATCGACCGCGCGTCGGACAATCGCTCTGCGGCCGACCGGCAGATGCAGACCTTCATTCGGACCCGACCGAATTCGCCACGGATCCCCCTTGCCTGGATGGAACGCGGACTGGCCGCCCTTGAAGAAGGGGATGACAGAGCAGCGGCCGAGCACATGCATCAAGCGGCGTCCGTAGCGCAGATGGAGTACGACCGTCGGCACGATACGGTCTACCGCACCATGGCCCACAATGCTCGCTTCTGGCAGGCCGCCGCCATGTCGCGAACGGGCATGTTCGGCGAAGCGCTGGGCATGTTCCATGCATGCATCCTTGCCGATAGCAATGGCGAGTATGCCGATCGGTCGTGGTATGCCATCGGGCAACTCTACGAACAGAACCGACAGTTCGACTCGGCCATCGTGGCCTTCCGTCAGATCCGCGAACAATATCCGCACCGACCGTTCCACCTTGCCGCCCGCCTCCGCGAAGCACAGAACCTGTTGGTGGTCCGTCAGCCGGAGCGAACGCTGGACGTGCTCACGGCCACATCGTCGATCGACCCTTCAACGCAACTCTACGCCGAGAACGCCGCCGAGCAGATCATGGTCCTCCGTGCAGAAGCGCATGCATTGCGCGGGATGGCACGTCAGGCCAACGATAGTTGCGAGGCGTTCCTTGTCCGCTATCCCACGTCGACCTTCCGCTGGTACGTCCATCTCGATGCCGGTTCCACCGCCTTGCAACTCGGCAACTATGCATCGGCTCGTGACCACTATCGCATCGTCATCGATTCCGTCACCGACGAATCCTCGTCGCTGCGTCAACTGGCCTTGCTCTACCATGCCGTCTCCCTCAAGAAGATGAATGCCACGAAGGAGGCCATCGCCGCCTTCCAGGCTCTTTCCTTGCAGGCCGGTTATCCGTATCAGGCGCAGGCCTTGTTGGAGCTTGGACAGTGTTACTATGAAGAGGGCGACTTCGATAGGGCACGCAAGCAATTGGAACGCGCCGAGAAGGAATCACGCGATGCGGTCACCTCGATCCGCACACTGTTGTTGCTTGGCGCCACGTATGTGGAGCAAGGGCAATGGAGCAAGGCGGCAGGGACCTACGAACGCGCCGAACAGATGGCACAAGCCGGGACCACGGCCTTCATGCCCGATAAGGATCGCTATCTCGCAGAGTCGCGCCTCAAGCGAGGGATCTGTTTGGTGCAAGCGAATCAGATGCGCACGGCCATTGGTGCGCTCACCGATTTTCTGGGAAATCATCCGAACGATGCACGGCGGGACGAGGCCACGTTCTGGTTGGCCGAAGCGTTCTATCGCAACGATCTCTTGAAGAACGCACAAGAGCTGTACGAAGAGGTGATCAATCGATTCACAGCGAGTCCACGTCGCGAAGAAGCGATGTACGGTCTTGCGTGGACGTATTTCCGTCGACGTGACTTCGAGCGTTCCGTCCACCGCTTCGGCGAGATGGCCGCAACCTTCCCAACGTCGCGCTTCGCGGCCGATGCATTGGCTCGACGTGGCGATGGCTTCTACATCCTCAAGCAGTATCGTGCCGCTGCAGAAGCGTATCGCGAGGCATCACGTCGTGCACCGAACACGGACGAAGGACAGTATGCGGCCTATCAAGTAGGACAAGCGCAGTATCGCAACAACGAGCTAGAATCAGCACAACGTTCGATGCGCGACTTCGCCGAACGGTATCCGAAGAGTGGATTGGCCGATGATGCCTTGTATCTCGTGGGATGGATCGCCTTCCAGCAACACAACTATGCGGTATCGATCACATCGTTGCAAGATCTGCTGACCACGTATCCGAATGGCGATCAGGCCGTGCGAGCGCTCTACACCATTGCCGATGCGCAATACAACAGTGGTGATCTCGAAGCATCCTTGGAAACGTACCGTCAAGTGATCGCTCGTTATCCTTCGCATCCGTTGGCCTTCGAAGCAACGAAGAGCATGCAGTTCGCATTGGTCGGTCTTGGTCGTACTGACGAAGCCTTGCTCGTCGCCGATGCCTATATCAACGCCAATCCGCAAAGTCTTGCCGCTGAAACACTCACGCGTACGAAGGCCGAGATCTTCTATTCGGGCAAGAACTACACGTCGGCCGCGCAAGAGCTCGAAGCCTTCATGAAGAAGTATCCGAGTGCGGACCGACAGGATGAATCGCTGTTCCTGTTGGGCAAGACATATTTGAACATGGACGATGTGACACAGGCCAAGCATGCCTTCACCGACCTTGAGCGCAAGTATCCGAAGAGCGCCTTCGTCTCGCAATCCAAACTCGAACTGGCCGGCTACTATGGCAAGGCAGCGAACAGTGCTGCGGCCGATTCGTTGTATGAGATCATCGTTGCCTCGTACGTCGACGATACGGCCACGGCATCCGAAGCAGGCTATGAACGCGCCATGCTACAAAAGGTCAGGGGAGATTCGATCCGGGCCATCGCCTACTTCGAAGACATTGCCGATCGCTATCCTGCTACGGAGTACGGCGATCAGTCGCGTTATCAAGTGGCCATGTACTATCGCAAGAACAAGCAATGGGATAGTGCACGGTATCATTTCGCATCGCTTGCAGAACGCAACGACAATCCGGGTCTTGCCGCCGAAGCGTTGTATCGCATTGGCGAGATCTACATCCGCGACAAGCAGATCGAACAAGCCTTGCCGTATCTGCGAAAGGTGCGTGAAGAACTTGCGGGCGCTGAAGACTGGTACACGCTCTCGCTTCTTGCCCTTGGTGAATGCTATGAAGCGCTCAAACAACCGGATCAGGCAAAGGATGTGTACCAAGTGATCGCCGGTTTACGACCCGACGACGACTATGGAAAGGCTGCCGCCGCTCGATTGAAACGCTTGGCAAAAGCAGGAGGTCGACCATGAGACCAACCGTCCTGCTCCTCGCCTTCGTCATGTGCACCATCATCGGTGCTGCGCAGCAGCCCGCGCCGACAACGCAGCCGAATCAGCCGATTGAGCTTCCGGAAGTGATCGTGACCGGTCGTGAGACCGTTGACGTTCCCGGCAGCTCCAAACACGTACCATCGAAACCAGCCTCGATCAAGGGTGCTATTCTCGATAGTCTTAACACGTTCGAGAAACTTCCGATCCCGACCTTGCCGCCTCGCCCCCTTCCATCGCTTGACCGTCGTGGTATTGTGTATCCCGGGTATCTCGATGCACAGATCGGCGCCTATCTCACGCCCGATGTGAAGGCCGGCTACTCCTTCGTTGCCGGTGGATATCGCGTGGACCTCGATGGTGCACTTGAAGCATCGAACGGTTGGGTGACCAATGGCGAGTACATGAAGTATGGCCTCCATGCCTTGAGTTCCTACGTTGCACCCGAGAAGTTCATCTTCTTCGGAGGGAGCACCACAGAGGTGGATGCAAAGGTGGCAGGGAGTTCCTACAAGCAATATGCACTGACGTCGGCACCATCGCGAACGCGCACGGATCTCGGTCTTGGCGTGAACACAAAAGGTCAGTACGAAGGATTCCTCTACGATGCCGGTGCATCGTGGTCGTCAACATCACTCAGCACCACACCGGGCACCGTGAGCGATGCCTCGTTCGATGTGCGGGCCGCCGTGGAGAACAGGTGGAATGCATGGGATGTGGGTGGCAAGGTGGACCTGAAGTTCAGGTCGTTCGCCGAGCAGGCCTATCCCTTCATGGAGTTGCAAGCGTACGGACGGTATGCGTCGCCCGATGTGCGACTCACGCTTGGTGGCGGTGTGCAGAATGCCATGTCGACCTCCAACGTCAGTCGATTCGGTCTGCTCCTCTTCGCACAAGCCGACTACATGCTGAACGGCGACCTCACCTTGCAAGCAACGGTTCGCAGCGGGCTGCGGGCGAACTCGTTCACAGAGCTCTTCGACACCAATCCGTATGTGAGCAGTTCGGTGATCATGGATGCTGCCTACGATGTGGTGCGGATCAGCGGTCATCTCTTCTACCATCCGTCCATGCGACTCAACATCTCCGCGGGGATCTGCGTGCGCTCCACCGAGCGGCAGAGTTTGTGGATCGCGGATTCGAATGCGACGTTCACGGCGTGGTATGCGACAGTGTCGACGGTGACCATTCCTCTCGATCTGCATTGGCTGTTCACGAGTGCCGATGCCGTTATTGCCGATATGCAGATCACCAGCGCCACCGTTTCCGATGCAAAGGCCGCGCCCTACATTCCGACGGTTCGCGCCAGTGTTGGCTATGAGCGTGCATGGACGACCGATCTGCGCTCGCTCGTCAGTCTGTACTACGTAGGCGATCGTTGGGCCGATCTCGCCAATACCGTCAACTTGGGTGGCTACGTCGACGTGCGCATTCATGCCTCGTATCAGCTGCTTCCGTCGCTGAGTCTCACGTTGCGTGCGCAGAACCTGATCGGCAGTGCGATCACCGTGTGGCAGGGCTATCAGGAACGGGGTATCTTTGTGAGTGGTGGAATTAACTGGAAGTTCTAACGATGAGCACACACGACACATCTTGGGGCGATGGCGGCTTTGGGTCGGATGACGACTCCTTTGCCGGAACGCCACCAACACCGAACGAGCCCGCAGCGAGCGAGCCTGCTCCTATCGAACCCGTTGCACAGGAACCCGCAGCGCCCGCGACACCGGAACCGGTGACGGCGGAACCGACCGTTCCGAACGCTGTGCCTGTCGTGAGCGAGCCCTCTGTGCGTCGTGTCGAACTGCCGCGCGCCGCCGTGCCGCCCTTGCCGCCTTCCGAACCCAAGAAGCGCCGCGGTGGAATGTTCTGGACGTCGGTGATCGCAGCCACGCTTCTCATTGTGGCCATTGGCGGATCGATCGTCTGGTATGCCACCAAGCCGGATCCCGAAGAGGAGCTGTTGTACGCTCCTGAAGATGAGCCTGCCGTTGCACAACAAGAACCCGCTCCTGCCGTTGATACACAGCAGGTACCGGTGGTGGACACGCCATTGGTGGTTCGCGAAGAGACAAAGCAGATCGAGCAACCGCCGGCCCCACGTCCTGAGCGTCCGCAACGTTCCGAGCGTCCGATCGTGAAGAGCGAACCGCCGCCTGCCGTCAAGAAGGAAGCACCGCCGGCGGTGAAGAAGGAAGCTCCTTCACCCAAGGCACCGCAGATCGCCACATCGACACCGCCGGCCACGAAGGCCAAGCCACTGTTCGTGGTGCAGGTCTTCTCGAGTCCGTCCAAGGACGATGCGGAAGAATGGCTTCAGTCCTTGCGGGACAAGAAAGTGAACGACGGCTACATCACGGAACAGCAGATCAAAGGTCAGCCATGGTATCGAGTACGCTTTGGACAATACGAACGCAGGGAAGACGCAGAGGCAGCGGCCATGAACATGGGCTTCACGCAGCCGTGGGTCGCCCGCATCCGATGACGACGGTATGAGCAGTCGGTACGACGATACTCCCAATGTGCAACTCCGGTTCACGTGGAATCCCAATGCGGTGAAGGGATTCGTTGCAGCGGTGCTCGTCGTATCGACGATCTTCCTTGCCTCCATGTGCACTCGCCTCGATCCCGTGAAACCCTACCGCGAAAAGGAGAATGTTCCGATCACCTTGCTCGTCCTGGGCGAAGGTGATGGCACCGGACGTCGCCATGGCAATGCCTCTGCCGAAGGAGCTGCACAAAAGGGCAAGGTGTCGCCCGATCCGTTCCAGGACGCATCACGTCCGTCCGCATCGTCCACTTCCAACAGGCCTGTGGCCGACCCATCGCAATCGGCGAATCTGAAACCGGTGAAGGATGTAGGGCGGCAAGGCAAGGACGCGAAGAACGACGAGGCTGCCGAGATGACCATTGGCGGACTGAACGGCAAGGAGGATGGCAGCGGACTCGGATGGGCTGGTTCAGGGAAAGGGAAGGGACTTGGCGATGGCGACATCGACTGGGGCGGCGGAGGAAACCGTATTGCCGTTGCCAAGAAACAACCGAAGTTCCCACCCGGAACATTGAACACGGAAGTTCGACTTCGATTCACCGTGATGCCCGACGGGACGATCAGTAAGATCATTCCGTTGACAAAAAGCGGGAACCCCGCTGTTGAGCAGGCCGCAATGAATGCACTCTGGCAATGGCGATTCAATAAACTCACAACGGATGTTCAAATGGTGGGCACGATCAAATTCGTGTTTCGAAATGGTTGAGATCGCACTTGTCGTCCTCGTTGTGCTCTTGATCTTCTCCCTGTTCAAGAAGCTCGTGAAATTCGCGATCTTGGTCTCCATCCTGATCTTGCTGATCTTTGCCATTCGCTACGTCATCATTCATACCTGAACATCACATGTCCTATTCCATTGGCGTTATCGGCACGGGCTACGTTGGACTCGTTACGGGAACCTGTCTGGCAGAAACGGGGAATACGGTGCACTGCATCGATATCGATCCCAAGAAGATCGAGATGCTTCGACAAGGCGTTCTGCCCATCTACGAACCCGGTCTGCAGCACTATCTCGAACGGAACGTTCGCGAGCAACGCCTTCGCTTCTCGCTGGACCTTGCAGAGGCCGTTCGCTCCTGTACGCTGTTGATGCTGTGTTTGCCAACACCGCCCGGTGAGGACGGTTCGGCCGATCTTCAATACGTGCTTGCTGCTGCGCGCACCATTGGCGAGCTGATGAACACACTGGATATCACCGAGCCAAGGATCATCATCAACAAGAGCACCGTGCCTGTTGGTACATGTGAGCTCGTGCGCAACATCCTGCGCGACGTGGCCCCGACACGCGATCATCATGTGGTCAGCAATCCGGAGTTCCTTCGCGAAGGATTCGCCGTTGAAGATTTCATGAAGCCGGATCGCGTGGTCGTCGGTACATCGAGTCCATACGCCGAAGAGATCATGCGCGACCTCTATGAGCCATTCGTTCGATCAGGGAATCCGATCTACGTCTTCGACGAGAAGAGTGCCGAAGTGACGAAGTATGCGGCCAATGCCTTCCTCGCCACGAAGATCTCGTTCATGAACGATCTCTCTGCGTATTGCGAGGCTGTGGGTGCCGATGTGGAGAAGATCCGGATCGGCATTGGTGCCGACGATCGGATCGGCAAACGATTCCTCTTTGCCGGCATCGGCTATGGCGGAAGTTGTTTCCCGAAGGATGTGAAGGCCATCGTCTATGCTGCACGTCAGGCGGGGACCCCACTAGAGATCCTTGAGTCGGTGGGACGCGTGAACAAGCATCAGGTCGAACGATTCGTCGAGCGTTTGCGACTGCGGTTCGATGGCATTCTTGAAGGACGTGTACTTGCCCTGTGGGGACTTGCCTTCAAGCCGAATACCGATGATGTGCGTGATGCTCCGGCCTTTGCCATCATCGATGCCGTGCTCGCACAAGGTGCCACCGTCAAGGCCTACGATCCGGAAGCGCGCGAGACCACGAAGCGGGTGTATGCCGACAGGATCTCGTATGCAACATCACCCTACGACGCCTGCGATGGTGCCGATGCCTTGATCATTGCTACAGAATGGAACGAGTTCCGGAAGCCCGATTGGACGAAGTTGAAGGGTTTGCTGGTACGACCATTGGTCTTCGATGGGCGGAACATCTTTGATGTAGACGACATGCTGGCAGAGGGTATCGAGTACCACAGCATCGGTCGCGGGAGTGCCGTGCCCGACACGTCGGACCCCGACGTCTGATCAACTGCCTCGCCGCCGTACCACCTTGCCCGTAAGGGCTCGGAACGCCTTGAACTGTCGGCGCTGTCTCCACCACCGCACCACGCGCATCCAGAGCATGCGCACGATACGGCCGATCGAGAACTTCTCCGACATCGACGTGGAACCCAGCATCATGCGAAGTTGAATGCGTTCCATGTCGCTGATGGATACGTCATCTGCCGATGTGCTTGGTTTGTTCAAGATCTGATCGAGCATGTTCTCGAGTTCTTGCGCCGCCTTCTCCAGTCGCGGCGCGTCGATCTTGTTGTATTGCATCAGCAGATAGAGGTGATCGTAGAGGATAGCGGCACGCTTGATGTCCTCTACCTGATGCTCCTCGCGCAGTGCTTCGAGCAGCGCTTCTGCCAGCTCTTCCAGTTCGCCCACCTTCTCTTCGGGCAACGAGAACATCTGCTCGGCCGGGATGTCGTCAATGTTCACGTACACCGTGCTGAGCTTCTGGATCTCCGTGCCGTAGTGCTCGGACACGAAGGCGCCGATCTTTTCATTCAGATGATCGATCTGTCGCTGCAACAAGGCCAGCTGCCCTTTGAGACCCTCCTGACGTAGGTGTCCAGAAGCCGTCGACGTTGACAGCTCCAGCTCACGCTTCTGCTTCAACAACTCGCGCAAGCGTACGGCATCTTCACTTGACGAATGATAGATCTGATCTTCGATCACCTTTGCATCCACATGCATGCGGGCATGACCGATCTTGACGGTGTTCACCGTGATGTTGTCGCCCATGCGTTCCTGCAACTGCTCCACGTCGATATGTGCCACTCCATCGGTGATCACAAGGATCTGGGCCTGACTCAGTTGACTCTCGTGCAGGATATCGTCGACGGCCGTGCTCAATGCCTTCTGCAGGACCGTGCCATTGCCGATGGCATTGATATGCATCACGTCGCTGATCAATTGCTCGAACGATGGTATGTCGCGCGCCGTTCGTAGGTCGCCCACGGTGAGATCGAACGTGCGGAAGAAGATCGTTCCCAACTCCTTCTGATTCTGTTTGAGGAAGAGGTAGGCGATCGACTTTGCAAGGTGGATGCGATAGTGCTGTCGCATCGAGCTCGAGGTGTCGAAGAGAATGTAGACCTTCTGCTTCCGGTCATCCGGTGCGAATCGGTCCGACTCTGTTTGATAGCGGTAGTTGCGTGGGGTGCGCGGACGCGGCATCCACAGAGAACGCTCTGCAAGCCGTTGCAGGAAGACGTTCTCGGGAAGCAGGAACTGATGCGGATAGATGCTGGACACTTCCGTGACCGATCGAATGAGATCGGCCTCGTATTCCTTGGCTTCCGGCACAATGGGTATGAGGATCTGCTCAAGATCATTGTCGGTGTCGGATGCCGTGTTCAATTCGAGGATCGGTGCAAGCGACCGTGCAAGCGGCTGCCGCAGATCTTCGATGATGCGTGCGATCTCATACACCAACGTGAATTCGTCCGGCAGGTGTTCTTCCACTGTGTCGAAGAATCCGAACTCCTCCATGCGAGAGAAGAAGTCGGACGTTTCGATGATCGAGCGCGTCATGTTAGGACCGAACCCTGTTGAGCTCTCGTTCAACAATGATCATGGTCTGCGCAAAGGTCTTCTCGACGCTTGACTTCAACTCGCGGACCTCGTCGCACACAGGAATGAAGTCCGTGAGGAATTGCTCCAGCGTCTTCTTGTTCGCATCGGCCGGCTGTTCGGAACCGAACTTCTCCTTGACCCAATCGAAGAACGACCGTCGCACGGCCGTCCCTGAGAATTGCGAAAGGGGAGTGTTCATCTTGGATGGTTCGGCCTTGATGTCTTCGAGGAGTTCGGTGAAGTCGAGCAGGATCGTCACCTGGTCGAAGCCGCGCGATGCCGTCAACGAATTGAGCACCGTGGTATAGGCCTTCTTGAACATCGTCATCTCTTCCGGCAGACCCACCGTGGTGAAGATGAAGTAGAGCTTGCTCACGTCGTCGTGGACCACATTGCTTCGACCCTTGAGCAAGGCAAGGGCACGAAGGAGATCGAGCGACTTGGCCTGCGTTCGCGGAGAGATGTAGAAATCACTGCCGGCAATGTTCTTGCCCTTCTCGTGCAGGGAGCGGTTCCTCAGGAACTCGTAGTGACGGATCACCACGTTCGTGAAGTACAGCATCTCGGCCGTGATGCCGATAGAGAAATCGTCGGCATGTCCGGTGATGATGTCGTTCATGTGCTTCAGTCGCTTGAACGGGATCTTCTTCGGCGCTGCCGCTGGCTTTCCGCCGTGTACCAGGTAGCGTTGCGAGATCTTGTACTGGATGAACGGATCTTTGTCCGGAAGGATCATGGCCTTGTACAGGAATCGGTCCAGCAAGGCTTCGGTCACTTCCGATACCCGCAAATAGTTCGTGGCAGCGATCACGGAATGCAGCGACGAAGGCTCGTTCTGGATCCCTCGGATGAGTCGACGTTCGTTGAGCAGACCAAGAAGTGCACGGAGCGTGAAGTCGTTGGCATCGAAGATCTCGTCGATGAATCCGAACTGTGCTTCGACAAGCGACCCTTCGGTGTTGTGCACGATGCGTCCGGCCTTGAGCTGCTCAAGGTCCAGTCCACCGAAGTACGTGTCGGGCTGTTGTTCTTTGGACGACTGCACGCGGAACAACCGCGCACCATCGAACATGTTGAAGATCTGTTCCGCGAGCAGCGATTTGCCAACACCCGTTCGGCTTTGCAGCAGCAAGTGCTCTGCGGTGAGAAGCGCACAGAACGCCTGCTCGATCACTTCGTCCCGGTTGATCACTCGCGTCCCGATAAAGGCCGCAGCATCCTTCAATTCCTTGGCGATCTCTTCAATGGAATTGATCACATCCCGATCTTCTGCCATGTGCTCTCCTTATTCGTTTGGTCCCCGAGAAGATAGCAAGTAAAAGTTCTTTATCGCATCGAGCATCGTCGCCGAATACGTCATCGGCGCGCTACGTACGATGAATTCCTCTGTGGTCACCACGCCGGGCTGACGTGACCATACCGAGATCACGCGACGGATGGGCCGCTCCACACGGTCGCGCACATAGATCTCTTCTCGCAATGCCAATCCATGTCGTTCACATGCCGCGCGCATCGTGTCGAATTCGTTGAGAGGGCAGAGAAAGGTGGCAAGGCCCTCGTCGGCGAGGAGGGCAGCGCTATGCATGGCAAGCACATCGAACGTCAGGTCCACCGCATGCCATGCCGCCCTTTTCCCTTCATCCGCAGAGCGCGACCCATCTTGATGGAAGGGCGGATTGCAGATGATGTGATCGAAACGGTGTGTGCTGTGTGCGGCGAACGACTGCAACGATGTGCATTGCACGGTGATCGCATGGGCGAAGGGCGAACCGTCGACGTTCTCCTGTGCCTGCGCAGCCGCCAGTGCATTGGGCTCGATGGCCGTCACGCGAGCCTGCGGTGCTCGTTGCGCCGCCATCAGCGCAAGAAGACCGGTGCCCGTGCCGATGTCAAGGATGGACGTGGCGTTCTCCAATGGAGCACGCGCGCCAAGGATGCAGGCATCCTGCGTCACCTTCATGGCGCATCGATCCTGCACGACGGTGAACTGCTGCATCGTGAACGAATTCGACGACATGCGAACTTTCGCTCAATGGACGATGGTCAGAGGGATGGTCTCGCTCGACAGTGCAGAGATACAACGCACCATGTAGCGTCCGGTGGGAAGCGACGTGGTGGAGATGCTCCACGGACCGAGACCGGTGGTGCTCATGGTGGTCGACATCACCACATGTCCCATCGTGTTCACGATCTCAATCGTGGTGTAGGGTCGCGATGCGGAGATCGACACGCGTTCGCCGGCAGGGTTCGGGTAGACGTGCAGCGGTGCACCGCTTTGCACCTCGGCAATGGCCGTGGTGACGAGCTCGCAGGCACTCAAGGCATCGATCTTTCCATAGCCCATTTCGTTGTTGTCTTCGGGGTTGTTGTTATCGTGACGTGCTGTGCGATCGAACACCTGCTTGATCCGCTCAAGCGTGAGGTTCGGCATGGCCTCCATCATCAAGGCGATCACGCCTACCACATGCGGCGTGGCCATCGATGTGCCGCTCATCCCGGTATACAGTCCACCGGGGATGATGTGCGTTGAATCGTACTGCGCCTCTCCCGGCTTCCATGCAGAGGTCATGGCCGAGAAGATCACTTCTCCCGGTGCGGCAATGATCGGTGCCATCCGTCCATCGCGTGTGGGACCGCGGCTGCTGAAGCCCGAGAGTGCCGTGAGCGTGGTGCCTGGTTCGGATTGTGGACCGACGAGCGAGGTCCACTCGTTCTTCGTGATGTAGGAGCCGACGCTGATCATGTTCACACCGGTGGCAGGTGAACCGATGGTAATCTCGGAATTCCCGTAGATCGTTGCACCTAAGGATCCGATGATGGCAAAGTTGTCGGGGATCGGAACGCCTGCCCAGAGATCGACGCGTCCGTCGGCGGCACCGCGGAAGCTCAAGCCCCAGAGCTGGTCTTCGACGCTCACATCCGTCCTGCCCTTGTTGCTGATCTGCACGAGAATATTCCCTGCACCATTCGGAAGCGAACGCGTTGACGTGATGGCAGAGATATAGCCGATCGTTGTGCCGTCCAACGTCACTTCCTGTTCGAGTACATCAACACCGATCGGGAAGGGGACAACCGTTGCCAGCTTCATGCCCGATGACTCTTGCGTGTAGACGCCGATGAGCAGCGTGTCGACGGAACCGGTCGTGTACCACACGTCCGCTGCCGTCATGTAGTAGTTCGGATCGGGTGGACAGTAGCCTTCGAAGAGATAGCAGACGTTGATGGGATTGATGAGCGCTTCGAGACTCGTGGTCGCCGTGATCGCACCTCCGGCGTGGATCGGCATTCCACCTTCATTCCCAGCCGCGGCAACGATGATGTGTCCGGGCTCGACAAGGGCGTTGAGCGCTTGGACCATGAGCTCGCTTCCGTCATGCGGACCAACGATGCCGCCAAGACTCAGATTGATGACGGCCTGCTTGCCAAGTGCCGTGGCACGCTGGAAGATGTATTGACAACCGGCTACGATGTCGTCGTCGGAGAAATTGTCGTTCGCATCACTGCGCACACCCTTGACCACGATGAGGTCTGCATCGGGAGCAACGCCCACATAGTCGGCATTGCCACGTCCGTTGCCGGCCGCCGTTCCTGCTACGTGTGTTCCGTGTCCCACGTGGTCCACCTCTGCAACAACGCTGGCGCCCACATCAAGCTGTGTTTTGGTGTATTCCTTGCCCCATGAGAATCCTGCCGGCGGTGTGCCGCTGTTATCGGACATGTCCCAAAGCGAGAGGATGCGGCTTCCGCTTTCGGTGCGAAAATCCGGATGGGCGATGTCGATCCCGGTGTCGAACACACCAACGATCACACCCTTGCCGGTATAGGGAGCGGGAAGCCCTTCGCCCTTATGCACTTTGTCGGCGCGGATCTCTTTGACGCTTTCGTTCAGCGACGGACGCAAGAGGGAAGCGAACTGCACCCGTCGAATGCGTGGCTCCGTGCACACGGCATCGATCGCATCCACGGGGATCATGGCGGACACGATCGTTCCGAATCGATGTCGGATCGTTCCACCCTTGGCGATCACCAGCGTTGTGTCCTCCGGTCGACTGAGCTCAAGCAGCGTGCGAGCAAGGATCCGACCGTTGTCCAGACTGAACGGATGACCGAGTGCGCGAACAGCTTGCTCGCGTTCGCCAACGGACTTCGCGCTGACCTGCATGGCCGTGCGATACTTCACAAGCGCTGAGGCCGAAAGCTTCGTGTGCGCTTGGGCATGAGCGATGAGCGAGGTCGAGACGCCAACGAGCGTGGCAAAGGCAAGTGTTCGGAAGGTTTTGGTGTTCATAGTGCTGGACTCGTTACTGGACTGTGTTCAAGACGAAGAACGGATTCGATGGCGGAAAGGCAGGGGATCGATCGCGACGTGGTGCGAAGGAAGAGGATCGTTGACGAGGATGTGGAGATCGATGCACCGCAGTCCTTGATCTGTTGCGTGACGGCCTCGGTGGGCGCGGTCCGCAATTGCATGGATACGGTGAACGTCGTGTCCACGTCCGCACTCCGATATCGATCCACGATCATCAACAGCGGTGCATTGCACTTCGAGCGCTGGGCGTCGGTAAAGGAATCGACCGAGCTGCAACTCATGGCGAAGAAGGTCAACGTCAGGGCGGCAAGGCCAAGGGCTTTGTTCATGGCTGATCTCGAACGTGAACGATCCCAGAATTTACGGATGCAACGGATACGGACGACCGTGTCTAACTTTGAAGCTTATGGACAATGCTGAAACACAGATCGTCGACCTCGACCGCAAGCTTGCCGGTCTGCCCACCAAGCCGGGCGTCTACCTGCACAAGGATGGCGCCGGGACGATCATCTATGTGGGGAAGGCCAAGATCCTGCGGAATCGTGTGAAGAGCTACTTCCAGCAGAACCGACCGGTCGACGCGAAGACAAAGGCGCTGATGGCGAAGATCGCTGACTTCGACGTGATCGTCACCGATAGCGAGGCCGAAGCACTGATCCTCGAGAACACGCTGATCAAGCAGCACCGACCCAAGTACAACATCCTGCTGAAGGACGACAAGTCATATCCGTACATCCGGATCACTCGCGAAGAATTCCCACGGATCTTCAAAACCCGGAATGTGATCCGTGACGGGAGCAAGTACTTCGGTCCGTACACCGACGGCACGTACCTCTACTATCTGCTCAAGACCCTGCGTTCCGTTTTCCCGCTGCGTTCTTGCGATCTGCCACTTACGGAGGTCGGCATAGCGGCGAAGAAGTGGAAGGTCTGTTTGGACTATCACATCAAGAAGTGTGAAGGTCCGTGCGAGGCATTCATCTCGGCCGCACGCTACAACGACTACATCAAGCAGGCGCAGCAAGTCCTCAGCGGACGTACCAAGGATCTCGAACTCCAACTCGAGCAGCGCATGCATGAGCTGGCCGAGGAGTTGCGGTTCGAAGATGCGGCCGTGATCCAACAGCGACTTGCCAATCTCAAAGAATACACGGCGAAGCAGAAAGTGGTCACCGAGGACGAGGCAGACCGAGACGTGTTCGCTCTTGCACGCATCGGTGCCGATGCCTGTACGGTGATCTTCACGATCCGCGACGGGAAGCTGATCGGCAAGCGCCATTACTTCGTGTCGAAGAGCGCCGACCAGTCCGACGAAGAACTCGTGCGCACTACCATCGAGCGTTGGTATGTGGAGAACGACATGGTGCCGGCCGAGATCCTGGTCCCATGCGAGCTCACGGATCAGGATATCCTCGAAGCGTTCCTCCGTCAGAAGCGCGGCCGTGCCGTCGACCTGCTCGTTCCCAAGATCGGAGACAAGAAGAAGCTGCTCGAGATGGCCGTGACCAACGCCGACTTCCTCTTGCGCGAACTCATTCTGCAACAGGCACAGAAGGACGTGTCGATGCCGCGCGCCGTGCTCTCTCTGCAACGGGATCTGAACATGGCCAAGATGCCGCGACGGATCGAATGCTTCGACAACAGTCACATGCAGGGAACCGACTACGTTTCGTCCATGGTGGTCTTCGTCGATGGGAAACCCAAGAAGAGCGAGTACCGCAAGTACAAGCTCCGCACCATCGATGGCAACGACGACTTCGAGGCCATGAAGGAAGTGATCACCCGCAGATACGGTCGTGCCGTCGAAGAGAACTCCGTCCTCCCGGACCTCGTGATCATCGATGGTGGCAAGGGACAGCTCTCGCATGCCATGGAGATCCTGCATGCGCTTGGCATTGCGGACAAGATGGTCGTGATAGGATTGGCGAAGCGACTCGAAGAGGTCTTCGTTCCGAACGAATCGGATCCGATGCTTTTACCGAAAGCCTCCAGCTCATTGCGTCTCCTGCAGCAAGCACGCGACGAAGCACACCGTTTCGCCATCACGTATCACCGACAGCTCCGCGACAAACGCACGTTGCAAACAGAGCTCACGCAGATCAAAGGGATCGGCGAGAAAACGGCAACGGAACTCCTCATCACGTTCGGTTCCGTGCAGGGTGTGAAAGACGCCACGCAGGAAATGCTCACCGAAGCGGTTGGCAAGGCCGCCGCCGCACGTATCTACGAACACTACCACGCCTAATGCTCCCTGCTTCCCTCCGCACCTTACGAGACCTTCTTGCTGCCACCACGTCCACGGCATCGTATGCTGTTCCCGGACGTTGGGTGGATCGACCCGAAGGCGAGGTCACCTTCGATTCTGCTCCTGCCTATTTCCTTCACCAGCTTGATGAGATCGAGAAGCTTTCGCAGCTCGACCGTCCGGCATGGTCCTACGAGTCGACCATCGTCTACAACGGACTGTTGCGTCACATCACAGCATGGCAACATGGTGTAGAAGCGACGGCTGAAGGCTGGTGCACGAACGGTTCCTTCGTCAAGATGCTTGCCTTGCTTCCATACCTGCACGCATTGCATGTGACCACACTGTCGCTGCTGCCATTGTATGAGCGAGGGGTGGTAGGGCGGAAGGGCACACTTGGATCTCCGTATGCGATCCGACATCCGTTACGCATCGACCACGATCTTGCAGAGTCGTGCTTGCACATGAGCGCGCACGATCAGCTCCGTTGTTTGGTGGATGCATGTCATGCCCTCGGCATCAAGGTCGTCTTCGAATTCGTTCCGCGCACGGCAAGCATCGATAGCGATCTCGTGGCCGAGCATCCGCAATGGTTCTATTGGGTGCAGCAACGTGCGCTCGACGCCGGTACGTTTCGTGCGCCCGTGCTTGGGAGCGACGATCTTCTCGTGGCCAAGGAACTCGTGGCATTGCATCAACGTGTCGGACTTCCGGAGCCCGATGCAGCGTATCAGGCATTGTTCACGTCGACGCCGCATACGGTACAGCGCACGGAGCGCGGCTGGTCGGGCACAACGTCCGACGGCATGCGCGTTGGTATTCCCGGGGCATTTGCAGATTGGCCACCGGACGATCCGCAGCCGGCATGGTCGGATGTGACGTATCTGCGATTGCATGACCATCCGCACTTCCGATACATGGCCTACAACACGGTGCGCATGTACGATGCCTTGCTCGATCTGCCGGTGTACCGACAGATGGATGCATGGGATCACATCGCATCGATCATTCCATGGTACGTCGACCACTTCGATATCGATGGTGCGCTCATCGATATGGGTCATGCGTTGCCGGAAGACCTGCAGCGACGACTGATCGACGACGTGCGCGCGCGCAAGCCCGACTTCATGTTCTGGGAGGAGAACTTCTTCCTACAGCAGGAGAGTAGTGATGCGGGATACGATGCCGTTGTTGGCTATCTCCCGTTCGATGCGCACGACGAAGAACGCATGGAAGCCTTTCTGCAGCGATCCATCGATGAAACGTTCGCTGTGCGATACTTCGGCACACCGGAAACACACAACACGCCGCGCAGTGCGGCACGCACCGGCAGTCCGTATCGCTCCTTGGCAACGTGGGCCATGATCGCCCATCTCCCGAAGGCATTGCCCTTTATCCATGCGGGCATCGAGCTTGGTGAGGTGCGTCCGGTGAATACCGGACTTGGCTTTACGGCCGAAGAGCAGGCAATGTTCACCACCGATGATCTTGCATTGTTCTCTTCTGTCATCTTTCCGTGGACGGCGCCGTCGCGTTTGCACACGTCATGGAAGCAGGCCACAGAGCGTGTTGCACGCCGACACGATGTCACCAGCGCTGAACCCAGGTGAGCATCGGCACGATGGGGAAGGATGCAGCAGCAGCACCCGAGGCAGGAATGCCCACCACCGTAAAGCCGGCCTCCAATGCAAAGTCCTTCTCAAAGTATCGCGCCGTGAGCGTGATCGGCACAAAGGTCATCGTGCGCATGAAGAAGGCTTCGCCGCAGATCTTCCAGTGTTCCGACAATCGTTTGTCGTAGGCAAGACCTACGATGGTGGCATCGGCCATGAAGTCGCCTTCATAGGCCGTCATGTGATGCTTGAATCCATAGCCCAGGTAGGCATTCAAGCGTGAATCATCATCGCCATAACCTGCCGTTGCATAGAAGGCATTGAAGACAATGCGCGACTCGATGGGCTCGGAGTAGTCTTGATCATAGGTGCTTTGTCCGATGTGATACCCACCACCGACCACAAGTTTGTCGTTCAACACGAAGCCTGCTTTCACACCCAACGAATAGGCATAGCTCAGCGAAGCATTGTATCCCGTGGCACCGAACCAACGATTCGGAAGTGGAAGTGCACCACCGGCGATGACCATGATGTTCTTATGCGGAACATAGCCTGCCGTGAGGCCGACCACATCGTAGACGCCTGTGGTGATCGTTCCCACCGGCGGGATCACAGCCGTTGGCAACATCACGGAGCGGAACGTTGTCGGGTCGACGAGCGTGTATCGCTCCTCGCCGCCCTTACCCGTCATCGTGAACTGAAGCGGCTCTTCCGACTCTTTGTAGGTGACCTCTGCGAGGGTGGAAAGGCGGCCTTCGACAGTTGGACTGAACGACATCGGGACCTCGCGCCATTCACCGGGTGCAAGCGTGAAGGTGCCGGGGAACTGAATGCTGAACGATGTTGCATTCGGTCCGATGATGCGCATGCCCGTGATGGTGATCGGTGTGCGCGAAGCGTTTCGAAGGAAGCGAGAAGGGGAGAACGACTTCGTACGTCCAACGTTGATCGCACCAAAGTCGACGTTCTTCACATTCAACGACAAGGCCGGTGCAATGGCACGTCCGGTGATCCGGGCACGCATCGTACCGATGTCCGTTTCCAAACTGATGGCCGCCGCACGTTCACCTTCCTGCTGTGGTTGGAAGCTGTACTCGATCTCGATCTGTTCACCGGGTGCCAATGAGCGCTGCGGTGTGGACAGCACGGCGAACTCCATGTTCTGCGTACCATCGATGCGGATCGAGCGGATCGTGAACGAGGCGTCGCCCTTGTTCTTGATGGCGCCACTCACCACGGAGTCGCGCGCACTTCCGACGAAGCGTGTTCCAAAGCGAACGTCGGCAAGCACTGGCTCCGGTTTGATGATGGACCATTGCGCATCGCTTTCGTCGCGCTGGAAGATCCGACCCTTGACGGGATACACGTCAACGGTGGATGTCGAACTGATCACGGCCACCATCGAACCGTCATTCGAAAATGCGGGCAGGCCTTCGTACCGCGGGAACGTTCCAATGGCAACGCCATTTACGGCTTCGTAGACCGTGGTCTTCGATAATGTGTTCAGGGCAATGAACTGTCCGTCCGGACTATACACCGCATCCGACACGCCGCCTTCGTCCGGTACGCGCTGGATGGTGATCAACTCTTTCCCGGTCTGCACTTCGAAGATCTTCGTCTGGTCCTTTCCGGTCTCCACGGTCATCCGCGATCCGTCGGGCGAGAAGGCGATGTAGGTGTTGTCGTTGATGTACTGACGTTGTGCGATGTCTCGGAACTTCATGCCATTGCTCACATTCCACAGACTTGTCGTGCCTTTGTTCGTGGTCACGGCAATGAGGGGATCACGCGGACTGAAGGTGGCACGGTAGAAGGTGCTCACGCGATCTTCGCGCAGTGATCGCAATACACTTCCGTTCACGGTGTTGTAGATGTGCACGGAGCTATCGGCATCGCAGACGGCGGCCATCGACCCATCGGGAGAGAGGGTGGCCCACATGATGTTCTTGTCGGCACGGGGAAGTCGTGAGAGTTCCTTGCCTGTTCGCGCATCGAGCACATACGTCGTGTCGCCCTTCCCACCTGCGACGAGCAGAACTGTTCCCGACTTCGAGACTTCAATGTTCTTAGGAGGCACGCCGATGGTGAGGAGGTCTCGTTTCCACGTGATCTCTCCATTGACGGTGTTCCAGACGATGACGTTCCCATTCCCCCACGTGACGATGGACGAACCATCGGGTGTGAAACGGGCGAACTCTCCACCGTCGAAGACGCGGAGCAGTGTTCCGGTCGTCGCATCGTAGAGGCGAGAATGTCCCATGATGTGCGAACTATCGCGTTGTTCTTCCCACCCGGTGGTAAGGATGTACCGTCCGTTCGGAGAGAACTTCACCGATCGGATGTGCTCATCGGTGATCTGCATGAGCGCGCCATTCGTGCGCGTTCGTTGTTCGGTTTGCTCCTGCGTCACGCGAAGCAAACACTGATCGCTTCGTACATACGGTGCCGTCCACATCATGCCATAGTTGCGCACGTTGAAACCTGCCTGCTTCCACGTGATACCCCCGTCGGTGCTCACGTCGAGCTTCACCGGCACATCGGGCGGAATGCCGTCGTACCGCAGCATTGTACTTGTTCCTGCTACGATACGCTCTCCACCATTGGGTGAGACCACGCGCAGTGTTGGCTTGAGCGGTGCTTGAATGCTCGATCCTGCCACGGCATAGATGGAGGTGCCAGGACACTTATCGGTGAGCAGATCGAAGCGCACGGTGGCATACGTTGTGTCGGCCGCCGTGTACTCCAATCGCCAAGTGACGTTCTGTCCACGTCGTAGCGTGACAGGGAACACGGTATCAAGGAATCGGAATCGTTCGTTCCCATCCCGTTTGATGCCCGTGATGGTGAAGTCGTCGTTCTCTGCCGTGATCGTCACTTCACGACCAAGCGTCGTGGAGGCAGGCACCACGCCGTACGTCATCGTGGGCGGATTCAACTGCAGACGTGCGACGGCAGAGTCGGGTGCCGTGTACTTCGTGACGACCATGTCCTTGCCCGTCTTGATCTGCACGGCACGCACGGCATCGCACGTGGTGGTGCTCTCCCATTCGATCTCGCACGGTCCAACGCCGGTGACGATCTCATAGATCCGTCGGTAGGCGAGAACGGCCTCTTCCACCGTGGTCACATTTTCGAAGAAGATGCCGCCCGTGCGCTCAGCGATGTCGCGCAACACTTGCGGCATCACCATGCCGAGCGATACGCAATAGATCGTCACACTGTCGCGCTCGGCTTCGCTGATCACGCGATCGGGTGTGACCACGCCTTGTCCGTCGGTAAGGAAGACGAGGACGCGTTTCTTGGTACCGCTGGCCGCAATGCGAAGTCCGCCGAACGGCTCGCCGATGAATCCTTCGTTGTAGTTGGTGCCACCGCGCGGCGTCAGCGTTGGCAGCGTTTCCATCAGTCGTTGTGTGTCGCGCGTGAAGTCGATGTTCACATAGTGGTGATCGTCGAACGATGTGATGGCGCATTCCGAGCCGGGCGTCAATGCCTCGATCCATGCCTTGGCCGCCGCACGAGCGAGGGCGATGTTCGGTCCGCCCTTCGACATCGATCCGCTCACATCGATCGTGAGCACGGACGAGACCTCGCTGCGCGTGCCTCCTTCGGGACAGCGCACGGCAAGGACCGTTCGTTGCTGACCGTTCTCTGTGACGTCGATCTCAGACCGACCGAACGGAATGTTCGTGCCGGACTTGGGATCGAATCGATAGACCTCTGCCTTGATCCGCGGAAAGGAATCGGCGTCCACGCGATGCAAGATCAGCGAGCGCTGTTGTGCATGGAGTGAACACGACAAGAGGACGACGAGCAGGAAGGGAACAACGCGACGAAGTGTCATAGATCAGGATGCTCGCATAGTGGCCGAACGTGCTTCGTGAAAGACCCGCCGGATATCCAGCAAGAGTGGCAGAAGAACGAGGGTAAGATTCACATTTCGATGAACGAGGCGAACGGAGTGTTCGACCGCTCGCAGCACACGCGGATAGTCTGCGTTGCCAAAGCTTGCGGCGAACTTCTCCAATGCATCGCGTTGGTCGATGTTCATGATGGAGGCTGATGTACCGGTCTTCACGATGGAGTAGGCATCGCGAAGCCAGAGCAGAAGGAGCGACAGCATCATCTCCACCTTCACCTTGTCCTTCCCTTCGGCGATCTCGGCAAGGGCTTCGGTGAGGGGAATGCGGAACGACTGTCCCTTGAGCGCAAGTCGCAAGAGGTCCACCACATCCTGTCGATATCCTCGCATGTCCTCGTTCATGAACGAGCGGGCACGCGTATAGCTGCCCTGTGCGAACGATGCGATCAAGGTGGCGTCGGCTTCAGGTATTCCGTCGCGACGATGAAGGGCTTCGGCAAGGAGGTCGTCGCCAAGCGGGGGAACCACCACTTCCTGACAGCGCGATGTGATCGTCTGCAGCATGCGCTCGGGACGTTCGGTGGTGAGGATGATGGTGACGCCCTCGTGTGGTTCTTCCAACGTCTTCAAGAAGGCGTTCGACGCTTCTGTCGTCATCTCGTCGGCATGGATGATCAAGCACACGCGGCGCCCACCTTCTTGTGCGGCCGACAGCGTGAGCGTGCGTTTCAATTCACGGATCGCGCCGATCTTGATCTGTGTGGCATTCGGTAAGCGGACCTCGACGTACGGATCATCGGCGAGCGCCTGGATCTGCGTCTTGAGCTCCTCGATCACATCGGACTTCATGTCCGACTCCGCCTCGCCACCTTTCCCGGCCGGCAAGGCCACCGTGAGTCGAAGATTGGGATGGCCAAGGTGACGGAATTGCGCGCAGGAGCGACACACGCCGCAGGCATCGATGCCCGTGGCTGTTCGGACCGGGTCGATACAATTCGTGGTGCGAGCGAACTCGATGGCAAGACCGACGGCGCCGGTGCCTGCCATACCCGAGAAGAGCATGGCCTGTGGAAGTCGCTGCTCCAGGATCATCCGTTGCAGCAGATGTTTTATGCGGTCTTGTCCAATGATGTCGGTCCATGCCATAGCACAAAGATAGGCCTGTGACTATATTCGCTTCATGCGCATTCTTGTGATTGAAGACGAACGGAAGGTAGCCAGCTTCATCAAGCGCGGACTTGAGGAAGAACGCTACATCGTTGAGACCGCCGCCGATGGCGAAGCAGGTCTCGAACTTGCCTTGAACAATCACTTCGACGCCATCGTGCTCGATGTGATGTTACCGAAGCTGGATGGCTATTCGGTGCTCGGCGCCTTGCGCGACCACGGCAAGGCAACGCCGGTGCTGATGCTCACGGCGCGGGGTACGATGGAGGACCGTGTGCAGGGGCTCGATCTCGGTGCCGATGATTATCTGGCCAAGCCCTTTCACTTCGAGGAGCTGGCCGCCCGACTCCGGTCCATCCTCCGTCGGTCTAGTACGGAGAAGACCACGAAGCTGCAATGCGGCGATCTGACGCTGGACATGGTGACGCACTTCGCCTATCGCGACGAGAAGGAGATCGAGCTCACCACGAAGGAGTATGCGCTGCTGGAATATCTGATGCGTCACAAGAACCGCATCCTGTCGCGCAGCATGATCATGCAACACGTGTGGAAGCACAACTTCGATCCCGAATCCAACATCATCGATGTGTACATCAAACGACTTCGGTCGAAGGTGGAACGTCCCGGACATCCGAGCGTGATCCAGAGCATTCGTGGTGTGGGCTATCGCATTCGCGAAGGCGGTGCACTTGATACCGATGAAGGAGATGAAGAAGCATGACGCTCCACCCGCTGTGCGAACGAACCATGGCCACAACGAGCGAAGGCCTTCCGGAGATCCAGAAGGCCTTCGATGCGTATCAGCAAGCGTGTTTCCTACAACGGCCACCAGAGTTCTTTTGTCTGGAACTCTGTGGTGAGGCGGGCGAACTGGCCAACCTCGAGAAGAAGCGGTGGAAGGGGAGTCCACCGGACGATCGTCATACTGCAGAAGAAGCGGCGGATGTGTTCATCGCGCTGATGAACTTCTGCAATGCACGCGGTATCGATCTTTCGCAAGCGGTGGTCTCAAAGCTCGAGCGCATACGCCCGAGCATCGAGTGATCGCTTAGCGCACTTCTTTGTGCACCGTGTGACGACGCAGGAACGGATTGTACTTCTTGAGTTCAAGACGTTCGGTGGTGTTCTGCTTGTTCTTCATCGTCGTATAGCGCGATGCCGGCTTGCCTTCTTTTTTGGCTTCCGTACATTCCACCGTGATGATCACGCGTGCGCCTTTCTTGGCCATGGTCTTCTCCTGAGTGCTTAGTTCGTAGTCAAGACAACAAAGGTACGGGACATGAACGTTTTTTCCAAATCGTTCATTTCTTACGACTTACCACTTTCTTGCCCGTCGGTTTCACCGTCTTCTTCGTCGAAACCGTCCGTACCGGACGCTGCCGGAATGCAAAGGGAATGGCGTCCGAGATCTTCTCGACGTAGATGATCTCGAGGTTCTTCGTCACCACGGGCGAGATCTCCTCCACGTCCTTCTGATTGGCCTTGGGCACGAAGACCGTTTTCACGCCAAAGCGCTTGGCCGCAAGGAGCTTCTCATTGAGTCCGCCAATGGGCAGCACATTGCCGCGAAGGGTCACTTCCCCCGTCATCGCAAGGTCGCCACGGAGTGGTCTACCCGAGGCAGCGCTCAGCAGGGCCAGCGTCATCGTGATGCCGGCCGAAGGACCGTCTTTGGGAATGGCTCCTTCGGGAACGTGAATGTGGATCTCCTTGCCCTTGGAGAAGTCGGCGTCCAGACCGAAGGCCGCGAAGTTCGAGCGCAGATAGGAGAGCGCGGCAACGGCCGATTCCTTCATCACATCGCCGAGCTTCCCGGTGAGCGTGAGCTTCTCAGCACCCGGCATGATGGTGACCTCGACGGGGAGCATCTCGCCGCCCATGCTGGTCCACGCCAGACCCATGGCCACGCCCACCTTGTCGGTGAGTTCGCCTTCCTTGACCTTGAACTTCGGTGCCCGTAGATACTTCTCGACAAGCGCTTCGTCCACGACGAACTTCTTCGTCTTGGCAAGCCGCTTGTACACGGCGCTCTTCTTCATTTCTTCGGGCTTCGACGTGCCGGCCTTGGTACCGACTTCGGTAACGATCTCGGTGGCGAGCTTTCGGAGAATGGACGAGAGTTCGCGCTCCACATTCCGTACGCCGGCCTCGCGGGTGTACTCACGCACGATCTTCAACAGGGCCGCATCCTTGAACGTGATCTTGAAGTCCGACAGACCATGCTCCTTGATGAGCTTCGGCAGAATGTGTCGCTTAGCGATCTCCACCTTGTCGGGCTCCAGATAGCTGGAGAGCTGGATCACTTCCAACCGATCGAGCAACGGACCGGGGATGTCGAACATCACATTGGCCGTGGCAATGAAGAGCACCTTGGACAGGTCGTAGTCCACTTCCAGGTAATGATCGTTGAAGCCTGCATTCTGCTCCGGATCGAGCACTTCGAGCAGTGCCGACGAAGGATCGCCGCGGAAGTCCATGCTCATCTTGTCGATCTCGTCGAGCAGGATCACCGGATTCACCGAGCCGGCCCGCTTCATGGCCTGGACGATCTTGCCTGGTTGTGCACCGATGTAGGTGCGACGGTGTCCGCGGATCTCGGCTTCATCGCGCACGCCGCCGAGGGAGATGCGCACGAAGTTCCGTCCCGTGGCGCGAGCGATGCTCTTGGCAAGCGACGTCTTTCCAACGCCCGGAGGTCCGACGAAACACAGGATCTGGCCCTTCATGGAGCCGATGAGATTCAACACCGAGATGTATTCGAGAATTCGCTGCTTTGGTTTTTCCAGTCCGTAATGGTCGGCCTCGAGGATCGAGCGAACATGCGTCACATCGAGATCATCATCCGTGCGCTTCGTCCACGGCACGTTCGAGATCCATTCAAGCCATGTGCGATTCACACTGAACTCGGGCGACATGGAGTTCGTCTTCTTCAGGCGATCGAATTCCTCCATCACCTTCGCACGAACGGTCTCCGGCAGACCTGCTTCATCAAGAGCATCCTTGAGCGGCTGCAACTCCGGCCCTGCCTCCGTCTCATCATCTCCGAGTTCCTTCTGCAGCGTTCGGATCTGTTCCTGAATGAAGTACTTGCGTTGAGAGCGCTGGATCTGGTCCTGCACCTTCGTGTCGATCTCGGCCTCGAGTTTCAACAGCTCCAGCTCTCCGGAGAGCATTTGCACAAGTTCGAAGTACTGGTCCTTCAGGTCGGTCTTATCGAGGATCTTCTGCTTGGCCTCGACGGACTGCTGCACGTTGGCCGCAGCGTAGTAGAGCTTGCGCACAGGTTCGTCGATGTTCTCGAATGCACCGAGCACTTCGGGCGGCAGATTGCGATTATCCTTCACGTATTCAGCGAACAGTTCTGCCGAGTGGCGGACCATGGCCTTCAACTGTCGGTCCCGCACATTGTGCAGCACATTCACCGTGGCGATCTCGGCTTCGAGATACGGCGTGGTCTTGCCAGGTCGTTCGATCCGGGCCTGCATCACGCCCTCGACGAGCACCTTCAGCAGGTTGTTCGGGAGGCGGAGCACCTGCAGGATCTTGGCCACGGTGCCGTATTCGTACACGTCGCCGAATCCGGGCTCCTCCACGGTCGGGTCGCGCTGGGCCACGAGGAAGATGTACTTCTCCCGCTCAAGTGCCTCAGCCACGGCCTTCAGGGAGGAGGCGCGTCCGATCAGCACCGGGAAGATCATGTGCGGATAGATGACAATGTCGCGCAGCGGAAGGACGGGAAGGGTGGAGGGGATCATGGTGCCGCGCTTTTCCGCCTCTTCGATCGATTGGAGCAGGTCGTCGCTAGAAGTCATATTGGCTGGGGTTGGTGGTGCAAGTGGGGAAGGCCGCGTTGACGAACGCGGGACGGAAAAATTACGAAGACGCGCTCTAACGTCTTGATTTGTTTGCACCTCGTTGTTTCCTGCCGTATCTTTACCGTCTTTGGAATCCGTATCATTCATAACACGAACGGCCCCGCTTGAGGAGACCCTTTACCCCGTACAATGTGCCGCGTCAGGAGACGCAGCGCAAGCACAAGATCAACGATGAGATCCAAGCTCCGGAACTCCGCGTTGTAGATGCAAAAGGAGGAGCTCTCGGAGTTCTTCCACGTCGCGAGGCACTACGCCTGGCACTGGAAGCCGAGATGGACCTTGTCGAGATCGCACCGCAGGCGAAACCGCCGGTGTGCAAGATCATCGACTATGGGAAATTCTCGTACGAGCAACAGAAGCGCGAGAAGGTTCAGAAGAAGGCACAAAGCCATCAACTTCTGAAAGAGATCCGCCTCAAGGCCGGTACGGATGTGCACGACTTCGACTTCAAGACCCGTCACGCACGTGGCTTCTTGGAAGAAGGGCACAAAGTGAAGGCCACGGTGTTCTTCCGCGGACGTGAGATCATGCACCAGGATCTGGGACATGTGATCTTGAACCGTTTCGTTGAACAGTGTGCGGATATCTCGAAGATCGATCAGCCGATCCGCTCGGAAGGAAGAACGCTCAGCGTGACCCTTGCTCCCGAAGCGAAGAAGCCGGTCAAGAAGGAAAAGTCGGCCGACGGAACACCGTCGGAGGGAACAGCTCCTTCACCAGAAACAAAGCAACCATCAGCATAAACATTCGGAGTTCATCATGCCAAAAATGAAGACCGTTGCCGGAGCGAAGAAGCGCTTCAAAGTAACAGGATCTGGACAGATCAAGCGTCAGAAGGCCAATCGTAGCCACATCCTGACAAGCAAGAACCGCAAGCGCAAGCGTAACCTACGTCGGGACGTGTTGGTCGACCCAACAAACCTGAACATCGTGTTGCATTGCTTGGGCATGAAGTAAGCGGTTCGTACCGCTCAGAAAGTCTCTCTACAGGCCGTTCAGGGAATCGCCGTTCTCCTGACGACCATATGTTGTACGCTCAATCCCTAGGAGGCACCTATGCCAAGAGCAAAAAATAAAGCAGCGGCCCATAATCGGAAGAAGAAGTATTTCAAGCTCGCGAAAGGATATTGGGGAGCTCGCTCGAAGGTTTGGCAGATCGTCAAGCACCACGTCGAGAAGGGTCTTCAATACGCCTATCGTGACCGTCGCAACAAGAAGCGTACATTCCGCAGTCTGTGGATCGTCCGTATCAACGCCGCCGCGCGATTGAACGGAACAACGTACTCGCGCTTGATGCACGCCATGAAGCTTCAGAACATCATGATCAATCGGAAGGTCCTGGCAAATCTTGCGATGAATCATCCCGACGTGTTCACGGCCATCGTAAAGCAGGCCAAGGTCTCGTAGGCCGCTCGCGAATTCATTTGTGAAGGCAACGTCGTTCCTACGACGTTGCCTTTTTTTATCTTGATGCCCTATGACCATGATCGAACAGATCCACGCCCTTCGCGTCGACATTGAACGCGACCTTGCCGCCATCGCTTCCCCTGAAGACCTTGAGCGTTTCCGTCTTGCACACATGGTGAAGAAGGGGACGTTGCAGACGCTAACGGATGCCTTGCGCACCGTTCCCAAGGAAGACAAGCCAACGGTCGGCAAGAACCTGAACGAGCTGCGCAAACTGGCCGAGAACGGCTTCGAGGCAGCACGTGCATCGTATGAGCGACGCACGTCCACGCAACGGATCGATGTGTCCTTGCCGGGTCGAGCCGCCACCGCCGGTTCCGTGCATCCGATCACACAAACGCTCGATCGGATCGTCGACATCTTCACGTCGATGGGATTCGATGTGGCCGAGTCGTTCGACATCGAAGACGACGATCACAACTTTGGAAAACTGAACTTCGCCGAAGATCATCCTGCACGTGATATGCAGGATACGTTCTTCATCGATGATGCCGAGCGTGCCGACCTGGTCTTGCGCACACACACGTCGAGCGTGCAGATCCGTGTGATGGAACAGATGAGCCCACCGATCCGGTGCATCATGCCGGGTCGCGTCTATCGCAACGAAGCTGTCAGCGCACGGTCGTTGGCGGAGTTCCATCAGGTGGAAGGACTGTACATCGATAAGGGTGTGAGCATGGCCGACCTGAAGGGCACCATCATGGCCTTTGCGCAACGCATGTACTCGAGCGATGCGAAGTTCCGCTTCCGCACCTCGTACTTCCCGTTCACGGAGCCGAGTGCCGAGGTCGATATGTCGTGCTTCATCTGCAAGGGACAAGGGTGCCGCATCTGCAAGCACTCGGGTTGGCTGGAGATCTGCGGATGTGGAATGGTCCACCCGAACGTCTTGCGGAATTGCGGCATCGATCCGGAAGAGTATTCGGGATTCGCCTTTGGCTTCGGGATCGAACGCGTGACCATGATGCTCACGGGCATCGATGACATTCGCATGCTCTACGATAACGACGTGCGCGTCCTCCGTCAGTTCTAACATGACGCTCCTTACTGCATCGAACATCGTGAAGTCGTACGCGCGAAGCGGACAGGCCGATACGGTGGTCCTCCAGGGTGTATCGTGCTCCATCGATGCCGGCGAATTCGTCGCCCTTGTTGGACCGAGCGGCGCGGGGAAGAGCACACTGTTGCACATCCTGGCCTCGCTCGATGTACCCGACAGCGGTACGGTCCAACTGACCACGTCGGCAGGCACCGTGAACTATGCACAACGGTCGCAACGTGAGCTCGCCGCCATGCGCAATACCTCCATTGGTGTGGTGTATCAGTTCCATCATCTCTTGCCGGAATTCACCGCACTCGAGAACGTGATGATGCCCGCCCTGATCAGTGGTGCGAGCACCATGCAGGCGCGCACGAAGGCCGAACGATTGCTCGATCGCGTTGGCATTGCCGCACGTGCGGAACACATGTCCTCGGAACTCAGTGGTGGTGAACAACAACGCGTCGCCATTGCACGTGCGCTCATGAACGAGCCGGCAGTGCTCTTCGCCGATGAACCAACGGGAAATCTCGACAGCGCGAATGCAACGGCCATTGTTGACCTGTTGTGTGAATTGCAGGCATCGTCGAACATGGCCTGTGTCGTTGCCACGCATAGCACCGAGGTGGCGCAGCGTGCCCATCGCATCATTCATATGCGCGATGGGAACATCGTATGACGCAGAAACAGCTTGGTGTGCGCGTCATGGTCTACGGATCGTTCCTCGTCGTCTGCGGTCTGCTCGGCTACGCACTCACGGGCGAAACGAGCACATCGTCGCTGCTCAATGGCGGGATCTTCGGAACACTGGTCGTCGGACTCGGATTTCTTCTCCGACAAGGGAAGATGTGGACGTTCCCGGCCAGCCTTTCGGCAGTTGGTATCTTTACGTTGACATTCTTTTGGCGCGGCATTCTCCAACTGCGCGCTGTTCTCGATGGCGCGCCGGGACATCTGGGAGTGGGCATCCTGTTGCTCTTGCTCTTCCTGGTGAGCGTCGCGATGTTCGTCACGCTTTTCCGGTCGTACCGACATTGAACATGCACCGATCCATCCTTGCCGCCTTGCTCCTGCTTGCACTCGCAATGCCAGCCCTCGCACAGGAACGTCCCCATGTGAAGCCTCCGCGCGTGGAGTTCTCCGATGTGGAAGATGAACCGGTGGCCACGATGTGGGTGTTCCTGAACACCACCTGTCCGGTGAGCATCGTTGAAGCGCCGTATATCAAGGCCTTGCGAGATACGTTCGCCGACAAGGGCGTGCGTTTCATCGGTGTGTTCTCGGGCGAGTATGCCGATACTTCGGAGATCGAGGACTTCTTGCTGAAATACCGCCTCACCATTCCGATCCTATACGATAAGGACCTGTTGGCCGCGAATTCCCTCGGTGCAGATGTGACGCCACAAGTGGTGATCGTGCTTCCGGATGAGTCCGTTGTCTACAAGGGTCGTATCAACGATCTCTTCGAACGCATCGGCAAACGCCGACAGCACATCACGAGTCACGATGCGCGCGACGTGCTACGAGCCATCGTTGACGGGAAGGTACCTGCCTTCCGAACCACTGAGGCCGTGGGCTGTTTTATTGAACGGTAGCGAAGAGGTCGAACTCCACGGCATCTTCGATCTCGACATCGAGGAAGGTGCCAGGGAGGAGAGGGCGGGATGAGCGGACGTAGATCTCGTTGTCCACTTCCGGTGCATCGGCCTCTGTACGTCCACGATACTCGCCATTCATTTCCTCTTCGATGAGCACTCGCACGGTGCTTCCGATCTTGGCCTTGTTCTTCTCCATGGAGATCGAGCGCTGGAGTTCCATGATGCGATGCTGCCGTTCTTCTTTCACGGCATCGTCGATCGGATCTCCGAGGATGTAGGCATATGTATCGTCTTCCTGACTGTAGCGGAACACGCCGAGTCGATCGAGACGTTGTTGTTCGATGAACTCCATGAGCTCCTCGAAGTCCGCCTCGGTCTCGTTCGGATAACCGACGATGAACGTGCTGCGCAGCACGATGTCGGGCACGGTCTGACGGATCGTGTCCAGCAGTTCTTCCATGGCACGACGTGTGATACCGCGGCGCATGCTCTTGAGAACGTTGGTGGATGCGTGTTGCAGCGGCATGTCGAGATAGGTGCAGATGTTCGGCGTGTCGCGGATCACCGGCAGAATATCCAGCGGGAACTTCGACGGGAACGCATACATGCAACGGATCCAGTCGGCACCGCTTTCATCGGACAATGCACGCAACAGATCGGCGAGCGAGCGCTTCCGATCGAGATCCAGTCCGTAGTACGTTAGGTCCTGCGCGACCAGCACGATCTCCTTCACGCCTTGCGCCACAAGGTTCTTCGACTGGGCCACGAGCTCTTCGATGGACGTGCTGCGATGCTTGCCGCGCATGATCGGAATGGCGCAGAACGAACACGGATTGTCGCATCCTTCGGAGATCTTCAGATAGGCATAGTGCTTCGGTGTTGAGAGGATGCGCTCGCCAAGCAACGAATACTTGAGGTCAGGGGAGAGGGTCTTGAGGATCGGACCGTATGCCTCGGTGCCGAAGAAGTGATCCACTTCGGGCAATTCACTGCGAAGATCATCGGCATAGCGCTCACTCAAACATCCGGCAACGATCAGGGTGCGCAGCGTGCCCTTCGATTTGAGCTTGCTTGCCTCGAGGATCGTGTTGATGCTCTCTTCTTTGGCTGCGTCGATAAAGCCGCACGTATTGATCACAATGGCCTCTGCATCGGAGGCAGAGTCGGAGAGCACAAGGTTGTTCGCCCGAAGATGCCCTGCGAGGATCTCGGAGTCGACGGTGTTCTTGCTACATCCAAGGGTGATGATGTGAACCGAGCGTGGGGCGGCGTCTGGAGTTGTCATGCTCCAAATTTACGCTTCATTCGCTCCGCCACCACGGGTGGCACGAATTCCGTGATGTCCTGACCGTAGCGACCCAGCTCGCGAATGATGCTGGAGTTCAGATACGTGTAGCGCTCATGGGGCATCATGAAGATCGTTGTGAGGCCGCTCTCGAGCTTACGATTCATCAGGGCGATCTGGAACTCGTACTCGAAATCCGTCACGGCGCGCAGGCCGCGCACGATCACATCCACGCCGTGTTCGCGGGCAAAGTCGACCACGAGACCGGCGTGGACCACCACGTCGACGTTCGGACAATGGATCAACGAGGCCTTTGCCATCTCCGTGCGTTCCTCTTCGTCGAACAGCGGGGTCTTCTTGCTGTTCTTGGCCACGACCACCGTGACGCGCGCGAACAATTGCGAGGCGCGTTCGATCACGTCGACGTGACCGTTGGTGATCGGATCGAACGATCCAGGATACATGGCGTGCTTCTGCATGGGAACCTCCGTTGCGTGCAAACTACTGCTCGTGGGTGAACTGGAACACGTCGACCACCGTGCCGCCTCGCTTCCGTGATGCCTGCCGTTCCCACCCTTCGACGTCCACGACCACTTCGCGCTCATCGTGTTCGGCAATGAAGATGCCGCCATCGGTGAGAAAGTGTTCGGCGTCGAGAACGCGAAGGACCTGATTGCAGATGCGCAGGTCGTAGGGCGGATCGCAGAAGACCACGTCGTACGGACCGGTTCGTCGCTTGAGCATGGTCATCACATCGTCGACGTCTATGGTGCACTTGTCTGCCACGCCAAGGGCGGTGGCATTGCGTTGAATGGACCGACACATGGCCGCGTTCTTGTCGACGAAGGTGCAGTGCGCCGCACCACGACTCAATGCTTCGAATCCAAGCGCGCCGGTTCCGCTGAAGAGATCGAGCACCGTGCAATCGGTCCAATCCACCACAGCGTTCAAGATCGAGAAGAGGGATTCCCGCATCGCATCCGTCGTTGGGCGCGTACCGGGTGCCACCACCATGGCAAGCGTTCTGCCTTTTAGCGAGCCGCCGAGGATGCGCATGGAAAGGCCGGCCAGGGTGGTGAGAGAACTTGACCCACCACAGGGCCAAGCATGTGGGCATACCGAATGCACATGCGCTTCGTGTCGTCGTCCACATCGGCGCCCACGCGTGCGAACGGATTCATGCGCGCAACACGTTGAACGAGACCGAACATGCCTTCAGTGCATGCGGCCAAGGTATCGGGTGTGACGCCGTCGCCGTAGACGAGGACCGATGTCAGCTCCGCATCCACAGCGGCGCGTGCATCCAGCAGGACTTCGCGAGCCTGCACCGGATGGTCCAGCGTTCCATCGTCCTGCGTGATGGTGTACCAGATGAGCTCTCCGATGGACGAGACGATCATCGTCTCCCACAGGTCGGCACGTCGACCGATCAAGACCGTGGCACCCTCGTTCAAACCCTTGCAATGCTGCACGGCCATGGCCTCGGCCATGAACGATGGTGCGATGGTCGCACGCGTAGAGATCCGGCCTCCGGTATCGAGCACGCGTGTGCTCACGGCACAAGCAATGTCCCATGGCGTTGCTCCACGACCGTGAAGGCCATGGAAGGTGGCAAGGGCATGGGTGGATCGGCGGACGTCCGGTGCATTCATCGAGAACTCGAACATCATGCGTTCATCGGAAGGCTCGGTGGGATCCGTCGGATAGCGAAGCATCGTGAAAAGCGAATGGGGGAGGGCAATGCGAATGTCGGCACACGATGCGGCGGCAGAGGCCACGGCATCGGGGATCGGGAGCGATTCATGTCCGAGCCACCATGCATCGGACAGCGATTCTGCGAATCGCAGCGAAAGGAGGATCGGAATGTTCTCGCGAATATCCCATGTGCTGACCACGGTGCGGTCTGGATGACAGTAAACGGAGGCAATGCTCATGGGCACGAAGTTACTGCACTCGTAGGAACGGGCGCATGCGTTCGAACTTTTTTTGTCCGATACCGCGCACATCCATGATGTCTTCCGGTGTTCTGAACGGCCGCATCTTCCGACGCTCGATGATCTTTTCGGCGGTCTTCTCGCCAATGCCCGGCAGTGTTGCGAGCTCTGTGACGGATGCGGTATTGAGGTTCACAGGATGCGGAGCCTGTGAGCGTTGCGAACGAGAGAAGGATGGTTGTGCGTCGTGGATCGGTGCGAGAGGCATACTGTCGGCCAGTGCCGCACGACGTTCTGCTGTGTCGAGGATCGCGGCGATGTCTCTGGCCGTGGCCGTCTCTTCCCAAGGCTGCCGGTGCGCTTGCTCCCACCAGGAGAGCGCTTGACCTGCAAGCAGTCCACCAAGCAGGATCAGAATGACGATGGCCTCGCTCCGTGTGGAGCCCAGGAGGGTCTGGAGGGTGGAAAGGGGACGCTTCATGTGTGCTCCAATGAAGCGTCCCGTTCCGATGAGTTACGAGAACGCTTCCTTCATCTTCTCGAAGAAGGAATTCTTATGTCCCTTCTTCGGATGGAAATGTTCGCCTTTGGCAAGGTCTTTCAGTGTCTGCTTTTCTTTCGAGTTCAACGACTTCGGCACGTACACGGAGAAGCGGACGAATTGATCGCCCTTGCCTCTGCTCTGCAGATGCGGAATGCCTTTGTCCTTCATACGCAACAAGGTGCCGGGCTGTGTGCCCGATTCGATGTTGAGCATGGCCGTCCCGTACAGCGTTGGCACTTCGATCTCTCCGCCAAGTGCTGCCGTTGCAAAGTCGACCGTGAGATCGAAGTACACGTTATCCTCGTCGCGTGCGAAGAGGTCGTGATCCTTCTCTTCGATCTCCACGTAGGCATCACCCGTCGTACCGCCTCGCCGCCCTGCATGACCCTTGCCGCTGATGGTCAGATAATTACCAGTGCGCACACCGGCAGGGATCGTGACCTTGACGGTGGTCTCACCTTGTACGCGACCTTCGCCTTCGCACGTTGTGCACTTCTCTTTGATGATCTCGCCGGAGCCGCCGCACGTGGTGCAGACGGCAACGTTGATGAACTGACCGAACATGCTGCGCGATACCTGACGGATCTCGCCTTGTCCGTTACAGGTGCTACATGTGGTCGTGCCGCTACCAGGCGCAGCGCCCGTGCCGGTGCAGGGTTCGCAGGTCTTCCAGTGCTTGATCTTGATCGTCTTCTCAACGCCGGTGGCGATCTCTTCCAACGTAAGCTGCATGCGCACCTTGAGGTCGGCACCGGGTTCACCGGCACCACGTCGGCGCTGCTGTTGCTGCTGTCCGCCAAAGCCGAATCCGAAGATGTCGCTGAACATCGAGAAGATGTCGTTGACGTTGTTGAAGTCGTGATAATCCTGTCCGCCCTTCACACCCTGATGTCCGAAGCGATCATAGCGTGCGCGCTTGTCGGCATCGCTGAGTACTTCGTAGGCTTCGGCAGCTTCCTTGAATTTGGACTCGGCATCGTGATCGTCGGGATTGCGATCCGGATGGTATTGCATGGCCAGCTTGCGGTAGGCGGACTTGATCTCGTCCGCCGTGGCCTGCTTGCCCACACCGAGCACGTCGTAGTAATCGCGATTGGTCATGCTTCACTCCCGGCCGACGTGATCACTTTTGCGTGACGGATCACCTTGTCGTGCAGCAGATATCCGCGTTGCACTTCCTGGATCACATGTCCTTCCGGATGCGCATCGGACGGCATGTGCATCAATGCTTCGTGGCGCTCAACGTTGAAGGGTTGTCCCACGCCGCTTTCGATCACACGGACGCCGGCATCTTCGAAGATCTTCGAGGCCTTGGCATAGATCATGTCGATGCCTTGCTTGATCGACGCCACATCGGTGGAGCCGGCAGAGGCCTCGACCGCAGCGGCAAGATCGTCGAGCACGGGGATCATCTTCGTGATCAGATGTTCCGACGCGAACATCGTGAGCTCCTGTTCGCGCAGAATGGAGCGACGACGGACATTCTCGAGTTCAGCGGCCTTGCGATGTGCAAGGTCCTTCCATTCGTCCACCTCTTTGCGCAGGGCATCGAGTTCGGACATCTCGGTCGGTTCGTCGTGTTGTTCGATCGTTGTTTCGTCGGTCATGGTACTGTGCGTTACAAATGGAACATGAAGCCGCTCGTAGACGAACGAGGGCGAATTGTATGATATGCTACCGTCCGCCGTAGGTGGACGTGATCACATGCGAGACGAATTCAACAAGCGAGACCATGCGGGCATAGTTCATGCGCTTGGGACCGATCAGGCCCACGGAGCCGGTTGCGGCGCCGATCTTGTACGTGGTGGAGATCAGACTGTAGTCCTGGAGCTGTTCATTGGCCAGTTCGTTGCCGATGCGGACGCGAACGCCGTCATCGTCGGCAGCGCCAAAGAGGTGGATGATCACATCCTCGTTCTCGACGAGTTCGATAACGCTGCGAAGTCGGTCCGTGGTGTCGAACTCCGGATGTGCGATCAGGTTCTGGGCACCTGCCACATGGATCGTGTCCGATAGTGTAGAGGTCGGCTCCTGCAGCTTCGATACTTGATCCACGAAGAGGCGGATCAGGGCCCGCTCGTCGGTGTCGGACCGGATCTCGGGGAAGACACTTGCAAGTTGATTGAGCGAACGTCCGCTGCTTCGCTCGTTGATGTAGCGTGTGATCTCGTCGAGGTCGGTGAAATCCGTCAACGACTGGGTCTCGATCGTCAGCGTTCGCACAATGTCGGATTCAAGGGCGATCACCACCAGAATGCGCTGCGACGAAAGTGGGATCATCTCCACCTTGCGCACCACAACGTTGGCGAGTTGTGGCATTTGCACTAGTGCAAGGTAGTGACTGAGCGAACCGAGCACTCGCGAGGCATCGCGAAGGATGGTCTCGCGTGAAGCATGTAGTAGATTCGATCGCACGGCGTCGGCATCGTGATGGCTCACCGTTTCGTGCTGCATGAGCGAGTCGACGTAGAACCGATACCCTTTGTCCGTTGGCATCCGACCGGCGGATGTATGCGGATGCGTGATGAAGCCCTTCTCCTCCAGATCGGCCATGACGGCGCGAATGGTGGCCGGACTCAACTTAAGCTCACGCTCCAGATACGTGGCAACGAATCCCGATCCCACGGGCGTTGCATGCAGGATGTAGAGATGGACGATCGCTCGAAGGATGATCTGTTCCCGCTCCGTCATGCCGACACGACCTTCCAGTAATACTGCAGGAACGCAAGGAGTCCGTACGATGTGTTATACCAGAACACCATGGTCAGCGAAGCGAGCAGGAAGATCCCTGCACCGATGCCGTAGACCATGGACGGACGCACATCGAAGACCACTGCCGTTGCGCGCAAGGTGCGTGAGAAGAACCAGATGATCACGCCGAAGATGATGATGGGCACCCAGATCGACATGGCATCCGTGCTGAGCACCTTGTACAAGGTGATGCCGATCGGCAAGAGGATGATCAACGGAAGTGCGGACCACACGGTGATCGTAAGCGTGTCGCGGAAGAAGATGCGACCCTTGATGAACATGGCCGAGATGCGCAACGCAACGGCCAATAACATGATGCACCCGAAGACCACCACGGAGAGCGTGATCACGGCCAACGTCGGACGCCATGCCACGAAGCGAAGCACTTCGTAGATGCCATTGGAAGGGAAGAGCAAGTGGAGCAAGTACTCAACAAGTGCATCGGTGCGTAGGAAGTAGACCAGTGATGCATCCACCAATCCCACACAGAAGGCGATCACGGCGCCAAGGATCACGGTCTGTACCGTCGACAGAATGCGTTGATCGCGAATGTCGGCATAGAAGTTATACGGGCGCAGCAAGGAGCGGAGCAGGTACTCGCGGAACCGTCGTGACCTGTTCACGAGGAAGGCCAGTACCAACGCAAGGATGATGCCCAAGGCAATGAAGATCAGCGGCGTGTCGGCCGAGTAGTCGCGTGCCTGAAGCAGTGGCTCCTTCTCGTCGTTGATCAGCGATTTCAGCATGGCATAGGCCACGCGTGGTTGACGCCACACGTCGACGAGACCCGACGTGCACACATAGGGATCGTCGTGATCCACGAGCATCGTGGGTTTCTCAAGAGCATAGTCGTTGAACGACCATACCACCACGCCAGCAAGTCCGAGACTCATCGTCGTCTTGTAGCAGTCGCGAAGTGTGACGGCCTGTGCCTCGTTCGACAACGGATCGCTGAAGCCGTTCATGTTCATTGGCGAGACAACGGCACCGAAGCAGGGGATGATGGCCGCACGACCGGCGCGCTTCATCACATCCTTCAGTGTCTCTGCAAAGTGCGCTCGGTCCGCTGTGGTACAGGTGCGAATGAGCACCATGTCGAACCCACCTTCGACAAGCACGCGTGCTTCCGACGATGGGACCACTTTGTACAGGAGCTTCGTCCCGGAGGAGCGGAAGATGGTCAGCAGGGAGGCATGGAAGTCGGCCGTCTCTTGTGCGTCTTCCTGCAGTCCTTCGCTCAAACCATAGGCGAGGACGGAGGGGTGTGCATCGATGTACGTGATCAGTCGCTCCGCCGTGTTCTTCATGCGAGCGGTGATCTCTTCGTGCGGCAGGAAGGACTTCGGAATGTCGGCGGCCGGTAGCTCGACCATGACGAACAGTCCGTACCGGTCACACAGATCGAGCAGATACGGATGCGGACTGCCATGGCGGAACCGTACCGTGTTCACGCCGAGTGTCTTCATCATCGAGATGTCCTGTTCCATCTGTCGGTACGACATGGAAGGACCCAACGTCGGATACTCCTCGATGTACTCAACCGCATTCACCGTCATGGGCTGACCGTTCACGAGTAGCTTGCGTGTGGTATTGTTCGTGGCGACCGACAGTGACCGGAGTCCGATCGTCGTCACGAACTCATCGACGAGTGCTCCGTTGTATTCAATGCGGATCGTGGCATAGTAGACCGATGGGCTTGACGGCGACCAGAGATCGGGATTCCCCACATTCAATTGGAACGCCATGTTCGCACTGCGAGCGCGCTCGATCGTGATCGACGAAGCACCACTGCGAGCGACGGCATCGCCACCGCGCGTCTTGCTCAGGATGGCCTCGACCGTCACGCCGGCCTTGCCGTACGTGAGCGCATCACTCGGTGTGCCGCTCGACATCAAGCGTTCTACCGCACCGCCGGTGATCGTAGCGCCCAGGGTAACGGTTGCACCATATCCACCAATGCTCACTTTGGCACGAACATCATTCGTCCACACATGCGGTGTGCCCACGAGGAACACTTCGCGCAGTAGGCCCATGGAGTTCTTCTGTGCCGATCGAGCGAACATCTCCACCAGTCGCGTTTTCTCGCCATAGGAATTCACCACCAGTTCGATCTCGTTCGTGCCATTCACGAGCAATCGCTCGGGCACGCGTGCCGAGAATGGCACCATGCCACCGGGATAGCGCTGGACGAAGCGTTTGTTGATCCGGAGTTCGACCTCGTCGGTCACGCCCAGGAAATACAATTGCCACGAATGCGATTGCAGCATCTCGGGGTCGATGCGAACCGTTCGGCGATACACCACACGGCCGTGCTGTGCTTCGGTGCAGGGGAGGGAGACGATCCCTTCCGCCTTCCCGTCGATCTCTCGCTGCCATGGGCCGCTAAGGTCGACCACCTCGCGCGTGGACGATGGAACAATGGTCCGGATCTGGTCGGGTCCTAAACGAGCATAGTCGTTATAGTCTGCGTTCATCCGGATGGATGCGATGCCAAGGGTGGCAAGGCACAGGGCAAATAGGCGTAGAGAACTGGTCATGCGTACAATAGTGGTGCGAGGAGTTCGTACCAAATTACCAATCCTGGCTTTATCCTATCTTTGTTTACCAGTCATTCTTGAGGAAGTGAGCTATACTCACCGTTCGCTACAGTGTTTTGTAACATACAGTTGGTGAGTACGGCGACGTGATCAACGGGGCGCATTTCAGACATACGTTCCGCATCGTGTCGTTGGTAGTGGCTATTTGCATGGCCACGACCGGCACCGGTGCGTCCGAACTACTGCTCGCAGAACCTACAGATGGCATGTCCATCATGGGGCTTCGCGTAGCGTCCTTCACGCTCATGGCGGCCCTTGGCCCCACCCTTCGGTCCTTCCTCCCTCCCGCAGACTCCACCAACGCCGACACGCTCCGATATAATTCGGGCGATCCCACGAACAGGGACCTTCCGGCCACCTATCCGTACAGCACGACAAATCGCAACAGTTACAGCAAGAAGCAGCCACGCAACACGTGGCTTCCGTTGCCCAGCGGATATTCGACCACGGCCGACCTGGATACGACAGGGAGGGGTGTCCTCCTCCGCGAGCTGGTGTCGGGGATCGATGTGGGAGAGGCCATTCCGATGGACCTCGATACATACCTGAAGTATCGCAGTGAGTCGATGCTCACGGCCTACCGCGACTCGGCCATCACCAAGTACGAGATGAAGAAGGCCTCGTCCGACGCAGAGCTCACCAAGCTGCTCATGCAGGCCACGAACATCACGATCCCGCTCCCACCCAATCCCATCTTCGGGATCTTCGGCAAGCCCGAGGTGAGCATCAATGTGAATGGGGAAGTGAACGTGCGCGGCGGATGGCGATGGGATACGCAGCGGTTGGGAACGGCATCCGTGTATGGACAGACGCAGTCGTCGCCGATCTTCCAGCAGAACATCCAGGTGAACGTTTCGGCGCGGATCGGCGACAAGTTCAAGATGAATGTCGATTGGAACACGTTGAACCAATTCGAATTCAACAATCGATTCAAAGTAGGATACGAAGGATACGACGACGATATCATCAAGCGGGTGGAGTTCGGGAACGTCAACCTCGAATCGCAAAGTCAGCTTATCGGCGGCGGCCAAACGCTGTTCGGTGTGCGGGCCGACTTCCAGTTCGGTGCGCTCTTCCTCAAGACCATTGCCTCGCAGCGCCGCGGTGAACGACGGTTCGTGAATGCTCGCGGAGGTTCGTCGCGCACGCAGTTCAATGTGCGGGCCTACGATTATGCTCGGAACCACTTCTTCCTGGACACGGCCTATCATGGCATCTGGAAAGAGTACTTCAAGTCGGCCACGCCGGTGTTGCCACAGAACGGCGCATCCCTGGTGGTGAAGGAGATCGAGGTTTGGGAATCCACCACCGATGTGCGTGACGTGACGGCGAACGAGGCCATTGCCATCGATACGCTTTCTCCGATCAAGTACCTGCAGGGTCAACGCTATCCTGCATCGATGCGTCAGATCGAGATCAAGGCCGGCTATGCCGAGCGTGGACGCTTCGCCCGACTGCCGCAGAACCGCTACGAGATCGACCTGAACCTCGGGACGCTGACGATCTTGAATCTGCGGACCGATCGTTCCTATGCCGTATCGTATCGAACGGAGGGACCAACATCCAGTCCGAACGATGACGACTACCATGGCACGCTGTCGACCACGGCCACAGAGAAGGACACGCTGATCCTGAAGCTCGTCTCACGTCCGCAGATGCAGCCGGGATTCAGGAACATCTGGGCGCGGCAGATGCGCAACATCTACACCATCGGCGTCACGAACGTGAGTCCGGCCGACGCCAAGATCGGCATGTGGTACTTCCGGAATACGAACGATTCGGGCGATGTGTTGAACGGTGCGCCAGACAAGATCGTCACGATCTTCCGGATCGACCAGGTGAACAACGGAACCGGAGCGCAACCGCCCGACGGTGCCTTCGATGCCCGTCCACCGGTCTTCAACGCCGTGCGCGGTGAGATCACCTTCCCATCCCTTGAGCCGTTCCGAAGTGGATTGCGTGAGTACTTCGCCTCGAAGGGCAATGCCCAGCTTGCCGAGCAGTATGTGTTCAACGAAGTGTACGACACCACCGATCTTGCCGCACGATTGAATTCGGCCAAGGACCGCTTCGTCATCATTGGCGAGGCGGCAGGGGTGGCCGGTGGCTCTCGTATCAACCTTGCCTACAATACAGCACCGGGAAGCGTGAAGGTGACGTTGGACGGAGTGCCCTTGCGCGAAGGGAGTGACTACACCGTGGACTATTACACGGGAACGCTGAATGTGTTGAACTCTCGCGCACTGCTTCCGAATGCCAATCTGCAAGTGGAGTATGAGCAGAACGATATCTTCAACGTGTCGACGCGGACGTTGTTAGGAGTGCGAGCGGATATGCAGTTGTTCAAGACCCGAAGGGTGAACAGTAGCATCGGAATGACGCTCATGAACTACAACCAGGCGGCCGTGATCGACCGTGTGGCACCGGGTCAGGAACCGAATGCGAATTTGATGTTCGGAATTGACGGAAAGATCAACGCCGATCTCCCATGGCTCACGCGAGCCCTCGATGCCTTGCCCTTCTTCGACACCAAGGAACGTTCGTCGTTCACGGCACAAGGGGAGTGGGCCTTGGTGGCACCAACGCCAAACAAACGATTCTCCACCGTCTGCTCCGATAACGGACTTCCGGTGGCCTACCTCGACGACTTCGAAAGTGCACGTCGCTACATCTCCTTCGGTCTCACCCCGGCCGTATGGAACTACTCGTCGCCATCGGAGAACACGGCCATCTGGCCCAACGACACGATGGCGGCCCAGTATCGGGCCCGTCTCTATTGGTATCAGTTCTTCGTTCCCGATGTGCCGCAGGTAGATGTCTATCCCAATCGTGCACGTGTGCAAGGACGATCCAACATCACGCCGCTGCATATCACGTTCGACCATGGCGTTCGCGGGATCTACAACACCAATGCGCAGTTCATCGATGCGTTGAATCCGCGCTGGAACGATTCGGATTCCGATGCCGTGCGAGCAACGGCCTCTGCCTATATCGCCGAGAACAAGACACGCATCTGGGGCGGGATGATGCGACTGCTGTCTCCGTTCAATACCAACTTCGACAACGAGAACATCGACTACATCGAAGTGATGATGCGCATCGACTCCTACGATCCGAATTCACGCATGTTCATCGATCTTGGTCAGATCAGCGAAGACATCATTCCGAACAAGACGTTGAACACCGAAGATCGTTCTCCGCCGAACAACCTGATCGATCAAGGGGAAGATCGCGGGATCGACACGCTCTTCAATGCAGAAGAGAAGGACGTCTACCCGGATCCGTTGAATCGCGAGGCAGACCCTGCGCGTGACGATTACAAGTTCAACTTCGGTGGCAATCGGGCCGAACAAAGCGAAGGCGACTTTGTTCAATACAACAACTTCGAGGGGAATGCATCGCAGTCCGAAGTTGGCCAGTTCCCCGACACGGAGATCCTGAACAAGAACAATGGTCAGACCATCATGCTGGACAACTCGTACTTCCGCTATGAAGTGCGACTCGATCCGAATCCGGCGAACAACACACAGATCGTGGGTGGTAATCCGGACAAGGGATGGTTCCTCTTCCGCATTCCGGTGCGACGTCCGGACTCCGTCGTCGGCAATCCCCTCTACACCAACATTCAATACATCCGTGTGTTCTTCCAAGGAGGATACACGAAGGTATCGATCGCGGACTGGGGTCTTGTTGGTTCGTACTGGCTTCGCAATCACAGCCTGCAATCCGGTCTCACTCCAAACGATTCCGCATTGGCCGTTGCGTACGTGAGTCGCGAAGAGAACAGCGCTGCTCCGACGTTCTACACCATGCCTCCCTGCGTCTCGCCACCCCGTCAGCTTCAAAATCCCGATCCGCGTTCCGAGATCTACTTCAACGAACAGTCGCTCGTGGTACGTGTTCGCAACCTGAGCTTCGGTGAAGAGCGGATGGCCGTTCGTATCTATCGTTCGCAGGACATCTTCTACTACAAGCAGTTGGCCTTCTTCATTCACGGCGATCAGACCATGCCGGACAAAGTGGCCACCGGAGCCATTCCTCCGGCGTATGCCTACATCCGCTTCGGTATCGACTCCGTGAACTACTATGAGTATCGCCGACCGTTGCTGCGCGGCTGGCAGGACATCCACATCATCATGGGTGACCTTACGGCCATCAAGCAGATCAGAGATCAGGGCCGGACACTGGAACGACAGGAGTTTCCCGTACCCGGTGATGAACAGGCCATCTTCGCCATTCGCGGGAATCCGATCCTCACACGCATTCAGTTCGTGGGATTCGGCGTTGCGAATCCTGCGCAACGGTATCCCAATGAGTTGACGACCGACATGTGGGTTGACGAAATGCGACTCGTCGAGCCGACCGATAACACGGATTGGGCGGCCGTTGCAAGTGGTTCGTTGCGTCTCGCCGACCTTGCTGAGTTCCAGGGTTCCATCAAGCATTCACAGCCGAACTTCCACCGTCTGGAAGATCGATTCGGCAATCGAATGATGTCGACCAACTGGAATGTCACCATGGTGGCAGGGCTGGAAAAGCTCTTGCCGAAGGATCTGAATCAAACCAGAATACCGCTGAGCATCACACACACCGAGATCGCCGAAACACCATTGTATGCGGCACAGAACGACGTGGAGCTTACCCGAGCAGCAGAGGCGGCCAAGCGAGATACGTTGTCAAAGGGTGCCACAGAGCAGGCGGCGGCCGAGACGTATGATCGCGTGATCACACGGTCTCAGCGCGTGCTCGTCCAAGATCAGATCGCCTTGACGGGGATCAAGCTCGGCATTCCGGTGAAGAGCTGGTGGATCGATGATACGTTCAACAAAATGACGTTCGCCTACAGCTATTCGCAAGAGTTCGAGCGAAGTCAGGTCGTGGAATCACGCTTCCGTTGGAACTGGCAGTTCAAGGCGGACTATGCAGTGACGATCCCGGCGAAGTATGATGTGAGTCCGGCCAAGTTCCTGGAAGGTGTTCCAGGACTCAAGGCGTACAAGGACTTCAAGATCAACTTCTTGCCGTCGAACATCAACCTTGGTGTGTTCCTCACGCGCTCGCGTGCTACGGAGCAGTCGCGCTTCCTCGACTTCCCGAGTCCGGTCGTGCGTGAATTCGTCGGCCTCACCACAGCATCGTTCAATTGGAAGCTCATCGAGAACGGATTCCTGAGTCCGATCATCGACTACAAGGTGATGTCGTACAGCACACTCGTACCATTCGAACTTGATGCGAACGGACAGCAGCGCACGGGGAGCGATATGGCGTCGCAGATCTTCTTCAACGGAGGACTCATCAATCTTGGGACGACAAATCGATACGATCAGACGATCACGATCACGATGCGTCCCAAGCTTCCCGATCTCTGGGGACTGAACCGATTGATCGAGACGACGGCATCGTATTCGTCGATCTACAACTGGTTCGATCCGTTGCAGCCGGATCCATTGCAACGCGACATCGTGCGCACGGCGAAGTACAATGCGACGTTGCGTGTGAGTCCGATCCTGCGCTGGCGTCAGCTCGGACAGGAGATCTTCGGCGCTCCGCGTAAGTCGCCGGAAGGATTCATGGGGGAGCTTGGCAATGCGCTTCAGGACATCTTCTTCGGTTTTGAGAATCTCACCTTCGTGATCAACAACAACACCACGTCGACGAATGGGGGAGTGCTTGGTGGCGCAAGCGGTGTGACGAATCTTTGGGCTCGTACACTCACGTTCCGCGGCAACGATCCGATGTGGGGACCAAGTACGGCCTATCAATTGGGTCTTGTCGACAGTCCGCACGGCGGCATCTCCATCGAACCGAGCTCGTCGTTCCCGTTCTTCAAATTCGGTACGAGCACCGGCTTGCGTCCTTCGAACGGTGTGATGCAGGACGACTATTCACAGAAGACCACGTTGCAGTTCCAGACCAGTCGACCATTGTGGCCGGGCGCAACACTCGACCTGACCATGAAGAGCGACTTCGGGTATACCAAGAACCAGCGCGTGCTCACGGATGCAGCAGGAGTGCCATCATTTGCCAATGTGAACAAGCGACAGACACTCGACCGCACGTTCCTGAGTATTCCATCATGGTTCGTCTTCGGCGCCTTCAACGACAACGTCGAAAATGTGATCGCCCTCTACAACGCGAAGAAGGCACAGATCCTGACAGAGCCCGATACATCGAAACGAAATCAACAACTACTCGAAGCACTTGCCACATCGTTCCGTGACGGCTTCGAATCGTTGCAACTGTTCTCGGGTGAACTTGCCCGCATCGCGCCTGCCTTGAACTGGACGTTCCGTTGGGACGGCATCGAGAAGTTCCCGCTCTTCAAGGGGATCGCACAACGGATCTATCTCGAGCATTCCTACGTGAGCACGTATCAGGAGAATGCGCGTATCAACGACAATGGACGTGTGATCGAAGTTCAACAAGTGTCCACCGGATTCCAGCCGCTCGTGGGTATCACCATGAACTTCGACGATCAGAAGTTGAAGGGGACGCTCACGGCCACGTTGCGATACAACACGAAGACCGCGTATCAACTCAATGCATCTGCTCGGAGTACCATCTCGCGTGAAGTGCAGAATGAACTGCAGATCCAGGCTTCATACTTGAAGCGGGGAATGGTGATCTCGTTCTTGGGACTCGATCTGCAGAACGATGTGGAGTTCACCTTCCTGACACAGATCCGGCATTCCACACGGTCCCGTTTTGATGTGCTTGACTACCAGGGTGAGGAGGGGTCACTTGTCGATGGAACCACGCAGATCACCATCGAACCGCGTGCGCGATACATCGTCAGCAACCGCGTCACCGCCTCGGCCTTCTTCCGGTACGAGGGGAATTTCAGCTCCGGGGCAACCAGTCCGGGCTTCTCCACATCGCAAGTGGGCGTCGACATCCGACTGTCGATCTCCGGCGGCCGGTAACGGCGTGGAACGCTTGTGAAAACTGTGTAATTTGCGTTTTCACTCTCGTTCTCGCATCGCACTCGCATCGTAGGAAATCATGGGTAAGGTCATCGCCGTAGCAAATCAGAAGGGTGGCGTGGGAAAGACCACGACATCTGTCAATCTCGCAGCTTCACTCGCGGCGGCCGAGCAACGCACTTTGCTGGTCGACATCGATCCTCAGGCCAATGCAACACATGGCTATGGCATCGACACATCGGCGCTCGAAAAGACCGTCTACGAGGTCCTCGTCAACGGTCTTCCAGTGGAGCAGACCATCTGCAAGACGGCACTTCCGCATCTGGATGTTGTCCCGTCGCACATCAATCTGGTGGGCGCAGAGATCGAGCTCGTGAACATTCCCAATCGTGAATACCTGATGAAGCGTATTCTGCAGAGTGTTCGCAACGACTACGACTTCATCGTCATCGACTGTCCGCCATCACTCGGTCTGCTCACGTTGAATGCACTTACGGCGGCCGATTCCGTGCTCATTCCGGTGCAGTGTGAGTTCTATGCACTCGAAGGACTCGGACAGTTGCTCAATACCATTGCCATCGTCCGACGTTCGACCAATCCGAAGCTCGACATCGAAGGCGTCCTGCTCACCATGTACGATAGTCGCTTGCGATTGTCGAATCAAGTGGTGGACGAGGTGCGACGTCACTTCGAAGACAAAGCATGTCGCACCGTCATCGCACGAAACGTCCGCTTGAGCGAGGCCCCGAGTCACGGGAAGCCCGCACTGCTCTACGATGCCTCGAGCATCGGCGCGCAGAACTACTTGGAACTTGCCAACGAGATCATGACGAAGAATGGCATCGTTCCGGAGGTGGAAGCATGAAGGGTGGACTAGGAAAGGGCATAGGAGCGCTCATACCGCGCGACCTTATCAAGCCCGAGAACACATCGCAACAGACCATCGTCGACGATTCCGACGGAAGCGCCGGCATAGCCTTTGTGGATGTGGACAAGGTGCGCCCGAATCCGTATCAGCCGCGCAAAGAGTTCGATCCGACGGCTCTGCAAGAGCTTGCCGCCTCGATCCGCGTGCATGGCGTCGTCCAGCCCATCACGGTGCGCAAGGTGTTCGACCACTATGAACTCGTCAGCGGTGAACGTCGACTTCGCGCGGCCAAGCTTGCCGGGCTCACACAGATCCCAGCCTATCAGATCAACGTTGCCAACGATGAACAGATGATCGCCATTGCCATCATCGAGAATCTGCAACGGGAAAATCTCAATGCTCTCGAAGTGGCCACCAGTTATCAGATGCTCATCGAGGAGTACGACCTCACGCAGGACGAAGTAGCGGCCCGCGTCGGCAAGGACCGATCGACCGTCGCAAACTTCCTCCGGTTATTGAAGCTGCCCATCGAAGTGCAGTCCGCCCTCGTCAAGCGTTCCATCTCCATGGGCCATGCACGCGCAATGGCCGCGCTCTCGGATGAACGTGCACAACGCTCCGTGCTCCGTGAAGTGATCGCGCACGATCTATCGGTCCGCAAGACCGAGACGCTCGTCAAGGACATCGAACTTGGTCGCAAGGACATTTCGAAGAACGGCGACATCGTCTCCGTCAACAATAAAACCGTCCTCATCTCTTCACCAATCGACGGCGGTCGTGCCGATACGTCCGCCTCTGTTGCCGAACTCGAGAACTCACTGCGCCATCTCTTGCAAACACAGGTCAAGCTCAAGATGAAAGGTGGCGAGGAGGGGGTCATCGAGATCGAGTTCTACTCTCTGGAAGAACTTGAACGTTTGCTGGAATTGTTCTCGGCCATCGACGGAACGAAGGGCTCCTGAGCATGCAAGCGATCTCGCACACAACGTCGGTGCGCGTACGGTATGCAGATACGGACAAAATGGGAATTGTCTACAATGGCAACTACCTGATGTTCTTCGAGATCGGACGAACTGAACTCTTGCGCGCGATGGACCTACCGTATGCAGACCTTGAACAACGTGGACTTTTATTGCCAGTCATGGAAGCACATGTGGAGTATAAACAGCCGGCCTATTACGACGACGTGCTCGACATCCACACGACGTATGTGCCCGATCAAGGATCGGCCATGATCCAGCTTTCGTATTCCATCGAACGCAATGGTGCCGTTCTTACCACCGGATATACGAAGCACGCCTTTGTGCGCTCGTCCGATTGGCGTATGGTGCGGCCGCCGTCCGTGTTCACCGATGCCGTTCGAAAGGCCCTTGCCTTTGTCCTCGTTCTTTGCATCTGTGGTGGCGCAGCTCTCGCACAACAGGCCACGATCTTCCCGTTCTTGCGGTACAACATGTCGGCGCGCGCTGCCGGCCTCGGTGGCGCCACCAACGCCCTCACCGATGATATCAGCACGCTGTTCCTCAACCCGGCCGTCCTGCCGGTGCTCGACGGACCGCAGACATCGGCAACCTTTTTGAAGCATACGCTCGATATCAATTCGGGCCTTGCCGCCTATACCGATCACATCGACGGCTTCGGATCCGTCGCAGCCAGTGTCATCTATACGAGTTATGGTTCGTTCGAACGCGCCGACCGTCAAGGCGTCCGCACCGGTACGTTCAACTCGCAGGACCTGGCCATTGGCGTTTCCTATGCGAACGAGATCGATTCGCTCATCACGTATGGTGCCACGGCAAAGTTCATCTACAGCGGCATCGACGACATGGTCTCGACAGCTCTGGCCCTCGATGCCGGACTGTTGGTCCGAATCCCGCAATCACGCACCAATCTTGCGTTCTCGATCCTCAATCTCGGAGCACAGCTTTCCACGTACGACGGTACGCGCGATCGTATGCCGGTGGATGTGCGCTTGGGTGTGAATCATCGCCTGAAAGGCCTCCCACTGCTCGTCAACGTGTCCTTGATCCACTTGGCCGACGAGGTTCCCTCGTTCCTGGACCGGTTCCTGAACTTCAGTGTTGGGGGAGAGCTCTATGTTGGGAAGGCCGTCCGTCTGCGTGTGGGGTACGACAATTCCACCCGGAACACGAGCGACGTGAATGTGGCCTCGCAACTCACGGGTCTTTCCGCCGGTTTTGGTCTGGTCGTCAAGACCATCAAGATCGACTACGCCATGAGCACATTCGGCTCTGCTGCACTTCTTCACAGGTTTTCCCTAGGTGTGGATTTGTAGTGGGAAACCCCTACCTTTGTAGCCCTTAGCCAATTCCATGTTCAATTTTCAGGATCTACATCCGTGAAGCACATTCTCCTTAGCGCCCTTGTGGCATGCACGTTGATCGCTGGTACAACGGTCGTTTCTGCACAACAGAACCTCTCGCCAACGCAAGCAGAAGTGGTAACGATCAAGCCAAAACTCAAGTTGGGCGATGTGAAGGCCGTGGCCAATTTCATTGGTGGCGTGGATATCAAGGGTAACGAAGTTGATGCCTTCATCGAAGTGAAGAAGACCCTCACATCGGCAGCAGAAGCCGCTGCCAAGGCCGGCAAGAAGGACGACGACGTTATCACGGTCGACCTCAAGCTGGACGTCGCACAGAACTTGTTCCTCCTTATGCAGCGTGCATCCCTGAAGGGCGCCGAAGCAGAGAAGTTCAAGGAGATCACCACGTCGATCCAAGAGGCGGCGAAAGAAGCACAGAAGAAGTGACAAGTGACAAGTGACGAGTGACGAGTGACAAGTAAAAAATGAGCGGATCCTTTGGATCCGCTTTTTTTTTCCACAACAGGAATACGTACTTTTACCGTCAGTGGTAAAAGTAAACCCCATACTGCACAGCATGTTGCAAGAGGCTGAGTCCTACGTGCGGAGCGATCCGCCACGCACGATGGAGATCGCGGCCGAAGCGGAGGAGCTGGCATCGAAGGATCGCGACGTTCAGTTGCGTGTCCGTGCCGCCTTGCTCCTTTCCCGCGCCTGCATCCACATGGGAAGGACCGACGAAGGGGAAGTGCATGCACGTCGTGCCTTCAACTATGCAACGGCGAGTTATGATGTGATCGGCCTCGGTCGGTCCATCAATGAACTTGGTGTCTACTGTTTCATCCGCTCGCGCTTCGACGATGCCTTGCAGCACTACAAGGAAGCAGAACGGTTGTTCCGATCCTCCAATGCAACGCATGATGTGGGGAAGGTGCTCCTGAACATCGGGAACGTGCATCATCGGCTGGGCGACTTCGCAACGTCACTTTCGTATTACGAACAGTGCCTCGAGATCGCGCAAGAGGTTGGAGATGAGATACTCGAGGCAAAGGTGCTCACGAACATGACGCCGTTCTTCGAGTTGCTGATCTACGATACTGAGACATCGTTGAACTATGCGTCGCGCACGATCGAAGTATTCAAAAGGATGGGTGACCTTGTCGGATTGGCCAAAGCCTATTCCAACATGGCCTCCTATCAGCGTCGCAACGGCGATTACGATGCAGCGATCATGTACTCGCAGATGGCGTTGGATATCGATAAGAAGTTCTCCGAGCCGATCGACCACTTGTCCAATTACTACAGCCTTGCGTATTCGTATCTCCTGAAGAACGATGTCGTCAACGCGCGAGATGTGATCGATCAGGGGATGGAGCTCTCAACGCAGTTCCCGCTGAGTCCCGGCACACTGTATGTGCAGTTGGCAAATGCAAAGGTCATGCTCGCAGAAGGTCGGTACGCCGAGAGTCTTGAAGAAGCGCTCCGAACAAAGGAAGAGATGCATGCCATGGGGCTGGAAGGTGATGCGTCCGAAGCGGAGCTTGATGTTGCCGACGCATACTCAGCGCTTGGAATGTATGATAAGTCGAGTCCGATCTATCGTCATATCGTCGAAACGAAAGAGGCTGATACCCGCACACGAATGGATCACCGACTTTCCTATATCCGTTCGAAGTACGAAGTGCAGCATTCGAAGAACATGGCGGAGATCGAACGTCTGCGCAACGTTGAACTTGCCGAAGCTGTGCGTCGACTCGAAGAATTGAACGCACAGAAATCCGAGTATCTCGCATTCATTGCCCACGAGCTCAAGAATCCGTTGAGCACCATTCGTTCCATCGCAGCGCTCCTCACGGCAGATCCGCTCATGCATACGAAGGAGCGACGTGAGCTTGAAGCGCAGATCCTGACCATCTCGTCACGGATGTTCGACCTGATCACGTCGTTGCTCGAACGAGCACGGACCGAACGAGAGCGACCTGAAGAGGTCTCCCTTGTCAATGCAGCCACGGTCTGGACGCATATCGTCATGCAAGCCGGGTATGCGGCACGTGACAAGCAGATCGAGATCGTCACCGATGCAGATGCCACATCCTATCCGGTGATCGCAACGGAACAACACCTGGTGACGATCGCGGGGAATCTCTTGTCGAATGCTGTGAAGTTCTCGCCAGCGAAAAGCACTGTCCGAGTGACGATGCGACAAACGCAATCCACAAAGGGCAATGGCAAGCCGGTTGTGCTGTTCAGTGTTACCGATGAAGGTCCGGGAATTTCACCGGACGAAATGCCATTACTATTCGAGCCATTCCAAAAGCTCTCTTCAACACCAACTGCCGGTGAACATAGTACCGGACTTGGGTTGCACATCGTAAAGCGGGATGTCGAATCGTTGAACGGTCATGTCTGGTGCGAAAGCACGCCCGGCGAGGGAGCATCCTTCTTCGTGGAACTTCCGTTGGCCGTTGACGATTCTGAGCGAGGTCCGTTGACCATCGTTCGTAAAATGGCATGACCTACTCCCGCTTCCACGTCGTCTTCAATCTTCCTGTTCTCCTGATCCTCCTTCCGCTCGCATGGTGGCTTGGATGGACGAGTGCGCATACGATCACCCTTGCCGCCCTGCTTGGCATCGTGATGATCGTCACGTCGCCTTGGGACGCCATTGCCGTTCGCTATGGCATCTGGGATTTTCCCGACGATCGGATCTGGCGCCGCATCAATGCACTGCCGGTAGAGGAGTATGCGTTCTTCTGCATTCAGACCACACAGGTGGCCTTGCTGACGTTCGTCATCGTCCATCTTGGTGGTTGGCAGTCGATCGATGCATCGATCACGGATCTGCGAACGGCCATTGCACTTTCCCTTCTCACGATCGGTTGGATCGTCATCGCATGGCGCACACGTCGCATTCCCACCACGCGACCGCATCTGCACTATGCATGGCATCTCTTTCTGTGGTTCGCGCCCGTCATCGTGCTCCAATGGATCGTCGGTTGGCCCGTGCTCATCCCGCGCTGGCCGGCCATTGTGATCCCTACGCTCGTGATGGGAACGTATCTGACACTGGCCGATGTGAAGGCCGTGCGAGAGGGGATCTGGTTCTTCGATGCACGCCGGATCACGGGTCTGCGTATTGCTTCGATCCTACCCTGGGAAGAGATGGCCTTCTTTTACTGCACGAGTCTTGTGGTGGCACAGAGCTTCGTGATCTTGTTGCCAGAGAGCGCCCGCTCGTAACGTATCTTTGCGTGGCAGTCACACAAAGAAAAAACCCGCTATGCCATACGACATAACGGGTTTTTCCGTCACTGCGTCGGGGTGAGAGGATTTGAACCTCCGACCCCCTCGTCCCGAACGAGGTGCTCTACCGGGCTGAGCCACACCCCGAGTGCGGTTCAAAATTACGGAACGCATTGGCGATTGCAAATTGAAAGGCGGCATGGAAACGATCAGCATCCTGTTCTCCGGTTCTGCGTGGATCTATCTTCTTCTCGTGGTGGTTGCCGGTGCGGCCGCCACCTTCACGTATGCGCGCACGCAGCCAGAGATCTCGCGTCCATGGAAGATCGTCCTTGCCACCCTCCGAACCCTTGCCCTGGCATTGCTGCTGATCACGTTGTTCGAGCCCGTGCTTCGCTACATCCGTTCGGAGCAGCGCGCGCCACGGTTGGCCGTGCTCGTCGATGTGTCGCGATCGGCCGGCATGAAGGACCTTGGTGGTGATCGTGCTGCATCGATGCGGGCGGCCGCGTCGACGTTGTTCCGCGACGCCGGTTCGGATGCCGACGTGATCCTCTTCGACGCGCGTTCGCGAACCCTTGAAGATCCGTCGGTGGATTCGCTGCAGTTCAACGGACAGCGCACCGACATCAGCGCGGCGCTACGAAGCGTCTCCAATGCAGCCATGGAACGTTCCTACGGCGCCGTCGTGCTCGTAAGCGATGGAACGATCACGGCAGGGGATAATCCTATCTATGGCGCGGAGCGTAGCGGACTTCCGGTGTACACCGTTGGTGTGGGCGACACGACGCAGCCGAAGGACGTTGTGGCCATGTCGTTGAACGCCAATGCGGTGTGCTATATCGGTCAAGCCGTTCCCATTTCTGTGGAACTCCGCTCATCAGGATTTGCAGCCGCCACATCAACCGTTGTGTTGATGCGCGGGAACACCGAGATCGGTCGACAAGATGTGGCCATCCGATCGGGAAGCGATCGAACATCGCTGACGTTCTCCTACACACCCACACAAGCAGGCATGCAGAAGATCACCGCAAAGGTGCTCGATCTTCCGGGTGAGTTCAGTACGCGCAACAATTCTGTGGTCGACTATATCACGGTGCTGGAGAAGAAGCGTCGTGTGGTGCTCATTGCCGGTGCGCCCAGTGCCGACGTGACGTTCGTGCGCGCCGCGCTGCAACGCAACAAGGACCTCGAGATCGTCTCCTTCGTGCAGAAGCAGGGTGCGGAGTTCTACGAAGGAGTTCCAACAGCGGCGGCCTTCATGAACGCCGAAGCATGCGTGCTCATCGGATTCCCGATCGCCTCGTCGCCCGCCTCCGTCGTCGACGTTGTCGCAACCGCCGCACAACGCGGCTGCTCGTTGATGTTCATTCCATCGCAGGCCACCGACTATGGAAAGCTCGGTGCCCTCGCCGATGTGCTGCCGTTCACGGTGGCCGCAACACGCTCGAACGAAATGATGGTGAGCTCCGATGTGCAACGCTCGGCAACCTCGGACCCGATCTTGAAGATCGTTGGCGATGACGATGATGCGAAGCGCTGGAACGATCTACCGCCGGTCTACCGAACAGAGACGTTCGTGCGTGCGGCGCCGCAATCCACCATCCTTGCTACCTCGCGCGTGAACAATGTTCCCATGCAGGAACCGCTCATCATGAAGCGCGAGACCGATCGCGTCAAAAGTCTTGCCGTACTCGCCTATGGTCTGTATCGATGGAAGCTCTTGGGCGTTGGGCCCGGACAGGCACGCGGCACGGCCGTGACCGATGTGTTCTCGCAGTTCATCGACAATTCCATGCAGTGGCTTTCGGTGCGTGAGGATGCAAAGCATGTGCGTATCAAGCCGGGTCGACTCCTCTACGCCTCGGGCGAGCTGGTCGAATTCACCGCCTCCGTCACCGATGCATCGTATGCGCCTGTAGATGGTGCCGACGTGTCCGTGACGATCAAGGGCAACGGCATCGAGAAGCGCATCGAGATGGCCCCGCAGGCCAACGGTCGCTATGCAAGTGTTGTCGGCGTGTTACCCGCAGGAGACTACACGTATACCGGCAAGGCCACGGCCAAAGGTCAGGACCTTGGTTCGGACAACGGGAGCTTCTCGGTGAGCGATCTTTCGATCGAGTACGCCTCCACCACCATGGACATCGAACTGCTCCGTCAACTCGCTGCCCGCACGGGTGGAACGTTCACGCGCGCAGATAGCGTGGAGGGCCTCATCTCGGCCATTCGCGCCAATCCTCGGTTCAAGGCCACCACGGTCACCTCCGAACGCGAAACGGCCCTGTGGAGCCTCCCATGGCTTCTCGCTGCTTCCATTGCCATGTTCGCCACCGAGTGGTTCCTCCGGAAACGCCGCGGCCTGGTATGACGCCGGTCCTGCCGCCCCACCTCCTCGCCCTCTATCGCACGTCCCGTGATCAGATCCTGACGCGCTTGGACGACTTCGCCCGCGTCCCTCGCGACGCATGGTTCTATGAGCTCTGCTTCTGCCTCTGCACGCCCCAATCGCGCGCCCGCCATGCCTTGATTGTCCAACAGACGCTTCAGTCCATGGAGTATCGGGAGAAGGGTGGGGAGGTGGCAGGGATCCTCGCCAACAAAGAGCACTACATCCGCTTTCACAACACCAAGGCCCGCCGCATCGAATGGGTGCAGCAGCACTGGGGGGAGATCGATGCACTGCTAGCCTCGGGGCTACCCTCGCCACAGCTCCGGGATGAACTGGTGACCATGGTCAATGGCTTTGGCCTGAAAGAGGCGAGTCACTTCCTCCGCAACATCGGGCATCGCAACCTGGCCATCATCGACCGTCACCTGCTTCGCTGTCTCGTCGAATGTGGTGTGTTGGAGGAGGTGCCGACGGTCGGAACGCGCAAGACCTACCTCGACATCGAGGAGCGATTCCGCAGGTTCTGCGAGGGGATCGGGGTGGACATGGATGAGGTCGATCTGCTGTTCTGGAGCTCGGTAGCAGGAGAGGTGTTGAAGTAATGGGAAGAGGAATCAAGGATCAAGGATCAAGGATCTACGTAATGAGATCCATAGGACTACGTAGTTATGGGAAGAAAATATGCTAGAAGTCGCCTCAGTAAGCGGCTGGTAAGTTCCTTAAAATAAGGGTACTTACAAACACTAGCTAGAGTGCTTTCGATTTACGTCCGTAGATATACGTATAAAGTGCTTGCATTGCGTACTAATACGTAGTACATTCGCGCGTGGTATTAACGTACGTAAGAGTACGTAATGCCGCTCAAACTCGAAACTTGAGTGGAGCACGCGATGAACTACAGCAATGGACGAGGTTTCTTTTTCGGCGCGATGGTGACGCTGTTCATAGCAGCGTCACAGCTCGCGTCGGCGGTGGTAGCGACCACCCCGGCTGCTCCTGCATTGGGCAAACGATCGGTGTACGACCTCGTGAATTCGAACACGGCGGCAGCGCATGTGTTGGAAAAGCGGACGACCTCCTCCGGTCTCGAATTCGATGTAGCGCTTTATGACGTGGGTACGGGACGGACGATCGGTCAGTATGCGCCACCCTTCGTATCACCCCAGGAAGACTATCGTGCCCTGTGGAAGGACTACGTGATCTCCACGCTGCAGATCCCAACGCACCCTGATGACATCAACGTGCTCGAGCAGCGGAAAGTGGAGAACGAGAGCTTTGCCATCGCCTTTGTGTTGGACCACAGTCCGTCCATGACCATTCCTCGTGCCCTTCGAATGCAGCGTGCCGTGCAACATGCCCTGTCGCTCTTCGATGCCAACGACTACGTGTCGGTGGTCAAGTTCACCGGCCGGGTCCAAACCGAGGTCCCGCTCACGAAGGAGCATGCAACGTTCATGAATGGCTTCAAGGTGAACGGTTTGAATCTCCGCAGTGAAGGCACGGCCATCTATGATGGTGCCATGGCCGCCCTTGAGCAGCTCGCAACAGCACCGCAGGATTCCAAGCGAGTGATGATCGTCTTCACGGACGGCGAGGACAACTCTTCGGCCATTTCCCTCCAGCAGGTGATCGATAAAGCTGTAGCGTCCGGCACACAGGTGTTCGCTGTCACGTACGGTGTGGCCAATGACGATCCACTCCATGAAATGACGGCAGCGACCGGTGGACGCGTGACACGGCTGAACGATGTTTACGATTTCGACAAGGTCTTTCTCGGCATGTACAGTGCGTTGCGACACACCTATCGTCTGTCCATTCGCAGTCGTGAGCCCGAAGCACCAGAGAACATCGTGAGCGCTATCACAACGGTGCACTTGTCCGGAAGCGGCAATGTGCACTCTCGCGACATTCTGGAGATGCTTCCGAAGTCCAACGTCGAAGTGCCCAACACAGCGCAGACGCAAGAGGCACTGGTCATCAACATGGACGTACAGTACTTGAACGAAGTTGACATTTCTCCAGCCGATGTTGCTGCACTTGATAGCATCGCGACCGTGCTGATCCAGCGTCGCGATCTCGCACTGGAGATCTCCCACTTCGGTGAGAACAACACGAACGATCCGGATGGCGTCACACTGGCAACACGTCGGACGCAGGCCATTCGTGAGCTGCTGATCCGTCGCGGTGTTCCTTCGGCACGTGTGCACAGCATGGGCAACACGCGACAGCTGAGCAACTCCTCTTCGAAGAAGACGACGCTCATCCTGTCGAAACTCTAACAACGGACCTCAACGCAGAGCGTTCTTCACTCTTTCCTGAACGATCGTATCTGCGATACACACTTGTACTTGAATACCCTCGGCAACGAGGGTATTCTTGTTTCCGACCCGAGCCTCGATCGCACACGTGATCACCGGTCCACGCACCTGCGTCACACGAGCGGTGATATGCACCGTCGCGCCGATGGCCGTCATGGCCAGATGCTTGATCTGCAATTCCGCACCAACGGCGTTCTCGCCTTCCTCAAAGAAGGGCTCGATGGCACGACGTGCCGCCACCTCGGCATGATAGGCCAGCCAGAAGGTGGAGTAGACGGCGTGGATCTCACGTCCGTCCAAGCGCGCCGACATCTCGGGTGTGACCACTACGTCGATCGCTCCCACGCTATTTTCTACGCCTGCCTTCATCGTGACACCTAGGAGATGAATGGTGTTAATTTGTGCGACATGTCGAACGAAAATACACCACATCGACCACGCGTTGCGATCACGACCCTTGGTTGCAAACTGAACTATGCCGAGTCGTCGGCGCTGCGCGAGCAGTTCCTACAGGATGGATACAACGTCGTGCCGTTTGGCGACGATGCCGATGTGGTGGTGGTGAACACGTGCACCGTAACGGAACGCGCCGATGCAGAGTGTCGATCGCTCGTCCGACGTGGACTCCGACGTTCACCCAACGCACGCGTGGCCATCACCGGCTGCTATGCCCAATTGCAGCCCGAACGCCTTGCATCGATCGATGGTGTGTCGCTTGTGGTCGGACAAGCACAGAAGCAGCAGATCCCGACGCTCTTGCGCCAGTCGGACGCCGAGAGTGGTCCACGCATCCTCGTTGATGAATTCACGGATGACGTGCCGTTCTCGATGGCGAGATCCACCGACTCTGATACACGGACGCGTGCGTTTCTCAAGATCCAGGACGGATGTGATTACAATTGCACGTTCTGTACGATCCCGCTTGCACGCGGTCCGGGACGTTCTCTTGCCATCGATCACATCCTCGACGAAGTGGATGCACTCGAGGCGGAAGGGTATCAGGAAGTGGTCCTCACTGGCGTGAACGTTGGCGAGTATGCCACACCGAACGGCGATCGTTTCGTCGATGTACTACGTGCTCTTCGCGATCGTGCACCGAGATTTCGCATCCGCATCTCGTCGATCGAACCGAACACGCTGCGTGCCGATGTGATCGATGTGCTTGCTTCGTCCGACATCTTCTGCGACCATGTGCACGTTCCGCTGCAAAGTGGCTCTGCAACGATCTTGCAGGCCATGAAGCGTCGCTATAATCCGGAGAAGTATCGAGCGACCATCGACGCCGTACATACGGCCATGCCATCCGCTGCCATCGGCATCGATGTCATCGTCGGCTTCCCTGGCGAGACCGATGCGTTGTTCGAAGAATCGTATCACTTCCTCGCATCGCTTCCGTTCTCGTATCTGCATGTGTTCACGTACAGCGAGCGCGAGAACACGCCGGCCGCCTCCTTTGGTGCGCGTGTTCCATCGTCGGTACGTCATGCACGCACGGCCAGATTACGAGCACTCTCCGAAGAGCGACGGAGTGCGTTCCATCGCATGGTTGCCCACACCGAGCATGTGGTGATCCCCGAAGCCTTTGATACGGAGCGTGGAGTTTATCCCGGGTGGACAGAGAACTACGTCCGCGTGGTCATCACCTCGAACGAACCACTCCTCCATGTTCCGTACGTGGTGCATGTTGGTGATCCCGTCGACGCAAATGCATCTGCGATGCATGCCACCATCCTCCGTCCACTCCATGCCGACCGTGTCGCCTTGCATCCCTTCCACATTCCTATTGCCATTGCATGAAGTACTTCCTAGCGGTCGACCTTGAAGGAGCGACGGGTGTCGTGCATCACGACCAGTTAATGCCCGACGGACGTGGCTATGCCGCTGCACAACGGTGGCTCACGGGCGACATCAATGCGGCCATTCGCGGGATCTGTGCGGCCGACGCGGCGGCAGAGATCGTGGTGGGAGACGGACACGGCATCATGCGCAACGTCCTGCTCGACGAGCTGGATGATCGTGCCATGCTCGTCGTCGGTCCGGGTCGCTACGAGAACAAGCCGCTCTGTCAGTGCGAGGGCATCGACGCCTCCTTCGACCTCGGCATGCTCATCGGCTTCCACACTCGAGCCGGCACGCCGGGCGGATTGCTCGCCCACACGTTCGTGGGAAGCACCATTTGCGATCTATCGTTGAATGGCAGGGTGGCAGGGGAGGCCGAGATCGATGCGGCCATCATGGCATCGTATGGTGTTCCCGTTGGACTCATCGTTGGCAATAGCGACCTCGAACCGGAAGTGCGCGCATGGGACCCAACGGTGACGTTCTATGCGACGAAGACCACACTTGGCCCGACAGCCGGTATCTGCAAGACGCCACGTCGCACCGCACGCGAGATCGAAGAGATCGCCCGACAGGTCGTCGAGCGCCGCACGTTCTCGTTGCGCGAGAATCCTGCAACGACAACACTCACGGCCACACTGTATCGACGGGAGATGCTCGACCGTGCGGCCACGGTGAATGGTGTGCAACTCGTTGACGATCGCACGTTCTCCGTCACGCATGCCAACGCCGCCGAGGCATTCCGCATGTTCTGGAATGCCATCACGCGCACGCTCGAAGATCCGCAACCTTGGTTGAAGTGATCAGGCCTCGACCATGGCCTCGGACATCGTCGTCGCAATCGCGTGATACGCCGCAAGCCAGGCCGTTTGTGTCTCGGGCGTGAAATCCTTGCCCAGTCCTTGTTCCAGCGTCCAGATCAGCGAGGCACCAACAATGCTGAATTGCTCCGTGGTGACGCCGTACGACATGTGTCGCTGACCCAATGAGAGCAGCATTGTGCGCATCGTCTCGGGATCTTTCAGCGAGGCCACGACCATTCCCAACATCATCATGAGCTTCTTCTTTTGCTCCGTCATATCGTCGGGGAAAAGGGGACGCAGCTCGGGCGCCAAGGTGAAGAGGCGCTCATAGAACAGCGTGGCGGCCGCATCGGCAATGGTGCGAACCTTGGAGAAGCTTGTTTGGATCAGTGCTACGTGGGTGTCCGTCATGGAAGGCTCCGAATGAATGATGTACAAACATCGGATGCGCAACTCACCGCGGACTCACCGCTTCGTCACCAGTGTTGCAATGGTGGAGGGCGGCAGGGAATTGTATTCGCGCTGATAGGCCTTCTTGGCCGATTCGAACACGCGCTCGGCGTCCGATGAACGTCCGGTGCGCAGAAGCTCGGAGATAAGCACCTCGTACGCTTCCTCATACGTGTCGTCCAGTTGCAGGACGCGACGAACCGCCGCCGTCCCGTCTGTTGTGTTGCCCGCATCGAAGTGTAGCTGCGACAGCTCGAGAAGGGCCTCGATACAGCGCTCCTTGCATTCATCGCGCATGGGAGCTGTCCAGTCATCGTACCGATCGTCCGGCAGCAGATCTCCCGTATAGAGCTGCGTTGCCGCCGTGAGCATGGAGATCTGCTGCTCTGTTGACGTGGCGTTCCGTCGCTCATCCAGTGTGGTAAGGAACGTGAACAGATCGATCTCGGCCGCGTCCTTGAAGTCAAGCAGATACGCACCATCGCGGAACACAAGGTAGGACGAGGGTTGCCGTGGCTTCAGATGCGGCTCGAGTGCAGTGCGAATGAACGACACGGAGTTCTGCAACGTAGGGATGCATGCATCTACATCGGCATCCTCTCCCCACAAGGCCGTGATGATCTCTTCGGGGGTCACGGACCGACGGTAGCGCAACAACAGGTACTTGAACACATCGCGTGCCTTCTTGCGCTTCCATTGCTCGGGCGAGATCTCTTCGCCATTCCTGCGCACAACGAACGAACCGAACGTGGTGATCGTAAAGGACGGTGTGCGTGTCGACGTGATCGCAGGGACCGGTGCGATCGGTGCTGCAATGGGCTTGGGAGGCGGCGGGGCGGGGATCGCTGGTGACGTCGAGAAGAGAAGATCGAGCGTTGGCAGATCGGATCCGCGACGTGGAAGTTCGCGCGAACGGAATCGTTCCAATGCCTCAGTGATAGCTTCATTGGAAAAGACATGCACGGAGAGTCGTTGCAAGAGCAACTGATAGCGTGCGGCCGACGTTGCGTCGCCGCGCGCATCGGCCAACGTGACGCGCGCCGCATAGATGTCCAGCGCTGTTTGCGGTTCCGTGGACTCGTCGGCAACGATCGTCGTCAGGAGTGCATCGGCATCGTCGAGCAATCCCATGTGAATGAGAATGCTCACCTTGATCAGTGTTGCCGCGGCAAGACCCAATGTGTAGTTGCCGGTTGTGAAGATGTCGATCACTTGATCGACCAGCTTGAGCGCATCGTCGTACTTGCCGCCATCACGATAAGCAACGGCAAGCGAGGTGTAGACGAAGCCTTGACCGATCTTCGAGCCACCTTGCTGATAGAAGGCTGCCGCTTCGGTGAAGTAGTGCAAGGCAGCGCCTACATCACCACTGCGATAGTAGGCATCGCCTACACAGCCGAGCATGTCGGCCTGGGGGAGTGGACCGTGAACACGTCGCGAGACATCCAATCCGCGCACACCGTATTCGATGGCGCGTGGCAGCATGCCGAGTCGTGTATGGATGATGCACAAACTCTTGAAGGCCGATGCCTTCTGTCCATCGTTCGGTTCCGCATCCAACAGCGTCAGCGACTCATACGCATACTCCATCGCCTTGGCATACATGCCCGTATGGATGTAGTGCAACGTCAGTCGATTGCAGCAGTTGATCGCACCGTACACATCGTTGATGGCCTCGTACGAGCGCAGTGCCTTCTCGAGCATGTGTGCGGCATCGGAGAATCGACGTGCTTTGCCGAGCGCTTCGCCGTAGCGAAGGTAGACCTTCACCACTCCGTCAATGGAGTGTTCCTGCAGGATGGCAATGGCCCGTTCGAAGTAGGAGAGCGAGGACGTGACGTCGGTGAGCGCCATGGACGTACGACCCAACAGGTAGAGCAGGTCGGCCTCTTCACGAGGTGCCTTTCCGGCAGCGGCGGCAAGGGCCCGTTCGGCGATGGTCACCGTTTGGTCCTGCTGTCCTTTCGAGAAATGATATTCGGCCAGCACCACATGGGCCTTGGCGATCAGGGCAACGTCACCCGTTGCCTCGGCATCGAAGACGCATGCCAGGATCTGCGCTCGCACTCCCTCGTCGATGGGGGAAGCACGAAGCGACTCCCGGAGTTCATGGAGCCGCTGTTCGATCACAGGTTCTTCTTGAAGTCTGCGTAGCCACGCGCGTTCAATTGTGCCTCGGTTGGAGGTGCGATGTTCGCAGAGCGCAGACGCGCATTCGTGGCATCGATGCGATCCTGCGGCAGAGGATGCGAGCTCAGAAGTCGTTCGATACTGCTGCCTCCCCGCCCTTTCACCTTCTCAAAGAAGTAGATGATGGAACCCGGATACCATTGCGTGGAGCGAAGGTACTTGAAGCTGTATTCGTCGGCTTCGGTCTCGTCGGATCGTGAGTTCTGAAGCAGGCCAAGTCCGGTGAACATGTTAGCGGCCAGGGCGATGTTACTGTTCGTGTTCTTGCCAAGGGCCATGTCTGTCATCGTCTGTAACCCAAGCTGTGTGGTCATGCGGTTCGTGCTATGGCGACGTTCGGCATGGGCGATCTCGTGACCCAACACACCTGCCAGCGATGCTTCATTGTCGAGCATCTTGAGGAGTCCGGTATACACGTAGATGTATCCGCCCGGTGTGCAGAAGGCATTCACGGTGTTATCGTCCTTGATGATCTCGACCTGATAGTTGAAGGTGCCGCGATACTTCACGTCAGGTGCCGTGATGATCTTGTTCACGATCGACTGCACGTAGGATCGTGCCACGGCATTGTTCAGGATGGGGTACTGTTTCGTATCGGCACGGATCTGCTGATCGAACTGTTTACCAAGCTTCTGGTCTTCTGATACGGGAAAGATGTTGAAGGCGCCGCACATGGTAAGGGTGAGCGAGGCAACGATGGCGGAAAGGACGGTGAGCAGACGGGTGGAACGTACGTTCATGGGTGAGCCGGATGATAGCGATGGAAGATCTCGTTCGGATAGTGGACCGTTGTCAAGCAGAGTCCTTGGGGTGGCGCGAGTTCGCTGCAACCGGACCGATCGAGGGCCAGGAGTGCGGTACGAACGTCGTCCACCGTCCTGCGTGACAGTGCCACGTCCATCATGGTTCCAACAATACTGCGCACCATCGAGTAGACAAAGCGGTTGGCGCGAATGCGCACAAGGCTTCCACCCTCGGTTTCGCTCACATTGCAGTCCATGACGTTGCAAATATACGTGCGGCAATCGGCTCGGAACTTGGAGAACGTCGTGAAGTCGTGCTCACCGCGAAACACCACGGCAGCGGCCGCTAGAAGGTCGTGGTCATAGGGCTTCTTCGGACACCACGAGAAGCGTTCGTAGAACACCGAATGCTCATCGCTGATGGTGTAGCTGTACTCGCGCCAGTTGGCATCGTAGCGTGCGTGGAAGGACGCGTCCACGTCTTCCGCCGCGCGAACGCGGATGTCGGCCGGGAGGTGGGTGTTCAGAGCCAGGGCGATCTTGTTCGTTGGGATGGCATGACCGTCCTCGATCAGCATGTGCGCCACCTGTCCGCGTGCATGCACCCCCGAATCCGTCCGCCCCGACCCCACGATCTGCGTCGGCACACCGAACGTCTCGCTCACCGCTTGCTCCACCACGCCCTGTACCGTCCGCACATTCGGCTGGCGTTGCCATCCGGCGTAGTTGGTTCCGTCGTATTCGAGGAGGAGGGCGAGAGGGCGTAGCATGGCACAAAGTTAGGACGAAGAGCAGAACTTTGTGCGACACGAGGAGAACGTCTTCGGCGTGCGACACTCAGAAACTTCGTGCGACACTAAGACGTGCGACACTAAGACGTGCGACGATAAGACGCGTGACACTAAGACGTGCGACACTCAGAAACTTCGTGCGACACTAAGTCGTGCGACGATAGGACACTCGTACCCACATTATGAATGTGGCGGTTGTCATCGATGCGAACTAAATTCCTCAATCGCCTCTCGCAGCAACACATCCAGTGGCTCCGTACGCGGCCGCTCAGGTGGAGTGATCGTGTTAAGATGTGAGCGATGGCTCTTGATCTTCTGTTCAAGGTAATCGTTCAGAAGTTGGATACGTGGTTCTTCATCTTGTTCTACTGATGTCATTTTGCGTGCGAGTAGATCTTCAATTGCAGTCTTCACGAGGGGGTCCGACACCTGCGTTTGGAGCAGCACATCGAACTCCATGGGTGCATTTGAGTTTCGCTGAATGATCCAATCGCATGCAAGGACAGGACGGAGGACGTAGAAGTATTTCTTCAAGCGAACCAAGTCGTTCTGGAGGTACTTCTGAAAGTGACCTTCGGCCATGTGTAGATAGTGATTCAGACACGAGATCGGGTTGAAGTGGTCTGCAACCATAGCTCGCATTCTTTCAGCTGTTGGACCCTTCTCGAGATAGACGATCGGACTTTGAAGCCACTCCAGTAACTGAGGGTTCGACGCATTGAAGAGTCGCAGTGTCTTACGAAGTTCCCAACCTGAAAGGTCGATATCTTCCGGAAGCATCTCGCTGTGATTGTCCTTCCCATCTACAATGCTCAAGTACCACTCACGCGGATGCACGTAGATATAGCGGACGTCCCAATCACTATCGGGCGAAGCAAAGCCCCAGGCACGACTACCACTTTCGATGGCGTACAGGATCTTGATGTTCTGTTTCACCTCGAGCTTCTTCAGTTCGCTTATGATTGTCTCTTTCATGTGCGGAGGATTGTTCATGAATGGTTCTGGGTTTTGTATTTATCAAGCGCGGTAGCAATGTACGACAATGCGATACTTAGATGCGATCATGAAGCTATGTTCTCAGCGCTCAGAAGTCTTGATCAGTAAGGCAGTGGATGAATCCCAAGTTGTCGTAATTTCATGTGCTCTACGTATCTATACATCGTTGGCGGATTCCGGAGGATTGGCATGTACGGACTACCAAAAAACACCGACCTGAGTTTCTTCATCGGTCGTAATCCGATTTCTGTTTCATTTACGAGTTATGAAGTTATCATTGGTTTTGATGCTAACACGAGGTTGTCGATAACATCTCATTGTAGATTGACTTCACCTGAAGGCACTTTCTTTGTTATCGAACATTATTGTGCTCATGCTACTGAACTATGTACTCTGTTGGAAGCAACTGTCACCGGCGCAGAAACTAATGGCAGTGACATTCTAACCTTGAGATTTGATAGCGGCTGGGTGCTTGAAGTCAAGGATGACAGTGAGCAATTCGAATCGTTCGTTATCACAACACCATCAGGCTTAATAGTAGTGTGATTGTTAGCAGCAAGTTTATCAATGAAAGAACCAAACATATGGACCAATTCATTTCACAGGTGAGTCAATGAGCATAGTGAATTTGCTTTCATCGTTTCACGGGAATTCTGGTGCGTCTGAAGACGATGTGGCGAATGCCGAGATCGCACTTGGTTTCAAATTGCCAGTCGATTGCAGGCAGTTTATGAAGGGCATGGATGGCGGTGAGGGGTTCATTGGAGAGGGCTCCTACTTGATGCTATGGAGCGTACGTGAATTGGCTGCATTAAATGTCGATTACGAAACTTCGCTCTATTGCCCGGGAGTCGTTCTAATCGGTTCGAGTGGTGGCGGCGAAGCGTTCGGCATGGATCGATTCGATGGTGACATGAGATTCATTCGAGTGCCATTCATTGGCATGTCGAGGTCTTTGATCGAAGTCGAATCGACGTCGTTCGAAGGTTTTCTAGAGTCAATTGGTGAAAGTGATGAAGATGAATTCTATGAACGGCATGGTGAGGAACTGCGAGGCATGGAGATTTACGAGCTGCATCCAGTGATATTAGGGGGGAGTCCAAATGACCCATCTAATAGGACTGCCGTAACAAGGGCTCAGCACATACAGTTGGTTCGGTATTGGAATCGAGAGATACAACAAATTCAAGAGCAAGAATCACATGGGTTATCTGATTCACAATAAGTGAGTATATCGGCTTGGGACTATGAAAGAAAGGAGAGACTCCGCAAACACACCCCTGAGATTTCTACTTAACTCCTAAGGAGCAGAAAACAATGGCCAATATTATCTTGGTTTTAATGTTTGTTGTTGGAAATACTGCTGCTGATGCTGCCCTCATTTTAACTTACATGACTGAGTACGTAGTTAGAGAACATCCCCAAAGATCACGGCTAATAGATGTGAGTCAAACGATTGTTGCGTGCTATCCAGTTAAAATTGAGATCAATAGCGAGGTGGGTCATGCTACAATGATTGTGTGGAAGTCGATCTACGGCTCTATGAAAGTTAGAGACACATTGGTTTACAAATGGAGGCTATGGAAAGAACGGTTTAAGGTATTAGACCTCAATTCTAGGTACATTTTGTTCTTTTCAAAGGAGGTGCAAGATACTATCACGGATTACGATCTGCATGGGCTCGTTGGCACAATGCTGATTGATGAGAGTTACTTAACTGGAAAGATTGAGAATGGCGTTACAAAGAACATTCGTGACTCTATTGCCATTCATGGGTTTTATGACGTTGTTGTAGTCAATACAGATCGTGAAATGTTGGGCTTTGAAAAAGAACAGACTGTACCAGTTAAATGTCTGCGTTCGCGACCGTATATGCTTGATATCTGTCGATGTGTATCATTTCAACAGTTTGAGGATCAGGTGAAGGCCTATAAGACGAGTGAGACTAAGTGATCAGGTCTTCCACCCATCTAATTGACTGTAGGTTCAATCTACGTCCCCCTCATATTCTTGATTGGATTCTTGATTCTTGATCATTGATTGAATTCTTGATCATGTATTCTGTATTCCGTTTTCCCATTTCCATTTCATCCGTTCCGCCATACATCGCGGGATGACCGTAGTAGCCGCCGATGACGCCGGTGAGGGGACGGACGTCGGTGACGACGATGCCGCGCCAGTTGTTGACGGCGTGGACCTTGCCGCGGATGATGAGCGAGGCCTTGCGGAGGTGTTGTGAGAATTGCTCGCGTGCCTCGGGTTGGACGACGCATTGGACGAATCCGGTCTCGTCTTCAAGGGTCACGAAGAGAACGCCGTGCGCCGTGGGTGGACTTTGACGCAAGATCACAATGCCGCCGATGGTGATCTCCTTCACCGTCGAGCGAAACGCCGTTGCAATGGTGCGAACTTCCATGTCGTTGAGGGCACGTCGATACAACGTCATCGGATGCAGACGCGCAGCACGATGCGTCATGTAGTCATAGGCCAAGCGTTCTTGCGCACGCAGCGTCGGAAGATGCGGCACGTCGTCGTCCATTACGAGTGGCAGATCGAAGACAGATGTCTGCGCCTCGAAGTCGAGAGAAGGTCGTGCCTTGCGCTTGAGGGCCACACCCACTTCCCACATCGCTGTGCGAGAATCGCGAGCCAGTCCGTCGAGCGCACCGCTGAGCGCAATGGCCGAGGCCACGTCGACGTCGAGGTCGACACGACGGATGAGATCTTCCGTCGACGTGAACGGTCCCATGAGTCGAGCCCAGAGAATGGAACGGGCCAAATCCTCGGTGCATCCCTTGATCGACGTGAGCGGCTTGCGAATGGCCAGTGCTCCGGTGGAAGAATGCGCAAGCTCATACCGGAACCACGATGCATTGATGTCGGGCAACAAGACCTCCACACCACACCGCCGTGCCTCCTCTTCCAACGTCATCAGATTGTAGAAGCCCGGTCGATGCTGCATGAAGGCGGCCAGGTAGGCGGCAGGGTGGTAGTGTTTGAGCCATGCCGACTGATAGACGATCTTGGCAAAGGCAGCGGCGTGGGACCGACAGAAACCGTAGCCAACGAAGTGCGAGACCTTGTCATACACAGCCTCTGCAGCCGCAAGGTCAACGCCACGTTGCATGGCCCCGCGGATGAATCGCTCGCGCATGATGGCAAGCGCCTTGAGATCGCGATTCTTCGACACCAAGGCACGAAAGTCGTCGGCATCCTGCAACGACATGCCGGCGAACTTGTGTGCGATCTCAAGCACTTGTTCCTGAAAGAGCACAATGCCAAGCGTGTCACGAAGGATCGGTTCAAGATCGGGATGGAGATACTGCACCGGTTCCTGTCCGCGTCGCCGACGCACATACGGATTCACCATGCCGCCTTGCAATGGCCCCGGACGGAAGAGCGCCACCTCGCTGACGAGATCGTCGAAACAGTCCGGTTGATGCTGTGCGAGCAGATGCATCTGTCCTTGCGATTCGATCTGGAACACACCAAGCGTGCGTCCATCCTTGATCATCTGGAACACATGCGGATCGTCAAGCGAGAGTTCGTCCACATCGGGTCGGTGCCCTTCATAGCGCTCAATGAGCTCCAGCGTTTCGCTGATACAGGCCAGCATGCGAAGGCCGAGCACGTCGAACTTCACAAGCCCCATGGCCTCGACATCATCTTTGTCGAACTGTACCACCGTCACACCATTGGCAGAGACCTGCACGGGCGTGAGCGTGGTGAGCGGACGTGCCGAGAGGATCATGCCGCCGGAGTGCAGTCCGAGATGACGTGGTCGATCGAGCATGCGCTCGACCACATGCAGGAGTGTTTGCAAGAGCGGTGACGGACCGACCACCGTTGCAAGCTCTTCGGCATAATCGGCAATGGGTTTGTTGGTGTAGCCGGGCACGGCCTTCGACATGGCATTCACCACCTCCATGGGCCATCCCAAGGCCTTGGCCGCATCGCGCACGGCCATGCGTAGGCGATACGTGATCAACGTTCCCGTCATCGCCGTTTGCTCCGGACCGAAGCGCTCTTCCATCCATGTGATCACTTCGTTGCGTCGGTCGCTATCAAAGTCAACATCGATATCGGGCGTCCCTTTCCGTCCCCGATGCAGGAAGCGTTCGAACAACAGATGATGTCGTATCGGATCGACACCCGTGATCCCCAACAAGTAGGCCACAATGGAGTTCGCAGCGGAGCCACGACCCGAACATCGTATTCCTTGCCGCCGTGCCTCCTGCGTTACCTCGTGGACGACGAGAAAGAAATCTGCAAGTGCGAGATCGCAGATCACCGTCAACTCATGCTCCAACAGATCTGCTGCATACTCGACGTTCTCCGCATCGTTGGCATAGCGTTTCGTGAACGCCGCATTGCATAACGCGCGCAACACATCATCGGCCTTCACACCCTCCGGAAGTCGTGCGCCCGGCGGCGTGATATGGTCCGGCAGAATATCGTAGCTGCAGGCATCGGCAATGCGCGCCATGGTGGCAAAGGCCTGCGGGTAGGGCAGCAGGGAGGAGAGGTCACGGTAGCTGCGCAGACATTGCTGGTCGTTCACCGGACGTGCCGTGTGATGATCGAAGATGGTGATGCCTTCGCGCGTGCACGTCATCACGTCGTAGATCATGTAGTCGTCCGCCGTTGCATAGCGTACATCACCACCGATGCATACATCGATCTGCATGGCGGCACCCATGGCCACCATACGTTCTGCGATGGCCCCGTCGCGTGGACGTCGATGATGTAGCAGTTCGATCACTACATCGGATCCGTACACCGATCGCAAGGCCTGCAGCCATTGCTGTGCGGCATCGTGGTCGCGCGCATGCATGTGCTGCCAGTAGCGACCTTCACGACCTCCGGTCAGACAGATCAGATCGTCGCGATACTGCGCGCAATCGTCGAGCGTGACCTGCGGATCGGACCGATCGCGCTGATGTGCAACGGTGAGCAGGGAACACAACGATGTGTATCCGCGCATCGATCGGGCGATCAGTACGATCGGTGCTCCCTCGACGGTCACCTCTGCACCGATGATGGGCTTCAGGTCATACGTTGCACATGCGCGTTGCAGGCGCACGGCGCCGTAGACGCCCATGCGATCCGTCAGTCCCACGAAGCTATGCCCAAGCGCATGTGCTCGAGCGGCAAGCTCGTCGGGCGACGAAGCACCGGCAAGAAAGGAGAAGTGCGACCGCGTATGGAGCGAGCCGTAATGCATGTGTGTGGTGTGCTAGTCGAAGAGTCGAGAGAGGGTCCATCCGTTCGCCGTCCGATACACTTCCATCACGCCATTCGTTGTCTCGAGGAGCATGTATTCGCGCGCTTCATCGGCCGACCACCAGGCCGTGCGCGACGTCCACGTTTCCAGGATGTGCTCCACGGCATACACGCCGCCACGCCAGCACACAAGCGTTGGTCGGTCGTTCTTGCATTGCACGTCGATCTGATCCAGAAAGAGCTTCATCGTTGCCAGTGCGTCAGCGCGAACGTGTGCTCGGGCAGATAGGCATCGGGCGTGTGGCGCTCGATGCGCAGCACGGCATGCGGAAAACGTCGGTAGACGTGTGCGGCCACGTCGTTCAGCGATGCACGCTGTGCGAACAAGGAGGTCTGCTCCACGAGCGGCGTCATCAGTCCCTTCAGCACCAGCTCGATCCCATACCACCACTGATGCGCCGAGAGGATCTGCCGAAGGAGGATCGTGCCGACGGTGCGGATCGATGATGCCGACGTTGTTGGTTCCTTGAGGATGCGCGTTGCGCGTTGCACAACAACGTCGGCATTGTTCCTGGCGCGCACTTCGATCACCGACGTCCGTCGGCCCTGCAACAACTGTGCTGCCTGATCAGCCATAAGGAGTAGGAGGGGCTCCAAGATGGATGGCTCACGTTGTGCTTCATCGAACTGCTGCACCACATCGATCGACGGTGGGGGGGTATAGAAGGGGAGGTCCGTCCGGACAGGAAGTTGTTTCAACAGAGCATACAGTCGGCGTCCCTCCTCACCGAACTGCACATGAAGATGTCGTTCGGAAAGGAGACGGAGATGGGCAAGGGTGGCAAGGCCAAAGAGTTCGAGTCGCTCCACCGTAGCATCATCCACGTGCAGCTCTCGCAGCAGTGCTACGGGCCACTCTGCAAGGAAGCGTGCTTCATCGTCGTCGTGCACATACGTCATCGTGGACGGACGTGAACGCACGGCAGCAAGCAGGGCAAGCGTGCGTGTACGCGCAATGCCGGCCTGCGCCAGGGTCTGCTCCAGCACCGTGGCAATGCGCTCGCGGTTGTCCACGGCACAGTAGGCCTCGCCGATACGCGGACTGGTGAGGAGTGGCGTACTGCTGTACAACATGTCCATCACCGTTTCCCATACGGCGAGTTCGCGTGCATGATCGCGTTCGGTGATCACGGCATCGCTCACAAGGGCACGCGCTCTGTTGATGGACATGCCCACGGTGATACCGCAGGCCGTGCCATCGGGAGTGGTGGCCATCACACGACCGTTGGCCTCGACGAACACCATGCGCTGTGTGTTCAGCGCAAAGCGGGCAGCAAGGGCAGGATAGTGCGGGAAGTGAAGACAGCAAATGGTGTACACGGTACGAAGCCTCGATTCAGAATGCCTTGATGCAGGAACGTACCACGCCAACGATGCGAAAATCCATGTCGGCTGTTATGGCAATGTCCTTATAGCGTTTGTTCTCTGCGCGCAGCACCGGACGTCCGTTCCGCTGCATATAGCGCTTCACCGTCAGTTCTCCGAACACCTTGGCGATCACCACTTGTCCGGGCTTGGGATCCACAGCACAGTCCACGATGAGCGTATCACCATTCGAAATGCCGGCATCCGTCATCGAGTCGCCCACCACGCGAATGAAGTAGGTCTGCTCGGGATGTTCGAGTAGCATCTCGGCCAGATCGATCTCGCGCTCGATGGTATCGTCCGATGCCGTTGGCGTACCGGCGCTCACGCCGATGCTCAGCATGGGAATGCGCACGCCCATGTTGATGGGGCGCTGCTTCAGGTCCGTGACGATGCGCTGCATCGCCCCCAGATGATGCTCCAGCTCAACGGTCGGCTCCTGCCGCTGCCGTGCCGCCTTCTGTGGCCCTTCCCCCGTCAGCATCCAGCCCGCCGAGATACCGTGCCGCTCCAGGTAGGCCAGAGCGGTCTGGGGGACGGAGGTGCGGCCGTTCTCCCACGAGTAGACGGTGTTCTCTTTCACGGAGAGGGTCCGTGCATAGTCGGCCACGGACATCTTCAGTATCGTTTCACGTACCGTCCGGTGCCGTTGTCCGATCGCTGCCTTCGACATGGCGAATCCTACAAATTGTGGAGTACAAGTCTACAAAATGTAGGGATGAGAAGCAAGTGACAAGTGACGAGTGACGAGTGACGAGTAGAGTTACAAGTGACAAGTGACGAGTGACAAGTGGGGAGTGACAAGTGGGGAGGCCGCTGTGGTGCGTTGTAGTTGCTACCCCCGCTCATGCTTTGCTGGATATTCCTCCTCCCGATCGTACCGATGTTCGCCACGTCCTTTTGCCATCTACACCCCCCATCCGTAATATGGATGGTGAAGGCCAAAGAACAGGAAATCAAACGGGGTGGAATGCTATCATGATCTTTACAGGAGTAGACAACCAGACCGTTGAGTTGAACATACTCAACTACCAATTTCCCGATACGAATGACAGACACTGGGATGGCAACTGGCTGAATGTATATCTACATGTGAACAGTAACGTCGGGAATTGGGAGACCGTTGACCCCTCGATGACGACTTGGGAGTTACAAGAGTTGATAGACTGGTTTGACACGCTCTCAAGAAACGCACGAACTACATACAACGACATGAGTTTTCTTGAACCCAATCTATCATTTGAGCTTCTCAACGACTTCACTGCAGATAGAAAGATCATCAGAGTGAGATTTGACCTTGAATCTCGACCACCATTTGCACTGAGAGACATTGAGTACTTCGTTGACATTGATGCCGACAATGCTGAGTTGCAAAGAATAGCGAATGGCTTAAGAAACGAGTTGAACAAGTATCCGGTGAGAAAGCCAGCCCCATACACAGCATCGCCAAAAGCAGAGCGTTCGTGGTGGCAGAGACTTTTCGGCTCTTAGGTAACAAGTCATGAGCATTGCGTCGGCGGCAACGCAGCTGACGCTAAGTCGTTCATTGCAGTGCAGTATCCTCGGCAGACATGCCTCGTACGAATTCAGCAAGGCGCGCTCACCAGCTCACAAGGTACTTCTGTGCGACTGATAGCATTCATTGTACACTTCATGAGAATTCCATGATCCGTTCATTACTTCTCAGTGCGATTCAGGTCTCCATTCAAATGCCCGAAGGCGATCGTTCGAACGTATTGGAATACACCCTGATGAATGCTCTCGGCGACACCGTACTATCTGGGTCCGTACAATAGCAGGATCGTGCACCCACAACGTATCAATTCCCGGAACATCTGACACAAGGCGCCTATAGCCTGGTGATGCGCAGTGGTAGAATGGTGCATCGCAGCCGCTTGGTCATCGTGCATCGTGGTCAGTAACCATAGGCGTACCCACGTAGTGTCGCACTCCGTGTCGCACGCTAGTGTCGCACTCCGTGTCGCACGCTAGTGTCGCACTCCGTGTCGCACGCTAGTGTCCCACGAAGTGTCCCACGCTAGTGTCCCACGAAGTGTCCCACGCTAGTGTCCCACGAAGTGTCCCACGCTAGTGTCGCACTCCGTGTTCCACGAAGTGTCCCACTCCGTGTCGCACTCCGTGTCGCACGCCGAAGGCGTTCTTTTAGTGTCGCACGAAGTGTCGTATCGATGCCGGTACCATCATCACCGACGCAAGTACGATAATGCTTGCAAAAGCAAGCAGCGCCTCTGCCGTATAGGGGAGATCATGGCCGATGCTCTGTGAAAGGAGTACGAGCAACGTGCCGGTAACGCCGATGGTGTAGACGATCCACGTCATGCGTGCGATGCGCATGCCGAACCAGACACGCACTGAGACGAAGATGACGGGAGTGACGATGCCAAGGAAGACCACGTGAAAGAGAAGGATGCGCAGTGCTGGTGTGCTGACGTCATGTCCGGCATAGGCAAGGAGGGCAATGCCGAGGGCGGAAAGGGAGCGGACAATAAGAGCGCCAAGCACGACCATGATGACCATGGTCGATGTGCCGCTGAGCACATGTAATAGTTGCGGCATCGTGCGGATGATGATCACAACAACGAAGACGATGGACGTGGCGCGCAGCGCCGCTGCCACGAGGTCCGACGTGACGAAGAAGGCGCCAACGATGCATAGAAGCGCAGGCACGATGAGCAACGGAGAGATCCGACCTTTTCCCTCTTCGATCATCCGAAGCAAGAGACCCAACGCACCAATGATGAAGAAGCCCTCGATCTGTACCGACATGTAGAAGCGCACGCCATCGATTCCGTCAAGACCCGTGAACCACGGCATGAGCCTCGGAAGCGTTGACGTGAGCAGGGGAGCAAGCGTCGAGACAATGGCGGCAAGGGAGGCGATCTGGAGAGTGCGTCCGCTCATGGTGCCGGGAAGGGACACGATGATCGCCGCCAACATGGTCGACGTCAAGAGTCCATGCACAGCCAGCGCAATGATGGCAGGTCCGGCATAGCCCTGAGTGACAAGGAACGTCACCGCCACCAAGGCCACCGTCTGCGATGCGATCCACAACATGCGATACCACGATCGTTGCAGCCGTTCGATGCCGAATGCCGATGGCACGATCAGCGCGAAGGATGCAAAGACCCATCCCAGGAATCCCCAGTGGGAATGAGCATGACGGAGGTGGTCGAACGAAAAGGGGAGGTCGAGGAACGGTGCGGAGCGCATGATCACACCGAGTGTGGCCGAGACCAACAACGACAACGTCAGCAATGGCAAGAGGGTCCGTTCGCGATGTTCCATACGTGCAATCTACGGGGCCTTGACGTGGCAATGCCGTGCGATAATTAGGAATTAAGACTCCTTAGTCCGAAATTCGTAGCTGTTGAACATGTCATATCGAACATCACTCGAGGGAAACGACCGTGGAAACGCGCGCACGACGGAGTTGGGCCGAGCCCTACAAGATCAAGATGGTGGAACGCCTGAAGACCACAACACGTGAGCAACGACTCCGAGCCATTGCCGAGGCGGGCTACAACACCTTTTTGCTTCGATCGAACGACGTGTACATCGACCTGCTCACCGACTCCGGCACGAGTGCCATGAGCGACTACCAATGGGCCGGCATGATGATGGGCGACGAGGCCTATTCGGGCTCCGAGAACTTCTATCATCTGGAAGCGGCCGTGCAGAAGTATTACGGCTACCCCTACATGGTGCCCACGCATCAAGGACGAGGCGCCGAGCATCTCCTCTCGCGCATCATGATCCGTCAAGGACAGACCGTGCCGGGCAACATGTACTTCACCACCACACGCTTGCATCAAGAACTGGCAGGCGCAACGTTCGTGGATGTGATCATCGACGAAGCGCATGACCCTGCCTCCTTGCATCCGTTCAAGGGCAACGTCGACCTTGCGAAACTCCAGGCACTGATCGACAGAGAAGGTGCCGATAACATTCCGTACGTCTGCGTGGCCGCCACGGTGAACATGGCGGGCGGTCAGCCGATCTCGATGCAGAACATGCGCGATGTGCATGCACTGTGCGCGCGACATGGCATCAAGATCTTTCTCGATGCCACGCGTGCCGTCGAGAATGCCTACTTCATTCAACAACGCGAAGAAGGCTATAAGAACCGCTCCGTTGCGTCCATCCTGCACGAGTTCTGCGTCTATTCCGATGGCGCAACGATGAGTGGGAAGAAGGACCTGCTCGTGAACATCGGTGGCTTCCTCGCCATGCGCGATCCGAACATCTATCAGCAGGCAAGTTCGCTGGTGGTGGTCTTCGAGGGCATGCATACGTATGGCGGCTTGGCGGGAAGGGACATGGAGGCCATGGCACGCGGGATCGAAGAGGCCGTGGATGATGATCACATCCGAGCACGCGTGGGACAGGTGGAGTATCTCGGCGAGAAGCTCATCGGATGGGGGATACCGATCGTGTTGCCGGTGGGCGGACATGCCGTCTACCTCGATGCGAAGCGATTCCTACCGCATCTCACGCAAGATCAGTTCCCCGCACAGACGCTTGCAGCAGAACTCTACATTCAGGGCGGTATACGATCGATGGAGCGCGGCATCGTCTCTGCCGGTCGCGATCCCGTCACCGGCGCACAACGCTATCCGAAACTGGAACTGGTCCGCCTTACGATCCCACGTCGTGTCTATACACAGGCCCACCTTGATGTGACCGCCGAATCGGTGGCCGATTGTTTTGACCGACGTGCGTCGATCTCCGGACTTACGATGACGTATGAACCGCAATACCTTCGATTCTTCCAAGCACGATTCGAGCCCATCGCATGAAGACCATCATCGAACCCTTCAAGATCAAGAGCATCGAGCCGATCAACTTCACGACGCGCGAACAACGCGAGGCGTTGATCGCCGAAGCGAACTACAATGTGTTCCTGCTCCATGCGGACGATGTGCTCATCGACCTGCTCACGGATTCCGGTACCACGGCCATGAGCGCACGACAGTGGGCCGGCATCATGAACGGCGACGAGGCCTATGCAGGTTCTCGCAGTTACTACCGCTTCGAGACGGTGCTCAAAGAGCTCACGGGATTCTCCTACGTGATCCCTGTGCATCAAGGACGTGCGGCCGAGAAGATCCTCTGCTCCATCGTGGGCGGTGCCGGAAAGGTGATCCCGAACAACACGCACTTCGATACCACGCGCGCCAACATCGAGTATAGCGGCGCACGCGCCGTCGACCTTCCCGTGCGCGAAGGCACGCAACCCGAAGTGATCGCGCCCTTCAAGGGCAACATGGATGTGGATGCCCTCGAAGCATTGATCAAGGACGTCGGCGCAGAGAATGTACCATGCTGCCTTCTCACCCTCACGAACAACAGTGGTGGCGGACAGCCGGTGTCGATGAAGAACGTGCGCGACGTGCGCGCTGTATGCACGAAGCACAACATCCCGCTCATCCTCGATGTCTGTCGATTCGCAGAGAACGCCATGTTCATCAAGATGCGCGAAGAGGGTTATGCGAACACGTCGGTGCGCGACATTGCCAAAGAGATGTTCTCGTATGGAGATGGCGCCATGATGTCGGCCAAGAAGGACGGCATGGTGAACACCGGTGGTTTTCTTGCGCTGAACAATGGGGAATGGGCGGAACGCGCACGGACGGTGTTGATCGTCACCGAAGGGTTCCCGACGTATGGAGGCTTGGCACGACGGGATCTCGAGGCAATGGCCATTGGTCTTGAAGAAGCGCTCGACGAATCCTATCTCACGTATCGCTTACGCTCGGTGCAGTACCTGGGCGAGAAGCTGAAGGCGGCAGGGGTGCCCATCCTTGAACCGCCGGGCGGACATGCCATCTATCTTGATGCGCGACGATTCTGTGATCATATCGCACCAAAGGATTTTCCCGGACAGGCCATCGTGTGCGCCCTGTATCGCGAAGCAGGCATCCGCAGTGTCGAGATCGGCTCCGTGATGTTCGGCACCACGAATGCAGCCGGTGAGCACGTTGGACCGGCCATGGAACTTGTGCGACTTGCCATCCCGCGTCGCGTCTACACACAAAGTCATATCGACTACGTGATCGAGGCCATCATGAACGTCCATGAACGTCGTCACGACCTACGCGGACTCCGCATGACGTATCAAGCACCGTACCTACGTCACTTCACGGCACACTTCGAAGAGCTGTAAAAAAGCTCACTCATCCAAGATGCCGAAGCGTTGCCATCCGTCGAGATCGTAGTGCCACCATTCGGTGTCGAGGACGGAGAACCCTGCCTCCTTCATCACCGTGAGCAGGAGTGTGCGATTGCGACGTTGCTCGTCGGTACACCCGCGATAGTTCATGTGGGCGCGTTCGGTGAATTCGTCGTAGCCGGAGCCCATATCGAGCTCCTTGCCCGCGGCATCGCAGATGGTGAGGTCGACGGCGGCTCCACGATTATGACGTGATCCCTTTGCAGGATCGGCCACGTAGCGCTCGTCGGGCACGATGGACCACATCAGTCGCTGGACGGAGAGGGGACGGTAGGCGTCGAAGATCTTGAGTTGCAGACCTTGGGCCTTGAGGTTGCGTTGGACATCTGCAAGGCGGAGGGCCATGGCCCTCCGCGCATACAGTTCATTGCTTCGATACAGGACCTTGTGCGTGAAGTTGTCGGTGGTGGCATACTTCACATCTGCGAGGATCTCCGGCACGAGGTCCCGTATCCGCACCATGATGGTGTCTGTGTCGACCGGAGCGATCATTTTCCCGTGGAGATGATCCTCATCTCGACGCGCCGATTCAGAGCACGTGCATCTTCGGAGGTGGCAGGCGACAGCGGGTTCTTCTTTCCAAAGCCCGTAGCCTCAAAGCGCGAGCTCTCAATTCCTGCGGCCGTCACATAGTCGCGCACGGCCTCGGCTCTGCGTTGCGAGAGCTTGAGGTTGTAGTCGTCGCTACCCTGATCGTCGGTATGTCCTTCGAAGCGGACCTTGAGTGCTGCATTCTCACGCATGAGTTCGATCACGCGCTCGAGTTCCGGCATGGACTCGGGCTTGAGCTCGGACTTGTCGTGATCGAAGAAGACGAGCAGACTTCCGGTCTTGCCGCTCGAGAGCGGAATGAGATCGATGTCCTTCTGCACCGTAGAACCCTTTGCTGCGGGAGGTACTTCATATCGTTCCGAATGGAACATGTAGCCTTGACGTGACGACGTGATGGAGTACACACGTCCGGGCACAAGCGTGACGAAGTACTTACCCGTCTCGTCGTCGCTATGCAACGTTGCAATGGCCTTGCCCGTGGAGAGATCCGTGATCGACATCGCAGATCCAAGTGGTTCGCGCGAGATCGAATCACGCACGATGCCTTCCACGAGGACCACAGGATCCGATGGGAACGGATTCGGCACGGCCATGAAGTTGTCGTAGTCGCCGCTTGCTGTGGCACGCGTGAAGTACGCTTGGTCGCTGTTCGGGATCGACGTGTAGAACAATTCATCGGCAGCGGTGTTGATCGGCTCGCCAACAGGACGAACGTTCGTGGCATCAAGACCAGAGAGCTTGGCCACATACACATCGAAGCCACCCTTGCCGCCTTGCCGATCGCTTGCGAAGTAGAGCGTGCGACCGTCGGATGCGAGCACGGGCGACATTTCACTGGCGGCCGAGTTGATACCGGTCACTTGCTTGGGAGTGCTCCATTCCTTGCCGTTCCAGGTGGACAGATAGATGTCCGTCTTTCCGGCCCCGCCCGTACGATCGCTCACAAAGAGCATTGTCCGTCCGTCGGCCGAGAGGGTAGGCTGCGAGTCGTAGAAGGAGGAGTTGAGGGCGGCAAGGTTCGTGATGTTCTTGAACGTTCCGTTCTCGCGTGTTGCGCTGTAGAGGTCGGTGCGACCAAGTCCGTCGACGTTGTGCTCATAGCCGGCGAAGACCATGTACTGTCCGTCCGTCGTAAGTGCACACGTACCAACATGTGTTGCACTGTTCACCTTCCCGCTCAGTTTGTCGGGCTCGGTCCAGCCGGACGATGTGCGCTCCATGGAATAGATCTGTTGCTCACCGCTGCGGTCGGACGTGAAGTAGACCAGTCGACCGTGATTGGTGGGCGTAAGACCGAAGTCGTCGTTCGATGAATTGTGATCGACGGGAACAATGCGAATGTTCTGTGCGAATGCCGTGCATGCAACGAAGAACATCAAAAAGGCAGCGTGTCTGAGTGTGTTCATGATGTTCCTCGTTAGAAGTAAAAGCCAACTTGAAGAACAATGGCCAAGGCATTGAGCATGGCATTACTGAAGGTGATGTTCGACGGACTTTGAAGGTTGCCGCGCGATACGTCCGTGGATTGGAACGTTTCGTTCATCTTCGAGAACATGTACTGGTACCGAACGTTCGGTGCGAGGTAGGCCGATTGGCTTACCTTCCAGCGATAGCCAATGCCGGCTTCGAGACCGAAGCGTGCACCCGCATACGTCGATGTGCTGATAGAGCCAACAGGGAGAATATTGGACGCGACCGATATGTCACGGTGGATCGACTGATATCTTCCGGGGGTACCGTTGTAGTCGATCGAGATCCACGTCATCGTATCCGCTTCTGCCTTCTCGATCATATCATGTCGAACAACGTCACCCATGCGGATCGAAGCGATCGGTCCGATCGTCAGGAAGAGCTCGTCCACAATATCGATGCGTGCAAGGGCAGCAATGGAGATCGAATTCGTCGTCCATGATGCCGTCGTATGCACGGGCATGGGGACAACGGAAGTGAAGCCTTGCGGTGCTTCGCCATCACGCGGACGAATGCCCACGATGGTGGCGTCGATCGTATCGGCCGTGCTCGTATTGGAGAATGCCTGCTTGTTGTAGTTCACGCGGAACTGCAGACCGACACTCGACGACAAAGGAGCATCGAAGAACAGACCGAAGGTAGTGCCCCAACCAGTTGCGCTCTTGAGCACATCTTCGGGAGAACCTGTCACTTGCACGTCGCGCTCAAGTGTTTGACTGAAGAAGCTCAGCAAGCCGCCGCCTTCTACACCAAGGACCATCTTCTCGCGATCGGACTTGGAACGCGAGTTGGTCTGTTGTGCGTCACCGGGACGCCCGTATGGTCTGAGCACGTCTTCGTTCTGTGCCTGTAGTGATCCGGCGACCAGTGTCAGCACGGTCGCCGACATCAGGATGTGTTTCTTCATGGACCCCTCCATCAATGGGAAAATCAATAGTTGTCGATCTGTGCTCGTTGTAGTGTGCCGCTGAAATCAACGTACACGGTCTTCCATTCCGTGAAGATGTCGAACACCGTCCATCCGCCCTCGCGATGTCCGTTCCCTGTACCCTTGATCCCTCCAAACGGCATGTGTGCTTCTGCTCCGATCGTCGGCGCATTGATGTACGTGATACCTGCTTCGATGTCACGAATGGCGGTGAAGGCAGCGTTCACGTCGCGTGTGTAGATGCTCGATGAGAGACCGTAGGCGGAATCGTTCGCAAGATCGATGGCGTGCTCGAACGATGTGGCCTTGGCAACACTGAGCACCGGACCGAAGATCTCTTCTTGAAAAATGCGATGGGTGCGCTCAACGTTCGTGAAGATCGTGGGCTGCACGAAATAGCCGTTGGCATTGTCACCTTGCATGTCGCGCTCACCGCCGAGCACGCACGTGGCCTCGCTCTTGCCGATCTCGATGTACGACAGGATCTTGTCGAGTTGTCGTTGATTGATCACCGGTCCCACTTGCGCGGCCGCATTGCTGCGTCCGTTCCCAAGCACCAGCGCCGAGGCCTGCTTGGTGAGTTCGGCAATGAAGGTGTCGTGAATGGCGGCATGGAGGATAAGGCGAGAAGTGGCTGTGCACCGCTGTCCGGTGGTCCCGAAGGCGCCCCACAACACGCCATGAATGGCAAGGTCCATGTCGGCATCGGGCATCACGATCTGTGCATTCTTCCCACCCATTTCAAGCGAGACCTTCTTGTTGAGTGCGCCACAGCGAGCAGCGATGGCGTTGCCCGTTGTGGTCGATCCCGTGAAGCCCACCACGCGAACATCGGGATGCTCGACAATGGCAGAGCCTGCTTCGCCATCACCGTGAACCACGTTGAAGACCCCGGCAGGAAGGCCGGCCTCTTCAAGGATCTCGGCAAAGATATTGGCGCTATGCGGTGAATCATCGCTCGGCTTGAAGACCACGGTATTGCCGCAGGCCAAGGCGGGGAGGATCTTCCAGGAGGGGACGGCGATCGGGAAGTTCCATGCCGTAATGATGCCGCACACGCCAATGGGCATGCGGAACGACATGTTCATCTTGTTGTTCATTTCCGACGGGGCATTGTAGCCGAAGAGGCGTCGGGTCTCGGTGGCGGCATAGTAGGCCGTATCGATGGCCTCCTGAATGTCGCCCTTCGTCTCCGTAAGGGTCTTGCCCATTTCGCGCGTCATCACGTCGGCCAGCTCATCTTTCCGTCGGGTGAAGATGTCACCCGCAAGGCGGAGGATATCACCACGCTTCGGAGCCGGCAATAGTCGCCATGCCTTGAAGGCATCCGATGCCGCCTCGACGGCCTTGGCCACGTCGTCGGCATTGGACCTGGGGAAGGCGCCGATCACGTCGGATGTCTGCGCTGGATTGATGTTGTTGAAGGTGCGCCCCGTGCTGGAGTCTACCCATTGTCCGTTGATATAGTTCTTCATGGTCGTCTCGTTGGTGATCGATTCGATGGACGTTTCAGTTGTTTGATCTGCTTGTTCAGCCACGCAAGCCTGTCCCGCTCACGCCTCGTGAAGTGCATGCTTCGAACCGTGCAGTTGGGATCGGGAATGTACCAGCTCGTCCTTTCGAATTCCCGCTGCACGGTGGTGTCTGCGAAGATAAGGCCATGGGAGGCGTAGATGGTGTTTCGTTCTTCCATCGCCTCGATACTGGAGATAGAGTCTTGCCCTTCATAGTGGCCACCATCGAACTGAACGTTCTCAAGAAGAGAGATCACAAGATCACTCAACGGTTGAAACCCGGTCTCATAGTAGTGGATCGAGCCATTCAGGATTCGAAAGAGTCTTCCTCCATTGACTGGGATCAGCTCATGTGCTGTCAGAAATGCTTCCGTGAGCGGTATCTGTTTCCCGGTGCCGACAATGCGTGTTGAACGGATGGTATCCAAGCCTTGAACGTGACATATGACGTTCGGAAATGGCGTGATGGCACATTCGAATGTGTCAATGGTCTGTCCTGCCCAATGCTGTGCAGTCGTCAACACGTAGTTCAGGTCACTAGATACTCCAATGCTACTTCCCGTTCGTTGGCGATAGGAGTGGGTCACCACATTCTGACCAGGGTGAAACGTGAATGTTGAGAGGAACACAAAGTCAGGACCAGTTTCCCAGTTCTCATAGGATTCAAATTTGCGAGAGGGAACCGGGCCTAACAGTTCGCACGTGTCACATGGCAACTCGTATAGTTTGTACGCTTGGATCCTATCGTTCAGCTGGGTCGTGAATCTGGAAATGCTTCCCTCCCGATATCCAGAACCTCCATCACCAGCACCACATGGTACAACGAAGCCGACGGGCAGTGTCACGCCGGTGTCGTCTGGACTGAAGAAATGGAACCGTACATGCACGTCGGCAAACTGTCTGTCAAATCGAATCGAGAGCCATTCATGCTGTATGCGCACTCTTGTGGGCGACCTCGGCTTCAGGATGCCCGAGCTTCCGTAGAACACACCATCATTGGCAACAGCGAGAATCGCCGTCGTGAACAAGAGTAAGAGGACGCATTGAGTTCGGAGACGCATGAAGTAGTGAAGCTGAGATGTCACGAGTATGAGGGATGAGTGGACGAAGATCGCGAAAAGGGTTGCACCAAACGCCCTTCATGCTCGTAAATTTAGGGGCTCTCATACCAGTGATTCCAGTATCCATGATCATTGAACGCATATGACCACCACTACACTTCCTTGGCGCGTTGAGAATGTCCGAGCGATGAACGGCCGGACGATCTACGTTGAGTTTGCAGACGGGTCATCCGGTGTGGAGGATCTGTCGAGCTCTATTTATGGGACAGAAGGCACCGTTTTCACAGCGCTGCGCGACGATGAAGAGTTTGCGAAGGTATACGTGGAACGTGGTGCCGTCGCATGGCCGTGCGGTGTTGACTTGGCACCCGATGGCTTGTGGGCTCGAATCACCGGGAACGATCCGTTCGCAGTGTGAATGGCGCTGTGCCGTTACAATGCCATTACCACAACTTGGGCGTTTCGGAATCGGACCACGTATAGACCGGATGGCGGTGGAATGAAAACACGTGGACCTGTGCCGGTCGCACACGTGTGGCCAATGGCATCGATCACTTCCCACTGCACGGATGCCACGTCGGGATCGCGGTCGGAGAGATCGATGGTTCTGCTCGACGTTGCAATGCGATCTGCACTTGCGTGGGTGGCATCATCCTCGACAGAAGTGGTCACGTCGAACGTGAAGAAATAGACGCCACTGTTAGAACTCAACAGCCATTCCGTCGGCGCCGTGCGGTGCGCAGAATAGAAGCTGGGCGTCCACGGCAATCCTGAGATCTGATCTTCTACGTTGTAGAGTTTGACACTGTTCTCCTGTACCACCCATACACTACCGCCGGCCATGACGAGCGCTACCGAATCACCACTCCAGCCGCCATTGGGAAATGGTCCGTCAACGTAGTGCAGTGACGACTCTCGGGTGCGAGTGTCGAGCCGAACGTAACAGGCCGGACTCGTTTCGCGTTCGGCGCTTGTCCGTCCATAGAAGGTGTACACGATGTGATCACCCACTCGAACAACGACCGGCGATTGATAACGATGGGTCATTCCTGCAGGGGGTGCAACAGGAGCTGTACTTCCGTTCGGAGACACTTCCAACAGATACGCTTGGGCATTGTTGTTCAGATAGGAACCGAAATAGGTCGTCCCATCCGGAAGTGTTGCACCCGTGTTTCCAAGCACCGACAGCGATCTGTACACAAAGGATGAGGTCTCCTCAAACGCAAGCCCATTCACAAAGCCTACATGAAATCTCGAAGAATCAATGTAGCTCATGATGGCACCTCCCGACGTGTCACGACGCACGACCACGTAGCTATGCGCCGCTGCGAGTAGCCTGCCGTCCGGTAGCGGCGCCAAGGAGGTGATCACGATCTCTCGGTTTGGCATCGCAAGTGCCACACGTTGCCATGGCCCCCAATCGACGGAACGAAACGTCCCATCCGGCGTTGCGATCGTGAGTGTATCGTTGTGGAGGATGTACTGTGCGAACGTTGACCTATTCGATGGAGGAGTCGCCCCCGGACCTTGGATCGAATCGCATGTGATCCCATATGGTGTGCGAAAAAAATCCTGGATCGGTGGCATGGCGGCATACTGACTGAAGGCGAAGAACTGCGGTCCATCCGGAGAACGAAGGACCATGGAAAAGCCATCGTTCTGACAGAATGACGAGTCGTTATACCGCGAGAACTTCTGCGCATGCGCACCAACGCTCAGAAGGACAAGAAGAACCCCAAGTCGAAGGACGACGATCATGGCACACCCCACGATGATGTATGCTATACGTTCGGGAACAACGGATACTCTGTTTCGATCTCGCCACGGGCGATGCGTTTGAGTTTGCTCTGCGACAATGTTCGACGGATCGCTGAAAGTCGTTCAAAGAAATAGATGCCGTTCAAGTGGTCAACCTCATGCTGGATCACGCGGGCAAGCAATCCATCGGCCTCGCGCACCACTTCCTTCATGTGTCGGTCGAGGTAGCGGACCTGGATGGCCTCGGGACGCACCACTACATCGCGAAGGTCGGGGAGCGACAGACAACCTTCTTCGAATTCCTCTTCCTCGTCGCTATAGGCTTCGATCACGGGATTGATCAGGAGGAGCGGACCTTCCGTGGCGTCCTCATCGTCGGAGTCCGCCACATCGATCACGGTCATCGCCAGCGAACTGCCCACCTGATTGGCGGCAAGTCCGATGCCGTTGGCATTGTACATGGTCTCGAACATGTTCTCCACGAAGGCATTGATCTCGTCGCTGAGATCTGCGATCGGCTGGGCCTTCTGCCTCAGCACGGGATGATTGTACGTGTAGACGGGAAGGATCATGGAGATACGATATCCAGCAGTTGCGTGATGTCTGTGAGAGTGTAGTCTGCATTCACGGTCTGATTGCCAAACGAGTCGCCATAGGCTGCAAAGGCCGTCTTCATGCCCACGTTCCGAGCGCCCACCATGTCGCGGTCCGCCCAGTCGCCCACCATGATGGCCTCGCTCGGCTGCACGCCCAGCATGTCCAACGCCATCAGGAACGGCTTCGGACTTGGCTTGCGCTCACCCGAGTCGTCGTAGGTGACCACATGATTGAAGAAGTGGTGGTAGTTCACGAAGCACAGGCGAAGCCAGGCCTCGCGGGCCGGGGCGTCCGACACGATGGCCAGCTTGATCTGTTTGCGATTGAGTTCGATAAGGGTGGCCGTCACATGGGGGTAGGGCTTGAGGGCGGCCTCGCGGGCGCGACGGTAGGCGATGATGCCGGCCGACAGGATGCGCATGTCCACCTTGCCCAACAATTCCTGCAATAACTGGTCGAACACCTGCTGATACTCGATGCCCTGCTCTTTGTAGATGGCGTCGATATGCGTCTTCATCTGGTCGAAGGTGAGGTTCAACCCAGCATCCATCATGGCCCCGATGGCCGCATCAACGGCCTGACGTTTCATGGCCATGAAGTCCACCAATGTATTGTCCAGATCGAAAATCACGGCCTTGATGGCGCTCATGGGTGTTCCTTGAAGAATTCTTCACAAAGTTACGGAACGGGACGGCCTTGAAGGCCATAGTACATCATGCACTTATCGTATTTTTGCACCATGAACCTTACAACGACGATCAACGACCACATCAAGGAGGCCATGAAGGCCGGCGATAAGCTCCGCCTTGAGACCCTCCGATCCCTTCGTGCCGGCATTCTCGAGTTCGAGAAGAGCGGTGCCGAGCGCGACATGACGCCCGATGATGAATTCAAGATCCTGAATTCCGCTGCCAAGAAACGCAAGGACGCCATCGAGCTGTTCGAGGCCAATGGCCGCACGGACGCTGCCGAGAAAGAGCGTCAGGAGTTGGCCATCATCATGACGTATCTGCCGGCACAACTGAGCGAAGATGAAGTGCGCGCCGAGATCACCACCATCATCGCCTCGGTAGGTGCCACAACATCGGCCGACTTCGGCAAGGTGATGGGCGCGGCCACGAAGGCCCTGAAGGGCAAGGCCGACGGAGCGATGATCCAACGTATCGCCAAGCAATTGCTAGGTGGCGCGTGAGCGATCGGTCCGTCACGGAAGACGACCTGCTGACCGCTGCGCTCGACGAACTGGATGTGGCCAAGGTCTGCGCGCACGTCGCCACCTTTGCCCAATCCTCCCTCGGAGCCGAGCGCCTGCGCACAGTGCGACAATTCACGAATGCCACTGCCCTCCGCGAAGAACTGCAACGCACGCAAGAGGTGGTGGATGTGATGGCGGCAGGGGATGAGATCCCCTTCGATCGACTTGCCGATGTCTCGTCCTTGCTGCGCAAGACGCGCATTGCCGGCGCCTTCCTCTCGGCACCCGAGATGCTGAACGTGCTCGAGGCCATGCAAACGTCGCGCGCCATCCGTCGGTTCTTCGCCGAACGTGCCGAACGTACCCCGGCCCTTGCCGCCTTCGTCCGCAACCTTGTGGACGATCGTGTGCTCGAGAAACATATCACGGATGCCATCGACGATACAGGGACGGTACGCGACAATGCGAGCAGGGAACTGCTGTCGATCCGTCGCGAGATCCACGAACTTTCTGCGCGACTGCGCACACGTCTGCAACGGATCCTGAAGAAGTTCGGCGACGAGGAGTTGCTGACGGATGATTTCATCACGCAACGGGACGGTCGATTCGTGCTGCCCTTACGCGTCGAGAACAAACGCTCTGTAGAAGGCATCATCCATGGTGTGTCGCAGACCGGATCGACGGTCTTCATGGAGCCCGCAGAAACGTACGAGATGAACAACGAGCTCTCGCTCCTGCACAATGCAGAGCTGCGCGAGATCGCCCGCATCCTTACGGTGCTGACGGCGGAAGTGGGTACCGTGTCGCATTCCATCGAAGAGGCCGTCGACGTGCTCACATCGCTCGATGTGTGCATGGCCAAAGCCCGACATGCTCTCAAGTACGGCGGCATCTGTCCGACGATCTCCGACGAAGAAGAGATCGAACTCACACGGGTCTATCATCCCATCCTCAAGCAACAGGCAACGACGTCGAAGATCGACGTCATCCCGCTGTCCGTGAGCTTCGATGCGACCACGCGCGGCATTCTGATCTCCGGACCGAATGCCGGCGGAAAGACCGTTGCCATGAAGACGATCGGCTGCTCCATAGCCATGGCCTTGAGCGGCCTGTTCCCGCTTGGCATGGTCACCACGGGCATGTGTCGGCTGTTCACGGCCATTGGCGATCATCAAAGCATCGACAGTAACCTTTCCACCTTCTCGTCGCAGATCATCCGCCTTCGCGATATCCTGAGTTACTGCGGTCCGGACGCCCTTGTGATGATCGACGAGATCTGCGCCGGTACCGATCCTGCCGAGGGCGGCGCCCTTGCAGCCGGCATCCTGGATTCGCTGGTGGAACGCAAGGCCTTCTTCGTGGTGACCACGCACCAAAGCTCCCTGAAGCAATACGCGCTGACGCGACCATCCATTCGCAATGCCTCGCTGGCCTTTGACGACGTGAAACTGCAACCCACGTTCCAGTTCCTGAGCGGCGTCCCGGGCAATTCCTATGCCTTCGTGTTGGCGCAGAACGTGGGACTGCCTGAAGTGGTGATCTCGCGTGCACGCACGTATCTGGGCGACCGACACGATGAACTCGAACAAAGCATTGCCGCCATGCAACGATTCCGCACCGAGGCCGAGCAGCATCATGCAACGGCGCGAGAAGAGGCGGCAAAGGCGGAACGGATCAAGGCCGATTACGAAGAGCGTCTGACGCAGTTCAAGAAGAAGCGCAGCGAGTTGATGGAAGGCGCACGTGACGAAGCGCGCGACATCCTACGTAAGGCCCAGGCTCTGATCGAGAACAGTGTGCGCGAAGTACGTGAACAACAACGTGCAGCACAGGATGTGAAGAAGGACTTCGAACGCGAGCGCGATGTGCTCACCAAGAGCGAGGTCGAACCAACGCCGGCCAAGGGAACGCCGCAAGGCTCCGTCGTCGTCGGCTCCACCGTCGTCCTCCGCGGCACGAGCACAGCGGGCACGGTCATGGAGATCGACGCCAAGGGTGCATCGGCACTCGTGGAAGTGAATGGCATCAAGTTCCGATTCCCGTTGGCGCAGTTGGACCTGTCGGCACAACGTCCAACGGTGAAGCGCGACGATAGCGTGATCATGAAGTTCGATGCGCATACGAGTCTCGATCTGCGAGGCATGCGTGCTGACGAAGGACTGAAGGCACTGGAAGAGTTCCTCAACGACGGCATTCTTGCCGGACTGAGCACCGGCACCATCATTCACGGCAAGGGCACCGGTGCCTTGCGCAAGGTGGTGCACGAATATTTGCATGAGCATCCACAGATCACATCATTCCGCATCGGCACCATTCAAGAAGGTGGCGACGGCGTGACGATCGTAGAATTCCGGTAGGACATCCATGTTCAAAAAAGTACTGATCGCCAATCGAGGAGAGATCGCCCTTCGCGTGATCCATACGTGCAAGCGCATGGGCATTGCCACGGTGGCCATCTACTCCGAAGCGGACGAACGAGCGCTGCATGTGCAAGAGGCGGACGAGGCCATTGCCATTGGCGGGTTCACGCCACGCGAATCGTATCTGGTGATCGAGAAGGTGATGCAAGCCGCCACACAGGCCGGCGTTGACGCCATCCATCCCGGCTATGGATTCCTGAGCGAGAACGCTGCCTTTGCGCAAGCGGTCGCCGATGCCGGCATGGTCTTCATCGGTCCATCACCGCAAGCCATCCACATGCTGGGTGATAAGACCGAAGCACGCGATCTCGCCATCAAGGCCAACGTGCCCATTTCTCCCGGCTCCGATGGCGCCGTCGAAGATTTCGATGCAGCGCGCGAAGTGGTGGACCGCATCGGTTACCCCGTGATCATCAAGGCGGCAGCAGGGGGTGGCGGCAAGGGCATGCGCATCGTCGAGCAAACTTCCGAGATCGAGTCGGCCTTCCGCATGGCACAAGGTGAAGCGCTCACGTCGTTCAACGACGGACGGGTCTTCATCGAACGCTACATCGTCAGTCCACGTCACATCGAGATCCAGATCCTTGCCGACCATCATGGCACCGTGTTGTACTTCCCCGAGCGCGAGTGTTCGGTGCAACGGCGACATCAAAAGGTGATCGAAGAATCACCCTCAACAGCCGTCACGCCTGCGATCCGCAAGGCCATGGGCGAAGCGGCTGCACGTTTGGTGACGGCAGCGAACTACACCAATGCAGGTACGCTGGAATTCTTGCTCGATGCCTCGGGCTCGTTCTACTTCATGGAAGTGAACACACGCTTGCAGGTTGAACACCCCGTGACGGAAATGGTCACCGGCGTCGACTTCGTCGAGCAACAGCTGCGCATTGCCAGTGGGGAACGGTTGGAGATCCGACAGGACGAGATCGCACCGAACGGACATGCCATCGAATGTCGTGTCTGTGCCGAAGACGTCTTCAACGACTTCCTTCCGGACACCGGCATCGTGAGCTTCATGCAACTGCCCGAAGGGGAAGGGATCCGCAACGATGCGGCGCTCTACGAAGGCTATGAAGTATCGGTGCACTACGATCCCATGGTGGCAAAGCTCATCGTGTGGGCACCCACACGTGACGAGGCCATCGAGCGCAGTATTGCCGCCATCGACAACTACCATCTTGCCGGATTCAAGACAACGCTTCCGTTCTGCAGACTCACGCTGGATTCGCCATCGTTCCGCAGCGGCAACTACAGCACCTTCTTCGTGAAGGAGCATTGGCCCTTGCCCTTGCCGCCCTTCATCACGAAGACCATTGCTGCCCTTGGAACGCTCGGTCACACCTATCACCTAGAACGTCGTACTCCCACTCACACGCTCCCACCAAACGCATGACACAGCACAAAGAGATCGTTGTTACCGTTGATGTTGCCAAGGAACTTGGTCTCACGGCCGAAGAGTTCGAACGCATTTGTTCCGTGCTTGGCAGAACGCCGTCCTACACCGAGCTTGGTGTGTACAGCGTGATGTGGAGCGAACACTGCTCGTACAAGAATTCCATTCTGCAACTCAAGACGCTTCCGCGTACGGGCGAGCGCATGCTCGTTGCGGCCGGTGAAGAGAATGCCGGCGTGATCGACATCGGTGATGGTTTCGGCATTGCCTTCAAGATCGAATCGCATAATCACCCATCAGCCGTGGAACCCTTTCAAGGTGCGGCCACCGGCGTGGGCGGGATCTTGCGCGACATCTTCACGATGGGTGCACGTCCGATCGCAGCGCTGAATTCGTTGCGCTTTGGTGAGCCCGATACCGAGCGGACGAAGTATCTCATCAAGGGCGTGGTGCACGGCATCGGTCACTACGGCAACTGCTTCGGCGTTCCCACGGTGGCAGGGGAGGTCTACTTCGATCGGTGCTATACCGACAACCCGCTCGTGAACGCCATGGCCGTAGGTCTGCTCCGTGCCGATCGCATGGCCAGTGCCAGTGCGAAGGGTCCGGGCAATCCGGTGTTCATCATGGGAAGCAGTACCGGACGTGATGGGATCCACGGCGCATCGTTGCTCGCTTCACGCGAGTTCGACGAACTCACGGAGAATATGCGACCGACCGTGCAAGTGGGCGATCCATTCGCCGAGAAGCTGTTGTTGGAAGCATCGCTGGAATTGATCGACGCCGGCGTTGTGGTGGGTATGCAGGACATGGGTGCCGCCGGTATTTCATGTTCCACGTCCGAAATGAGCGCGAAGAACGGCGTGGGCATGCGCATCGATCTGGACAAGGTGCCATTGCGTGAGGCCGACATGTCGGCCTACGAGATCATGCTCTCCGAATCACAAGAGCGCATGCTCGTCGTCGTCGAAAAAGGCAAGGAAGCCGCAGCGATCGCCGTCTGCGAAAAGTGGGATGTACCCTTTGTGCAGATCGGCGAAGTGACGGACACCGGACGTATCGAGATCTTCCGTCAAGGCGTGCAAGTGGCCGACCTACCTGCCATCTCGCTTGTGCTTGGCGGCGAGGCACCCGTCTACGTACGCGAACAACAAGAACCCGAATACCTACAGTTCACGCGAAAGCCGCTCGATCGTGGCGGCATCTTGCACGAAGCGGAGTGCACTGATGTGTTGCTCAAGTTGTTGGCATCGCCAACGATCGCCTCGAAGCGCTGGATCTACGAGCAGTACGATTCGCAAGTGGGCACGAACACCGTACAGCGCTCCGGTAGTGATGCAGCCGTCATCCGTATCAAGGAACTTCCCGGCAAGGCCATTGCCGTCACCACGGATTGCAACAGTCGATACACGTATCTCAATCCATTGCGCGGTGGTATGATCGCTGTGGCAGAGGCCGCACGCAACTGCGTTTGTGTTGGTGCTGAACCGGTGGCCATCACGAACTGCTTGAACTTCGGCAACCCCTACGATCCGGAAGTGTATTGGCAATTCGCGCAGGCCATCAAGGGCATGGGCGATGCATGTCGCGCCCTCAACACGCCCGTCACCGGCGGCAACGTGAGCTTCCATAACGAGTCGCAACAACATGCGGTGTTCCCGACGCCGACGATCGGCATGCTCGGTCTCATCGACGATCTGTCGAAGACCGTGGGCAATGGCTTTGTGTCCGGTGGACAGACCGTCGTCCTCATCGGATGGCAGCGCGAAGAACTTGGCGGCAGTGAGTATCTCAAGGTGATGAAGGGCAAGATCCTCGGCGATGCACCCTTCATCGATATGGACGAAGAGGTACGTCTGCAACGCACGGTGCTTGCCGGTATTCGCAGCGGACTCATCACGGCGGCCCACGATCCGTCGGAAGGTGGACTCCTTGTGGCTCTTGCCGAAATGTGCCTGAGCACCGGCATAGGTGCAACGTGTGCGTTCGACTTCGACCATCATCCGGGCAGCATCTTTGGCGAATCGCAGAGTCGTATCATCGTCACCTGCGACCCTTCCAACCTTGCCGCCCTGCAAGCATCCTGCGAAGCTGCCAACGTGCCGATGCAAGTGCTCGGCACCACGGGTGGAACTTCGCTCGCAGTGGATGGTCTGGTGAATGTCGAGGTCGCCACGCTTGTGGCCACATTCGAGCGCACGCTTCCGTCACTGCTCAATGATCAACACGCATAACAAAGGCATCTATGAACTCCAACCTTCAGAAGTATTCGCGTGTCGCCCTCACGCCATGGGGAACCGATTCGGTGATCGTGGCCTTGCGCATCATCGTCGGTGCCTTGCTCATCTATCATGGCACATCGAAGGTGTTCGAAGGCTTCGACCAGATGACGGCCGATCTCACGCAACGTGGGTGGCCGCTCCCCGGACTGCAGGCAATGTTGGCAACGTATGTGGAGTTCGCCGGAGGTGTGATGCTCATGGTGGGCTTGTTCACCCGTCCGGTGCTTGTGGCCGTGATCGCCGAGTTCATGATCATCTTCTTCCTCTTCAGTGCGAACGATGTGTTCGCGAAGAAGGAGAAGGCACTCATCTTCCTCGTCCTGGCCAATGCCTTGTTTCTCTTCGGACCCGGCAAACTCTCCGTCGACGCTCACCTATTCAAACCGGAGAACACGGACAGGGGAAACACGCAAGGCTAAGAGGGTAGGGAGCAGGGTCACCGATCAGCACGCAGTGATCTATAGAGAACTGCCGTTAAAAAAAGTGGCGTGTGTTCATGATCGTAGAACACAACCATCAAAACGCGCGACGCAGGATTGAAGCTCTTATCGAAGCGAATGATGGTGTCTATGTGCTCGGTGCTAGCGTCGACACAGTGTGTTGCTATTGAATTCCCAAGCACATCAAAGACATCAATAGACGCTATTGCACCGCAAGTCGAGAATTCATCGTTGCGAACCTGTACGCTAAGCCCAGATTCCACTTGCATCACAGAGATGTGAGGCTTGAGGTCAATGCGAGGTTCGGCTGGGGCTGACGTGAGAACGCCATACACCAAGTCATTAATCCTCGCTCCGATAAGCTTGAAAAAAGTTGTACCGAAAACAAAATCCTGCTGCAGAACAAGACCAATCTGAGGAACGTAGATAAACACTGACACTGGATCTGACGTTTCCACGGTACTCCTGTTCTTATAGCTGAACAGGACTCGCTGAGGGTGTGTTCCCCACTGAGGATCTGGGTCTAAATCAGGTTGTCTAACAATATATCTAGACAGTTCTCCCTTACTTGAGTCAGTCAGCCAGCCCTCACCAACTTCTGCATCAAGTTTAAACATGGCGGTTGTGAGACCGACACCTCGATCATACACAACATGATTTACTCCGACTTTAAAGTTTGGAAGTCCCAACGTCGTCGTATCAGTTTCTACTCGCCAAAAGTAGATGTTACCTTCGCCATCGGTACTGTCCTTAACAACTCGGCTTTCCCATACTTGACCAGTAGGTCCCGAGTAATGAATAACATTCCCGACGCGCAACCCGAAGGCACGTGCGTCTGTAGTGTCGGCGCGTAAACGACCATGCACACTTGCGAGTATTGTCAGGATCACAACAGTTACGTTTCTCACTCGCGCTCTCCATTTACATAAAGACGTTTCACACAAGTAGTCGACACCCACCTATTCAAACCGGAGAACACGGACAGGGGAAACACGCAAGGCTAAGAGGGTAGGGACGAGGGCGGCAAGGAGACACAACGTGAGGGACGTTGTGGTGACGAGGATGAAGGGGTCTGCCGTGAAGGCAACGGGGAGGACGGAGACGTAGTAGATGGCGCCGTTCAACGTGATGATGTGGAACGTGCGCTGCACTGCAATGGCAATGGCGGCCAGACCGCATCCGAGTGCACACCCATAGATGCCGATGCGAAGTCCGTGCAGCACGAAGATCTGGGCGATCTGCGATGCGCGCATGCCGAGCGACATGAGAATGGCCACCGAGCGCGTTTTCTCGACCACAGCAATGAGCAACGAGGCGATCACCGTGAAGACGGCCACGATGCTGATGAGACCGAGGACAATGGGAATGGGCCGCTTCTGCATTTCGATCCACGAGTACATGGCATAGTGCCGTTGCCGGAACGTGAGCGCAACGTTGCGCTCGGGCAATGCACTTGCGATGGCCGCGGCAACATCATCCACGTCGACCACATTCGTGCATCGCACACCGATGGCCGTGGCAGCGTCGGACGGAAGGTGTAAGGCGGCACGGAGATCGTCGATGGCAAGAAACACCGACGTCTCGTCGTATTGCTGCATGCCACTGCGAACGATGCCGCTCACACGTACCGGAATGATGCGCGGTGTTGGATGCGAAGCTTGCACATCGTCCGTGGTGAAGACGACGAGTGTATCGCCCACCTCCAGATCGAGCTTGCGAGCGAGATCGACACCCACCACCACGCGTGGTTGCACGGCATCGTGCGAGGGGAGTGTGCCGGCAATGAGCAGTGGTTGGATCTGTTCCGTGGCGCGGACAGGCGTCATGCCCTGTAATAAGATGCCGTCGAGTCCGCTGCGCGTGCGACCGAGTCCTTCACGCACCAGCAATTCATCCGTGGCCTCCACGCCGGGCGTGAAGGCAAGCTGACGTTGGATAGCGGACGCGTTGGTGAACGCTGTTCCGAAACGAGAGCGCACTTCGATGTGCGAGGTGAAGCGTAGGGCCGCGTCTTCGATGGCGTCTTCGTAGCCACGCAAGACGGACATGGCAAGGATCAAGGCCAGACATCCCAAGGCCACCGATCCGATGGAGACCATCGTGGTGGCACGGGCAAATCGATCGTGACGCAAGGAGCGTGAGAACCGACGTGAGATCCAAGCACTAGGATTCATACGGATAGAAGCCACCGTTGGTCTTCTTCCCATGCAGACCGGCATCGACGTATTGTTGCTGCATCAGCGATGGCGTGAAGCGCGGCTCGTTGAAGTATTGAGCGTACATCGACTTCGTCACGTCGAGGTTCACATCCACGCCAATGAGGTCCATCAATTCGAACGGACCCATTTTGAAACCGATGGCCCGCATGCACCGATCGATCTGCTCCGGTTGTGCAGCTTGTTCCATGGCGATGCGCTGTGCTTCGTTGTAGTAGTTGCGCGCAACGCGGTTGACGATGAAACCCGGTACATCGCGCGCCACTACCGTGGTCTTGCCCAGTTCGCGCGCGAAGGCCACGGCCACGTCCACGGTCTGTTGTGATGTGCGTGGACCTTTGATCACTTCGACCAACTTCATGATGTGGGCCGGATTGAAGAAGTGCAGTCCGACGAATCGGTCCTGATGCACCAGACAACGAGCGAGTGAGGCAATGGAGATCGACGATGTGTTGCTGGCCAGAATGGTCGTGGGTGCACAACGCTCTTCAAGTGCACGGAACAGATCGTGCTTGATGTCGAGACGCTCGGCAACGGCCTCGATCACGAGGTCGGCCGAGGAACAGTCATCCAACGACGTGGTGGTGGAGAAGACCTGCTCGGCCTTTGCCGATGCTTCTGCCGTGAGCAGTCCTTTATCGACGGCCTTCTTCAGTTGATCGCGCACCCACACGTTGGCCGCTGCGCATGCCTCGGCATTGATGTCGAAGATCACCACGGCATGTCCACACCGCAGCGCATTCAGGGCGATCCCTCGGCCCATGGTACCGGCACCGCATAAGGCTACGTTCACTTGATCACTCCCAGTTGACGACCCACCTTGGCGAAGGCCGCCACAGCACGGTCGAGGTGTTCACGCGTATGTGCTGCCGACACTTGCACGCGGATGCGTGCCTTGCCCTTGGGGACGACGGGGAAGAAGAAGCCGATCACATAGATGTCCTCTTCGAGCAATGCATTCGCCATCTGTTGCGCAAGCGGTGCATCGTACAACATCACCGGCGTGATCGGATGCGTGCTTGGAATGATGTCGAAGCCAAGCGCCGACATCTGCTCGCGGAAGTAGGCTGTGTTCGATTCGAGGGTGTCGCGCAGTTCCGTGGTCTTCGACAGCAGATCCATCACGGCAATGGAGGCACCAACCACGGAAGGCGGCAGGGAATTGGAGAAGAGGTACGGACGTGAGCGTTGACGGAGCATGTCGATGATCTCCTGACGTCCCGTCGTGAAGCCGCCAATGCCGCCTCCAAGGGCCTTGCCCAGTGTGCCCGTGATGATATCCACGCGACCGGTCACACCGCAGTGTTCCACCACGCCGCGACCGTGCGTGCCCATGAAGCCCATGGAGTGACATTCATCCACCATCACCAAGGCGCTGTAAGCATCGGCCAGATCGCAGATCTTGTCGAGGGGAGCGATCGTGCCATCCATGGAGAAGACGGCGTCGGTGGCGATCACAATGTGTCGTGCACCGTCAGCGCGAGCCTGCTTGAGTTGTGCTTCGAGATCGGCCATGTTGCACGATTCATAGCGATAGCGCTTGGCCTTGCAGAGACGCACGCCGTCGATGATGGAGGCATGGTTCAGGGCATCGCTCACAATGGCATCTTCTTCGCCGAAGAGCGGTTCGAAGACGCCACCATTGGCATCGAAGCAGGCAGCATAGAGGATCGTGTCGTCGGTCTGACAGAACTCGGCGATCTTCTGTTCGAGCACCTTATGAATGTCCTGCGTGCCGCAGATGAAGCGGACGCTGCTCATGCCGAAGCCATGGGTGTCCAGGGCCTCTTTGGCGGCCTGGATCACCGTAGGGTGGGAGCTCAGGCCAAGGTAGTTGTTCGCACAGAAGTTCAAGACGGGACGGGAACGGCCTTCCACCATGATCTCCGGTCCTTGCGGCGAGACGATCACGCGTTCGTTCTTATAGAGCCCGCTTTCGCGGATCGATTGAAGTTCTTGTTGGAGATGGAGTTGGAACTTGCTGTCCATGCACTGCCTCGTTCGTGAAATGGTCGCAGAAACCACAAATATCGCAAATCCTTCGTGGGTATCTTTGTCGGATGCGCCTAACAGTGGTGATCGCCACACGCGATCGGAAGGATGTGCTTCGAGAGAGTCTGCAACGGTATGCGACCGGGTCGCTTGCCGATGTGGAGATCATCGTGGTGGACAATGGTTCGACGGACCAGACCACGGCCATGCTCGAGCGCGAGTTCCCGCACGTACGCACGGTGCGCCTTGCCGATAACATCGGCCCTGCCGCCTTGAACCTTGCCGCAGAGCTTGCCACGGGCGATGTGATCTTCCGCACGGATGATGATGCCTGGCCCGAGACCGACGATATGCTGGAACGCGGTCTGCGGTTCATGGAGGCGCATCCGGAGATCGATCTTGTGGCAGGAGAGGTCTATTTCGTCGACAATGGTCTGACCTACAACTGGTATCCCTTTCCCGAGCGTACGGCAACCATCCCGGAAGATGGTCTGCCCGTGAACCACTTTTGCGGTGCAAGTGTTCTCATACGGAGGAAGGCATTTCTCCAGGTGGGAGGGTTTTGGGACACATTCTATATCGAGGAATCGGATCTGTCGGCGCGCATGATCGCCGCCGGTATGGTCTTGCGCTACGTGCCATGGTTCCGTGTGTGCCACCTTACCGCCTTTCAGCCTTCGCAGATCGCCTCGCGCTGGCTGCTGATGAGCACCATGCCCATACGGTTCAACTTCCGGTATTTCCCGTTCTGGCGGGCCACCGGTCGGTCGATGGTGCACATGGCCTCGCAAATGGTGATCGGCATATGGCATCGCACACCGCCGCTGACGTATCTGGAAGGGATCCTGGGAATGGTCACGGCAGGACTCAAGGCTTGGAGGGTGGAACGGCAAACGCTGACGCGGGACCAGCTTCGGATGGTCACAATGGGCGAGAATGTCTGGGGCACCACATGGCGGTACTACCGGTTCGCGTTCAAACGACTCCGGGCACGCCGTTCAAAGAGCAACTAAATCTGAATTGGTAGGTCTTGCATTTATGGGACAACACATGACACTACGATCGTTCATTGTTCACCTCCTTGCATTGTGCGTTGTTGGGACAACACTGCACGCCGGCGAATTCGACCGGATCAGGGACAACATGAAGGCCGTGTATACCACGGTCAACCCCGACGGGAGCCTTCGCGTTGCGAAGCAGTTCAGTCGATGGGAGTACTTCTGGGAGCGTCGACTGCTTCCCAATGGAGACTTCCCGACGTCGGCGCATTACATGAGCGAGGCGCTCGGCGTCGAGCGGCAGCGCAGCCGCCTATCTGAAGACCAGCAAGCCATTCCAACATGGAAAGAGGTAGGTCCGGAAGCACCGGCGACCATCGATCAAAGTCAGTGGAACGGCATCGGCCGCGTGAACTGCATGGCCTTCTCGTATCAGAACAACAACCTTCTGTGGGTTGGTTCTGCCGCAGGTGGACTCTGGAAGAGCACGAACAATGGAGGGAACTGGACGTACGTTCCGGTGGCCGGATATCCCATGTTCGGTGTGAGCGATATTCAACTCGCCAAGGGCGACGATAAGATCATCTATGTTGCCACTGGCGATGCTGAAACGGCGTTGCCGGGTATCCTTACAGGATTTCCGGTCTTCAGCTATGGTGTGATCAAGTCGGTCGACGGCGGTCTGACGTGGTCGTCCACCGGCCTTTCCTACAACCCCGAATCCAACAACGTTGTCTGCAAGCTCTGGGTGAATCCAAACGACCCGAACATCGTGGTCGCGGCCACATCGGGCGGCATGCAACGGTCGACCGATGGTGGCAAGACGTTCAGCATCACGACCAACGGATATTTCAAGGACGTTGTCGGTCATCCAACGAATGCGAACATCTTGTACAGCGCGACGTTCTCGATCACGGGCGGCGCCAGTGTGTACAAGTCGGTGGACATGGGGAAGACCTGGACGAAGATGTATTCGCGTCCAACGGCCAACCGTTTGCGTCTCGGCGTCACCGAGGCCAATCCGAAACTGTTGGTGGTGCTGGCATCGAACGCATCGACGAACGGCCTTGACAATGTCTTCCGTTCGACAGATGAAGGCATCTCCTATGTGGCCATGAATCCGAACGTCAACCTTCTCGGATGGAGCGCCAACGGGAACGACACGCAAGGACAAGGCTTCTATGATCTGAGCCTGGAGATCTCGCCCATCGATGCATCGCAGATCTTCGTGGGTGGTGTGAACATCTGGCGCACGGCAAATGCATCGGGCACGGCCTGGGCACTGAGTGCACACTGGACAGGTAGTGGTGGCGCAGACTTCGTCCACGCCGATCATCACTCGTTCCGCTACAACCCGAACAATGGTTTGCTGTATGCCTGTCACGACGGCGGGATCGCCGTGAGCGAGAACGACGGACAGAATTGGCGCGACATCAGCCGCGGTCTGCGTATTCAGCAGTTCTATGGTCTTGCCGTGTCCAATCTGAACACGAGTCTGATCTTGAGCGGTGCGCAGGACAATGGTACCACGCGCTTCCAGAACGGTACGGCGCGCAATGTCTTTGATGGCGACGGAATGAAAACAGCCATCGATTGGTCGAACGCGCAGACAATGTATACGAGCAATCCGAACGGCACGTTCTTCCGCTCCGATAACGGCGGATCGAACTTCACGTTCATCTCGAGTCAAAGTCGTCGCGGCGAGGAGGGGAGCTGGGTAACGCCGATCGCCATCGATCCGAAGAACAGTGCCACGGTCTATCTCGGCTATCAGAATCTCTGGAGAAGCGACAACTACGGTGCTTCCTTCGTGAAGCTCACGCCGTTGAACGTGCAAGCAACGCTGCGTGTGATCGCCGTGGCTCCATCGGATCCGAAGTACCTCTATGTGGCCTATACACAGACGATGTATGTGTCCACGGACGGCGGCACGTCGTGGTCGCAGCAGAATGGCGTGAGCGGCTTCATCACCGACATCAAGGTCCATCCCACGAATCCACGCCGCGTATGGGTCACCTACGGTGGCTTCGTTGGCGGCAATAAGGTGATCGAGATCAACAACGGTGTGGTGTCGAACATCACGGGCAATACACTGCCGAACGTTCCGGCCAATGCCATCGTCTTCCAGCCTGGCGTGTTGAACCGTTTGTATCTGGGCACCGACCTTGGCGTGTACTTCCGCGACGAGGGCATGAAGGAGTGGCAACCGTTCGGCAAGGAAATGCCGATGACGGTGATCTCGGACCTTGCCATCGTATCGACAACGAACAAGCTGCGCGCTGCTACCTACGGCAGAGGCGTGTGGGAGATCGATGCTGTGCAATGCAAGGCCACGACGCCAACGGTAACGGCCGTCACGCCAACGAATGTGTGCAGTGGCGACTCCGTGGTACTCGAGGCAGCCTCGGGCTATCGTTCCTATACCTGGAGCAATGGCGACACGACGCGTCGCATCACGCTCGTCGCACAAAGTCAGTCCGGCGATTATTCGGTCAGCGTTGAAGACGATAACGGTTGTCGTGGTCTCTCGACCACCACGGCCGTGGTCATTCGCCGCACGCCGGTGAAACCAACGATCACCAAGCGTTCAAATGACACGCTCCGTGCAACGAGCATCGGTGTGACCGGGTATCAGTGGTTCGTGGACGGAACGAAGATCGATGGGGCGACCACGCGCGACATCAAGGCAATGGTGGCCGGTTCCTATCGCGTCGAGGTCACGAACTCCGACAAATGCACGAGCATCTCCGATGCCCTTCCGATCACACCGGTCATTTCCGATGTTGCTGAAGATGTGCGTCGTTCAACATTGCTTGCCGTCTATCCGAATCCGTTCGATCAGCGCATCGAAGTACGGAGGCCTGACCATGCCGATCTCGCCACACTGGAGATCGTCGACATGCGAGGCCTTCTCATCAAGAGTCTGCAATTCGATGAAAGCGTGATCACGGTCGAGCTGACGGATCTTGCATCAGGTGCCTACATCGTACGCGTACGCAGTGGCGCCGCTGTATGGAGTGCGCCGATCGTGAAGCGATAGGGGATCAGGATCGTGTGGCGATGATACCGCCGCCGATCACATCATCTCCGTCATAGAGCACAACGCTCTGTCCGGGAGTGATGGCCTTTCTCGGTTCGAGAAATTCTACATGAAGGGTGCCGGCCGCATCTGTCCAACAGATGGCCGGTGCCCCTTCGTCTTTATAGCGGATCTTCACCGTGAACTCGCGCTTCTCATCGATGGATGCCACCTGCTGAAGGTTGACATCGGTGGCGGTGAGACGGATGTGGTCGAGCTCATTCTCCGTTCCCACTTCCACGGTGTTGCTCTCCGGAAGCACGTTGAGCACGAAGAGCGGTTCGCTGTGGGCAATGCCCAATCCCTTGCGCTGACCGATGGTGTAGAATGGATAGCCATCGTGCGTTCCGATCTGTTCTCCATGCATCATGATCTTTCCGCCCGCAAGGTCCGATGCGATGTTCGGCACATTGTCGCGAAGGAATCGGCGATAGTCGTTGTCGGGAATGAAGCAGATCTCGTACGACTCGCTCTTCTTCTCGAGCGATAGACCAAGACGTGCGCCTTCGGCCCGCGACTCGGGCTTGGTGAAGCCAGCAAGCGGAAAGAGCGTGCGTGCGAGGTGTTCCTGACGAACGCTCCACAACATGTACGATTGATCCTTCTTCGGATCCGGACTGCGACGGATCCACCGACGTCCCGTTGATGCATCATGCATGATGCTCGCATAATGTCCGGTGGCGATGTACTCTGCACCCAACGAATCCGCCTTGCGCAACATCTCTGCCCACTTGATCTGACGATTGCAGCGCACGCATGGATTCGGCGTGTTGCCGGCCATGTAGTCTTCGATGAAGTAATCGATCACGTTCTCGCGGAACACGCCGGAGAAGTCAACGGTGTAGTGGGGGACGCCGAGTTGCATGGCAATACGACGTGCATCGTTGATACCGTCCAGCGAACAGCATGACGAATCGTTGCCAACGTTGCCGCCAACATCTTCGTAGCGATAGGTCTTGATGGTGATGCCGATCACGTCGTAGCCTTGTTCGACGAGCAGACCAGTGGCCACGCTCGAGTCGACTCCGCCCGACATTCCAACGACAACACGTTTTGGGTCTCTGTTCATAGCATAGATTTGTGTGTCATGCAAAATACGTCATCCACCTTCATCCCTGCCCGCCCTTCCGCCTTGGCAAAGGCCTTTTGGGGTCGGTATTTCGAGCGAAGCATTCGCCGCACCTTCCATAGCGTGCGCGTGGCGGGCTTGGAACACGTTCGTCGGGATGTTCCAGTGTTGTTCGCCTGCACGCACGGATCGTGGTGGGATGCGGCGCTCACGATCGTCCTCTCGCTGCGTGTGCTGCGGTGCGAGGCCATCGGCATGATGGAATACAAGCAACTCTCAAAGTACCGGTTCTTCTCGCGCATCGGCATGTTCAGCGTGGTGCGCGAAGATCCGCGCTCGGCCCTTGCCTCCGTCCGCTACGCCGCCGCAGAATTGCAACGCACACCGCAAGCGTTGTGGATGTTCCCGCAGGGCACGCTCATCCATCAGGAGGTGCGCCCCATCGTCTGCGAGCCGGGAGCGGCCATCGTGGCCAGCATGGTGCCGGACCTGGTCGTGATCCCCGTTGCCATGCGCTATGAGCTGTTGCGCGAACAAGGCGCCGTGGTATGGATGCGATTCGGGACGCCCATCGAAGCAGCGGAGCGAGCGACCATGTCGATCCGAGACATCACATCCATCGTCACACAGCGCATGCAGGCCGTGGCCGACGTGGTCCGCGCCGACGCCATGGCCGAGAACGACGTTGACTATCGCAGCGTCATCCACGGCAAACGATCGATGGAAAAGAAGTACGATTCTGTGCGATGGTGAACTCGTAAATTGAATGCGTTGTTCTTCGTCTACACTCCGATCATTCACACATCCTTCGAATTCTTCTATGTCTGTCACACATGCTACCGATGCCGACTTCCGCACACTGCTCGACACGAACGAACGCGTGATCGTGAAGTACTTTGCCGACTGGTGTGGTTCGTGTAAGCTCTTCGCCCCCAAGTTCCGTCGCCTCAGCACCGATGAGCGCTTCACGTCCGTCACCTTCCTCGAGGTCAATGCCGAGACCGATCCCGAGGCACGAAAGGCGGCAGGGGTCGACAATCTTCCGTTCTTTGCCGTGTTCAAACACGGTCAACTCCTCGACGGTGGCGCTACGGCCAAAGAGGAACGTGTTGTTGAAATGCTTGAAAAGGTGGTCGCATGAACATCGCATCTGTTCGCGCACTCGTCGAGGCGAAGCACTCTGCCGATGCACTCCGTACGGCAGAAGAGGCCATTCTCGAAGGTCTGGAGCCGGCCATAGCCGTGCAAGGCGAGGATCAAGGGGAGCAGCTCACGCACGTGATGGCGGCCAGATGGGTGTTAGACCACATGGCCGCCACCAACGATGATGTGATGACGTCGATCAGAGCCTACACGCAACGCGTGCGTTCAAGTATCTCGTAGGCTCACGGCAGAGAGATCAGTGCTTGGAAAGGTAGGATGCCACGCCTGCGTGCGTGTCCACCAGACCTTCGTCGCCGACCTTCCAGTTAGCCGGACATACTTCGCCGTTCTTCTCAAAGTACTGCAGAGCGTCGACCATGCGCATTGCCTCGTCAACGCTGCGTCCCAGCTCGTTGACGTTCACGGTCTGATGCTTGACGATGCCGTCCTTGTCGATCAGGAACAGACCGCGGTACGCTATGAGCTCACCAGAGGCCGACAGCTCTCCGTCGTCATTGTACTCGTACGCCCCTGCGAGCACATCGTAGTTGTGCGAAATGGTCTTGTTCGTATCGGCGACCAGCGGATACGTCACGCCGGCGATACCGCCCTTGTCCTTCGGCACTTGCAACCATCCCCAGTGCGATTGTTCCGTATCCGTGGATGCGGCAACAATGGCAACGTCCTTTGCTTCGAAATCAGCAAGGCGCGCCTGGAAGGCATGCAACTCCGTCGGGCAGACGAAGGTGAAGTCCTTCGGATAGAAGAAGAGGATCACATACTTCTTGCCGAGATACTGATCCAGCGAAAAATTCTCAACGATCTCTTCACCGTTCACAACGGCTTGTGCCGTGAACGATGGTGCTTTTTTTCCAACTAATACGCCCATGCGAGGATTCCTGTGTGAGTGTGATACTGCGTGTTGTGAAGTTCCGAGAAGACGAAAATACGATGCATCCATTGCCAAACCGTAGTTTTGCAGGTTCTATGTTCACGCTCCATCATACCGACCCACTGTCGAAGGCCCGTGCAGGTGTGCTTCACACCGATCACGGCGACATCCCGACGCCCATCTTCATGCCGGTGGGAACGCAAGGTGCCGTCAAGGCCATCGATCATCGATCTCTTGTGGAGCTCGATGCCAAGATCATTCTTGGCAACACGTATCACTTGTACTTGCGACCCGGCACGGAAGTGCTTCATACCATGGGTGGATTGCATCGGTTCATGAATTGGGACCGACCGATCCTTACCGACAGTGGTGGCTTTCAAGTGTATTCGTTGCGCGAGATCCGCAAGATGAGCGATACGGGTGTGGAGTTCCGCTCGCATCTCGATGGGTCCAAGCATCTGTTCACGCCGGAACGTGTGGTGGACATGCAACGTGCCATCGGGTCCGACATCATGATGGTCCTCGACGAATGCACGGGCAATCCCGCCACCTACGAACAAGCGCGATCCAGCATGGAGCTCACCCTTCGGTGGGCAGATCGAGCCGTTGAACGATTCGAAGCCACACAACCATTGTACGGGCATCAACAGTTCCATTTCGGCATCGGACAGGGAAGCACCTATGCAGATCTGCGCAAGATCTGCATGGAGGAGCTCGTGCAGAAGCGATTCGACGGGTATGCCATTGGTGGACTTGCCGTAGGGGAACCTGCAGAGTCCATGCTGGCCATGATCGATGTGAGCACGGACGTGATGCCCGTTAACAAGGCCCGCTACCTGATGGGCGTGGGCACGCCCGAGAACATCCTCACGGCCATCGAGCGCGGTGTTGACATGTTCGACTGCGTCATGCCCACGCGCAATGCCCGCAACGGGACGATGTTCACCACGAAGGGAAAGGTGAACATCAAGAACACGCGCTACAAACTGTCGGAAGAGCCGCTCGACGATGCACTCGACTGCTATGCCAGTCAGAACTTCTCTCTGGCGTATCTTCGTCATCTGTTCGTGAGCGGCGAGATCCTTGGCCTTCAACTTGCCACCATGCAGAACCTCGCCCTCTACCTGTGGCTCACGCGTACCGCTCGAGAGAAAATCTTGGAAGGGACGTTTCGTCAGTGGGCCGGCGAGACCATCGAACAACTCAACGCACCACGTCTCTAACGCACCACGTTCAAAAGGAACACTCATGCTCTCATTGATCCTCATGTCACCAGCCCCATCGGGCGGCGCAGCACCGGATGGCGGCAGTCAGCTGCTTTCGACCGTTATCATGTTCGGTTCTGTGATCCTCATCTTCTACTTCATGATGATCCGTCCGCAACAGAAGCGCGCCAAGGAACACAAGGCCTTGCTCGATGCCGTGAAGAAGGGCGACAAGGTCGTGACCACATCCGGTATTCATGGTACCGTCTCTGAAGTGGACGAGACCACCATTCTGATCCAGATCGCCGACAATACGCGCGTGAAGTTCGACAAGGCCTCGGTCGCGTCGGTGGATGCGAAATAACGATCCGTTTATGATGCATCGCATAGAAGAAGCCGTCGACGATATCCGACAAGGAAAGTGCGTGATCGTGGTCGACGATGAAGACCGCGAGAACGAGGGAGATCTCGTCTGTGCCTCGGAACTCTGTACCGAGCAACTGATCAACTTCATGGCTACGGAGGCGCGCGGACTCATCTGCGTGTCCGTGACCGAAGAGCGTGCGCGCGAACTGCAGCTTCCGCTCATGGTCAAGGACAACTCCGCCTTGCATGGAACACGGTTCACCATTTCGGTGGACTATGTGCATGGCACGGCATCGGGGATCTCCGTGGCAGACCGAACGGCCACCGTCCGTGCCATGGCCGACCCGGCCACACGACCCGACGATCTCGGTCGCCCAGGCCACATCTTCCCGCTCATTGCCATGGAAGGTGGCGTGTTGCGGAGGGCGGGACATACCGAAGCCGTCGTCGACCTCATGGTCCTCGCCGGTCTGCGTCCGTCCGGAGCCCTGTGCGAGATCCTCAAGGCCGATGGATCCATGGCGCGATTGCCGGACCTTATGGCCTTTGCCGAGCAGCACGACCTGAAGATCATCTCCGTGCAGGACCTCATTGCATACCGTCGCGCCAAGGAGCGCCTCGTGACCATGGTGGCCGAGGCCAAGCTGCCAAGCGACTACGGCGAGTTCACCATCAAGGTCTATCAGAACACCGTCGACGGCAAGGAACATGTTGCCATCGTCAAGGGCGATGTGACCACGCCGGAACCCGTGCTCGTACGCGTCCATAGCGAATGCCTTACGGGCGATCTCTTCGGGTCCCGTCGGTGCGATTGCGGTCCACAACTCCATGCCGCCCTCTCCCTTATCGAACAGGAAGGCCGAGGCGTGGTGCTCTACATGCGCCAGGAAGGTCGCGGCATCGGCCTGGTGAATAAGATCAAGGCCTATGCCCTGCAGGAGCAGGGGATGGATACCGTCGAGGCCAACGAGGAGCTTGGCTTCCAGCCCGACCCGCGTGATTACGGCATCGGGGCGCAGATCCTGTACGACCTGGGTGTGCGCCACATGCGCCTGATGACGAACAATCCCAAGAAGCGCGTGGGATTGCAGAGCTACGGACTCGAGGTCACCGATCTGGTGCCGCTCGAGATCCAGGCCACCACCGAGAATCAGCGATATTTAGAAGTGAAGCGCGACAAGATGGGGCATTTGCTCCGCCATCTGTAAATTGTCGCATCTGCGCCCTGGCGCAGTTTTTTTTTCGAGGAGAGTCCCATGTCAGCCGATGCCATCTACGTCACCCGTGAATTCTTGGAATCAACACAGGTAGAAGTTCACGAGCTCAAAACGAAGGGCCGCAAGGAGATCGCACAGAAGATCGCCGATGCACGGTCGCATGGAGACTTGTCCGAGAATGCCGACTACGATGCCGCAAAGCACGAACAGGAACTGCTCGAGATCCGCATCTCACGGATGGAGGCCATGCTCGCTCGCGCCCAGGTGATCGAGGCAGGGGACTTCCCCGACGATAAGATCTACATCCTGAGCCGCGTCCGCCTGATCAACAAAAAAGTGAACCGCGAGATCGAGTATCTCCTCGTCAGTCCCGAAGAGGCCGACGTTGAGCAGAACAAGCTGTCGGTGACCTCGCCGCTGGGTAAGGCCCTGCTGGGCAAGGCCGTGGGCGACATCGTCGAGACCAAGGCACCGGTGGGCATCATCCAATACGAAGTATTGGGTATCAGCAAGTAGCCTTTTTAGTACGTTTGCCTCTAGCCCGTGCTCTTTCCACGGCCCATTTCAAACCACAGAGGTGTTCCTATGCAACGTCGTTTCTACGCTGTTCTTGCTTCGTGCATGATCGCCTTCGGCCTGGCATCGTGTTCGCAGCAATCCGATGTGACCTCGCCGATACGAACGGGTGACCCTGTACCAGGTCAGTACATTGTCCAATTCCGCCCTGCCGCCTTCCAGGAAAAGGGACTTAACATCAAGTCCATGTCCAAAGATGCCCGCATCGAGGCTGTGCGCTCCGTAGCATCGAACATGCTGCGCGAGGTCGGTATCGGTCCGGATCAACTGGGCGTTGCCTTCGGTACGGCCGTGCAGGGATGCGTGGTCACCGTGTCCACCGACAAGGCGGCTCTCTTGGCAAAGCATCGCGACGTGTTGCGTGTTGAGCCAGATCGCTACATTCAATTGCCACCGTTCACGATGATGGCAAAACCCGGTGGAGGAGGAACGACGCCGGCCGCACAAGTGACGCCATGGGGTATCACACGTGTTGGAGGCAAGGGCATTCCACGTCCGGGCGCTGTTGCATGGATCGTGGATACGGGCATCGACTTCAATCATGCAGAACTCAATGTGGACAAGGCAAGTAGCAAGACCTTCGTGCCACGCACGAACTCGGCGAACGACGAGAACGGTCATGGTTCGCACGTGGCAGGCATCATTGCAGCACGTGACAACACGGTGGGCGTGGTAGGTGTTGCGCCGGGCGCAGAGCTCATTTCCATGCGCGTGCTCGACCGCAATGGTGCAGGTCAGTTTTCCTACTCGATCCAGGCCTTCGACTACATCGCCGTCAATGGCGTTGAAGGCGACGTGGTCAACTACAGCGTCGGTCCAACGTCGCGCTACACCAGTCAGATCCTCGACGATGCCGTGGCATCCGTTGGTGCCAAGGGCATCAGCGTTTGTCTTGCCGCCGGTAATGCTGCCGACGACTGCATCTACTATTCGCCGGCTCGTGTGAACGTTCCGAACGTCTACACCATCTCTGCCTTCGGCGCCAACGATGTCTTTGCCTCGTTCTCGAACTACGGCACCCCCGTGGATTACTCCGAGCCCGGCGTGAACATCTATTCGTGCTACAAGGGTGGTGGCTATGCGACCATGAGCGGCACATCGATGGCCTCACCGCATGCTGCGGGGATCCTCATGTGCGGTGCCATTGGAACCACGAACAATGTGACCGGTGATAAGGACGCTGTAGCGGACCCTATCGGCACGAGATAACACTGCATGCAATGGTTCCTGGCCGTCGTCACGATCGGCATCCTTGGCGTTCTGCCGTGTCATGCCTCAGATCCGCTCACGCCGGGAAAACTTCCGTCGACATTCTATCTTCGTTCGGTGGGCGTCTCCTTCAGTGGACGCACACCGGGCGGGATCGCCGCCACGGCGAACATCCAGATCATGCGAGGTCTTTCCCTCGATCTCGGACCCGCCATCAGTAGAGTTCCAACAGGCGTCAATCTTTCTACGCTTGGAATTCCTGTTGTATGTTGGGGTGAGCTTGGCACAACGGACATCGTTCGATTTGGTATCGGCTATCACTGGCTTCCGCTCGAGAGCGATGGACAAGCACTGGTGGGGATCGGCTATCAACTCAACGATCCGAAGTACGACCTCAACTTTGCCATCGACCTCATGTATTCCCTCGACGAACGGTCCCGCACTCGATTTGCCAGTTGGCTCTACATGTTCGGACTCACTATCACTGTTCCACTTCACCGGTGATCTCATGAATGTTCATTTCCTCCGTCGGATCCTCACACGCATCACGCTGCCCATCCTGTGCCTTGCCAACTTCGTTCCGTTGGTGCATGCACAGATCCCCACACCCATCGTCTGGTTCCGGGCCGATACGCTGGTGACGAAGACCGACAGCGGTTTTGTGGAGTCGTGGAAGAATCTAGGGTCAGGAGGCGGCGAGGCCGTTGCAACGGGCGCTGCACGTCCGATCTATGCAGGGTCCTCGATCGGTGGCAAGCCCGGACTGATCTTCAATGGCACGTCCACGTTCATGACGGCACCGTCGGTCTTTCCCGTCAACGCCGACTACACGGTCTATGCCGTTGTGCGCAACACCACGGTCGCCGGTGCGAACAACATCCTCGGCGGAGCATCGCGCACCATTTGGTTGAACAGCTCCCTTGCACCGCGCGTCCTGCACAATGGCGACTTCGCCCATCAAGTGGCAAGTGGCGTCACGCTGCCGAACGGCACGGGCATCATCCGCGTGCGCTACGTGCAAGGCACGAAGACGGTGAGCATTCATGTGAACAATGCAAAGGGTGAAGAGGGGCCGATCCCTGCTACGGCAGATCCATCGATGTTCATCGGTGCGTATGCGTCGAGCAACTTCTTCAGTGGACACATCAGCGAGATCCTTGTCTTTGCCAAAGCTCTTTCCGACAATGAGATCACGAACATCGATCAGTACTTGCATACGCGCTACGGCATCTATCGGACGCCGCCGCCCGAGCCGCCGCTCGTACAGCTCAACAATCCGCCGCGTGCGTTTCAGATCTATCCGTTGGCACCGGCTCCAATGCGGAAGGTGGATCTGAGTGGGACGACATTGGTGGACGGGATCGACAGTATCAAGATCAAGCGGAACTACTTTGGGGTGACGTACTACTTCGGCGGACCGCTGAATCCGAGTCGCGGTACAACGTTCAAGTATGAGTTCGTGGCCGATACCATTCAGCAGGACTTCGAGATCTATGTGCGGCGCAGTGGTGCGTGGACGCAGGTGTTGAATGCACCGAGCATTCTGGCCGGCATCGGTATTGCCGTCTGCGGTCAGTCCAATTCGATCTTCGGTGGATCGCTCGACGGCATCGGCAATGCGCGAACCATTGGCAGCAACTTCCAGAACTCTCGGTCGGACACGGCCTTCAAACTCGCCATGTGCACCGGCAATGGCGGCGATGCGAACATCGGCGCATGGCCCATGCAGTTGGCACGCAACCTTGCATTGTTCGATCGATATCCGACGCTCACCATCAACGGTGGTGTGGGTGGTACGACCATCGAACAACACTATCCCGATCCCGACGATCGCATGAACGTGAACACCATCTACGGTTCATGGCTCTATCGCGTCGAGAAGAGCGGCATGCGCTCAACGCTCGAACACTTGTTCTGGTATCAGGGCGAGTCGAACAATGGCGAAGGATATGCCGATAAGTTCGACAAGATGTATCAGGCCTGGCACGAAGACCTTCCGAATCTCAAGCACATCTATGTGATCCAGATCCATACGGGATGTGGGGGAGAGGGACATGCCTTGCTTCGCGACATGCAGCGACGGTTCAAGGACAAGTATCCCGACGTGGAAGTACATGCGGCTTCCGGTCTGCCCGGACACGACGGATGTCACTTCGCAACCGACGGATACAAGGCACTCGGTGACCAGGTGTATCGACTGCTGCTTCGCAATCAGATCTCCAAGGTCTACGAAGAGGATGTGGAATCGCCCAATGTGAGATCCGCCACGTATACGAACGAGTCGCGCACCGATGTGCGCATCACCTTCCGCAACGTGAAGCGCGGCATCTCGTTCACACCGAGCTTTGACTACGCAGGTAAGCTTCGCACGCCAACAGAGGGCTTCCTTGTCAACGACTCCGTTGGCAAGGTCACGAACGTGACAACGGACGGGAACGATGTGATCCTCACGCTGGCAACGCCGGGCTCTGCGTCCTTCATCTCGTATGTGCCCGACCGGTATTATGCCGACACGGCCGTGGTCTTCCAAGGACCGTGGATCCAGAATCAGAATGGCATCGGTGCCATGACGTTCCGTGTGACGGTCGATGGCGTGAGCAGTGTGGCTGACGATGCTGCTGCGGCGGCGGCCTCGCGGACCGGTCTGGTCGTCCACGTTGGTGAACCCATGCCATGGGAAGGTTCGCACCTCTGGTACGCCCTTGACGGGTCGGTGGTCTCCAGCGGTGAACCCCTCGTCCCCGCACTGGCGCCCGGCATCTACGTTGCCGACGGACGCCTCGTCTGCGTTATTCCGTAGCCCTTCATTCTCCGTATCTTCGCAGGCCATCGTTTCTCCGGAAACGGTGGCCTTGTAGTACCACATTGAACTGATCATGGCCTGGTTCCTTCGAAAATCCAAGAACATCTCCGAGACAACACAGCGTGAGATGCCCGACGGCCTATGGACGAAATGTCCATCCTGCGCCACGATCATCTATCGCAAAGAACTCGAGGAGCACGCCTTCACGTGTCCGAAGTGCGAACACCATTTCCGGATCGGGAGCAACAAGTACATCGACGTGCTGTTCGACCTGGGTTCGTTCCACGAGATGGACGAAAAGGTGCGATCGGCCGACCCGCTGGAGTTCACCGATACACGACCCTATAAGGCCCGATTGAAGGAGGCCTATTCGAAATCGGGTCTGCCCGATGCAGTTACGACGGGCATGGGAACGATCGATGGCAAGGTGATCAGCTTCGGCTGTATGAACTTCGGATTCATCGGCGGTTCGATGGGCTCGGTGGTCGGTGAGAAATTCATGCGCGCTGCAAAGCGCTCGCTGGATCAGCGCGTGCCCTTCGTCTTCATCAGCGCTTCGGGTGGCGCACGGATGCAGGAAGCGGCGCTCTCGCTCATGCAAATGGCCAAGACCAGTGCCGTCCTCAGCGAGCTCGCCGAGAATGGCATTCCCTATATCAGCATCCTCACGGATCCCACCACGGGTGGTGTCTCGGCATCGTATGCCATGTTGGGCGACATCATCATTGGTGAGCCCAAGGCATTGATCGGTTTTGCAGGTCCGCGTGTGATCGAGCAGACCATTCGCAAGAAACTACCCGAAGGTTTCCAACGCTCCGAGTTCCTGCTCGAGCATGGATTCCTTGATATGGTCGTGCATCGCAAGGACCTGCGCAAGTCGCTCTCCAAGGTGCTCGGTATGCTCGGTGGAGGAGCGAATGCATAAGCCCACGCGCGTTCGCATGATCGGCTTTCCGATCGATCTTGGTGCCGACCGACGTGGTGTGGACATGGGTCCGTCGGCCCTTCGCATTGCAGACATCGACAAAAAGCTCGAAGCACTCGGCTACACGGTGATCGACGAAGGCGACATTCCGGTGCGCAACATCGAAGTGCAGGAGATGGCCGACGTCAAGCTCAAGTATCTGCCCGAGATCGCCGAGATGAGCGCCGTGCTCGCTTCGCGCGTGGAGAGTGTGCTCGACGATGGAGATTTTCCGCTCATCCTGGGCGGCGATCACTCCATGAGCATCGGCTCGCTCGCAGGCATCGGAGCGCACTGTGCAAAACACAAGAAGACGTTGGGTGTGATCTGGATCGATGCCCATGCCGACATGAACACGGCCGAGACCACACCGAGTGGGAACATTCACGGCATGCCCGTTTCTGTTGCTCTTGGCATCGGTCATCCATCGCTCACCTCCATTGGCGGCAACTTCCCCAAGCTCGATCCCCGCAACCTTGCCATCGTTGGCCTTCGCAGCATCGACCCCGGAGAGCGTGAGCTCATCAAGGAACTTGGCGTGGCCGCGTACACGATGTTCGACGTCGACAAGCTCGGTATGTATGAGATCGCCTCGCGTGTGTTGGAAGACATGGCACGCAGCGTCGATCACTTGCACATCTCCTTCGATGTTGATGGCGTGGATCCGTCCTTTGCGCCCGGTGTTGGAACGCCGGTCCCGGGTGGACTGAGCTTCCGCGAAACGCATCTCTTCATGGAAATGATCTCGCAGGTCGAGGCGTACGCCTCGCTCGAGGTTGCCGAGGTGAATCCCATCCTCGATGTTCGCAACAGCACGGCCGAGTTCGCTTCCGACGTCGTCAGCAGTTCGATGGGGAAGAGGATCCTCTAGTGCGCTGCTTCATCACGTGTTGCGTGCTCTGCTGCAGTGCGTTCGCCGCCACGGCGGCCGACACGACCGTTGTTGTCAAGAAGGTCCGCTCCATGCGCACATGGGCATCCTTCGGCGGGGTGTTCGGCGTGCACAGCACCGACTTCTTCCAAAGCTATAAGCGTTATCTCGGCGGACCGTCGTCCACGTTCGACGTGCCCTACGTCATCGAAGGCGGTATTGCCTCCTACCTCTGGAAGAACGTCAGCGTCGGCCTTACGGCGAGCTACTACAAGGCCGTCGTACGCGAGAGCTACAAGCAGTTCTATCCGTTCGGCGATACGAATGCGACCACGCTGCTCTCCATCGCGCAAGACATGTCCGTCACGGCAACGCCCATCATCGCCACCATCGACTACTATCCCACCGATCGTCAGTTCGCCACCTACGTTGGCGCTGGCCTTGGTATCGGCATCTCCACCATCGTGTGGAAACAGGGTGTCTATGGCAACGGCAATGCATCGGAGACCACACCGTATAACGACACGCACATCGTGCCGGCAGGACTCTTGCGTGCCGGGATCAGTTTGGGATGGGATAAAGAGCGAACCACGAAGGTGGCAGGGGCATTGACCTTTGAAGTGCGGTATACGTTCATGACGGTGACCGCGCCGTTGTTCGAGAGCCTGGCGGGCTCGTTGCCCAATGCCGGACCGGAAACGTCAGGGGACTATCATATTCAAGCCGGAGGCCTCGGATTACACGTAGGCGTGAGCGTTATCGTCAACTGAGCAACGTTCACGATTACCTGTTGCGCGGAACATTCCTTTTTGCAATGTTGCCGTCGCCGTAGTGGTTCATTTACATTCACAGAGAGGACAGCGCCATGGACATTCATGTAACGACACGCCACTGCACCCTTACCGAAGAAGAAAATGATGCGGCCATCGCCGCCGCCAAGCAGTTCGAAAAGTTCGTTGACGGCATCATTCGCGTCGACGTGATCTGCGACGAGAATGCAACGAAGCATGTTGAATACACGGTCAAGGTTCCCGGACAGAAACTCGTTGCCAAGGAAAGCGGACAGCATTTCTCGAAGATCATTCACGATGCTGCCCTCAAGATGCAACGTCAACTTTCGCGGCTGCACGAACAGAAGATCCCCGTCCGCTCACCAGAACGCGGATAACCCATGGGCTTCATACGGAACGTCGTCCCGCACATCAAGGACTCGATCACGGTTCAGGAACTCCTGAACGGACCCGTGCATTTGACGGCATGCACGGGCGACGTTGGGATGACCAACACGATCACCGATAAGAGTCTGCACCGACCGCAACTTGCTCTCGCCGGCTATACGGAGTTCTTCACGTATTACCGCGTGCAGTTGCTCGGCAACACGGAGTTCTATTACCTGCAAAGTCTCACGCCCGAGCAACGTCGTTCGGCCGTGGAAGGCATCATGCAGTTCAAGATCCCGTGTCTGGTGTTCGCCAACGGACACGAACCGCCGCCCGATATCATTGAACTGGCCATCGAGCACGGCATTGCCGTGCTCGTGACGCCGTTCGATACAACGAAGACCGTCTTCCTGCTCAGCGAATTCCTCGACGATCAGTTCAGTTCCCACATCAGCGTCCACGGCTCCTTTGTGGACGTGTACGGCGTTGGCATTCTGTTCACGGGCGGAAGTGGCATCGGAAAGAGCGAGATCGCCCTTGATCTCGTGGAACGCGGACATCGGCTTGTGGCCGATGATCTCGTCATCCTCACCAAGAAGCGTGAGTCCATCCTCATGGGCACGGGCACATCACTCGTGAAGCATTTCATGGAGATCCGCGGACTCGGTGTGATCGATGTGCGACAGATGTTCGGTATCCGTGCCATTCGATTCCAGAAGCGCCTCGAGATCATTGTCGAGCTCGAGGTCTACGATCCGAGTCACGAATACAATCGCACCGGTCTCGAAGAGTTCACGGCCGACCTCATCGGCGTTCCGATCCAATCGGTGAAGCTCCCGATCTTCCCCGGCAAGAACGTTACCGTGATCAGCGAGACGATCGCTTTGAACTACCTCTTGAAAACATACGGCTACAATGCCTCGCAGGAATTCTCTGCACGGTTGCAGGAAGAGATCCAGCGTCGATCCATGAACAAGGACAGTTATGACCAACGTCACGTCACCTATTTCCAAAGCGATGATGAATAAGTTCACACGATTCGGCATGTCGATGAGCCTTGCCGCCTTGCTCCTGACCGGATGCGGCGGCGGCGAACAAGAACAGATCTCCGAGAAGGACGAGGGCGCACCCGTTCGTGGCGAGTGGGTGATCATCCATGAGCTCTCCGATGCAGAGGGTTTGAATCCCATCACGGTGAACGATGCCTCGGCACGTGCCATCTTCGATCGCGTCTATGAGAAGCTGCTCGATCAGGACTTCGCTACCACCGACCTCGTGGGTTCGTTGGCAGAAGGACGTCCAACGGTCAGCGAGGATCATCTCACGTACACGTTCAAACTCAAGCAGGGGATCACGTTCTCGGACGGACATCCTCTCACGGCCGCCGATGTTCTCTTCTCGTTCAAGGTGGTGAAGAATCCGTTGATCATCGATGCGGCGCCGTTGCGCAACTACTATGAAGACCTGAAGGACGTTGTGGCACCGGATGATCATACGATCGTGGTCACGATGAACCGACCGTACTTCATGGCCGAGTTCCAATTGGGCGACATCCGCGTCTGTGCAAAGCACATTCAAGACCCGAAGAATCTCACCGACCAGTACACGTTTGCCGAAACGAACGACATGGCAAAGGCTCAGGCCAACAAGGCCATGAGCGAGTTCGCCACGTGGTACAATCGTGCAGAGATGAAGCGCGAGCCGTCGATGAACCTTGGGTCCGGACCGTACATCTTCGACGAATGGAAGACGCAAGAGAGCATCACGATCAAGCGCAATCCGAAGTACTGGGCGGCAGGGAAGAACAAGGACAATCCTGCCTACGTCGACAAGATCATCTATCGTGTGATGAACGATCGCTCGGCGGCGGTGACGGCGCTGAAGAATCAAGAGCTCGACTTCATGGAGTCGCTCCCGCCGGCCAAGTTCGCCGAGGAAGTGGATACCACACGTCTGCCATATCTCGTCAAGCATCCCTACGAAGCGCAGTACTACACGTACATCGGTTGGAACACGGTACGTCCTGTCCTCTCCGACAAACTCGTGCGTCGCGCACTGTCGCACCTGGTGGACCGTCCGGCCATGATCAAGCAAGTGATGCACGACCTAGCCGTGCCAATGAACTCGCCCATCTATCCACAACGTCCCGAGTATGACAAGACACTGCCCAACATCAACTACGATCCGAAGGCGGCCGCAGCCCTGCTAGCGCAGGCAGGGTGGAAGGATTCGAATGGCGATGGGATCCTCGACAAGACGATCGACGGGAAGCGCACCGATTGCGCCTTCACGTTCCTGCTCAATGCGGGCAATGAAGCGCGTGAACAAGTGGCTCTGCTCATTGTGGACGAGTGCAAGAAGATCGGCATCAACGCTACGGTGAAAAAACTGGAGTGGGCCGTCTTCCTCGAGAACCTTCGCACACGCAAGTTCGATGCCTACATCGGTGCATGGGTGAACGATCCGATCCCGTCCGACCCGTATCAGATCTGGCACTCGTCGCAGGCCGACAACAAGGGCTCCAACTACGTGAGCTTCCGCAACAAGCGCGCCGATGAGCTCATGGAACTCAATCGTATCGAGTTCGACGAAGCGAAGCGTGCGGAGTACATGAAGGAGTTCCAACGCATCGTCGTCGACGAGCAGCCGTACACCTTCCTCTGGATGCCGCAGTTCCCCTGCGTGTACAATAAGCGTCTGCACAATGTGAAGTTCTCGCAAGTACGTCCAGGCTACAACCCCACGCAATGGTGGGTTCCTACATCACAGTGGAAGTATGCACCCGCTCAATGAGACGTTCACAACTCCGTGATCTTATCCTTGGTGGTGAGAGCAACACGGTCGAGTTCAAGCGCAAGTTCACGTCCGCCGAGAAGATCGCAAAGGAGATCATTGCCTTTGCGAACACCTCCGGCGGTTACTTGATCATTGGCGTGGACGACGATCGCACCGTGCGAGGCGTGGCCTCGGAAAAGGAAGAGATGGAGTTGCTTGAAGTGGCCCGCCATCACATCGATCCGCCGCTCGATCTTGAAGTGGAAGTGGTGGAGATCGAGTTCAAGGACGTGATCGTGGTGCGTGTACCGAAGAGCGATAAGAAGCCGCATCGACTGATCACGGAAGACTCCAATGCCTTTATCCGGCAAGGGGAGAACAGTGTGAAGGCGAGTCGGGAGATGGAGCGCATTCTGGCCGGACAGAACTCAACGGCACCGGGAATGACGATCAGTATTGGCGACCGGGAGCGTCGCCTGTTCACGTTTCTGGAGCGCTACGAACGTGCAACGGTGAAAGACTTTGCAAAGCTCACGAACATTTCGAACCGACGTGCTTCGCAGATCCTTGTCAAGCTCGTACGAGCAGGCGTGCTCCATATCCATCATGATATGGAGCACGACTACTTCACATTGGTCTGATCGGTTTGTTCTTGGGCGTGCTTATCGCAGTACGCTCATCGTTGTGGTGATCGTCGTGCGGTCGCTTGTGAACGAGAGCAGATACATTCCACTTTCCAAGTTGTTCATGCCGGCAAGGGATCCGGCCGACAGTGACGTGGTGCCTTCCTGAACATCCAGCGTTTGCTCGAACAACACGCGTCCGCTTACATCCGTGCAGCGCAACGTTCCGCGCATGGCGCGATCTGCCGAGATCCGCACCACGCTGCCTGTTGACACAGGATTTGGTGTCACCACAAGCCCCGCCACCATGCTGCCTTCTTCCGCAACATCCGTTACCGTGAGCGTTACCGCTGTGGCCGTGGTCCATGGACCCCATCCGCAGTCGTTCTTCGCACGGACGGCCCAATACAGTGTTGAGCTTGGCATCGTGATCTCGAACTGCACCGTTGTGTCGGTAAGGGTAGAGTCTTCCGCGAGCACGCTCTTGAAGTCAGCCACGGTGGACACGCGATAGTGATACGTCGGGTTCGCCGAGGCCGAGGTCTTCCACGTGATGTTGATCTTCGAGCCGAGGTCAGCCGTGACGGCGCCCTTCGGATTCAGTCCACTGATCACGGCCGGAACGTCCTGCAATGTGGTCAACGTCCATGGCGTGGTCCACGACGATTCGCCTGCACCGTTGGCGGCCTTTACCCGCCACCAGTACTTGGTATTGCACATTAGATCCGTTGCCGTATGCGTAGTGTCGGTCAGCTTCACTTCGGCCGTTGTGGCCTTCACAAAACCGGATGTTGTGCTGATCTGCAGCGTATAACTCTCGGCATTCGCGGCTGACTTCCACTTCAATGTCACCGGACGTGTCACCTTCGTTGCAGCATTCGCGGGAGTGAGCAGGGTGGCCGAGGCCGGTGGCTGTGGAGCGACGATGAAGTCTGCTTTCACATTTCCACCGCCACCACTTACGTTCATCGTCATGGGCGCACCAAGCGGACCTCCGGTGGCGTTCACCGTGATCATGCCGGAGCCCGTGTAGGGGATGGCATAGCCGCCCGACGTGGATGTGATCGCATAGTAGGTGGAACCACTAGCAGGTTGTACGCGCACACCGGCAAGGCCTTCGCCCTGATCGTAGAACTTGTTGTTGTTCTTGTCAGAGTAGACCACACCAACGATGAACTGCTTGCCGGGACGCAGACCGAAGTCTTGCGTGATCACATACGGTCCTACGGTCCCGCTCTGCAGTCCGCCCGTCGTCTTCTTGATGTCGATGCCGATCTCGGTGTACACGTAGTTCGAGATGTTCAGGATGTTCGTGCGGTGACCGAGGTCGATCTGATTCTGCGTGCCCCAATCAACGATGAGTCCGCAGTGACCGAACCACACGCTGCTTGAGTAGGCAGCCACGTTCTCACCGGCATAGGTCCAACCTGTGAAGCCTGCTTCGTTCATGCGTGTGAACGGAGTGCTTCCATCGGTGCCGTTGTGACCTTGAAAATTGTTGGCCACCTGGTCTGCGCCATGACGTCGAGCAGCCGCAATGCACTCTGCATTGAAGGCAAGCGGTGGACGTGCCGCATACGAGGCGAAGGCTGCCTTCGTGGCGGACTTGTTGATGTTCCAGTACTGGTAGGAACTCTGCACATCGGCATCGTCCGTATCGATCACGCGCACACCCTCTTCGGCAGGATTGGCGCGCGCTCGGTTGATCAGCTCGAGCATGTACTGCTCGTCGGGAGAAGGATCTCCGTGACTGTATTGTGTTTGTGCAATAGCGCCCGTGGCGCTTAGGAACAAGCAGGAAAGGAGCAACACGTGCTTCATCGTGGAACCTCGACGTGGATCAAAACGGAACGTACTTACAGATCGCCATGCTGGGGCCGAATGATGATCTCTTCGATCATCGACCGTGGATCGTCGAATGTGTTCACGATCCGCCAAACATGACCTGCAATATCGCTCGAAAGCATCATTCGATCGGCATGCTGCGTGCGCGATGCTTCGTCCCAGATCTCCGTCGACGTTGCGCCGACCAAGAGATCGGTGACCTTGATGCCGTGGCCACGCACTTCTTCGCGCAGCGAGCGCGTAAGGGCCAGGAGTCCGGCCTTCGATGCGCCATAGGCCGTGCATCCGGAAAAGGCCGTGATGGCCGAAACACTGTTGATGGTGAGGATCATGCCGCGCTTGCGTTCGATCATCGACGGGAGGACGTGATGGATGCACAGGAACGGTCCGCGAAGATTCGCGGCCAGGGTCTCGTCGAAGGCACTGATGGACATCGTTGCAAGATCCTGAAAGATGCCGATCCCTGCATTGTTGATCAGCACATCCACCGGTCCGTGCTGCGCCACCAGATGCGCATGGGCCGCCGCTACCGAGGCAGCATGCGTCACGTCGCATTCGGCACGCGTGGTCGCACTGAGCACCACACCATCCATGGTAGCGCCCATCTCTGCAATGGCCTTGCCGATGCCGCGTGAGGCACCAGTGACCCATACGTGGAGTGGTCTAGACATGTGACTGCGCTGCGATCTGTCGGAACTGTGCTTCATGCGCCGGTGTGAACGTCACGCCGCGACGTTGCATCACAGTGCGCGCCACATCGATGGCCTTGTCGATCTGATACACCTCGGCACCACGATCCGTAAGCCAGGTGAAGGAGGGAAGCGAGGTGGCAGGGAAGCCGCTCACGGCAATGTTGCAGCAGGCGCCGATCACGGTACCGGTCGACAGGTTTGTGCCGATGGCCGTCTTCGTATGATCGCCCATGAGCGTGCCAAGGAACATCCGTCCGGTGTCGATGGAAGCACCATCGATGGTGACACGGATCGAACCGTAGGTGTTCTTCAGGTCGGACGTTGTGGTGCCCGCGCCAAGATTGCACCATTCACCGATGTAGCTGTGACCGAGAAAGCCTTCGTGCTGTTTGTTGCTGTAGCCATGGATCACGCTGCATTCGATCTCTCCGCCCACTTTGCAGACGGGACCGATAACGACGAGGCCGCGCAAGGTGGCAAACGAGCGAATGATCGAACCGCGACCGATGGCCACCGGTCCGTTGATCACCACGAACGGTTCGATCACCACATCGTGATCGATCACGATCGGTCCGCCCGATGCATCGAGCACCACGCTGGGATGCACCGTGGCCGTTGTGGCCACGATGACGTTCGGATGTGTGGTCACGAAGTCCGTGCGACCCGCAGCCCATGCGGCATCGACGGCAATATCGTCGGCGAGCACATCGAACACATCCCACAGATGTTCAGGTATCCGTGCCGCCCCGCCGCCTTCCATGCGTTCGCGGACCGTGCGAAGTCCGGTGCGCACATCGAGGGCGTCGTGCGTGAGCGTGAACGGATACAGGGATGCACTCACGCGAGTTGCTCCAGGGCATGCGACAGCGATGCCTTGATGAAGGCGATGAAGAGCGGATGTCCGGTCACGGCGCGACTCTTGAGCTCCGGATGGAACTGCACACCAACGAACCAGCGATGCTTGGGTAGTTCGACGATCTCGACAAGCTTGCCATCGGGCGAGGTGCCGCTCAGCACCATGCCATGTTGTTCAAGGATGTCGCGGAAGTCGTTGTTCAGCTCGTAGCGGTGACGGTGTCGTTCGCTGATATGCTCGCTCTTGTACGCGGCAAAGGCCTTCGACCGTTTCTTGATCGTACATGGATAGGCGCCAAGGCGCATCGTGCCGCCCTTATCGGTGATCTTCTTCTGATCGGGCATCATGTCGATCACGTTGAACTTGTTCTTCTTGAACTCCGCCGAATTCGCCTCGGGCATCTTGCACACGTTGCGCGCGAATTCGATCACGCTGCACTGCATGCCGAGACAGATGCCGAAGAACGGAATGTCGTGCTCGCGCACATAGCGGATGGCACTCAGCTTCCCTTCGATGCCGCGACTTCCGAAGCCGGGTGCAACGAGGATGCCGTTCATGTCCTTCAGGACCTCGGCCGCATTCTCGTCGGTGAGCTCTTCACTGTCGATCCAATGCACATGCACCTTCGTGTTATTGATGGCGCCGGCATGAATGAACGCTTCGGTGATGCTCTTGTAGGCGTCCTGCAGCTTCACGTATTTGCCAACAAGGGCAATGTTGACGTGATGCTTTGGAGCCTTGATGCGGTGTGTGAAGCGCGACCACGTTTCAAGGTTCAGCGTGCTGCGTTTCAGATGCAGCTTCTTGGCAATGATACTGTCGAGGTTATGCTTGGCAAAGAGCTGCGGCACCTCATAGATCGTCTCGGCATCAAGGGCTTCGATCACCGACTGTTCTTCCACGTTGCAGAAGAGGGCGATCTTGGCACGAATGTCCTTGGGTAGTTTCGTTTCGCTGCGACACAAGAGAATGTCCGGCATGATACCGAACTCCATCAGGGCCTTCACGCTGTGTTGCGTGGGCTTTGTCTTGAGTTCACCGGCCGAGCGAATGAAGGGCACGAACGTCAGGTGGATGTTCAGGGCATTGGCCCGGCCCACTTCCAACGTCAGCTGACGGGACGCTTCGAGGAAGGGGAGCGATTCAATGTCGCCGACCGTGCCGCCGATCTCGATGATGATCACATCGAACTTTCCGTCGAACGTGCGCATCCGCTTCTTGATCTCGTCCGTGATGTGCGGGATCACCTGCACCGTCTTGCCCAGATACTCGCCACGACGTTCGCGTGAGATCACGTCGAAGTACACCTGTCCGGCCGTGGCATTGGTCTGGCGACTCATGCTCACGTCGAGATAGCGTTCGTAATGGCCAAGATCGAGATCGGTTTCAGCGCCGTCGTCGGTCACAAAGACCTCGCCGTGCTGCAGGGGATTCATGGTCCCGGGGTCGACGTTGATGTATGGATCGAACTTCATCACCGTTACGGTGAAGCCTCGCTGTTTGAGGAGAAGTCCAATGGATGCGGAGGCGATTCCTTTGCCGAGACTCGACAGGACGCCGCCCGTAATGAAGATGAATTTTGACGATTTCGGCACGTTATTCCCCGTGTGACAACAACACGGGCTCAAAGATACGTAAGTTTGCAGATGCTTCGCCTTCTCCTTGCCTTTGCCGCTACGGCACTCGTTCTTAGCGCGTGCTCGTCGAACGACAAACCGTCCACCGACGCACGAACGCTCCATTTTTGGCACTTCTATTCCGAGCCCGGACAGAAGGCCGCCCTGAAGGCACTTGTTGCCGATTTCGAGCGCACGCATTCGTGCACCGTCGAGCTCACGGAACTCTCGTGGAACGACGGAAAGCAGAAATTGCAGGCCGCCTTCAACTCCGGCACACCGCCCGACGTGGTCGAACTCGGCAGCGATTGGATCGCCCAGTTCTCCAGCGCCGGCGTGCTCATGCAACTCCCGTCCGACAGTGCCGGCATTGCCGCCTTCGTGCCCTATAGCGTGGCGCCGGGCATGTGGAACAGTCGCGTCTACGCCTATCCGTGGACGCTCGACACGCGCGTCCTCTATGCGAACACGGACATCCTCTCGCAATGCGGCGTGAAGCTTCCCATCACCACGATGGACGAATTGCTGGCCGCATGTCGGAAGGTGCAGGATAAAGGGCGGCAAGGATTCGCTGCCAATGGTGCCGATGCACATCGCCTCTACAAGAAGATCCTTCCCTTCATCTGGACGTTGGGCGGAGATGTCGTGGATGCACAAGGCAATGCCACGCTGCAAGCACCGGCGGTGCAACGGGCCATTGCGATGTATGCCGATCTCGCGCGCACCGGCTTTGTCGAAACTCAACGTCAGCTCGATGCTTCCTTCATTCAAGGCAAGGTGGCGTTCTGGATCAGCGGACAGTGGATCTTGAAGAAGCTTCGCAACAATCCGTCCGTCCACTATCAAACGATGCTCATGCCCGGCGTGAACGGTCAGCCCGGGATCAGCTTTGCCGGTGGCGAATATCTGGCCGTTCCCAATGGCTCGTCGAACAAACAACTTGCACGCGACTTCGTGCGATGGATGACCGATGGCGCCAATGCCATTCGCTTCTGCACGAAGGTGGACGAAGCAGGCTTTCCTGCCGATGCTCGCTTCTTCGATAACAAAGCCCTCACGGCTGATGCAGATCGTGCCATGTTCTCCCAACAACTCGGTCATGCCCGCATGACGCCCGTTCATCCGCAGTGGCTGGAGATCGAGGCAGAGTTGGAGAGGATGGTGGAGGAGAAGCTCTTGGAGAGTGACAAGTGACGAGTGACAAGTGACGAGTGGAAGTGACGTGTGTACCAGAACGTGAAACAGAAGGCCACCTTGAATGCATTTCGGATCGTCTGCTTCTTCCTTGCCACCTTCTGTCTTTCCGTATCCCTCCTTCCGTCGCAAACCATTACCGGCATCATCACCGATTCTGCAACCGCGGAGCCGCTACGATTCGTAACGGTGCAGGCGGTGGGAACGAAGAAGACGGCGATCACCACCAAGGATGGCCGATTCCTGCTCAAGCTTACGGGCTATCAGGATAGTGTGACGTTGCGCTGTTCGCTCGTGGGATACTCCCCAACAACTGTACGTGTGCGTGCAACCGATTCGGCCATTGCCATCATACTCGTTGAGCAGCCGTTCCGTGCGGCCGAAGTGGTGATCACGGCCGAAGATCCTGCGGTGAAGATCATGCGCAAGGTGCTGGCGCGAAAGAAGGCGCAGAACGATACGCTTGAGCGCTACACGTACATGCTGTATTCAAAGCTCACGGTGATCACCGACACGGCCACGGCCAGCCGGAGTTCGGGCAGGGGAGACTCGACGGTGTTCTCCATCATGGAGACGTTCTCGAAGGGCTATGTGCGACGGCCGGACCGATTCTTCAACGAGATCATCCAGCGACGACAAACACTGAACATTCCATCGCAGGCCAACTTCGTGTCATTCGGGACGAATCTCAATGCCTACGACGATGTGGTCACGATCCTTGGCGAAGAGGTCCAGACGCCGTTTCATCCCGATGCCTTGGACTTCTACGACATGGCGCTCAAGAGCAGCGAAGAGGACGATATCGTGCGCATCGACGTCCGTCCGCGCGGCATTGCGCGCAAGACCTTCGAGGGCACCATCTACATCGATCAGCGCACGAGCGCACCTGTGGAAGTGCGGCTCACGCCCAACAAGAACGTCATCATTCCCTTCGATGCAACGCTCAACTACCGACAGACGTTTGCCATTGACGACGGAGCCGTGGTGCCGCAGGCACTGTCGCTGACGAGTTCGATGCAGGTGGACATTCTCTATGTGTTCTCGCCCCGACTCGACATCTCGGTGGAAACATTCTGCTACGACTACAACATCAACGAGTCGTTCTCCAACGATGTCTTCGATCAACGTCGCGTCGAGATCGCCGAGCAGGCCTATCGCTACGACTCCACGTACTGGAAGACCAACGAGAAGATGCCGCTCCGTCCGGAAGAACTACAGGCGTATGATGAGATCCGCAAGACCATCGAAAGTCCCGACTCCGTCATCACCACATCGGTGATCGACCGCTACATCGCCCCCGTCACGCGGACACTTGCCATGCTCGCACGCAAGCCGTTCACGGGCTTCGACGACATCATTCGCTACAACCGTGTGCACGGACTCTATCTCGGCCTTGGTCTTCGGCATCGTCTCGACACCACGTGGGAAGTGCGCGGCTCGGCAGGCTATGGCTTCACCGATCAACGTGCCTACGGCACCCTCAGCTCCACGTACTATTTCGGTCCACGACAAACCTGGAGCATCGACGCCACGGCCTACTCCACGCTCAAGCGTCGTGACGATCCCTATGCCGTTCGCACCGGACTCATCACGTTCACCACGGCCATGTTCGGCAACGACTATGGCGATTACTTCTATGCCGATGGATGGGAGGCAGGGATCAAGGTGGGAACGGGGCAGTTGCGCATGGTCTTGAACGACGAGTGGGAGCGCCCGACCACGGTGCGGCTCTTCGTTCGATCCGAGCAACAACGCAGTGCTGTGTTCCACGACACGTGGTCGCTCTTCTCGCCTCACCTCCCTCGCAGAGACCTACCTCCCATCACGCCCGGACAGTTGCGATCGGCCGGCGTGGACCTCAACGTGCAGTACAATCCGTGGCGCATGATCTCGCGCACGGGATTCCGACTCAGCACGGAACTGTCGGATCCGAAGATCCTTGCAAGCGACTTCTCCTTCTTCCGAGTGCAGGCCGCCATGTCGTTGCGCATTCGCACGTTGCCGTTGTGGATGCTCGACCTTACGGCATCGGGCGGCTACACCATGGGTGATGTGCCGCCGCAGAAGTACTTCTCGCTGGAATCCAGCGTGAGCGGACTTGCCGCGCAGGGCGCATTCCGCGGCACCGGCGTCAAGGAGTTCTACGGCGATCGCTATGCGGCGCTCTCCATCTCGCACAACTTCGGAGAGGTGATCCCGGGTCTGCTCCGCATTCCCGACATCGCCTCGTTCGGCATCGAGTTCATCCTCACGGGCTCGCTCGGTTGGTCGGCCTTCCGCACTCCTCCCACGAACGGCTATCCGTATCAGACCACACAGCAAACACGCGAACAGGTCTACTACGAACTCGGCGTCGGCATCAACCGCATCCTCCTCTTCCTCCGCGTCGACGTCACCGCACGCGTCTCCCAGCGTCTCCAGCCCCAGTTCTTCCTCACGCTAAGTGTGGCAACCTTCTAGGGAACAGACCCCTCGTTCCGTCACGTTTGAACCCTTCCATGCCCCTCCCGAGGTGAAGCAACCGCCGTTGTATCACCTCATCACAGGAGTCCGTCATGAAACGGGAATCGATCATCGAACACCAGCGCATCTTCGATGCGCTCGCACAAACGATCCCGGGACAAACAGCCGTAGAGTTCTGGTTTGCCCGCGACCTCCAGGAACCCCTAGGATATTCGCGCTGGGAGAACTTTTGCGAGGTTATCCAACGAGCCATAGACTCTTGTAAAACAACGGGTTACAACCCCTCAGACCATTTTCGTGACGTCACGAAAATGGTACCCCTCGGAAGCGGTTCTCAACGAGAGATCTCAGACTTCATGTGCACGCGATATGCGTGCTATTTGATCGCCCAGAACGGCGATCCCCGCAAGGAACCGATCGCCTTTGCGCAGAGCTACTTCGCACTACAAACCCGGAAACAAGAGATCATCGAAGAGCGGATGCTCAACGTGAGCAGACTTGCCGCTCGGAACAAACTCAAGGAATCGGAAAAGGTACTTTCTGAACTTGTGTACGAGCGGGGTGTCGACGACGCCGGATTCGGAAGGATACGCTCTCGTGGAGATGCGGCGTTGTTCGGTGGACTCAGCACGCAACAACTCAAGGCAAGGTTCGGCATCGTACAGAGTCGGCCCTTGGCAGATTTCTTGCCGACGCTCACGATCGCCGCCAAGCACCTGGCCACAGAAATGACGACGCATAACATCCAGCAATCGGACATCGCCGGCGAAGCAAAGATCACGGCAGAGCACGTTCAAAACAACAACAGCGTTCGGACAATGCTGGGACAACGCGGTATCAACCCGGAGGATCTCCCGGTAGAAGACGATATCCGCAAGATCGAACGTCGCGTTCGTTCCGACGAGAGGGAACTTGGCAAGCGCTCTGGGAAGCTGCCGGACCCATGAACGCCGATGGTATCCCCGCGTTTCTTGGAAAATCAGCAACAACTTCTCTTCACTCAAACGCCTAAGTATATGAAACAACAAACACATGCAACTAGGCTACCATTTTCGTGACGTCCTGAAAATGGTCTCCCACAGAAGACATCCGTACCACCCTGTTGTGCCTTCCACTTTTTCGATACGTTTGTGAGCACGACGTGCAGAAAGGAATGCGATGGTAGTGTTCTGGAAGACCTATGCGCCCACGGCAGACAGATTTGCCGAGGTATTGTGCGGACTCGTCATGGTGCTCACGTTCACCCTTGCGGGGAACATCTATGGAGCCGAGGTCCGCGACATTGTGATCGGCGCGACGGGATGTGCGCTTGCATGGGGCATCATCGATGGCGTGACGCTTGTGTTGAATTCCATGTTCCAACGGGGATATCGCAACACGCTCATTCAGCGCGTGCAGCAGGCATCGCCCGACAAGGGCGTTGCCATCTTGCGCGACGAGTTCAACGGCACACTGTCGACGATCACAAGTGAGGAAGACCGTGAGCGGATCTACCGTTCCTTTGTTCAGTCGGCCCCTACGATGCACGTGGAACCCGTACGGATCACCAAGCACGATTGGCTCGGACTCCTTTCGCTGATCACCCTCGAAGCCCTTGCCTCCCTGTTCGTCATCGTGCCTGTGCTCGTGCTCGGAGAGACGCGTGGCGCCATTCGCGTGTCGAACATCCTGTTGGTGATCATGCTGTTTCTGATCGGCTACGATCGGGCGCGGAAGAATGCTTGGTCCATGACCGGAAGTATCGGCACCGGACTTGCCACCATGGCCCTTGGCGTTGTGCTTGTACTTGTTGCCATTGTGATGGGAGGATGACGTCATGCGCCGTTTGACGATGATGGTTGTCGCCGTTGTATCCTTCACGCTCGTGGTGTTCGAGTGCCGGAGTGCAACGGACAGTACCGATGCCGCTGCCTGGGAGGTCCATGCTCTTGGCTATGGCTACATCACGCAGAGCGAGGGGAATTACCTTGTGCCTGTGGTCACAGCCGAGTACGACATGCTGCACCTCGAAGCACGTTACAACTACGAAGACTTTCGAACGGCCTCGCTCTGGGTGGGTTCGATCTTCGCATGGGAGGGCACGGTGGAAGGGTTTGTGACACCCATGGTGGGCGTGGCCTTCGGTCGCACCACCGGGATCTCTCCCGGCCTCGAAGCCGGAGTGCAATGGAAGATGTTCGAGTTCTACACGGAAGGACAGTACTTCTTCGATCTCGGCGTGCGCGACAACTCCTTCATGTACTATTGGACGGAACTCACGGCCACCGTGCTGCCATGGTTGGAGGCGGGTGTGGTATCGCAACGAACCCGCGTCATCCACACCAATGATGAATTCGTGGCAGGTCCGTTCATCGGCTTCGTCGGCCTCAACTCCGAACTCCGTCTGCATGCCCTCGAGCCCGGCGATGCCGACAATCGTTACTTTGTGATCTCCTTGGATGTGAAGCTGTGAAAATGTTTGTCGTTACATGTGCACTCCTCGTCATGGCCGCCACACAGGTGTGGTCGCAGTACACCTATTGCTTTCCCTACGGCAAGGGAGAGTTTCAGGATGTTGCCTTTGTGAATCGCGATACCGGAATGGCCATCGGTCGAATTGGAGTATCTGTGGTGCTTCGCACCACGAACTCTGGTGTAACGTGGGATACGACGGCACTTCCACCGAGTACGGGGAAGAAGAAGTACGATGCCCAAATCAACGAGTATTCGAAAGTAGTACTTCATCGAAACGGCACAGGAATTGTGTTTTCGAGGTATGCGAACTACTCCACTGGCGACTTCGGACGAACGTGGACTGTACTGCCATATGATGAGAAAACGTACATAGGTTTTCAATTTGCAAATCAGGACGAACCGTACTTTACCCCACAGATCTTCGATGATTCACTGGTCTATGCGAATCTTGGCAATGATGGCATCCTTCGTTCCACGGATCTAGGACAAACGTGGTCGGAGATCCCAGTACCAAGAGATTCTAACACGACGGGAATTCGTTTGATGACCTTTGCAAGTCCATCACATGGCTGGATTTCGACTGGCTTTGGCGCACCTGGTCGTGGCGGGTTCGTAGAGACGATCGACGGGTGTATCACGTTTTCACAACGGAGAAGCAACCCGGTGGGATTGTTCCGGTGTTTGAATGATTCTATGCTCGTTGGATACAGTTCGTACGAATTGTACGTTTCAAAGGATAGCGGCGCTACGTGGACGAAGCACTGGATAAATAAACTCGATGAACAGTGTAGTGCAGCGGTGTTCGTGGACACAAATCGGATATGTTTCAGCCAGGAATATGAACTCTACTCCTCCAAGGACGGAGGGAAGAACCTTCATATCACGAAGTTCGATCCTTTCGACCAAGCGAATGCCATGTGCATTGCAGATTCTCAGACTTACTTCGCAGCCATGCGATTTGGCATCATCCGCATCACCAATGGCGGCTTTCCGGATACGACCACCTCGGTGTCGGCAGACGATGGTTCACCACCGTTTGAATGCAGCATCACGCCCAATCCTTCGCACCACGAAGCCGACGTGCATATCACCATCCGAGAACCGCAGAACGTCCGCCTCACGATCGTGACCACCGACGGTCGGCTTGTCATCGATCGCGAGCTCGGAGTGGTCCAACCCGGCACCATCACGGAACATCTTGCATTGCCATCCGGCGCATACATCTGCACGTGTACCGTGGGCATCCATCGTCAAACCACTCCGATCTCGATCACTCGTTAACTCTACTTGTCACTTGTCACTCGTCACTTGTCACTCAACGATGATCCTCTTCGACAACACTTCTCCCTTGTCCGTCTGCACGCGAACCACATACATCCCTGCGGCGACGCCATTCAGAGCAAGTGGGATCTGACGTTCGCCCGACGAAAGACGTTGTGCTCGTGCAAGATCTGCAACCGTCGTTCCAGAGAGATCGACAAGTGCGACGCTCACGCTACGGTCATCCCGCAACGAGAACGACAGAGTTGCCGAGCCATTCTTGGCCGGATTCGGAAAGACCGTTGCATCGCTCAAGGCGCCGTTCGACGGACGGGTGAGTTCCTGAATGCCGGCCTTGATGCTATTGCACCGATCCGACGTGAGCATCGTGCGGATGCGGATCGATTGTTTACGCACCTTCTTGACGGCCGTGTCGCAAACCTTCAATTCGCGCATGATCGAGTCGATGTTAAAGTTGACGTCCTTCATCTGTGCCGAAAGCTGCTTCAGCATCACATTGGTGGAGTCCATCACAATGCGCAGCTTGGCATTCATATCCTTCATGTCTGGCAGATCGCGAAGGTTCGTCAGATCCTGCAGTTGCATCTCTCGAACATCCTCGGAGCGTGAACCATCGGCATTCTTCCGTTGCGTGCGGATGCGAACATTGCCGTCCTTCATCTGCACGTCGACATTCATGTCCATCACACCTTCCATCTGCTGTTCCAGCGAGTCGGGAAGTGCCTGCATGAATTCCTGGGTAGGGGAGAACCACATGATGACCTTTTCGGAGCCAGTGCCGGACTCAACAGGGATCAATCGGTTCACGTCGGCATCGGCGTCGCCACGTTCGAGGCAGCGGCCTCTCCCGGCCGCGTCCGTCACCATCATCGGCAGAGGTGCATCGTCGAGCGGCACCATCGTCCAACGGGTCTTCCCGTTCACGACCACAGTGATATGCATGCTGTCCTTACTGCGGCACATATCGATCTGATCGGCTTTGTCAATATCCAGCTCCGCCAGCGACGTCAGATAGTCCAGCTTCAGGTCACCCGTGCACAACCTGCTCCGATCCACACCGGCCATGGCATCGGCAGCGGTCGGCACCGGCGGCGGCGTGATCGAATCGAACGGCGTCTCCGACCTTGCCACCATACTTGCCGTTTCCGGCTTCACCGGGTCGGTGGAGGGTTTGGGAGGGGACTGAAGGATAACATAGGTGCCGGCAAGGGCGGCAAGGGCAGTGGTCGCGGCAACAAGGATCGGCGTCATGGTATGGCCTCCAAACAATGAGGATCCTGGGGCCGGTGCGGAGCGGACGAGCTCGGACACATCCTGCGTCGACATTGGCGACGCTTCCGCGCGGGCGGCCTCGATCAGTTCGTGCAGGGGCTTGGGGGATCGGTTCATGGTAGTACAATAGGGGAGTTTGAAACAAGTGCGGCATGGTCCTCTTCGTGAACATGGACCACGTCATCGGTCAGCAAACGGGCCAGGGCAGCACGGCCGCGGCGGACGCGGGTCTTCACGCCCGACAGGGTTCCGCCCTGGATACGTCGGATCTCTTCATACGGCATGTCGAGCACATCGGCCAGCACCACGGCCTCGCGTTGGGCCGCGGGCAATCGGGTAAGGGCGTCGCGCAGCAGCGCAGCATCCGTCTGTTCGTCGGGCAGCGGATCGGAATGCGGTTGATTCAGGGCCGCCTCTTCGTTGTACTCACCGAACAACCGCCGCCGCCAGCGATGACGTTTCACCACGCGGTGGGCAATGGTCAGCAAGAACGACGCAAAGGCCGCCTCGTCTCGGAGTCGGGGGAAGGCCTCATAGGCCTGCAGCACCGTCTCGCTCATCAGATCTTCCGCCACATGTCGGTCCCACACCATGCTCCGCACAAAGCGCCACAAGGCGTCTCGCTGCGGTTCGAGATGATGCAAAAACCGGGTGGCCGTATCGGGTGTTGTGCGCACGAAGGGATAGGTGACGGCACAGGCGGAAAAAGTTGCAATGGGTTCGGAGAATACAGAATACATAATACAGAATCGAAGGCAGTGCCACTTGTCACTCGTCACTCGTCACTTGTCACTCAACTCGTAACTTGTCGCGATCGAAGGAAGATCACTCGTTCGATAGGCAACCATTCAGATTCAAACGCATTGGCTGGAGAGCACGTCCACATGAGATCCTTCGAAGAGCTCAACGCAGCAACAACGCAAGCAAGATCCATCGGCGATGTCGCGGCTCTTCAGCAGTGTGCCGAGGAACTTGAGGCGTTGGGAATGCCTGAGGCCGACGCACTAGCAGCCAATGCACGTGGGGTGGCATGTCGGTTTCATGAGGACTACGCGACAGCGTTGGAACACTTCCTCCGAGCGCTGGCCATGTATGATGCATCGGGAGACATCATCGGCGCGGCCGACGTGACGGCCAGTATCGGCGGCGAACATCTGAAAATGGGCAACATCGCATCAGCACTGGAGTACTGTCATCGGGCGCTGGCTCTCTATGAAGAGCTCGGTGACCCTGCAGGCGTGGTTCGCACCACGATCAACATTGGCAATGTACATGTTGAATCTGGCGGGTACGCCCAGGCGCTGGAGCACTATCATCGAGCGCTGGAGCAATACGAACGTCTGGGCAACCGCAGCGGCGTTGCCGGCGCATCCAGCAATATCGGCGGCGTGCATTTTCGCACCGGCAACTCGCCGTTGGCGTTGGAGTACTATCACCGCGCACTTGCATTGTTTGAAGACCTCGGTGAACGCGTGGGCATGGCCGACGCCATCGGCGGGATCGGCAACGTGCACTATCGAACGGGCAACACTGCCTTGGCCTTGGAGAACTACGAACGTGCGCTGGCTCTCTACAACGAGCTCGACGTCCGCAATGGCGTGGCACACCTGACCAACAACATTGGCAGCCTGCACCGAAACACCGGCAATTACGCCGTGGCATTGGAGCACTATCGTCGCGCACGTGCCATCTATGAAGAACTCGGCAACCGTGCAGGAGTGGCCGTCGCCACCGGCATCATTGTTTCTACGTTGATCCTGGCGGGGGAGCACGTCGAGGCGGAAGTGCAGCTGCAAGCCATGGATGCCATGCAGATCGACGACCCACTTGATATCGTGTCACGAGAGGAGAGTCGAGCATCGCTCCAAGAGCATCATGGCAACATCGATGGCGCAAGAGCAACGCTCGGTGCCGCACTCAGGATCGCGCAAGAGCACTCACTTGCGTTGGAGCAAGCGGGGATCCACCGATCATTACGCGATCTGGCATTGAAACGCAATGATCTCGCCGGATACGTCGAGCATAACAACGAGTTCACACGCATCCTCGAAGAGGTCAACGGGAAGGAAGCCACGCTGAAGGTGACCATGCAGGAACAGCAGCGCGAGATCGATGCCGTTCAGCGCGAGCACCAAAAACACATGGCCGTCCTCCATTCCACCTTGCCAAAGCATGTGGCCGAGAGGGTGGCACGGGGCGAGGTGGTCAACGATCACTATGAGAACGCAACGGTCATCTTCTTGGACATCGTCGGCTTCACGGAGCTCTCGTCAGCGATGTCGTCACAAGAAGTGATCTCGCTGCTCGACACCATCTTCACGCAATGCGATGCGATCTGTGAACAGCACAACGTCACCAAGATCAAGACCATCGGCGACAGCTACATGTGCGTGTCCTTCGACAGCGTCATCAACGCCGCACACTGCGCGCTCGAAATGAACAAGATCGAATACAGAATACAGAATACAGAATCCGATCAAAGAATCCTGCAATACAGAATCGGTCTTCATTGTGGACCTGTAATTGCCGGCGTGATCGGCACGCAACGCATGCAATACGATGTGTGGGGAGACACCGTCAACGTGGCATCACGCATGGAAAGTACAGGAGAGGCCGGACGGGTGCATGTGTCTGAAGCGTTTGCTACGGCTCTCGCATCGACACTTGTCACTCGTCACTCCTCACTTGTCACTTCATCGGAGTCACTTGTCACTATCGATCGAGGATCGATCGATATCAAGGGGAAGGGCATGATGAAAACGTATTGGCTGGAGAGCACCTCATGAGAACGATCGAAGAACTCAAAGACGCTGTTTACATTGCCTCCAGAACCAAGGATGCTTCCGCATTGATGGAGTGCGCTGATGAGCTCTTCGCTCTGGCTACGTCAGAGGCCGAGGCTTTGGCGCACAACGCTCGCGGTGCGGGTTTATTGCTCCTCGGCAACTACCTCGAAGCGCTCGAGCACTACCACCGCGCAATGGCCATGTACGTGGAGCTGGGCAACCGCAGTGGCATGGCAACCGTCACGAACGGCATCGGCCTCATGCACGAGAGCACTGGCAACTACCCCGCGGCGCTCGATCACTACCACCGCGCTTTGGCATTACACGAGGAGCTCGGCGAAGGCAGCGGTGTGGCAGGCGTCACCTGTAACATCGGTAACGTCTACGTGGCCACCGGCAACTACCCTGCGGCGCTGGAGCACTTGCACCGCGCACTAGCCATCTGCGAAGAGATCGGCCACCAACACTTTGCGGCAAACGTCACCGGTAACATCGGCAACGTGCACTATTACACCGGCAACTACCCCGCAGCGCTCGAGCACTACCACCGAGCTCTGGCACTGCACGAGGAGTTAGGAAACAACATTGGTGTAGCAAACGTCACCAGCAGCATTCTGACTGTGATGGTTGAATCAGGGGAGCACGCCGAAGCGGAAGCGTTGCTGCAAACCATGGACACGTTGCGTATTGATCATCCGACTGTCGTAGTATCAACAGAGCTTCAGCGCGCATTGCTTCAAGAGCATCATGGAAACATTGATGAAGCAAAGGCAACGCTGAGAGCGGCGCTGCTGATCGCTCAAGAACACAAGATCGCTCCGAAGCATGCTGACGTCCACAAGGCACTGCGCGATCTGGCACAAAGACAAAATGACTTTGCCTCCTACATCGAACACAACAACGAATACGCACGCATCAACGAAGAGATCAACGGTAAAGACACTGCCACGAAACTTGCCATGCAAGAGAAGCAACGCGAGATCGATGCGGAACGCAAAGAGACGGAAAAGCACATGGCCGTCCTCCATTCCACCTTGCCCAAAGAGGTGGCCGAGAGGGTGGCAAGGGGCGAGGTGGTGAACGACCATTACGACAATGCAACCGTGATCTTCCTCGACATCGTGGGCTTCACGGAACTCTCGTCAACGATGTCATCACAGGAGGTCATCACCCTCCTCGACGACGTCTTCACGCAATGCGACACCATCTGCAAGCAGCACAACGTCACCAAGATCAAGACCATCGGCGACAGCTACATGTGCGTGTCCTTCGACAGCGTCATCAACGCTGCACACTGCGCCCTCGAGATGTCGCGTATCACCATCTCCCACGAAGTGTCGCACTCCGTGTCGCACAACGTGTCGCACGTAGTTGCATTCCGCATAGGAATGCACTGCGGCCCTGTCACAGCCGGCGTGATCGGCAAGGAACGCATGCAGTACGATGTGTGGGGAGACACCGTGAACGTCGCATCACGCATGGAAAGCACAGGAGAGGCCGGACGGGTGCATGTGTCCGAAGCGTTTGCTTCGAAACTTGAAGAGGAATCAAGGATCAAGGATCAAGGATCCCACGCAGTGTCGCACAACGTGTCGCACTCCGTGTCGCACGCTAGTGTCCCACAAAGTGAACTCGTCACTCGTCACTCATCACTTGTCACTCAACTCAGGGGTTCATTCGATATCAAAGGCAAAGGCCCCATGAACACCTACTGGCTGGAGCCGGGGCCGAAGCTCGAATTGCCATAGCTGGTTGGGAGTGCGGTGGGGAAGTACCATATTCGCGTCGGAAGCAGCACCGTTCAGGATCGCAGACACATGGGTCGTTCGTTCGAAGAGATATCACAGGAGATCACGGCGGCAGAGTCACGGCGTGATCTTGCCCACCTCCAACGTCTTGCCGACGAATTGTCGGCGCACGGTACGCCCACGTCGGAGGCGACGATCCTGTACCTGCAAGGAGCCATCCTGCAGATCACAGGCGACGCTCGCGCGGGCATTGAGCATCAGCGACGCGGCATTGCCATCTGCGAAGAACACGGGTTGGACTGGCAACGCTCTCGACACCTTATGGGCATCGGCATTGCACAGCTCTCGCTCGGAGAGCTCGACGAGGCACTCGTCGCCTTCCGCATCGCCCTTGATCATGCGGAAGCGACTGGCGACAATGCGGCGCGCTCGTCTGCCATCATGAGCATCGGCATCGTGCATGGATGGAAGGGCGACTACGACGCCGCACTGACCATGTTCCGACAGGCATACGACATCGATGAACAGCGCGGCGACGAGCTTACCATGGCCAAATCCCTCAACAACATGGCCGTCACCTACTGGAACACCGGTGATCTCCCGCAGGCGCTTGCATACTTTCTTCGAGCACTGGATATCAACGAGCGTCACAACAATCAGAACAGTGCGGCCCTCTGCTATCTCAACATCGGCAACGTCTATGTTGCCACCGGCAACAACGATACGGCCCTCGACTACCTGCAGAAGGCCGTCACCCTCTCTACCAAAGTGCAGGATGCCGGCGGTGTGGCGATGGCCGTCTTCAACATCGCCACGACCTACCTGGCCAAGGGGGAACACGAGCGCGCACTCACCTTTGCCCGTGATGCCAACAAGCGATTCTCCGAGCTGCACGACCAACAAGGCATTGCGCGAAGCACTGTTTCCCTCTGCGCAATTCTTCTTGCCATGAAGGAGTATGACCAGGCGCGTGCCGTCTTCGCCGAGCTGGACGGGATGAAGATCGACGATCCGCGGTATGCATCGCAGCGCGAACAGGTCCGCGCCGACCTGCTTGCGCACGATGGAGATCTCACCGCCGCCGTCGAGGCCGCTACACGGGCACTCTCGATCGCAACGGATCATTCGCTGCGCACGGAAGAGGTGGCCAGCCATAAGCAGCTCCGCGATCTCGCACGCAAGAACAACGACCTTGCGGCCTACGTCGACCATAACGAGCGCTACACCGAACTGCGCGAAGAGATCCTCGGTCGCGAGGCCACCCATCGTATGGCCATCCAGGAGTCGGAACGCACCATCGCCGCCGAACGCGCCGAGCGCGAACGCGAACGCTCCGTCCTCCATTCCACCTTGCCCAAAGAGGTGGCAGAGAGGGTGGCACGGGGCGAGGTCGTCAACGACCATTACGACAATGCAACCGTGATCTTCCTCGACATCGTGGGATTCACGGAACTCTCGTCAACGATGTCATCACAGGAGGTCATCACCCTCCTCGACGACGTCTTCACGCAATGCGACGCCATCTGCAAGCAGCACAACGTCACCAAGATCAAGACCATCGGCGACAGCTACATGTGCGTGTCCTTCGACAGCGTCATCAACGCCGCACTCTGCGCCCTCGAGATGTCGCGTATCACCATCTCCCACGAAGTGTCCCACTCCGTGTCGCACGTAGTTGAATTCCGTATCGGAATTCATTGCGGCCCCGTCACAGCCGGCGTGATCGGCAAGGAACGTATGCAGTACGATGTGTGGGGCGATACCGTCAACGTTGCATCGCGCATGGAAAGCACAGGCGAGGCCGGACGCGTGCACGTCTCCGAAGCGTTTGCTTCGAATCTTGAAGAGGAATCAAGGATCAAGGATCAAGGATCCCACGCAGTGTCGCACAACGTGTCGCACTCCGTGTCGCACGCTAGTGTCCCACAAAGTGAACTCGTCACTCGTCACTTGTCACTTGTCACTCAACTACGCGGTTCGTTCGATATCAAGGGCAAAGGCCTCATGAACACCTACTGGCTCGAAGAGGGAACTGAGTAGCCCTACTCGACATCATTCTTCGCCACCACGTTCAGCAGCGCCTCGTAGATCACGTCGTACGGAATGAACTCATTCGTTTCCGCCGGCATCGGATCATTGGCCGTGGCATGGAGTTCTTCCAACAGCTTCGTGTTGTCCCGGCGCAGCAGTTGTGCATTGAATCCAAGGCGGGGGAACGAGCTCAACAACCGCAGGAATGCTCGCGTCCGGTTGAAGTCCTTCTCCTTCAGATACCGCGTCGTATACACCCGCAAGTACTCGATGCGCTTCTCCGCCAGATCGTAATTCCCCTCGGCGATCAGGAACGCCGCATGCAGGATCAGAATGTGCACGTTATAGATCTTCTTTTCTTTGGCGAACTCCGGCACCGAATTCAGGAAGGTGGAAAGGCGGAAGGCGATCTTCCGCTTCTCATCCGTCCGCTCCTTCAACCCCAGCATCTCCGCCAGATTCAGATAGGCATTGTACAGGAACCAACGCTCCTTCGTGATCTCGTTCTGTTGTGGGAACCGCTTGTGGGAGGTGGCAAGATTTATAAACGTTTCCGCCTGTCCATACTCACCACATAGCAGCGCAGATGCAAATGACACGTCGACAGCCAAGTACCAGTTGTGACCGGCCTCAATAAAGCTCGAGATACAGTTATCTGACATCGACAGAGCATCGCGATATCTTCTTAGAAAGAGACAACTCAGCATCTGAGTGAGGCTGAACTCTCCAATTCTAGCTTTTTGTGAAAGATGTGGATTGGCGTTGAGATACTTCAAAGCCAGATCGCAGCGTGTAATTGACTGTTCAAAGTCGCCAGTGACATCTGCCTCAAACAGGGAAATTCTATGGTAACCTAATATCAAAGCGTGGCTCTGAAATGTTTGCATCAGATTGTGGATTTCGAGCTTGTACTCAGCTGTCTGCTTAAGAAATGCCGACTTCTTCTTTCTAGAGTACACAAGATCCATGTTTAAGGAGTCGTAAAGTTCATCACAACGATACTCCGCTGCAAGTAGATCAACCAGTTTCTTAAGCAGGTTGTTATAGTAAATGAAGTTGCGTCTCTGCATGCTGATTCCAGCTGACTCCCTTAAAAGAGAGACTAGTGAGAGACTCACATCAGTGAATTGGTACTTTCTAGCAGTTGTCAACGTTCGCTCGGCAAGTTGGGTCCCTGCTTTACGCGAAGCGAAACGCATAAGCGTCTGACTGCAAATCAAGTTTCTCGTGCACTTGTAATAGTAAGTAAGATACTCTGAATGTTCCGGTTGCTTTATCTGAAGAAACAGAAGTGCATGAAGTAGTCGATCAGATAGTCGAGATTTTAAGGTGCGAAAACGCTGATCAGACTTGTTGGTGCCATACAAGTCAAACGCAATTTCATCATCATTTGTGTACTTATTGTCGAGGACACCCCGTAGGAATCTGCCTGAAAGTTGATCTTCTCCATCCTCGTGTAGTTCAGGAAGTGTTTTACGACTGTCTGATTTAGATGTAACAACACGTAATATTTCCCTAATGAATTCCATGTGGCCCTCCGCCGTGAATTTCGAAGATAGTGGCCTGCCAGCGTGATCCCATGCAGCTGAAGGCACACCAGTGACCTTATTGCAAATGTAACAAGTGAATAAATAGCATGTAACAAAATCGCACTAATTGCAATGAATTGTGCTTCAATTAGGCGGAATTTCGAAGCGTCAAACGAGTTCAGCAAACAGCGTACTCCCAAATCAAGGCTTGACAATAAGTCAGACCTTGTGACCGTATAAATCAATTCAAAAGGCTTTCAAATGGACTTGATAACTGCACTTCTGATTTTCTTTGGCATGATGAGTCCAGATTCCAATTGCGACCCGACGCTGTACAATTCTCTGATTGCTGATAATCAGGATGTTATAGCGGCGATTTATCAAGATCCTTCGCAATTGGATCTAATGCGGCAGATTGACCGAAGAGAAGATTGAAAGGTGGTCCACAACGTGTTTAAGCTGATTACTCAGTTTGCCGTTCCGCACTCTTGCCACCATGCTCTTGGGGCCTGTGAAACCGAACACAAATGAAGATTGCATTACTGTTTTTTTTTCAAAAGGAGCTTCTCATGAAAACCTCACGCACACTGCCGTACATCATCGATCGCGGCGAAGAGAACTAAGGTTCACGACCTTGGGCCAGACGACAACGAATCAATAACCCCAACAATTTCAAGGACATGGACATGAAAAGCACACGCACACTCCCGTACATCATCGACCGCGGCGAAGAGAACTGATCCGGATCACCGGTTCCCTGACTCTTTACCTGACAACCTGACAGACACGATTCGACCAACTTCAACAACAACAACAACTTCCCCTAAAAGGCAACACCATGGACATCCTTCTCGCAATGCTCGTTTACTTCGGTCTTTCTACCAGCCCAGACATGACCACTACGGACATGCAAAATGCCCTTATGTCTGACCCAACGGCCGCAACGTACTATCAGATGCTTCAGACAGATCCTACATACGATCCTTCCATCATGATCCGCACGATCGACCGTACCGAAGACTGATCCTGATCTGACGAACCACCTTTTGACAACAACCTTTGAAAGAACCATCATGAAGTCCACCAGAACACTTCCGTACATCATCGACCGCGGCGAAGAGAACTAAGCCTCGACACGCTGATGACCTGACGAACACTGAAGAAACATTGTAAACCATTGAACAGCAAGGGCCTACAGATGAGAAACCAACGCACACTCCCGTACATCATCGACCGCGGCGAAGAGAACTAAGCGAGGATATGATGAACTATGCACTACCGGTGAAGAACACCTTCTACTTCCTCCAGCCTAAGGCGGTGGATGAATGGCAGTCCTACGACGTGCCGGGTGTTGTGGGTATCCTTCGCAAGACCCAAGGCGGAGAGTATGAGGTGATCGACGCATTTGCCGTTGCCGCACTTCCTAGCGCCACAGAACTGATGTCCGACGTCCGCTTCGGCTATTGGTATGCCCTTGCAGGATCCCTCGATCAGCTTCGCATCGATGCCTTTTCCATGCCGGTCTCGAACCTGTCCCAACGCGAGAACGTAGTGACGTTGCTCTCCCGTACCTGCGGATTTGCCTCTTCGAACGATCAGAATTATGCCTACGCCGTGTAAAATCCACTTGACTTGTGCCGTTTTCCCTGAAATGGTGTGGATTTCATCGCGTAACAATATCACACCAGCTGAGCCTCAACAGATACCGTATATTTACCGTTAAGCAAGTAAGTAAGCCATTCTCTACGTGACCTGCTAGTGCTAGACCCCTCAAATGGCCTGTAACAAACGGCCCCTAGATGTAACGATATCCACCCCCATTTCGCCCGAACTTTGTATCAGAAGTTGAGCGCGGAACTAACTGCCGGCCACTTCGACATCGAATCTTCGATTGTCAGTTTTCAAGAGGCGACACCATGCACATGCTCATCGCGATCCTGATGTATTTCGGTCTCTACACGAATCCTAACGCATCTGCTCAACAGTTGATCGATCCATCGTTCACGCTGAACCAGCAACTCATTCAGTACTACGAGACCAATCCTGACGCCCTGTATCGACTGGTTCGGATCGTCGACCGCCGCGAGGATTGATCTCTTTCCAATGAATGCAACTACCAACCTTTCAGGTATACCGCTATGTTGAACACACTCACCGTCCAAAACTGCTTCCACTTCATGGTGCCAACGCCCATGCACATGTGGCGTGGCTGCGATGTCCCAGGAGTTATGGGTGTGCTGGCAAAGGACACTGCCAGCGGACAGTATAATGTGATCGATGCCTTTGATGTTGAGCAGGTTCCCGATCTGAACTCGTTGGCCGCCGATCCGAGACTTGGCGCCTGGATGGCCGCTGCGGGCGGACTCGACAACCTGCGATTTGATGTATTCCTGATGCCGAACGCCGAGACACCACGTCGGCGTGACGTCGTCACCCTTCTCCAACGAAGCTGTGGCTTTACCGCCACCCCAGAACCAGCCTATGCCCATGCTGTTTGAATTCGCCCCCTGAGTGCTTCACAACCCTTTCACACTCAGCGCCTCGAATTCGTGTACTCCCGTGTCTAGCTCAGTTTGAAGCAACTGACTGGACGCTCACCTTTCATCTCCTCAGTAAGAACCGGTAACACGGTTCTGCTGGGGAGATTTTTTTGCAACCGGACGGGCCAGTTCCCGTACCACCCGCTCTTTCTTGACATTCTCATCCAGACGGTCCGAGGGACTTGGCCCTACGACGACCACCAACCGGCTTCGAGTCGGTGGTACTGCCACGATCGATGAGGTTTCCCATGGTCGCTGCCTACCTGCAGGCCCGCCTTCGCACCCTTGGTGCTCCACTTGCCTCCGTGCCCGCCATGACGGGATTGACGGATGTTCCCCATGTTGTTGATCGCCTTCGGGCCGTGCTCCGAGGGGAGGTGACGGATCTGGCGTTGATCGACCGGATCCGTGCCACCCCGCTCCTTGCCGGACCCTTGTTCCGCGATGTGGCCGATGCTACGCTGCATCGCGCTCTGCGCGGACAGGTGCCGTTCCATCCGTTCGCCCGTGCCGCCTTTCCGCTGGTGTTCCCGCCCCGCGAAGATGTGATCTTGCCCCTGGGCAAGCGGTTTTTTACGGATGTGGAGGTGGTGCAGGGGAGTCCGGTGGACGTGGAGCGGGTGATGTGGAGCGGACCGTATGGTATGCCGTCCCACCTGGTCTCGTATGACAGCGCCGATGTGCTCCCGCCACGCGGATGGAGCGTGTGGTGCGATCTGGATGGTGTGCCGGAGGGACCGTTCACGTGGTTGCAGGATGCGTATCAGATGGTGCGCGATGTACGCGAGGCCACCGATGACACGACCCCCGATGCCTTTGCTGCACGCGCCATCTTCGATGGTGTGATGGAGCCGGATCCATTACGTCCGGTGCCGACGGATGATGTGGGCTGGGCCGATGTGCTTGCGGCCGCGCATGTCCTACACGAGCGGGTGGTGAGCGTGCGAAAGAGCGGTGCACCACGACCGGATGTGGTGCGACCCGGACAGGACTTTGCGCCCTCTGTGTGGATCGAGCACGATGGTGTGATCCCGTCGGCATTCCACGTTGCCGCCTGGTGCGATACGATCGAGGGTCGCTCCGTGCCCATGCCAAAGGGGGAAGCAGATGCTGTGGTGGATGCCGTGCTCACGTCGGCGCAGTACGCCCACGTGCGCACCGGTCCGCACGGACAGATCGCCCGTCTGCATCTGTGCACATCGCCCACTCAGGCACGCACGTATGATGTGTGGAAGGGCGCGTGGACGGGAGAGCAGACGTGGCTTCCGGGGCCGATGTGCGGTCGCGTGGAGGTAGGGTAACATGCACCTCCAACGCTTCCTCCGCGAGCGCATGGCGGCGCTCGGGCTATGTCGGCGTGACATCCCACGTCTACTCAATGCCACCAACCCAAACACCACGCTCCTTCGGTTCGATGCCCTGATGCGGAGCAGCATCGACGATGCCTCCCTCCTTGCCGCCCTTCGCACATCCGTCCTCGTCGGCGAGGAATACGCTGCCGCCTTCGATGCATCCCTTGCCGCCACAGAGCATCAGCAGCGTGTAGATGCGGACGAGTCCGCACGTGTGCGGGAGATGCAGGCACGACGGGACTTTGTGCCGCATGTGTGGGTGGAGCATGAGCGTCGTGTGCCCGAGCCGATCTTCGTGGTGGCATGGTTGGGCATCGACCTGTTCAAGCGCATGGATCTGCCGGCATGGGCCGTGGCGGCGGAGCAGGAGGTGGACCGCCTTCTGGACGTGGCGCGGTTCCTGCGCGATGTGCCAACGGATCCGTCGATGCGCACGCTGATGAAGGGACCCTTCGGTCGAGCCACACACTTCCACTTCCGCACCACCTACGATGAGTACTATGTGTACAGCATTGCCGAGCAGTGCTTCATCGAACGACGGGAGGGACGGCCTCCATCGAGTGCATCATCAGCACACGTATCGTTAGGACGACGGCAAATCCGAGGATGATGGCGCCGGAGAGTTTGTTGATCCAACCGAGCACACGGTGGTCGATGCGTGCACGCAACAGACCCACGCCGTTGCTGAGGATGATCCACCAGAGGGCTGAGCCAACGAAGACGCCAAGGACCAGTGCCACAGCGCCCGCATACGTTGCGGCTGCAGTGATGCCGATGCCGGCGAAGATGGCAATGAAGGAGACGATGGTGGTGGGGTTCGTGAGCGTGAGGAAGACGGTGCCCACGTAGTCGAGCACCAACCCACGTCCGCTGATGGTGCCACGTGCTTCGGTCGCCGGCTTCTCCCGAAACGTCGTCACGCCGAGGTACACCAGAAAGACGATGCCGAGCATCTGGATCACGATCTGCCATTGCAGGACGAACGTGGAGATGAACGTGAGACCGAAGGCGGCGACGGCTCCGTAGCAGGCATCGGCGGTGGCGGCGCCCAGACCGGTGACGAGACCGGAGATCGGTCCCTGCGCAAGACTTCGCTTGATGCACAACACACCAATGGGACCTACGGGCGCGGCAATGAGCAGACCGATGAGGGCGCCTTCGAGGAAGAGGTCGATGTTCATGGGTGATGACATCATGTGGTGCGTTCTTCGTTGCGCTCCCCACGAAGCAACCGTAATGCATAGAGGATGACGACGAGCGTAACGCCCGTGTCGGCGGCGATGGCAAGCCAGAGCGTGGCCATGCCGGCAATGGCGAGGACGAGGAAGATGGCCTTGACGGCAAGGGCCACGATGATGTTGGTGCGAATGGTGTGTAGCGTGCGCCTGCCCAAGCGAATGGTGTGGGCAATGGCGCGGAGATCGTCGTTGGCCAGCGCAATGTCGGCCGTTTCGATGGCGGCATCGGATCCGATACGTCCCATCACAATACCCACACTGGCCGTTGCCATGGCAGGGGCGTCGTTGATGCCGTCGCCGACCATGGCCACATGTCCGTGCTCGACAACGAGTGCCCGCACGCGCTCTGCCTTGTCCATGGGAAGCAGGGCGCCATAGGCCGTGTCCACGCCGGCCTGTCGACCGATCTGTTCGGTGACGATGGTGTTGTCACCACTGAGCATCACCACGGCACGCACACCTACGTCGCGCAATGCCTGCACGGACGCCGCCGCATGCTCGCGGATGACGTCGGCCACGACGATGATCCCTGCCACCCTCACACCATGAGCACCATGAGCATCATCAACATGACCGGTGATGATGGCCGACGCACCGGAGGATTCGATCGAAGCAACGGCATCGGCCACATGTGTGAGCGTGTGTGCATCGGCACCGAGATCCATGACCAGACGCAGGTTGCCCACAAAGCACCGACGTCCGTCCATCACGGCCTCGGCCCCACGTCCGTCGTGCGCGCGATAGTGGTCGATGGGCTGACGTTCAACGCCACGTCCATGCGCCGCGGCCACAATGGCCAAGGCCACGGGATGCGTGGAGTTCACGTTGATGCTGGCGGCCATCGTCAGCACATCGCCCTCCGTCCACGCCTCCATCGGCTCCACACGCACCACCATGGGCATGCCCGTGGTGATGGTGCCCGTCTTGTCCACGGCCACGGCCCGCACCCGACCGATCTCTTCGAGCACACGGCCGCTCTTGACGAGCACGCCGCGACGTGCCATGGCCGTCAATCCGGAGACCACGGCCACAGGCGTGGCGATCACCAGGGCGCACGGACAGGCGATGACGAGGAGGACGAGTGACCGATAGATCCACACATGCCATGCACCGTCAAAGAACAGCGGCGGAACAAGCAGCACAGCAAGGGCCACACAGAACGTGATGGGTGTGTAGATGCGCGCAAAGGAATCCACAAAGCGTTGCGATGGCGATCGTTGCGCCTGTGCGGCGGCCACATGTTCTGCAATGCGCGCCACCATGGAATGCTGCGACGTTTGCGTGACCTCCACATCGATCCGTCCGTCCGTGGCAATGGACCCTGCATAGACGGCATCGCCCACGGTGCGCGTCACGGGCATGGACTCTCCGGTGATCGACGCTTGGTCCACATCGGAACGTCCACCCACAACCACACCATCCAGCGGCACACGCATGCCGGAGCGGACGATGACGGTGGTACCCACGGCAACCGATTCCACGGGCACGTCGCGCAACACCTCGCCATCGAGGATGGTGGCCGTGAGCGGGGTGATCTGCAGCAGGGCATGCATGGCACGTCGGGCACGACCAACACTCAACGCCTCGAGCAATTCCGACAGGGCGAACAACCATGCCACCGTTGCGCCTTCCGTCCACTCGCCAATGAAGGCCGCACCAAGGATTGCCGTGGTCATGAGCACGTTCATGTCGAGCGTTGCAGAGCGCACAGCGCGGATGGCCTTGGGAACCACATACCATGCGCCCGAGAGCATGGCGCCTGTGGCAAGGATGGGAAGGAGGAGGGGAGGACCGATCTGCGTCCACGAACAGAGTAAGGCGGCAAGCGTGAACACACCCGACAGCACCGTGGCAACGACATGCCCGCGTTGCACGGCCGCCGCAATGGGTGTGCTGGTGTTCCGCACGCGTGCTCGCAGGCCCACGCCGGCAAGGGCGCTGATGACACCGGAGGGGTCGATGCCGTCGTCATGTTGCACGACCACGGTCCCCGCGATCAGGTCGGCCCGGAACGACACCACCTCGGAACGCCCACGCAGTGCGCGTTCCACGGCGGCCACTTCGTCGGCGCAGCACATGCCATCCACAGAGTAGGTCGTGGTCGTCATCACGCGTCGCTCTCGTGATCGTTCAATGTTGTTGGGTCGGCCGATGGCGCATAGCACAGCAACACGGCTCCACTGCCAAAGGTCTGCGTGCGCACGAGGGTGAGCAAGGTTCTCTGCGTAACGTCGGCGAACAACAGCGCTCCGCTTCCGGCCACCACGGGGTGGACCATGAGCTGGAGCTCGTCGATGAGTCCGTCCTGCAACAGTTGCATGATCAGACTCCGACTGCCCACGAGCACATCCTTGCCGGGCTGCTGTTTGTGGTACCGTACTTCGTCGACGAGCGATCGCTCTGCAAGTGTGGCACTGTGCCATGCCGTGTCGCGCAATGTGCGCGAGAACACGATCTTCGGCAGGGCATCGATGGCACGTGCGAAGTCGTCCATCGATCGCACACCCGTCGGCGCAGCCACCATCGGTTGCCAGTACTGCATCAGCGCATACGTGATCCTGCCATAGAGAATAGCACCGGCGTTCGACAGCAGTTCCGTATAGTGATCGTGTACCTCTGCATCCGGCAGCACGGCCGTGTGGTCGCCCACGCCATCGAGCGTCATGTTGATACCGGCAATGATCCTGCTCATCGAACTGACCTTCCGTACATCGTTGTATGGCAAAGGTACGAGACGAGATCATTTATCGCCCGTATGCGTGTTCATCTGCAAGGATGCGAGCGATCCTGTTTCCGAGCCACACGACGTTCGGGTAGTCGTTGTTCGAGAGGATGGCCAGTGCCGACCTCAAGCGTGGGAACCGAAGGATGAACGTTGTGTATCCTGGCCAGCTCCCGGAGTGGTAGACCGTAGACTCCGTGTTTGGTTTGTTCTGCAGAAACACGCCATATCCATACTTCGATACCTTCCCACTCGTGAGAATGTTGTTCCTGTAGGCGCGAGATAGTGTTTCCTTGGATACCAGCACGTTGTGCTGAAGGGCGGCTTCCCATCGTTCAAGATCGTAGATCGTTGAATTCACGCAGCCGTCCCCGGTGATCGCATCCAAATACGTCACGAAGCCGAACTCCTCGGTCGAGTCTGGCAGCACATACTTCTGCAGGCTATCCGAGTAGGTGTATCCAAAGGCGTAGTTGTGTAGGGTCTCGCCCTTGCTTCTGCGAGTGTTGTACACGCGAGAGTTGCGCATGCCGCAGGGCTTGAAGATCAGATCCTTGAGACAGGTGGCGAAGTCTGTGCCACTCGCTCGCTCAATGATACTGGAAAGGAGTGCATACCCGGTATTGCTATACTGAAACTTCGAACCCGGTGGAAACAGGAGAGGAGGCGAGTGGGTCTTCAAGAGTTCGATCACGTCGTCATTCGTGGCGAACCTCTTCTTATCCCAGTGTTCCGCGAACAGTTCCATGTAGTCGGGCAGACCCGACGTATGCGTTAACAAGTTCTCAATGGTGATGTTTCGATACGGAAGCTCGGGGATGAACCGTTGCAGCGAATCCGTGTAGTTCAGTTTGCCCTGTTCCGCAAGGATCATAATGGCCATGGCTGTGAACTGTTTGCTACACGAAGCGAGTTCAAACAGCGAACTGTCGTTCAGGGAACTACCGTCAGTGAAATTGGAACGACCGAAGCACTTTTTATAGATCGTGGTGCCCCTATCGATCGCTAGAACTGCACCATTGAACGAATCATCTGCAACGACCGTTGCGAGCAACTTGTCGAGCTCGCGCACTTGCCGCCGTGCCACCTTCCGATCGGACGTTGTACCCATCACCACCGGAAACACAAAGTCCGGGTCTTGAAAACCGAATCCCTGCACAATGCAGCTATCGTCAAAGACGAAGATCAGAGACATGTTCTCTCGTGGATCCTTCCTGTAGGCCAGTTTCAGGACGATCGTGTTCAGGGTTTCAGCATCGACGGATGTGACCGTTGCCTTGCCGTACTTCTTGTACAAGGCAGTGAACTGGCTCACGATGTTTTGCCCGATCAGCGTGCGTTCTTCGTCTGAGAGGTCGTTCCTTCGTTGAAACACGTCATCCATCAGGTCGAAGTTCTGATGGTTGTATGCGGCAATGAACTCCTTCGTGATCCGGACCTGGCGATCTTTGGTGGAAGGTTGCGACTGCGCTAAGGTTCGCGAGGCGAGAATGGAAAGCGACATCACGACGACGACAATTGCAATTCGCATGTGACCACAATGAATGAAGTGAAATGAAGAAGGAGGGGCTCGAACTCCACGTTCATGTGCTCCATTTGTTTCGGCATTGAAGGAGCACACACATGTTCTTCTGAAACGTTTATGCCTCCGGAACGTAGGCGAGCACCGCCACATCACACAAACCAGCAGGAGTAGTATGAAGGCCATTGATTGCACGAAGTACGGTCCACCCGAAGTATTGCAGATCCGCGAGGTCGCCACCCCAAGTCCAAAGGACGATCAGATCCTCGTCAAGATCGTTGCCACAGCGGTGAACTCCGGAGATGTACGGGTACGCAGCCTCGATGTGAAGGGGATCATGCGGGTGGCCATGCAAGTGGTGGTGGGCATCACACGACCACGCAAGCCCATCCTTGGGACCGTGTATGCGGGCATCGTGGAGGAAGTGGGGAAGAACGTCACCCGCTTCAATATCGGCGACAAGGTCTTTGGGATGACGGGATTCGCCTTCGGCACCTATGCCGAGTTCATTGCCGTCGGTCAGAACAGCAACGTGCTGGAAATGCCCTTGAATGCGACGTTCGAAGAGGCCGCGTCGATCATCTTTGGCGGACAGACGGCGATCCATTTCCTCGAAAAAGCGAAGATCGCCGAACGGTCACACCCTCGCGTGTTGATCCTCGGTGCAACCGGGTCCGTCGGATCGGCCGCTGCGCAGATCGCCAAACACCATCATGCGCACGTCACCGCCGTCTGCAGCTCTGCAGGTCATGATCTCGTCGCCTCGCTCGGCGTCGATGCCATTGTGCACTACGACGAAGAAGACTTCACCCAACGGACAGAGAAATACGACATCATCTTCGATGCCATTGGTACCTACAATGCACGTCAATGCAAAATGCTCTTGAACGACAACGGAGCCTATGTAAGTGTGAGTGCCGGCTACGCCTCCGAGAACATGCACCAGCTCCGCCTCTTGAAGGAGATGTTCGAGCAAGGCACCCTCAACGCCACCATCGACAGGACCTACAAGATGGACGACATCGTAGAAGCCCACCGATATGTTGATACGGGAAGGAAGAAGGGGAACGTGGTGGTGAGGGTCAGTGTATGAGGTATGGACCCCTGAACCGTTTCATCATTTCACAGCCACGTGGTGCTAGATCCGATACAGGTTCGTAGTATTTCTCATCGCATTCTTGGTCAACCTATGTACGTTTGCAGAATCTAGATCAAGTGGCGTATCGATCATCCATTTTAATGAGGGGGATCCCATGATGAGATCTTTGTTCGTTGCTGTTGTGATGCTCTGTCTTTTCGGATGCAGTGTACTTGTTGCACAGCCCGCCATTGTCCGAAATGGGAGTATCGATGTCGTGATACCCGATGCCAATTGTAATCTCAATGCCGCCGGTGTCTCTGTCGGTACAAACCCTGTTACCGATGGTTGGAGTTCTGCGACGATGGGGACTCCAGACCTGTTCCGTGGATGCGCACCGATCGTTCCGTTGATGTTTGGTATACCAATAAATGCATTTACGGGAGTGGACCCGCTAGATCAACTTCCGGACGTCAATCCGCCGAATCCAAATGCTCAGGCATACCTTGGGTTCTTCTCCTCATTCGTCCTCGGTGGAGAGTATCGAGAGTACGTACAAAATCAACTCAACGTGCCTCTCGTTGCTGGGCAACGCTATCGCCTCACGATGCGAGTGGCCTCTCTACGAGGCAGAACAGGAAGTCACTTCGTCGACTGGAAAGCAACGCCAAGAGCGCTCACGAAGATCCATGTCGTGCTCTCAAACCGAGCGTACAACAGACTCATCGATCCTACGCAAGGAGTATTGAATCCCGCTGTATCGACAGTTCCTCCCCCAAACGCTCCGTTCCCCAATGTCTACCAGATCGTCGAGATTCAGGATGCGGGTGGTTTCGGTAATCACGATGCAGTTGTGCCAGAACAACAATGGGAAACAGTTACGGTTGAGTTCGTGTGTACAGTTCCAGGTAACGCTGAATTCATGACGATCGGAAACCTTGATGATGAAACAGAGGAGAACAGTGTTCCAATCGACGTACCGGTGCAAAATGACGGTAACTCGGTGGTGACATACACCGCTATAGATGACGTGAAGATCGAATCGCTCACATCGCCATGTATTGGGTGCGATAAGTTTACTTTCGTAGCCACAAGGCGAGAAGAGCCAGACGGAAAGTGTTGCTATGATATCACGTTCACTAACAACTCAGAGTGTGTGGTAGACCGTGTTCAATCAATTGTCGTCGGTGAAGTGTGGGAATTCTGGTGGTCAACCACACCCCCTTTGTCGATTGGACCTGGCCAAAGCAGTACTTTCACAACCTGCTTTGACCCAGTATCGTATTGGAAACGATTCAGACTCGTGGACGCAGCAGGCAACGTTCTATGTGACAAGACGTTCGATCTGAAGTGCGGTTGCGAATGTAAAGACGAGATCAAAATCTCGTTTGATCCTGTGGAAGCAGAGGGCGATAAGTGCTGTTGGAAGTTGTCGATGAAGAACATGTCAATGTGCGGTGTCCAAAACATCTACGGCCTCACATTCGAGCATCCTCAGATCATCAACAAACAGGGCGAGTTGACGCCATTGATTCCCGGATCGCATGCTAATCCTACAAATGCCGGTCTTGGTGGATACTATCGTTTTACAGACCCATTTATCCTGGATCCGTTGGAGCGGGTTGATGTAATGAAGTATTGCATTGATCCAGATTTCGCTGATCTGCCGATCACGATTCGACTCAAACGAACAGACAACTTCCAGGAGCAATGTTCTACGCTTGTTAAGGAGTTCAAGCTTTCGTGTAAGTCGAGCCCTGACTGTTGCGCTGCAATCGAGTTCGAACGTCGGAGCACCGCCCCTTGGTGGGACGTGACACCCAATCCTCATTGCTCCTGCGGTGGTTTTGCCCTTTGGATCGTGAATGGCACGACCCCAGGTTGTACGTTCACATCGGTAAAAGTGAAGCTGAACGGTACGACGCTTGTGACGAGAACTGGAACCACGATCAATTCGGTATTGAACCTCCAGAACTTCTATGTGGGCTATTTCTGCTACAGCAGTACGCCACAAACGTTCCAAGTAGAGTTCACGACATCCAACGGACAAGTGTGTACTCGAACGGTGGACGTACCAGCGGGGAATTGTGGAGGTCCTGGTGGACCGCTTCAGAAGGACAAAACGATCGATCGGGATCGGAATTCGCCGGACGGCACGACCGATGACGGAGATCTTTTGCCTTTGCGGGATGGAGAGGTACTACGGATCTTCAACGTGCACGGAAGTATCGTGTATTCGAGTCAGCCAACGACCGCTCACGACGTGAGTATGGAGGAAGTGACGCGTGATCTGTCAACTGGGGTCTACTTCTGTGTCGTGGAGGGTGGTCCTGGCTCTGCCAGAGCAAGAACGATCACCATCATGAAGTAACCGAAACAGTCATTTCGTACACGAACGCAAGCCGAGTACCTAGTGCTCGGCTTGCGTTGTTTTACCGGGGTCTGAAGGGCCAATATCTCATCAATATCGGCTCTCATTCGTAAGTTCCACAATTCATGTCTACCTCTCGTCAGCACTGCAAATGAAGACCATCGAATACTTCTCTTTTTCTTCTTCTCTTACTTCTCTTTTCCTTCTCTCTTCCTTCTCACTCTTCGCAACCACCTTTAACGTAGGTCCTTCAAGAGCCTACCCAATGCCCAGCGCCGTGGTCAGCCTTGTGAGGGAAGGTGATACGGTGATGATGGATTCCGGAGTGTACCGCGATCTGCACTGTGAGTGGACGCCGGGATCTCTGACGTTCATTGGCACAGGAACGGTGGTCCTGCAACCAGATATATCGCAGAAGGCTGCCAGTACGTGGACGCTTGCAGGGATCAACGCTACCGTGCGGAACATCGAGTTCCGAGATGGTGTGGAACGGAGCGAGGGTGGGGTCGGCTTGCTGGTGACGGGCCACGGATGCACCGTCGATTCATGTGTGTTCGCGAGGAACCGTGGTGGAGTCAAGTTTGCCCAAGATGGTCCATCAAGCCCTCTCGTGTACACGAGTCTCTTCGAAGAGAATGAGGAATTTGACGTTGAAGCGGCAGCCGTCCAATATCTCACGGTTCTTCGGAGCTGGTTTCGCGGAAGTGCGAATGCGGTGAACATTCGCTCGTCTGCGAGTTTTCACAATATCACGTTGAATCTGTTCACCGATGAGCGTGGTGCGTCGACAACCACCATTCACTTGCAACACGGTGGCTATACTCAGATGTATGGGAACATCTTTCACGGCGCGCGCGTGGGAGAACCGCGCAAGCACTTCGTTCGGTATGCAACAGATGTGTCGCCATATCCAGACTGGACACATCATTTGGAGTGTGCGTGGAATACGTTCGTGAACGACGTCGACTCGATCGCCTTCATCGAGACGACCGGAACACGCGCCGCTAAACTCGAGATCAAGAACTGTCTCTTTGCAGGGAAGGGTATACAGATCCAAGACACAACGGATAGCGGACGGGTAACGATCGATACGGCGGGGAACTTTGCCGACACGACAGTGGACTCCGTTGGTTTCGTCGATCCATCCGTGCAGAACTATCATCTCACCGCATGGTCACCGGTGCGTGACCACTGGCAGTCTCCTCGCATTCAGCAGATACCGGTTGAATACAAGCACCCGCGGCAAGAGCGACCTAGACCAGGCGGTTGCATCAACGTTGGAGCGTTCGACTATGAAGAGCCTCCACCTACACCGCGTACGTGGCACGTGGGTTGGGGACGAACGCATGGGACTCCGTCCGATGTGTGCAGACGTGTGCATGATGGCGATACGGTGCTCATTGATTCCGGCGAGTATGTCGATGGGATCAGTCAATGGTCTACGAACAACCTGACGATCATCGGTCTCGGCAAGGTGGTCATTCGCTCCAACGGCAGCACGTCGTTCAAGAATGCACTGTGGGAGGTCACCGCGGGGAGTGTGTACATCGAAGGGATCGAGTTCCGTGATCACACGACCGTCGACGGAAAGGGAACCGGTCTGTACATCGTCGGTGGTGACGTACAGCTGCGCCTGTGCACGTTCACACGTCTGCAACGAGGGATCGTGTATGATCCACAGGTAGATGTGGCACGCCTCGGCATTGAACGGTGCGCATTCGAGGGACGTGGTTCTGAGACGGCGTATCCGCTGATCGAATGCGGCGCCATCAAGTCGTTGACGATCTCTGGATCCTCCTTCCACAACGCTGGGTCGAGCCCCATTGTGCGCTCTCACGCACGATACAACAACATCTCGGCCTGTCGCGCCGATGTCGCCGACCTCTCCTTGCAACCGGCCTTCGATTTCCCCTCGGGCGGCTTCGTTCAACTGTGGGGAATGATCGCACGCGCAAAGGGCGGCCGTGCAGAAGACGAGATCGTGCGCTATGGCTCCGGCACAGTGTCGGATGCGCGCGACAATAGACTGTTCGTGGGCTACAACACCATCGTTAACGATGGCGGCGGAACCGTGTTTGTGAATGCAAGAACAACCCGTCTAAAGAGCTTTCGTGTGATCAACAATCTTCTTGTTGGCGAAGGACTACAGAGTAGTGGTCAGGCCATCAACGAAACGAATACTGCGAACAATCTGTTCGTCTTTAACGTCTCCGATGTTGGTTTTACGGATGCAGCGTCGATGGATTACCGTCTCACCGACGCATCACTTGCTCGCTTGGCAGCCGTACCGTCGGGATCGATCACGATCATCATGGAAGGTGACATTGGCTCTACCTATGCCTTCCAACCACCGACATCCTACGTGCACCCGCAGAACACAGCCCGACGTACCTCGTGGTATGATGCAGGCGCATATGAGAGCATTCGCACATCCGACGTACATGATGTTGAGTCAGCGCAGGCTCTGATACGAGTCGCCCCCAATCCCGCCTCTTCCTCCATCACCCTCACCTTGCCGCCTTCCCTCATTGGCACCGATGTGATCATCATGGACATGCAAGGCTGCGAGGTGGCGCGCTCTGTGGTCACGCAACCGACTCAGCAGATCGATGCGGCATCGCTTGCGCAAGGCATGTACGCCGTGCGCTGCGGAACGTACACGGCGATGGTCTCTATCATGCGATAGTGGGTGCGACGTTCACTCGCTCGTCAGTCGAGCAAACCGTCGATCTGAGGTCGGGAAATCAACGCCATACGCAGCGGTGGCAACAACGCCCATTGCTGTAGCCCAGATGAGCGATGACATGGAGAGATCGAAGGTGGTCATCGCGGCAGAAGGGATGCAGGTGACGCCTGCTCCGGCAACGATCGTGATGATGGCGATCCATTGGTAGACGCGCATACCGGCCCAGGAGGGCGTTTGCGCTTCGCCTCGGTACGATTCTTCGACGAACCGACCGATCCCGCTGAGAAGAAGGTACATGCCGATGATGAAGGTTGCCGACATGTCAAGTGTGGTCAACCGGATCACGATGAGACCGATCACGAGATTGGTCGCCATGGAATACAATTGCGTTGGATACAACGACGTACCAAGTAGACCGGAGATCTTGTTCACTCTCGACGTTGGATGCGTGAAGCGAATGCCCACGTTGGCCGGTGACGGTCGTCCATGACAGCACCCTTGCACCAGACAGCGCAACCGTCCGAGCAACTGCATCCACGGTGCGGCTATGGAAAACGCAGCAAGCACCACAACAAGGTCGAGTCCGAACAGCAAGGAGATGACAGTGCTTCCAAGCACCACGCCCACCACGCTGCCATAGTATCCGTACGGACGTTGCAGCTTCGGCGAACCCTCGATGAACTGCGCCCACAGAGCCGCCCCCACAATGCCGCATGCTCCGATCACGAAGCCAACAGCAGCGTGCTCGCGACCCAATAGTGTGCCGACAATCAAGGTCCCCACGAAGCCGGCTGCACCTGCATACAGTCCGTGATCGATCACGCGCACGGGACCGATTCTCCACTCCTTCCAACTGTTGGCGATCCGCTCGGTGATGGCGCGGATGCTCGACCAGATCTGCGTCCGCGTCGACACGATGACGAAGACCACCACACCTGCAAGCACATCGACGATGGAATGATTGCCCGTGGTCACGCAACTGATGGATATCAACACTGCGATCCCATACCACAGCCATGTTTGGCGACGATATGTCGTGCTCACATATCGTGCGGCAAGGAAGGCCCAGATGACGTGAAAGGCAGGGAAGGCGGCAGTGATGCCATCATACGAACGGTCCAACAAGAGAACATCGCCAAACACAGTGTGCGGCGTGAACGCCTGCTGTCGTACGACGAAAGGCACCACGAAATACATCAGAGCAGCGATGGCCGTGGCCATCCAGACATCGATCTCGAACTGACGTAGGAACTTCGCAGTGCGGACGATGAACGGGATCACCACAGCGAACGCATACGTGGCAACATAGAAGATCGTCGACGCCTCGATCACCGGCAATTGCGCTTCGAAGGGTAGGTTCGAAACGATGGCATCGTGCGGTGCACCAATGAAGACGAATGCTTCGTAGACGAGCAGCCATGGGAGGTAGGCAAGGAGGAATGCGGCCATTCTGTCGCGTAACGTGAGCGCCACGTCCGTTGCCTCTGGCAACGACAAGAACGGCCTGTAGTGCTGCTTTCCGAAGACGTGCTCTGTCCGCTCGTTCTCGAAGCCAACCGTATACGCAACGATCATGCACGTGAACAACGGACTGACCAGCCAGAACCCGGAGGCCGATCCGAGCAGGGCAGCAATGCCAAAGCTCAACAGCACGGTCCCCACATAGATGGGGTTCTTTGTGATGGCATACACGCCTTTCGTCACAAAGTGCTTTGGCGGAAAGGCATTCATGGGAAGGCCCTTACCGTAGAACCACAGGTTGTGCATGCCTCCAAGAACGAGCAGCAAACCAAGCACGATGACACCGATCGCAACCACATCGTTCGACGGCACGGGCAGGTGGATCAATGATGCTGTGGCGCGGGCCCATAGTGTGAGGAGGGCGGGAAGGATGGCAATGAACATGCTGCCGTACAGCACCTTGCCGATGATCGATCTCATGCAACTCCCTTCATTTCGCCCACGTGACGATCTCAAAGAGTGACCAGCCTGTGTCGAGTGTATCCGCACCTCTTGACAGCGACGTCGGCGCTTTGAACTTGACCTCAACGGTGTTCAATATCCGACCATGGAAGATGACCTTCAACCACGGCATCTTTGCCAGCAGATTCGAGAGCTTTCCCTTGCGGACGATAGACTTCGTGTGGAACTGAAGGACGGACGTTCCGCCGTCGAACAGGATCCTGTCCTCTTCGAAGACGGCGTCGTCATACATGGTGCCGTTGCAGATAAGGTGGTTCACCGGGTTGCTGCCCTTCCAATTGATCCAGACGATCGTATGGCGCTCAGAGAGGAACCGTCCCCATCTCAGCTCATCGATGGGTAACAGCCACGGTTTCACCGGTAGTGACAGCGTTTCAACGTAGCCCAAGCCGCGATACGACTGGCCGTCAACCTCGATCGTCGTCCGGGTCTTCGGATGATGACAGTTCCAACGCACTTCGCGTCCGCGCACATCCGTGTACAAAAGGATGGAGATCGGAGCATCCACCCGTTGCCATGCACCACGGATCTGCAATCGATCGTTGATGAACTGCATGTCGTCCGCCACGATCGGTCTCGGAAGCCCCTTGAATGACGAACGTTCCACCGCCGTTCCATCGGCACCAGAGAAGATGCTCCCGGAATACACCAGCCGCAGTACCGACACGCGCAGCTCCGCCCAGTACAGGATAAAGCAGTTTCCATGCTCATCGATACAGTCGAAGTAGAGTTTTTCGAGGTTGAAGTGGGGGAGAGCCATCTAGATCTCGCACCGCTGCTTGATCACGTCAAGGATCATGTCGTTGAAATCGTCCAGAATGAAGTCTGCCCAGAGTGCACTATAGAAGTTCAGATTCGTTGTGACCCTGTACGTGCAGGACAGTGTCACAAGGCACTTGTTCGGTCCGAGCACATCGATCTTGTAGCCACCGTGCAAGACGTCAAAATACTTACCGCCAATGACGACGTGCTCGTCCAGGGTCGTTGGAGGAATGGATCTGGGATCTACATGGATATCGTATGTGAAACCGTATCCCTCATTCCACGATGTGATCAGCTCTTCGAACTTGATGCCCTTCTCCCATGTGATCTTTCGTACACCGCCGATCCGTTCATTGTTCAGCTCTCCACTGATCGGCTTCGGTATGCCGATCACATGTACAAAGTGCGTCTGCAGTTCGCTTGGTTGAATGTTCCGCACATTCTTCACGTTCTCCCAGACGGTTTGTCGGTTCGCGTCGATCTCAACACTTGTGGTCACGGTATTGAGTTGCGTGGAGGGTTGGATGTTCGACTCCAAGAGCAGGAATACAAACGGAACGAGCAACGAAAGGTAGAGCTTCGTTTCCGGTCCATTCTTCTTCAGTCGAATGAGCCTGAACACAAACCCTCCCAATGTCCCGAGAGCCAGGAATGGTGCGACAATAACAGTAAGGCAGGCCAGACCGTCGATACCCGCTAGTATTGCCAGCCAGAAGCACGTTAATGTGATTCCCCACGGCAACAACAGAAACGATGTGTAGGACTGAAGTTGCTCCTTGGTAGAGAAGAGGACGGGAACCGCCCCCATCACGATCGGTAGAACAAAGATGTACGAAAAAGAAACGCTCCCCTCATACATCGTCACGAGCCACATTGTCAGGAATGTATAGGCAACCCCTGCCGTCAATCCCAAGAGCAATGTCGTATGTTTTGATCTGCGCATAGATGTCTTCGGTTCATTGATGAGCAACCCCGTCAGTACGAAGAATCTAAGGACTCTCGGCTAACGGACAAGGCAGGGGACTAGGGCTCGTTTTCGTCCTTCTCAAAATAGATGCTCTCCCCGCTATCAGGGTCACCGACGATGAACTCTATACGAAAGCTTCCGAAGCCCCGATCGATGTGGGCTGTTGTAAACCCACCATGACACCCAAACGTCAATTCATTGAGATCGAAATCGTAATCAACCTCATAGGTGCCACTGTCACAAACGCTGATGTGAGGTGTTGGCGTCAGCGAGAAGGTCCCGTTCTCATAGAGCTGAAGCCTGTACCGTTGGAAGGTCGCTTCGTCGAACTTGGGAACCGTCGCCTTCACAATGTGATAGGTTCCCACGAGGTCTCGATCACTGGGCTTCGTGGTCAGGTACTCTTTACTCACATTCCATAGGACGATCAGCACAACGATACTCGGAGGCAAGCTCACCATGGCCAAGCCGATCGGCGTGAGTTGACCGTTGTCGTCCCTCCTTTGCATGCCACGGTACATGAGTCTCACTCCTATGGCGACGAATGGAATGACAACGAGGATCAAAAAGAGCATCTGGATTCTATTCGTATGTGTGCAGGGTTGGGGAATGCGCGGAATGCCGCGTCAAAGCAACTCATTGAACATACCTCTAGAGGCCTCGTTTTCCAAGGGGCCCCTCCCGGGTCGAGATATCCGATTTCATTGGTCGCTGTCGTATGTTTGCCCGAACGGCAGCACCCTGAGCTGCCATACGAAGAACGTTCCATGATATTCAGGTGTGCACCCAATGAGAACAACCCCACACTTCTCGTTTACTTCTGCTTTTACTTCTGCTTTTACTTCTCTTTTACTTCTCTCTTCCTTCTCTCTTTCCGCCACCACGTGGAACATCGGTCCCACCCGCACCTACAAGGATCCGAGTGAGGTCTGTTCGCTCGTTCGTTCGGGCGATATTGTGGAGATCGATTCGGGGACGTATGCCATACCATTGTGTCGGTGGACCGTCGATGATCTTGTGATACGAGGCAACGGAAAGGTGATCCTTCAACCTGCCGTTCCCGAAACGCAGAAGGCCATGTTCGAAGTGATCAGCAATTACTGCCGCGTGCAGAACATCACGTTCACCGGGGCTCGCTCGACGAATGATACGTCGTGTGCGATCCTCGCAAGAGGAAGGATAACCGACATTGTCGAATGTCTGTTCACCGAGAACTATTGTGGTGTACGCGCCACCACGTTCAAGCGTGCTGAGGTGTTGATCACGAATTGCGAGTTCGATCGGAGCGGAGGTGGACCGAACTCGTCAGGAGCGGTCGTTGCCGATACGGTTCTGCGCCTCATCCTCGCAAGCAACTACATGCATGGTGCCTCCCACGGTCGCGAGATCCATTCACGTGCGATGTACACCTACCTGCGAAACAATCGGATCGAGAGTGACGAAGATTCTGCCGCAGCCCTTCTGACGTGCTCGAATAGGGGACTGGTATGTCTCGTCGGCAACGTCCTCCTCAAGCGCGGTTCTGGCGAGCGGCTCGTCATGGAGTACGGGGCCGATACGACAGCGCGCAAGAACATTCCCGAAGAGCTGATCCTTGCCTATAACACCATCGTGTGTGATCGACCGGTGCGGAATGTGGTCGAGATCACCGGTGCTCCACTTGCATCGGTCCGCATGGTGAACAACATCGTTGTTGGCGCGGAACAGCTCATTTCTGCGGTCGACAGTGCCGACACGATGCACAACGTCCACGTCGACGATGGAGAGGCCGCCGGACTACGCAATGCAACGGCCCGGGATCTGCACCTTCTTTCGACGTCACCTGCGCGTGATAAGGCCGTACCGCCCGGCATGATGACGAGGAACAGCGCAGACAACACGACATCGCAAGAGCTCATCGTCATGGGTCGGCAATACCTACACCCATCCTCCTCAGAGCCGCGCCTCACGAGCGTCGACATGGGTGCCTTTGCATTCGACGCGTCCACCTCGATCTCTACTCAGAACATCGACCCTGCCACCCTTGGCATCGCCCCCAATCCCGCAACAACATCCATCACGCTTTCGTTGCCGCCTTCCCTCATTGGTACCGATGTGATCATCATGGACATGCAGGGCAGCGAGGTGGGGAGGATCAGGGCAACGCACACCACACAGCGTATTCATCTGGATGGGTTGACGGCAGGTATGTACGCGGCGCATTGCGGCACATATTCTGCGCTCTTCTGCATTGTGCCGTAATAGTGAGTCGTAATACCTAGCTTTCATTGATTAGCATTCACGTCTCGTGCGATCATAGCAGGGATCACGTGTGCTATGGTCTTCATTCGTTCAGGATGCTTCTTCCAATACCCTTGTATTCTCCAGATTAGAAAAGGTATGATTGGCAGTGTCAGGCATCCATAGCCACTCGTGTGATCCTGCTTGATAACAATAGGTCCGTTTTCCTGAGGATACCACTCAACCTCTGTCTTGACTTCAATGGAGTCAAAGTAATATGTCGTTTCTGTCCAACCATGAAACAACGGAACATCGATCCATTCATCTACGTGATTTAGATCTTTCCACACGTAGATCGACACTTCTCGATCCAATCCATAAGAATTGCTCTTGTTCATTGCTGACCAATAGTGGGAATTGGGATGATTGAAATGAACGTCATGTAGTTTCGTGAAGTCATCCTCAATGATCATCCGCACAATGATCTCTGTCTCACAAGTGCGATCTGTAGATGTTATGCGATATGACGATATGACACTGTTGTCTCTGTCATACTGCTCAACAACGAAAAGCGATCTGTCTGCAAACTTATCGTCAATGTACTCCTTCCAATTGTTGTATGGCTTGTCGTGACGATCACGCATTGTTTGTCCTTGATTATTGTGCTGCTGTAATGTCTCAGTCGGCTACGACCAACCGACACGATGCAACGATCGTGTCGTTCTGCGTGATGCGAACGAAGTACAGTCCGCTGACGATGTCATCACGCTGAAGCAAAATGGTCTCTCCGTAGACATTGTTCATTTGTCTGATGATCTGTCCGTATGAATTGATGATCGTGAGCACGGCATTCTCAAACGGATGCTCAGCTCGTACCACTGCCTCACTCGAAAACGGATGAGGATACACCAGTATCTGTGCCTGGTGTGGCTTTGGATCCCGCACGGCTACTGTGACAACTGAACACACGGTGCTTGCAAGAACAGAAGTAGAGGAGTTGGCGGTGGTGAACGCACCATAGCCTAGCTGACCGTAGTTGTTTCTCCCGCTACCCCACACCTCTCCATTGTCCTTTTCATACAACGAATGCTCGCGTGTTGCTTCGGCATGTACGATCCTTCCTGACCCCCAAGAGGGAAGCACCATGACAGGGGTGGATCTGTCCACCACAGTTCCATCTCCTAACTGCCCATTATTGTTTCCGCCGCTGTTCAGACCACAAGACCATACCGTCCCGTCACTCCGTACGAACACAGAATGAATGCCCCCGGCTTCCGCTTGAACAATGTCTGATAGCGAGGAAACTCGGGATGCGGTGGATCGATCGATCGTCGTTCCATCGCCCAATTGTCCATACTGATTCCTGCCGGAGGAATACACGGACCCATCCTTCATCACAAAGAGGGAATGCCATTCGCCTGCTGATATCTGCACGATCGAGGACAGGCCTCCCACTTTCACTGGTACCTTGCTCGACGTGGTCGTCCCGTTGCCAAACTGACCATAGCTGTTATTGCCACAAGCCCACACTGTTCCATCATCTTGGAGAAAGAGCGAGAACTCTGCGCCTCCAGCCACTTGAATGATCCCTGTAAGACCACGCACCTGCACAGCAGTGTATCTGTTCGAGTTTGTACCATCTCCTAATTGTCCTGATGCATTTGCCCCACAGGCCCAAGCTGTTCCGTCACTTCTTACGAACAGAGAATGCTCGCCGCCTCCGGCAACATGAACGATCCCGCTGAGTCCTTGTACCTGAACCGGTGTTGTCCTGTCGACAGATGTGCCATCACCCAACGGACCCAATGGATTCCGACCACAAGCCCATACGGTGCTGTCGTTCTTCACAAACAGCGAGTGGAACAATCCTCCCGCAACCTGAGTGACCCCCGTGAGACCGAACACAGGCACTGACGTGTGTTGTTCTACCTTGGTACCATTCCCGAGTTGACCGTATCCGTTGTACCCCCATGCACGGACAGTACTATCTGCACAGATGGCAAGCGAGTGGCGTCCCCCTGCTGCAATTCGTTGCGAGAACAGTGAGAGAGGAACAAGTACACTGATCGCAACAACGAAGAGTAGGAAGAGCATCTTCACCGTCATGTCATGTCGCATTGCGCTCGCCTCGAGTCTGAATGTCATTCCTGTATGGATACGAACTGCACAATGTTAAGAAAATGCATCGGAGACGACGGTTCCTCCTATTATCTTCGCCCCTTCCACCATACATCCTTGAACTCTTGTCGGGGCAGCCGCTATGGATCGCAGATACGTCATCATCGTTGCATGCGCATGTGTCATGCTGGTCGGACGTGGTACGGTTTGGTGTCAGGACGGGACGTTGGACCCGACCTTCGACGGCGATGGACGTGTGATCACCACACTTGGGACCTTTGATGATGCCGTCTATGGGATAGCCATGCAGCGGGACCAACGGATCGTTGTTGTTGGGCAAACCTATCAAGAAGACCGCTACTGCATCTTTGTTGCTCGCTATCTGTTGAATGGCGCTCCGGATGCGTCGTTCGGCACGAATGGCGTGACGATCACCGCGATCGGTGCGGGTGATGCAAAGGCACGCGCCGTGACGATCCAGACCGACGGTGCGATCGTTGTTGCGGGACTGAGTGTTTTGGGAGCGCGAGAGGTGCTGACGGTGGCGCGATACAACGACAAGACCGGCGACCTTGATAAGACCTTCAACGGCACCGGAATTGTGCAGACGCCGGTTGGTAGCGGCTATTCAGCAGCCCATGCTGTGACGCTCGATGCAGAGGGAAGGATCATGGCGGCAGGGTACGGTCAGTCTGGACAGGACTACGTGATGGCCGTGGTCCGCTACAAGGAGAATGGTGAGCTCGACCCGACGTTTGGCTCGAGTGGTATCGTGACGACGCAGTTCTCAACCGGATCCGATATGGCGTATGGGATCGTGATCGCAGGTCCCGACGACATCATCGTTGCGGGCACGAGTTCGCCCCTTGGATCGAATTCCGATGTTGCCATTGTGAAGTATAAGGCGAGCGGTGAACTCAATGGCGCATTCGGTCTGGCAGGGAAGTACCGTCATTCAAGCGTCGGATCGTTCAATGAATGGGGCTTTGGGTTGGCAGTACAACGAGACGGGAAACCGATCATCGTTGGTCACACAAGCAGTCTCATACATGACGTGCTCGTTACGCGGTATACGCAGAACGGACAGCTCGATCCCGAGTTCGGTGTAAATGGCATCGTCACCTCGGATTACGGTACCGGTTCAGACCAGGGCGAAGCCAGTACCGTTGTGCTTCAAAGCGACGACAAGATCGTTGTTGCGGGGTTGCGGAACTTTGGTAGCAAGACGGACTTCGCCCTCATGCGTTATATGCCGAATGGCTCGGTCGATCGGACGTTCGGCGACACCGGCTCTGTCTCGACAGATTTCGGTAACAGCGATGATGGGGGACGCGCAATAGCGATGCAGTTCGATGGGAAGATCCTCGTTGCCGGACAGAGTCACAATGGCACGCAGGGGCGCATTGCCATTGCTCGCTACAACAACCCGTCGGTAGCGGCACCGACCAGCGTTCCATCCACCGCAGATGCAAGTGTCCGCGTGGTGCCGAATCCGTTCACCACATCAACTACGCTGTCCTTCGATCGCGAGCTGCTGCAGCCCACAGTGCAGTTGTTCGATGTGTACGGTCGGTCTGTCAATAGCATGGTATCGATCGACGTCACGTCGATACGCCTCAACGGCGAATCCCTCCCTCCAGGAACCTACGTCGTACGCGTGGTCGAGGCGGACAGCAGAACGACGGTGTTGCAGGTGATGCTGAGGAAGTGAACGAAACGGGCTGCGCTACTCACTGATAGTTCCATCTTGCTTTGTCTTAGGTGGCGTTGACGTCTCAACCCTCAGGATCTGTGCACTGATCATATCGCATGTGCTGAGAAGGACACTTGGTGGCGTATGATCCGTGATCTTGATCATGTTCCCTCCCGCCTTTCTGGCGGCGATCTTTGCCTTTTCAATGACGGCATCCCAACCACAATCAATGGAGAAGCCTGTGTCACTCACTCGCACAGTTCCTAGGAAAGTGGCGTTAGCGGGTACTTCCTCTTTGAGCCCGAGCACAGAGACTTCCTGTCTGGTATCCAGAGCAGGGTAGGTCTTTGTCAGCGTGGTTGATACGCGTGGTGAACACGCAACGCATGCGATCGCTAGCAAGGCGAACCAGAGTAGTTTCATAGGATTGTCGGTGCCAGTATTTATCGTTTCAGATCATACCGGTCTGCATTCATCACCTTCACCCAAGCGCGGACGAAGTCGTTGACAAATGCCTCCTTGTTGTCGTCTTGCGCATAGAACTCGGAATACGAGCGCAGTACGGAGTTCGAGCCGAACACAAGATCAACGCGCGTTGCCGTCCACCGTGTGGTGCCGCTTGTTCTGTCGACTAAGTGAAACACATTATCAGCAACGGGTTTCCACGCGTAGTGCATGTCTGTGATGTGGACGAAGAAGTCGTTGCTGAGAACGCCTTCTCGATCGGTGAAGACGCCATGCTTTTTTCCGGCATGATTCGTTCCGAGAACACGCATGCCACCGATCAACGCTGTCATTTCGGGTGCGGTCAGTCCCATGAGCTGTGTTCTGTCGAGAAGCAGTTCTTCCGGCGCTACCGAATAATCCTTCTTCAGCCAGTTACGGTACCCGTCGTGAATGGGCTCAAGCACGTTGAACGATTCCGCATCGGTCATCTCTTGGCTTGCATCTCCACGTCCCGCTGCAAACGGAACCGTGACCTGCACTCCTGCCTTGCGCGCCGCTTGTTCAATGGCCGCACTGCCGCCAAGCACGATGAGGTCCGCCATGCTCACGCTCTTCGATAGTCCTTTCTGGAGTTCCGTGAGGGTATTGAGCACGCGATCAAGACGCTCCGGTTCATTGCCTTCCCAGTCCTTTTGTGGTGCAAGGCGAATTCTTGCACCATTGGCACCGCCACGATAATCAGAACAACGGAATGTCCGTGCGCTGTCCCACGCCGTAGTGATCAGCTCTGTTTGGGTCAAACCGCAATTGAGGAGACGGGCTTTCAGTTCTTCGATCTCTGCATCCGTAAGCGTATAGCTGACGGATGGGATCGGGTCTTGCCAGATCAGATCGACGTTCGGCGCATCAGCACCAAAGTATCGACTGCGTGGACCGAGATCGCGATGCGTCAACTTGAACCATGCGCGTGCGAACACCTCTTCGAAATACGCGGGGTCGTTGTAGAACTTCTCGGAGATCTTCCGATACGCAGGATCCATCTTCATGGCCATGTCTGCATCGGTCATGATCGGATTCCTGCGAACCCCTGCAATGTGAGCATCAACGGGTTTGTCTTCTTCCTTGATGTTGACGGGCTCCCACTGCGATGCACCGGCAGGACTCTTCGTCAGTGCCCAATCATAGCTCAGCAACAAATGGAAGTACGTGTGATTCCACTTGTTCGGTGTCGAGCTCCACGCTCCCTCCAACCCGCTTGACACCGTGTCGGCGGCATTGCCGGTCCCGTTCGAATTCATCCACCCAAGACCTTGCGTTTCCACACCGGCCCCTTCAGGTTCTGGACCTAACGTGGAAGCCGAACCATTTCCATGTGCCTTCCCAACGGTATGTCCGCCGGCGACCAGTGCAACGGTTTCTTCGTCGTTCATGGCCATCCGTTTGAACGTCGTTCGCACGTCGTTGGCTGTTTTCAACGGATCCGAAACTCCGTCAACACCTTCCGGATTGACATAGATCAAGCCCATTTGCACGGCGGCCAATGGCTCTTCCAGAGAATCGCTCTCCGAGCTGTGCGCGTACCGAGATTTTCCAAGCCATGCAGTTTCTCCGCCCCAGTACACGTCCTTTTCGGGATGCCAGATATCTTCTCTGCCTCCCGCGAATCCAAACGTTTTGAATCCCATCGATTCATACGCCACGTTGCCTGCCAGGATGAACAGGTCGGCCCACGAGATCTTGTTGCCGTACTTCTTCTTCACCGGCCACAAGAGTCGGCGTGCCTTATCGAGGTTCACATTGTCGGGCCAGCTGTTCAGGGGAGCGAATCGTTGGTTGCCGGTATTGCTTCCGCCACGTCCGTCAGCCGTGCGATACGTCCCGGCGCTATGCCAGGCCATGCGGATCATCAAGCCTCCGTAATGACCCCAGTCAGCAGGCCACCAGTCTTGACTATCCGTCATGAGCGTTGTTAGGTCACGTTTCAGTGCTTCCAGGTCAAGCGTCTTGAACGCTTCCGCATAGGAGAAGTCCTTTCCGTGCGGATCCGTTTTGGTATCGTGCTGATGGAGAATGTCGAGGTTCAGCGTCTGTGGCCACCAATGCAACACAGAATGCTGTGTTTCCGTGTTCGCACCGTGTTGAACGGGGCATGTACCGTGCTTCATCGTGTCCATGATGTCTCCTGAGCGATACGTTCAAATGGGGTATGAGGCGCCAACGTTGACGGTGACAAACGCAGAACCGCAACCGTGCGCCCATATTACGGAGGGAGGGTAACATGGCAAAGGGGAGGGAAGATCACCGGTTGGAAATGCCGCAAACAGGGGCGAATGAACGAGGCTTAAGGCCTCGACATGCTAATGACGACCGTTCCCTACTCAAGAACGGATAGTAGAATTGTAGTGCTGTGATCATTGATTCGAAGCAGAAGCACATGCACACCCGTTGAGAGGGTCCCACATTGTAGGGAAACTTGCTGCACGCCAGTCTGAAGAGTCTCGGGAAGCACTACATTCTCAAGTCTTCCATCCATGGAGTAGATCGAAACAGTGACCCGGGATTCATTAGGTACATTGTATCGTAACAGTCCAGTTGATGTACATGGGTTGGGTCCAAATGTTGGCATCTGCAGTAGTTCCGCCTGTTCCGCAACGTCCATAGCCCAATTGAAACCGATCTTCATGAGTCGGAGTTGATTCAGCGGTTCATCGAAGACCGCATAGTACATCGAGCCCGGTACGGTTGCGGCGAAAACAGTGGCGTTTGCGGTATCAATCTTTACTTCAGAAGAATCAAGCAAGTTGTAGATCATTACGCCTCTTGGCGTATAATCCTTATCTCTAGCACAAGCCACAACATGCGTAGCATTGTCATCCGCAAACCAATACGCCGTATTGTAGTCGGCTTTGTTTAGCACTGTCTCGAAAGAAGGGAATGATTCGATCACAATGTTTGACGTGTTCCCGTATCGGATGTGCTTACCATCGCCGGTCATCACACCCACGAATCTGAATGGATCGTGTTTCACTTCCTTCGACCAGATCGTTGACTTCGATTCCACATCAATGCAAGAAATTGTACGCGTCGATGAAGACGTGATGTCCGTGGTTGGATACGTAACAACCAAAAGTCGAGTTGAGTCCCGAGTGAAGCATAGTGGGATGGTTGTACCGCTTGTTGGAGGTATCTCCCAATAGATCTCTCCATTGGCAAGATTCCACACCGTCATAAACCCTGAGATGTTCGCAGATACAAGAAATCGCTCGTCATCACTTACGAGTGCTCCGGCGATCCCCATCGCTCCTGTAGTGAGGTCATTCGTTGAATCGTAGTGGAGAAATACGTTTCGGACGAGATCTCCCGTCGGATACGAACGAATGCTGATAACACCTCGGCTAATTGCACTAGACGTCGAGTCCCTAATCGTTCCTGACAATAAAAACCATGGATGATTCTTCAACATCGTCATCTGAGGATCAACCTCAAACCGATTCTGTTGGTCGTCAAAAAAATATGGGCGGCGTTCCCATTGCATGGCTCCAGTTGAATTATCGAAACATGTGATCAATCCGTTGCCAATTGTCATAACATACTTACCATCATACCCCTCGGCAACAGATGCCACGCCAAGCTTACAAACAGCGGACCAAGCCACTGGAAGAGTTGGCTCAGTAACAACAGTCTGAGTGACAGGAGCACTGGAGGGGAAAACAAGTCCCGCAGCAGAACGGACATTCCTGCCGTCATTCAGAACACAAGACCCGCCAGAGCACACGGTATGGAAGGCAATGATGCCACACACAGTAACGACGATCTTGTGGAAGTTCATTTCGGTGTGCTTTGTTGAGAAGGCCTATGAGGAAGTGTGAGGGGAAGTTGTTGACGAAGTACTCGCTATTTGAACACGCACTTCTCACCAACTTCTATTTGTAGACGATTGTACCGGTCTTGAAGAACTTGATCCACTTGTCCCTCAGGTCTGCCGGAATAGATGCCTGCTTTACTGCTCTAAAGTTATAGTAAAGCGCCTGCTTACCTTGCACGACATACCATAGTTGAGATTCAGGAGTTGAGTCGTTTATGAAGCCAGGCGACTCAATTGTGAAGATCGCCCACGGGTGTTCCACACTTTCATCTTTCTCAATAAAGGTCACCTTGCACTTGGGTGACTTCTGCCTGGCTCCGTCAAACAACATATTCATTACCTTATCCATGGGCACACCAGTAACTCCCTTTATCGAGGTCATATTGCCCAACTCAGTCCACTTGTCAATTGTTTCGTCCGAATGAATCAAGTCGATCACACGTTGCTGTTCATTCTCTTGATCGTCTCCAACAATCCAGTTCTCACTGTCTGGCCAGTCAAGCCGCAGTGATTCACCTAGTAGCTGTTCATTTCCGCAAAAACGAGAAATGTACTTGTCTGCCAATTTGTCTCCCACTTGTTTTGCGCGGTGAAAGTCCTCACAAGCACCTACTCTGTTTCCTGTCTGTGCTCTGATCTGTCCACGGAGAGTGAGCACATTTGGAAAGGTCGGGTCTAATGTAATGGCCATATCAAGGTCAGATACCGCTTCTGCGTACCTCTTCTCGCCCACGAGAATTGCTGCTCTGTTGCCATAGGCTCCCGCATACTTTGGGTCAAGATCAATTACCTTGCTAAAGTCGTTCATTGCGGATTTGAAGTCCTTCAGAGCTAGTTCACAGGCACCACGATTGTAGTACGCTTCCTTGTTCGTTCCATCTTCCTGAATGGACAGGTCATAGTCCTTAATTGCGCCAGCAAAGTCACGTTGTTTGTGTTTTGATATCCCGTTTTGTAGATGTTCCATTGACGTCTGCCCTGAAGCCGTCAATGTGCAAATAGCGAGGAGTGCAATTATGGTTGTTTTCATTGTTGTCCATTGGTATGTCGTTTCAAAATACCGCCTGTTCTGAATGACTCAAGGGCTATCGTGCCAAGAGGGAACATACGCCCCACGTACTACTTTTCCAAGATGCTGGTGGAACGGTTGTCACGACGACGGAATCGAATATTGAACAATCGATCGCTGAGACTGTTCCTCATCAACAACTCAGGTAACCGTAAGCGGACCATGCATTGTCTTCCGACATCACTTCTAACTCTTGTTGCGTGGTAGTGGAGATCTCCCAATACTATCACGTACCACCACAATGCGTTGACATCCAAGACGTAAAGTACACCTCGATGATACCGTCGATATTGTCTGTCGTCGCGCCATTCCAATACCATTGCATTCCACTTGCGTCGAGGTCCTCTTTCGCGCATGCTAGTAAAAAGTAGTCTTCCAACGGGCTGTCGTCGCCGATCTCAAGATGGAGGTCGCGCAGCTCTAGGAGTACGGCTGTCGTTCCGACCTCGCCACGAAACGCGCTTGCAATGCGTGAGCTCACATAGTTCTCGATCGCCCGAGCTTTATCCGAGTAATCGAACATCAACTCCGCCATGACCTTGTCGGTGAGAGCTTGCAGCGAGAACTGATTGAACGGCTCGCACTCGCCGGCAAGTATTGCCAAGTGGGTTCCATCGTAGCCGGCTGACATCATTTCAACTGCCCAATCGATCCATCGTTGGTCAATGTCTCGGCCGAGGGCCTTGCTTAGGATCATCTCGACGGTTGATGGGACAGGCAACATGGAGTGTTTCTGAAGAGTGCCAGAGTGCTCAGTGTGCGCTGAGCAAATGATCCAAATGATCGAGGGTCATCGTGAATCCGTCCTTGAAGCCCATTCGGATGTGCATTTCGATGTCGGCAAGGGTCTTGTGTTTGATCGCAATGGCGACGCGTGTTGTACCGTTCTTTTCCGTGAACGTCAGATCCCACACAGAAGTAGGGAAGTCCGGATTGATGTTCCCATCCTTGTCGGCGAAGGATGACAGCCACGTGAGGTTGGTCATTGGCGTGATGGAGGTGAACTGTTGAATTCCGAAGTGCTCTTGACCGTCGGGCTGCACCATAGCATAGAATCGCTGTCCGCCGACGTTAAAGTCCATGGAAATGGTCTTTGAAAGCAAGGGTTGTGGCGCCCACCATTGGTCGAGGAACTCCTGAGTTGTAAACGCGGCCCACACAAGTGCACACGGGGCGGCGAACTCTCTCGTGATGTGGACGACGTTGTTCGTCTTGTCGACGGTGAAATCAAACAGGAGGTCCTTCATTTCTTCTTCCTCTGCATGGTGACGAGTAGGGTATCGAGTTGCCTAAAGTTCGTTTCCCAGATCTTCTTGAATTGTTCCAACCATTTGTCCAACTCTTTCATTCTGTCGATCTCGAGTGAGAAGTAGATCTCCCGACCACGTTGCTCTTGACGTACGAGGTCGCACTCTGCGAGGATGCGAAGGTGCTTCGACACTGCTTGTCGCGTGCTCTGAAAGTGCTCGGCAATGGCATTCGGCGTCATGGCCTGCACGGCGAGGAGTACGAGGATGGCACGCCTCGTAGGATCAGCAATGGCTTGAAAGATGTCTCGACGCATACTTGTTGACGATCATTATTGCAACCAATCGGTTGCTAATATACGTGCAACCAGACGGTTGCGCAAGAGAATTATCTATGTCTCACTGCGCCTATCTCATTTCTCAAAGTCAAGGTTCAACGGTCTCGTAAGAGCGTACCCGTATTTACTGGGACGCTCTGCATCAGACGGTGTGAACACACCAGTCGTGGCAACAGAGGAGTCGACGATCTCGAAAGCGACATTGTCGAACCAGATCTGACCTGTCCCATTCAACAATGCACCATAGGATATCAATGTAGAATTCGTCGGAACATCCAACACGATCGCATAACGCTTCCAATCGGTGGTTCCTTTGATGGATCTGTCTGATGCACCGATATGCATATTGTCAAATGCCACCGTCGTGGTATCGGAATCAACGCGGAGCCAAAGCGATGCATACCCCGACACATTCTCTGTTTTCAGGTACCCCGTCATTCGAACACGGCGACTGTAATACTTGTCGGGCTCGATTGATTGCATGAACGCCCCAAAGCCATTGATCGTATCCTTGATCGATCTGATCGAAGCGGAAGCCTTTCCCTCCTGTGCCACGCTTTTGTCGATACCAAATTCATAACTGCTATTCTGACTACCCATCACCCTCCAATCATCGATGGGACCAAGAGGGGCGGGCGCCTGCTTCGTGCATGAGGTATGCAGTGACAGAATGGCAACGCCAAGAAGAACTGTCATAGCAGTTCCCCAATGAGATGTCGATCGCGTGCTTGTGTTGTTCATGGCCGTGGTTGTTGGTTCGTTGAGATAATGATCCGTATTAGGTGCAGATCCTGCCAAGGGGAGCTACTCCACGTGTCAGCATGAATTGCGTCCATAACTGATACCGCCCCGTTCTTCCATCGTCAGTACTTGACTGTGTACATGTCTTGGTTTCTGCCGTACGATCTGCTCATATCCATACGACTTCAAAGTTATCTGTCCTTGCTGCAATTCAATTGTCCAAACGTAAACATCCTTGGCGCCGTCAACTTTCACAATGTCGTTCAAGTGCAGGTCAGAGATCTCCAATGCGTCCACACATCCTCCAATGGAATTGATTTCGATGTGCAGGTCGAAACACTGATGAAAGACAAGTGTGCAAGGAGCGACCCAGAACGTGTAAGATACCGCTGGGGGTATCGGATCAACCCAGCCAAAGATGTAGTCCATGTCGAGAAGGAAGTCGGCAGCCCAACGCTCGTCACCGCTCTCAAACGCCATTCCGTAGATGTTGGCGTCATGCCATCCCATTCCTTCAAAGTCGTCTTGCGTCCAGACACTCTTCTCCAGTTCATATGGTCCCGTTTGTTCTGTCATAGGAAGGCAGCGCAGATGTTGCGTGATGTGCTCGTTATCAAAGGTACTCCCTTATCAAGATCGTTCAGAACGACGATATGGCTCGAGAGCCGCTCGGGAACTTACCTCCCGCCAGTCCATAATCCAAAAGCACGTGTTGAACGACACTGTTTGTCTGGGCATCCGATGCATGTGTAAGTTTGACCGGCCGCCGCCAGTTCCACCTATCTCGGACATCCCGACATGAGACCAACAACACAATTCTCTTTTACTTCTGCTTTTACTTCTGCGTTTACTTCTTTCTTCCTTCTCTCTTCCTTCTCCCTCCTCGCCACCACCTTCAACGTCGGGCCCACCCGAACCTACAAGACGCCGAGCTCGGTGAGTGCATTGGTGCATGACAGTGACGTTGTCGTGATCGATTCGGCCGTGTACGAGGGCGACGTCTGTGCCTGGCGTGCAAACCACTTGCAGATCTATGCGAACGGACCGGTGGTGTTGAAGGCGGCAGGGAAGGCCTTTGAACAGAAGGCCATTTGGGTGGTAAAGGGGAATGATTGCTGGATCCAGGGCATCGACTTTCGCGATTGTGCCGTGCCTGATAACAATGGGGCAGGGATCAGGGTGGAGGGCACGAATATCACGGTGATGGACTGTGCCTTCCGTCGGAATCAGGATGGTATCCTTGCCGGCGCCAACACAAAGAGCACGATCGAAGTGGTGCGCTGCGTGTTCGAGCAGAGCGGTGCCGGGGACGGACTATCGCACGCCATCTACATCGGACATGTGGCGCGCTTCCTGTACTATGGCAACTACACGCATGGGACGGTGGTGGGACATGAGGTGAAGTCGCGCGCGCTGTTCAACTACATTGCCTACAACCGGATCACGACGGAAGAGGGGACGGGAAGTCGGAACATCGATCTCCCCAACGGCGGTGAGTCGTATGTGATCGGCAATATCATCCAGCATGGTGCCAAGACAGAGAATGGCAATGTGATCGGATATGGACTGGAAGGACTGTCGGACACGGTGAACAACACCTTGGTGATCGCCTCGAATACGATCGTGAATGAACGCAGTGCAGCTACGTTCCTGCGCACGGATGCCGCCACGAAGCGTGTCCTGATGGTGAACAACATCATTGCGGGGACGGGAACATTGCTGATCGGTACGGCCGATACACTGGACACACTTTACAATGCACGTTCGGTGAACATTGCCGATGCGAAGTTCATGAACGCTGCCGCGCTCGACTACCGTCTACGTAATGATGCCCCTGCACGTGGTATTGCCGTGCCGATGGGCACGATGCACGATATCGAGCTCGATCCTGCCTTCATGTATGTACACCCGACGCAGGTGAAGGCGCGAGCCGCGCATCACGACATGGGCGCGCTCGAGTCCGCTATGTCGATGGATGTGCCCCTTGCCTCCTTGCCGCCCTCCCAACATCTTTCTGTGTATCCCAATCCCTCATCGGACGTGATAACAGTAGTGATACCAAGCGAATTGGAGCGTCAAGATGTGGTCATCACATCTGTCGACGGAAGAGAAGTGATGCGTGTTCCTGCGAATTCATCGCTTCTGCAGGTCGACGTGAGCATGCTTGCTACGGGGATGTATTTCATCCGCGCAGGAGCTCACACAACGGTCGTTCTAAAATAGAGTTGTGTGGATCGCGTTGTTGAAACGTCGGTACACTTCAAAAACAACATCATATGGGGTTATATGCAACGGATCGCAGTGATCACGAGCGTGTGTGTCATGGCAATGGCCGTCAACGTGCAGGCGCAGGAGCAGGAGTTCATGCCGCGGTGGACGTTGTACGGAGGAGCGGGGTCGAACTATGCTGCCTCCGAGTCGATGAAGGGGAGTCCGTCACAAGTGATCATGGATGCCTCGGACGATTACATTGTGCGAACCTACCCGTTTGGTGACCCAACACTGGCACTTGGCTTCGATCTGCGATTGCAGCGCTCCGTCACTGAACGCCTCTCATGGTACGTTGGTGCATCCGTCGACATTTGGCGTAGTGAAGGTGCAACGTTCGGCTTCACGACCAAGGGTTCCTTGAACCGGTATGGCGGCGAGGTGGGAGGGCAGATCGTCATCGTTCCCATCACATCGTGGCTCAATGTCGTTGGTGATGTGGCTGCACAGGTGAATGTGTTTTCTGGCGAACTCAGCGTCACATACCCGATCGGCACGTTCATCACCACGGTCAACCCGGCGATCAGAATCGGTGCACGCGCGCAGGCCGGCCTTACAGCGCGAATTCCATCAAGTCCCCTCAGCATCTCGATGCTCGGCGGATATCAGAACGGTAATCTCATCGGCAAGAGCTTTACGAAGCCGGCTGTGCAGCCGAACGCAGATCTGAATGAGGTGGAACTCAACGATGGAAAGAACCCCGAGGATCCCTCAGACTCGCCTCGTGTGATCAGTGCGTGGACGTGGCGCGTTCTGATCGGCATCGATCTGTAGGTTCGACAACAGCAGTGCTCAACTCGTCGGTTGCACCCGCTCCGCAACGCGTGGGGCGAGGGCGATGAGCGTTGGTGTGACGATCATGGTGAAGATGATGGAGACGAGCATGTTCTGATAGTCGGCGGCGTTGATGACGCCGTAGGAGAGACCGGCGGAGGCGAGGACGAAGGAGAACTCGCCGACCTGGGCGAGGATGATGCCGGCCATGACCGATGTGCGCACACCTTGCTTGAGCGAACGAAGGATGAGCATGACGACGATGGCATTGGCCGCCAACACGAGCACGGCCGTGAAGATGTTGTAGGGGAGCCACGTCCACGAGACGTTCACCAACAGACCGATCGAGAGGAAGAAGACACTGGTGAAGGCATCGCGCATGGGCTCCATCACCTTGCCGATGGCATGACCATCATCGCTGCCCGCAATGGCCACACCGGCAATGAAGGCACCAAGTGCCATGGAGAGTCCGGCCGTGCTCGTGATCCATGCCGCACCAAAACATAATGCAAGTCCGCCAAGCACGACCACTTCCGGTGCCGTGTCGCGCGTGACCACATGGATGATGCGTGGGAGGAGGAAACGCAGACCGAACAGCATGGCACCCGTGACGCCAATGAGCATGCCGATGCGCAAGGCGATCTCGCCCACTTCGATGGAAGCAGAGGGGGCAAGGAGGGTGACGACGATCATCATCGGCACCACGGCAATGTCCTGAAAGATGAGAATGCCCACGACGGCGCGACCGTGCGGTTCGGTGAGCTCACCGCGTTCTTTGAGGAGCTTTGTGCAGATGGCCGTCGAACTGAGTGCCATGGCCATTCCCACGAGCACGGCCCCGTTGAAGGAGATCGTGCCTCCCGTCCAGTGCGATGCAAGATAGGCGCCGGTGCCGATGACGATGGTCGACGCGAGCACTTGGAACGGACCGCCGACGAGAACGATGGATCGAAGCTTTGCAAGATCGGTGATGGAGAATTCCAGTCCGATGGTGAAGAGCAACATCACCACACCAAGCTCGGCAATGGACGACATCACGGCACTCTCTTGGACGATGCCAACACCACTTGGACCGAGGATCAAACCGGTGACGATGAGCCCGATGATGGGCGGCATGCGAAGGCGACGGAACAACACGATGATGATCGTTGCCGCAACGCAGAGAAGGACGAGCTCGTCAAGAAAATCAAAGGAGTGCATACGGCAAATGTACATTGCAAACGCATGGCAATTGCAGTATGTTGTGCGCCATGAATACGCCAATTGTTTCTATCCTCACACTCTTCTTCTGTTTATCGTTCGTTTCTGTTCATGCACAGTGGGATGATAGCAGTCAAGTGCAGCTCAAACTTCGTTCCGGTATAGATATCAAGGATTCCGGATGGCAGTCGCCGACGGCTCGACTGGTACTTGATCGGTTCGATCGGATGATCCTCGTTCGCATCGGACGTGTGGTGCCCGACTCAATGTTCTCGTTTGTTCTTGAACGTGTGCTTCCGAACGGTATGCATGATCCGTCGTTTGGAAACGAGGGCATTGCGATCATACCATTTGACTCCAGACCGCATGGACCACTACACGGGGTGTTTTGTGATGACCAAGGTGCGATCGTATTGATCGTAAGCGTTGGTCCTACGGCTGTGTTCACACGCCTTCGAGAAGACGGTGCGATTGACCGTACTTATGGTGACAACGGGTTTGTTCGACTTGATAGTACACTTACGTGCGGAAAGTATGAGGGCGCCGCCACCGGACACAACGTATCTCTCGCTTGTACAAAGGTTGTAGATGACACGACGAAACGATGCGTTCTCGTACGAGTATCCGAGCGTGGTGTAGTTGAGGTTGAACCATACATATCATCTCGATGCGATAGGGTGCTTCTCTATCACAAGGGTGAACAATTCCTTGGCACGATGAAATCGATCGTAAAGCTCGACAGGAACGGCCTTGTCGATACGAATTTCGGTGGATTTGGAAGCGTACGATGGAGGAGATTTAATGGCCAAGGAATATTGAATGATCTCATCCTCTATGACGACACCACCTTAGTCGTTCTCGATGAAGAGTATAGCCAGGAATCTCCTCCACTAGAGAGCGAGTACGCCATTCGCTACTTTGACACGCGCACTGGCGAAGATCGTGGTGTTGCATACATTCCGTTTGAATACGTCGCCGACCCCCAACTATGGCTCCACCGGCTTGTTGTGGACGCGAACGGCACGTTGTATGCTGGAGGTGGATTTCTAGAACGTCGAGACACGGCAAAAACGTATCCGACGATCTACAGTTTTGTCAATCGGACGGAACCGAATCGGGCCTTCTATGACACAGCTCAATACTCCCTTCCGCGGTCGTACGATTGCTTTATAACGGACATGAGGCTCAACTCGCGAGGGCAATTGATCCTGTATGCCTGGTACGACAATCTCGTTCGCATCGGCGAACCAATGACCAGTGTACCGCCAACGATCGAGTTACCTTCACTTTCGGTGTCACCGAATCCATGTGTGGATCGGGTGGTGTTGCGTGCATCGTTTCCTTGCGCCGATCTACGGTATGAACTCATCTCAATGCTTGGTGTGGTCGTACAGTCGGGTATCATTGAACAGGACGGTTCCTTGGAATTCAGCCCTGCGGTGATCAAAGGAGCGTATGGTTTGCGACTCCAAACGAGAGATCAATTGGTGCGAAGTGCGATCATCTACGTAACACGACATGATTGAGCGCAACAATCTCAGGGGCACTTCAAATCGACTGGACTTCACCGATGAGATTGTCGGATATTCTGCTGAAAAAGACACGAAAATAGGGATCGACAATTGAGTGCACAGTCGCACCGATCTGATCGGACTGCTAAGGTTTTGCTAAGGTGAAATGGAGGTCTAAAGTGTCGAGGTTGCATGCGGTCACACCAACGAGGATACCGCAATGCAAACCCATATTGTTCGAACGATCTATGTCATTGGTGCGATAGGCATCGGCCTTCTGTGCGGGACATATCTTGTCGTGCACTACGAGCTTGCCATGGTGAACGGACATCCGCCCTACACTGACCACGACGTGTATCATCAGGCGGCACTTCGGTGCGCCGAGCATTCCGAGCAGCTCTACTCTGACGCCACGCATACGTATGAGAGTGGGGGAACATTCAACTATCCTCCGCCCGCCGTGCTGCCCTTCATGCTGCTAGCCCCAATGGGTCGGACTGCTTCGTACATCACGGCCTCGACCTTCAGCCTTGTGTCCAGTCTGGCGCTGACGTTCGTGAGTTTGCTGCTCCTGCATCGTCTTAGGCACAACCCTCTCCGCAGAACGCATATCATCCTTGCGGTCGCCACATGGTTGTGCTTTGCGCCGGTGTGGCAGGATGCGAAGCACGGGCAGGTGAATGCGTTCGTGTGTTTGTGTTGCATGCTGTCGGTGCTCTTGACACTGCAGCGTCGTCCGATCCTTGCCGCCCTCTGCATCGTTGTTGGAACATGGCTCAAGGTCTACGCTGTGATCATGCTCGTACCCATCGTTCCCTTGCTCGTTGCACAGGCGCGACGTACGCATTCCATGGTCGACGTGGGGCAGGCTCTGGCAACGATGGTCTGGCCAGTAGTGCTGAGTTTGGTCGTGATGATCGGTGCCTTGCCATGGATCCCGATCGAGTTGTATCGGACGTATGCTACAAACGTCTTTCCATCACTCTCATCCTATACAGGACTCAACCCGCTCAACCAGTCGCTCATCGGTGCCTATGCGCGGTTGAGTACAACGTCGACAGATCTGGCGACCACGGCATTCGTAGTTATTCCCGGATGGTTGCACACGCTCCAGTCCGTTAGCATCCTGGCCATTTCATCCTTCATCGCCAGGGCAAGTTGGCGTCAGACGCATCATGTGATCAATCTGTCCGTCTGCATCCTGGCAATGATCCCTATCCTCTCGTCATACGGATGGGAATACACCTACATCTTCTGTCTGCCACTCACGATCATAGCTGTCATCACGGTGCTCGGCGAAGCAACAGCGCATCGTCGGGATGTGTGGCTGCTCTGCGTGGCACTGCTAGCGTTCGCGATCCCGAAGCCCAACGACACCATGTTGCATGCGATGGCGACATCAAACATGTCGTGGTTTATCCACATGCTCACATTCCGATACATGCTGGCCGTCAGCTGCCTCCTTGTGATCCTGATCTCACTTGGTCGATTCGCGTTCGCCACGCATCGGCGCATTTCTCTTTGACGGAGGTGAAGAGGATTCTTGTCCCGCAAAGGGAAATGACCGTTAACGCTCGATATCGATCTGTTTATCCGGTAACATCATGGCAATGAACAGATCGAGATCTGAGGACATCAAATTGAACTCCGGCGTCACAACGCGCGGTATCATACTTCTGAACTGCGCTATCTTTGTCGTATCAACAGTCACACCGAGATGTCGTGCGAGAAGAAGTCCCAACGTCGAGGTCCTGGTCATCCCTCTGACGTCGGCGGCCTCGACCGGGTCGATGACGACATCTCGACCGATCATTGCACGTCCGATCAGCCTTCTCGCGTTTGTCGTGTCGCCGAGTCGAAGATATAAGCAAGTGATATAGAGAGTATCAAAAAGCTTTCGACGACTCTTGAACCGTTCATCGAGTGCAACGTCTAGTGCGCGTTGATGATATCCATGAAATGCCAGGCATCGATACGTGGCTCGAACAAACAATGTGCTGATCGTATCACACGATAGTTCCGTTCTTGTCAATTCGTAGAGGTCACGCATATTACTCGAGTCGACGTTCTGATGCGGTATCCGGAGTATCCGTTGTATTTCCCGATATTTATCCGTGCAGTTACTTGTCTCCTTCGATGCACAGGACAAACAGATCACCACTGTCATACATACCGACGCCACCATTCCTTTGCCACCCATCATCGTTGCCATTCCACTTTTCCTGATCAATAAAACCAATCAACAAGAATACACAATAACGGACACTGGACCGACCTTGGAGACTTGTAAAGATGCACTACTCACAGATCGTATATGATTTTGCAGACCGTCAGCCCAGCTACTTCGTGATGTTGTTCCCATTGATCTTTGTTGTCATGAGCATGGGAGCCTTCCTGTTTTACAGATACGGGATGAAGAGTCCGGCAACGATGGTCATTGATCCTCGCAAGCGAACTATCGGCATGTATGTTTATGCCGCTCTCACGTTGTTCACCGCGATTGTCTCTTCCGGGATGATCTACCAAACAATACACAGCTACGATGTTACAAAGACCGTGTATGAGAGCGGGCAATACCGCATTGCCGAGGGCATCGTTGAACAGTATCACCCCATGCCGATAGAAGGCCATGATACAGAACGCTTCACAGTACAGGATGTCCAGTTTGTGTTCTCTCCCAATGATCCAATGTATGGTTACAACACTCCCGCTTCCCATGGCGGTGCGATACGTTCTGGAGCCCATGTGCGGATATCATATTTCCACGATGGCATAGATAATGTGATCCTGAAGCTGGAAATGGAGTGAGTCGTGTCTTGCTTCAAACTCGTCGTGTTTTCGAGGCTTCCATTGCTAAGGTTCTGCTAAGGTGCGCGCAGGTGCTGCATCTCCTAGGTTGCTGTTGTCATCCAACGCACAACCACAGGAGAACACTCATGAACGAGAGCACATTGATCGGCGTCCTGCTATGCCTCGTGGGCTTCCTCATATCCATCGGTGGAGCATGGCATATGTATCACGCAACCGAAGAGCGGTGGCACCGCTTTCAGAGATGACCGTCGGTGGATGCTTCTGATCTTGCGGGTTGTGCAGAACCGGTGGGGGACTCATAGGACTTCGTGCATGCAATCAAAAGGTCGGCATGCTTATAGAAGTCATCGATGTCATTCATTTCGAAGCGGGTCTCTTGCCGACTTGCATCAACGGCAACCACAAACTTCTTCGTTCCCTTGTAGTTCAATCGGCAGATCGGTTTACGATTGTTGTCGTCGAGCAGGATGGAGCAGTAGGTGACGCCATCGCGGAGCGCAATGCGATTCACGTCGACGGTATTACGCAAGATCGCCTTGATGGTGTAGAACGAGTCCAGCTCCTCTTGCGTCGTTTCAACGCCTGCCTTGCGATCTGAGGCCTCGACAGGTTCCGCTACGGTGATCGGCTCCTCTAACGTACTCACGTTAAGATTCTGCTTGTTCATTGCGAGAGTGAGGCGATCGTCGATGGCATCATTGATGTACTGCGTAAAGGTGCCTTTGACGAATTCCTTGAATTGCTCGAGAACCTTGGCAGTCACAGAACCATCATACACCTGCTTGGCGAAATAGCGGGTAAAGTCGTCGGAGGGACTCTGGAGTTCCTTGAGGATGATATTGCGAATCTCACCTTTGTACTTGAGCTCGCTTGCCGTATTTAGAATGCTCTCGAGATTGAAGTAGCTCTTGTGGAACTCTTTCAATTTCTCGATCTGGTCATCCTTGATCTCGTCCAAACGGAACTCAAAGAATGGCTTTTCATCCATCTTGTTGGGATTCTCGAGATCCGTATAGAAGCGATAGACGATGCCATTTGTCAAGATCCCAAATCGAGCCTTCGACACATGGAAATAGCGAAGGAGTTGGCCATCGTGCAGCACAAGATTCTGTTTCCAATGCTTGCACTCAACAAGGATGATCGGCTTCGAATCCATGAGGATGGCATAGTCGATCTTCTCACCCTTTTTAATGCCAATGTCGGCAACATATTCGGGGACCACTTCGAACGGATTGAATACATCGTATCCCAGCGCACGAATGAACGGCATGATCAGCGCGTTCTTCGTGGCCTCTTCGGTTGAAATGCTGTCTTTGAGCTTACCTACTTTTTCGCCAAGCTCTTTGATCTGATCTCTGAAGTCCATGGTACCCTCATGATTCTTTTGTTGCGAACTATGCAGTATCTGCACTATGTGTGCTCTACGAACCCACCGTCGATTCCGGCTGTTACTTCTTCACATGCCCGTCGATGACAGCGTCGACCGTGGCAAGGGAGACATTCTCGTAGAAGTCTTCGTTGATGGCGATCATTGGTGCGCCACCACAGGCGCCCATGCATTCGACCTCTTCGAGCGAGACGGTTCCGTCGGCTGTGGCTTCGTTATGACCGATACCGAAGCGCTGCTTCACGTGATCGTAGATGGCCTCGCCGCCTCGCAACATGCAGCTCACATTCGTGCACACTTGAATGTGGTGCTTGCCCATGGGCTTCTTGAAGTACATGGTGTAGAACGAGGCAACGCCCTTGACGTGCGACGTTGGGAGTTCCATCACATCGGCCACAGTGCGCACCACATCGTCCGAGATCCAGCCCCACTTCTTTTGTGCCATGTAGAGCACCGGCATGATGGCCGCCTTCGGATGCGGATACTGTGCCTTGAGGGTGGCAATGGTGGCGAGTTCGTCGGACGTAAAGGTCATGGTTCTTCGTGCGTGGTGTTCAGAAGCGAAACTCAACGCAGCGAAAATAGGGAATCGTGGTAAATTCTCGCATGCGACGCCTCTTCACCATCCTCATCCTTGCCGCCTTGCCATGCCTTGAAGGCCTTACACTGCATGCGCAGGACCTTGATCCGAGGGCCTATGCCAAGATGCCGGTGGACATGACGCTGCTGGTGGCAGGGTTCTCGTATTCGGAAGGAAGCGTGGTGACGGATCCAACAGCGCCGATCCAGAATCTGCAGGCCGTGATGCGCGGGGCAACGCTGGCCGCTGGACATACGTTCTCGCTGTTCGGACAGACGGCACAGGTGCTCGTGTCGCAAACGTATGTGTGGGGTCTTGCATCGGGCACCGTGTTCAGTACCGACATGTATGGAGAGAAGGGCGGCTTCGGTGATCTCCGTGTGCGCTTCTCCACCTTGTTCTTCGGAGCACCGGCCACAGAGCGTGCGAACTTCAAGCCGCAGGAACGCACCACCGTCCTTGGTGCCAGTGTGATGGTGCAGGCGCCGACGGGCTCGTATCAGCCAGAGAAGCTGATCAACATCGGCAACAACCGGTGGGCCTTGAAGCCTGAACTGGCGCTTTCACAACCATTTGCTGAGCACTTCCTTCTCGATGTGTACGCGGGCGTGTGGTTCTTCACCACGAACGATGCCTACTATCCGGGAACATCGGAGCGGAAGCAGAGCACGATGCCGGTGTTCCAAGCTCACGTGAGTTATAACGTGCAGCCGGCTTTGTGGGTGGCCTTCGATGCAACGTACTATGTGGGAGGTCGGTCGACGGTGAATGGCGTGCTGCTCCCCGACGAACAGAACAACGTGCGCGTTGGCGGAACGCTCGTGGTGCCGGTGGTGGCAGGGAACTCGATCAAGCTGGCCGCAAGTACGGGAGCCATTGTGCGCGGTGGTGCGAATTTCACGACGTTGTCGTTGGCGTGGCAGACCTCGATCTTCTGACCGAGTAGGATCAGCTCTGTTTGATGCGTTTCACGAAGAGCTTACTGCCCACCCAGATGCGAAGGGCCGTGATGGTCTTGTGCACGGCGTTCACGCGAATGCGTTTGCGGTAGACGTTGTAGTCGTGCAGTTCGATCTTCTCGAGCAACCGATAGTAGATGGCATCCATGATCTCGGCTGCCACCATCGTTAGGCGCTCGTCCGGACGGAGCATGGTGCGAGCACGGTGATAGTAGTCGCGCGCACGCTGCGTTTGGAACTCCATCATATTGCGGAACCGCTCGTTGTAGACCTCGTTGATGATGTCCTCTTCGCTCACATGAAAGCGCTTGAGCTCGTCGAGCGGCAGATAGATATATCCACGGTCCTTGTCCTGCTTGATATCGCGCAAGATGTTCGTGAGCTGCAACGCATAGCCAAGGTTGATGGCATACTGTCGGGTCTCTTCATGCTTATAACCAAAGATCTCGATGGAGATGAGTCCCACCACACTGGCCACCGAATAGCAGTACTCCTTGAGATCGGCAAACGTCGCATAGCGTCGTTGCACGAGGTCGCGCTCCACACCATCGATGAGCGTGAGCAGGTATTGCTTGGGCAGCGAGAAGCGCGCGATCACGTCGGCCAGCGGCGCCAGCGTGGCATGCGGGGTCTCGCCCGCATAGACGCGCTCGATCTCGTTGCGCCACCACTCCAGTCGGTCGCGCTTGCGGGCAATGGTCACGGAATCGTTGGAGGGACCGTTGTCGACGATATCGTCCATGCGTCGACAGAATGCATACACCGTATGAATGGCCTGCCGCTCCTCCTTCGGGAGGAAGGAGAAGGAGTAGGAAAGGTTCGACGTGCCGTCCGCGGACAGGCTCGTCAGATCTTCGCTATCGGTGAAGGCGTGTGTGCTCATAAAGGCGCCATTGGCCGGTAAGGACCGAACCAAGGAGTGCAAAATAGTCAGATGTGACGAGAGCCGGTCTGCGCTCCGAAAGTTGATCGCGCATTGCTCTGCAACGTGCCAGCATGGCATTGCCGGCCGTGATGATGAGCCGGAGCTCGAGGCGGAGTCGCCACGATCGCACCAGATCTCCCACGCGCGAGCCGCTCACGAACAGGTCTTGCGTCCGCTCGATGGCATCGGCAAGGGAGACGGAAGGGGGTAGGTAGACGCGGCCGGCAGGGAGGTCACGACTGAGGTCTTGCCAGAAGTTCGTGAGCTGCAGGGCCGTGCACACATCGTTGCTGGCCTGCAGTGCTTCGGGTGTGCATTCGCCGGTGAGGCGGAGGATGATCTCACCCACGGGATCGGCGGAACGCGAGCAGTAGTGCAGCACGTCGTCCCAGGTTTGCGGACGGGTGAAGTTGACGTCCATATGGAACGCCTCGAGCAACCGCAGGAACGGCTGCACGTCGAGCTCGGTATTGGCAAAGGTGTGGGCGAGGGCAATGAAGATGGGCTCTTCATCAGAAGCGCTCCCATCTGCAGCAAGCAAAAGGGAGCGCTCCAATGCGTCGAGGGCTGCGTGACGTGCAGCGGGTGTGGTGTGCCCGCCTAGAGCGTCTGCCTCGTCGGCAATATCATCTGCGGTACGCGCGAAGGCATACACGGCTGCAATATACGGTCTGATCCGTGCCGGCAAAAGAGCACTTCCCACGGGAAAGTTCTCATAGTGCGAGCGGGCCAGATCGGAGCAGAAGGCATAGGCCTTCTGCTCTCGATCGGTGATGTTAGTCTTGCTGCTTGCCACGATTGTCGACGATGGTCGCATTCTCGCGGACCTTGGCGATCCAGCTGTAATACGTCGTCTGACGGCTCCGTGCGGCGGAGTTCTGCATGATGGCCTGCTTGTCCTTGGCGAACTGTGCCATGTCGGCCTTGGCATTCGAGCTGGAGATGAAGATGAACCAACCGCGGTTGCCCTTGATCGGACCGATCACTTGTCCAACAGGAGCCTTGATCATCGCATTGGCAATGTCGTACTCGCCATTCACAGCCTGCAGCGCACCATTGTCGCGTACTTGCGGCATTTCCGAGACGATGGCCATCGGATTCAGGGTCGAGGCTGCGTCGACCGAACCGGCTGACTTCAGTTGTTGCGCCAGTGACTCGGCGGCCGACTTCAGGCTTTCGACCTTCTTACGACCCTTGAGCTTCGCAATGATCATGTCCTTCACGTCCTCCATCGGCTTGATGCCGGCAGAACGTGTGTCCGTGATCTGCGCAACGACCCAACCCATGTTCTTGATCTCTGTCTTGTGGGCGGCACCCTTTTCGTTGTCGAAGGCCCAGCGGGTGAGCTCGCGCGAACCGAGGATCGGTGTGCGCTCTTCGAAGAATTGGGTTTCGGTGACCTGACGCTTGAGGTTCTTGGCGATGTCGTCGATGCTCTTGCCGTCTTCCATGTCCTTCACGGCCATTGCCGCATCGGCAAGGATGCGCTGCTTCGTCGCGCCCGAAAGGGTTGGCTTGATCGTGATCTCGGACCAGCTCAGTTCGGTGGTCTGCTTGTCGGTGACCTTGATGATGTGGTAGCCGTATTGTGTTTCCACCGGACCGACCACGGAACCAACGGCGGCGCCAAGGGCGGCGTCTTCGAATTCCTTCACCATGCGACCCTTGCCGAAGTAGCCAAGATCTCCGCCTTGTGCGGCCGAGCCCGGATCCTTGGAGAACTCGCGTGCCAGGGCACCGAAGTCCTCACCCTTCTTCGCACGGGCCATGACGGAGGTCGCCTGGATCTTTGCAGAGTCCTTGTTGGCACCGAACGGGATCAGGATGTGCGAGGCCTTGGTGACGGGATTCGTGCCTTCACGACGTCCGTCGAGGCGGTAGTATTTCATGCCTTCGACGGTGTTGAGCGGACCGAACACGTCGCCCTGTGCCAGCGATGCCAGCACCGTGGTGGCCATTGGGTCCACTTCATTCATCGTCTTGAACGGAACCGTTGTACCGCTCTTGCTGCTCATCTCGATCGTGAAGATCGAGTCACGTGCGGCCGCTGTTGGTGCCGATGCCAGCAGGCGTTGGAGATCTGCGCTGCGCTTTTGTGCTGCTTGCGTGTCCTTCGTGGAAGCGACCAGCGGGAACGTCATGTACTTGATCTTGCGAGCAGGCTTCTGCTCGAGGTATTCCTTGTTCTTGTCGTAGTAGGCGCGGATCTCGTCTTCCGAGACCTTGAACCCGGCATCGGGAACACGGTCCGCATCGAGGAAGGCATACTTGACGGCAGCGAAGGTATTGTCCGACCGATACTGCGCTTCGGCAAAGGCTGGCGTTGTGATCGAGGCCGTAGCTCCCACCGCTGTGCGCAAGGCTTCTTCAAGCTTCGACACACGCATGTAATCTTCGATCTGCAAGAGCTGGCGCTTCAGTGTCTCCACTGCTTGCCGCCCTTCCTCCTCGGGCCTTCCCGCTGCGGTATAGCGCTCAGCAAGGGCATCGGGGTTGGTCACGAGGTCCAGATAGGCCTGACGGTTGAAGCGTCCAAGGCTGTCCTTGAACCCTTGCGTCAGAAAATCGGGCGGGTTGTAGAGCATCACGTCGAGGATCTCTTGCTTCGTCACGGTCAGACCAAGGCGGTCCGCCTCTTGCTTGCGCAAGATCTCGTCGACCATCTGATCGAAGATCTGCGAGCGGATCTGCTCATCATCGATCTCGGCATCAGGGTTCTGACCCTTTTGCTGGTCGATGGCTTCCTTGACGCGTGTCTCGTACACGTTCTGATAGATCTTTTCGCCATTCACCTCTCCCACGACGATCTTGTCGGGGGTCTTCTGGTTTGTGCGGAAGGAGGTGCAAGACGAGTCTTGCAACACCATGAACACGATGAAGAGAACGGCGAATACTCCCAGAAAATACGGGCTGATCTGGCGGATTCTTGTGATAGCACCCATGGGCAGGCAAACTCCTGTCGGTTTCAGTAAGAACAACGAAGATACGAAGGGCGGACATTCTTCTGCCAATGGAAGTTAGCCACAGGAACCCAAGCGGGGAACATCTCCTATATTTGGGCCCTATGGCCACAACTGCGATCGACACCCGACACCTGCATTTGCGCATGGTGCGCGCCGACGAGCTGCTGCTCCACGAGGAGACGGATCCGGAGCGCGTGACCCGGCTGCGCAATGCCGTGATCAACTCCAACGTGCTCCGTAATCCGCCCATTGTGGGCATTCATCAGGAGGGGGAGGGCGGCAAGGAGACGATGGTGGTGCTGGATGGCGCCACGCGTACCACGGCCCTGCGCGAGCTGGGCGTGAAGCATGTGATGGTGCAGGTGGTGGACTATCCCGGTACCGACGTGGCACTGCACGCTTGGTATCACATGCTGGGCGAGCGGGCGGCTGCGGCCGTGCTCGGCTCCATGGGCTCGATCCCTGGAGCGTCGACGTCGGTGGTGTCGTTGAACGAGGCCCAGATCGGTCTCTCCGAACGTCGCTACCTGGCCGCCGTGGTCGAGGAGAACGATGTGGTCCACGTGTTGGAGTGCGCCGACGAGGGCACGGAACCAGCCGCCTTGCGTCATCTGGTGGCGCGCTACGGAGGGTTCGGAGAGATCTATCGGATCGTCCAGGGCGACCTGATCGAAACGCTGCAGAGATCGCAAAAGGTACCGGCCGTGGTGCTCTTCCCAACGTGGGCCCCGGCCGATATCGTGGGGTTCGCGCGCAATGCCGACCTGCTCCCGGCCGGCATCACCCGTCACGTCATCCCGGGTCGGGCCCTGAACGTGAACGTGGCCCTCGATCTGCTCACCATCGACACCCCCACCGACGCCGCTAATCTGTGGCTGGACCAATGGCTCACGGCCAAGATCATGCGCAAGAAGGTTCGCTACTATCATGAGCCGGTGTTCGTGTTCGATGACTAGGAACCACGACGTCAATCGATGATAGCGCCAACATTCGAGTACACGAATTCTGTACCCGGTGGACCTTCTCGTATTTCGAACGTAAGGTCTTTGAGCTCGGCACCGGAAAAGCCTTGCCCCTTGGTGGCCCGAATGCTCTCCAGTCCGTCCCACGACTCGACACGCATCGTTGCTATCGCTGTAAAGTCGTCTGCGACGATGTCGACGACGATGCAGTCATTTCCGTCGATCTTCTCATATCGCTCGAAGGTATAGGTGATCGACGAGAGATCGGTTGCTCGAAGCTGTCGAGCAAGTTCTCGATGATACTCGTCCGAAGAGGGATCGTGGGTTGTAAAGAAGGTCGACGGATCTCCAGGGTCCGAACTGTTACAACTCATGAGACCGCCAACGGCGACCACCAGCATGATCAGGCTTCGAGCAATGTGATACTTCATCGATACACCTCAGCTGTGAAAAAGTCCTTCTCTATGAAGGCGGCTATTACAGAAGCGAACGAATGCCGATTATTGCACCTTGTCCTCGTTCTTCCACCTTCCGTTCTTCCCATGACCTCAGTCGTTCGTTTGATGCTCGTGTGCATGTGCACAACCCTTACGCTTCATGCACAAGCCGTGCGGAAGATCCACGAGACGTTCGATGCCCAGCCGAGATACTGGTCGTTCGCGAGCGAATACAGCGATTCGAACCTTGTTCGAGAGTACAAACGTGGTGCCATGCAGGCAGAGGTCAGGAACGGGTCGAACTTTTGGTCGTTGGCCTATAAGCCCATCGACGGGACAAAGGCATGGTCGGTGAGTACGAACGTGGTGATCGAGAAAGCGCCATCGTACGAAGGACTGGGCATCATGGTCGTTGTCGACGGTGAGTTCTTCATGTTCAAGGTCTCGGGCGGGAATCGTGCTACGTGGGTGGGACGCTGGACCCAGAACGGCAACGTGTGGTTGACGATCTCGGCACCCGGCGTGAACAATCAGGCGGATCGGGCATGCGATTGCGTGAAGCCGAACGGACAGGTGAATGTGCTCACCGTGCGGGCCGCCAACGGACGGATCGCGTTTCTCGTGAATGGTACCGTGGTGGAAGATCACGCCCTCGAGGGACCGTTCGATCCGATCAAGACGAAGGTCGACGCTGTGGGCGTCCTGATCTCGAACAACGTGAAGGGACGCTTCGAGTCGTTCGATGCGGAATACACCGAACGTCCGATGCCCATCATCGAAGGCGCGTTCCTGAAGGCACAGAAGACGATCGTGAATGAGCTGAAAGGCGTTTCGTCGCGATATCCGGTGATGTCGCCGAACGGACAGAACATCTACTACGTGATCACCGATCCGACCACAAGCGATGATGCATGGGAAGCAACTGCCCTGACCGATTCAACATGGGCGCAAGGCAAGCGCATGGGTGTGCCGATCAACAACACGGCACCGAACAATGTGATCTCAGTGTCACAGGATGGTAATGATCTGTTGTTGTGGGGTCGGTACAAGGCCGATGGCAGCACGGATGGTGGGGGATTCTCGACAAGTCGACGCACCGCCACGGGCTGGAGCGTTCCCACGGCCATCGTTGCACCACCGTATCAGAACAAGGCCAGCAGTCGCGAAGAGTGCATGACGGCCGATCGGTCCGTGATGATCCTCACGCGCGAGCTCGAGGGCAATACGAACGGACAGAAAGATCTGTACGTGAGCTTCCGTCAGGCCGACGGATCATACGGTCCTCTGCAGAACCTCGGTCCAGCCGTGAACTCCTCATTGAACGAGGGCTCTCCCTTCCTTGCTGCGGATGGGAAGACGCTGTACTTTTCCTCGCCGTATCAAACGTATGGCAGCGATGATATCTATGTGTCGAAGCGACTCGACGATACGTGGCTGCACTGGTCGCCACGCGTGAACATGGGTCCGTATGTGAACACCCCCAACTGGGACTCCTACTTCTGCATCCATCCGTCGGGCAAATATGCCTACATGAATTCCAGCGATGGCATCAACGACGGTATCGTGCGCATCTCGTTGCCGCGTGATGCCTCATCGATCCAGTTGTTGCCCGAACCCGTGGTGATCGTGAAAGGCCGCGTCTTCCACGCACGCACGAAGGCACCGCTGGCCGTGGACATCAAGTACGAGGATCTCACCACGAACACCAACATCGGTTCGGCGGTGAGCGAGCCGAATCGTGGTGCCTACTCCATGGTGCTCACGGCAGGTCGATCGTACGGATTCTATGCCGAGAAGAGCGGCTTCTTTCCGGTGAGCGACAACATCGATCTGCCCTCCATCACGGCGTATCAAGAGATCGAGCGCGATCTCTATCTCGAGCCCATCGAAGTGGGCTCGACCATTCGATTGAACAACCTCTTCTTCGATACGGATAAGTCGGCGTTACGTCCACAAAGCGAGACCGAACTCCGCCGCCTCATCACCATGCTCACGTCCGTTCCCACCATGCGCATCGTCATCGAAGGTCATACCGATGATCGTGGCACGGACGCGCACAACAAGGCACTGTCGCAATCCCGCGCCGATGCCGTGATGGCCTACCTTGTCCAGCATGGCATTGCAAAGGATCGATGCAAGGCGGAAGGGTTCGGAAAGTCGCGCCCGCTCACGACGAGCACGGCAGCGGCTGACCGACAGAAGAACCGTCGCGTGGACTTCCGGATCGTGTCGATGTAACCATTCGCCGCCTTGCCTCCTCACCAGCACTTCAACTCCAATCATATGAGGTGCGGTGAATGCGTCGTCCTGTCGTTCTTCTCGCGGCAACGGTCGTTGCCTTTGGTACTCTTCAAGCCCTGCAGTATTGCGAGATCCCCGCCGCCATGGCGTACTCGCTCAAGATGCCGGGGATCACGAATGTGAAACTTCATACGATCGATCGCACTTCGGCATCGATTGAATGCGGTGCGGTGAATTGCATGAGTTACGTGATGACGAATGCAACCACGACGCTTACGCAAGGCGCCACGTACACATTCTCGATCGCTCATACGAGAGACGAAGACTTCTTTCCGGATACACGGAACAACATTCGTGTGTGGATCGACTACAACCACGATGGCATTTTCGCAGAACCTGCAGAGACTGCCCTTGCGTTGAACTATCAAACGTTTGGGACTTCTACTGGACAGATCACCATTCCAACAACGGCTACCGCGGGTCCGACACGCATGCGCGTGACGGCCAAGATGAGCGACGATGCAGGGCATGCATTGCCGACGCCGTGCAATGTCCCAGCTGACGATTTGGGATATCATGGAGAGATCGAAGACTACACCGTCACCATCGTGCAGAGCACCACGAGCGTCGATGAGCTTGAACATGCGTCCAACGTTCGCATTGTGCCGAACCCATTTGTGGAGTCCACCACCATCGAACTTCCTGCAGCGACTGAGCGTGCATCCGTTGTGGTGTATGATGTGCTCGGTGGACGTGTGATCGAGGTCGATCAGCTCGGTGCATCGCCCATTCGTATGGACCGTGGGACACTCACATCCGGTGTGTATGTGATGTACATCACGCTCGATGCTGCGCCACCGATCGTGCGAGTTGTTGCGATGAAATAAGGACTATATTTCGGCATGAACCTCACCGTTGCACGGTATTACTTAGCATGCATGACCGTGATCCTTTGCGTTGTTTCCTGCAAGGAAGAAAAGCCGTTTGGGATCACGTTCACCACAACGTATGTCCTGCGTGACACGAATGCCCGTGTGACAGCAATCGAGCGTGAGCACATGAAGGATCAGAATCCTGGCTGGGGGCTCAGTTCTTGGCGTCCTCGGTACATATATGCCGTGAGTAATGCGCCGGTACTCGATACCTTGATCCGTGCGTATGTGCTGGAACATGGCATGCTGCCTCCATCAACCAACATTTTACATATGCACCTAGACTATGTGAAAGGTAGATCAGTTGGGGATACAGTGTTCGGTCATGTACTGTCCAAGAATGAAGTTGCGTGGTACGACGACACCCTCATGCATTACGACGAGCAGCATCATCTTGTTGCCGATTCCGTTGATTCCAGAGGCAACGGACTCGAATCCTCATACAAAACAACTGTCGTCCCATTCAAACGAGGCTGGATCTACAGATTGTATTGGATCGGGGAGAACGATCTTGATGAGCGATTGAAAGGCGATGATGTTCTTCTGTTGGAGGGCATCATTCAGGAACGTCGGTAATAGGCATTTCGCTGATTGTGTTTCAGTGGTTTGAGCGCCATCACAAGAACGTGTACTTGCAAACGAAATAAAGACTATATTTCGTTATGAAACTCTCCGAAAACATCAAGCCCATCAGCTATTTCAAGGCGCATGCCGCCGAAGTGCTGGATGCCCTTCACGAAAATCAAGAGCCGTATGTGCTCACCGTGAACGGGGAAGCAAAAGCGGTCTTGCTCGATGTGCGCGCATATGAGCAGATGCAGGAAACAATGGCAATGCTGGTTCTGGTTGCGCACGGTGAGCGAGAGATCGCCGAGGGGAAGGTAATGTCCGTCGAACGTGCATTTCAAAAAGTGCGGTCTTCAATGTCAAGAACGAAATGACATTCCAGATCGAAGTTTCAGAGCTTGCGGTGCGCGACCTTGAAGAGCTCGCTCAGTATGTGACGGTGACAGATTCACCTACTACTGCAGATCGGCTCGTCAACTCACTTGAGAAGAAGATCCTCTCGTTGCAGACTCAGCCTTGGCGAGGAAGTGTGCCATTCGAGCTGTCTGAGATGCCGAGCAGATCGATCCGACAAGTGTATGTCGGACCGTATCGCATTGTCTATCATGTTCAAGACAAGAAGGTCACTGTATTCCTTGTCGCCGACGGCCGTCGTCGGCTCGACGTGCTCATCCGCAGCCGTATCTTTGCGAGATGAACATTGGACCCTATACACTCGACATTCTGGAGTCCGGACATTTCGGACTCGATGGCGGCGCCATGTTCGGCGTTGTCCCGAAAACGTTGTGGGAGCGTGCCTATGCACCGGCCGATGCCCTGAACCGCATTCCGATGATGGCGCGATGTCTGCTGTTGCGGAGTGCGGAGCGGACGATCTTGGTCGACACGGGCAACACACCACTCATGCCCGAGAAGCTGCAGAAGATCTACGGCATGGACTTTTCACGCGTGACGTTGCAGGCGTCGATGGCGCGCTTGGGCGTCACCCCCGAAGACGTGACGGATGTGGTGCTCACGCACCTGCACTTCGACCACACGGGCGGAAGCGTGCAACGCGTTGATGAGACCTACATGCCCGCTTTCACGAACGCGCGGTACTATGTGCAGGCCGAACACTGGAACTGGGCATTGCATCCCACCGAGAAAGATCGCGCATCGTTCATGACGGAGTTCTTCCTACCGTTGCAAGAGCACGGCGTGTTGCAATTGCTCGACGGTCCGGGCGAAGTGCTGCCGCAAGTGCACGTCGAATTGCACTATGGCCACACCAAGGCCATGCAGAGCGTCCGCATCTCGGATGGCTCGCAGACGGTGTTCTTTCCGGCCGATGTGATGCCAACGGGTGGACATATTGCCGTGCCCTATGTGATGGGGTACGACAACTTCCCGCTCACATCCATTCAGGAGAAGAAGCTCCTGTTGCCACGCATCGTGGACGAAGAGTGGCTCGTTGTGTTCGAGCACGACGCGCTCCGTCAGGCAGCACGCATCGTGATGGGACAGAAGGGACCGCAGTTGAGCGATGAGCAGACGATCACACCGTTCGGTGCGCCGGAGATCGCCTTGTGATGATGCCAATGGGGGAACGACGGAAACGCACGATCGACGGACACGTCTACGTGCAGATCTGCAAGAGCACCGATGTGGCCGAAGGCAAGGGCTTTGTGGTGGACTATGATCTCGATCACGAGATCGCACTCTTCCGCATCAAAGGTGCACTACGCGCCGTGAGCAATAGCTGTCCGCATAAACGCGCATCGATGATCGCCCAAGGACATGTGGAGCACGACACCGTGCGATGTCCGATGCATGGGTGGACGTTTCGCTTGAGTGACGGATGTTTCGTGGGGATCTTCGGTCAACACGCTCCGTCCGTCTCCGGACGACAACGCCTCGACGTCTACACCGTGGTCGAAGACGACGATGCTATCTGGCTTCGTGAGCCTGAAGAACGCGTCGTATCGTGGATGGTGTGAGAAAGGCGGAGATGCTTCCTCGCAGACGGGCGACGTTCTCCAGATCGATCACCGCAAAGGCACCGGGCTTGAAGAGGAACGACGTGGTCGACGCCGTGATGATTTCGACCATCTCCGCTACTTGCGGCATGTGCGATACAATGATGGTCGGTTGATCCAGATATCCCCGCAGGGCATCGATCATGGGATCGATGGGCGCATCGGAATTGAAGGTCTTGTCAACGATGAGCTCCGACGACTTTCGATGCCACGTCTTCAACATCGTCTCTGCTGTCTGTCGCGCCCGCACATACTCGGAACTCACCACACGGATCGACGCATCGAACATGCGCTCCAGGGCCTTTGCACAGACAATGGTGTTCTCGAACCCGTGCGGGAGCAGGGGACGGTCGCGGTCGTGACCGGAAGGTGAGGATGGATCCGCCTTGCCATGCCGCATGATGACGAGCGTTGCGGCAGCGCTCATTTCACCACGCGCACAACGATGAAGGCGCCTTTGCCTACGACACTGTCAGCGGGTGGGAACGTGCCCAATACCGTATTGGCATCGAAGGCGCCACTGCTTTCATAGCGCACTTCGCCAACTCGCAGTCCAAGTCCAACGATGCGCGCTTGCGCCTCTTCGAAGGAGAAGCCCACCACGTCGGGCACGCGCAGACCACCCGGTCCTTGACTGATGACCACGTCGGTGTTGGATCCGTAGGGAACGTCCTTGCCGGCAGGGACGGACTGAAAGAGAATGCGGTTCGCAGGAATACTGTCGTGATTCTCATAGGCCACATCGCCCACACTCAGACCTGACCGCATGAGCATCAGGCGCGCATCGCGCAGCGACATGTTCGTGAGGGATGGCATGCGGACGGTTTCATAGCCCTTCGAGATGGTCAGGTAGACGTTGCGACCTTCCTTCACATCGGAGTTCGGAGCGGGGAGCTGACTCATCACGATGCCCTTTTCCACCTTGGCACTGAACTGCTCCTTGGGCTCTTGCACCACCAGGCCGGCCTGCTCCAGGATCAGGCGCGCCTCGTTCACATCCTTGCCGATCACGTTCGGCACAGCGGCCACTGAACGCGTGGAGGTGAACCAGGGGAGGACGATCTGGTCCACGATGATGCCGAACGCCACGAGGCCTGCGATCACCAACATGATGATCACACCAGACTGCCGCCACGACATGTTCGGATTCAGACGCATTTGGCAAAGATAGACCGAAGAGTCGAATGCGAAAACACCGTAGCTTTGAGACCATGACCATTCGATCTGTTCTCGACTCGACGCAGCACTGCGTGATCACCACGCATATCAACCCCGACGGCGATGCCATCGGCTCTGCCGCCGCCCTCTGGGGCGCCCTCACCGAACGAGGCATCCATGCCACCGTTCTCCTTCCCGGCCCCATGCCCGAGAATCTGCAGTGGATCCCCGGGGCCGACCGGATGGAGGTCTACCACCCGTCAACGCTGGGGCACGATCGACTCCTGGCCCAGGCCGATACCATCTTCGTGCTCGACCTGAACACGCTGAAACGACTGGACCTGTTGGGCGAGGCCATTGCCAAGGCGGCAGGGCGGAAGGTGATGATCGACCATCATATCAAACCCGACGACTTTGCCGAGGTGATGCTGAGCGACGTCGAGGCCCCGTCGACCTGTTCGATGCTGTATGAGGTCCTTGCCGATTGGGCCGGTGATGCCGTGCCCCGGTTCTCCACGTCCGTGGCCCAGGCGCTCTACGTGGGCATCATGACGGACACGGGCAACTTCCGCTTTCCACGCACCGATGCCCGCGTCCACCTGGCCGTGGCCGAACTGCTGGACTGCGGCGCCGATAACGTGAAGGCCTACGAGCTCATTTATAACACGAGCACTTTTGGTCGGCTGCGCCTCTTGGGCAATGCCCTTGCCTCCCTCACCTCCCATTGCAATGGGAAGCTGTGCGTGATGGCGCTGACGATGGACGAGATCCGTGCCCAAGGCTGTACCATGGACGATACCGAGGGCTTCGTCCACCACACCCTGAGTGTGGATGGGGTGGAAATGGGTCTGCTCGCCATTCAGCTCGAGGACACGGTGAAGCTGAGTTTTCGTAGCAAGGGAACGACGTATGTGCGAGACCTGGCAGCGGTTTACGGTGGGGGCGGGCACATCTATGCCGCCGGCGCACGCGTCCGCGACGGAGTATTGGCCACGGTGGTGGCCGACGTGATCCGACGTGCCGAGGAGTTGTTCGCCTAGATCGAATTCAGGACGGTGCCGATGATGTCGATGCCGGCATCGATCTCCGACGTCGATACATTCAGTGGCGGACGGAAGCGCACGGCGGTGGCGCCGCAGCCGACCATGAGCAGACCCTCGTCATAGGCCTTGGCAAGGAAGTGCGTGCGGTGTTCCTTCGAGGGAAGATCGAAAGCGCAGAACAGACCCATGCCGCGTGGATTCGAGACCTGGTGCGGTCGTTCGGCCGCAAGGCGTTGCAGATGTGCCTGCAGATGCGCGCCAACGACGGCAGCATTTTGGACGAGCTTCTCCTCGTCGATGATCTCCAGGTAGCGCGTGGAGCGGACCATATCGACAAGATTCCCACCCCACGTGGAGTTGATGCGCGAGCTCGTATGGAAGACGTTCTCGGGAACATCGTCCACCCGTGCGCTCACAAGGATGCCGCATGTCTGCATCTTCTTACCGAACGTCATGATGTCGGGATTCACGCCCAGACCCTCGTGGGCCCACATCGATCCCGTGATACCCACGCCCGTTTGCACTTCGTCGAAGATCAGCAGGGCCTCGTTCTCATCGGCCAGCGTGCGCAGGGCACGCAGGAATTCCGGTCGGAAATGATTGTCGCCACCCTCGCCCTGGATCGGCTCGAGAATGATGCAGGCGATATCGTCGCGGTTCTCCTGGAAGGCCATCTTGATCTGGTTGATGGCCAGATGTTCGCGTTGCATCACGTCGTCCAGTACGGCGTCCGTGACCGGGAAGCGGAGATACGGCGAGGAGATGCGTGGCCATTTGAACTGCGGGAAGAGGGCCGTTTTCGAGGGATCGGTGTTCGTGAGCGACATGGCATAGCCGCTACGACCGTGGAAGGCATGGTCGAAATGGATCACCTGGTGACCTTTTTCCGAGCGATATCCCTTGCGGAAGTTGTGACGGACCTTCCAATCGAAGGCCACCTTCAAGGCATTCTCCACGGCCAGCGTCCCGCCGTCGATGAAGAACGAGTACTTGAAATGCGCCGGCACACCAAGCGCAAAGAACGTTTTCACGAACGTGGCCTGTTCGGCCGTGTAGATATCCGAGTTGGAAGGCTTGTTCAAGGCGGCATGGCCCAGATAGCGGACGAAGTCGTCGTCGACCATCTTCGGGTGGTTCATGCCAATGGGCATGGAAGCGATGCAGGTGAAGAAATCGAGGTATTCCTTGCCCGAGCGAGCCTCGACGAAATAGGTGCCGTGCGAGCGAGAAAGGTCGATCACGTGGTCGAAACCATCAACAAGTTGGTGTTTTCGAAGCTCTTCGTGGACGTGATCGGGCGAGACGTGGAAGCGTGGTGTATACATGGTCCACAAATTTAGGTCCACAATACCTTTTTCTGCTCCACCGTCCTTTTTTATATTGGACCATTGCAGCATAAAGAATCATTTATCCAATCGGACAGGAGAGGCAGATGTCGAACCAAGCGAACGGACACCAACATAAGCCCGGAATACAGGTCACCTTGCTATTCCTCGTACTGGTGGTGGCGTTTTCCTACGGCGTGTATTCATTCGTGCTCCCACGAGCAGTTCAGGGCGCGGTGCTCTCGCTGTTCGCCCCGCACGATGAGAAACTCCGTGAGAACTTCAAGGAAGTGCAACCGCACACCTTTGCTGTGGTCACGGACAAGTTCACAGGAGCTCTCCCGAACGACGCAAAGCTCAAGATGTACATCAAGACCGATTACATCTTTGATTTCTCCAACAAGCATCGTTCTGAGAAGGACGACGGTTTCACCAAGGGTGCAGCCGAGTGGGTGGTAAAGGCGAACGGAGAAGGCGGACTCGGTGAGTCGGCCATCATCCTCGAACCACCGATCGGTTTCTCGGTATTGGCCATCGCCGTCGGATTCACCTTGGCCATTTTCGTGTCGTTCTTCCTCCCATCGAACCTGGGCTATATGGCCAGCAAGGTGGAGCGTGAGATCTGGCATACGAAGGCGAAGATCCGTTTGCAGACAGGATTCAGCGACGAGATCGTGGACCTGCTGACCATGCCGGATACGCAGTTGGCCGGACTTGAAGCGCACCAAGTGCGTTCGTCGTTCAAGCTGGTCTGGGCACGTACGGCCACGGATGATGAAGATGTGGCCCAACAGCACGGCAAGCGCATCCTTCGCTTTGAAGAGGTGTTCACACCGGACATTGACATTGTGCTCTTCCGCAACGAAGTGCTCGCCCTTCGTATCAAGGAATTCTTCTCCGACTTCGTGATGAAGGAGATCGATGATACGCGCGGCGGTATCATGTGGAGCCACAACCGCACCAAGCTCTTGGATGGTCTGCGCCTCTACATGTCGCACCACTTCACCGAAAAGTACTCGAACAACGTTACAGGGATGGCCTACTTCGGTGCCGCTATCCTTATCGTGATCATCGGTGTTCGCGGTCTGAAGTTCATTCCGCCAACACGTCCGTCGCTCATCCTTGCCTCCATCTCCCTTGAAGGAACGATGCTTGCCCTTCTCGCTTTCGGTCTGATCTACACCGAAGAAGAAGAGCGGATGGACAAGATGATGAAGAAGATGGAAGACGCCAACAAGGGTCAGCTCGACACCATGAAGGACGTCAGCCAGGACATGCACGCTCTTGCCGATGCCCTCGTTGGCGAGACCTCCGAGATCATCAAGCGCAAGGTGGAAGAGGCGATCTCCGAAGCCCTGTCGAGCGACGACAACGTCAAGAAGGTTGTCTCCGACAAGGTGGCCGAAAAGATCATCATCGCCATGCAGCAGTCGTTTGGCAAGTCGAACCAGTAACGACACGTCAATAGAACAGTCATTACGCCGTGGTACCTCTCGTATCACGGCGTTTTTATTTTCGGATCGCACATGCTTCCACGGTTTCGACGCTTCCACCTCTTGCTGATCGGATGTCTGCTGTGCTGTGCCCACGTGGGCTTGGCACAGCGTGCCGACGTGGTGAGCTCCACGCATGACGTGCGCATCTCGGTGGGTCGCCTCGCTGCGGGTGCCTACGGAGAGCCGCATTCGGCGGGCGTGCATGCACGCTTGAGTGGATTGGATGCCGTACGTCGACCAACAGCGTCCGGAAGCGTTGTCGACGCCCTTGTGTGGACGGTTGCCGTGCCCGACGAGGGCGAGGTGGCAGGAAAGCTCACGATCCACGGCGCGACACGCTCTGTTGCCCGTCAAACACTTGCCGGAACGCCCGCTGCCTTCGGTCCGTCCCTCACCGTCCAACGCGCCGGCAAGTTCGCCGGACAGAGCGTGGCCACCATACGCTACGTCCCGTGGGACTACCACAACGGTGAACTGCGCATCGTCGACAGTGCCGACCTCGTCATCACGTTCTCCCAAGCCCTTGCCGCCGCGCCGCCCTCCCAGCGCCTTCGCATGCCGGACTATCTTCCGCCACTCGTCAATCCTTCCATGCGCTCTCCGGAAGGGGGGCGGGGAAAGGTGGCCGAAGCCGTGCAGGGAGCTGTTGACCCGGCGCTGTGGTATGATGCATCGCGCCCGTATGTGCGGCTGACCACATCGCGGGACGGCCTGGCCTTTGTGACGGCCGCCGATGTGGCGCCACGTCAGCCGGGTCTTGTCGACGTGGCCACGACGGATCTTGCGCTGTGGTACAAAGGCATCGAACAACCCATCGGCATTGTCGATGCCAATGGCGATGGACGATTCAACAGCACCGACACCGTGTTCTTCCTCGGACGTCGCTCCCAAGGTGATACCACATGGTTCAACCTCTATGATACCGTCAGTGTGTTCTTCCTGAGCACGGGCGGGACGAAGCGATACACGTTGGGTGTGCCAACAGATCCGCAGCCGCGACCCATCGACCGACTCACGTTGCACCGTCACGTTGAACTCGATACGGGCTATTACCACTTGGGCAATGCGCCCGACGAAGACCGCGGCGAATACAATTCCGATTGGGTGATGGCCGAAGGGTTCTATTGGACCTTCATGAATGCACGCTCGCACGACACGTTGCATCACGACGAAGTGATCACGCCGGCGGACGGATCGTTGATGCAAGTGACGGCGCAATTCGTGAGCATCACGAATGCGGCCAATTACAAACCCGAACATCGTACGGCCCTTGTAGTGAACGGTCACCAACCGGTGATCACAGAAACAGAGGGCAAGCGCTTCGATAGTATTCTCGTTCTCGGTACGAATGTGATCGCGGCCGGACAAAGTCATTTCGGTCTCTATGCCGTTGGTCGACCGAACATGTCGGACACGGCCTCCTATCTCTCGCAGGTCTGTCTCGACCATTACCGCATCGATGGCGAGGTAAAGCCCTATCTCTATCAAGGCGGACTCATTGCATCGATCTCGGAGAGTGCCGATCGGGCCTCGCGTTTCGACGTCACCGGCATGTCGGGCTCGCGCCTCTATGTGCTCGATACGACCACGTCGACGCTCTCCGTCTTCGATGCACGCCAACAAGGCACGACCGTGCGCGCCGGCATTGTTCCGGCCACACCACGCACGTGGGAAGGAACGGCAACGGTGATCACGTCCGACGTGTCCATCGTGGTGAACGACAGTGCACGTACATGGACCATCGTCAGCGGCTTTGCGGCCATGATGCATGCGAACGGTGTTATCCAGCAGATCCAGACCAACGATGCCGCAACGCTCGATGCATGGCTTCGTGCGCTTCCAGCGGGTGCGGCCGGCAGTGTGCTCAGCGCGCGCGGTGGTATGAACGACGCACTGCGCGCTACACTTGTATCGATGGGTGTGCAGGACAAAGGTGATGCGTCCTTCATTGCCACGCTTGTGGTAGGGGAGCCTTCGCGCACGACAACGATCACCGAAGCTGCTTCGGAGGCACGCATCTCCACGTCGACCTTCCTCGCACACACGTCAGGTGCGCATCGCACTGCCGTTGCCACCGTTGCACGCGGAGCACAACGCACGCTCGTGTTGCAGGACAATGCATCGTTGGAACGCGCGCTCGTCGCACCGGCGCACTTGCGCAACCTTCGGTCCATCACCGACCAGGCCGACGTGATCTACATCGCCCATGCCACGTCGATGTCCGAGGCCACCAGACTTGCTGCCCACCGTCGCACGCATAACAACGTGCGCGTTGCCGTGATCGACGTCGACGATATTCTTGACGAGTTCGGCGCAGGACATCGTTCGCCCGAGGCCGTCAAGGCATTTCTTCAGCACGCCTATGCCACGTGGACGCTTCCGCATCCGCGCACGCTCCTGCTCATCGGCAATGCAACGTTCGACGCACGCTTGGCGATCAAGGGTGGGAATCTGCAATCGAACCGACCGGATCAAGTGCCCACGTACGGACGTCCGAGCTCCGATTACTGGTTCGGTTTGCTCACGGGCGACGACGTTGCGTATCCGGAACTTCAAGTGGGTCGACTGCCAAGTCTCACCTCGGACGAAGCGCGCAACATGGTCGACAAGATCATCGAGCACGACACGCTGCAAGCCGCACCATGGATGCGTCGCGTGATGTTCGTTGGTGGCGGCACCGAGGACGAAGGATTCTGCAGCATGTACAAAGACCTGCTCGAAGATCCGTTCGGTACAGGCTACACGCTCACGGGCGCGCCGCTCTGCATCGACACGATCACGGCCTGCAAGTCGGATGATGTGACCACGGCAGGCTATCGCATCAAGCAGGGCATCAATCTTGGCGTCACGTGGATGAACTATCTCGGTCATGGTGCCACGGAACTCTTCGACATTCCGGGATGGAATGCCAACGAGCTCAACAACACCGGCAAGTGCGGCATGATGGCCACATATGCATGTCAGACCGGCGCCTACAGCACTCCCAGCAGTACCTGCAAGAACGCCACGTATCTCATCGAACCACGGAATGGATTCGTTGGGGCGGTCGGGGGCACGGGATGGACGTACAAGCAGACCGTTGCGAATCTGCATTATGGATTCCAGGATGCGATGAAGACCGGTTCGCGTACCATGGGCGATATCGTCTACCGAACGAAGACACAGTTCGCCGTCGACGGTATTCAAGAGGGGATCAACACGGCCATGCAGCAATGCATCCTTGGAGATCCGATGAGCACCATTCGCATCGATACGGTGCCGGATGGATATCTGCGCGGACAGGACGTGTCGATCACGGATCGCACGGGCGATGCACAGATCACCGTCGACGACGACTCGGTGCTCATCACGATGAACGTCCAGAATGCCGGCACGGGCACCACCACAGCGCTTGCCGTGCGTGTGATCCGCACGTACAACAACCTCGTCGACACGATCCGTGTGTTCGCATTGGACGGCCTCTGTCGCAATACCGTGTTGCGATGCACGCTCGACATTGCGGATCGCGTTGGAGAACATGGGCTGACGATCCGCATCGATCCGGACACACTGTTGAACGGTGAACGTGCCGCGAACAACACGCTGTCGTTGTCCTTCCAAGTGGTACCACGCTCCATGCTGCCGGTTGAACCGCAATCCTTCTGGGTGATGCCCATGGCCGACGCCGTCTTCCGTGTGCTCGATCCGTTACCTCCGTCACCCGATCGAGTGTATGAGCTCTTCGTCAGCAAGGACAGTCGACTCCTCACGCCCACATCCACCGTTGCGCGCTCGACACCATCAGAGATCACGGTGGATGGATCGATCATCGACTGGCGACCATCGGTCCAGTTCGATACATCGTTGCACTACATGCATGCACGCTACAGCAATGGCATCGACACGTCGGCCATGCTCGTCATTCCGTTCCATGCCGCCACGCCGCCCTTCACGAGTACGGTCAACACTCGCACGACGATGGCCGATGTGATCGCCGCACCGGCGCTTGGCACCGAACGTCTTTCCGACGGCATTGGCATGTTGCGCGAGACGAAGTCGCTCTTCATGCGTTCGTCAGGTATTCAAACATCCGATCTTGAGAAGCAGCGCATCATCGAGATCCGCATCGGACAGAACAACTACATCAGCAGTCCGTTCGCACGTGGTGTGAACATCGTCGTGGTCGGCGCGCACGACACGTTGCCGCGCGCTGTACGTCGGTACGACACCTATGAGTATCCGGCACCGCAAGAGACCGGACACAATGGCTTCACGCAAGAGTGCATTGCCTTCTTGCGAGATTCCATCGCCGCTGATGAGCGCGTCCTCATTGCCTTGGCCGATGAATCCATCTCGGGCTTTGAAGTGCAGAAGGACCTCGACTCGCTGATCGCCGTGCTCAAAACGTACGGTTCGTTCTATGCCGATTCGCTTACACGCAATGCATCGTGGGCCATGGTGGGCATCAAGGGTCGCTCCATAGGATCGGTCACCGAGCGCTACAAGCGTGCGCCCGACTCCATGGTGGTGATCGACTCCACGCTCGACTATGTGGCGAACACGTCCGTCATCGCATCGCCATGGATCGGTCCGTCGCGTTCCTGGCACCAGTTCTCCGTCGACGGCATCGGTCACGACTCCGCCGTGACCGTCTTCGAAGCACGCACCAATACGGGCGAGACCATCGTGCTCGACTCATTGCGTGGCGGTGTGGGTGTATGGACGCCCGCAACACCACGCACCGATGTTGCCTATGTGCGGAGCGTGACCACCGTGCCCTTCATCGACTGGGCATCGATGGCCGTGCGCATCACGGGCATGCGGTCTGTATATGCACCAGCCGACGAGTGGATGATCGACACGATGCAGATCGTGCCCGACTCGGTGTTGCGTGGCGACACGTCGGTGCTCACGGCATCCGTACGCAACGTCTACCGTTCCTTTGCGGCCTCCACCGTGGCCTGCACCATCACCGGCATTGGCGAGGGACAGACAGAACCGAAGTTCGAACAGACCATCACGCTCGATGCGCTCGAGGCCAATGCATCGAAGCAGGCATCGGTCAACATTCCCTCAACGTTGTTGAACAGCACATCAACGTTCACCACCCATGTGAACGCTGCGCAAGACCGCACGGAGTTGTATCGATTCAACAACACGGCCTCGGCCATCTATCGCGTTGGTGACGATGGTGTGCCGCCAACGCTCGAAGTGCGTGTGGACGGCGTGGTGGCCACGAACGGCATGATGGTATTGCGCGAACCGTTCTTTGAAGTGCTGCTGCACGACAACAGCAAGCTTGCCATCAACGACAGTACGCGTCTCACCGTCTTCATCAACGGCGATCGCATTCGTGCAGCCAATACCACGGAGTTCGACTTCTTGCCCACCGATACGGCCATGCGTCGGTATGGTGCCGCCGATGTGCGTGCGGCCATGGTCTTCCGCTATCCGCTGGACATCGATCAGAACAACATCATCGTGCGTGGTATGGATGCCAGTGGTAATGCCGATACGTTGGAGCTTGCGCTCTACACGACGGATCGGACCACGCTCAAGACCGTGACCCCGTCACCCAATCCCTTCACGGACGCCGTCACGTTCCGCGTCGACCTTGTCTCGGACCTCCCTTCGGTCCCTGCCACCATTGCCATCTACGACCTTTCCGGAGGCCTTGTGCGGACGCTGCGAACGACCGTGACCATGGGCTCGTCCGTCGTTCCATGGGATGGAAGGGGAGAAGGCGGCGAGTCGCTTGCCAGCGGCGTCTACGTTTGGCGCTTCGTTGCCGACGATCCGTCGGGGGCCTCGGCCGTTGTGGGCTCTATCGTCCTCATTCGATAGGCACTTAGGTTCATCTTCCGACGCGGAAACAACCCCAGAATTCCGTAGATTTGCAGGTTCACTCCTGTACACATCTAGCATAGTATGGCCCACCCGAACGAACGAATTCTGCCCGTCTTGATGGAAGACGAGATGCGAGACTCGTATCTCGACTATTCCATGTCCGTGATCGTATCTCGTGCCCTTCCGGATGCACGGGACGGACTCAAACCTGTTCACCGCCGCGTGCTCTATGCCATGTACGAATTGGGCATGACGCCCAACCGTCCGTACAAGAAGAGCGCACGTATCGTTGGTGAAGTGCTTGGAAAGTACCACCCCCACGGCGACAGTTCCGTGTACGATGCCATGGTCCGTTTGGCGCAGCATTGGTCCATGCGGGCAATGCTCGTGGACGGCCAAGGGAACTTCGGCTCGGTGGACGGAGATTCTCCGGCCGCCATGCGATATACAGAGGCACGCCTCTCGTCGCTCGCCATGGAAGTGGTGCGAGACATCGATAAGAACACCGTGGACTTCCGTCCCAACTTCGACGACTCGCTCGAAGAACCATCGGTGATGCCGACCGTCTTGCCAACGTTGTTGGTGAACGGTGCCAACGGTATTGCCGTGGGTATGGCCACGAACATCCCGCCGCACAATCTGCGCGAGATCGTGAACGGCATTCAGGCCGTGATCTCGGATCCGAACATCACGAACGAAGAACTGCTCAAGTATGTGACGGCGCCGGACTTCCCAACGGGCGGTATCATCTACGGCTACGAAGGTGTGCGCAATGCCTACACCACAGGTCGTGGAAAGATCCAGGTCCGCGCAAAGGCCAGCATCGAATCCGGCAAGACGAAAGAGGCAATCATCATCACCGAGCTGCCGTATCAGGTGGGCAAGGCCGGCTTGATCGAGAAGATCGCCGACCTCGTGAAAGCCAAGACGCTCGAAGACATCAGCGACATTCGTGATGAGTCGGACCGCGACGGAATGCGCATCGTGATCGAGCTCAAGCGCGACGGTGTGCCGATGGTGGTGCTCAACAACCTGTACAAGCACACGCAGATGCAGGTCACCTTCGGTGTGATCATGCTCGCCTTGGTCAAGGGACGTCCACGGATCCTCACGCTCAAGGAAATGATGGAGGCCTTCATCGGTCACCGCGTGGAAGTGATCGTCCGCCGCACGCAGTTCGACCTGACGGCCGCCGAAAAGCGCGCCCACATCTTGGAAGGTTTCATCATTGCGCTCGATAACATCGACGAAGTGATCCAGACCATCAAGAAGTCGAAGGACACGGCCGATGCATCGGCGAACCTGCAATCGAAGTTCGGACTGAGCGAGATCCAGGCCAAGGCCATTCTCGATATGCGTCTGCAGCGCCTTACCGGCCTCGAGCGCGAGAAGATCCAAGCCGAGTATCGCGAAGTGATCGAACTCATCGAACGTCTGCGCGCCATTCTTGCCAGCAAGGAACTGCAGATGATGATCATCGGTGATGAACTCCGTGAACTTGCCTTGAAGCATGGCGATGAGCGTCGCACACAAGTGGTGTACGATGCAAAGGACTTCACCCTCGAAGACTTCGTGGCCAACGAGGAAGTGATCGTCACGATCTCGCACAACGGCTTCATCAAGCGCACACCTGTGAGCACCTACCGTCGCCAACACAAGGGCGGCCGCGGTGTTGCCGGTGCGGGCACGTATGAGGACGATTGGGTGGAGACCGTCTTCCGCGCCTCCACGCACCACTACCTGTTGTGCTTCACGGACAAGGGTCGTGTGTATCGCGTCAAGGTCTACGATATCCCCGAAGGAAGTCGCAACGCCAAGGGTCGCTCCATTGCCAACGTCATCCAGAAGCCGAACGACGAGACCGTGAACGCCTACTTGACGGTCACGGACTTCGAACGCGACGACCAGTTCATCTTCTTCGCCACGAAGCAGGGAACGGTAAAGAAGACGCCAGTGAGCGACTTCGCCAACGTGCGCTCGAACGGTATCATTGCCATTAATCTTGACGAGAACGACAAGCTCATCGGCGTTCGTCTCACCGACGGAAATCACGAGATCCTGATCGGCTCGAGCAGTGGACTTGCCGTGCACTTCCACGAATCCGATGTTCGCTCCATGGGTCGTGCCGCCGCCGGTGTGCGCGGTATCTCGCTGGAGAACGATGCAGAGGTGATCTCGCTCGTGGCCGTCCGTCACGGCGATGCGCAAGTGATCGTCGTAGGTTCGCGCGGGTATGGCAAGCGCACGAACGTGGACGACTTCCGCATCACCAAGCGTGGTGCCAAGGGCGTCACGTCGATGAACATCACGGAGAAGACCGGAAAGATCTGCGCCATCCTGGCCGTGACCGATCTGGAAGACCTCGTGGTGATCACCACGAACGGCATCCTCATCCGTCAGCCCGTCAAGGATATCCGCACGCTCGGACGCGTCACACAAGGTGTTCGCCTCATCCGCTTGGAAGAGGGCGACAAGATCGCCGACATCACCACGGTCACCCGTGATGACGACGACGAGGAAGAAGGAACAACAGAAGGCGGCGAGGCTACGACGGAACCAACGTCCAACTAAGAGCTTTCGCATGGCCGAGCGCTTCATCAGAACGATCACACAACGGGCAGGTCTTCGACCTGCCTGTTGTGTTTTGATACTCCTTGGTGCGACCTTCATCGGTCGTGCGCAAGACAGTACATCGGTCGACACGCTCTACACGCCACTTGCATCACACGGACGCCTTGGCATCATTCCGCTCCGTCCGTTCACGGACATCACGAAGCGCGACATTCGCAAGATCCAATACTACTCCTTACCGGAGATCGTGACCACGGCGACGCCATGGATGCCCATGTCGGCCGGTGGCCTTGGTCAGCACAACAGCATGAGCATTGCCGGGGCCATGCCGGTGGACATTGCCGTGAGCGAGAATGGTCGTTCACTTGTTGACGTATGGTCCGGCACCATGCACCTCGAACAACTCGCCCCAGAAGGCTACGACCGCGCCGAACTCTATCTCGGCACCGATGCCGTTGCACTCGGCGCCACGATGAGCACGGTTGCCTTGAATCTGCAAGACGTGCAGCACAACACCGGAAGTCCGTTCTCCAAGCTCTGGTATCATCAGGCAGGGGGCGACTACATTGCAGCCGATGTGGAGCTCACGCAGAACGTGGCTCCCAACGTGAATGTGATGTTCGGCGTCCGACGTGCCGGTGCGAACGGTCGCTACGCACGCACGAAGTACGATGTGTGGAACATTCGCAGTGCCGTGCGTTGGTCGATCAGCAGCATGTCGACCGTGTCGTTGAACTATCACGCTTCGTCATTGAGTACCGACCTGTGGGGAGGTATCAATGCGAACACCAACACACAGTTCGACAACGAAGGCGTTGCGCAACCGGTCTATGCGGCGTTGCGCGACGATTCACGTCGACACGATCTCACGCTCACCTTCACGCAGCTCCTTGCCTCAGACACATCATCCGTTCTTACGGCCACGGCCTATGGAACGCTCAATGCCATGAACCGCATGTGGGACAGCAGCGGCTACACATTGCATTCGCATACGGAAGGTGCCACGGTCCGTCTCGAACAACGCCTCTCCATCCTGACGTTGCGTGTGGGTGCATCTGCCGACTACACGTTGCTCTCCGACAATCCCATTGCGCGATCCATCGACAACGTGTCCACGTCTGCCTTTGGCCATGCCACCCTTCGCCTTCAACCGGCCCTTGATCTCAAGGCATCGGCACGCATCACATCGCAATACGGCGTGTTCATGAATGGCGGCGGGGCAGGTATCGTGTGGCGCGCCGATTCGGCCACGACCGTCACCGCCGATGCATCCACGGCACAGCGTGCTCCAACGCCAACTGAAGGTCCGGGACTGCTTCCCGAACGTTCGGGATTGTTGTTCCTCGACTTCGCACAACGCATCGCGCCACACGGACCACGTCCGACCGTGCGACCCACGACGTTTTCCATGGGACTCTTTGCGCGGATCACGGACAATCCACTGATCACGTCGGCCATCGTCGACACGGCCGGCATCCCCGTGACCACGAAGACCATCAACGGCACCACGTCCAACGTGTACGGCGGCTACGTCCATGCACTGTTCCGTTTGTGGGAACTCGACGTCGAGCCCGTTGCCCGCATCTCGACGTCGCAATTGCAAGGCTCGGCCGACGATCGATTTCCCATTGTGAGCGGAAGTCTCAGCTTGAGCTACACGTATCGCGTTGGTTCGAACTGGGTAGTGCTCGGTTTGCGGGGTGGACTCCTTTCGTCGATGCGCGGACTCCAGCACGTGCCTGTTACGTGGACGTATATCCAACCAACCGTACAGCAGGGGACGATCAGCAACGGCCTCGATGCATGGCTCGTTGCGAACCTCGGCAATGCCAATGTGCGCCTCTCCTTCGAGAACATCTTCGGTCAGCCCTTCTACACCGTGGCCATGGCGCCCTTCATGCAGCAGAACATCCGACTGAGCGTGACGTGGTCGTTCTTTGAGTAAGGGTCATCGGCGATATATTAGCCGCCATGAGCACAACACCAACGCCCACAACCGTCACCTTCAATACCCTGATCCGACCGTATCTGGTCTTGCGGATCGGTTTCACCATGGCCATCACCGTGATCGGTCTTCCGCTTGCCGTGATCTGGTTCTGCGGCGTTGGTCAGTGGTGGGCACGTCACTACTACCATAAGCTGCAATGCACGCTGGATGATCATGCCGTGCGATTCCGCAAGGGCATCATCGTGGAAGTGGAGAAGACCATTCCGCTGGAGAACATTCAGGATGTTACCTTCATCGAAGGGCCGATCCTCCGTCGGTTCGATCTGGCCATGCTCCGCTTCGAGACGGCCGGCTACAGCGAACGTCAGTCGCATGCCATGAGCCTGGTGGGCATCATCAATGCGCATACGTTTCGCGATCAGATCCTTGCAGCGCGTGATGCGCTCCGCAGACAGGGTCATCCCACAGCGTCTACGTCGACCACGTCCCTTGCCGGCATCGAACGTCAGCTTGACGAGATCATCGCACTTCTTCGCGAGCAACGCCGCCCATGATCGTCGACGCCATCACCAACACCGCATCGTTCGCGCATTTGCCGTGGTTCGAGCGCATACAGCAATTCCTCGCATCGACCGATCTTGATGCTGTGGAACCGGGACGGGTGGAGATCGAGGGAGATCGACTCTACGCCATCGTTGCCGATGATCATGCACGCGATGCACATCCAATGCTCGAAGCGCACCGCCGCTATATCGATCTGCAACTCGGTGTGCGCGGCTCGTTCGACGTGCTCTGGCGTCCGCTCTCAACATGCACGATGGTGGACCAACCGTATGATGAGGAAAGCGACCTGATCTTCATGGCCGACGACGCACAGACACGACTACATCTGTCCGCCGGCACGGCCGCCGTCTTCTTCCCCGACGATGCGCATGCGCCGCAACCACCGGCCGACGTTGTTCGCAAGATCGTGTTCAAGATCCATGTCTGATGATCATAGGAGACCGCAGTATGGTGGAGTCGACGATCCCCGCGAATTTCCTGGCCGTGTGCGACCGATTCGCCACGCAACCCGATAAAGTCTGTTATGGACGCAAGGCACACGGGAAGTGGCAGACCATCACCCATGCCGCCCTGCGTGATGATGTGGAGTGCTTTGCCATGGGCATGACGCTCCTTGGAGTGAGCGTGGGTGAACGCGTTGGTATCGTGAGCGAGAACCGCGTGGAATGGCCGATCGCCGACTTTGCCCTTGCCGCCCTTGGAGTGATCGACGTTCCCATCTTTCCGACCCTCACGGGTCCGCAGGTGGCCTACATCTACCACAACTGCGAAGCGGCCGCCGTGATCGTGTCGAACCAGTTCCAGTTGAACAAACTGTTGAAGGTCCGCGCCGACATTCCATCGCTGCGCACGATCATCGTGATGAACGACGATGTAGAGCTCCAAGAAGGTGTGGTACGTTTCCGTGACGTGATGGAGCGCGGTCGCACCGCGTTTGATGCGAACACCCGTCGACAGAAATTCATCGACCTTGCCACACACGTCAAACCCGACGATGTGCTCACGCTCATCTACACAAGCGGGACCACGGGTGATCCCAAGGGCGTGATGCTCACGCACCGCAACATCACGGCCAACGTGTCGGGTGCCCTTGCCTCCTTTGACCTTAACGAATCTGATACCCTGCTCTCCTTCCTGCCGCTCTGCCATTCGTACGAACGCATGGCGGGCTACTACTGCGCCTTCATCGCCGGCTCGTCCACGTACTTTGCCGAGAGCATCGAGAGCGTGTCCGAGAATCTTCGCGAGATCCGACCGACAGTGATGACGAGCGTGCCGCGACTGTTCGAGCGCATCAAGACGCGTGTGCTCAGCAACGTGGAGAAGCAGAGCACGCTGCAACGCAAGATCTTTGCCTGGGCCTCCGACGTCGGCATGCGCTGGTTCCGTGGTGAGCGCTCTGCATGGCTTGGTATGCAACATGCTCTTGCCGATAAACTCGTCTTCGCCAAGGTTCGGGAACGAACCGGTGGTCGAATACGGTTCTTTGTGAGTGGAGGCGCTGCACTCTCGGTGGATGTGGGCGCATTCTTCATGATGATGGGTCTGGAGATCATCGAAGGATACGGTCTCACCGAATCTTCACCGGTGCTCTGCGTGAACCGACTCGGTGAGCAGGAGCTCGGAACCGTCGGCACGCCGTTGCCCAATGTGGAGATCGCCATTGCGGCCGATGGCGAGATCCTTGCACGCGGACCGAGCATCATGAAAGGGTACTGGAAGAACGACGTTGCCACGCACGAGGCCATCGATGCCGAAGGGTACTTGCACACGGGAGATATCGGAGCGTTCAATGAACGCGGACATCTTCGCATCACGGACCGCAAGAAGCATCTCTTCGTGAGCAGCGGGGGAAAGAACATCGCACCGCAACCGATCGAGGCATTGCTTGCCGAAAGTCCGCTTATCGACCAGGTGATCCTGATCGGCGATGCCCGCGAGTACTGCACGGCCTTGATCGTGCCGGATATGGAACAGGTGAAGGCACTCGGTATCGAGTCCAATGCCCTGCGTGATGCCATCCAGCGCGACCTCGACGTACGTCAGCGTGAACTACCGAAGTACGAACGTGCACGACGGTTCGCCATCCTCACCACGCCATGCACGGTGGAGAACGGACTGCTCACGCCGACCTTGAAGATCAAACGTAAGGCTGTTGAACTCGCATACCGCGACGTGATCGACGCCATGTATGCAGAGAAGGAATAAGAAGGACGCCATGGAACTCATTGATGCGATACGACAACGACGAACAACGAACGGACCGTTCGAACAGCGACCCGTCTCCCTCGAACATCAGCACTTGCTGATCGAAGCGGCGGGCAGAGCGCCCAGTCACTTCAACTCACAGCCATGGCGCTTCATCCTGATCGACGATGCCACTGTGCGCTCGCAGATCGCCACGATCGGCGGTCGGACCATGCAGCAGCTCATGGAACGCGGCACGTTCTTTCAGCGCTACAAGAAGTACTTCCGATTCTCGGAAGCAGAGATGGAGGCAAGGCGGGATGGCATTCTGATCGATCAGTTGCCGATGATGCTAAAGCCCTTCATCAAGCAAGTGTTCTCCGATACCGTGCTCTCGCTGATGTCGAAGCTTGGCGTTCCTTCGATGTTGGGCGAGGACAATCGAAAGCTCATCGAGGGAAGTCCGCTCATCCTTGCCGTGTTGCTCGACAAAGAAGAATACATCCCCGATGCCCTGAGCGGTTTCTACTGTCAGCTCAGCATGGGCATGGCCATCGAGCACATCTGGTTGCTCACGCAAGAGCTTGGCATGGGCATTCAATTCATCTCCACGCCGATGGAGATCCCCGAAGCATGGCAGGAATTGAAAGAGTTGCTGTGTGTGCCGGACGGACTTGAACTCATGGCGCTCTACCGCTTGGGCTATGTGCCTCAGGATGCAAAACGCAATCGCATCGATTGGAAGAGCGATCAACGCAAACGACTGTCGCAGCTTGCATTCCGCAACACGTGTGCAACACCAGAGCCCGACGCATCTCCACGGTCGACCGTATGATCCAGGCACGTATCGCCGGTATCGGCACGGCATTGCCCGAGCATGTTGTGCGACAGGATGATGTGCGCAACGTGGTACGCACGGTCTTCGCCGCGCACGGTCCGCATCTCGAGCGCATCCTTCAGGTCTTCGATCACGATCACATTCACACACGTCGATTCGTCCGTCCGATCTCGTGGTATGCGGAGCCGCATGGATTCGCCGATTGTAATGAGGTCTATCGCACGTCGGCCACCGACCTTGCCACCGAGGCCGCAACACGCGCCCTTGCCGCGAGCGGATGTACGGCGGCCGACATCAGCGCCGTGATCTTCGTGTCGACCACGGGCATTGCTACACCGAGCATCGAAGCTGCGGTGATGCAACGTCTGCAGTGTGCACCGACGACGTCGCGCATTCCCATCGTCGGACTTGGATGTGCCGGCGGTGTGGTCGGTCTTGCTCGCGCTGCCGAACTCTGTCGTGCTCGCAACGGAGCACCGGTGTTGCTTATCGCAGCAGAGATCTGCAGTGTGACGTTCCAACGTAACGAACCAACGAAGAGCAACATCGTCGCTGCGAGCATCTTCGGTGATGGCGCCGCGGCCGTGGTGATCTCTGCAAGCGGTGATGGACCGATCGTTGGCGAAGGATATTCAGAGCTCTTTCCGAACACGGAAGACATCATGGGATGGGATGTGGTGAACACGGGCTTGAGCGTTCGATTCTCGCGCGACATTCCGGACTTCGTGCGCGGCAACATGGCCGATGTCTTCGCGAGATTTCTTGCACACACGCATACCGACGTACAACGCCTGTCAACCTTCGTTGCCCACCCGGGCGGCGCCAAAGTGCTCGATGCCTATGCCGAGGTACTTGCCGTTCCAGCATCGAATGTGAACACGGCAAAGGATGTCTTGCGCGAAGTGGGGAACATCAGCAGTGCGTCGGTGTTGTTCGTGCTGGAGCGCGAGCTGCAACGATTGCATGCCAGCAGCACCCTTGGTTGTTGTCTTGCGCTGGGCCCTGGGTTTGCAGCAGAGTTCTGTCTGCTGGAGTGGCCATGATCCTTGCCGCCTTCCTCTTCCTTGTCATTGCCGTGCAACGCATCCTCGAGTTGCGTCTCGCTGCGCGCAATCGCGCACGCGCCATGGCACGCGGCGGTATCGAAGTGGGAGCGGATCACTACTGGATGTTCATCGTCCTGCATGTGTTCTGGCTTCTTGCCATGAATGCAGAGGGCGCCATGCGTGGCTTTCCGTTCACTGCATGGAGCGTCGTGGGTCTGTGCGGATTTGTTGTGGCCGAAGCGTTGCGCTATTGGGCCATTGCAACATTGGGTCCGGCATGGAACACGCGCATCATCGTGGTGCCGGGAGATGAGCGTGTTGCGCGTGGACCGTATCGACTGCTCGCACATCCCAACTACGTTGCCGTTGCGATCGAACTCGCTGCCGTGCCGTTGATCCTTGGTGCATGGTGGACGTGCCTTGCCGCCACCATCCTCAATGCCGCCGTGCTGCTCTTGGTGCGCATCCCTGCAGAAGAGCGGGCCTTGGCACAAATGAAAAAGCCCTTGACGTAAAACGACAAGGGCAATTCATGCGTGGTACCGGAGGAGGGACTTGAACCCCCGACACATGGATTATGATTCCATTGCTCTAACCACCTGAGCTACTCCGGCCCGAAGGGCTACAAATATACGAATTACTCTCCGAGTTGATTGAGCTGGTCGCGGATCTGCGCCGCTTTCTCATACTCTTCGTTCTTGATGGCAAGGTCAAGGGAGGCATGGAGCCGGTCCCGCAACGACATGGTCTTGGGCGGTGCTTCCTGTTCCGTTTCCGATTCTTCCGACGAGGCACGGAGTCGTTCGATCTCGTTCTCTTCGTCGGCTTCCTCTTCGTGCGTCTCTCCGAATTCCTCTTCGGCCTCGTCGACGTCGGGCGTGAATCCTGCTTCGGCGATGATCTCCTCTGCAACGTACATCGGCACGCCGCAGCGGATCGCAAGAGCGATGGCATCGCTTGGTCGAGCATCCACTTCAAGGTCTGAGAACTCGAAGTGCAAGGTGGCGTAGAACGTGCCGTCCTTGAGGCTGCTGATGGAGACGTCGCGCAGTTGTCCACCCAACGACTCGATCACATTGCGCAGCAGATCATGCGTCATCGGACGCTGTGGCTTGATGCCTTCGAGCTCGTTGGCAATGGCCTGTGCTTCCGGAACGCCGATCACGATGGGGAGTCGACGCACGCCATCGATCTCACGCAAGATGAGCGCGTAGGCGCCGGTACTTGCCTGACTGACGGAGAGCCCCAAGATGTCTACTTGAACCTTGTTCATGGTGCAATATTACTTACTTGCCCGTGACTGCGGAAATGCGAGCCGTGAGCTTGGGAAGAATGGTGAAGACATCGCCCACCAGACCGTAATCGGCAACCGTGAAGATCGGAGCTTCCTTGTCCTTGTTGATGGCCACGATCACCTTGCTCGACGACATGCCGGCAAGATGCTGAACGGCACCACTGATGCCGCAGGCCACGTAGAGATTCGGGCTCACGGTCTTTCCGGTTTGTCCCACCTGCTGCGAGTGTGGTCTCCAGCCGGCATCCACCACAGCGCGCGAGGCACCAACGGCAGCACCGAGACTCTTGGCCAATTCTTCGACAAGATGGAAGTTCTCCGGACCCTTGAGTCCACGTCCGCCCGACACGATCATGTCGGCCTCGGCAACGTCGAGCACGCCATCGTTCTTGATCACCGACGTGACCGTCACGCCGCGACGTGATGCGGCCGATGGTGCGAAGTTCTCGATGGCCACGGTTCCATCTGCGTCCTTCTTTGCCGTGAAGACGTTCGGACGCAGTGTGTACACAGCAATGGGTGTGGTTGGACGCACGGTGATGCGCGCCTTGCCTGCATAGATCGGACGAACAGCATCGCCTTGGGCGGTGAGTTCAACGCAATCGGCCAGCAGACCTGCTTGCAGCTTCACGGCCACGCGTGGAGCGATGTTCTTTCCGGCCGTGGTCGCAGAGGCGAGCACAACATCGGCACCGACCTTTGTGGCGGCTTCGGCAATGGCATGGGCAGCATCGGTGGCCGATGCGCTCAGGCAGGAGGTGAGTCCGTAGGCACCGGCGCTTTGGATCTGCTCCGGCGTGGCATTCACGGCAATGCCCGTGATAGGCGCACCGTTGGCAACGCTGCGGGCAGCGGTGATCGCTTCATACGACGAGCGCTTGAGACCGGCGCCGCTTGGTTCGAGAACGACAAGGATGTGTTTCATTAGATCATTTTCGCTTCTTCGTGGAGGAGACGGACGAGTTCATCAATGTCGGCGTCCGTTTCGCCGAGGATCTTGTTCAAGCGCTTGGTGTCCGGCAACGACATCGACACTGTTTCAATACGGGCAGACACGGCTTCTGCCGCACGCTCGGTGATGGGCTTCGACTTTGCCTTCATGATGTCCGGAAGCTTTGGATAGCGCGGATCGTTCAATCCCTTCTGTGTGCTGATCACACATGGCAGTGAGGTCTCGACGATCTCCTTGCCACCTTCGATATCGCATTCAGCCTTGACGGTGGTGCCATCGATCTCGAGCTTGGAGACGATGTGGATGGATGGCCACTCCAGCATCTCTGCCACGAGGGCCGAAGTCTGGAAGGAATCGAAGTCGATGCTCTGGCGTCCGAACAGCACCACGTCGGGAGCGAGTTCCTTGGCCGCTGCCACGATGTTGGCCGCAACGGTGTAGGAGTCGGCGCGCACATCGTCCTTGACGAGAATGGCGGAGTCCGCACCCATGGCCAATGCCGTGCGCAGAACGTCCTTGGAAGAATCGGCACCTACCGTAAGGGCCGTCACAGTACCACCGAACGATTCCTTCAATCGAAGACCGGCTTCGATGGTGAATTCGTCGTACGGATTGAGAATGAATTTGACTCCCTGTGCTGCCATGGACTTGCCGTCCGGTCCAACGGCGATCTTCGTCGTCGTGTCCGGTACCTGGCTGATGCAAACAAGAATGTTCATGCAGTCCTCTGAATTGAGTTGACGTGGTCGTAGAACGGCAAAATTACGAAAGGGAACGGACTAGATAGTGCCCGTTGACCATGAAAGGGAGACAAGGGAGCGGGCCCAGTCTGCACGCGCCGAGAGTTGACGCAGCAATGCCTCCGCATAGAAGCGTTCGCGCAGGTTGATGGTGAGCAGCGATGACTCACCGGCCTCGAACTTGCGGCGCTCGGCGACGACCATTTGTTCGGCCAGGCTGACCTCTTCGGAGGCAGCCTCCATGCGCTCGGTGGCCCGACGCACGGCAATGATGCTATTGGCCACGTCGGCCGCCACAAAGCGCTCGACGATGGCACGCTGGAGATCGGCACGGCGTACCGTGATCTCGGCAACCTCTGCCTGCGCACTGGCACTACGGAAGAGCAATGGTTGCGAAATGGTCAGTCCCACTTTGTAGTTCGGTGCAAGGCTCTTTGCAACGTCGTACGAGAGCAGCGCGCCCTCGAGCTCGACGAAGGGTCGGAGATACTCTCGTGCGAGTCCACTGTCCAATCGGGCGGTCTGCTGAAGCATGTCGGTGCGACGCACTTCAGGTCGTTGCAGATAGGCCGCAGAAACGGAAACGGTGGCGAGTGATGTGGTGTCGGCCCGCAACGGTAGTGGTTCAGGATCGCCGGTGAGCGGACGTGGTTCGCCCGTACCCGTCCACAGGAACACGCTCACGTCTACGGCTGCTTGCTCGGCCATGCGCTTGGCGCGCAGGAGTTCACCTCTGCGACGTGCCACCTCTTGCAACACTTCGACGGTATCGATGGCCGACGTCTCTCCGCTGCGTGCACGACGTGACGTCATAGTGGCCCGTGCTTGTATCAAGCGGTACACGGTATCGGCCACGGCAACGGCGGCCACGGCCTCTGCCCAGTCCCAGTACCGCAAGGCTGCCGTGCGCAGCAGGGCATTGCGCTCCATGCGGAACTGCGCTGTGGCGATGTCCGGACGAAGCATGGCCTTGCGCAACTGATTCCGTCGCGTGTCGGTGAAGATCCCTTGGAACAACGGCAACGAAATGCCAAGACCCGCCTCACCACTCAAACTCGTGGCCGTTTGCGGATTCACGTCGGTACCGATACCGCGCGAATACGTGGCCTTGAGCTTTGGACCGAAGACCATGTCGAGCGGCAACTCGAGCGCACCATTGAGCACGTTGAGCTTGTCGACGCCATCCTTGTCCTTGTAGGTGTACTGTACGTCGAGCTTTGGATCGAAGCGTCCCAACGAATTGCGGATCTCGGCCTCTGCAAGGTCCGGCTCGAACGAGGCCGAGCGCAACGACGGATGCGTGAGCTCCACTTGTTGCAGGAACTCGCGCAACGTGAGCACGTTCTGCGCATCAAGCTGCAGCGCAGGGAGGGTGGCAAGGATCAGAAGGAGGATCAACGATCTCACTTCTTGTCCTCCTTGCCGCCCTTGTCGGCCTTCTTCTTGTTCGATGCTGGAACAGGGAACTGTGGCGGGAAGCCCATGAGCTGACGCCAGAGTTCATAGCCCACGGAGACCTCGTTGAGCATGATCCATCCGGAGGCTTCGGTGCCTTGACGGAGGAACTTGGAGGAAGGCCATGGACGGGATGCGGAGTCGGGAACGATCAACAAACGGAACCCACCGGCACCGTCATCGACGGCGTCGACCACACGGACGATGCCATGGAAGATGCCAACGTTCACGTCGCGCCAGCCGGAGACCTGGAAGGCAGGGAAGCCGGCGAATTGAAGGGAGACACGCCGACCCGGATCGACGAGCGCCGCATCCATGCCCGTGACGAAGACCTCGACGGCTTGATCGTCCGTGCTTGGGACGACAACGGCCAATTGTTCGCCTTCTTTCACGGTCTGTCCGGCACCTGCCTTTGCAATGCGCACGATCACACCATCCAACGGTGCGATCACGGTACTCGCACCAACACGACCCTTTGCATTGGCCAAGCGCACCTCGGCCTCTTGCATGGTCACAAAGGCCTGATTGATCACGCGTTCTTCCTCTGCTCGGAAGGCATCCACATCCTGCATGGCAGAGTTGATGGCAGCGGACATGGACACGGAATCGGCCAAGGCGCGCTGCAGATTGAGCGTTGCTGTTTCAACATCACGCTTCGAAACAAGGTCCTGACGGAAGAGCGTGTCGGCACGAGCATAGCGCGTACGCGCCGTACTGAGCTCGACGATCACATTGTCGAGTCGGGCCCGCGTTTGTGCTAAGCGTTGCTCCGATTGTTTGCGACGTTGAATGGAAACTTCGATGGATTGTTCTTGCGCCAAGAATGTTCGATCTCGCAGCGTCTGCAGTTTGTCCAGCAGTGACCGATCGAAGAAGTTCACGTTGATGTCGGAGAGCACGACGATCGTGTCGCCACGACGCACATGCTGTCCTTCTTGCACGAACCACCGAACGATGCGACCGCTGATAGCGCTTTCCAAGGTCTGCGGACGTGCATCGGGGACGAACGACGTTACTTTTCCGGACCCATGGACGGTCTGGACCCACGGCACAAAGGCAAGGAAGAGCGCCGTGCCGATCACGAGCACACCAATGGTGGCCACGAGGGTTCGATGCGAGCGCGGTGTGCTCACCATTTGGAGCGAGAGCCGGCGGTGATCAGTCATGGAGACCTCCGTCGACAAGATGAATGCAACCGCCCTGGAGTGCATAGACGGCTTGAGTACGACGGACCACGTCTTCGTCGTGCGAGACGTTGACGATGGTCCACGACGAGTGGGCGAAGATCTCCGAGAGCATGCGCTGTTTTGTTGCTTCTTCAATACCGTCGAAGGCCTCATCAAGCAGCAGGATCTCCGGTCGGTGCAGGATCATGCGTGCGAAGAGAATGCGTCGTTGCATACCGAATGAGATGGTCAATCCATCTGCACGCAGTGCCGTCCGCAGTCCGTCGGGCAATGCATCCACATCCGATTGCAAGCAGACCATGCGCATGGCCCATTGGAGATCTGCATGCGAGGCAGAACGTCCCAACATGATATTCTCTTCAATGGTACCATCGACGAGCTGATCGAGCGGAGAGACCAGTGCCACACGTGAGCGCAGCGACGCAAGGTCGGCACTGCGAACGTCCACATCGTTCACGGTGATGAGTCCGCGTTGCATGGTCTCCAATCCAAGGATGGAATGCAAGAGCGTGGTCTTGCCGCTTCCGCTGGCGCCGATAAGACTGATCCGACAACCCGAAGGCACGTCGAGCGACGCACCCCGCAGAGCCGGTTGATGCGCATGCTCATAGGTGAACCACACATCGCGAATGCGAATGGTCCCACCGTTCGGCAACGAGGGGACGGGAATACCGCCCACGTCTTCAAGTGGTTTGTCCGAGATGTTGGACACCTTCCCAATGGCGGCCATGAGATCGTAGTAGAGATCGAGTTGACCAATGAGCTTCTCGACGGCGTTCAGGATCATGATGATGACGATCTCGGCAGCCACGAGTTGACCGAGCGACATCTGTTGATCGATCACGAGCATACCGCCCAGACCGAGAACGCCAACTGTGGCAACCGACTTGAAGAACATCGAGCCAAAGATCTGACGGGACAGGATCACGAAGTGTCGACGTCGGTCGTGCACGTAGGCCGCAGCGATCGTGTCCAGCCGGTCAAACGTAAAGGAACGTGCACCGGTGAGCTTCACGGCCAACTGTGCCCGTGCGATCTCTTCGAGCCACGATGCCGTCTCGTACTTGCGCTTACTCGCCTCGATGGCCGTTTGGATACCGCCACGCCCCAAACCATAGACCAGGAGCGGAAGAAATCCGATGAGCACAACGTCGTACAGCAGGAAGAACGGATGGTAGATGGCCAGCACGATCAAACCCACGAGCAGGACAAGAGCAGCGTTGATCCCTTCGAGCATGAACTTGCCGAGCGACTTCTGAATGGTGATCACGTCGAAGAAGCGATTCACGAGTTCGGGAGCATACTGTTCGCGTAAGGCAGAAAGGCGAATGGAGGGGAGGCGATGCATGATATCGAACGAGGCGTGCACGAAGATCCGGCGCTGGATCAGTTCGATCACCCACCGTTCGAGAACTGCCAGCACTCCGGAGGCGAGCAGACCAAGAAAGACCAGCGAGCAGAGTACGATGAGCTGCTTGTTGAAGACACCCAACGCAACGGAGTTCACGATGGCTTGTGCCGTCACGGGAACAACGAGGGTCAACAAACTGGAAAGAACGGAGTAGCCCACCACGACCCAAATGTCGGTACGTTCCTGATGGAGGATCGAACGCAGGTACGGCCAGAGGTCCGAGAACGAATGGGCATGATGATGATCGTCTTCGTGCTTCGGCGAGGATGTGCGCATGGTGGGCTTCTCGGCACCCTCGGAGACAAATGACGTTGTCGACCCGCGAATGATCAAAGCACGACCATCAAAGGCCATGCATGGAGCCGTTGCCGTGCTTCGCATGAGCAGATGTTCCGCCGTGACCACGAAGGCGCCGTCCGATGCTGCTGCCGAGCCGATGTTCTCGATCTCGCATTCAAGTCCGGCATCGGACAGAATGGACAGCAGGTGATCGAGTGCTGTTTCCGGCGTGACGGAGTGACGTGAGAGCAGGTCTCGTGCGCGCAGGGCAACATCTACATTGTGCTTCGCCGGAAGCAGATCGTTGAGCGCATCGAGAATACTGGTAAGGAGACCGTTGTTCGGCGGTGTTTCATTCATAGTTGTCCTGCAAATTTACCCGCGCAGCGTACTCCGCACATACTGTCCGGTGATGCTATCTGCAATGTTCGCTATTTGTTCGGGTGTCCCCGTGGCCACGATGCGTCCGCCATCGCGTCCGCCTCCGGGTCCAAGGTCGATCACATGATCGGCATAGGTGACCACATCGAGGTTGTGTTCGATCACCACCACTGTATTGCCTTTGTCCACAAGCTTCGAGAGAAGTCGCAGCAACACGGCAATATCTTCGAAGTGCAATCCCGTGGTCGGCTCATCCAACAAATACAACGTCTTTCCCGTTCCCGTCTTCGAGAGTTCGGTAGCAAGCTTCACACGCTGAGCTTCACCGCCCGAGAGCGTTGGTGCCTGCTGCCCAAGCGTGATGTAGGTGAGGCCCACATCCATGAGCGTTTGCAGCTTGTGCTTGATCTTCGGAATGTCGACAAAGAGCTCGACGGCCTCTTCCACGGTCATGTCGAGCACATCGGCGATCGACTTGCCCTTGAAGCGAACTGCCAACGTCTCTGCATTGTAGCGCTTGCCGTTGCATGTATCGCATGGCACGTACACGTCGGGCAGGAAGTTCATCTCGATCTTGCGGATCCCTGCCCCCTCGCATTCCTCGCATCGGCCACCGCTCACGTTGAACGAGAACCGTCCGGCCTTATAGCCTCGGATCTTGGCCTCGGGCAACATGGTGAAGAAGTCGCGGATCTGCGTGAAGAGTCCGGTATACGTAGCAGGATTACTACGCGGTGTGCGACCGATGGGCGTTTGATCGATCTCGATCACCTTGTCGATGTTCGGCAGTCCTTCGATCTTGTCGTACGGAAGTGGCACCACTTCTGCATCGTAGAAGTGTCGCGCAAGGATAGGATAGAGCGTGTCGTTCACCAGCGTGCTCTTCCCGGATCCGCTCATGCCGGTCACACAGACGAACGTGCCGAGTGGGATCGTGAGGTCGACGTTCTGCAGATTGTTGCCCCGCGCGCCATGCAACTGCAAGGTCTTCCCACTGCCGGTGCGACGGACGGCAGGAATGTCGAAGTGCTTCGTGCCGATGAGGTACTGCAAGGTGAGTGACCGATCGGTGATCACATCGCCCATGGTGCGGACGTTGGAAGGGTGGAAGGTGGCGATGATCTCGCCGCCGTGCACACCGGCGCCCGGACCGATGTCGATCACATGGTCGGCCTCTTCGATCATCTCTCTGTCGTGCTCCACCACGATGATGGAGTTGCCAAGGTCGCGCAATGCCTTGAGCGAGTCGATGAGCTTGCGATTGTCGTGCTGATGCAGACCGATGCTCGGCTCGTCGAGAACATACGTGACCCCCACCAACTGCGATCCGATCTGCGATGCAAGTCGAATGCGTTGCGACTCACCACCCGAGAGCGTACGAGCGCTTCGATCGAGCGTGAGATAGGTGAGTCCCACATCGCGCAAGAATCGAAGGCGCGTGGTGATCTCTTTCAGGATGAGCGTTGCGATGATGCGCTGTCGTGCCGTGAGCTTGTCGAGCAGCGTTGCGAAGAACTGTTCTGCATCGATGATGTCCATGGTGGTCGCACCATGGATGTTGGTATCGGCAATGAGCACGAAGAGGTGCTCTTCTTTCAAACGCGCACCCTTGCAGGTTCTGCAGGGGATGCTGGAGAAATACTTCTCGATGGACTTTCGAATGGAGGGTGTGGCGGACTGATCGTATTGATGACGCAGACTTGGAAGAACACCAATGTACTTGTGACTGTACGATGTGTTCTTGTTCGTGCCATACTGCACGCTCACCGAACTTGCTTCCGTGCCGTAGAGCACGGCATCCTTCTGTTCCGCCGTGAGGGTATGTAGTGGAGCATCGAGCGGGATCTTTCGCGCCTCGCAGAACGATTCCACTTGTCGCCATAACCAGGTGTCGCGTTTGCGTCCGAGCGGTGCGATGCCGCCCGCACCAATGCTCTTCGATCCCTCAGGTATGACAAGGTCCAGATCGAAGTCCCACGTCACTCCCAAGCCTTCGCAAGCGCTACAAGCGCCGAACGGAGAGTTGAACGAGAACATGTTCGGTGCCGGAGTTTCGTAGGAACGACCGCAGGACGGACAGGAATAGCTGGTACTGAAGTAGAGATCGCGCCACTCATCGGGGGCAAGCTCGTGCAACACGTTCACGCCGGCCTCTCCCATGTGCAGGGCGGCTTCGACGCTTTCGGTGACGCGACGGCGCGACTCCGGGTCGACGGTACATCGGTCCACCACGAGATCGATGTTGTGCACCTTATACCGTGCGAGCTGCATGCCTTCGGTGATCTCGCGCAACTCTCCATCCACGCGCACACGCAGGAAGCCTTGACGTCGGAACTGGTCGAAGAGCTCACGATAGTGTCCCTTCCGCCCTTTCACCATCGGAGCCAACACCTGCAACTTGCTTCCCAACGGAAGCGAGAGGATGGCATCGACGATCTGCTCGACGGTCTGCTGCTGCACGGGGATCTTGCAATCCACGCAGTACTGGATGCCAACCTTGGCATAGAGCAGACGGAGATAGTCGTAGATCTCGGTGACGGTGCCAACGGTGGAGCGGGGACTGGAGCCGATGGACTTCTGTTCGATGGAAATGGCGGGCGAGAGACCTTCGATCACATCCACATCGGGCTTCTTCATCACGCCAAGGAACTGCCGTGCATAGCTGCTCATGCACTCGACGTAACGGCGCTGTCCTTCTGCATAGATCGTGTCGAAGGCGAGACTGGACTTGCCGGAACCGCTCAGTCCTGTGACCACCACGAGCTGGTCGCGCGGGATCTCGATCGACACGTTCTTGAGATTGTGCTCCCGGGCACCTTTGACGATGATGGAGGTGATTTCGGTCATAACCGTCAAAAATACGGCAACGGGGCTTACAAGTAGGCCTCTAGTTCTGATTCGCTCTGCAGCAGGACGATACGGCCCTTGGAGCCGTCGGGCGGACCGACGATGCCGGCCATTTCGAGTTCGTCCACGATGCGTGCTGCGCGTGCATAGCCCACCTTGAGGCGACGTTGCAACGTGGAGACGGAGGCCTGCTGCAACTGGATGAAGATGCGTGCGGCATCTTCGAAGAGCACGTCCCGATCGTCGTCACCACCGCCACCGGGACCGCGCTTCGTGGCAACGCTTGGAAGGATGTAGGGCGAAGAGAAGCCTTTCTGCTTGCCGATCCATTCGCAGATCTGCTCGACCTCCTCCGTACTGATGAAGGCATTCTGCATGCGGATGGGCTTCGTCATGTTCCCCGGATTGAAGAGCATGTCGCCATTACCGATCAAATGTTCTGCACCACTTGCATCGAGGATGGTTCGCGAGTCGATGCGCGACGCTGTTTGATAGGCGATGCGAGCAGGGAAGTTGGCCTTGATGAGACCCGTGACCACGTCGACGCTCGGACGTTGTGTAGCCACCACGCAGTGAATGCCCACAGCACGTGCAAGCTGCGCGAGACGGACGATGGGCTCTTCGACCTCTTTCGAGGCCGTCATCATGAGGTCGGCCAATTCGTCGATGATCACCACGATGTACGGCATGGGCGTGAACGCAAAGCCGCTCTTGGGCTTCAGCGATCCGTCCTTGGCCTTGCGATTGAAGTCGGCGATGTTCCGCTGTCCTGCCGCTGCCAGAATACTGTAGCGCTGCTGCATCTCTTCGACAACGCTCTTCAGCACGAGCACAGCGTTTGACGGCTCCGTGATGATGGTCTCGGTGATGTCGGGCGAGACGGCCATGAAGTGATTCTTCAACGCCGTGTACAACGTCATCTCCACGCGCTTCGGATCGATGATCACGAACTTGAGATCGCGCGGATGCATCTTGTACAACAGCGAGGCGATGATCGTGTTGATACCCACCGACTTTCCCTTCCCCGTAGCACCGGCAATGAGCAAGTGCGGCATCTTCGTCAGATCGGCACAGTACACTTCGCCCACGACGGTCTTGCCCATGGCAATGGGGAGGCGGATCTCGGGGTTGTGATACTTGGGACTCTTGATGATCTCGCTGAAGCGGACCACGGCAGGGTTCAGGTTGGGGATCTCGATGCCGACCGTGCCGCGACCGGGGATCGGCGCAATGATGCGAACACCTTGCGCCTTGAGGGCCAGGGCAATGTCGTCGGCCAATGATTCGATCTGCGAGACCTTGATACCGGCCGCTGGAACAAACTCGTACTGCGTGACCACCGGTCCTGGCTGCACCGTCAGATTCTCGATCTTGATGCGGAACGTTTCGAGCTTCTCCTGCAGGATGCGGGCCTTGTCCTTGAGCTCGTCGTCATCAATGCCCGAGTGCTCATCGGCAGGGACGAGCAGATCGATCTTTGGCGACTTGTACTTGATCTCTTCATCGTACAGCAAGGAGCTGCGCATCGTCACTTCGGGTTCTTTATCGGACTCCTGCACGGTAAGCGTAAGCGGTCGCGTGATCGTCACGCCGCGCTGCTCGTCTTGCTCTTCGTCCTCATCCTCGTCATCGCGCGGTGCTTGCGCGAAGAGCGGCAGTTCTTCTTCTTCGACGTGTTCCGGTGGTCGGCGGACCTTGATGGAACGGTCGGGATGCAAGGTGGCAAGGCGACGCTCCACGTCACTCAGGTTCACACTCTCGGGTCCGTGCGGAACCTCGCGTTCTTGTTGTGCACTTGCACGTTCATCCGTTGCCTCATCCACGCGCGGCTTCGGACGCAGGATGCGCACGCTGCCGCTGAGCGCACCACTTGGAACGGTTCCGGTGGTGGACGTTGGCTCGATGTTCTTCGGTGCCTGTTGAATGGCGGCCATGGCATCGTCATCATCCGTCGAACGAAGTTCGACGGCGCCTTTCGGTCGGAGGGCCTTGAACCAACCGCTCATGCCGGTGGCCGTTTGCAGTGGTGGTGCCACGCTATCGGTCTCGTCGTCCGCACCATCTACGTCGATCTCCTCATCCTCCTCGCCACCCTCCATCGACCTTGTGGCCATGCGGTCTTTCACCGAAGCCCAGCCGAGGCGGGCCTTGAGGGCCGTCTGTCCAAGGTCGACGTTGAATCCGAAGACAAGCACGAAGCCCATGGACACGAGCATGACGATCACCGAGCCGATGGCACCGATGAGTTGTGTGATCACGCCGGCAAAGAACTGTCCGATGGCACCGCTGGCCTCGGGCGGAAGGGCGGGCATCCAGGTTACGGTCTGCAAGGTGCCCAGCAAGGAGGCAAGGGCCACACCAAAGGTGATGGTGGCAATGCTCTTGCGCGTGAGCACGGCGTTGATGCGTTGCGTGGTGTACAGGGCATAGGCCCAGAAGAACATGAGCACGGGGAAGCAAAGCGACCAGATGCCGATGGTGGCATGGTAGAACCAGTGCGAGAGCACGGCGCCCAGCAAACCGAGCCAATTGTGCGTGGTCTCGAACTTCACGCGCAGGGCATCGTCACCTCGCATAACGCCCATCACGTCGCGCATAGTGAGCTCTGCGTTGGCTTCGTCCTTGGCGGTGTACGAGAGGAGGGCGATCAATAACAAGGCCGCACTCACCGCAATCAACACGGCAATGATGCGGTACCTGCCAATAAGGTCGTTGTTCTGTTTGATCGTCCGTTGTCCACGCGGCGGCGGGGCCGGCTCGTTTTCGAGCGGCGTTTGCCGATCTTGCGGGGGAACGCGACGAATGGAGATATGATCCGGTCGTGCCATTCTTCCTCTTTTGCTGCGCGGCGGCTGCATGCCGCACGAACAAATGTACGAAGCATGATAATTTGAAGCCTCACACCATCGGAACAACATGAACCTCGACCCTTCTCGACTTCTCCTGATCGCCGGTCCGTGCGTGGTCGAATCGCTCGACCTTTTGCGCACTGTGGCCGATGCCATGCTCGCGGCAACACGCGACCTTCCCGTGCAGTACGTGTTCAAGAGCTCGTATCGCAAGGCCAATCGCACGAGTGCGAACTCGTTTCAGGGCATTGGCGATGAGCTTGCATTGCAACACCTTGCAACGATCCGCGAAGAATTTGGTGTAGCGTTGCTCACCGACTTTCACACCGAGGCCGAAGCGGCCTTGGCCGCGCAGTACGTGGATGTGTTGCAGGTGCCGGCGTTCTTGAGTCGACAGACCTCGTTGCTCGAAGCCGCCGCCCGAACAGGCAAAGTGGTCAACATTAAAAAAGCACAGTTCATGGCGCCCGACGACATGCCGAAGGCCGCCGCCAAGGTCGCCGCCGCCGGAAACGATCAGATCTGGCTGACGGAACGCGGGACAACATTCGGGTATCATGATCTGGTGGTGGACTATCGTGGACTCGTCGACATGAAGGAAACCGGCTATCCCGTGATCTTCGATGCAACGCATTCCGTGCAACGTCCGAGCGTTGGAGCTCAGTCAGGCGGACAGCCACAGTACATCCTCCCGCTGGCCTGCGCTGCCGTGGCTGTTGGCGTGAACGGACTGTTCGTGGAAACGCATCCCGATCCTGCCCATGCCTTGAGCGATGCCGCAACACAGTTGCCGCTGGATCGCATGGAGATATTCCTTCAACGCGTGCTCGGCATCTGGAGCGCCGCACGATGAGAACCATGGCGTTCACGTTCCTCTGCACCATGGCTGCATTGATGGCATGCTCGAATGGTGCCCAGCAACCTGCGGTCAAGGAAGACCCACTCGACAAACAACCATCGCACATCTCCTACAATGTGCACGTGACGTTCCTGGATTCTGCCAACCGCAAGGCCGTGTTGCAATCGGCCGTTGCGCGTGTGTGGGACGAGAAGCAGGAGACCACCATGGGCGATACGGTGATCGTGGACTTCTATTCGCAAACGTCACAGCAACGATTGGCCCGTCTCACGTCCGACAGTGCATTGATCGATGACCGGACCAAGAACATGACGGCCATCGGACATGTGTATGTGTGGAGTGACAGTTCTCGCACGTCGCTCACGACCACGCGACTCAATTGGGATAATCAACGGGCCAAGCTCTACTCCACGGAATACGTGAAGATCGTCTCTCCCAAGGAGACCATCGAAGGACAGGGCTTCGAGTCCGATCAATACCTTACCAACTACCGGATCTTCCGCGTTCGAGGAGTGCACCGATGAAACACATGATCGTCACCGGCAACTGGAAAATGCACACGACGGCCGCCGAGGCCGCAGCCCTGGCCGCAGAGGTGGTGACGTTGGTAGGGCAGCAGGGTGGCACGGCACCTACGGCTGACGTGGTCATCTGTCCGCCCTTCACATCGCTCAACGCCGTCGTCGCCGTTACCGCCGATACATCCGTGCACGTTGGTGCACAAGACTGTCACCACGAACATCACGGCGCCTTCACGGGCGATGTGAGCGCTTCCATGGTGCGTGCTGTGGGATGCTCGCACGTGATCGTTGGTCATAGTGAACGTCGACGCTACCATCACGAAACCGACACGTTGATCGCCTCCAAGGTCCTTGCCGCCCTTGCCGAAGGCCTTGTGCCCATTGTCTGCGTAGGCGAGACACTCGACGAACGCGAGGCGAACATCACCACGCAGGTGATCACCACACAGCTCGAGACCATCCTGCAGATCGTGGGAGCAGAACGCATGCAACAATGCATCGTTGCCTATGAACCGGTGTGGGCCATCGGAACAGGTCGTGCCGCCACCGCCGAGCAAGCGCAGGAGGTGCATGCCACCATTGCGGCATTGTTGGCGAAGGCCGGTGTGCATGTTCCGATTCTGTATGGCGGAAGTGTGACGGCCGAGAATGCTGCAACGCTCTTTGCGGGCGCCGACGTGCATGGAGCATTGGTCGGTGGCGCCTCGCTCAAGGCCGATGCCTTTGCGGCCATCGTGGCAGCGGCGGGAGCGCAGATGCGATGACGTATACGGTTGCCAACATTCTTACGCTGTCTCGGTTCTTCATTGCACCGATCTTTCTCGTTTGCATTCTGAGCGGACGTCCATGGGGCATGGATGCTGCCATCCTGCTGTTCCTCGTTGGAGCTCTCACCGATTACTTCGACGGACTCACGGCGCGCGCCCTGAATGAGGAGTCGGAGATCGGACAGTATCTCGACCCGCTTGCCGATAAGGTCCTGACCACGTCGGCATGGATCGCTTTCTGGATGGTGGACGTGATGCCATTGTGGATGGTCATCGTCATCATCGTTCGCGACTTCGGAACGACCGTCTTGCGAAGCGTTGCCACATCTCGCGAGCACCACTTTCACACGTCGCGAACGGCCAAGTGGAAGACCTTCGTACAGATGTGCTTCATCGTGTATGCCCTGGCACTGCTGTGGTTGCTGCATACGTCGTTCATCTCTGTCGATCGTGATGCTGTACGTGCCGTGCTATACTCGCCGTCCACGTACGGTGTGATCCTCGTGATCACGCTCTTCACGCTCTATACGTTCCTTGAATATGTGGTCGTCAACCGACGGCTCTTCCGTCGTGGATAACGCCGCCACGCCCGCCGTGCGCTGGACCCGACTGGGTCTGGCCGGACAGCTTGCCACCGTTGGTGGCATCGGTCTGTTGCCGCTTGCACCGGGAACGTGGTGCTCGCTCATCGTGGCACTTCCGGCCGTGTTGTTCCCGCTCTCGCAGGACGCCGTGCGCATCGGCTATCTCGCTGCTTCTCTCGTCTTTGCCATCGTTTCGCCCTATGCCGTGCGCACATCGCAACAGCGGTGGGGGAACGATCCGTCGCGTGTTGTGATCGACGAAGCACTAGGAATGTCGATGATCCTCATTCTTCCGTACGCCTATCTCGGATGGTGGTGGTGGGCCGGAAGTGTGGCCTTGTTCCGGCTCTTCGACATTCGAAAACCGTGGCCCATGAACGTTATCAACGCTCGCACGGAGTGGTGGGCCGTGATGGCCGACGATGTGGTCGCCGCCCTGACAACGGCTCTGGTACTGCATTTGGGACTGATCGGGCAAACTGTGTTGGCCACGATCGTCCTTGGAATGCGACACTGATCGGTGGATAACAGAGGTCGTTCCGACCTCCGCACGGACCGCATCCCCACACGATCTCCCGTACCCCGTCGGCCTGAGAACTGCATGAATCCAAGCTTTGTGGATAACTCTTCCTTGCATACCCTGATGAACACTTGATATTTTCGAGCTGCAAGAATGTTTTATCAACATCTTTTTGTGGGGATTCACTATGAATCGTGCAGAGCTGGTCGAAAAGATCGCATCCTCTGTTGGCCTCTCGAAGGCGCAAGCAGACACAGCGTTGGCAGCAACGTTGGATGCAGTGAAGAAGGAACTTGGCGGCGGCGGAAGTGTGTCGCTCGTTGGTTTCGGAACGTTCAGTGTTTCTAAGCGTGCTGCTCGTAAGGGCAAGAACCCACGCACAGGCGAGACGATCAAGATCGCTGCTCGTAAGGTGCCAAAGTTCAGCGCCGGTAAGGAACTGAAGATGATCGCGAACGGCGAAAAGAAGGCCGGTGCTCCAAAGGCAGCAGCCTCCAAGAAGGCCGCTCCGAAGAAGGCAGCAGCCAAGGGAAAGAAGAAGTAATCTTGTCGAAATGAAAAGCCCGCCTTTGGCGGGCTTTTTTTTGCCCTACCTTTGTATTCATGCGGACGCCCCACTTCCTCACAACTGTACCGCTTACGGCAACCGAGATCGAGTCGTTGATCGATCGGGCATCTCGTTTTCTCACGCCAACGGGCCTTGCCTCCCTCCCGCCGTCCACCTTCTCGCTTTCTTCCGGCATCGAACCGCGCATCGTGTTGGCATTCTACGAATCGTCCACACGCACACGCTTGTCGTTCGAGACCGCCGCACATCGCATCGGTGCGCGCACAGTGATCTTCGATCCGTCCACGAGCAGTGAAGGAAAGGGCGAGACGTTTCTCGATACAGTGCAGACCATCGACGCCATGGGATTCGACGTGCTCGTCTTACGTCATGCGCAGAACGGCATTGGCGAGTCCATCTCCTCCTTCACATCGATGAGCGTGGTGAATGCCGGTGACGGAACGAACTGTCACCCAACGCAGGGTTTGCTCGATGCAAGTGCCTTGCGGGAGCGACTTGGTACGTTGCAAGGACAGCGCATCTGCATCGTTGGTGATGTGCGACACAGTCGTGTGGCACGGTCGCAAGTGGACGTGTTGCAGAAGCTCGGTGCCGAGTTCGCGATCTGTGCGCCCGAGTCGCTCATGCCGGACGACGAGCGGTTCGCCACCATGCCTCGATTCGATTCGCTCGACGGTGCGTGCGAGTGGGCCACGGTCATCTCTCTGTTACGCATTCAGCGCGAGCGCATCACGGCTGACGTTGTCCCATCGTTGGACGTTTACCGTGAGCGCTTTGCCATGACCAACGAACGGATGCGCAAAGCACCCAATGTCACGATCATCCATCCGGGTCCGGTGAACTACGGCGTCGAGATCGACGAAGACGTTGCCGCCTCGGAACGCTCCCTTATCCGCAGACAAGTGACGCATGGCGTGGCCATGCGCATGACGATCCTTCACTCCATCTTACAACAACGAAACGCACTTTAGGAACATCCATGCCACGTCGCGACGATCTTCACTGCATTCTTGTGATCGGTTCCGGTCCGATCATCATTGGCCAGGCCTGCGAGTTCGACTACTCCGGTACCCAGGCCTGTAAGGTGCTCAAAGAGGAAGGCTATCGCGTTGTGCTGATCAACAGCAATCCGGCAACGATCATGACGGATCCCGACGTTGCCGATGCAACGTACGTGGAGCCCATCTCGCCACAGTTCATCGAAGAGGTGATCAAGAAGGAACGGCCCGATGCCATCCTTCCCACCATGGGTGGACAGGTGGCCTTGAATGCCGCCGTGCAATTGCACGAGGCTGGTATTCTTGCGAAGTACAATGTGCAGCTCATCGGCTCGAACATCGAGTCCATCCACAAGGCGGAAGACCGCGAGCTCTTCCTCGAGGCCATGAAGAAGATCGGCATGGACATGCCGCGCGGCGGCTTCGTGCACGAGTTCGAAGATGGCATGAAGATGATCGAGATCACCGGCTTCCCCGTGATCATCCGTCCGTCCTTCACCATGGGTGGAAGCGGTGGCGGCATTGCCTACAACATGGAAGAGTATCGCGAGATGCTCCGCAACGGACTTGTGCAAAGTCCCATCCATCGCGTCCTCGTCGAAGAGAGTCTCATCGGCTGGAAGGAATACGAACTCGAAGTGATGCGCGACTCGAAGGACAACGTCGTCATCATATGCTCCATCGAGAACTTCGATCCCATGGGTGTGCACACGGGCGATTCGATCACCGTTGCACCGGCGCAGACGCTCACCGACCGTGAGTATCAGCACATGCGGGATTCCGCGCTGAAGATCATTCGCGAGATCGGTGTGGAGACCGGTGGTTCCAACATTCAGTTCGCCATCCAACCGTCCACCGGACGCCAGATCATCATCGAAATGAACCCGCGCGTTTCGCGCAGTTCCGCTCTTGCCTCGAAGGCCACAGGATTTCCCATTGCCAAGATCGCGGCCAAGCTCGCCGTCGGCTATGCCCTCGACGAGATCCTGAACGACATCACGAAGAAGACCCCCGCCTGCTTCGAACCATCCATCGACTACGTGGTGGTGAAAGTGCCGCGTTGGGACTTCGAGAAGTTCCGCGAGTCCGACAATTCGCTCGGCATCCAGATGAAGAGCGTTGGCGAGGCAATGGCCTTTGGACGGACCTTCAAGGAAGCGATGCAGAAATGTCTGCGCAGTCTCGAACAGAAACGCTTCGGGTTTGGCTACGATGCACCCGAGCTCTGCGATCTGGAACAGCACGACGAGTTCGAGCTCGCTCCACTCCGTCAACGTCTGCGCATCCGCACCAGCACGTCGATCTTCGACCTCTGCGATGCACTGCGCTTCGGCATCTCTGCCGAAGAGATCCATCAGCTCACGAAGTTCGATCCGTGGTTCATCGATCAATGTTCGCAGATCGTCGAAGCCGCACAAGAAGTGATCAAGGCTCGGGAAGGTGGCAAGGACATCACGTCGGTGGACGCGACCACGATGCGCATGCTCAAGAGCTATGGTTTTAGCGACGTGCAGTTGGCCCTGATGATGGGAACCACCGAAGACGCTGTCCGTGCTCATCGTAAAGCAATTGGCGTCATTCCGGTCTACAAGACCGTCGACACCTGCGCTGCCGAGTTCGAATCGGAGACGCCGTATCACTACTCCACGTACGGTCAAGAGAACGAGGCCAAGCCGTCAGCATCAAAGAAAGTGATCATTCTTGGCAGTGGACCGAATCGCATCGGACAAGGGATCGAGTTCGACTACTGTTGTGTGCAAGGTGTGTTCGCTTTGCGTGCCCTCGGATACGAGGCCATCATGATCAACTGTAATCCCGAGACCGTGTCGACGGATTACGACACCACCAACAAGCTCTACTTCGAACCGCTCACGTTCGAAGACGTGATGAACATCATCGAGCTCGAACGTCCGGACGGTGTGGTGGTGACGTTCGGTGGACAGACGCCGTTGAAACTTGCACAGCGCCTCTACGAGGCCGGCGTACCGCTCATCGGCACGTCGCCTGAAGGCATCGATCTTGCCGAAGACCGTCAACGCTTCGGAACGCTCATCGACAAGCTCGGCATTCCATGTCCACCATGGGGCACGGCACTCAGCGAAGACGAGGCCGTGGTGATCGCAGATCGGATCGGCTATCCCGTACTTGTGCGTCCATCCTACGTCCTCGGCGGTCGCGCCATGCAGATCTGCTACCGCGAAGACTCGCTGCGCGAATACATGAAGAACGCGATCGCCCAAGATCCAACGCGGGCCGTGCTCATCGACCACTTCCTCGAGAACGCCTTCGAGTTCGATGTTGATGCCGTCAGTGATGGCACCACCACGGTCATCGGCGGCATGATGCAACACATCGAAGAGGCCGGCGTGCATTCGGGCGATTCGTCGTGCGTTCTTCCTCCCTACAACATCACAAACGAACAGATGTCCACCATGCAGGCCTATACACGAGAGCTTGCCCGCGAACTCTTGGTGGTGGGACTCTTGAACATTCAGTTCGCCATTCAAGGCGATAAGGTCTATGTCCTCGAAGTGAATCCGCGTGCATCGCGCACCGTGCCCTTCGTCTCAAAGGCAACCGGTGTGAAGCTCGCCCAGATCGCAACGCAGGTGATGGTGGGCGGCAAGCTTGCCGAGATGAACGTGCCGGCCTTCAACCCCGCCATGGACAGAGTGGCCATCAAGGAATCCGTCTTCCCGTTCGTCAAGTTCCCACGGGTGAACGTCTTCCTCGGTCCGGAAATGCGCTCGACCGGCGAAGTGATGGGGATGGACAGTTCCTTCGGTCGCGCCATCGTCAAATCGCACATCTCCTCCGGTAACACCTTGCCCACCACCGGCAATGTCTTCATCTCGCTGAGCTCGCACGACAAGTCACCGCGCGCCCTCGACATCGCTCGCGGCTATGCCGACCTTGGTTTCTCCATCTATGCCACACGCGGAACGGCGCAGTTCCTGCAGGAACACGGCATGGACGTGACGCTGGCCTTGAAACACTACGAAGGACGACCGAGCATTGTGGACCAGATCGCCAGTGGGGAAGTCCAGATCGTGATCAACACACCACTCGGCGAAACGGCCCGACATGACGAGTTCATCATGGGACAGACGGCCATGAAGTACAAGGTGCCGTTCTTCACCACGCTCGCAGCGGCCGAGGCATCCCTCAGCGGTATCATCGCCCTTCGAGACGAAACGTTCACGGCGGTCTCGCTGCAGGAATACTATGCGAAAAGCGCCGGCGCTTGAACGGATCTGGACGGTGATGGACCTACTACGGTGGGGCACCGACTATTTCGCGGCGAAGGACATCGACAGTCCGCGTCTCACCATGGAACTCATGCTGAGTTCCGTGTTGCAGTGCACGCGACTCCAGTTGTATACGAACTTCGAGCAGCCACTGACGAAGGACGAGCTCGCGGCCTTGCGGCACATGATCGAACGTCGCGTGAAGCGTGAGCCATTGCAGTACATCCTGGGCAAGGCGGATTTCTATGGTCTTGCCTTCGACGTCGCGCCCGACGTTCTCATCCCACGTCCGGAGACGGAGATCCTCGTCGAACGCGCCGTCCGTTTTCTCAAGACCTTCGACGGTCCCGTCAACGCCCTCGACATCGGCACCGGCACCGGATGCATTCCCATTGCCTGTTTGAAGTATCATCCCGGCACACAGTGGACGGCCATCGACAAGTCGCAAGCCGCCCTCGACGTTGCCCGTCGCAACGCCGAACACCACGGAGCACTCGACCACATCGACTTCCTCCACCTCGACTTCTTCGACAACTTGTCACTCGTCACTCGTCACTTCTCACTCATCTCCATGAATCCTCCCTACATCCCTTCCTCCGAGGTTCCCACCTTGCAGGCAGAGGTGCGGGACTTCGAGCCGCACATGGCCCTCACCGACGACGGGGATGGCACGGCCTTCTACGTACGCCTTGCCGATGTCGGGAAAGAGCTCTTGGCGCCAACGGGACGGATCTTCATGGAGGTTGCGCAGGGTCAGTCGGACGAAGTTCAAGAGATCTTCACATCGCGCGGATATGAAACATCCGTAATACTCGACCTTGCCTCCATCCCCCGTATCGTTACAGCGAACCTTTTTTCGTAGTTTTGGCCTCTCATGGACCAAGAGCAGATAGAGGTACGAGAAGTAGGGCCGTGTACGGTCGTTTCCCTCCGAGGACAATTCATCGGTGGGGAAGAGACCGACGCCGTCCGAGATCTTTTGACCGATCTGGCAAGGGAGCAGGGCAGGAAGGTGATCGTGGATTTCACGGACGTTCGGTTCGCGAACTCATCGATGATCGGAGTGTTGCTCTCTGCCCACGCTGCTTTTGCAAGAACGGGCGGAACGATGGCATTGGCGGGAATGAACGAAGCGATGAGCGATGTGTTCACCGTAACCAAAATGCACTTGATCTTCTCTCTCTATGCAACGGTCCAGGCTGCGTTGTCTGAACTCAATGTGTCAAACGTCTAATACCACTTCTTCAATTTTAGGTGTCGCATGAAGAACCGTTTTAATCTGGTTGTCTTCGTCGCTTGTATGGCAACGGCCTTTGCGCTGTACTACTTGCTGCTCGGTAACAAGAACAACTTCTCGGATGTTGAGAAGCTTGTTCCGATCAATGCCTTGGGTACGATCTACACAGGTGGATTTCTCGTAGGCGCTCTGATCGGCTGTGTTCTCTTGGCCCTTACGTATGCCATCGAGCGCTTCTTGTCGATCGGCAAGGCCTCGGGCACGGGCGCGATGCTTCCATTCGGCAAGTCCGTTGTGGACCACGTTCGCAAGGGGAACTATGCAGAGGCGATCAAGGCCTGTGATGCACAACGCGGCTCATTGGCCAATGTGTTGCGCGCAGCGGTCGATCGTTTCCAATCTGTTGAGAACGATGCGAACATGGAGTCCGATCAGAAGCTTGCAGAAGTGCAGCGCGTGATCGACGAGAACATGAACCTTGAAACACCATTGCTCGAAAAGAACTTGGTGATCCTCTCGACGGTCGCTTCGGTATCGACGATGATCGGTCTGCTCGGAACGACGCTCGGAATGATCCGTTCGTTCGCTGCTCTGGGTGCCGGTGGATCGGTATCGGCACAATCGCTGTCGATCGGTATCTCGGAAGCACTCTACAACACGGCCGGTGGACTTATCGCCGCTGTGGTCTCGATCATCGCCTACAACTTCTTCACGACAAAGGTCGACAACTTCACGTACACCATGGACGAGACGATCCTCGACCTCATGGAAACGCTCGCGGTAAAGACTGGCACGAAGCACTAAGCCACACGTAACCACGAGGGAAACCTATGTCGAAGATCCATAAGAAACGTGTTGGCTTTGTGTTGGACATGACGCCGCTGGTGGACATCACGTTCCTCCTGCTGACGTTCTTCATGTTCACGGCAAAGTTCAAGAGCGAATCGGAAAGCGAAACGAAGTACGAGGTCAAGCGACCGAAGTCCACGGTGGACTCGACGAAGCTGCCCGAGAAGGATCTGTTCATGATCAAGATCGGTATCGACTCCACGGCCAAGGACACGGCCTATTTCGTGTCGATGGTCAGTGAAAAGGATCGTGACGCCCTTGCCAAGTTCATGGTCGAACAGAAGTATCCGGGAGCAGAGCTCACGAACGCGCAGTTCACGATCAAGGACACCGTGTGGTTGAGCAAAGCGGTCCTTGCAGGTCGAGGGATCAATGGCGCAGCAAAGTTCGCCGTTGATGCCGACAAGCGCGTTCGATTCCAGTGGATCGAGAACGCCATGGAGGTGATGCGTCGCAATCGTGCGACCACCTTCAACTTCGTGACGGACAAAAAGCAGGGTATGTAAGCCCTGTTCTCTAGCAATCAAGATTTGAGGTAACGCATGGCTGGTGGTGGCGAGGCACTCGGTGGCGGAGGAAAACAACGCCGCGGGAAAGCCGGAAAACGCAAGGGGAAGAAGCGCCTAGGCTTCCGACTCGACATGACGCCGCTCGTGGACATCACCTTTCTTCTGTTGACGTTCTTCATGTTGACCACGTCCATGATCACGCCGCAGACGATGGAAATGTCCGTTCCTCCGCAGTTGGATATTCCGATCGAAGTGAAGCAGTCAGAGTTGTTGACGATCCGTGTACGAGCAGATGGTAAAGTGTTCTATAACATGGGTCTGGATCAGCCGGCCGTCGTCACGATCAAGGAACTCCACAAGGTGGTGGTCGAGCAGAACGTGAACTTGAAGAATCGATGCATTGTTGTGTTGAAGACAGCGCGGAATGTGCCCTACGGCATCTTCATCGGCGTGTTCGACGAGATCAATCAATGCGAGAACGACATCATCAACGGACTCCGCGGTATGGGCATCAATAAGCGCGAACGCAAGTTCACGGTAGCGCCGATGGATCCGAAGGACGAAACGGAGATCGGAAGCCTATGACAACGATCGCTTCAGACGGGCTTCAGGGCCTGAAATACGGAGCTCCCGAGCTCAAGATCATCATCAACAAGAACACGGTCCGTGCCTTCATCGTCACGTCGTCCGTGCTCCTGCTGCTGTTGCTTGGCTATGTGGTCTCCCAGATCATTGCCGAGCGGATGCGCGTTCCGATCCCGAAGGTCAGAATGACGCGCGTGAGCCTCGAGTCGCTTGCACCTCCACCATCGAGTGATGAAGCTCCACCTCCTCCTCCGCCCACCGAGACGATCGTGAACACCGGTCCGGCCGCACGTGCGGGTACGCCGGTTCCTGTTCCGGATGCATTGTTGGCGCCGGATGCCAAGGACTTTGCGAACGTGGACGAAGTGAATCGTGCTTCGTCGGTAGGTGGCGATGGCAACGACAACGGTGGTTTCGCCGACATGGGCAATGGCAACGTCAACGTGCAAACGCGCGAAGCTGAGCCGGACGTGGATGAGTTCATTGCCGTTGAGAAAGAGCCGAACTTTGACTACGCTGCTCTTCAAAAGAGCGTGAAGTATCCGGACATGGCTCGGCGAAACGGCATCGAAGGTGTGGTTCTCGTGGCCGCGCTCATCGGCAAGGATGGCAAAGTGATGAAGACGCAGATCGTGGACTCGGAGCATGAGCTCCTCAATGATGCCGCCGTCAAAGCTGTATTGGCAACGTCCTTCACACCTGGAATTCAGAACGGTAATCCCGTCATGTGTTGGGTCCGCATTCCATTGCGCTTCCAACTTCGGTAATACAACGCACCATGACATATGTGAACTATGCCGCCAGGATCCTGGTCATTCTCATGGGAATGGCCATCCTTGGCGGCATTTCTCCTTTTGATAGGCTCGACACGAACATCAAATGGATACTGGGCTCACTCGTCGTGTTGTATGGCGTCTATCGAATATTCACGTATCGCGCCGCAGTTCGGCGATATCACGATGTTCAGGAAGATGACGATGCGTAATACCTTGTCCCTTCTCGCAGCGATCCTCATCGCAGTGTTCGGCACGTCGTGCTCGAATGAAGAAGCACGTCAAGACCACGAGACCGTCCTGAGCGGCACGGCCACCATCTTGGTGGACAGTGCGATCCATGATATGCTACGTGCATCGAAGGCCATCTACGATTCGCTGACGCCGAAGGCCCATGTGACCTTCAAGCCCGTGGATGCTCGCACGGCGATGTCGGAACTGTTCGCTACGAATGCGCGTGGCGTGATCGTCGCGCGCGATCTGCTGCCCGACGAGCAAACGGCAGTGAAGAGTAGGGGAGCCGACTTCCCCCGCACACTTCTTGCCACGGACGCACTCGTCTTCTACACGCTTCGGTCGTTCCCGGCCGATACGTTGAACGACCAACAGATCAAGGACCTGTTGAAGGGCGGCAAGGTGGACCTTGCTCCTCTCCGCCTTTCCACACCTCCTGTCTTCGTGGTGCCCGGTGTGAACTCATCCGTCTACGGCAACCTCGTCAACGTGGTCTTGCACGGACAGATGCCGACGGCACGCATGATCGAGACCACATCGCATGCAACGGCACGCGAAGCCGTATTGGCGCAACCCGGACGTATTGGCGTGGGGCTGCTTTCGCAACTGGTTCGCGACACGGCCTTCAAGATGTTGCGCATCGGATTCAACGATAGCACCGGCACACGCGTCTATCCTCAACATGTGCATCAAGGCTACGTTGTCCAAGGCATGTATCCGTATCCCGTTCCGATCTACATGATGTTGAAGGATGCCGTCAGTCAGTACAGCATTCCCACCGGCATCATGCAGTTCCTGGCGCGCGACGGAAAGGCACAACGAACGTTCCTCGACGCAGGCATTGTGCCGGCGCATGCAAAGATCGAATTGAACATCACCGAATAACACTCCATGAAACGCACCACCCTTTTCCTCGTCCTCACCCTCGCCCTTTGTGGCATGTCCGTGCTGCATGCGCAGAGTCCGTTCGAACGCGCCAAGGCCTATGTGAACGAAAAGGACTTCGCCGCCGCACGCGACCTGATCCGTCAGGCCGTGGAGAAGGCGCCGAGCGATGTTCACGTCCTTGCGCTTGCCACACAGGTCTACCTTGAGCTCGACATTCACGACACGGCCCTGGTCTATGCCACGCGGTTGTATGAAGAGGATAAGAACGTTCCGGCCTATGCACGTTTGTATGCCATGGCCTTGATGGAGATGGGGAAGAATCTCGAAGCGGCCGATGCACTTCGCAAGAGCATGCGCAAGCATGACGAGCTTGCATCGAGCAATCTGCTGGTGGACGCCCTCATTGCCATCGACTCGGTGCAGGCCGCTGAGCTCGTTGCCACGACAGCCAAGAACAAACACGAGAACGATGCCCTTGCCTACGTGACGCTTGGCAATCTGTACTTCAAGTATGGCAAGCAACCAGTGTACGATCTGGCACGACAGAACTATCAGACGGCCGTTCGATTGGACAGTACGTTGCTCGATGCCCACATCAAGCTGGCACAGTGTTACTGGAAGCTTGCGAACCGTGAATCCGATCAGGACCTCGCTAACGAATTGTTCAAGCGCTGTTTGCTGGAGTGGGGCACGGTGTCGCGACTCGATCCCAAGAATGCACAATCGTTCTTCGAGCAGGGCAAGATCTACTACCTCTCGGCTCGGTATGCCGATGCGACCAAGACCCTTGTGAAGTATCGCGAGCTCCGTCCGGTCGGCACCGGAAATCCACTGGCCTCGTGGTATCTGGGCAATAGCTACTACGAGCAACGTCAGTGCGACAGTGCACAACGTCACCTCGAAGATGCAGCCGCACAGATCGACTCCGTGCGCGGCAAGGCCTCCTTGCAAATGGCGCGATGCAACTTCTTCGCCAAGAACTTCAAGCGCGCTGCCGAACTCTACAAGAGCATTGTCGGATCGAACTCCATGGAGCCGCTCGATCTCTGGTACTATGGCGCGGCCCTTGTGGTGTCGGGCGATACGGCCACGGCCATCACCGTGATGAACGATGCCGCGGCCAAGGACCCGAAGCAATGCAGCTTCATGTTCCGCTATGGACTGCTGTTGATGGGCAAGGGCAAGACCAAGGCATCGACCGAGATCTTCCGTCAGCGCTTGGCCAATTGCAAGGACTCCAACGATGCGCGCATCCATGCCTTCATCGGGAACAACTTCTTTGCCGACAGTTTGGTGGACTCCGCCTTGGCCGAATATCAGCTCGCCTTGCAGATCGCTCCGAACAATGGCTACTTCATGACGCGGGTCGCCGAGACCTATTCCATCAAGGGCGACGATGCCAAGGCCCGCGAGCTCTATCTGCAGGCCATCACCATCGGTCAGGCACCGACGGCCACGGCCGACGATAAGCGCACGGCCACGGCCGCCATGATGAAGCTCAATGCCCAGGACCTCAAGACGAAGAAGTGGGCCGATATCAAGGAACGCTGCCAGAAGGGCCTGGAACTCGACCCCAAGAGCGTGGGCCTGACCCTCTATCTTGCCATTTCCCATCAGGGACTGGGAGAGATGGATGCGGCCAAGAAGACCTACAAGAAGGTGCTCGAACTCGACCCCACGAACACCACGGCCAAAGAGAATCTCAAGGCCATCCCATAAGCATTTTGTGGATTTCCCCACCTTCCGTAAGTTTGTAACCTTGTTCTGTGCCTTGGGCTTGGGCCTATCATGATCCATCTCGACATCCAGGGACTGAACGACGGGGTCCATCTGTTCGACTTCGACGTTCCGGTTTCCGACATCCCGCTGCTGAGTTCGGAATTCATCGGTACGGTTCACGTTGAAGGTCGCATGCAGAAACGCAACCGTCGGTACGACGTGGACTGGACAGCCACAGCTACGGCTCGATTGGTCTGTGATCGGTCGCTCGAAGAATACGACGAGCAGATCACCGTGGATGTGATGCAGGAGTTCGTTGCGGACGCGCATCATGGCTTTGCGGATATGGACTCGGAACGCAACGACGACAGTCAGGTGGTTCCGATCCGGGAAGACGCAACGGTGATCGACATCACCGACGAGGTTCGACAGGAGCTCATGGTCCATCTTCCGATGCGCCGCGTTGCTCCGAAGTACAGAGACAAGGAACTCACGGAGCTCTTTCCTGAACTGGAAGGCCGTGATGCCGAAGCTCCCCAGCCGGACGTGGCACACGACCAATGGGCAGCACTACGAAAATTGAAAGACATTTGATCAACGGAGACCGACATGCCAAATCCAAAACGCCGACATTCCAAGTCACGCGGTGCCAAGCGCCGGACACACTACAAGGCATCCGTGCCTGCATTGTCGTCTTGCCCCAACTGCAGCGCTACAAAGCAACCCCACATCGTCTGCCATAGCTGCGGATACTACAACGGTCGCAAGATCCTCTCCGTCGACTGATCACTATGCCCGTACGGGTCGTGTTAGATGCAATGGGTGGCGACCATGCTCCTCGGAACGAGATCCTTGGCGCGCTAGCAGCGTGCAAAGAACTCGGCGGGGAGCTGGAACTCATCCTTGTCGGTCGTCAAGAGGAACTGCAGCCCCTGTTGACGAAAGAGGGAGTGACGAGCGGAGTCCGTATCGTCCATGCACCCGACGTGGTGACCATGGACGACGAACCCTCCTCGATCATCAAGCAACGACAGAACTCATCGCTCTATGTTGGTCTTGCCATGCTGCGAGACCATCAGGCGGATGCGTTCGTTTCCGGTGGTAATACCGGCGCCGTGATGGCCACGGCCACCATGTTGTGCGGTCGCATCAAAGGCGTGAGCCGACCCACCATCGGCTCGTTCTTCCCAACGAAGACCGGACGTCCGACGCTCCTTGTGGACGTTGGTGCCAACGTCGATTCCAAACCAAAGTACCTGGCAGACTATGCCGTGATGGGCGAGGTCTATACGCGCCTCATGCTCGGCATCGACCGTCCGCGTGTGGGCCTGCTGAATGTTGGCGAGGAAGACACGAAGGGGACCGAGGTGGTACGGGCTGCTCATGAACTCATGAAGGCATTGCCCATCAACTTCGTTGGCAACGTCGAGGGACGCGACATTCTCTCGGGCGAGAATGATGTTGTCGTGTGTGATGGATTCGAAGGCAACATCGTGCTCAAGTTCGCCGAGAGCATCCTCAGTTTTCTCAAAGAGAAGATCCGTCGGTACGCCGATCGCGGCATCCTGCAAAAGCTGGCCGTTGCGGCCATTGCACCGGTGTTGCGCACGGTGCTGCGCGATATGGATTATCAAGAGTATGGCGGCGTTCCACTGCTTGGTGTGAACGGCGTTGTCATCATCGGTCACGGTTCTTCAAGTCCGAAGGCCATTGCCAACATGATCAAGCGTGCCGTTGAAGTGGTTCAACGCGACGTGAATGGTCACATCGAAAGAGCTCTTCAATGAAAGCTGTCATCACGGCCATTGCCCATAATGTTCCGGACAATGTGGTCGACAACCATTGGTTCGAAGACAAGATCGACACGAACGACGAGTGGATCCGAACGCGCACCGGGATCGTGGAACGACACTTCGCTACCGAAGGCGGCGTCACGGACATCCTTGTTCCCGCCGTCGAGCGCGCGCTGGCACAGCGCGGCATCACGGCCATGGACCTTGATCTCATCATCCTTTGCACCGTCACCCCTGACCGCATCTTCCCCTCCAGCGCTGCCATCCTGCAACGCAAGATCGGTGCCCTGAACGCATGGGGCTTTGATCTTGCCGGAGCTTGCTCCGGATTTCTGTATGGCTTGGTCACCGGCGCCAAGATGGTCGAGTCCGGCGCCGTCAAGCGCGTGCTCGTCTGCGGTGGCGACAAGATGAGCGCCATCCTCAACATGGAAGATCGAACCACGGCCGTGCTCTTTGGAGACGGTGGCGGTTGTGTGATCCTCGAAGCAGGGGAGTCGGATGATCTTGGCGTGGTCGACAGTATTCTGCGCATGGATGGGAACGGCGAACAGTTCCTGTATCAGAAGGCCGGCGGAAGTTTGAATCCACCGACCATCGATACGGTGACAAACCGCGAACACTTCGTGTATCAAGAAGGACAGACCGTGTTCAAGTCTGCTGTGAAGGGCATGGCCGACGTGAGTTATGAACTCATGGAGCGCAACAAGCTCACGGCCGACGATGTGGCCTGGCTCATACCGCATCAAGCGAATCTCCGCATCATTGATGCGACGGCAGCACGCATGGGTCTCAGCAAAGACAAGGTCATGGTCAACATCGATCGCTACGGGAACACCACTGCCGGAACCATTCCCATTTGTTTGAGCGAACTGTACGCACAAGGCAAGCTGCACAAGGGCGACAATCTTGTCCTCGCAAGCTTCGGAGCCGGGTATACCTGGGGTGCTGTTCTGGTTCGTTGGAGTCTGGAGAAGAAGCAATGAGAGCACTGCTGTTTTCAGGTCAAGGCTCGCAGTACGTGGGCATGGCCAAGGGCCTTCATGCATCGGTCCCGTCCATTCGCACGTTGATCGACCATGCGAACGATGTGCTCGGCTATGCGCTGAGCGACATCATGTTCAACGGTCCCGAAGAGTCACTCAAGGAAACGCGCTATACACAGCCGGCTCTCTTCGTGCATGAGGCTGTGTTGGTCGACCACCTTCGGTCGGTCCTGCACATGAACGCCGTTGCTGGTCATTCCCTCGGCGAATACTCTGCCCTCTACGCGGCCGGTGTTCTGTCGTTCGACGACGCCCTCCGCCTTGTCCAACTGCGTGCTCAACTCATGTTCGATGCCGGCCTCAAGATCCCCGGAACGATGGCAGCTATCGTGGGCATGGACGATGATGCCGTACGTGCGCTCTGCGAAGAACTCAACGGCGTGGATGGCAACGTGATCGTTGCGGCGAACTTCAATTCGCCCGGTCAAGTGGTCATCTCCGGATCGGCCGAGTATGTCCGCGCTTGCATGCCACGGTTCAAGGAGGCAGGGGCCAAGATCGTGAAGGAACTCCAGGTGAGCGGTGCCTTCCATTCTCCCTTGCTTGCTGAAGCCCAAGCGCCATTGGCCGAGCAGATGTGCGCCACGACGTTCAACGATGCCTCTGTCGACGTGTACACGAACGTGCACGCGCGTGCAGAACGCAGCGGATCGGCCCTTCGCGAGGCGGCCATCGCACAGCTCACATCACCCGTGCAGTGGACGAACACCTTGCTTGCCATGCAGGCGGCCGGCATCACGCACTACACCGAGATCGGTCCGGGCAAGGTCCTCCAAGGCCTCGTCAAGCGCACCATCACGGCCACGACCATCGACGGCATCGACACCCTTGCCGATGTTCACGCACTTCAATCTGCATAGGAGCAAACCATGGCAGCATTTGATCACTCCGGCAAGGTCTTCGTCGTCACGGGCGGCTCCCGCGGCATCGGTGAATCCATCGTACGCACACTTGCGGCGCAGGGAGCAACCGTCTACAGTACCTACAACGCCAATGCAGAGCGAGCCCAGGCCATCACGGCCGACGTGGCCGAGCGCGGCGGCACCGTCCACTATCAGAGCGTCGATGTTGCCAGTGAAGAAGCCGTGAAGGCCTTCGTGGACCATGTGGTGCAGCAGGCAGGACGGATCGATGGTCTCGTGAACAATGCCGGCATCACGCGCGATGGCCTGATCATGCGCATGAGCTCCAAGGACTGGGACGACGTCCTCCAAACGAACCTTACGGGCGTGTTCTACGCCTGCCGTGCCGTGGCACGTCCCATGATGTCGCAACGCAAGGGTCGCATCGTCAACATCGGCAGTATCGTCGGACTTGGCGGCAACGCCGGTCAGGTGAACTATAGTTCAGCCAAGGCCGGCCTTGTGGGGCTCACGCGCTCCCTCGCGCGCGAACTTGCGTCTCGTAACATTTTAGTAAATTGTATTGCTCCGGGCTATGTCGAGACCGACATGACGGACAAGTTGACAGAAGATCAGAAAAAGGCCTTTTCGGACTCGATCCCTCTCAAACGGTCTGCGACCGCTGAGGAGATCGCAAGTGTCGTTTCCTTCTTCCTCTCCGATCAGTCATCCTACATCACGGGGCAAGTGCTCAATGTAGATGGCGGATTGGCAATGTGATCGACCAGGATATTTCATCATTTTTTGTTTCGAGGACGTACTATGTCAGCAGTGGCGCAAAAGGTAACAGAGATCATCGTCAACAAGCTTGGCGTTGAAGAATCTCAGATCACGCCGGAAGCTTCCTTCACGAATGACCTCGGTGCCGACTCGCTCGACACGGTTGAGCTCATCATGGAATTCGAGCGCGCATTCAACATGACCATCGATGATTCGGATGCCGAAAAGATCCAGACCGTTGGTGACGCCGTATCGTACATCGAGTCCAAGAGCGCTTCTTAATTCCGTCTCATTACCACCAGGTCTCTATGCCGCGGAATCACGTTCCACGCATTGTTGTCACCGGCGTCGGCGCCGTTACGCCGATTGGGAATTCCAAGGACGAATTCTGGCAGGGCATGATGGAAGGCCGCAGTGGCGGCGCTCCGATCACCCGCTTTGACGCGGCGCAGTTTGAAACGCGCTTCGCGGCTGAGGTCAAGAATTACGACCCGTTGTTGGTGATCTCTCGCAAGGAGGTTCAGCGAATGGACCTCTTTGCGCAGTTCGCAATGTCGGCGGCCGTCATGGCCGTGGAAGACAGCGGCATCGACTTCGAGAAGACCGATCGTGAACGCGTAGGAGTGGTCTTCGGCTCGGGTATTGGTGGCATGTGGACGTATCATCATCAGCAACAGAACCTGTATGAGCGCGGTGGTGTGCCGGATCGGATCTCTCCGTTCTTCGTGCCCATGCTCATCAGTGATATCGCCGCAGGGCATATCGCCATTCGCTATGGTCTCAAGGGACCGAACTATGCGACCGTGTCGGCCTGTGCCACATCGTCGCACTCCATCGGTGATGCCTTCATGCTCTTGCAGCGCGGCAACGCCGACGTGATTCTTGCCGGTGGTTCCGAGGCCGTGATCTGCCCCATGGGCATTGGCGGATTCAACGCCATGAAGGCCCTCTCCACACGCAACGATTCTCCTTCCACGGCCAGCCGTCCGTTCGACAAGGAACGCGATGGTTTCGTGATGGGTGAGGGTGGCGGTATGCTCGTGCTCGAGACCCTTGAGCACGCCATGAACCGTGGTGCCACCATCTATGCAGAGATCTGCGGCATCGGTCTTACCGACGATGCCTTCCATATCACGCAGCCGGCACCCGGCGGTGAAGGTGCCGTACGCTCCATGCGTCTGGCGCTGGAAGATGCAGGGCTCCAGCCAACCGACATCGACTATATCAATGCACACGGCACGTCGACGCCCTTCAACGACAAGTCAGAATCAGCCGCCATTCGCACGGTCTTCGGTGACCATGCGAACACCTTGAGCGTCAGTTCGACGAAGTCGATGACCGGTCACCTCCTCGGTGCCGCCGGTGCCGTCGAGGCCATTGCTACGGTGCTTGCCATCAAGAACAGCATTGCACCTCCCACGATCAATTACTCCACACCCGATCCCGACTGCGATCTGGATTATGTGCAGAATGGTCCGAAGCACCGTCCGATCCGTGCCGCCCTGAGCAACACGTTCGGATTCGGTGGGCATAACGCGACGTTATGCTTCAAAGCTTTCCAAGAGTAACGTGAAAGACATTGTTCGCACCCTGTACGTCAACTTCTTGAAGTTGACCTCTGCGCGTGGTTCCGTCGATCCGGCCATCACCAAGGAACTCTTTCCGACGGCCGAGATCCTTACACCGGCACGCGTGAAAGATCTTAGTGCGGCGCTTGATCTCGAGATCAAGAATCCCGCCTTTTACGAGCAGGCCCTTACACATCGCTCCTATTTGCAGGTGCTGAATTCGCCCGACTATCGGTCGAACGAGCGTCTTGAATTCCTAGGCGATGCCATCCTTGGCATGGTCACGGCCGAGTACTTGTTCTACAACAATCGACAAGTGCTGGAAGGCGAACTCACGAAGATGCGCTCATGGCTCGTCAACAAGAAGTCGCTGGCCATCTGTGCACGCACCCTCCACCTTGAATCCTTCCTCCTTCTCAGTTATTCCGCCAATCAGTCGTTGCAGCGTGGCAACGACAGTATGCTGGCCGATGCACTCGAGGCCATCATTGCCGCCATCTATCTCGATCTTGGATTCGATGAGGTGCGCAAGTTCATTGTGAACTCCATGCTGCCCATCATGGTGAACGAGTCGCTGGTGCAGGACACGAACTTCAAGAGCCTGTTGCTGGAAGATGTGCAATCACGCGGACACGCAGCGCCGAAGTACGTCGTCATTCGCGAAGAAGGACCGGACCACGAAAAGGAATTCACTGTCGAGGTCTACGTCGACTCCACGTGTATCGGAGTGGGTACCGGTCGCAACAAGAAGGATGCGGAACAGAAGGCGGCAAAGGCGGGGATCGATCTGCTCGCGAAGAAGAAAGAGCGACGTCGCCGACAGTAACTTCGATCCGACTTCTCCCGTCAAACACGCAGGACCCCTGACCATCACCTCTATGCTGAAGAACCTTGTCATCCTCGTACTGCTGTGTTCGTGCGCCGTTGCACTCCCCGTGCAGGCGCAATTCTCATCCGGACAGCTCCCGTTTGGCAAGAACAAGGTCCAGTATCAAGAGTTCAACTGGAAGTACTACCAGACATCGAACTTCGATATCTACTTCCATCAAGGCGGTGACTACGTCGCACGCTACACGGCGAACCAGGCCGAGAAGGCCCTTGCCTCCATTCAATCAACGTTGAGCTATACGATCACCAAGCGGATCGTCTTCATCGTATACAATTCGCATAATCAGTTCCAGCAAACGAACGTCCTCGACGAATACATGAGCGAGGGCATCGGAGGCGTAACGGAGCTGTTCAAGAATCGCATCGTCATCCCCTTCGAAGGCGACTACCAGAAGTTCAAGCATGTGATCCATCACGAATTGGTGCACGCTGTGCTGAACGACATGTTCTACGGTGGCTCCATTCAATCGCTGATCAACAACAACGCAAAGGCCATGATCCCGCTGTGGATGAACGAAGGCTTTGCCGAGTGGGAGAGCACGGGTGGACTCGACGTGAAGACCGATGAGTTCATGCGTGATGTTGCCGTGAGCGAATACCTGAAGGGCCTCTATCAGTTGAATGGCTACTTCGCCTATCGCGGAGGTCAGTCGTTCTGGTGGTACATCGCGGAGAAGTATGGCAAGGGGAAAGTAGGCGAGGTCTTCAATCGGTTCCGTTCCATTGGCGATGTGAATCAAACGTTCAAGGCCGCCTTCGGGATGACGTATGAGGAAATGTCGGAGCAGTGGGCGAAAGACCTCAAGAAATTCTACTTCCCGGATGTGGATCGATACGAATACGTCGAAGACTTTTCGACGCGTCTCTCCAATCACCAGAAAGAGAACAACTTCTACAACACGTCGCCGGCACTCTCGCCCGATGGTGAGAAGGTTGCCTTCATTTCCGACCGTGACGACGTGTTCTCGCTGTATGTGATGGACATTGCTACGAAGAAGACCAAACGCCTGCGCAGTAGCGCGCGCGCCGTCGACTTCGAAGAGTTGAATCTTCTGACGCCTGGCATTTCGTGGAATCCGCAGGGAACGAAGCTTGCCGTTGGTGCGAAGTCGGGCGGAGAGGATGTGATCTTCATCATCGACGTGAAGACCGGGAACTACGACAAGATCGATCTCGGCTACAAGACCATCGGTGGTGTGCAATGGTCACCGGACGGGACAACGCTGGCCTTCGATGCAGCGCCGGGAGAGGCACAGTCCGACATCTTCGTCTACGACCTGAAGCGCAAGACCACCACGTCGCTCACACACGACATCTTCTCCGATATGGAGCCAACGTGGAGTCCTGATGGCGAATGGCTCTACTTCATCTCCGATCGAGGCCAGTACACGAGTGGTGAGCAGACCACTGAGAACTTTTCGATGTGGGAACACGATGTGTCCCAACGCGACATCTATCGCGTGAACGTGAACACGCAGGTGATCGAACGCATCACCGACGATCCAACGGTAGGGAAGTATTCGATCGCCGTGGCACCCGACCACAAGACCATTCTCTATGTGGCGGACTATAACGGCATCGGCAACCTGTGGGAGCTGAACCTGGCGACGAACGAGCGGCATGCACGCACGAATTCGTTGCAGGAGATCAGTCAGATCAGCTTGTCGAAGGACGGCACGAAGCTTGCCTTTGCATCGCAGAACCGCGTGGGCTACGACATCTTCATGCTCAAGTTCCCGTTCGAACAGAAGGAACGCGATACGCTTCCGCTGACGAAGTATCGCAAGCAGGAACTGGAGGAGCGTGCATCGTTGGCCAGCATCGTCACCACGAAGGACGCAACGCCGCAGGATTCCGTAGAGAGCTTTGGTGAATACGATATCGACTTCAGTCGTCAGTCGATGGTGAAGCCGAACGAGAACGTCAAGATCAGCGAGACCGGACCATCCAAAAACAAGACGACTTCTGCCACCGGACAGGCGAAGGACTACCGTGTGACGTTCACGCCCGACGTGATCACGGGCTCTGCAGGATACAGCAACTGGTACGGCGCACAAGGGGTGATCCAGATGCTCTTCTCCGATATGCTTGGTGATCACTCCATCTACGTTGCTGCGAATCTGTATCTGGACCTTTCGAACAGTAATCTCTTTGTCCAGTACAACTACCTTCCCAAGATCGTGGACTACAGTATCGCCGGCTTCCACAATGCAGGCTATACCTACATCGCAAGTGGTCGGTCGACGTACCTGTACCGAATGCGCAACTACGGCGCCACCGGAACAGCATCGTATCCGTTCAGTCGATACTCCCGATTCGATGTGGGGCTCAGCGGTATCGCCATGGCGCGCGAGAACCTCGATATTCCGCAAGAACCAAGCGTAGGTCGATTCGTGATCGTGCCAACGCTGGCGTACGTGTACGACAACACATTGAACGGCCTGTGGGCACCAAGTGACGGAACGCGATGGAACACAACGGTCGAAGCATCGCCGAAGCTCTCGTCCACCAATGGTCTGGGCTTTGTGACGCTTCGCACGGACATTCGACACTACATCGGTCTCGGCAACAACTACACCATCGCTCTTCGTGGTGCAGGGGGATACAGTACCGGACCCGATCCGCAGAAGTTCTTCATCGGTGGTGTCGACAACTGGTTCAATCGAAGTTTCAGTGCGAACGGATGGCCGTTCGTCGAGCCCGAGGACTTTGCCTTCACTCGTCCCGTGTGGCCACTCCGCGGCTATGCCATCAACGAGCAATCGGGATCGCGATTCGCACAAGCCAATGTAGAGTTTCGTTTTCCGCTGCTCTTCGCCATCCAGGCAGGTCCGCTACCGGCTTTGTTCCAAGGCCTGCAGGGTCAGGTGTTCTTCGATATCGGACGTGCCACGGGAGAGCTGAACCGACCGAGCACTCCTTCGGTCACGACCGTCTTCACCGACCAGTGGTTGTACAGTACAGGCGTGGGCATCCGTTCTGTGTTGCTGGGTCTGCCATTCCGATTCGACATCGCATGGCGTCACCAACCCTGGGGCGGCATGTCGGAGCCGTTCTATCTGTATTCCCTCGGCATGGACTTCTGATCGTCCTTCATTCCTCTGAAGGCGGCAAGGTATAGCCGGCACGTCCGTTCGTGCGCTCGGTGATCTGCGCGATCAAATGATCGACGGCCGAAAGCGGCACATCCGCTTCAAAGATCACGGCATCGGAATAGATCGGCGTGTAGATCGCACCAACATCATCAAGCAGCGACGTCATGCGTGAGACATCGTCGTAGGTGCAGAACACGGATACCTTGCGCATTCGCTGGATCAATCGTCGCTCGCAGATATCCAATGCCGCTTGTGCCGCTTCTGCATAGGCACGTGCAAGTCCGCCGGTACCGAGCTTCACGCCTCCATAGAATCGCACGACCACACAGAGCACATCGCTCACTTTCGCCCGCTGTAAACAGAACAGGATCGGCTTACCCGCTGTACCGGATGGTTCTCCATCGTCGGCGGTGCGAAAATCTTGACCGTCGTGACCTAATCGATACGCGTAACAGTGGTGTGCTGCGTCATAGTGCTCCGCACGTATGGATGCAACGTGGGCGAGCGCATCAACTTTCGAAGATGCGTGGACGAGACAGCCAATAAAAACTGACTTTTTGATGGTAATTTCGGTCCTCGTTTCTCCAACGACGGTCCAGTACGCATCGGGCGAGCCTGTAAGATCAGTTGTCATGGAGTACGAACAGAAGGAGCGTCATGAGAATCGGAATGGTTTGCTATCCCACCTATGGTGGAAGCGGTGTGTTGGCAACGGAACTGGGGCAGGCTCTGGCGCGAAAAGGGCATAGTGTTCACTTCATCTCGTACGCACTCCCCATGCGTCTCGATCGATATCAAGACAACATCTTCTATCATGAAGTGGAGACCCCGGCGTATCCGTTGTTCGAATTCAACCAGTACACGCTGTCGCTTGCCGGAAAGATCATCGATGTAGCAAAATATGAAAATCTCGAGGTCCTTCACGTACACTATGCGATCCCACATGCAGTGAGCGGATATCTTGCGAAAGAGATCATGCAGGGTTCCAATCCGTTATCGCTCATCACAACGTTGCATGGCACGGATATCACGCTGGTAGGACTCGAACCGAACTTCCATCCCATCATCAAGTTCGCACTCGAACGTTCGGATGTGGTAACGGCCGTTTCGGGATTCTTGCAAGAGAAGACGCGCCAGAATTTCAATCCCGAGACACCGATCACGGTGATCCCGAACTTCGTCGACACGAACCTGTACAAGCGTGTCGAGTGCACGCAGCTTCAGAAGCAACTGCATATCGAGGATGAGTTCGTGTTGATGCACGTGTCGAATTTCCGTCCGGTGAAACGCGTGCAAGACTGCGTGCGGATCCTCGAAGAAGTACGAAAGACCGTCCCCGCGAAACTCGTCTTTGTAGGTGACGGTCCGGAACGATCCGATGCAGAACGACTTGTACGCGAGCTCGGATTGTGGGATCACGTGAAGTTCCTTGGAAAGCAATCGGCATTGCCCGAGATCCTGTCCATTGCCGACATCTTCCTGCTTCCAAGTCAAAGCGAGTCCTTTGGCCTTTCCGCCCTCGAAGCCATGAGCTGCGAAGTACCGGTGATCGCAACGAACATCGGTGGCGTGCCGGAAGTGGTCGGACATGGAGAATGTGGCTACATCGCAGAGCTCGGCGATGTGCAACGCATGGCGCGCTATTGTGTGGAATTGCTCACCACACCAAAGAAGCTGGCAGCGTTTCGAGCGAATGCTCGCAAGAGGGCAATACAACAGTATGATATCGACCTGATCGTCCCGATGTACGAAGAGGTCTATCGCCGTTCACTCGAAGAACGGGTCCGTTAAGGGAAGCGGTATCGAACGCCTTGCTGGGCGTAGCCGGCAAAGTCCGATACGTCGTGGCTTTCGAACGAGTCCGGATAGTGCATGAGATACATCTTCTTCCGAATATGCTCGGGAAGTGTGCGGAGTTCCGGCGTTGATGCGTGCACGGGATTGTACGTGAAGGCCGCATCATGGAACATCACTTCTGCACGGTCGGCATAGAGGTCGATGAGCTCACGGTCGAACTTCGTGTCACCGGAAATGAAGACCCGATCGTCGACCATCAGTCCGTACGTGATGAAGGCATCGGCCGGAGTGGTGGCCTCGCCGGGGATGTGATTCGTATGGAAGAGCTCGATGTTGATCCCGCCGTAGTTCGTGCGCAAGATCCGACGTGGACCGTTGCTGAGCACTTCCAGGGGATGTTCATTGTAGAGATCGGCAAAGTCCAGGCGCTGTCCGTCGTGACTTTCCTCGTTGAACTCTAGACCACCACGCAGGGACATTTCCCACAGAACCGGTCGATACTCATCATGGATGATCATGTTTAGCTTGGCACGGCCCAGAGCGGCAACGGCCACATAGCGGTTGATCAGGGTGAGGTATTCGACGCCACCGATGTGATCGGCGTGACTGTGTGTGGGAAGGATCGTGCGAATGTCCGTGCAATCAAGTCCGGCCACTTCGCGAAGTGCCTGCGGTCCGGTCATCCCGAAATCCACGAGCACGTGCGTATCTCCCTTTATCAAAAGGAAGTTGGTCTGAAACAGGCGTTGGGCGAAAGCGTTGCCTGTTCCGATAAAGACTATTTCAAGTTCGCCCTCGTTGGAAAGAGAGAGCGGCTTGACTACCGGCGATTCGGTCATGGCCATCTATGGTGGTCCAGAATAATCCGTAAATGTACACAAATATTCGATTTAGAACTGTTGTGCATTTTCTTGGCTCCCGTCCCGAGAAAGCTTGTCGATGAGGTTCCGATTGAACACCGACTGGAGGGCCGACTGAATATCTGGGTGTTTTGCAAGCAGGGCCTTAAGGTCTGCGAACCGCCACATCAGGTAGCGCGACGGCGTGATCGTCTCCACCGTGGCAGAAGCGGGATTGCCCGAGACGAAGGCCATTTCGCCGATGAAATCCCCTTGCTTGAGATAGGCCACCACTTCCGAATCGATCGTGACCGACGCAGCACCATCCGTGAGCAGGACGATGCGAACCACTGGATGCCCCTGTTTTGTGACCTCTTCGCCGGCCTCGACGCTCACCCAGCTTCCGGTGCGGATCATGCGGTGAAAGTCGACGATGGAGAGCTGACCGAACATCTTCTGTCGAAGCGTTTCCTCTTCTGGGGTAAGTCGCGCCATGCTACGCTCGCGGATGATCACGATGGTCTGATAGATGTTCACGCTGGCGAACACGAGTTCCCAAGGCCAGTCCTGCGTCCCATACATCAAACTCGATGCCATGGCGAACAGACCTGAACCGATCGCGAGCACACGCAAGGGCAGGATGACGCGTACGAGCGAGGCGATGATCAGCAGGAGATAGCCGATGTGACCAAGAATGGCGGGAAGTGACAGATCCATGAAGAGCCCCCAAGCGTGAACCGACGTTGGGCCAAACATCGCATATCCTACGTCACTGTCCAAGTTCTGATTCCTTCCGTGGTATCTTTGACGCCATGAACGACGTGCTATCCTACCTCGACTCCCACCGGGAGCAACAGCTCACAGAGCTCCAAGAACTTTTGTCCATCGCAAGCGTGAGCACCGATCCTGAGCGTGCCGCCGACGTGCGCACGTGCGCCTCGTGGCTCGAGGCACATCTGCAACGTATAGGAATGCCCACCGTGCGCATCTACGACACCGACGGTCATCCGATCGTCTATGCCGAGGATCTACGTGCCGGTGCCGACAAGCCAACGGTGCTGTTCTACGGACACTACGATGTGCAACCAGTCGATCCGATCGACCTTTGGTCCGCGCCGCCCTTCAGCCCTACCATTCGCGACAACAAGATCTATGCACGCGGGGCCACGGACGATAAGGGCCAGGTCTTTCTGCACATCAAGGCCATCGAGGCCATGCTGGCGGTCGATGGGTCACTTCCCGTGAACGTGAAGATGATCATCGAAGGGGAAGAGGAGATCGGCAGTCCGAACCTTGCACCGTTCGTGGCATCTCATACCGAGATGCTGTCGTGCAATTGCATCGTGGTGAGCGACACGTCGATGTTCGCTCCCGGCATTCCTTCGCTGGTCTACGGACTGCGCGGACTCTGCTATGTGCAGATCGATGTGCAAGGACCGAATCGCGATCTGCACAGCGGATCCTATGGCGGTGCCGTGCAGAACCCATTGAATGCATTGGCAACGATCCTTGCCTCCCTCAAGGACGAGCACGGTCATGTGCAGATCGAAGGCTTCTACGACAATGTGCTACCGCTCGATGATGAAGAACGCGCAAGCCTCGCCGCCTTGGGCTATAGCGATGAACGCCTGCTCAACGATGTGAACGTCAAACAACTGTTCGGCGAAGTGGGCTACACGACCATCGAACGACTTGGTGCACGGCCAACGCTGGATGTGAATGGTATGGTGGGAGGGTTCACGGGGGAAGGGGCCAAGACGGTGCTTCCCGCACGGGCGATGGCAAAGGTGAGCATGCGCTTGGTGCCGCATCAGTCGTATGAGGACATCACGAAGAAGATCACAGCGCATATCCATCGCGTGACGCCGCCGGGTGTGACCGTTACGGTGACGGATCTGCACGGCGCCGACCCGGTGATCGTTCCTCGCTCTACGCCCGCTATGCATGCGGCCGTGCGCGCCCTCGAAGAGACATTCCATGAGCGATGCCGTTTTGCGCGCGAAGGTGGTTCGATCCCCGTTGTACTGTTGTTCGATACCGTACTGCGATCGCCAACCGTGTTGATGGGATTTGGGCTGAACAACGAGAACGCCCATTCCCCGGATGAACATTTCGACCTCGGGAATTTCTATGCCGGCATGCAAGCGGCTGTGCGATTCTACACCTATGCAGCGGAGATGGTGTGACGGTCGTTCCACGACGTACCGCCGAGACGTTGCTGCTGTTGATCACTTGCTTGTGGGGTGGCACGTTCGTGCTGGTGAAAGAGGCCATGACGACGACGTCTCCGGCACTCTTCGTCGTGCTTCGATTCGCCTTGGCCGCGGCCGTGGCCTGCATGCTCTGGCCCAAGGCGCTTCGCGGTTGGGACCGTTCGTTGATGCTTCGAGGGTCGATCCTTGGCGTGTTGTTCGGCAGCGGATTCCTGTTGCAAACCGTTGGTCTCTCATCCACCACTGCATCGGCCTCTGCCTTCATCACCGGAACGATGGTGGTCTTCGTGCCCTTTGTGTATCGCATCATCGAAGGCTCTCCGGTACGTGGGCATCAGTGGCTGAGCGTGACGATCGTGATCATCGGTCTCTGGGTCTTCACCGCTCCTGAGTCAGCCGGTGTGAATGTGGGCGATGTGCTCACGTTGCTCAGCGCCATGATCTGGTCGGTCTATCTTACCTACATCGATGTGTGGACGCGCGAACTCCGCTCCGAACCACAGAAGCAGAACGCCCTCGTGATCATGCAGTTCCTCGTGACGATCATCCTTGCTCTGGTGGCACTTCCGTTCTCCGGTGTCGATGCCATGCATCTGGAACCATCAACGTCGTTGATGTGGGCCGTGCTCTATTGCGGTATTCTGGCCTCGGTGGTCACGACGTGGATCCAAACACGATTTCAACAGTTCACGCATCCTGTGCGAGCAGGACTCATCTATGCCGTGGAACCGTTGGCAGCAGCGGCCATTGCCTATGTGGTCTTGCATGAGGAGTGGACGGTGCGCGAGGCGATCGGAGCATCCGTTCTCTTCGTCGGCATCGTCGTGCCCGATCTATGGATGTCCAGAAAGGCAGCGCTGTGACGGAAGCAAAACAAGAACTTCGAAGTGACGTGCTGCAACGTCGGTCAGAGATCTCCGATGATGATCGTGCGTTGTGGGACATGATCATCTTTGAACGTGCGCACAAACTGCGTCCGTTCCAGTTGGCTCGACGCGTGCATGTGTACCGATCATTCGGCACCGAAGTGCTCACCCATCACTTCTTCGACTATGCATGGGGCATCGGGAAAGAGGTCTATGTGCCGATGGTTCGACCGGATTCGTTGGACCTTGTGCATGTACGCGTGGATCGCGACACGAAATGGCAGCGCGGTGCGTTTGGAGTCGATGAACCTGTTGTGGATGGCGCCGACCTCGTTGCAAGTACGGACGAACGATGGAACACGGAATGCGCCATCATCGTCCCTGTCGTAGGATTCGATGTGCACTGTCATCGCCTCGGGTATGGGAAAGGGTACTACGACGCTTTCCTTTCGAAGACATCGGCCGTATCGATCGGACTCGCCTATGAATGTCAGAAGCTCCAACAGATCGCCATCGAAGCGCACGATGTGTCGCTCACATGTGTTGTCACCGAGCAACGTACCTATGTCCCTCTCTAAGACCTTTCTCCTTGCCGCCTTTGTCTTCCTTGCCGCATGCACCACCGTGTTGGCACAGAATTGCGAAGAGCTGCAGGTCTTGCCCGGTGATGAGCACTTGGTGGACCATGGCGTGGATTCCACCGGACATTGGTGGGCGATCACGCAACCATACACATCGTTCTACCACTTGTATGTCGATGGAAAACGTTTTGGACCCTACTCGGAGATCGGCAAGCCCGTCTTCGCCAACGACGGATCGACGTGGGCCGCAGCGGCCACGATCAACACCGTCGTGCGGGTCCTTACACCGGGGAAGGCCATTCCCGTGAACGGCACGGCCATCATCTCGTTGTTCTTCGCATCACGTGCACCGGTGCTCTGCATGGTCACACGTCGCGATTCATTGATCACCTTCACGAATGGCACCACGTCGGTGCAGGTGCTGTTTCCTGTAGGTTATTACACCACCGATCCCGATGGCGTGCATCTGGCCTATGTGGGTCAGCGTGGCGCTGTGCAATCGATCGTGCTTGACGGCACGGAAGGGCAGACAGCAGATAGGATCGTCCTCGCCGGTGTATGGGCAGATGGAAGTCCGGTCTACTCCATGCAGAACGGACCGTCCACGTCGGTGCTCATCGGCGCACGGAGCATCGTGTCGAATGTACAAGGCATTCGATCTCTGCAGGTGAATCGTGCCGGGACAGCACTGGCCTTCATCTGTGAGCGCGCTGGAGGATCGATGTTCGCATCGACGTATTCAGACGAGATGGTGGAACCGTGGTTCGGTCCGCCTTGCGATACCATCTCACAGCTCGTGTTGCATCCGTTCGATGCACTCGTGGCGTACTACGGCATTCGGAATCTTGCTCGCAGCGTTTTCTACGCGGCAGCGGATTATCCGGCAGGACTTGAGACGGGACAGATCGTCTTCACGATGAATGGTGCAACGATGGCCTATCTGAGTCGGGATGACGACGACTACATCAGCCTGAACGGACGTCGCTATCGGATGTCGTCCAGGGTCACCGTCGGTGCGGCCATCGCCGTGCACCCGACGGAGCCCATCCTTGCCTACAGCACGTCGACGTCCATCGTCATGTGGGACATCGAGCGCTCGGGCTACAAGCTCGGCAAGATGTGCGACCGCGTGGCCGATGCTGTCTACGTGCGCAAAAGCAACGCTTTTCAGACCACCGGACAGTTCAACGATCGGCTGTATTTACTCACGTGCCGACCATAGTTCCTCGGCACCCGCTCCGTATCTTTGCCCATGCGCTTCATCGTCCATACCGGCCATCAAGGCCACCTGCAAGCCGTTGAACTTCACGCTTCGAACGTGGCCGTCAGTGATGACGTCACGGTGAACCTTGTTGCAACGGACCGACCCAACATCTTCTCCGCCACCGTCGATGGACGTACCTTTCCGGTGGTGCTCACGAGCGATGGTGTATCGACCGTCCAGGTGAACCTGAACGGCTATCGGTATGACGTGGACGTGTATCGCGAGCATCATCAAGAGCTACTCTCCATGCTCGTTTCGAGTGCCGCATCCCATGCACGCACGGTGAAGATCTCGGCACCGATGCCGGGCCTGATCAAGTCTGTGAATGTTGCCGACGGAGCAACGGTGCGCAAGGGCGATGTGCTCTTCACCCTCGAAGCGATGAAGATGGAGAATGCGATCAAATGTCCGCTCAATGGCACGATCAAGAACATTTCCGTGAGCGATGGTGTTGCAGTGGAGAAGGGTGTTGTCTTATGTATGGTAGAATCTTCCGGAGCGTCAGCATGATCACACGGGTCCTCTTGTTTCTCGCATTGGCGGCATGCGCGTCCACTGGAAGTGAAGCGCAAACATGGCGCGCTCTCGGCGCAACTGCACCGTATGTGCATCGCATCAAAGTATGGAACGAGAACACCGTGATCGCCTGTGCCGACTCGGCACCGCCACTCTACGAGGATGTGAACCAGCCGATGGAATACTATTCCGGAGAAGGGTATCAGATCAGCGTCGATGGGGGAATGACGTTCTCCGCACCGAGCCTGAAGGGATTCTCTGTTCGCGATATTCTTCGCGTGCGCGGTTCCGAACAAACATGGATCGCTGCTGTAGCGCGGCCATTCTCTGCGCAAGGAGGCACGGTCCGCTCTGTCGACGGGGGAGCCACATGGTCCACCACACCCGACAACAGTACCGTCACGTTCGAGCAGTTACTCGCCGCTCCTTCTGTTGCTCCCTATACGATCTATGCCGCTGCGAGCAATACCAGCGAAGGCATTCAAGTGTCCATGGATACCGGACGCACCTTCAATCGCGTGGTCGACATCCCGGTGCAATCACGATCCATCGCCATCTCCAAGGCCGACACGTCGCTGATGTTCATGGCCGGTGATGCACGTCACCTGGCCGGCGTCTTCGTCTCGAAAGATGGAGGGGTGACATGGCGGAAGGATACGACGGGACTCGAGGGCAAGCGCATTCTCTGCGTTACCCCATCGGCCTTCAACGCCCATGTGGTCTACTGCGGCACCGATAGCATCGTTGGCAACGTCACCATTGGTTCGGGCATCTATCGTTCGCTCGATACCGGAAAGACGTGGCATGCGCTGCGCGGACCGAAGAACGCACGCATCTGGCAGATCGTCGAACATCCGACCGAAGATCGCACACTGATCGCAGCCGGTGATTCTACGGGCGTATGGATCACCACGAATTGGGGCGACGGTTGGGAACAGTGGAACGACGGCATGCCAAGTAACGTGGTGGTGCGCACGATCGAACTCGCCACGGCAGCCCCTGCCTCGAAGAAGCTTGTTGCCTATGCCGGTACGTACGGAAATGGCATGTTCAAAAGCGGAGAGATCACGACGCATGTGGATGAAGTTTCCAACGCCGAGAACACGACGTTGTTCACACCCAATCCTGTGAACGACCAACTCCGATTGACGGCAACATCGTCCGGAACGACCGTCTTCGTGCGAGACCTGCAGGGACGCGTTGTGCTGGAATCAACGGCCACACCGATCATCTCCGTGGCCCATCTTGTGCCCGGCGTCTATGTGCTCTCGCTTGTGAACGAGCAACAGCAACGCACGCAGTTGCTGCAGATCCTCCGCTGACCTTGCCGCCTTGCCTATCCTTCGAGAAGCAAGGTCTGCCATGCCTCTTCGATCTTGTCGAGGGCTAGGAATGCCTTGGCGATGCGTTGCAGTTGTGCACGATCATGTGTGCGCTGCAAGGCGAGCAGCACATACAGTGCCGCTTCGGGATCATTGTTGGCAAGTTCGATCTCCACGGAGTCGGCACGGAACTCGCGATCGAATCGCGGGAACGATCCATCGAGCATGGGCAGCACCTGCACGCCGGCGAGTTTTGCGAGGTCGTTTCCGGTCAGCACCGTACTCTCACGAATGTGATCGGGCAACGCATCCACGCCGATGCCGTTCCACCGTGGCTTTTGCACTTCGAAGATGCTGTTGACATCGGCACGACAGTAGTAGTCATAGCCCATGCGAGCCACCAGGTCCAGCCGCCGCGGATCCACCTTCCCATCGACCAGCACGGAATCCGCCACGTGGAAGCACACCACTTCCAGCAACATGATGTTGCCGTTTCCGCCAATGTCGCGGCGGAGCTCGATGTTCTGCATCAGCTTGCATTCCATCTGATAGGCCGATTCCTGCACGCGTGGTGGGGCCACGAGCACGGATGGCACCTTCGTCAGTCCGCTCTTCTCGAATTCGTCCACACCCTTCTCATACTCACACGACGCGAGATTCATGCTCTCGACCATCGAATACGATACGGTATTCACCACACATTCGCCCGTTTCGAGGATGTTCAGCCATGTGTCCTTTGCCTTTCCGGTCTTGGCCGCAATGGCAGGTCCGATGGCAAGGATCGGCGGTTTTGATGAATAGGCATTGAAAAACGAGAACGGACTCAGGTTATGGTTCCCTTGGGAATCCATGCTGGAAACGAGTGCTATCGGGCGTGGGGCCACTCCGCTCAGGAGGAATTGATGGCGTTCACGGTGGGCGAGGTCGGCAGGGTAAATGGTTTTCATACCGCGAATGTATATTTGCCAGTTCGTATTACGAAACGCCGTGTTTCATTTCAGGAGCTGTTATGACGTCAAGATTGCGTTCACGTGTCTGGACCACCCTCGTGGTCGGCCTTTGTTGTGTTTCACTCATTTCCACCGGTTGTAAACGGCGAGCACAAAACGCAAGCGCAAACTTGAACATCAAGAACACCTGGCACAAGATAGACACTCCGCCGGGAGCAGATCCCAGCGTTCCTGATACGCTTGGTGGCAACGGCTTTGAGAAGGTGGCCGAGCAGCTCGGCTTCGTAACCTATACGCCAACGGAAGAGGACATCAAGCTCTTCACCGATCCGAATGCGAAGACGGGCGGACAGATCACGTTCACAGAAACGGCCTTCCCGGCCACGTTCCGTCCTGAAGGCCAAGGATCGTCACTTGCACAGGTCTTCGATATCAAGGCCATGGTGTATGAGACACTCCTGAGCAATCATCCCATCACGCAAGAAACGTCACCGAGCCTCGCCTCGCACTGGAAGATCAGTGCCGACAAGAAGACATTCACCTTCCGCATCGATCCACGCGCACGCTTCAGCGATGGCAGCCCTGTGGTCGCCGAAGACGTTGTGGCAACATGGAAGCTCATGACGGACCCATCGATCCTTGAACCATCGTCGGCCCTTGTCTACGGAAAGTTCGAGCAACCGGTGGCGAAGTCGAAGTACATCGTCGAAGTGCAAGCCAAGACCGTGAACTTCCGCAACCTGCTCTATTTCGGTTCCTCGATGTTGATCTTCTCCTCGAAGGAGATCGGTAGTCTGACGGGAACGGAATTCCTCGAGAAGTTCAACACGAACATGCCGATCGGTACAGGCGAGTACATCGTGTTGCAGGCAGATATCAAGTCGGGCCAATCCTACTCCCTCACACGTCGCGACGACTACTGGGCCAAGGACGACATCTTGAACAAGTCCAGCGGAAACTTTGACAAGATCAACTACATCGTTGTCAAGGACAATCCGGAACTCGAGTACGAGAAGTTCAAGGCCGGTGAAACGGATGTGTTCCGCTTCACCATGTCGACCACAGAGAAGTGGATCAACGACACGAAGTACGATGCCATTGCCAACGGCTATGTGCAACGTCGACGGATCTTCACCGACGGTCCGATGGGGACGCAGGGCATCACGTTCAACATGCGCAAGCCACCGTTCGATGACATGCGCATCCGCAAGGCCATCATGATGTGCTTCCCACGTCAGCAACTGATCGAGAAGCTGCTCTACAACGAATACGAATCATACGACACGTACTATCCGAATTCGATCTTCGCCAATCCGACGAACCCGCCGATGAAGTACGATCCGGAGATGGCGCAAAAGCTCCTGGCCGAAGCAGGATGGAAGACACGCAACTCGGACGGTATCCTCATGAAGAACGGCAAGCCGTTCGTGATCGACCTTCCGATCCAGAAACCACTCGAGCGCTTCCTTACGCCATACCAACAGGAACTCCGCAAGGTTGGTATCGACCTGCGCTTGAAGTTCATGGATTGGAACGCCATCATCAAGAACATCGACGAGCGGAACTTCAGTGTCTTCGCCTTCGGATACACTGGCTTGATCACGCCGAATCCGGAGACGTCGCTCAAGAGCACGTTGGCCGACAAGAACGACAACAACAACATTCAAGGCTTCAAGAACGCTCGCGTTGATGAACTCCTTGATGTGTATGATTCGACGTTCTCGATCAATGGTCAGCGTGACATCATCCGCGAGATCGACGGCATTGCCTACAACACCTACATGTCAGGCTTCTGGTGGAATCCAAAGGGTATTCGCGTTGCCCACTGGAACAAGTTCGGCATGCCTGCCTATGGCTTGCCAAAGACCGGTCAGCTCTCCTACGTCTATCGCACGATCGCCGGTTCCTGGTGGTACGATGCCGACAAGGTTGCTGCCCTCGAAGAAGCACGCAAGAACAAGAAGCCTCTTGACGGTCCGAAGGACGTGATCGAGATGAAGTTCTGGAAGGAATACAAGAAGTAACCTATGCTGCAGTACTTCATTCGACGACTTCTTCTTGCCATTCCAACGTTCTTCGGCTGTACGATCGTTGTGTTCTTCATCGTGCAATACGCACCGGGAGGAGCCTATGAACAGCAGATGAACGCTTTGAAAAAAGGCGGAGGGTCCGAAGGCGGCGGGTCGGCCCTTGGCACCGAAGGCATGACCATTCCTCCGAGTCAACTCGAGGCACTTCAACGCTATCATCAGGTGAACGAACCTGTGTGGAAGCGTTATGTGATCTGGTTGGGCTTGATCCCTCGTCCGGTGGACGATTATCTCACCAAGATCGGCGAACGGCGCAATGTTGGTGCCGGACTACGCGTGATCGCCAAACCGAATGCATCGGGTGTGCTCACGGTCTACGATGCCGTCGACACGACAAAGGTCCTCTCCGAGTGGAGCGTCGATCCGTCGAAGACAGAGAACAGCGTATGGGTCTATCGCAAAGAGCGATCCGGACTGTTCACGCTCGACTTCGGGAAGTCGTTCCAGTATCGAAAGCCCGTCACGGAGTTGATCTCCGAGCGGATCCACATCTCGACGCAGTTCGGACTGATCGGCTTTGTCTTGAGCTATGTGGTGTGCTTCTACTTGGGCGTGCAAAAGGCGCTCCGTCATGGAAGCATGTTCGACGCCGCCTCATCGAGCGCCGTGCTCATTGCCTACTCCATGCCCGGTTGGGCCGTTGGTGCCGTGCTGTTGGTCTTGCTTGGTGGCGGGAGCTTCCTGCAGATCTTTCCGACAGGGGGCTTTCAGTCCAACGATTACGACACACTCACCCTGATCGAGAAGATCGGCGATCGCATGTGGTACTTCGTGTTACCGACCATTGCCTACACCATTGGCGGGTTCGCATCGCTGACGCTGCTCATGAAGAACTCGTTGCTTGATACGCTCGGACAGGATTACATCCGTACGGCGTATGCAAAGGGTCTGCGTGAGCAACGTGTGATCTGGATGCACGGCATGCGGAACTCCATCATTCCATTGATGGCAACGATCGGTGGAGTGATCTCCATTTTCCTGGCCAGCAACTATCTGATCGAAGTGGCCTTCAATATCGAAGGGATCGGCAAACTGTCGTTCGATGCCATCGTGTATCGCGATTCGAATGTCTTCTTTGCCTTTACGGTGATCAACGTGATCATCACGCTGATCGGCTCCATCATTTCTGACTTCATGCTCGCGCTGGTCGACCCGCGCATTCGCTTCCGCTAACGCAACATGAGTACACCAACAACATCGCAGACGTTGTTTCAACGACGTTGGAAGAAATTCAAAACGCTCCGGCGCGGATATTATTCGCTTGTCATCCTCCTTTCCGCCTTTGCCATTTCCTTCCTTCTGCCGCTGCTGATCAACGGCAAGGCCATTGTGGTCCACTACAATGGCAACACGTATTTCCCGGCCGTTCGCGACTGGGTAGCGTCGTTGATCCCGGTGGATGCTTGGGCACCGTCGACCTATCACGCCGGCAAGGAGTTCGGTCTGGTCGGTGAAGAAGGGGATTGCGACTATCGGAAACTGGATGCATTCTACGAACAGCAGAATGGCGACAACTGGGTCTTGATGCCCATCTATCCGTTCGGTCCGAACGAAGACATCACCCTTTCCGGGAACGAGAAGTTCATCGAGCCCTTCGGCGCTGATGGCAATGGTTATCTGCGCCCCTTCGGGACGGACGACCGTGGACGCGATGTCCTGTCGCGCATGTCGTACGGCTTCAAAGTATCGCTCTCCTTTGCCTTGCTGGTGGCACTGCTCGAATACCTCCTCGGCATTCCGATCGGCGCCATCATGGGCTTCTTTGGCGGATGGATCGACGTCTTGATCCAGCGCTTCATGGAGATCTGGGGCTCGCTGCCGTTTCTCTTCCTGATCATCATCGTCGTGAGCATGATCGAGCCGAGCTTCATGTTGCTCGTGACGATGCTCACCATCTTCGCATGGCTTGGTATTGCCACGCAAATGCGCGCGCAGTTCTATCGTGAGAAATCCAAAGACTATGTGGCCGCTGCAGTGAGCATCGGCGTACCAACGTGGAAGATCATCCTCAAGCACATCTTCCCGAACACGCTCGTGCCGGTGATCACGTTCTTCCCGTTCGCACTTGTTGCGTCGATCTCGGCACTTGTGTCGTTGGACTTCCTGGGCTTTGGACTGGCGCCACCCACACCGTCGTGGGGACAGATGATCGGCGTTGGTCTTTCCAACCTCACGAAGTATTGGCTCGTCGTCGTACCGATGGGTGCGATGTTCGTTACGCTCACGCTCGTTGTCTTCATTGGTGAAGGCGTTCGTGAGGCATTCGATCCGAAAGTATTCTCCCGACTGCGCTAATGACCAACGAACCACTCCTGCAAGTCAACGACCTCAAGACGTACTTCAACATCGAAGGAACGTGGGCCAAGGCCGTCGATGGTGTGACCTTCACCATTTACAAGGGCGAGGTCCTTGGCATCGTTGGCGAATCCGGCTCCGGAAAATCCGTCACGGCGCTCTCGCTTATGAAGCTCATTCCCGATCCCCCGGGTCGGATCATGGGCGGCGAGATCCTCTTCAAGGGTACGGACATCGTGAAGTTGTCCTACGAAGAGATGTATCGCATTCGTGGCAAAGAGATCGCCATGATCTTCCAAGAGCCCATGACGTCGCTCAATCCTGTCTTCCGTGTGGGCATGCAGATCGCAGAAGTGATCCAGACGCACGACAAGATCTCGGCCAAGGAGGCAAGGGAACGAGCGATCGACATGTTGCGTGCCGTTGGTATTCCCGATCCTGAAAAACGTATCGACGATTATCCGCACCAGTTCTCCGGCGGGATGCGTCAACGCGTGATGATCGCCATTGCCTTGGCATGTAATCCATCGCTGCTGATCGCCGACGAGCCGACGACAGCACTCGACGTGACGATCCAGGCACAGATCATCGATCTGATGCTGGAACTCAAGACCAAGCGCAAAGAGGCTGCCATTGTGCTCATCACGCACGACCTTGCCGTGGTTGCCGAAACATGCAACCGCGTGATCGTGATGTATGGTGGGAAGATCCAGGAAGTGGCCTCGGTCACCGACCTCTTCGAAACGCCATTGCATCCCTACACCAAAGGATTGTTGGCCTCGATCCCACGTCCACTCAAGGACAAGTCCAAACACGAGCGCCTTGCCGCCATCCCCGGCAATGTTCCCAGCATCATGAACCTGCCGATCGGGTGCAAGTTCTGTACGCGCTGTGCGAGTAAGCAGGATGTGTGTGAAACAACGGAGCCACCATTGATCGAGATCACAGCGAATCACTTTGTTCGATGCCACTTCGTTCAACCGCAAGGAGCAACGTCATGAGCGGAAAGCCCTTGCTGGAGATCAAAGATCTGAAGGTGCACTTCCCGGTCTATGGTGGTGTGTTCCAACGTCGTGTGAACGATGTGAAAGCGGTCGATGGCGTTTCGTTCACGATCCATCGTGGAGAGACCCTCGGTCTGGTGGGCGAGTCGGGTTGCGGAAAGACCACGGTCGGTCGTGCCATTGTGAATGTGTTGCGGCACGTATCACCCGATGTGACCCTGGAAGGCGAGATCAATTACTTCGATGACAAGGGGACGAAGACGAATCTGCTGTCGCTCAGTCGCGGACAGATGAAGCCGTTCCGCGAGAAGATCCAGATGATCTTCCAAGACCCGTATTCATCGTTGAATCAACGCATGTCGGTGAAGCAGATCATTGCCGAGCCACTCGAGATCCATAAGCCCACGATGTCGAAGAAGGAAGTGGACGACAAAGTGTTGTGGCTCCTCGAGAAGGTCGGTCTTCAACCGGAGTATGCCCTTCGATTCCCGCATGAGTTCTCGGGCGGACAACGTCAGCGTATCGGTATCGCACGCGCCCTTGCCACCAATCCTGAACTCATCGTATGCGACGAGCCCGTGTCGGCGCTCGACGTATCGGTGCAAGCGCAGGTGATCAACCTGATGGACGATCTGCAAAAAGAGTTCGGTCTGTCCTACCTCTTCATCGCTCACGATCTCTCTGTTGTCTACCATATCTGCAAGCGCATCGCCGTGATGTACTTGGGCAACATGGTCGAGATCGGATCGGCCGACGATGTCTACTTCAAACCAACGCATCCGTATTCGAAGGCCTTGATCTCGGCCGTTCCTGAACCGGACCCATCGGCGAAGAACAAGGGTCGGATCGTTCTCGAAGGCGACATCCCGACACCATTGAACAAGCCGAGCGGATGCGGCTTCCGTACACGCTGTCCGATCGCACGCACCGAATGTGCACAGCTGATCCCGCAGATGACCACCAAACGATCAGGAGCAACCGTCGCATGTCCGTACGTGGATTGATCTCGGCACTGATCGTACTCACCATCGGCACGCTCACGGCAACGTCGGGCGAATGGTGCATGCACGTGACGGCACGATCATCCTCCGTCGGTGCCTTCCTGCCAGCTCATCCGAAGGAAGCACCGGACCCGCGTGGTGTCCCGCAAACATTCTCGATCCGATTTCGCAGCGCCTTCAACGGCCATGCATGGTTGGCCGATACATCGAAGCTCAATACGTTCGAACGTTGGGCGGCGATCTCAACTGCGTTCACGAAACTACCATCGACGGACACGTCGTCGGTGGTCTGCACCTATACCGTCACCGCACCCAAGCAGGGAACGTCGACCACACTCGACAGCACAACGTATTGTTATCATCAAAGCGTCGAAGAAGAATTCGTCCCCGTGGAGCGCGAGCCATCCTTCGATCCCGCCGAACTGCAACGCAACACCGTGTATCCTTCGCAGGCCCGCGCTTCCGGGGTCACTGGTGTGGTGCTCGTTGCAGCATTTGTCTCGAAGACCGGCGTGGTGCGCGAAGCGAAGGTTCTCGAATCCGCATCGCCCCTCTTGAACGATGCGGCTGTTGCTGCCGTCAAGAACACTCGGTTCAAGCCGGGTCGTGCAAATCAACAAGACATCGACGTCTGGGTCCGCATTCCCGTGGTCTTCACGCCTCGATAGATGTATGCCGTTACGGCGATGCGAGCAAGTTCACACGCTTGCCGCCCATGACGGGCGTTACGCGATAGCCGGCGCGTTCAAGTCGACTCAACACTCCATTCGCTCCGGGCAGGTGCAACGCACCCACCGCCAGCATGATGCCACCCTTGGCGAACTCCGGACGGAGTCGTTCCACCATGCGCGCATTCCGGTTGTCGTTGATCGACATGCCGAACGTCCCCCAATCATCCAATTCCTTCATCAGCAAGCCCACAGCCGCAAGGTCTTCGGTGGCATAGAGCGTGATGAGTTGTTGGAACATCGAATCTTGTTCGTGGTCGTTCTTTAGGAAATCAAGGAGGACGGAAGGCGGCATGGAATCAAGGATCGTTAGTTGCTCTCGTGCCGATTCCACACCACGACGTTCCACTCCGGCACGCGTGGCGGTCTGCCACAGGAACTGATCCATGCCGATCATGCCGGGCTCATTGCTCAGTTCGTCCTGCGCCAATAACGCAACGATCATCGACGGCTTCATGCGATCGGCGGCACTGGCCATGGGTCCCATCTTCTTGCGCAGGGCCGACATGATCAGATCGTACTCAGCCGGGGTGTAGAGATCGTGCAATGTCTTCCCACCACTGAGGAACATGATCGAGGGATCGGCAAGCATCTGACCTGCGGCCGAATCGAGATCGATCTCGGCATACATCCGTCGTGAGGCCTTCAAGGCGAGCACGATGGAATCGCGCTGACGGAAGACGGCAGAGTCGCCCACGTGGATCGTCCCCATCACGTACGATGTAGCACCATTCGCCGCTGTGATGCGCCACAATAACGACTTCGCCGTCGTGTCATAGGCGTACGTGGCGGTCGCATCGAACAGTCCGGCCACACACAGGAAGATCATCAAGCAGTGCTTCATCGCGTTATCTTTGTTGGTTGCATTCATGCAGAGTTCAGAAAAATACGTGAAGTTCTTCATCCTCATCCTTGCCGCCTTCCTTTCCCTCGCCTCTGCGGGAGCTCAACCTGCGACCACGCCGTTGCAGAAAGCCGTGCAGAGTGCCATTGCCAACATGGATCTCGACCGACCCGACCAGGCACTCGAGAACTGGAACACGGCCATCGAGCTCGACCCATCCAAGGTCGAATACAAATACGAGCGCATCATCTGCTACGTGATGAAGAAGGACTATGCGAAGGCGCTCGAGCAGCTCACACCCATTTACAAAGACACGTCCCTGCTCGACCGCGGGTATCAGCTCATGGGCAACATTCACGACCTGTTAGGTGATTCCACGGTGTCGTTGCCGTACTACAAAGAAGGTCTTGCAGCGTATCCCAACTCCGGTCGACTCCATTACGAAATGGGCGCCGCGGCACTCATTGAACGTCGCATGGACGATGCCATTGCATGGTGGGTGAAAGGCACGAAGGCGGAACCACGTTTTCCGACGAACTACTATTGGATCGCCAAGGTGAATGCCGACACGAAGAACAAGATCTGGACGCTCATCTATGGAGAGGCCTTCATGAACCTCGAGCGTGGCTCGAAGCGCACGAAGGAGATCAGCAAGATGATCTTCGAGACGTGGAATGCGGGATTGGCCTTTGGTGATACGACGGATCCCATCAATCTGGCATCCGATGCACTGCTCGAAGCGCCGGGTCCGGCGGGCCCCACGTCCATGTCGTTCCCCATGGCCTTCGAATACATGACGGCCGTGACCGGACAGTATCTGATCCCGAAAGAGGGGACATTGAAGCGTCTCACCATGGCCCAGCTCGTCGACCTCCAAGTGAAGGTCACGCAGGCCTGGGTGGCCAAAGGCTACGACACGTTATATCCGAACGACATCCTCACCTGGCATAAGACCCTTGCCGAGAGCGGCCATCTGCGGGAATACCTGTATTGGGTGATCAGTTTTGGCGACTACCGTGAAATGAACACCTGGTTCCGATCCAACGAGAAGAAGTACGACCTCTTCCTGCACTGGTTCGATACGAATTCGCTTCCCCGCGACCGAGCGTGGCGTCTCGGTCTGTAAGCGTTTGGCGACGTGACCACTCTTCCGTATTTTCGAGGCTTGCAGAATCCATTGAAGGCCCTTCGACCATGCTCATCATTTTGACTCTTTTGACGGTATTCGCTGCCGTGCTGTTGATCCTTGCCGTCCTCATTCAGCCTGGAAAGGCCGACATGGTGTCCGGTATGGGTGGGTTCGGTGGACAGATGACCAACCTGCTCGGTGTGCGCAACTCGCGCAACATCCTGCAGAGCATCACCATGGGACTTGCCATCTTCGTGGCGCTGATGGCCATTACCATCAACAAGTTCTTCTTGGACTCGGAGATCGTGACAAAGGCGCCATCCACGGTTGGTGCTGAGATCCCGACGAACACCGCTGCTCCAGTGCAAGCACCACAGCCTACGACGCAACAGCCGCCAGCACAACAACAGAAGTAATGGCTCGCATCGTTGGATCCGCAGTAGAGCACGATTTCAACTACGAACGCAATTACGATGCGAATCGTCAGCTCATGCGCATCATCGATGCCAAGGGCGAACAGACGATGCTCGGCGGTGGCAAGAAGGCCATCGAGCGACATAAGGCCAAGGGCAAGCTCACCGCACGCGAGCGCATCAATGCACTGATCGACGAAGGATCCGGCTTTCTCGAGCTCGGTCTCTTCACGGCCCACGATATGTATGCCGATGTTGGCGGAGCGCCATCAGCCGGCGTGGTCTCGGGGATCGGCATCATCTGCGGTCGCGAATGCGTGATCGTTGCCAACGATGCCACGGTCAAGGCCGGTGCATGGTTCCCGATGACGGCCAAGAAGAACATGCGGGCGCAAGAGATCGCCCTGGAGAACCGTCTCCCCATCATCTATCTCGTCGACTCTGCCGGTGTCTTCCTTCCGATGCAGGACGAGATCTTCCCCGATAAAGAACATTTCGGACGTCAGTTCCGCAACAATGCCATGCTCAGCGCCATGGGTGTTCCGCAGATCGCCGCGATCATGGGACCCTGTGTTGCCGGAGGTGCCTACCTGCCGATCATGTGCGACGAGTCGCTCATCGTGAACGGCACGGGAAGCGTCTTCCTTGCAGGTCCGGCCCTTGTGGAAGCGGCCATTGGCGAGAAGACCACCATCGAACCACTGGGTGGTGCCACGATGCACTCGTCTGTGAGCGGTGTGGTCGACTACAAAGTGGAGTCGGACGAAGAGGCCCTTGCCACCATCCGATCCCTTGTCGACAAATTCTCGCCGACAAAAGGACAGCACAACATCTTCTCGCGTGTCGAGCCCAAGGCTCCACTTTTCGATGCCGACGAGATCTATGGCATCATGCCCGCTGAGCGCAGCAAACCCTACAGCACGTATCAGATCCTCGGTCGATTGCTCGACGGAAGTGAATTCGACGAGTACAAGGCCAACTATGGCAAGACCATCATCTGCGGCTATGGTCGCATCGATGGTTGGTCCGTTGGCATCGTTGCCAACAATCGCGAGATCGTTCGCAGTGCCACGGGCGAGATGCAGGTTGGCGGCGTGATCTACAGCGACAGTGCCGACAAGGCCGCGCGCTTCATTCTGAATTGCAATCAGCGCGGGATCCCGCTGGTGTTCCTCCAGGACGTCACGGGATTCATGGTGGGCACGCGCAGCGAACAAGGCGGCATCATCAAGGATGGCGCCAAGCTTGTGAACGCCGTCTCCAACAGCGTGGTACCGAAGTTCACCGTCATCCTTGGCAATTCCTACGGTGCAGGGAACTATGCCATGTGCGGCAAGGCCTACGATCCTCGACTGATCTATGCATGGCCCACGGCGCAGATCGCCGTGATGGGCGGATCGCAGGCATCGAAGACGATGCTCACGATCCGTGTGGCCGCTCTCGAAAAGCAGCAAGGCACACCGCTTACGCAAGAGCAGCAAGACGCCATGCTGAAAGAGATCCAGGCACACTACGATGCAACGACCACACCACTCTATGCGGCTTCGCGATTGTGGGTGGATGGTATCCTTGCTCCCACGCATACACGCGATATGATCTCGCGAGGGATCGCCGTGGCATCGCATCAAGCCTCGATCCCGGAATTGAAGACCGGGGTCTTCCAGGTCTAGCGTATCATTGCGCATGATCTCTGAACTTCAGCGCATCCTTCCTCCAACGACGGTCTCTACACGACTGATCGATCGCATCGCGTATTCGCGCGACGCAAGTCTGTATGCCATGACGCCGATCGCCGTGGTACGTCCGCGTTCCGTGGCCGATGTGCGCGCACTGTTCGAATGGTGCCATACCTATCAGCAACACGTGACGTTTCGTACCGCCGGTACCTCCTTGAGCGGTCAGGCCGTGACGGATGGTGTGATCGTCGACGTTGGTCGACATTTCAAACAATGGTCGGTCGAAGACGATGGCGCTCGTCTGCGTGTGCAGCCCGGCGTGATCGGCGCCCATGCCAATGCCTATCTGCGTCCGTATGGACGGAAGATCGGACCGGACCCTGCATCGATCATGGCCTGCATGATCGGCGGCATCGTTGCCAACAATGCATCCGGCATGTGTTGCGGCACTGTGCAGAACTCCTATCACACCGTTGCATCGATCACGTATCTGCTCACCGATGGAACGCGCATCGATACCGGCGACGAGGCATCGTGTCGTGCATGGTCGAACGGACCGTCGCCGATCGCACGCGGTATCGCACAGCTCCGCGACGAGATCCGCGCCGACGAAGCGCTCGTCGCTCGCATCCGTCGCAAGTATCGGATCAAGAACACCATTGGCTATTCACTCAATGCCTTCCTTGACGAGGACGATCCGGCGCGTATTCTCGGCAAGCTGATGATCGGCTCTGAAGGCACGCTTGGCTTTGTCGAAGAAGTGGTCTTCAACACCGTCGTCGACGCGGCCTTCAAGCTCACATCGTTGTTGCGATTCCACTCCGTTGCCGATGCCTGTGCACAGGTGGACGTCTTACGCGATGCCGGTGCTGCAGCCATCGAACTGATGGATGCAGCATCCTTGCGAAGTGTGGACATGCACGATGGTGCCGCACTGCTCGTGGAGTTTCAGGCGACTTCGCACGAACAACGCGATCAGCATCGACTCCATGCCGAGGCACTCACGGCATCGATGCCGCTGACCGTACCGGCCACGTGGACGCAAGATGCCGATGAACAATTGGCATTGTGGAAGATCCGCAAAGGTCTCATGCCCACGATCGGCGCCATGCGTCCACCGGGCAGCACGATGATCAACGAAGACATTGCCGTGCCGCCTCACCACCTTGCCTCGCTTGTATATGACGTGCAAGCGTGCTTTGAGAAGCACGGCTATCGAGAGGCCATCATCTTCGGTCATGCCAAGGATGGCAACATTCACTTTGTGGTGAATCAACAGTTCACCACAGTGGCCGATGTGAAGCAGTATGGTGAGTTCATGGATGACATCGCCGGCATCGTTGTCGACACGTATCAGGGTTCGCTCAAAGCAGAACATGGTACCGGCCGGAACATGACGCCCTACGTGGAGAAGGAGTGGGGAAGCGAGGCCTATGCCTTCATGCAGCGATTGAAAGCACTCGTCGACCCGCATGGGATCTTGAATCCCGGTGTGATCCTCGACGACGACGTGCACGCCCACGTGCGCAACATCAAGAAAGTGCCGGTGGTGGATCCGGAGACCGATCGATGCATCGAGTGCGGATTCTGTGAACATGTTTGTCCAAGCAGATCGCTCACACTCACACCACGACAGCGCATCGTTGTCCGCCGTGAATTGCAAGCACGTCCTCATTCCGACGAGCTTGATGTGGTGGCCGAGGACTTCGATTACGACGGCGTGCAGACCTGTGCGGTGGATGGTATCTGTGCAACGGTCTGTCCGGTGGGCATCGACACAGGACTCCTCATCAAACGCCTCCGACACGAAGCGCATGGAACGTGGATGAACAACGCTACAAGTCGCGCTGCGGGCTCGTTCGGCGTTGTGAACACAGCGGCGCGTCTCGCAACATCGGTCGCCCATTTCTTCGTCCCTGCACTCAACGGCGCGTCGTCGACCTCCATTCGCGAGCTCAGTACCGGCACGACCGATGTGCTCTTGTTCCCGTCCTGCGGTGTACGTTGGCTCGGTTCTACCTCGACATCGCCCAACGTGATCGACCTCATGCGCACACTGTCCGAACGCGCGGGATTGTCGGTGGCCATTCCCGAAGGATCATCTGCCGAATGTTGCGGTCATCTCTTCACGTCAAAAGGATTCGTCGACGCGGCCCATGGTTGCGAACGTTCCTTGCACGACTTCGTGCAACGGCATGCAGGACCGAACACGCTTGTCGTTACGGACTCGTCGACGTGCGCCACGTCGATGGTCGACCAACCGAACACCATCGATCCCATTCGATTCCTCGCAGAGCACATCCTGCCACGGTTGACCATCACGAAGCGTCTTGACCATGTGGTGCTGCATCCCGGATGCGGCATCGAAAAGCTCCGCCGCACGCCGCTCATGCGCGCCATAGCTGAAGCATGTGCTGAGCGCGTGACCATTCCGATCACGGCATCGTGTTGTGGTATGGCGGGAGATCGTGGCATCCTGCATCCGGAGTTGCCGGAGTCCGCACTTGCACAGGAACGTGCGGAGGTGCTCACGATGGCCTCGAACGGATACTATGCGGCGAACACAACGTGCGAGATCGCACTCTCGCATGCGATGGGTGTGCACTACGAACCCCTTGCCGCCTTGCTCGAAGCGTGCAGTCGACCTACGTCCGAAAGACCTGGCCCTTCCATGTCACGTTCTTTCTGAGCGACAGGAATGGTGCCGACAGTTCCGTCATCATGAGCATGATGATCGAGGGAAGGATGAAGGGCAGCAAGGCATACCGACGTACTCGCACAGCGGCAATGCCCACGAGCACGGAATCTCCGACCACGCGCAAGATCACGAAGATCGAGAGCCAAAGCATGTTGTGCTGGACCACCGACGTGACGATCCCAGCCCAGACGGCCACGGACGAAAGCACGAAGATCAGTGCACGACTTCCAAGCGCTGTTCCACCGCGCGCCCATCGTTGGCGTTGCGTGAGATACTCATGCAATGTGGTGCAGGGAAGCGTCTCTACGGTCGCTTCATGCGTGCACTGATAGATCACATGCTCGCCATGATCGGCAATGTGTTGTAACAGGGCGAGATCTTCGGTGATGCTGAACGGAATGGCCGCATAGCCGCCAACGGCGTCATACGTCGACCTGCGAATGGCCATGTTGTTGCCATAACATCCCAGCGGCACGTCGTTGCCCACGCCACCTTTCGCCATGGCTTGCGAATACATCCACTCCACATCCTGCAGAATGGCGAAGAGGCCCGTGGGCTTGATCGTTGTGAATCCGCAGACCATGCCAACAGCGGGATCGCGGAAGGGTGCAGCCATGGCGGCGATCCATTGCGGATGAATGCTGCAATCCGCGTCGGTGCACAGGATCACGTCACCCGTTGCATGATCGATCCCTTCCTGGATCGCACCGGGCTTGCCTCGGAGATTTGCGTGGACCGATGCATCGGTCTTATGCACGATGCGGAAACGTGCATCGCCCGACGTCAGGCGTTCAGCAACGGATGCCGTGGAATCGGTCGACCGATCGTTCACGAGAATGAACTCCACTCGGTCGGCGGGATAGTTGGCACGTTGCAGTGCCTCGATACATCGTGGTAGATTGCGTTCTTCGTTGCGTGCGGGAACGATCACGCTCACGCGCAAGGTGGTGGTACCAACGGGATGCACGGCTCGCTGTCGGAACGAACCTAGGTAGAAGAAGCCAAGTCGTGCGGCATAGAACGCCGCCAACAGCAGAAGCATCACCATCATCATCCTACGAACATCGCAACCATCTTGCAACAATCACGGTTATCATTCGTTCATGCGCCGTTCATTTGAAACTCATCTAGCGAAGTATGTCCGCTGCACGTACGCTACGCGTTGATCTCCTCAACGATCCCATCGATTCTTCCCTTCGAGCCTTCGCCATTCCGATGGCCTTTAGCTTCTTGGTGCAGCTTCTCTATTCCCTCATCGATCGCTTCTACGTCAGTCGCCTTGGCGATGCCGCCATTGCCGCCATCGGCTCCAGCGATCAGGTGGCCTTCTTTGTCTTCACGCTCGGCAGCGGCTTCGGTGTGGGCACGGGCATCATCGTGGCACGTCGCATGGGAGAGGGGAATGCCATGGAGGCGGGGAGGACGGCCACACAGGCGCTCGTGGGCATGGTGATGCTCGGTGCTGTGGTCACGACGATCCTCTACATCCTGATGCCATACATTCCGCAGCGTTTCGGTCTGGCCCCCAACGTGGCCACGTATGCGGTGCAATACATGTCGATGCTTTTCCTTGGCCTCACGGCCAATCTGGTGAACTTCCAGATCTCCAGCGTGGTGCGTTCCACCGGGAACAGTGTCTATCCGATGATCATCTTGCTCATGACGACGGTGGTCAACGCCGTCATCGCCCCCTTCCTCATCTTCGGCATCGGTCCGTTCCCACGCATGGAAATGGCGGGCGCCGGACTTGCCACCGCCCTGTCGCAGATCCTCGGTGCGGGATTCAGTATCTGGGCCGTTGGCGCAGGGAAAGCCGGGATCCGACTCAACTTCAAGAACTTCAAGCTCGACCCATCGCTGTTGAATCGCATCGGCAAGCAAGGATTCCCGGCTTCACTGCAGATGCTGTCGGTATCGCTGAATCGCATGGGCATCTTCGTCATCGCCGGCGCCTTCGGGACGAGCGTGGTGGCGGGGTATACGCTCGGACTGTACATGGACATGATCGTCTTCATGTTCGTGTTCGCAACGGGCATGGCCGTGGAAGTGGCCACCGGACAGAATCTTGGAGCAGGGAAGGTGGACCGTATCCATCTCTATCATCGCTCGGCCGTGAAGCAGTTGAGCGTGGTGATCATCACCCTGGGCGTGGTGATCTATCTGTTCGGTGCACAGTTCATCGGACTGTATACGCACACGCCGGCAACGATCTCCGAGGCCACGAACTATCTGCACATCTCGGTGTTCGGTTATCTGTTCTTCGCCATTGGCGTTGCAACCGTCCGCGTGGTGAGTGGTGCCGGTGCGGCCTTTACGAGCATGGGCATCACGGCGGGCAGCATTCTCGGCGTGCAGCTCCCGCTGGCCTACGTCCTGTCTCGATATGCCGGCCTTGGACAGCAGGGTATCTGGTTCGCCCTTGTGATCGGCTATGTGGTGCTCACGGTGGTGGCCACGATCGTCAAACGTCGAGGCCGGTGGCTCACAGCGCGGGTATAAAGTGCGGTATCGTTAAACTTGTTGTCGGTGAAGTCACCCTAAGCGGTCTTCAGAATGGGCAACAAGCGTGAGTACCTATCCCTTGACATTGGACACAGACGCACGGATCCTCGAGGAGTTCAAACGTGGGAGCCGCGAACGCGCCGCCACGGCCTTCGTGCGACGGAACCAGCGCTTCGTCTACTCTGTTGCCCTCCGTCAACTCAATTCGCCCGAAGACGCGCAGGATGCTTCGCAAGAGGTCTTTATCCGAGCTCTGCAGAGCATCGATGGATTCAAGGGTGAGAGCGCGTTGCAAACGTGGCTCTATCGGATCACGATCAACGTGTGTTCGAACATGCGCCGCAAGAAGAAGCTGCAAAGCTGGTTCCGGATCGGAAATCACGAAGACGAACGCGATGTGGCAGGATCACATGTCTCCCCCGAACAGCATGTGCTCAACCTCGACTTCCATTCCCGCCTTGCCACCTTCCTCGAAGCCTTGCCCGAGAAACAACGCGAGACCTTCTGTTTGCGCTACTTCGATGAACTGTCGTACGAAGAGATCAGCGCCATGGTGGGCACGAGCGTGGGCGCACTGAAGGCCAACTATCATCATGCGGTGAAGAAGCTCGCCGTGATGATCAAAGACACCGACCTCTACGATCAATGGAGAGAAGATCATGGATGAACAAGAACTGCGTGACGATCTGCGGATCATCGAGAGCGCCTTCGATCGCACGGCCTATCAGGCATCGATCGATCGTGCAACGCGAACGCTGAGCGTGGACGTGCTTGCACGTATGCAACAACGACGTCAGTTCCCGGCGTGGAAGGTCCTTGCGGCCGCCCTGCCTGTTGCGGCTGCCGTGGTCGTGTTCATCGCTCCGTGGACGTCCACTCCAACGTCCGTCCCAACCACCACTTCACCGTCGGTGGCATCTGCAACGACGGTTGCTGATGCACCGGCTGTCAGCACGAAACCAAGCGTACCACAAAAGCCTGTCGCATCCGTTCGCAACGCTCCTCGCACCACTCCGCGAGCAATGGCTACGGTCACGGATGAGCAACTTCTTTCCGAGATGTATGGCGAACAGTTCGTGAACGGACTTTCCCAATCGATCCAAGAAGACCAGCCGACGATGTTCGAGCTGACGTCACAAGATCTCCGACTACTATCCATGAGTGTGAACAATGAAGACGTGTTCTAACCTTTTGATCCTTGCCTTGGTCATGTGCTGCATGACGTCAACCCTTCTCGCACAACCCATGGGAGGTCCACCTCCCGGCATGGGCGGCTCCGGAGAAGGTCGCGAGAAGATGCGTCAGCGCATCGAGGACATTCGCAAGATGAAGTTGATCGACGTGCTCAATCTGCAGGGCGAGCAAGTGGAGAAATTCTTCGGCACGTACAATCCGTTGCAGAAGAAGGTGATGGAGTCGAAGGATGCTGTGAACTCCATCGCTCGCGACCTGTGGAAGGCTTCCGAAAGCTCTGCGTCAGAGGCGGAGTTGAAGAGTAGCACAGAAAAGCTCGACAAGGCCTTGCGTGATTTCGAAGCAGCCATCAATGCACGACATGACGGTGCCAAGAAGGTGCTCACCACGTCGCAATACGCACGCTACCTTGCATTCGAGGCCTTGTTCGTGGATCAGCTCACGAAGATGATCATTCAGCAAATGCGCGGCGGAAAGAACAAGGGACCGCGCCTTGATGATCCGATGGACTAAAGGAAGATGCCGGCCATGCAGGCCGCCATCAGGTTGGCAAGGGCTCCAACGATCATGGCCTTGAAGCCATAGCGCGCAACATCGGCGCGTCGGTCCGGCGCCATGATGCTGAACCCACCGATCTGAATACCGATCGAGGCCACGTTGGCGAATCCGCACAATGCGATCGCTGCCAGCGTGGCCGTTCTATGTGAGATCGTTCCTGCCTTGATCATGGCCGAGAGATCGGCATAGGCAATGAATTCCGTGAGCGAGATCTTCGTGCCGAGCAGTGAGGCGAACGTTTGTGCCTCGTTTCCGGGTATGCCCACGAGATAGGCAAAGGGTAGGAAGATCCATCCGAAGAGCTCGCGGAGTGATGTGGGCAGATAGGGGAATCCGATCGACGTGAGCCATCCGTCGGCCGCATGCAGTCCGGCATCGACAAGGGCCACCACACTCACGAACGCCAGCAGCACCACCAGCACATTCACGGCAAGTTTGAATCCGTCCAGTGCGCCATAGGCAAGAGCGTCGATGATGTTGCCCGACGGAATGATCGGATCGATGCGCGTCACACGCAATGCATTGTCACGATCCGGTGGCATGGCGATCTTGGCCAAGGCAAGTCCGCCCGGTGCCGCCAGCAACGACGCGATCATCAGGTCGGGCGCGGGAATGCCCATGGCAATGTACACGCCCATCGTCGACCCTGCGATGGTGGCAAAGCCGCCCACCATGATGGCGAAGATCTCCGAAGCCGTTGCCGAGGGGATGTAGTGACGGACGAGAAGGGGAGCCTCGGTTTGACCGAGGAAGACGTTGGCTGCGGCTGACAGCGATTCGACAGCCGTCGTCCGCATGGTCTTCTCCAACACCCATGCCATCGAGCGCACGATGCGCTGCATCACGTTGTAGTGATAGAGCACGGCGATCACCGACGAGAAGAAGACGATGATGGGCAGGATCGTCAGCGCGAACTGAAATCCAAACGCCGTTGCCTGATCGTCGGCTGCAAGTTTTCCGAACAGGAATTGCGCACCGACATCGGCAAAACCCAAGAACGCCGTCACGCCCGCACCCAGCCACTGAAAGAACTGGACGCCGGGAGGAAAGGAAATGAGGAGGGCGGCAAGGATCACTTGCAACGCAAGTCCCCATATCACGATCCGAACGGGAAATCGACGTCGGTCCGATGAAAGGGCCCAGACCATGGCGATGATGACGAGGATGCCAATGGCACTCAGAGCACGTTCCACGAGAACTCCGGATCAGGTGGCGAACCGAACGTTCGGCTCACCAAAGGTGGTACGAAGGAACGACGTCATTTCGTCGGATACGCCGATCTTGATCATCGACTCATAGGTGACCGGTCCATCGGGTCGCGCCACTTGGAAGGTGAGCGTCTCCATGGCCATGCCGCCATTGCACTTCGTCTTGAGTTGTTGCAGTTGCTCGTGTGTGACGGCCTCGGGCATGAGTCGCACCACGTAGCCCTTCACCAATCGTTTGGCGGCCGACTCGAGCGTGAGCACATCGTCGACGATGATCTTGACGTTCTCGCCATTGATCTCGCACTTGCCGATGAAGACGAGCACGGCATCCGGTTGCAGAAGTTCGCCGAACTGTTTGTACTTGTCGCTCCAGAACACGGTCTCGCACGATCCTGTGTATTGCTCCACCTTGATGAAGGCGATCGTGTTCTCGCGTTTGTCCAGTCGCGTACGGATATCCGACACGATGCCGCACAACCGCACGGTCTTCCCCGACTGTTCGGGATCGAGCTTGTGCAAGAGGAGCGTGCTGTAACTGGACACGGCCAGGGCGTGGGCTTGAAGCGGGTGACCCGACACGTAGAAGTTCAGATAGGCGCGTTCCTGTTTGAGGCGTTCACGTTCGGGCCACTCAGGAACGGTAGGGAGGGAAGGCTCGGAAGGACGCACGGTGTCCGCTTCGCCGAACAAACTCTCCATGGTCGACATCCCACCGCCTTGCACCACGCGTGCATACTCGAGCGCCGGCTCGATGGCCGAGAAGAGTTGTGCACGATGTCCGGTGTGCAGCGAGTCGAACGCACCCGAACACACGAGTGCTTCGAGCACGCGTTTGTTGAGCACCTTCATGTCGACGCGTGCAGCGAAGTCGAACAACGAGGTGAACGGACGTTCTTCGCGCGCCGTCACAATGGCCTCCACGGCGCCGATCCCAACACCCTTGATCCCGGCCATGCCGAAGTAGATCACACCATGATCGGTGGTGAATGTGGCCATCGAGCGATTCACATCGGGCGGCAAGAGCGTGAGTCCGAAGCGCTTCGCCTCTTCGATGAGCAGCACGATCTTGTCTTGCGAATTCAATTCCGCCGTCATGTTGGCCGCAAGGAACTCGGCGGTGTAATGCGCCTTCAGCCATGCCGTTTGAAATGCCAGATAGGCGTAGGCGGCCGAGTGACTCTTGTTGAAACCGTACGAAGCGAACTTCAGGATCAAGTCGAAGATCTCTTCGGCAAGGTCCTTGGCGATCTGTGTGTGTTGCAGTGCGCCTTCCACGAACAAGGCCTTCTGCTCGTTCATCAACTTCTCGTCCTTCTTGCCCATGGCGCGACGCATCACGTCGGACTGTGCAAGGGAGAAACCTGCCACGTCGCGCACGAGCTGCATCACCTGCTCTTGGTAGACGATGATGCCATACGTTTTCTCGAGCACCGGCTTCATGACGGGATGCAGATACTCGATGGCCTGCCGACCTTGTTTGCGATCGATGAAGTCCGGGATGTTATCCATCGGACCCGGTCGGTACAAGGCATTCATGGCGATGAGATCTTCCAGCTGATTCGGCTGCAGCTTGCGCAGTGCATTCTGCATCGGCTCGGATTCGAACTGGAAGATGGCCAATGTCTGTCCGCGACCGATCATCTCATACGTGACCGGATCGTGGAAGTCGATGGCCTCGATATCGATGTCGACCCCGTGATTGCGCTTGATGAGGTCGAGCGTGTTGTCGATGATGGACAGTGTGCGCAGACCCAAGAAGTCCATCTTGAGCAGACCTGCCTCTTCGAGGTCCTTCATGTTGTACTGCGTTGCCGGCTCGGACTGCGGGGTCTTGAACACCGGCACGAAGTCCGAGATGGGTCCCGGTGCGATCACCACCCCGGCCGCATGCATCGACGAGTTGCGCGCGAATCCTTCCAACACCAGCGAGTATTCGATCAGGTCCTTGATCTTCGGATCGTCACTGTCCTTCACCCATCGCAACTCGGGAAGCTCGATGGCCTCCTTGAGTGGCTTCACCTTCCCCATGTTGACGGGGATCTTGTCGGTGATGGAATTGATGGTGGCAAGGTCGATGCCGAGCACACGACCCACATCCTTGAGCACAGCGCGCGACGACAGTGTTCCGAAGGTGATGATCTGTGCAACGGACTCTTCGCCGTACTTCTTCTTCACATAGTCGATCACCAGCTCACGCTTGTCGTCCGAAAAGTCGATGTCGATATCGGGCATCGACACACGATCTGGATTCAGGAATCGCTCGAAGAGCAGATCGTACTTGAGCGGATCGATGTTCGTGATCTCGAGGGCGTAGGCCACGATGGAGCCGGCGGCAGAGCCACGACCCGGTCCCACGCGTACACCCATGTTGCGAGCGGCACGAATGAAGTCCTGCACGATGAGGAAGTATCCCGCATAACCCATGCGCTTGATCACGTTGAGCTCGAAGTTCGCACGGTCGAGGATCTCAGCTGAGAGCACGGGATAGCGCATCTCCAGACCACGCATCGTGATCTCGTCCAGGTAATCATCCAGCGTGAGCGCTTGCGAGTCGGATGGAATAGGGAACTGCGGCATCTGCAGATCCGTGGGGATCTTGAGGTTCACCTTCTCGGCGATCTCGAGCGTGCTCTCGATGCCTTCCGAATACTCCTTGAAGAGATCCACCATTTGCTTCTGCGTCTTCAGGTACATTTCGGGTACCTTGTATCGCAGATCTTCCTTCACATTGAACTGTCCGCTTCGCGCAAGTGCCGCATCCTTGTTGATGTTGAGCAGCACATTGTGCGGAACGGCATGTTCCTTGCTCACATAGTGCGCATCGTTCGTGACAACGAGCTTGATGCCCAGCTCGCGCGCCATGCGAGGTGCGAACTCCAGCACGTGTTTGTCTTCGGGCAGACCGTGATCTTGCAATTCGATGTAGAAGTCGTCGCCGAACACCTCTTTCAAGAACCGCGCGTTCTTGTAGGCTGTCTCCGTATCACCCGCAAGCATGGGTGCGTTGATGGGACCGGCAAGACAGGCCGACGTGGCGATGAGTCCTTCGTGATATTCCTTGAGCAGCTCGAAGTCGATCCGCGGCTTGTAGTAATAGCCTTCGGTGTGACCGAGCGACGTGAGCTTGACGAGATTGCGATAACCTTGTTCGTTCTTGGCAAGCAGCACCAAGTGATAGTAGTTGCGCAGCTTCCCGGCGTCTTGCACCTTGACGCGATCTTGTCGCTTGCCAACGGCAATGTAGACCTCGCATCCGATGATGGGCTTGATACCGGCCTTCTTTGCCTTCTTGTAGAATTCAAAGCAACCGAACATCACGCCGTGATCGGTCAGCGCAAGCGCTTTTTGTCCGTCCTTGACCGCCGCCCCGATCAGTGTTTCGGGTGTGCAGGCCGCGTCGAGCAGTGAGAAATGCGTGTGATTGTGGAGATGGACGAATTCGGGCATGGGAGGTCCGACGATGGGTGCGTGGCACCCGCGTGAAATGTCAACGTGGAGACCGCAATCTACAAGCTTTTGCGGCTACGACCTATGCGCATTCAACATCCTTGCCGCCTTCGCAAGCCCTTCTTCGATGCGCCCTCGAACAGCCATGCCGAATGGTGTGAGATCCATCTCGATGTCGAGCGCGCCGGGCGCAATGGTGAGCGTTCCGGAGCCGAAGGCAGAGCCAACATGCAGCACGGAACCGTCCCACGTGGCCGACGACATCATCAACCGCACTTCAGGTAGTGGGAGCAAGTGATTGTCAATGAAGGAGCGTATCTCCTCTTCGGAGTGATGCGTCCGCACTTCGTGTCGAACGATCATTTCAGTGCTTCGCGGATACGTGCCGAGATCACATCCATGATCCAGACCACGAGGGCGATCAGGATAACGATGGTACCGACCTCGCGCCACTGCGCCAGGCCTTGATACTGGATGAGCATGGTGCCGATCCCGCCGCCGCCGACGAGACCGATGACGGTGGCCATGCGGACGTTGATGTCCCAGCGATAGATGGTGAAGCTGAGGAAGGGGATCACGCATTGGGGAACAACGGAGAACCACACCACTTGCGTGCGCGAGGCACCGGTGGCCGAGATGGCCTCCATGGGTCCGGTGTCGACGTCTTCGATCTGCTCACTGTATTGCTTGGTGAGCGACGAGATGGTGTGCACGACCAAGGCCAGCATGCCGGCGAACGGGCCGATGCCCACCCATACCGAGAAGATGATGGCCCAGATGAGCGGCTCGATGGAGCGCGTGAAATTCGTGACGAAACGAATGGCAACGTAAATGGTGCGTGGGATGGCACCATGGTCCATCAGGTTGCGTGCGGCAAAGAAGCTCAGCGCGAACGAGAAGGGCACGGCAATGGCCGTTGCCATGAAGGCAAGGTAGATGGTCTCGACCATGGCCAGCAGTGCGGCACCGATGATGTCGGTGTTCGGCGTGAACAGGGCCTTGAAGATCCGCCCTGCTCCTTCCAGACCTTGTCCGTTGAAAAGAGCCGAGGGAGAGATGCCCGTGACCACCCAGCCGGCGAGGACCGTGAGCGTGAAGCCGATCCATGCGATGTTCATGGCCACGGTGCGTTGCCACGAGCCCGACACGGAGCCATCGAGGATGAGGCGACCGATGGAGGCCGACGTCACGCTGCCGAGCACGGCAAGGACAAGGGCAAGTCCGATCACGAACGCTTGATGCATGCCGTCGAACGGCGTGGTCACGTTATCGAGGATGACGCGCGGGATCAGGATCCGATCGATGATGGTGGCGATGTAGGCGCCGAAGAACACATCGATGCCAAGGCGAAGGAGGTGACGTTTCATCGGATCTCCACCTCTGTGGCATCGTCGCCATAGATCTCTTTGAACCACTGTTCAGTGATCTCGGTGGGTTGTCCTTCGAAGACGATCTCACCTGCTTTGAGCGCGATCACGCGTGTTGCATACTGTCGCACCAGCGAGAGGAAGTGCAGGTTGCACACCACCGTCGTTCCGAATTCCTTGTTGATGCGATCGAGATACTTCATCACGGAATGCGACGTGGCCGGATCGAGCGAAGCCACGGGTTCATCGGCCAAGAGAAGCATCGGGTCCTGCATCAGCGCGCGTGCGATGGCGACGCGTTGTTGCTGTCCACCGCTCAACGAATCCGCGCGTTGGTCCGCCTTTTCACGAATGCCAACGATGTCGAGATTGCGCAGGGCCTTCTCGCACAGGTCCGGAGAGAAGTGTCCGAGCATCGACTGCATGGACGAAAGCTGTCCGAGTGCGCCGTAGAGCGTGTTGCGGAGAACGCTGTGTCGTTTGATCAAGTTGAAGTGCTGGAAGATCATGCCGATCTTCTGTCGATGCCGACGTAAAGCATCGCCCTCGATATGCGTCACCTCGGTGCCATGGAACGTCAACGTCCCCGACGTTGGCTCCAGCAACCGGTTGATCGTGCGCATCAGGGTGCTCTTGCCCGAACCGCTCAATCCGATCACCACCAGGAACTCGCCCGGTTCTACGGTGAAGGAAACGTTCTTGAGGGCCTTGTATCCGTTCGGATACTCAAAGGAGAGATGCTCTGCAGAGATCAATGGTGGCATGGGCGCAAATATACATGCTATCCATGCTCACCGACGTGACAGTTCCGTCGACACGAAGCCGTAGAGCAGAAAGACGACGATGCAGACCGTGGTCGCCGAGACCGCTGTGGGGACCGATGCGATCACGTCCAGCACATGCGTGAACGTACGATCGGGTACGGCGATCGACGTGGTCGCCGGCATCGGGTCACCGATCACCACCACCATGATCACGGCCGCAAGCAAGACCGTCACGCCGACCATACCACCATAGCGCATCACCACGCGCATCCAGCGAGAAGGAGTAGGGAGGGCGGCAAGGCGGGCTTGGACAGCAAGGGCGATCGATTCGGGGGCAGGCTTCAGGAGTGCGCGTTGCAGCGACGACCGAAGAAGACGTTCGCCATCGGCATGTTCATCGTTGGAAGGGATATGCGTCATGATGTTCTCTCCGAAAACAATTCCGGACAACGTTGCAGGAGTTCAGCGCGGAGCAAGGCGCGGCCACGATTCAATCGTGTCTTCACCGTTCCGAGCGGCATGCCGGTGATCGCCACGATCTCGTCGTACCGCCGGTCTTGCACATAGAACAGGTCCAGGACAGCGGCATAGAGCGAGGGGATGGCATCCATGGCCTCGCGAATGTACGCATCAAGTTCGGCGGCCTCGAGTTGAGCGAACATATCGGTATCCGTCCACACGGCAAGACTGTCCTCGTCGATCTCGGTAAGCTCGGGCTGACGTCGCTGTCGCTGCACCGCATTCATGGCCGTGTTGTAGACGATGCGATAGAACCACGTGGAGAAGAGCGCATCGCCATGGAACGACGGAAGCGCCGTGTAGGCGCGCACGAAGGCATCTTGGACCACGTCTTCGGCAGCCTGCTGATCGCGAACGAACCTCGACGCAAGCGAGAGTGCCCGTGCGGCATATCGCTGTACGATCTGCGCATAGGCATCCGTCATCCCGTTTCGGATGAGGTGAAGGGTGGTCGCGTCCGGATCGTACTGCATGCGGCAACTTAGACAGGAGAATGTCCACAGGGTTTCAGTGAAACCCTACGTCGGCATTTCTGTCGAAAGCCCTGAATCACGTATCCCGTCATCACGAGGTCTACAATGTCCATCCTTCTTCGCCTTGCCTGTCTGCTCCTGATCACGTCCACCGCCCTGGCCGATACCACGGCTGTGCCTCGCGAGACACGATTGGCCACTGACTCTCTGTATCAACAGTTCGTCCTGGATTCGCTCAAGGCCGAGAACGAGGCACAGATCCACATGCAGACGTTGCGCGGCAGCGATACCGAGCATCGCTTCATTCCCTTCGTCGCTTTAACGATCCCCATCATTGCCATCATCGGCTTGGTGATCATCCTGTGGCGTCGTGGAGAGTCGAACCGACAGATCCGGTTGGCCATGATCGAAAAGGGAATGGACCCGTCACTGCTTGTGGAGCGGGTGGACGAGAATTCGAAGAAGTATGCCTCGTTGCGCTTTGGACTATTGGCCACCGGTGCCGGACTCGGCCTGATCATCGGCAACATCCTGGTGAACACCACGAACTTGGGAGTGGAGTCCCCCGAGCCTATCGTCCTTTCCTCCCTGCTCCTCTTCAGCGGAGCGGGCCTCGTGGTCTACCACATGATAGCGCGGAAGTTGGAGCGGACGTCTTCGGGTGCGTGACGTATCTTTGTGGCTATGCCCACACCCATTATCGTTGCCATCGACGGTCCGGCCGGTGCCGGAAAATCCACCACTGCACGTCGCGTTGCCGAACGCCTGGGCTACATCTACATCGATACGGGTGCCATGTATCGTGCCGTGACGTTGGCGGCGGTGCAGGCGCATACGGAGATCACGGACGAGGCCATTCGGGACCTGATCGCGCATACCGACATTCGGTTGGCGCACACAGACCAAGGTCAGCGCACGTTCGTCAATGGCCGTGATGTTACCGACCAACTCCGAAATCCCGAGGTCACGAACCTGGTGAGCACGATCAGCGCCATGCCTGTTGTACGTCGCGCCATGGTACGCATTCAACGAGAGATCGGGGAGCAAGGCGGCGTGGTCATGGATGGCCGTGACATCGGTACCGTGGTGTTCCCGCGTGCCGAGGTGAAGGTCTACTTGATCGCCGACGTGGAAGAACGTGTACGACGTCGATTGCTCGAGGCACGGTTACAAGGGTTCGAGGTGGACGAACACGACGTTCGTCGCCAGATCATGGAACGCGATAAGATCGATTCGGAACGCAGCGATAGTCCGCTCACCAAGGCCGATGGGGCCGCGGAGATCGACACGACGGCGCTCACCATCGATCAGCAAGTGGAGTCGATCCTGTCGCTCGTTCACGCATACAATGGTGCATCATGAAGGTCACGATCGATCAACACAGCGGCTTTTGTTGGGGCGTTGTACGCACCGTTCAGATCGCCGAAGATCAGTTGGCCAAGGAACGTACCGAGCGGAACGTGTACGTACTTGGACATATCATCCACAACCCCAAAGAGATCGAGCGACTCGAGGCGAAGGGGTTGAAGACGGTGTCGGTGGACGACTTCGATTCCCTTGCGCACCGAGGTGCCAAGGTGATCATTCGTGCACACGGCGAGCCGCCGAGCACATACCGTAAGGCCTGGGAATGCGGCATCGAGATCGTCGACGCAACCTGTCCGGTGGTCACGAAACTCCAGGAGCGTGTGCGCAAGTTCTACGATCAGGGCTATCAAGTGGTGGTCTTCGGAAAGAAGGACCATGCTGAAGTGCTCGGTGTGCGCGGCGTCTGTAACGACGAATGCATCGTGATCAAGAACGTGGACGAGGCCCTTGCCCAGATCGACCTTGCACGAAAGACCGTGCTGTTCTCGCAGACGACGATGGACCGACCGACGTTCCAGGCCATTCGCGATGCCTTGCAATTGCGGATCAAGGAACTCATCGTCGACACGATGGAAGAGATCGCCACGGAGTTCCACGCCAAGGACACCATTTGCGGTCAGGTCTCCGGTCGTGAACACCTCCTCGCCGCCTATGCCGCCGCCAACGACGTCATCATCTTTGTGGCAGGTCGTGCCTCGTCGAACGGAAAGGTGCTCTACGATGTTGCCAAGGCCGCGAATCCGCGCACCTACTTCATCGAAGACATCTCCGAGCTCAAGGACGAATGGTTCGAGGGCGCCGAAACGGTGGGGATCAGTGGGGCCACGAGTACGCCGCAGTGGTTTATGGAAGAAGTTAAAAAAGTGATAAGTGACAAGTGACGAGTTGAGTGACAAGTGACAAGTGACAAGTGACAAGTGACGAGTGACAAGTGACGAGTGACAAGTGAGGAAGAGGGGAGCAACATGAGGACGATCACGGTCATCGCGGGGCTGTTGCTCATTGTATCGCAAGAGGTAGTTGGGCAAGTGAAACGTGAGCGGATGTGTTTTGATGAGGTTGTGCGACATCTTAGCTCGGTGCGAGACACGATGTACATCGAGGAACGTCGCCATCTCGAGAGGGTGGCAGGTCTTCGCACCAAGAGCAACACGGCTACATTGAACGGCACTACATCTGCAGGACAGAAGATCTCTTTCTCTGTACGTCTCGGTCAGTACGATCCTCGACACCAACATCCGGCAATGCCTGTGTTCGGCACAGATGGCACACGTCCGCGAATGGAAATGCGAGAGTTCGCCATCACCTGGAATGGGACCCGACTGCACATTCCCTCCAGCGCATACGCAAACCTCTACGAGTTCCACCTCCCATCGATCGAGACCTACATTTCCCACAAAACGGGCTGTATGTACGTCTATCTAACCGCTTCGGACGGTGCCAGCGCGTATTCAGTGAAGTTCGTGTTCAGTCGAAAGGGATTTGTCACCCGGCTGATCAGTACGAATGAATGTACCGACGGCTTTGATTGTCTCGACGCGATCCCAACAACGTGCTACGAATGAAGTTACAAGTGACGAGTGACAAGTGACGAGTTGAGTGAGAAGTGACAGTTTTATAATTGTCCCAAATTGAATTCTGTATTCTGTATTTTGTATTCTCTTCTGATTTCCTCAGTTGGGGATGTACCGGTCTCGACGGGGCGAGATGATCTCGAAGACGCTTGCCGAGCTACGCTGGTGGAGCTCGTTAATACAACTGGCGAACAAACACATGCAGATAACTTCGGTTATCGCATGGCTGCCTAACTAGGTACCCATGCCATTGATACAGATGATTGACTGTCGTCTTCTGTACCAGTGACGCTTAAAGACAGTCTGGCGTGAAGCTGTGCATTAGGGCGTAGCGCGAGACAACACTGATGATCGCAATGAGCGACCTGTCGATGGGTGCCGCCATTGTTAAAACCAAACACCGACTACGCAGGTAGTATGCTTCGGTGATTCCGCTTCGGACCCGGGTTCGACTCCCGGCATCTCCACTCTCAAGAGACCCAACGGCCGTCATTATGACGGCCGTTGTCGTTTGTGGTCAATGCTGTTCCACCGGTAGGGCGGCAAGGTAGCGGGGGAGGTCGGAAACCATGTCCTTGATGTTGAGGGCAAGCATGGCAACGGCGCGGCGGCGGTCTTCGTGGGCCTGGGTGGGGGCCACGTCGCGTGGGTCGGTAAAGTGGTGGTGGATGGTGAGCGGTGTTCCGGTGATCGACGAGGCTACATGTCGAACGGAATCGTCGAGGGTGACGACGACGTCGTAAGCCACCATGGGAAGATCTGCCAGACGTTGTGCAAAAAGCGACGTCATATTGCCGCCATGTTCCCGTAACACCTCTGCGACCAACGGATCGATCTCACCACGCTCGATCCCGGCCGAATACGAGACCACAAGGTCAGCAAGGAGGGCACTTGCAAATCCTTCCGCAAGTTGACTTCGCACAGCGTTATCGGAGCACAGAAAGAGAACATTGTATTTACGATGCGTTGTCATTGCGGTAAACTACGGCAGTGGTCTCACCTCTGCGTGTTACCAGTTGGCAACATACCGTCGGCTACCGAAAGACACGCACCGTGCTGTCGGATGCATTGATCGTGATCACGTCATAGCCTGACAGATCAGCGGCTCTATAGCCCGTGGTGATCACACTACCGTCTGCGGCGATCGCAATACTCATCGGGCCGGGATATCGACATGTTGCTGCGGATACGTCGATGAACGAGATACGCCGAATGGATTCAAGATCCGAACAGTCCCATCGTTCTATCATGAGATGATAGTCGGATTCTGCATCACTTGCTGCAACGTTAAATAATCGGATCGAGGCCAATTGCATTCCATCCGAACGAAGCACAACACTATGCCGTGATGTCACGAATAGTTTGCTGTCGATCCGCACGTCGTTGATGAACAACTGATCTTTGGTGCTGTAGCCAGGTGACCAAGACAGGACCCGCTTGCTGTCCACCGATGTCGAGATATAGTTCTTTCCTTGACCGGGGAAGGTACTGGCGGAATCGACCACCTGGCCTGTTTCCACATCGACGAGAAGTGCTCCCCATTCAAGCAGCATGCACCGACGTCCATCGGGTAACGTGATCAGCGGATCTTCGACAATGCCGTCCCGATCATTCTTCCACGCGCGACCGGCAATGCCCGCGAACTGAACCTCCTGAATGCGTTGCGTTGCCGGGGTTAGGAAGTAATAGCGCATGGTCGTGCCAAACGAACACGATAGAAGGAACGTAGCATCATCCAGACAGACACAGCCACTTGCACGGGGATACTCGCCGGAACGGAGGAGTACGTCAGGATCGAATGACCAGATCGTTTCGCCCGATGGAACACGGACAAAGCGATACTGCTTTCCAAAAGACGTGTCCGTAGATCTGACGGCATGATCTGTGCAGAGAACGCCCATCTGAGAACGCAGCTGTTTCGCTTTCGACTCTGTCGTGAGCTCAGGTATCTCAAACGACGATGGATATCCGGAAATGATTCTCGGCGCCCTGCATTCACTCGGATCGAATCCTGTGGAACATGCCGTGAGGAACGACAGGAGCAGGGCGGAAAGGAGGAGAGCCTGCATGTTAGACCACCTTGATCACCGCGAATGTGATATCGTCAGATGCGTCATGTCCGTCCAACCAGCGCTCGCTCATCAGGACGAGCTCGTTGCCGATCTCCAAGGCCGTGCGTGATGCATGAGCCAGCATGATCTCTTCGATGATCTCATATCCCGGTGTCTGTCGCTGCGCGTTGAACAACTCGGGGAGTCCGTCCGTGAGCAGGACGAGCACATCGCCCGGTGCGAGATCGGTCACGATGCTGGGATAAGCCGGGATCATGGGACTTCCCAACGGAAGCGCCTTGACGGTGTGACGGACCACATCGTTCGAGGCAATGCGATAGTGCAACAGTGGGGGAATGCCGGCCGAGGTGAACTGTGCCTTCATGCCGTCGATCGTCAGGAGTCCCATGCACATGTACATGCCATGCATGTGCAGCTTGCGGAGACCTTCCGACGTGTTGCGCATGATGGTCTCGTGGTTCTCCGTGGCGCCGTACATGAGGAAGTGACATTTCGTTGCCGTGACGAGGACGGAAGCCTTCATGCCATGTCCTGTTGCATCACCAATGGCAACGGTGATCTTCTCGTCGGAGTGTCGGATGTAGTCGAAGTAGTCTCCACCCACTTCCGTTGCCGAGCGCATGGCCACGGCCGTTTGAAGGTGGACAAGGGGCGGCATGTTGGCGGGACGCATGGCGTCTTGCAATCGGCGCGCCTCTTCGAGTTCGCGCGTCTTCCGTCCATGCTCGATCTCGATCTGCTTCCGAAGCACTTCTTCGGCAGCTGCACGTCGCTCATGCGAGAGTCGCTCGCTCGAGATCTCACCAACACGTCGTGCAAGGAAGATCGACATGCTCACCGGCATGCTCACGAGTCCACTCACCGTCACGACACGCCATGCAGTTTGGGAGAGTTCGAGGAGTCCCATGTACTGACCGAAGAACCAGGCCAACATGTAGCACGTGAAGAGCAACAAACCGAGTCCGACGATCCACGCACCGGCCTGCCGTTGGATCATGGCCTTGATCGTCAACCTGCTCACGTCGATGGTGGCCAGCACCACCAATCCAGCCCATGCCGCCGTGCCGCCTCCCGGGATCACAAAGGCCGTTGCAACGGTGAGGAGGGTGATCGCCGTGCTGACGATCACGCGGGCTTTGGTGAGGCGACCGTAGAACATCATGGCAATGAGCAAGAGCACCACCCAGATGATGACGATCCACAGGATGCCAAGCGTGCGACTCACGGTCAACGTGATGGCGGGATCGGTCGTTTCCGAAAGGATGTGCCACGAGACGAAGATGCCACTGAAGACGAGGGTAAAGGCCGTGTAGAGGAGGTGGACGCGTTGCTTCCGATCGAAGAGGAAGAACAAAAGGTGCAGCAGTCCAAGGGCGAGCACCATGCCAAATGGAACGAGCGTTGTGCGATCGAACACGTCGACTCGCTCCACCATTTCATGCGCCACTTCTGCCGTGCCACCCATGCGAATGCCAAAGCCAACTTGAACGCCTGCTGTGTCACGCTGCATGCTCATATCGTCGGCCTGCAGACGGATGGCGATCACGTGCACCTTCCACGAATCAGTACGGTCGAGGAAGGGATCGATGGGGACGATCTCGTGCTGCGGATTGTGATCGTGGCGACGGCGACCTGTCGGGTCGATCGTTCCGAAGGAGCGCACGAGGCGACCGTCGACGTAGATCTCCGATGCGCCGAACTGGGCGATCACCAACGACAGACTTTGATGCCACAAGCTATGGTCGAGCGTGAACCGACCTCGCAGCCAGCCGATGCCGTTCCAATCTTTGAGGACGTAGCCCTGCATGTGCTCGGGCTGTACGACGGGTCTCCACGGCGCAAGCGAATCGGTGCCGCGCGCGAACTCCGGTCGGTCCTGTGTTGTGTATTCCAGTGTGCTCGACAGGTCGGCACCCGTTGTCCCAAGAACATCGCGCGCCGTCAAGCGCAACGGCTGTGTCGGTGCGGCCGACGTCAGCGTCGCGCACACACTCATCAGTATGGTGAGAAGACCCCCCCGCATGTACTGCCCTTTATGCGTTCACGATGAACGCTCCGCGGTGGAGCGACCAAGGATGCAACTTCACAAAAAAGGGGCAGGGAAGCAAGGTTATGTTCCGGCGGTTAGTCGCTGGTTAGTGGGTGGTGAGTGCTCACCCCGAAGTTCGCACCACAACGGTTCACTCATCATCATTCATCATCACTCATTTGCAAGGACATTCATGTTCACACTTCGCACCCTTCTCGTGGCCGGCCTTGCCGCCCTTTCCCTTACCGCATGCTCGGACCATCCCATGGCCCCGAACGCGCCCGCACAGCGCTCCGCACAAAAGGGAGCCCAGATCCAGAGCACGGTGGTGATCAGCGGTCGGTTCAAGATGACCACCGACGGAGCCCTGACCACCGTGACCAATGCCTTCACGGATGCATGGCTCGCCACATACACGTTGAACAGTCGCACCGTGACGATGAACGGCGAACAGCGCACGTTCTCGGAGAACAACATCACCGTCACCCACAGCACATGGGTTCGTGCCCTTGCCACGGCCTTCAACGGCACCGTCGACACAACGTGGCTTGCCACGAACCTTGCCAACAATGTGAATGCGAACGGCACCGACGATATTCTGTCGATCGCTTCCGAATACCTGCAGGCCGGCGCGAAGAATGCGAACTACGGACCGACGGCCACCACAGAGGGCTCGGACTTCAACGACTATCTGCAAGTGAACTGGACGTACACGCCGCACTACAGCGTATCGCTCGGACGCGTGGTCACGTCGTGGACGGATGGCTACGATGCGAACCGTATCAACTGTCTGGACTGCTCCGGCTACATGCGCATGGTGTGGGGATATCGCTCGCAAGTGCCGATGTGCTTCAACCCCGACCCCGCCTCGCCGAACACATCGATGCCACGCAAGGCCTTTGAGATCTATGGAAGCGGACCCGGCACAGTGGTAGGTCTTCCTGCCACGAACTTCCGCATCGGTGACCTCGTGTTCTTCGATGCCGATTCGTCGAGCTCGGCCGAGATCGGTCGCATCGATCACGTGGGCATGTTCATCGGTGCCGACCAGAATGGCAACCTGCGCTTCATCCACAGTCGGAAGTCGGAGAACCGCGGACCCACGTTCACGCTCGATACCTATGGCAAGTCGATCCTGAATGACGACGGCACCGGACAGTATCTCTACTACGTGAATGCTCTCAAGGGCGGTCGCCGTCTGTAAATTGAGGGCATGAGACCTCTCCGCCTTTCCTTCCTTTGGCATCAACATCAGCCGTACTACCGGATGGGTGATTCATTCATCCTTCCGTGGGTACGGCTGCATGCCGTCAAAGACTATACCGATCTGCTGCTGCTCTTTGAAGAGTTCCCGCAGGTGAAGCACACGATGAACGTGGTGCCCTCGCTGCTTCTGCAGCTCTCGGAGTATGCCCATGGCATCCGAGATCGCGTGCAGGAGCTGACGATGCGTCCGGCAGCAACGCTCAGCGAGGATGAGAAACACTCGATCGCGCGACTCTTCGTGCTGTGCAACCACGAGCACATGATCGCTCCCTATCCGCGCTATGCAGCGCTTGCCGATGCGATCCGCACGAAGCGTTGGCATGCATTCTCGACGCAGGACTGGCTCGACCTGCAAGTGTGGTACCTGCTCACATGGATCGGTCCCGTCTCCCGCCTTCACGAACAGGTGGCAGGGCTCTTTCGAAAGGCGGCAGGGTTCACGGAGGCCGACAAACAAACGTTGCTTGCAGAACATGCTCGACTTATGGATGCCATGGTGCCGACGATGCGTCGACTCCATGGTACCGGACAGATGGAGATCAGCGTCACGTCATACATGCATCCCATCCTTCCGTTGCTCTGCAACACGGATGTTGCGCACGAAGCGCGACCGACCATGTCGCTACCCTCCACACCGTTCCGCGCTCCCGACGATGCGCATGAACATGTGCGACGTGCCATCGACATGTTCCATTCCACATTCGAACACAGCCCACAAGGTATGTGGCCTGCCGAAGGATCCGTGAGCACCGAGGCCATTGGCATCATGAGCGCGCACGGCATCCAGTGGGCGGCCACGGATGAGGCCGTGCTCCGACATACGCTTGGCAACATGTATCGTCCAACGTCGGCCTACTTCCCGTGGACGGTGCGAACACCACATGGAGATGTGGGCATGTTGTTTCGCGATCACACCTTGAGCGATGCCATTGGCTTCGAATATCAACGATGGGATGCAGCGGCAGCAGCACGCGATCTCTTGGCACGTCTCGAAGAACGCAAACGGGCCATCGTGCAAGAGCATGGAGAAGAGGCGCTCGATCATGCTGTGGTTCCCATCATTCTCGATGGTGAGAATTGTTGGGAGTTCTACGTCGACAATGGTGCGCCATTCGTTCGTGCGCTCCTGCAAGCACTGAGCACGGACGATCGCTTCGTCACCGTCACGTGTGCAGAGGCCACGGCCGCGCCGCACCGATCGTTCATGTCGCCACTCACCTCCATCGTTGCCGGCTCATGGATCGATGGCAACTTCGATATCTGGATCGGCTCACCGGAAAAGAACCTTGCATGGGAACTGCTTGCGAAAGCGCGGGCCGTGGTCTCGCCGACGGATCCCGCCCATGCCGCCGCCCGCGAGGCATTGCTCATTGCCGAAGGATCCGATTGGTTCTGGTGGTACGAACCTCGACATCAGGCTCCGAACAAATACGATTTCGATGTGCTCTTCCGGTATCATCTTCGCACGATCTATTCCACCGTTGGACTCCAGCCACCGGTCGACCTTGATCGAACACTCTATGAGCTGGCCCATACCGCCGACCATGGCGGCTCCTACACCATTCCGGTGTCCTTCGGTATGTCGGCCATGCATGTAGCCGATGTGATCGCACGCGATGTGACGGTGGAATCGAACAATGGCATGCTCACGCTCACTCTCTCGCTGAACCGAGAGATCCTGGAAGGGGAGTCCGTCACGTTTCGTGTGGATGGCAATGCGAACGCTGCGTATCGTGACACCACACACCTTGTGCATCATGTTAGCGTGAATGCAGGAGCAACATGCACGATCGTGGTGAATGAGCACCGTCCGTCACGCGCCGAACAGTCGTGGACACATGTTGTGTCGTGCACGTGATCGATCGCACTGCGCTTGCTACTTGAGGATGATCGTGCTCTCTGCGGGAAAAATATCCACGCGACGTGAGAGGGGATTTTCACGCGAACCGCTCACCGTCATCCCTACCGCCTCGATGCCTTTCCCTCGTGCCGTCACACGAGCAGGATCGATGCCGAAGGTGGCTAGGGTTGCCGCAACGGACTCTGCTCGTTGTTCAGACAGGACCTTGTTGAACGGCACGGAACCGAGCATGTCGGCATAGCCCGCCACATCGAAGTTCACGGCCCGCATACCGTACGTGGTGGCAAGGGCACGAAGCGCGGCCACGGAAGAGTCGGACACGCGGAACGAACCGCGTTCGAAGTAGAGCGAGGCAAGCGGACGTCGTGTGTCGAACAGGGAGATGGTAAGGTGGAGAGGCGAGATGGTGTCGAGTGTGCGAATGCCCAGCACTTGATGCGCACGCACATACTGTGGCGCCGTTGCGCTCACAGCATAGTGATGCTGCTGCGGAAGGACGATGCTGAAGGATCCATCGAGGGATGTGGACAGGTGCAACGTCATGCACGTGTCCGTGTGCGACGTGTCGCGCACGGCAATGGCCGATGGCGTCAGGCGTTCCTTGGTATGGTTGTCTTGCACCACGCCCGTGAACACGCAGTACGGACGCGGCCGTGCTGACTCCGGAAGGTCCACGCGATAGATGCCCTGACGTTCGGCATCGGCATCCCACGAGACGATGAGAGCTTCACGACCATTGGGCAACAAACAGAAGGCCTTCTCTTCTTCCGAGCTATTGATGCAGGGACCGAGGTTCACGGGAGTGGACCAGTTCGTCCACGTATCGTCGAGTCGACGGGTGACGTAGAGATCCGTCTTCCCACGTCGGTCATCGAGTCCATTCGACGCATAGTACAACGTCACACCATCCGGCGCAAGATGGGGCGCGCCTTCGAAGCCCGTGGTGTTCACCGTCGGGCCAAGGTTCATGGGCTCGGACCACACCGTTCCGCAGCGACGTGCGACGTACAGATCCAGGTCGCCATATGCATCGCCGCGCTCGATGGCCAGTACGATCAACGTGCCGGCATCATTCAAGTGTCCGTAGAAGTTCCGTGCAACTCGTGGAGTGTTGGGTAGGACCACCGGTGTGATCGTCGTGAACAGGGAGTCGCGATGTGCTCTTGTGGCAATGCCGAAACAACGTGTCGTATCGCGACCGCGCACGATGAACGGTCCATGCATCAGGGCACGACGTCCGTCGCTTGACATCGAGAAGATCACATCCGGGGCGCGGAACGTGGAGATCTTCTCCTGCCGTGCCTCCATCCATTGTCCGTTCGAACCCTTGCGACTTATCCATACATCGTCGGGATCGTTCGCCCCTTCGACGTTCTCGGGATGCAGCTTCCGGTCCAGATACAACGTCGCACCATCCCATGCGAGCACGGGCATTGTCGTCGGTTGAAATCGATTCACCGTCTCGGGCAGGCGAGTTTTGGAACAGCCGTTGGGCTGACAGAGAAGTGACGTATGAAGTGTGACGAGTGCCATGCACAGCGTCGCAAGTGGGAAGCGCATCGTCAAAGTTACGAAGGGAGTGACGTGAGCACGTCTTTGATCACCGGCCAAGGGTAGCCGCGATACTGGAGGAAGCGGATGAGCTTGTCCACGCGTTCCTTCTCGGAAAGGTCTGCCTTCATCATGCGCAGCTTCTTGTGCGCAACGGCCAGTGCGGCCGCACGGTCGGCATCGTCGTCAACGTCGTTGGCGAGCACGGTATCGATCACATCGGCCGGTACGCCTTTCTGGGCAAGTTTCTGTGCCATGGCGCGGCGCGACATCGGACGTTGTTCCTTAGATGCCGCCACGAAGCGCTCAGCGAAGAGCCGATCGTCGAGCAAACGGAATTCGTACAGCCATTCCACCACGCCATCGATCTCTTCGGCAGTGTAGCCGAGCGAGCGATAGTGCTCGCGGACCTGTCGCTCGGTGCGCGGCTTATAGGTCACATAGCCATAGGCCTTCTGTCGTAACGACATACGCCGGTCCTCGCCGCGTAAGGTCGCAGCAAGGTCCGGCGTAAGTGGAATGCCATTTCGTAATCCGAGCGACGTGGCAATGTCGATGGAACATGCCGCGAAGAACACATCATCCACGTAGATCGAACACCGCTCCGCTGTGCGTTTGGTGCGTCGTATCGCCGTGATGATGCCCGGGGCGTCGGTTACTCTTTCTTCGAGCTTTTCGATGTCGCCTCAACTCCGTTCTTCACCTTCGGTGGCATATGCAGCAGCGTGCGTACTTCCGATTCAAGGGCGGCCTGCAGTTCCGGCGTATCGGTCAGTAGCTTGCGCATACCGTCGCGACCTTGGACGCGCTCTTCCTGGAACGAGAACCACGAGCCGGACTTCGTGATCACGCCGCTTTCTACGGCCACGTCGATCATGTCGCCCAACTTCGAAATGCCTTCATTGTACATGATGTCGAACTCGGCCTCCTTGAACGGCGGCGCCACCTTGTTCTTCACGATCTTGGCACGCACGCGGTTTCCAACGATCTCAGAGCCGTCCTTGATCACATCCTTACGACGTACATCGATCCGCACCGATGCATAGTACTTCAGTGCATTACCGCCCGTGGTCGTTTCGGGATTACCATAGATCACGCCGATCTTCGAACGCAATTGGTTCGTGAAGATCACGGTGGTGTGCGACCGACCGATAGCGGCGTTGAGCTTGCGCATGGCCTGACTCATCAAGCGTGCTTGCGAGCCCATCTGTGCGTCGCCCATGTCGCCCTCGATCTCGACGCGCGGCGTAAGGGCCGCCACAGAGTCAACGATCACCACGTCGATCGCGCCGGAACGCACGAGCGTTTCAACGATCTCAAGTGCCTGCTCGCCGAACTCGGGTTGCGACAGAAGGAGATTGTTCAGGTCCACTCCCAATCGCTGCGCATAGTTCACATCAAGTGCGTGCTCCGTGTCGACGAACGCGGCCAGGCCACCGGCCTTTTGCGCTTCAGCGATCACTTGCAAACACACCGTGGTCTTCCCGGAAGATTCCGGACCGTAGATCTCGACGATCCGTCCGCGCGGAACGCCGCCGATACCGATCGCCGCATCAAGCGACAAACAGCCCGTGGAGATCGCATCGATCTGCACCACGTTCGTGTCACTCAATCGCATGATCGACCCTTTGCCGAACTGCTTTTCGATCTGATCGATGGCCAATTGCGCAGCCTTTGCGCGCGCGTCGGCGGTGCCGCCGCTGGTGCCGGTGGTCTTGCCGGACTTCGAGTCGGACTTTGAATCTGAACTCATGATGGATACACTGGAAAGAATGGAAAATATCGTTGCGATGTCATAGTGCAGACAACCGTCCACAGCGTGACAAATTACTGATTGGGCAGGGCGGCACGGAGGGAAGTTTTCCACTCGCCAGTGAGTGCTTGTCACATGTCACTCATCACTTGTCACTTCCGGGATATGCTCCCCACGCCTCCTCCCGCCCTTCGCCTGTTGATCCTTGTGATCGCGACCATGCTCGCTGCGGGGTCTGTTGCACCACGAATGGGACCAATGGCTCCTTTGTTGTTCCCCCTCTCTGCCATGGTCCTTGCTGCCGTTGGTGTGTGGACCGCACGTCGCAGATCCTGGGATACGGCGCGGACGCTTGGAGGTGTGGGCACGGGCATGATGTTGGGTCTGCTGATGTCGCAGTCACAGCTTCCCACACCACAACGCTATCCGCCATGGGTTCCGGTCCGCATCGAAGGCGTGATCACAGGCATGCGTGCACATCCGATGCGATTGCAAGTGCACGGGGAGGTGGACCGACAGGACCTGCCACCGATGCGCGACACCGATGTGTTGGTGCGCGTGTCGCAACTGGATCCGATCCGCGCATCGCTCACAGTTGGAACGACCGTGGTGGTGGATGGCATAGCTCGCATTCCAACACCGTTCCATCTGCCCACGGAGCCGAACGAAGAGGCCGTGCTCGCCTCGATGGGCGTGCAATGGTCGGCCAGGGCCCGCGCTTCCGATGTGCATCCCGGCATCGCCGTTTCATCATGGCATCTTTGGCTCGGCACAGCACGGCGCGCCGTGAACGAGGCCATACGTGCTGTGGTGGACACGAGCGTTGCGCCCATTGCCATGGCCCTCATCACTGGAGATCGGACACAGATCTCGTACGACCGACGTTCCGCCTACGCGGCGGCGGGAACGGCGCACATGCTCAGTGTGAGCGGATCGCACGTGGCCTTGATCCTTGCCATCCTGTTGCTCTTGCTTGCACGCCTTCGCACGTCGATGGTGCGACTCGTGATCGCCGCCGTGCTCATCGCCGCCTATGTGGTGTTCACCGGTGCCGAACCACCGGCCGTCCGAGCTGCCGTGATGGGCATTGCTGCCATTGGCGGGCGGCATGCACAACGTCGGGTCGACGGCCTCAACATCTGGGCCCTCACGATGCTTGTGATGCTCTGCATACAGCCGACCATGATCACGTCGGTAAGCTTCCAGCTCTCCGCATGGGCCACGCTCGGACTCATCGTCTTGCCACCACGCCTCCTTGCCATGTGTCAGCGGTGCACGCTCCGACGCGCACGCTGGAAACGCGCACTTGCCGCGGCCATCTGCGTGCCGGTGGCGGCCAACGCGGCCATTGCCATCCCGGCCGCGCTCACCTTCGAAACGGTCTCCCTCGTTTCGCCGCTCGTGAATCTCATTGTGGTCCCGCTCATGTCGGCCGGCATGGTCTTCACCCTGCTCGCCCTCGCATGCACCGTCGTGGCACCGGTGGTGGCGCCGTTGTATGGACTGTGTGCCACGTGGTGTCTGGAGGCGGCAGATCTGTTGACGTGCAGTGCGGCCGTGCTACGACCGGACGTTGGGGCAACGGCCGCCATCATCGCCGCCGTGCTCATCGCCATCGGGACATGGTGGGTGGGTGGCACGTCGGCATGGAAGCATGTTGTCGGCCGATCGCTCACGTTGGCCCTCGCCATCGGTATGCTGTTCGTCTCTCCGGGGACGGGAACCGTACGCACCGTGGCAACGTTCGTGCGTGAGGATTGCATTGTCCACGTCTATCCGTTGCCACAGGAACGGACGTTGGTGCGCATTGTCGGACGTCGGAATGACGCGGCCATCCGCGATATTGCGCTCCACCAGTTCATCGCAACGCTTTCACGTCCCACTGTCCAACGGTCGAGCCTGTATGTCAGCGATCGAGATCACGCCCGCCTTCACCGACCCTCGCCTCCGTAGCGGGGTCACGCAGACCAATCGCGACCGCTTTCCGTTGCCGGGACTTACGTTCTCGACATCCAACGGCGTATCTGTGGCCCTTGTGGGCGCCTCGCGCGCGGCTTTGGCCCTTGAGATCGGCACGGAACCAGACCACCTGCAGTTCATGCGACAGGTGCATGGCGCCACCGTCGTCCGCATCGATCATTGCATTCCACCTCCCGAGGCCGACGCCCTGATCACGAATGTGCCGGGCATCGTGCTGTGCGCGACCATTGCCGACTGTTGTGCCGTGCTGCTCCATGATGCAGACCACCAGGCCGTTGCCGCCGTCCACTCGGGCTGGCGGGGAACACAGGCCAACATCGTGGCCGCAGCCGTGCAGGCGATGTCAGAGGCCTACGGGTCCGACCCTCGCCACCTTTCCGCCTTCCTCTCGCCCTGTGCCTCGGTGGACCGATACGAGGTAGGGGACGACGTGGCGGCCTACTTCCCGGACCACATCCGCCGAACCGACGACGGGACCATGTACTTCGACAACCACTCCGCCATTCGCGCGGCCCTCGAGGCCACGGGCATTCCGGCCTCGCACATCCTTGCCGACACCACCTGTACCATGCTCGACCCTCGATACCATTCGCATCGGCGGGAGGGTAGCGCGGCGGGAAGGGGCGTGGGATTCATAGGGATTCGGTAATTTTATAAGATTGTCTCTTTAGACCAGAAAGACCCCAGACATGATGTCGATGAACAGCGCATACGTCGATGAGCTTTACTTCGAATACTTGCGCGATCAAGACTCAGTGCCACCCGAGTGGCAGACCTTCTTCGCCTCCTATACACCGGAGGCTCCGACCGTCGCCAACGACGGCGTGACCCAACGCACGGCGCCCGCTCCGAGCGCCCCTACGGCAGCTATGCCCCGGCCGACAGCATCGGCAACGACGAAGTTGCCCTTCCTTGGTCCGAACGATACGCTCGTACCATTGTCGAGCATTGGCGGGAAGATCGCCGAGAACATGATGGCCTCGCTCGACGTGCCAACGGCAACGTCCGTGCGCTCCGTCCCCGTCAAGGCCCTCGAAGAGAATCGTCGCATCCTCAACAATTTCCTCGCAAGCAAGCGCGCTCCGAAGCTGTCGTTCACCCACATCCTCGCCTGGGCCATCGTCAAGGCCGTGGAGCAAGTGGAGAACATGAACAACACGTACGGTTTGCACGACGGTATCCATGTAAAGGTGCAGCGCGGCTCGATCAATCTTGGTCTTGCGGTCGATACCACCCGTCGCGACGGATCGCGTGTGTTGCTCGTCCCGAGCATCAAGGATGCCCAGTCGCTCACGTTCGCAGAATTCGCACGCGCCTACGATGCGCTCATCGCCAAGGCACGCACGAACAAACTCACGCCGGAAGATCTGATGGGTGCAACGGTCACGCTCACGAATCCCGGTATGATCGGCACCGTGATGTCGGTACCGCGACTCATGGACGGACAGGGGACGATCATCGCCGCAGGCTCGATCGAATACCCGGCAGAGTTTCAGGCCATGTCACCCGACGTGCTTGCCTCACTTGCCGTCAGCAAGGTCGTCACCATCACATCCACCTATGACCACCGCGTCATCCAGGGCGCAGAGTCGGGCGAGTTCCTGCAATACATGCACCAGCTCCTGCTGGGAGAGCATCGCTTCTACGACCAGATCTATGCGTCGATCGACGTGCACTTCGAGCCCATTCGCTGGAGCATCGATCGTGGGTCCAATCCGTTCCTCGCCGCCGACCAACCGGAGATCGTCGACAAAGAAGCACGCGTCCTGCAGATGATCCACGCCTTCCGCGTGCGAGGTCATTTGCTTGCCGATATCAATCCGCTTGGACAAGAGGCCTATCACTATCCGGAACTCGATCCGTCGTTCTACGACCTTACGATCTGGGACCTGGACCGAGAGTTCGATACCGGTGGTTTTGGCGGCGTGAAACGCGCCACACTGCGCACGATCATCGACCTGTTGCGCGAGACGTACTGCGATAAGATCGGCATCGAGTACATGCACATGCAGGACCCGGACAAGAAGTCGTGGGTCCTGAGCCGCGTCGAGGGCACCCGCTTGAAGATGGCCCTCTCGGCACAACAGAAACTTGAGACCTATCGCGAGCTCACCAAGGTGGAGCTCCTCGAGAACTTCCTGCATACGAAGTTCCTCGGGTCGAAGCGATTCAGTCTGGAAGGCGGCGAGTCCACCGTCATCATCTTGCAACAGATCCTGGACAATGCAGCCAATCACGATCTCTCCGGAGCTGTGGTCGGTATGGCCCACCGTGGCCGACTGAATGTGCTCGTCAACATGATGGGCAAACCACTGGAGAAACTGTTCAACGAGTTCGAAGGCATGGCCGATCCGGACTCGTATCAAGGTTCAGGTGACGTGAAGTATCACCTTGGTGCAAAAGGCACCTATGTCTCTTCATCGAAGAAACAACTTCCAATGGTATTGGCGCCCAATCCGAGTCACCTCGAGGCAGTCAACCCTGTGGTCGAAGGGATGGCGCGGGCGCTCACGGACGAAAGCGGTGATGCGACCAACTCCCTCGTTCTCCCGATCCTGATCCACGGAGACGCTGCCATGGCAGGTCAGGGCGTGGTTCCCGAAACGTTCAACATGGCCCGTTTGCGCGGCTATCACACCGGTGGTTCCATCCATCTGGTGATCAACAACCAGATCGGATTCACCACGTCGCCCGAGGACTCCCGATCGACGCCCTATGCAACGGGCATTGCGAAGATGTTGCAGGTACCCATCCTGCATGTGAACGGAGACGATCCCGAGGCATGTCGCGCGGCAGCAGAGTTCGCCTTTGCCTATCGTCAGACCTTCAAGGACGATGTGGTGATCGACATGTACTGTTACCGCAAGTACGGTCACAACGAACAGGACGATCCTACGGCAACACAGCCATTGCTGTACAAGAAGATCAAGAACATGGTCTCGGTCAGCAAGACCTACCGTCAGCGCCTCGTCACCGAAAAGGTCGCCGCCGAAGAAACGCTCGAGGCCATTTCGGCAGAAGAGCAGGCCGTGCTCGTGGCGGCCTTTGAGAATCGGGCCACCTCCAAGGGTGTCCCTGTTGCCACACTTGAATACAACCTCTTCTCGCCCGTTCCGACGGCCGTGGAGAAGCCGACGTTGGACCACATCATGGAGACCATCTGCTCCGTGCATGACGGATTCAACATCCATACAAAGGTCAAGACCGAGATGGAGAAACGTCGGGCAGCCTTTGCCGACGGACATGTGCAGTGGGGAACGGCCGAGGCACTTGCCTTCGGATCGTTGTTGCTGGAAGGACATACCGTCCGCATCACCGGCCAGGACACGGGTCGCGGTACCTTCAACCACCGTCAGGCCGTGCACACCGACATCGTCAACGAGACCGAATACGTGCCCCTTGCCGCCTTGCCCGGCGCCACAGCACGCTTCCATATTCACGACTCGCCGCTCAGCGAATACGCTGTGCTCGGCTTCGAGTATGGCTACAGCACGATCGCCAAGAACGGGATCACGGCATGGGAGGCGCAGTTCGGCGACTTTGCCAATGGCGCACAGATCATCATCGACCAGTTCATCAGCAGTGCCGAAGAGAAGTGGGGACAGCGTTCGAACATCATGATGCTCTTGCCGCATGGGTACGACGGACAAGGTCCGGAGCACAGCAGTGCACGCCTTGAGCGATTCCTGCAACTCTGCGCGCAGGACAACATGATCGTCTGCAACTTCACCTCACCGGCGAATTACTTCCATGCTGTACGACGCCAGGTGAAGGCGGCATGGCGGAAACCGATGGTGATCATGACGCCGAAGGGCTATCTGCGAACGTTCACCTCGACCGTCGAAGAGCTCACGCAAGGGTCGTACCAAGAGATCATCAACGACGGAACGGTCACGGATCCGTCGACGATCACGCGCGTGGTGATCAGCACCGGGAAGGTGCATAACGAACTCGCCAAGAAGCGCAAGGACATGCAGGCGATGCACGTGGCATTGGTCCGCCTGGAGCAGATCTATCCGTTCCATGCCGAGAAGATGCGCGAGGTGTTGGCATCGTATCCGAATGCGACGGAGATCGTGTGGTGTCAGGAAGAGCCCAAGAACTCGGGCGCATGGTTGCATGTGCAACCGTCCATCCTTGATGTGCTCCGTCCCACGCAACGACTCTCGTATGTCGGTCGCGCCGCAGCAGCAAGTCCGGCCACCGGCTCGGCGAAGGTCCACGAACGTCAACAAGAAGCCCTCCTCACCGAGGCATTTTCAGAGATCAAATGATGGTTCATGTTCAATTGACACAGGGGTTTGGAATGCGTAGTACTCGCATCATGGTAATCGCACTGACGGCAGGTCTCGTACTTGCGTCGTGCAACAAGCAAGGTCCATCGTCGGAAGAGATGACATTTCGCGGCGATGTGTACTTGAATCTCAAGAACGTCGACAAGGCCAAGGAATATGCAACGAAGGCCATTGCGTCGGACAGCAAGAATGCCGAAGCATACATGCTGATGGCCCGCATCTGGGCAACGGCGAACAATGCCGACAGCGTGACGGCCTACTACGTGAAGGCATCCGAGGCACAACCGGAGAATCTCGACGCACTCTATGCATTGAGCAATGTCTATGCTGTGCGCAAGGACTACGACAAGGCTCTCACGACCATCGACAAGGCCATTGCCTTGAAACCGGACTCTGCACTTGGCTTCAACAACCAGGGTGTGATCTATACGAGCAAGGGTGAGTTCGACAAGGCCATTGCTGCGTTCAAGAAGGCACTCGAGAAGCAAGCGGTCTATCCCGAAGTGCACTACAACCTTGGTAACACCTACGTGAAGAAGGGCGATTGCGCAGCGGCACTGCCGGAGTTCAAGAAGTCACTGGAGCAGAACCCCAACTTTGCCCAGAGCTACTTCGAGATCGCATCGTGTGAAGCACAGAAGGGCAACAACGCCGAAGCCTACAACCAGAACGGTCTTGGCTTCACGGTGCAGAACAACCTGCAAGCCGCAGCCGCAGCCTTCATGAAGGCCATTGAGATCGACCCGAACTTCGCCGTCGCTCACAACAACCTTGCCCATATGTACCTGCGCGCCAACCAGCGCGACAAGGCCATCGAAGAGTTCAAGAAGGCAGCAGGCCTCGGTCACTCCGACGCACAACGCCTCCTTGCAAACGAGAACATCAGCTGGGCGAAGTCGAAGTAAGAACTACGTTCATCGACGACCATACACAACGGCGTTCCCTCGGGGACGCCGTTGTCATTTCGAGGTGGTGATCAACACACCCGTGCACCGCACATCTTCCCACGTGCCATGACGGAGTCGGCCACTAAGTTCCGTGAGCACAAGGGCCACGTGCGCGTTTGGGAAGCGTTCACTTTGAAGATCGACACTCACACGCGATGAATCCGATTCACCATTGCCCTTGGCGATGATCGGTGCTAGGTTCAACGTGTCGACGATACCGGACGGATCGCGCAGGCACCATTTCGCACCCTTCGCTCCAAGTACTTCAAGCGTCCACGTTCCGTTGTGGTCGATCCGAAGCGTATCCGGATCGGTTCGTTCCCATGAGAGTTCGAACGGCGTGATCATAGCACCGGGCATGGTGCACGAAACATTCAAGAGCTGACGACCCCGTCTTCCGGGGAATCGAAACTCCGACAGTGCGTCCGTAGGGACCTCCGTCCACACACCCATGTAAACCTCGATCTTCACCGAGTCACGATCGGGCATCCGGTCTGCATGAATGGATGCGAGCCACGTGTCCATACGACTGTTCGATTCATACGTGTTGAGGTAGCGCAGCGTCGATTGCACGATGCGCTTGTCCTGCTCCGAGAGTTGTTGTGCCTTTGCAATGTCGTACCGCCCATCGTGCACCACACCACCGGCTCGCAACACGTCTTCCGCGCGTTGGGTCTGACTTCGATACGCAACCTGCAGCATCCCAATAGGACCACTCACCGAGACGATGCAGGCAAGGAGCAAGGCAGCAGGGATGAAGCGGAGATCGGGATTGCGAACGATGGCCAGATACAGTGCCAACACGGTAAGGACCACGGCAAGAGCAAGTCCGAGATATCGTTGTTCCGTGATGCCATAGGCCTGCACACGGACGATCAAGGCGATCCAGAGCAGGACGCAGAGTGGTAGCATGAGCCGACCGAACCATGCGGCATAGAATTGGATCCATGCATGCTCTGCATCGTTGCGCAATGGATAGAGTAGGAGGAAGGAGAGTGTTCCCACCACAGCCAAGGCATCGATGAAGTAGGCAACGGAACCGTTCAGCTCCGTGATGAACAACACCTTGATGCCATAGGCATAGAGGATGCACAGAAAGACGAGCACCAACGGAAGCAGCACGTATTGGACGAAGATCCGGAGTCCGCGTGGGAACGATGGAGCAGGACGCTCAGCATCGTCCGACGGAGGAAGGGGAACACCACCGAGTACGAACCACGTGTTGAACAGTCCGAGCAGGACGGCCCAGAGCGAGCCATACCACTTCCCATCCACATCCAGTCCGAACAATTCGTTCAATGCGAAGAGCGCAAGATTGAGTCCGCTTCCAAGCACCATGGTGAATAAACCGGCCGTAAGCGTTCGTAAGAACAGTGCCTTGTTCACATCCCAGAATTCCAGCCGGTCGCGCCGCCACATGGCACTCAACGCCACCAACAGGTGAACAGCAAGGACGATCACACCACATTGCAATCCGTCCCACGGAGTGAACGAGAACACCCACATGTACCACGTCGTTGCGGCTGCGGCCGCCGTGAAGATGCCAAGCTGAATGGGCCACGTGATCTTTCCGGCCTCGCGAGTGAGCGAGAGCGAGAGCGACGTGCTCAGGAGGATGATGCAGCCAAGGATGATGCGTGTATAGGTATAGAGACGGAGTTGCAACTCATCCGGCGTGGCTGAGACCTTCGGAACGATCTCGAGGGCAAGCATGACCGCTGCGATCGTGCCCACCATGGCAATGAAGATCTCGAGGGGGAAGCGATGCATCGTCCGTGTGGTATGCAACCGCAGATCTCGAAACGAGGGAAGTCTCATCCTGAACTCCACGTGTACTGAACACTATACGCCGTCGCCAATCGAAAATAGCACGCCATACCGCACGCCGCGCGTGCTCACGATCACGGTATCGATCCCGAAGCATTGCATCATTCTGTCGAGCAACAATGCTCCCGCCGGGAGAATGTCGATGCGCTTTGGATGAATGGCCGGAAGCTGTTGCAACTGATCACGATCCATGCCAACGAGCATGGTGGCAAGTCGGTGGACGGACTCAGCAGTGAGGAGGTGACCGTCGATGCGCGCTGCATCGAAGGCATCGAGATGCAGGTCGAGCGTTGCCAAGGCCGTGGGCGTCCCGGCCGCGGCGAAGACGGAGCGACCTGAAGCGGCGAAGCGTTGGTCGTAGGGACGGAGTGTTGCATCGATGACGGAGATGGCCTCTGCCATGACGTCGGACGGTGGGGGACGATGGGCGAAGTATCGCTCCGTCAAGCGCACCGCACCGATGTTCATACTGACGGAATCGGAGATCGACGGGCCTTGTCCGCAGACGATCTCCGTCGACCCGCCACCGATATCGATGGCCATGCTCGGTTGGTTGCCACGCACCGTTCCTCGAAACGTCAGCCGTGCCTCCTCGCCTCCTTCGATGACCTCGATCTCGGTGCCGATGATCTCGCTGAGCGTGGTGCGAACAACGGCGGAGTTGCGCGCATCGCGCATGGCACTGGTGGCAACAGCTCGTAGACGTTGAACGCCGCATTCATCGCAGCGACGTCGATACTGTGACAGGATCTCGGAAGCACGTGCAATGGCATCGTCAGAGATGACACCGGTCGCGTCGACGCCTTCTCCGAGACGTGCAATGGAATGCACGTCGTCGATCGTACGCCACGTGCCATCGGCCATGTGCTCACCGATCACCATGAGGATGGTGTTGGTGCCGATGTCGATGCCGGCGGCGATCACGAGGGCGACGTGATCTGATGCAGTACTTCGCGTGCGGCCTTGAGGATGTTCGTGCCCGGACCGAAGACGGCCTTCACTCCCATGTCGTAGAGGCGTTGATGATCCTTCGGCGGGATCACGCCACCGACGACCACAATGATGTCCTCTGCGCCTTGGGCACGGAGGGCGTCAAGGAGGGCAGGGATGAGCGTGAGGTGCCCGGCGGCCTGACTGGACACGCCGACGACGTGTACGTCGTTATCGATGGCCTGACGTGCAGCCTCTTCGGGAGTGGCGAAGAGCGGACCGATGTCGACGTCGAATCCTATGTCGGCGAAGGATGTGGCAATGACCTTCGCACCACGGTCATGTCCGTCCTGTCCGAGCTTCGAGACAAGAATGCGCGGACGTCGTCCGTGCTTCGTTGCAAAGGCTTCCACCTCTGCATGCACGGAAGCGAACTCGGGATCGTTCGCATACTGTGCGCCATAGACACCTTCGATCGCCACTGCATGTGCCTCGTATCGTGTGAAGACCGTTGCCATCGCATCGCTGATCTCGCCAACGGTTGCACGGGCGCGTGCCGCATCGATGGCCAGCTCGAGAAGATTGCCGTTGCCGGAACGTGCGGCCTCCGTCATGCGCGCAAGTGTCTCCGTCACCCGTGCCTGATCGCGCGATGCGCGTGTGGCGGCAAGGCGGGCCACTTGCTGTTCACGGACGGCCGTGTTGTCGATCATCAGCACGTCGATCTCGGGCTCGTCGGCAAGTTGATACTTGTTCACGCCCACGATCACTTCCTTGCCCTGATCGATATGGGCTTGACGTCGTGCAGCACTCTCTTCGATGCGCATCTTCGGAATGCCGGCCTGAATGGCCTTCGTCATGCCGCCATGCGCTTCCACTTCGGCGATCACGGCAGAGGCTTCCTTGATCAGCGACGCGGTGAGCGATTCCACATAGTAGGAACCACCGAGCGGATCGGCCACGCGTGTGATCTGGGATTCCTCGGCAATGATGAGCTGTGTGTTGCGAGCGATGCGTGCCGATGCTTCGGTGGGAAGACCGAGTGCCTCGTCGAACGAGTTGGTGTGCAGCGACTGTGTTCCGCCGAGCACGGCGGCCATGGCCTCGATGGTGGTGCGGATGACGTTGTTGTAGGGGTCTTGGGCGGCGAGGCTCCAACCGGAGGTCTGACAGTGCGTGCGCAAGAGCAGGGAGCTCTGCTTCTGGGCATTGAACGACTGCATGACGGTGTGCCACAGCACACGCGCAGCGCGAAGCTTGGCCACTTCCATGAAGAAGTTCATGCCGATGGCAAAGAAGAACGACAGACGTGGAGCGAACTCGTCCACCGGCATGCCGCGCTCAATGGCCGTGCGCACGTATTCCATCCCGTCGGCAATGGTATAGCCCAGCTCTTGCACGGCCGTCGCTCCGGCCTCGTGCATGTGATAGCCGCTGATCGAGATGGAGTTGAACTTGGGCATCGACCGACTGGTGTGCTCGATGATGTCGGCAACGATGCGCATCGACGGTGCCGGCGGATAGATGTACGTGTTGCGCACCATGAACTCTTTGAGGATGTCGTTCTGAATGGTGCCGCTCAACTGTTCCTGACGGACGCCTTGCTCTTCGGCCGCAACGATGAACATGGCCAGGATGGGGATCACAGCGCCGTTCATCGTCATCGATACGCTCATCACGTCGAGGGGAATTCCGTCGAAGAGGATCTTCATGTCCTCCACACTATCGATGGCAACACCGGCCTTGCCCACATCGCCAACGACGCGCGGATGATCGCTGTCGTAGCCGCGGTGCGTGGCCAGATCGAAGGCAACGCTCAGTCCCTTCTGTCCACCCGCCAAGGCCTTGCGATAGAACGCGTTCGACTCTTCCGCCGTGGAGAACCCCGCATACTGGCGAATGGTCCACGGTCGGTTGGTGTACATGGTCGCATACGGACCCCGTTCGTAGGGCGCGAGACCGGGAAGGGACTCTTGATAGCCCATGGCCTCGAGGTCGGCCGATGTATAGACGGGCTTGATGGGGATCCCCTCGGCCGACATCGTGGTGAGCGCGTCGAGAGGTCGGTCTTTCAGCTCACGTTGTGCAAGCTTGATCCAAAGGTCGAGGTTTGGTGCCATGCACGAAAATACGGAAGCTTGGCTAGCGGAACGGTGTTGCCTTGTAGCGTTCGGCATCGGCATGGGAGCCGCCATAGTCGTTCCATCCGAGCACTTTGTCGTACTGCTTGATGGCGAGGTCGCGCTTGCCCTGCAGATCGTAGATCTGACCGATCTTGAGATTGGTCTTGACCATGAAGCCGGACGGGTCTTGATCCAGAACGCGACTTGCTTCGTCGGCCTTGTAGAAATACTTGAGCGCCATGGGCAGGTCCTGCTTCATCATGAGCACCACGCCGATATAGTACAGTGCCTCGCGTGCCGTGAACGTCTCGTAGCCGTATTGCTTGGCAATGCAGCGGTTCAGGACGTCGCGCCAGAGGATCTCCATGGTGTCGAGCGGACCTGTTGATACGAGGGCACGACCGAAATAGCGATGGAAGTAGGGATTGTTCGGATATTTCTTGTTCAGGTCCCTGGCAATGGCCACGGCCTTTTGATAGTCCTTCTCCCATTCGTAGTACACCTGCAACAGCACCACCTGTGCTTCGACGCGAGCATACCGAGCTTGTCGTGCAGCGGCCTGCAATTGCAGAATGCCAAGTGCCTTATCTCCGGAGCGGAAGAACGTCATGATCGGACTGAGCACCGGATACTTCTCGGGCAAGGCAATGGCAAAGTAGTTGTACAGGCCGGTGCCCAGCATGATGTCGTGATTGTTGGGAGCGATGCGCTGACATTCCTCGAGCAGATCGAGCGCGTCCTTTCCATCGTTCGCCGCCTTGATCATGCTCTCGCGCGTTGCATAGAACCGTCCGCGAAATCCGAGGGCGCCGCCCTTGAAGAACAGACCCATGAGATTCTTCGGATCGGCCTCGAGTGACCGATCGCAGACCTCCAGCACCTTTTCGATCTTCTGCAGGAACCACTCGTCATTCGAATACACATTGCGATTCAGATTGATCTTCCACCACTCCACCATGGCATCCATGAAATAGCCGGCCGGATGCTCGGGATACATCTTCTTCACCTGCTCGAAGCAGGCATGCGCACTGTCGAAGCGCACGTTGTAAATGTAGTCGATGCCCTTCTGCATCACACTGTCGGCATCGCGCTGCATGATGATCCATTGTGCCGACGAGGGAACGGTCCATCCCGTGAACATCAAGATGGCGAGAAGGGTGGAGCGGAGGAGGGGAGCACGTTTCATGATGCTGTTGATGTGAGTGCCTCGAGATGGGACCGACGAAAGCGTGCTGCCACAACATAGGCAGAACTGGGAATGCGACGTGCAACGACGATCGTTGCACCGATAAGCAAGAACGTCGTGAGAAGTCCTTCTTCAACACCAAAGGAACCGCTCACCAGCCAACGCAGCGACGAAGCCGCTTGCGAGAGATCGAGGACGACGGATCCACCACCGAGATCGTTTCCCGACACGTCGCCGAAGCACAATGCCACGAGCAGATTCCACACGATGTGAAAGATGATGGATGGCCACAACGATGACGATCGCATGAGCATGGTGCCCATCAACACGCCGGCAAGGAAGACGTTCACCAAGGCAAGTACCGACACATCGGGATTGGCCGCATGTGCCGCAGCGAAAAGCAAGGACGTGAGCAACACGGCCGCAGTTCCGCCAAAGCGTTCTTCGATGGCCATGAAGATGGTTCCGCGGAACAGGATCTCTTCACCAACGGCCGCGACGATGATCATGGCGATGATGCCGACGAGCGGACGTGCAGACGCGGGAGCGGGAACAAACGTTCCACCGATGGCAAGGGCAATGAGTGCGATCGCTCCAAGTGAGCCAAGCGCAACGGATGCGCCCCACCATATCTCGCGACGTGTGGTCTCGCCAACATAGAGTCCGCACGTATACCAGACCGAACCTTTCCGCCCTGCCTCCATACCGATCATCAACGCAGCAAGGGTTCCATACAACGTGCATTGTGCGAGCAACGGATCGTGCACGAAGGGGAGGACGGCAACACCAACGACGGCCGTTCCTCCAAGCGTGACGAGGATACGGAACCACCACCGAGCGAGCAGACGTTCACGCACCCTGACGCACCGCACGGAGTTCGCGAATGCCGCACATCATCACCGTGGCAGCAGCGGCCATCACGGCATCGAATGCGGGGAGACAGGCAAGGGCCGCAAGGGCGGCAGGGACGAGGGTGCGCATGGGTCGACCGAAGCCCACACGGCGCATCCATTCATGAACGAGGATGCCCATCACCGGAACGGTGGCAAAGACAAGGTCAAGGCTGCGAGCCGCATCCGTTGTCTCGGTGATGGAAAGGGCAGCAAGACAAAGTCCGATGCCGACGGCTGCAATGGACACCGTGGTGCCGCCATAGCGGAGGTCGATGCTCATGGCCACGTACAAGGCCACCACCACAGGGAGGAAGACCACGGCACGAAGGCTGAGCGGAACGAACGGACCGACGACGGCCACGCTGATGATGGCAGCGATCATCACCGGATTCTCGAATCGGCGGGCGCGAGGATACGACAACATCAGTTCTGGTTCTGCGCTGAACGTTCTTTGATCTTGGCAATGTGTTCGAGCACATAGGCCTTCATGGCCTCTTCCACTTCCACGTGCTCCGAGCCCTTGATCATGTGGGCGAGTTGCGGACAGTAGGATGCGTAGTCGCCTTCACCGCGTTTGCGAATGAGGATCTCGTAGTCTTGTTGATCGATGGATTCGAACATGATGGTTCCTTTGGTCAACGATACTTGGAAAGTTTTGATTGCAGGGTCGTGCGGTCGGGATCGCGGCGTTGTGATTCCTGCCAGGCACGAACGGCCTCGTCGATGAGTCCGAGCTGCTCGAACACATCGCCCAAGTGTTCATAGTGCGTGGCATTGCCACCGCCGCGTGCGATGCAGCGTTCGAGATAGGTGCGGGCCTTGTCGTACTCGCCAAGCTGATAGAGCACCCATGCATACGTGTCGAGGTAGGCAGGATTCGCAGGATACTGTTGCAGGGCACGCCACGACATGGCACGCGCACGCTGGAGGTCCTTGTTGCGCACCGACAGTGAGTAGGCGTAGTTGTTGTTCACCAGATGATTGTCGGGATCGAGCAGCAAGGCACGGTCGTAGGCCATGTCCGACGAGTCTGTCTGATCCATCGCATCGTAGACCACGCCCAACTGGATCCATGCATCGAGATACGTGGAGTCGATTCCAATGGCGCGCCGGTACATCTGTGAGGCCTCTGCATCACGGTCCAGTTGCTGTTTGCAGAAGCCCATCATGTAATGGAAGCGCGGGTCGTAGGGGAAGAGCACAAGGGATCGCGAGAGGATGTCATACGCATCCTGCATGCGATCGAACGAGATGTAGGACTGCGCCGCTCCCAGCGGTGCATCGGCAATACCGCGAGCGGCCTTGATGGCAGCCGAGAACAGTGCAAAGGCGCGTGATGGCTCATTGATGCGAAGGGCAAGTGCGCCAGCGGCAATGAGGACGCGCCATTGCCGAGCATCGCGCAGAGCGGCCTTCTGCAACACCTTCTGGGCTGCGTCGGCCTTCGTCGTCGTTGTCAGGGAATCTTCGAGAAAGGCAGTGATCGCGGCAAGCCACACTTGCTCGCTACCACTCGTGATCGATGCTTCGTTCCAGCGCGTGAGGATACTGTCGAGTCCATCCATGTGCGACGTTGCTACGTAGACGGCCGCAAGCTCGGCGGCAAGGTCCGGATCGTCAGGATCGAGCTTCATCGCGCGCTCCATCGTCCACGTGCGCAGGTCCGGTCGACGTGTACGCGCATACAGGTCCGCAAGTCGCCGATACACGCCTTCGTCGGGCTGCATTATCACGAGTTGTTCGAACACGGCAATGGCCTTGTCGGGATCACGCGGTTCGTACATTCGACCGAGCGTATAGAGCTGTTGTTTGGTGGGGTGAAGGTCGCGTAGACGTTCATAGGCCGACATGGCCTCGTCGTACCGTCCTTGCGTCACATAGATCTCGGCCATCAATTCCCACGACTCGCCGTGTTGCGGATCGATGCGCACGGCCGCCTGTGTTGCCTCGAGGGCGAGGTCGAACTTGCGAATGGCGGCATAGCTCTGTGCCATGGCACGAAGTGTGGCGGCACTGGAATCATAGCGCAACGCTTGCTGGAATTCCAGAATGGCCTCGGCATGCCGATTCCCCTGGATCTGCAACGTGCTGCCATTGATGAAGTACTCCGTGGCCTTGCGATGCATCTGCGCACTATCGCCGGTACCCTGTGCCGACGTCCACACCACGGCGCACCAGCCCATGCAGATGCAAAGGCCAAGACGAACGGGAAGGGTGGTGGGGGACAGGGCGATCATGATCTGATAAAGACTCGTAACGCCGTGAGAAATTATGTGGCGGAAACGAAAAAAGGCCGCCCAAGGGCGACCTTTTTGGAGATGCTCAACGGATCACTTCGAATCGAGGCGCTTCTTCATGGCAGTGTAGCCGATCTTGTCAAGCGTCTTCAGCGCGCTCGCTGTGATCTTCACTGTGACGAACTTGCCTTCTTCGGCAACCCATACGCGCTTCTTCTGCAGGTTTGGCAACCAGCGGCGACGGGTCTTGTTGTTCGCGTGCGAAACATTGTTTCCATACTGGACGGTGGTGCCGGTCAAATCACAACGACGTGCCATGTCTATTACTCCAAATTCAGATGCGGTTTTGTCAAGAACGAGCAATATACCACATTGGTTTGGAACACGCAAGTCGTGTGGATTCATTCGGTTGGAGGGGCGGAACGGCGAAACCCTTAAATTTGCTTCTTGACCCAATTCCAACCGGCTGCATGTCTGTACCTACAAAGGTCATCGCCATCCGCGGTGCCCGTGTGAACAATCTTCGGAATGTCGACGTCGACATTCCCCGTAATGCCCTCACGGTGATCACCGGCGTGAGCGGGTCGGGGAAGTCGTCGCTGGCATTCGATACGCTCTATGCCGAGGGACAGCGCCGCTTTGTGGAGTCCCTGAGCGCCTATGCACGGCAGTTCCTGGACCGCATGAACAAGCCGGACGTGGACTCCATCTCCGGACTGCCTCCCGCCGTGGCCATCGAACAACAGGCCTTCTCCAAGAATCCCCGTTCCACCGTCGGCACCACCACCGAGATCTACGACTACCTGCGTCTGCTCTACGGACGTGTTGGCATCGTGATCGACAAGGACACCGGTGAGCTGATCCGCAAGGACTCGGCCCAGTCCGTGGTGGAAGCCATGATGGCGCTGCCCGAAGGAAGTCGACTGTACGTGATGTACGTGCTCCCGAAGGAACACGCATCCACCCAAGATGTTCGCGAAGGACTTGCCGCGCGCGGTTTCTCGCGCATGGTCTTGGGTGACAGTACAGAGGTCACCGAGATCGCCTCGATCGATCTGTTGCCGGACAAGGTGGACATCTTCGTGCTGGTCGATCGTGTGATCGTTCGTGCCGATGATGAAGTGCGGAGTCGAATGACGGACTCTGTGGAAACGGCATTCGAAGCGGGCAATGGTCGCATCGTGATCCGCGACATCACAACGGGCGTCGACCATTACTTCTCGTCGCGCTTCGAAAGCGCACGCACCCAAACGCAATACATCGAACCGGAGCCGCGACTCTTCTCGTTCAACAATCCGTTCGGCGCATGCCCTACGTGTCAGGGATTCGGTCGCAGTGTTGGTATCGACGAACACCTGGTGATCCCCGATAAGAGTCTCTCCCTGCGACGCGGTGCCTTGGCACCGTTCCGCGGTGATGTCTTTGGTGCGTACCTGCGCGAACTACTGCGAGAAGCGCCGCATCACGGACTTCCGGTGGACAAGCCCGTGGGATCGTTCACGCAGGAACAACTGGATCTCTTGTGGGATGGCATTGGCGACTACATTGGTCTGCATGCCTTCTTCAAGATGCTCGAAGAGAAATCGTACAAGACGCACTATCGCGTGATGTTGAGTCGGTTCCGTGGCTACACGAAATGTCATTCGTGCCACGGTTCACGTCTGCGCACGGCGGCCCGACAGGTCTTCGTCGCAGGATTGAACATTCCGCATGTGGTGAACCTCACGTTGCGCGAGGCGGCGGATCACTTCGACTCCATCGAACTCACCGCTCATGAAGAGCAGATCGTCGGACAGATCCTGTCGGAACTCCGTCGACGTCTGCGCTTGCTCGTCGACATCGGACTCGACTATCTCACGCTCGATCGGCTCTCGCACACGCTTTCGGGCGGGGAATCGCAGCGCATCAACCTTGCCACCTCGCTTGGCAGCGCCCTCGTTGGAACACTCTATGTGCTCGATGAACCGAGCATTGGACTGCATCCGCGTGATACGTATCGACTGCTTGACATTCTGCAACGACTCCGCAATCTTGGCAACACCGTCGTGCTTGTGGAGCACGATCTCGATGTGATCCGCACCGCCGATCATGTGATCGACATCGGTCCGGCTGCCGGCGAATTCGGCGGCGAAGTGGTCTATAGCGGTGCGTTCACGGACATGATCGAAAACGGCACGTCGCTCACCGCAGACTACCTGACGCGCAAACGTGTTGTCGACGTGCGCACCACGTATCGCAAGGGCAACGGCAAACAACTATCCATCATCCATCCCATGCATCACAACCTGAAAGGTCAGGACGTGCACATCCCGCTCGGATGCATGACGGTGGTCACGGGTGTGTCGGGCTCCGGCAAGAGCTCGCTCATTCACGACGTGCTGTATGCCGGACTCAAGCGCGTGCAAGGCGGATACACGGGCGAGGTCGGTTCGTGCGAACGCATCGAGGGCATTGAGTTCATCAAAACCGTCGAGATGATCGATCAAACACCTATCGGTCGTTCCACTCGCTCCACACCGGCCACCTACACCAAGGTCTTCGACATCATCCGCGATACGTTCGCACAAACGCAAGCCGCAAAACAAATGGGATGGAAGGCCGGCCACTTCTCGTTCAACGTTGCCGGCGGTCGGTGCGATGTCTGCGAAGGCGAAGGCACGGTGACCATCGAGATGCAGTTCCTGCCCGACATCGAACTACCATGTGAAGTATGTGGCGGTACACGGTACAAGCGCGATGCTTCTATGATCTTGTACAAGAACAAGTCCATCGTCGACGTGCTGGCCATGACCGTAGACGAAGCCGCATCACTCTTCGAGTCGGTCCCCAAGATCGTGCAGAAGCTCAATGTGCTGCAAGCCGTTGGGCTCGGCTACATCCGGCTCGGACAGCCATCGTCGCACCTCTCGGGTGGTGAAGCGCAGCGCATCAAGCTTGCCGCACAACTCGATGTGGACTCGGACGGCCCAATCGTCTTCATCTTCGACGAGCCCACCACCGGCTTGCACATTCACGATACGGCCGCACTCCTCGCGGCCTTCGACCAGCTCGTCAAGAAAGGTCACACGCTCATCGTGATCGAACACAACGTCCACGTCATGGCCGCCGCGGACTGGATCATCGATCTCGGTCCGGAGGGTGGGGAAGGCGGCGGGGCCATCATTGCAACGGGTACTCCGAAGACCGTTGCCACGATGCCGGGCAGTCACACGGGTGTAGCCTTGCGCGCCTTCTTTGAAGAGCATGGCATTGCCGTTCCGCGTCGACGGGCGGCTTCCGGAAAGAGCGCATGAACGCTCGCACGGTCATCCGTATCCTCATCGGCGTTGTCGTCGTGGTCGCCGCTCTCTGGTATGTCCTGAGTCTGGCGAACATCGACCAGATGATGGCCATCATGTCGCACGCCGCAGCGTTGCCGTTGCTCGCCAGCATTCCGATCATCCTCGCTTCGCATGTGATGCGTGCACGTCGATGGAAGACGTTGCTCACACCACGTCAACCGAACGTGAGCATGTGGACCGGCTTCTCGGCCATCATGATCGGCTATGCGGCCAACACCATTGTTCCGCGTGTAGGCGAGATCCTCCGTCCATGGGTGTTCTCACGTCGTGAACGCATCCCCATGAGCACGGCTGTGAGCAGTGTGGTGGTCGAGCGTGTGCTCGATGTGTTCACGTTGCTCATCGGTATCCTCCTCGTGGTCGTGATCGAACGCGATCATGTGACGCAGGCCATTCCGCAATTCAGTCCGCAGCTCATCCTTACCACCTTGGTCCTTCCCGTGGTCCTCATCGTCGTGCTCGCCTCGATCATGATCTTCACGCCGGCCGGACAGTGGGTGATCGACCATGTGCTCACGCGAATGCATGCGCGGCTTGGTGCCTTCGCTTCGCGCATCTATGCCAACGTGCACGAGGGTGTGGCCGTGATCAAGGCTCCATCCTTGTGGCTTCGGCTCGCTGTGGAGTCCGTGGTGATCTGGGCGCTCTACATCCTTCCGTTGTGGCTTGCGCTCCAATCGATCACATTCTCCGTCCCCATGACGTTCTCGATTGGCGATGCCGCCGTGTTGTTGGTGATCATCTCCATCGGTGTGACCATTGCACCAACGCCGGGAGCATTGGGCATCTATCAGGGCTTTGCACAGTTGGCTCTTGTTCGCATCTATCACGCAACACCCGACGAGGGACTTGCTTTTGGCATTCTCGCCTGGGTGGTGAACTATGGCGTGTCGCTCCTTGTTGGAGGCACGTGTTGGATCATTGAAGTACGTCGGGGCCTGTCGTGGCGCGACGTACGAGGCACCGTATCTTTGTAATACCATGAACACCACGCATCAAACAGACCTTATCGTCATTGGAGCCGGCCCATGCGGACTCTTCACCATCTTCGAAGCAGGATTGCTGAAGATGCACTGTCACCTTGTGGACTACCTAGGTGTACCGGGCGGACAGTGTGCCGAGATCTATCCGAAGAAGCCCATCTACGACATTCCGGGATTTCCGAGCGTGCTCGCCGGCGAGCTCGTCGACAATCTCATGAAGCAGGGCGCACCGTTCCATCCGACGTTCACGCTTGGCGAACGCGCCGAACAACTTGAGCGTTTGGAAGACGGTCGATTCCGACTCACGACCACGCGCGGCACGGTGATCGAGGGCACGAACGTGATCCTGGCCGGAGGCCTCGGGTGCTTCGAACCGCGGAAGCCGGCGATCGCCAACCTTGCCGACTTCGAGTACAAGGGCGTTGACTATGTGATCAAGGACCCCGAAGAGTTTCGCGGAAAGCGCGTGGTGATCGGTGGTGGGGGAGACTCGGCATTGGATTGGACCATTGTCTTGGCCGACATTGCATCCGAGGTGACGCTCATCCATCGCAGTCAACAATTCCGCGCCGCTCCCGATAGTGTGGAGAAAGCGAATGCCTTGGCCGCCGCCGGCAAGATCACAATGATCACCGATGCGCAGGTCACGGGATTGGATGGCGGCACGGAACTCGAGGGCGTCACGATCACGCATACGGATGAAAGCACCGAGCGGATCGCCACCGACCATTACATACCGCTGTTCGGACTGTCGCCAAAGCTCGGCCCCATTGCACAGTGGGGATTGAACATCGAGAAGAACGCCGTCATCGTCGACAACAGCACCTACGAAACCTCCGTGCCCGGCATCTATGCCGTTGGTGATATCTCCGAGTATCCGAACAAACTCAAACTCATCCTTTGCGGATTCCACGAGGCGGCCATCGCATGCAATGTGATCTATGCACGCAGACATCCCGAGAAGAAGCACGTGATCAAGTACACGACGGTCACCGGTATCAACGAGCTCGCATGATCCGCATACTCGTGCTCGGCATCGTGTGCATGACGTTGTGCGCATGCACGCCTCGGCACGAAGAGGTGGTGATGAAGGGGGTGACCATTGCTGATGATTTTCCGGACTATACCTCCGTTGCCTGCGCACGTCTGTGCGACAGTCTTCATCGTGCCGGTGTGACGTGGGTGGCCATCACTCCATGCGGCTTCCTTGACTCCACGCAGAGCACCACCGTGAAGTGGACGTGGTTCTCCCGTCGCGACTATGCACGTGCCATTCGAATGATCACATCGAAAGGCATGAAGGTGCTCGTCAAGCCCTACCTGTGGTCGAAGGACTTCTGGCAGAAGCAGGAGTGGACAGGGTTGATCCGGCATGACGACACGGCATCGCGCGCAGCCTTCTTCGCATCGTATCGCACGTGGCTTCTCGAGATCATGCGTCAGGCCGAGGCCGGTGGTGCCGGTATGGTATGCATCGGATTGGAGCTTCCGCATCTCTCTACGGATGAACGCGCGTGGCGCTCGCTCATCAAGGACAGCAGGGCCATCTATCATGGCAAGCTCACGTATGCATCGCATGGTGTGGACGAGGCATCGCACATTCGTTTCTGGGATGCACTCGATGTGATCGGCGTGAACATCTATCCGTCGCTCAGTAATGCACCGTCACCAACGGACAAGGCAGTGCGCAATGGATGGAAGCCCATCCTTGCCGCCTTACAACACCTTTCCGCAACGAACGGGAATAAGAAGATCGCCTTCACGGAGGCTGGTTTTCGCAGCGTGGAGCGCGCCATGTTCAGTCCGTGGGAATGGCCCGAACACCGTCCTCGCGCCGTCCGGTACGAAGAACAGGTGCAGGCCTATCGTCTGCTTGCCGAGCAAACGTATCATCAATCGTGGTTCGGCGGGATCTTCTGGTGGAAGGTCTTCACCGACCCCGAGATGGAGAACGAAGGTCCGGACGGATTCTCACCGCAGGGCAAGCCGGCATGGCGTCAAATGTCGGATGATTTCCTCCGACATCGCGCGCATTAGAACAGGAACGTGACCGAGGCCAAGAGGGAATTGATCCGAGTGTTCACCGGATCGTCCTTCAGCACGTTCGAAAGTGCATAGTAGAACTTCAGGTCGACACACAAAAAGCGCAGCATGCGCACGTCGACGCCGAGCACGGCACCATACCCGAAGCCGGCAAGGTTTCCGATGGTCCCGGATGTGTTGTTCATCACGGTCGTCCCGGAGAAGCAATAGTCGCCATACAGGCCGGCCATCAGTCCGGGTTGGATCACATCCTTACTGCCAAGGGCCAGCTTCAGGTTGAGCGGTACGCGCACATGGGTGAAGCGTGTCTCGGCCGTTGTCGTGGTCTGTCCCAACAACGTATACTCGGTCGTGATCACCTCCTGCAAGAACAACAGCTCCGGCTGGAAACCAATGGCAAAGGCGCTTTCGCCCGAGAACTGATAGACCAAGCCGACATTCCAACTGAGTCCGCCCTTCACCGTGCTCTCATCACCGGCATACATGGCACCACCGGCACCGGCTTTGAATCCCATGGTGGAAGTTGCCACAGAGTTCGACGACGATGTAGGCGGCGGGGTCTCTTGTACCGGAGGAGGTGGTGGAGGCGGCGGGGGAGTTGTCGTGGTCGTGTCTTGCGCCATCATTGTCATCGTTGCACTAGCGAACAGCAGAAGTGCCATCATGTGTCGTTTCATCGTCTGTGTCCCCATACAATGAAAGTGAAGTTCAACCTGAGCGGTGAGGCGGACAATGTTCGCAACTATCCGCCACAAAAAAAAGCCGCACTCGAGATGAACTCGAATGCGGCCGATCGTTCACATTGAACGCGTTGCGCTTAGCGAATGGTCGCCACGGTGCGCTTGCGGACCACGGCCATGGAGGCCATGAGCAAGCCCGTGAACAACCACGTGGAGGCGAGCGAGTTCAAGAAGAAATTCGTTCCGTCGTAGAAGGCCAGTCCCGCTGCATAGCATGTGATCAGTCCGGCCAGGTCTTGGGTGTACATCGTCCCGCCGGCCCAGACGGCGGTGTTGGTTCCGAGGAAGAACAGCACCGAGGCGACCGTACCACCAAGGATGGTCGTCTGCCAGGCCTTGGAATCCTTGAACAGCATTCCCAGACCAACCGTCGCTGCCATACACAGATAGACGACGGGCTGCGTGCCGTGGAAGGCATAGTCCATGCCGAACAACACACCCAATGCAAGATCGCTCACCACCATGGCGAGCAACGGTACCAAGAAGGCCGCACGCTTCGTGGTGAACATCGCACCACCGAACAATGCCATCGCCGCTACCGGCGTGAAGTTCGGCCAGTGCGGGATCAGTCTGCTGAGGGCCAGTACGGCGATCAACGCAAGCGCTGAGCTATCGAGGATCTTGGACTGCTTCATGAGGGGGAATTCCGTGACAGTTGTTGGTTTACATAATGTAGATTATACATCAGGCGGAAACACCCAATGCTTCAGTTACTTTCTCAGCAGCATCCTGTAATGTGGCGGCTACCAAGAAGTTAAGACCCGACTTGATAAGGATCGTCCGGGCTTCTTCGGCATTGGTTCCATCGAGACGTACGATCACAGGAACAGTGACGTTCACAACCTTGAGGGCTTCGAGAATTCCGTTGGCAACACGGTCACAACGAACGATACCACCAAAGATGTTGATGAGGACGGCCTCAACGTTCGGGTCGCTCATCATGATGCGGAATGCATTCGCAATGCGCTCAACATTCGCCCCACCACCCACGTCCAGGAAGTTCGCGGGCTTACCGCCGGCCAACTGGATGATGTCCATGGTGCCCATGGCCAAACCTGCCCCGTTCACCATGCAGCCCACGTTCCCGTCGAGCTTGATGTAGTTCAGGTTGAACTTGCCGGCTTCGACCTCGAGCGGATCTTCTTCTTCGATGTCGCGCAGTTCCAAATACTCGGGGTGACGGTAGATGGCATTATCGTCGAAGTTCACCTTGGCATCAAGGGCAATGAAGTCGCCCTTGTCGTCGGCTACCAGCGGATTGATCTCGAGCATGCTGCAGTCCATGACCACATAGGCATCGTACAGCTTATGAATGAACTTCACGAAGCTCTTGAAAGAGTTGCCACTTAGGCCAAGCGCAAATGCAAGGCGACGTGCTTGGAACCCTTGCAGTCCGGTCACCGGATCGATGTGTTCGCGGATCAACTTCTCAGGTGTTTCCTCGGCCACTTGCTCAATGTCCATACCGCCCTCGGTGGACACCATGATGACGTTCGTCGACGTTTGACGGTCGAGCAGGATCGAACAGTAGTATTCGTGGGCGATGTTGCAGCCTTCTTCGATGAGAACGCGACGAACGATCTTGCCTTCCGGTCCGGTCTGCACCGTCACCAGCTTGTTATCGATCATTCCCTTGGCCGTCTGATAGGCACGATCGGCAAGATTGCCGCTGGTGATCACCGAAACGCCACGCAGTTGCTTTCCATCGATCATGATGGGCTCGTTCGTCACAGGATCGTGCATGGTGCCTTTTCCGCGGCCACCGGCATGGATCTGCGACTTCACCACGATGGCCGATACACCTTGTGCCACGAAGTTGTTAAAGGCCACGACGCCGGCATCCGATGCCGAAAAGACCGCCGTGCCTCGCAACACCGGTACACCGAGTGCACGCAGCAGTTCCTTTGCCTGATACTCATGAATGTTCATTACTTCCTCTGAGAGTTGGATTTCAGCTATTTTGGCTGTAGAAAGGCAAAACTACCGAATCGCGTCGGGATAGAAAAGACCGACTCCCCTACCACACCATGCGCTACGCCAAATTCTACGTTCCCCTGCTCCTTGCCGCCCTTGCGTGGCTTACCGTTCGACCGTTGTTGGAGGACCGATCCTTGGGCTCCAAACACCGCCCCATCCAGTTCCTGCTGACGCCGTCGGTGGATGCGCAGAAGGTGTCGACGAATGGTGAGGCACTCATGCAGTACTTGCATGAGCAGACCGGATTGTACTTCCGTTCCAGTGTGCCGTCGAACTTCATTGCCGTGGTCGAGGCATTCGGGGCCGGACAGGCCGACCTGGCCATCATGAACACGTTCTCGTACCTGCTGGCCAATTCCAAGTACAATGCGCATGCTCTGATGAAGGTGGTACGGCGGAATGGAGAGCTTAGCTATCGCGGACAGATCATTGCGCATGCAGAGTCGGGTATCTCGAGCCTGCAGGACCTACGAGGTCGTCGCATGGCCTTTGTCGACCCGTCTTCCACCAGCGGCTACATCTATCCCAAGGCACTTTTGTCCAAGAACGGCATTCAGCCCGGCGAAGAGGTGTTCGCTAATAAGCACGACAATGTGGTGACGATGATCTATCAGCGACAGGTGGACGCGGGTGCCACCTATTACTCGCCGCCGGATACGGAGACCGGGGAGATCCTCGATGCACGGGCGCGTGTGCGCCAGCAGTTTCCGGATGTGTTCTCGAAGATCAAGATCATTCAACTCACCGACGAGATCCCGAACGACCCCGTGGTCGTGCGTGACGGATTTCCGTCGGCGATGCGTGACAAGATCTTGAAGGCCTTGCTGGCCTATTCGGCCACTCCGGCCGGGAAGGCGTCGCTCAAGGAGATCGCCAGTGTAGAGGGACTCACTCGCTCGAGCGACGAAGACTATGCACAGATCCGCGATCTGATCCGCACGTATAGTGTGGACGTAGAGCGCGTCCTGTCCAAGAAGAAGTAAGGACTAGCTGACGATCTTCTTCGTGAAGGCGGACACGCCGCGGACGGTGCCGGCGACGAGGCCCATGATGTCTTCCAGTGGACCGCGCATCTTGCTGACCACCATCGACTCCAGTTCCTTCACGTCCTTTGCGATCGACGCAAAGGTCTCGATGCCCCCACTGAGCTGATCGAGTTTCTTATCGGCATTCTCGACGATACGCTGCACATCGCTCAACACGATGGCCGTGCGTTCGAGAACGGGTTCCAGTTGCTGTTGCAATTGCGCAACGTCGGTTTGCATGGACTCGACGCTCACCACCACACGTTCAACGTGGGTGCGTGTTCGCAACAAGACCACCGTTGCCGCAATGCACAAGATCGTAACAGCGCCAAGCGCGATACATCCAAAGATGAGCAGTACGGGGTCCATACTTATGACAGCTCCGAACGGAAGGCATCTGCTCCGGCCTTTGCAGCATCCGATACCTTTTGTGCGCCGTGTTGGACACTGTCCTTCACGCTTTGTGCACGCGACTTCGCATCACGCAACACTTGCTCGGCGTTCGACATCAGATGGTCTGCCTGCACACGTGCCGTGTTCACGATGCGTTCTGCACGCATACGACCTTCGTTCATGAAGTCTTCGGCAGCTTCTTCCACGGCGTCTTCGCCCTTTTTGAAGTAGCCCTGTGCCTTGTTGTACAGGTCTTCACCCTTCGATGCGATATCATCGCGAAGTTCGCGACCGCTCTTGGGTGCCATGAGCAAGGCTGTGACGGCACCAACGGCTCCGCCCACCACTGCACCGAGAAGAAAGCCCTTGAGATATGAGCTGTTGTTCGATTCCATCGTAGACTCCGGAGACTGTGTTACCATTGTTCTTCTAACGTTATCGGCTTGTTCTGTGCGCGAAGGATCGCCTCGGCGAATTCACGGACCGCGCCATTCCCGCCGACTGACGTGCAGATGATGTTCGCAGTGTTTCGGATCGCCTCGACGGCGTCGGACGGACAGGCAGAAACACCACAGATCTTCATCACGTGCAGGTCGTTCACGTCATCACCAATATACGCAATGTGCTCTAGTGGTATTGCGAGGTCCGAGGCCATTGAACGCAATGCCGTGGACTTGTCGTGGACACCCATGCGGACGTGTTCGATCTTCAATTTCTGTGCCCGTGCACGAACGATCGACGTGTCTTCGCTGGTGATGATGGCGGTCATGATCCCGGCCTTATGAAGGAGCGTGATCCCCATGCCATCTCTGGTCATGAAGCGCTTCATCACTTCTCCGTCGGGACCGTAGTACATAGCGCCGTCCGTCAATGTTCCATCAACGTCCATCACGAGGAGCCGGATCTCCTTCAAGCCTTCCATACCTTGCTCCCTCATCATGCTTCCGTAGTTTTGGTGTCTGCACGAAGTTACATCGTCTCTCACGTACTCCCGCACTCCCTCATGCCAACACGATACATCATGGTGTCGCTCGCCGTCCCCGAAGAACATTTCGATCTCACCATGGGTGTGCTTTCCACGTATCCCATCGTTGGCGTCGAGGAATCGATGGACCAGCTCACCGTCACCTTCGACCAGAACGACTGGGTGGACCACTATCGCGAGAGCATCGTGGCCGAATGCGCCGAAGTGGGCGTGACCGCCAGTGTGCAGGCCGTGAAGATCGAAGAGGACAAGAACTGGAACGAAGAGTGGGAGCGCGGCATTGAGCCTGTTGTGGTCAATGAACGCATTGTGATCGTACCGGAGTGGAGGGCTGCGGAATTCGACGCGCCGCTCACGCTGGTGATCACACCGAAGATGTCGTTCGGGACCGGACACCATGCGACCACTCGCATGATGTGTCTCTTGCTCGAGCGCTATGTGCGTCCGGGCGAGTCATGGATGGACGTGGGCACAGGCACCGGCGTACTGGCCATCCTTGCGCGGAAGCTCGGTGCCTCCTCGGTCTATGCCTTCGACAACAATGAATGGTCGGTCCTGAACGCCCGCGAGAACATCGACCGCAACAACGTTGCCGATGGCGTGGTGCTCGAGCAGATCGATCTGCATCAAAAGGAACTTCCGCATGTGGACGGGATCGCGGCCAATCTCTACCGTCACCTCGTCATCCCCTATGCCGGCGCCTTCGTCAAGGCCACCACTGCCGGTGGCGTGATCATCATCAGTGGGATCCTCAAGTACGATGCCGAGGATATCGTGGCTGCCTTCACCGAGCATGGTTGCACGGAGATCGAGCGACTCAACGAGACAGAATGGTGTGCGATCGCCTTTCGAACACCGCAATGACCGATCCTGCACCAAAGCGCAACCATCGACCGCTTCTTACCTTGTTGACGATCCTGTTCTGCGCTGCGTTCTTCATCGCCATCATGCGTGGCGGTATGTGCGAGCGCTACGAACGAAAGATGGATCGCATGAATTCCATGCGCCATTACATCGATTCCATGCGAACCGATGAACAGCTGAAAAAGCTCAAGTAAGAAAAATGGCGGTTCAGTTGTTCCAGAACTGCTGACCGAAGTAGAACAGATCCCGTCCGTTCCGTCCTCGGTGCAGATAACCCACCTCGTGCTGCGCCCGTTTCTCGAGGAATTCTCGCGCATCGTCTTCGTGCACCTCTGCATATCGGGCCACATCGCTCACGCGCACCTTGCCACCTTGCACATCGATCAGGCGCGATGTAACCAGCTCCAATCGACGTCGTTCCCGACGCTCTTCCGACATGCTCGACAACAATAACCAGATCCCGCTGGCAAGGTGAAGGGAGGCAAGGGCAAAGCAGATCACGATCTCTGATGACGTGGACGTGGCCCGCACCCAGCCGATCACGCCGAACGTGAGGTAGACCAAACTGAAGATCGCCACCATGGCGCCGAGAAAGTATTTGATCCGATACATGGTTGCAAACCTACGGGAAATTCAAACGTCGTATTTTGCGTGTCCGTGCACGCAGTACGTCCAGACTATCTCAAGGTGCTCGAACCGCTTCAACGATCCGCCGACGTCCTTCGAACGGCGGATCTGCTCACGCGCGCCCAGTCGCCTGTACGTGTAAAGACCCTCGTCGGCTCATCTCGTTCCATTTTCACCGGAACGATCTGGCAAATGGGTGCTGTGCCCTTCGTGGTGATCGTGGCCGACGACACGGCCTGTGACGTCTGGACGCACGATCTGCGTGCCCTCGTGGGCGAAGATCGCATCAGCGTGTTGCGCATGCCACCCAAGCAAAGTGTCCTGTCGGCCGGTGGTATCGTCCACCACGGACACGTTGACGCCCTTGCACGCTTGAACGAGGCCAGCGATCGCATCCTGATCGCCACGGCACAAACACTGACCCTTTCCCTCCCCTCGAAGATGTCGTTGCACGATGCAACGATCGTCCTTCGCAAGGGTGAGGACCGACCGTTCGAAGAGTTCGTGACATCGCTGCTGTTGAATGGCTTCGAGCGGACAGACTACGTGTCACGTCCGGGCGATCTTGCCGTGCGCGGTGGTATCATCGATGTCTTCCCGAACGGATGGGACAATCCGATCCGCATCGAGTTCTGGGGCGACACCATCGAGTCGCTTCGCGAATTCGAACCAATGTCGCAACGATCGATGCGCGAACATCCGGAGCTCACGTTCCTTGCACGCGTCTATCACAACGACGACGAGGCCGTGACGGCCTCGATCATGGAACACCTGCCAACCGATGCCGTGCTCGTCTTCGACGAGCCCGATGCCGTCCTTGCCGCCCTTCATGCCATTACGGAAGAGGACGATCCTGCATCCCGGTTCACAGCTTGGAAACAACTGCATGTGAATGCGTTGGGCGACGAGGATGTGTCGGTGCAGACCGCACCGCAACCAACATTCTCCGCCTCGATCGAAGCCGCGCTTCGCTTCTGTTCGCAACAGTATGAGAAGGGCATGACGGTGGCCCTCGGCGCCGACGGCGCCACGCATACGAAGCGCATACGCGACCTCTTCGAGAACATGGCCGAACAGACGGAAGAAGAAGACGAAGCACGCGCCAATGCCTATCATCGCGCCGTCGATCGGATGTGGTGGATCAGTCACTCGCTGAGCGAAGGATTTCTCTGGGCATCGGAACGACTCGTGGTGTTGGCCGAACATCAGATCTTCAACCGACAGCGTGCACAGGCGCGACAACGTCGGTCCGAGCGTGGCATCACGATCCGCGAACTGCAACAACTGCATCGTGGTGACTATGTGGTCCACGCCGACAAAGGTGTTGGGCAGTTCGACGGTCTGCACACCATCTCCATCGGCGGTTCGCAACAGGAATGTGTGAAGCTTCTCTTTGCCGGGGGCGATGCCTTGTACGTGCACATGAACTATGTGCACAAGCTGAGCAAGTTCGCTGCCGAAGAAGGGTCCGAGCCCAAGTTGAGCAAGCTTGGGTCTGCCGAATGGGAACGCAAGAAGGCAAAGGCCAAGAAGCATCTCAAGGACATTGCTCGCGACCTCATCAAGCTGTACGCAAAACGCAAATCACAGCCTGGCTTTGCCTTCCCTGCCGACACGGTCTGGCAGAAAGAGTTCGAAGCTTCCTTCCAGTATGAGGACACGCCCGACCAGGCACGGTCGACGGCCGAAGTGAAGACCGACATGGAACAGGCAACGCCAATGGACCGATTGGTCTGCGGCGACGTGGGCTTCGGAAAAACGGAGATCGCCATTCGTGCCGCATTCAAAGCCGCCCAGGCCGGCAAGCAGGTTGCTGTGCTCGTACCGACCACGATCCTTGCACAACAGCATTTCGTGACATTCCACGACCGACTCCATCGCTATCCCGTTCGCATCGAGGTGCTGTCGCGATTCCGTTCCAAGGCCGAACAAAAAGTGATCATTGAGAAGCTGGCCACGGGCGACGTCGACATTGTGATCGGCACGCACCGTCTGCTCAGCAAGGATGTGCAGTTCAAGCAGCTCGGTCTGCTCGTGATCGACGAAGAACAACGATTCGGTGTGGCGGCAAAGGAAAAGCTCCGCGCCATTCGAGCGAGCATCGACACGCTCACGCTCACGGCAACACCGATCCCGCGAACCCTGAACTTCTCGTTGATGGGCGCACGAGATCTGAGCGTGATCGAAACACCGCCACGGAACCGACTGCCCATCCGCACCGAGATCCTGCAATGGGACGACGATGTGTTGCGAGAGGCGCTCATGCTCGAATTGGAACGCGGAGGCCAGGCCTTCGTTGTGACCGATCGCATCGGCGACATGGAAAAGCTTCTGATGCGCATCAAGATGCTCGTGCCATCGCTTCGCATTGCCATCGCGCATGGACAGATGGAGACCGAGCAGCTCGAGAACGTGATGGAGGGATTCCTCGAACGCACGTTCGATGTATTGATCGCAACGAAGATCATCGAGTCAGGTCTCGACATTCCGAACGCCAACACGATGATCGTCATCAACGCCGACAACTTCGGTCTGGCCGAGCTCTATCAGTTGCGAGGTCGCGTCGGTCGCTCCAACATTCAAGCCTATTGCTACCTCGTCATCCCGCCACCACACACCCTTACGCGCGTTGCGCTCCGTCGACTCCAGGCCCTCGAAGAGTTCACCGACCTTGGAAGCGGCTTCCAGCTTGCCATGCGCGATCTCGAGATCCGCGGCGCGGGGAATCTTCTGGGTGGTGAGCAGAGCGGTTTCATCGTGGAGATGGGATTCGAGTTGTATCAGAAGATCCTCGAAGAGGCCGTCACCGAGCTCCGACATGAAGAGTTCGCGCAACTCTTCGCCGGGACCAAGCATGCCCGTCCGTCGTTCATCAACGAAGACCTCGCTATCGAACTCGACAGCGATGCACTGCTTCCGAAGTCCTACATCCCCACCGATACGGATCGGTACGAGTTCTACCGCAAGCTCTACAACGCACATACGGAAGACGAGATCACGGCGGTCTTCGCAGAGATGCGCGATCGCTTTGGCGAACTCCCGCCAGAGGCCGATGCGCTCTTGTATGCTGTACGACTGCGGATCGCGGCGCTTCCCTTGGGTCTTGTGCGCGTGAATCTCAAGGACACGAAACTGCTCATGGAATTCCCGTCCGAAACCGACAAGGTCTACTACGAACAAGCCTTCCCTGCCCTCCTGCCCGTGATCACGTCGATGAAGAACGCTCGCTTCATTCAAAAGGAAAAGCGTCTCTTCGTGGAAGTACAGCTTGCGCGCGCATCGGAAGCACTGACGGTGCTGCAGGAGTTCGTGCGTGTGCTGAACGAACATGCCATCGCCACCGAGGAGAACGCTTCATGAGTCTCATCCTTGCCATCGAGACCACGGGCTCCACGTGCGGCGTTGCCATCTCCAATGGAACAGCGTTGCTCGGAGAGTTCTCGCTGTTCGCTCCGCACCTGCACGATGCCATGCTGGCAACGAACGTGCAGCATCTTCTCGATGCCGTTGCCTCCACACTTGACGATGTGACTGTTTGCGCTCTTTCGTCCGGACCTGGCTCCTTCACCGGTCTTCGCATCGGCATGGCCTTCGCAAAAGGTCTATGCTTCGATGGTCGGATCCGCTTCGTGGCCGTGCCCACACTGGAGGCATGTGCAAGCGCAGCGCAAGAGGTGGCAAAGGCGGCAGGGAGCACGGAGATCCTGTCGGTGGTGGCCTCGCATCGCGATCTCTACTACGTGCAGACCTTCGATCTCAACGTGCGACCATTGCACGATGTGGAACTCATCACGACGGACAACGTCGCCGCACGCATCTCAGAACGGACCATGCTGAGCGGACCCGGAGCACCTGCCTTCTCCCCTGCCGCCATATCAGGCCTTACCCGACTGAGTCCGCGCTTCGTGATGCGTGCCGCCATGGAACGCATCAAAGGCGGACGATTCGATGATGTCCTGTCGGCCATCCCTGACTACGAACAAGAATTCATTCCACGCGGATATTGACCACTACAACACCGAACCACAATGATCGAACGATACACGCGACCCGAAATGGGAGCGATCTGGAGCGACGAGAACCGATTTGGCATTTGGCTGGAGATCGAGATCCTCGCCTGTGAGGCACAGGCAAACCTTGGCGTGATCCCCGTCGAGGCCGTGCGCGAGATCCGCGAGAAGGCGCGCTTCGACGTGAAGCGCATTCTCGAGATCGAAGAAGTGACGAAGCACGACGTGATCGCCTTCACCACGAACGTTGCTGAATATGTTGGTCCGGCATCGCGCTTCATCCATATGGGCATGACGTCGAGCGATGTGCTCGATACCTGCTTGGCCGTCCAGCTCAAGCAGGCGGGCGAGTTGCTCATGAAGGACCTTGTGGCCCTACGCGACGTCCTCGCGCGACGTGCGCAGGAATTCAAGTACACCATTTGCATCGGTCGTACGCACGGCATCCATGCAGAGCCTGTGACGTTCGGTCTCAAGCTTGCGCTGTGGTATGAAGAGTGCAAGCGCAACATCGACCGTCTACAGCATGCCATTGACGGGATCGCCTTTGGGATGATCTCGGGTGCTGTTGGAACGTTCGAACATCTCTCTCCGGCGGTTGAAGAATACGTCTGCGAAAAGCTTGGTCTGAAGCCTGCGCCGGTGAGCACGCAAGTGATGCAGCGCGATCGGCATGCAGAGTACCTGACGACGCTTGCCATCGTTGGTTCGTCGCTTGAGAAGATCGCCATCGAGATCCGTCACCTGCAGCGGACCGAAGTTCGTGAGGCGGAAGAGTACTTCTCGCCCGGACAGAAGGGATCGTCTGCAATGCCGCACAAGCGCAATCCGATCATCAGTGAGCGTCTCTGCGGTCTTGCGCGTTTGCTGCGCGGCAATGCCATGACGGCCATCGAGAACAATGCCCTGTGGCATGAGCGCGATATCTCGCATTCGAGTGTGGAGCGTGTGATCTGTCCGGACTCCACCATCACATTGCACTACATGCTCTATCTGGCCGTGGGCATGATGGAGAAGCTCCTCGTCTATCCCGAGAACATGAAGAAGAACTTCGAGATCACGCATGGTCTGCCATTCTCGCAAACGGTGATGCTCGAACTCGTACGCAAGGGAATGACGCGTGAAGAGGCCTACGCACTCGTGCAGCGCAATGCGATGAAGACATGGGAGACAAAGACGCCGTTGCGGACGATGCTCTCGACAGATGCCGACGTGACCGCTCGACTTTCGGATGATGAGCTCGATGCCTTGTTCGATGGCAGTAGAATGGGAAAGAATGTCGACGTCATTTTCAAACGCTGCGGATTATGAACACCAGAACAACGCTCCTCGGTCTCGTGATCATTGCCGCACTGTTCTCCTATGCGGCTACAACCGATGATGCAGCATCGCAGCGAGCGACGGAGCAGCGCACCGGCGGCGCCGACAGTACCGAGCTATCGCCAAAACAATTGGCAACGCAGTACTGCCAAACGTGTCACGTACTTCCCGATCCATCGGTCCTCGACAAGTCCACCTGGATCCAGGCCGTCTTCCCCACCATGCGCACGGTCATGGGGCTGGACTCGCTCTCAGCAGATGCGCTCGCAGCGCTCGATCCGAGTGTGCGACATATCTACAATCGCCCGGCGCTGATGTCGGAGGACACCTGGTTCAAGATCGCGAACTACTACATTGAGAACGCACCGGCCACGCTCTCGAATGCACCACGACCTCCGATCGGACCGGAGACGCCACAGTTCGAGGCCAAACCAGCACCGTGGCGAGCACTCACACCGCTGTTCACGCATGTTCGGCTCGACCCGGCGCTTCACGCCATCATTCTCGGTGATGCAAGTCAGAACCGTTTGGTGGTGTGCGACGAAAATGGCGAACGTAAGGCGCTTCTTCCCATGCAGGGACCACCATCATGTGTGGTGATCGACGGTGGTCAATGGTATTCCACCGACATGGCCAATCTACTCCCGCATGATTCTGCGGCCGGAGGGTTGTATCGGTTCACGTGGAACAAGGACTCGACGGCGAAGACCGAACGCCTCCTCGACTCCTTGCGTCGGCCCGTACACCTGAATCTGTGCGACCTGAATGGCGACGGCAAGAAGGAATTCCTCATCAGTGAATATGGGAATCTCCTCGGTCGGCTCGGCTACTACGAACTCCTTCCGAAAGGCAAGCACAAGTACACGCTCCTACTCGAACAGCCAGGGACGATCCGCACGATCGTCACAGACCTGAACAAGGACGGACGACCCGACGTGATCGCCCTAACAGCGCAGGCGCGTGAAGGACTGCTTGGCTTCATCAACAAGGGAAAGGGTCGATTCGAGAAACGTGAGCTGATCACCGTACATCCGGCATTCGGTTCGTCGTTTTTCAACATCCTCGACTATAACAACGACGGGCACTTGGACATCGTTCTTACCAACGGTGATAACGGCGATTACAGGAGTCCGCCCTATAAGCCCTATCACGGCGTACACATCTTCCTTGGTGACGGGAACATGCATTTCAAAGAATCGGTGTTCCTGCCGGTGAACGGATGCTATGGTGCTGTGGTGAACGACTTCGACCTTGATGGTGATCTCGACGTAGTTTCGTTGGCCTACTTTGCCGACTTCTCTTCGACACCGGAAGAGGCGATGATGTATTGGGAGCATCGCGCGGACGGGACCTTCATGCCAAGCAGAATGGCCAAGTTCAATGCAGGACGATGGCTCGTCTTCGATGCAGCGGACTTCGATCACGATGGCGACATGGATGTGATCGTTGCCAACACGGCCTACGGTCCGGGCAACGTACCGGGCGCCATGCAAGACGCCTGGGTGATCGCGGGCGTCCCCTTCGTCTACTATCGGAACACAGCACGCTGATCATGGGATGTCGAACCACGGAACGATCAGGTCGCGATCGTCGATCGTGAGCACTATCCATCCGTAGAATGACGACGTGCCGCAGAAAAGGTCAGCGATCAGGAGTTCACATGGCGCATTCGTCATGATGCTCTGTGGATACTCTCGGCCGGCAACATCATAGGCACGCACTGTTACCTGTCGCGACGGCGTCCCATCGATCGCAAGGATCTTCCCCCGTCGTTGCACGTTCGGTCCGGCGGACGGATCGAACAGTCGTGGCCCGGCCTCCATACAGACCTCCAGCGAGCAGATACCGAACCTGCCAAGGCGTGGAACCACACGTGCGTCGTCGACGGTGAACGAGTCGATCGTGATCATGCTCCGTTCGTCATCTCCCAATGTGACCGTCATCGGAATGCGGAGCACCGTGTCTGTCATCCCATCATAGGTCGGCACTTGCATCCACATCCATCTCCACGCGCGTGAGAGGTGTGAACCGATCGACGCGGCATTCTGCGGGATCAGAACCGAGGCACGGGTCATCAATCGAAATCGAATGTTCGCGGAATACCGGATGCTATCACGCGTCGATACACGGATCACAACGTCGACGCTGTCGCCAGGACGTCCACGTACATCTTCGATGCGAAACCCCACATCACTGGTAGGCTCTGCACACGATGTCGTGTCGACGCGGATCGTATCGCGAAACACACATCCATCATTGGTCATGATGGCGCAGATCACCTGATTCCGTTTCTTCGACGGGACGATCTCGATCTCCGGAGCATTCGAGGGTTGCAGTGAATCGTTCACCCACCATTCGTACTGCGCACCACCCGTCGCGCGCACAATGGTCCTGGACCGACCGCAGACCGATGTGTCGGGCGTGACGATGCGAGGTACGAGGAAGATCGACGTCGACATCGGTCGTTCGACAGCTGGCAACAGAATCCCATCCGCACCGGACGTAGCACCATGATGCACATCATTCGAGCACGCGGCATCGCGCGCCGCACCTGCCGATCCACCGATGACCGATGCGTCAACGGGGATCGATGTGATCACCCGTCCACCACCACCTCCACCACCAGGCGCATAGCATCCATTCGTTCCGTTGTTCTCGCCGCCATCACCACCGTTGACCATACAATGCGCAGAGCCCACGATGGTGGTTGCGGAGACATAGATCGAACCACCGGCTCCACCGCCACCGGCTCCGTCCTCCAATGCATCCCGCGCTGTTGCGCCTCGTGCATCGAGAACAACACCACTGTCGACGATCACGACCGATGCAAGGACGACGATGATGCCACCACCGGCTGCACCCGCAGATCCTTTGAAGTCGTTCTGATGTCCTCCTCCGCCACCGCCCCCAAGCGAGAGTCGACGTGCATCGCCCGTTGCCACGCCGTGTCCGCCACGTCCACGCACATCGGTTGGCAACAACGTCGACGGCTGCGTCCCGCCCATGCCGCCATTCCCACCATTCGCGCCTCCGCCTCCTCCTCCATTCCGAGCGTTGCCTCCCCCACCGCCATTGACCCATGGTGAGCGACCGGCACCAAATGCACGGAGTGTCGTGGCACTGCCTTCTCCTTTGCGACCTCCGAGTCCAGCATCGTCGCGTGACACCCAACTTGTCTCTGCCGTATCGAGTGTGTTGAGACTGACGGCACCACCGCGATATCCCATGCCGCTTGCATCGAGTGATGCATGCAGTCGAAGTGTGTCGTCGCATTCGAGAGCGATCACACCGCCGGACGAGCCATTCCATGATTGCGCCGTCACAGGTCCGATCACGTCCGCCGACGTCGATCGCGCCACCTTGATCAACTGCACGCCATCGGTTGCGGAGTACCGATGGATCGGACGATGTGTGAGACGGATCGTTCCGCCCATCACCGTATCGACCGTACACAGTTCCCACATCCCTGCGTTGGCAACATCATTGATCGCTCCCGTGCGTTCGGTGCGTGATGTGTCAACGCGCACCCCCTTCATCTGCAGCAGCATGATCCGATCGTACTTCTTCAGCCAACTCACCGGCGAGATCCGCACCGTGTTCCGACAGGTGTCGAAGGAGATCACAGGCGCATACTGATTGATGCGACCTCGAAGATCGGTGCCACGCGCAACAGCAACGCCGGTTAGAATGGTGAAGCCGAGCACGAGAATGGTCGATGTTGTTCTCATAGTTGTTGCGCCACAATGATCCATCGTTGCCACGATGCATCGTACCAAAGGAGAAAGGTCCCATCATTCACAGTGGTGACGTCGTCGCCCGTCATCGACGTGATCCGATTGATCGGCTGCGAGCCAATGCCCTCGTGCACAAGCGTGAGTGGAGCACCGCGATTCACGACGAGGAGGACTTTTCCGTCTGCCCCGCCACTGAATCCCGCGATCGCTGACCCCGGTGCGGTGCTCCACACTCGGATCACGCTGTAGGTACCGATATCCACGTCGTTGTGCACACCGGCAGCGAGATCGGGAAGTGTACTCCCACGCATCGAGAAAGTGCGTGTGGACATTCCTCCCGACGCACGTGCGTGATGCATGTAGGTCGTGGATGTATTACCGATCCCAAGTGCGTTCATCATCGTGGTCGATAATCCGGGCGGACGTTCATCATCGCTGCATCCAAGGATCACCGATGCTCCGCCACTTACGACGAGTCCAAAGCTGTTGGGAAGCGATGGTGCCACGAGATGGGCGGCGATCGCTCCGTAGTTGCCGTTGGCCGACGTTGTCACTTCGCCATGCAAGGCCTCGACCAATCCAGCTTGCGATGTGGCCGTTGCTTCGGCGATCGCCTTGACGGCCATGCTCTGTGTTTGAGACCCACCGTTCCCGCCACGTGTCACAGTTCCAAGAACACCAACGATGTCGTCGGCAGCAGCAGCACTGTTCGAGGCTGCATGCCCTCGTACGCCAACGCGTGCACGCAACGGCGGATCCGCATAGGCCGATGATTGCGAGCTGCCGATCAGAGCGGCGCCCAGCATGTTGGTGCGAAAGAAGCCACCAACATTGTCACTTCCCGACGTGGTCACGTCGATCCCACGGGACGGCGGAACGGTCCCGCCAATATCAAGCGCTGTAGCGGTTCCTGCTGACAGCGCGTTGTATCGGATCCCCGTTCCGCCCGTGATGTCGATCCCTGTTCCAAGCGTCGGACGCTGAGCGTCGGGAGGACCGCCCAAGCGTAGGCCGGTACCAGAGCCGTTCGACGCCGACTGGATGACAATTCCCGCGTGTTCTGTTCCACTTGCTCCAATGTTCTTCACCACGATTCCATTCGATGCCTGTGTGCCGATCATGTCGACCATCAGTCCGTTGCCATTGTCCGCATCGATCGAGGCAATGCGCACGCGCTCGTTGAATGCAGCTCCTACGCCACTCCCAACCCCAAGTCGGAGTGGCAACTGCACATCACCGGCCGTACTCAATTGCATCGCCAACACTTGCGGATCGGCTCCGACAAGGAACTGCATGGGCTGTCGCGACCGCAGTGCGCGAGCCCCGAAGGACTGTCCGCTTGTTTGCACCACGCAACACACGATGGCGATATGAGCGACACACCATCTCATCACATGCCCATGACGATCCAGAGCAGGCGCTCTGTTGGTCCCAATGTCGTAGATGTTTCGACGGTGATCGTGTTGGCCGTATCGTCGATGGCCGTGACGCTTGCGCTGATCGTGGTTCCCGGCGCATTCATCACCGTTACAAGCACGACATCACCAAGCTTGATGTCATACGGTGTGGTGTTGATCACGTGAATGTGTTCGCCCGTCACCGGTGTATAGCGTCCCTTCCCGATGGCATTCGTTGGCGACGTCCACGTCATCACGCCTCCGGTGGTGGCCGTCATCACCTGTCCGTCCGCCGATGGAGGCGTTGCCGGCAAGGTATACGTGATGTCGGTGGCCTGTGTCTGAGCCTTGAACGACGTTGTGTTCGATCCGTCCGCCGTTGGTTCCTGGAACTTCAAGAGCGATGCGCTTCCGGAATTCGAAAGGAGCACGTCACCTTGGATATCAAGGTTCGATTTCGGCGTTGTCGTTCCGATGCCCACGTATCCTTGCGTGGGACCGGCCGTGCCCACGATGCGCAATCGCTCTGCCGCATTGGCGGCAAGCACAAGGTCCTGCGTGTTGCTCGTTCCGATGTAATGCTGTCCGACCCCCGTCCCACCCGTCGTGATCGACGAACCCGAGAGCGACCAATACGGCATGCTCGTCCATCCAAGTGTTGCCGTGGTGCCGCTCACACTGGAGACCGTGAGTGCTTCTCCCTGTGCTCCGATCGTGGCCGGCAGCTCCATCTTGTAGCCCGTGACGCCCGTCGCCGGAAGCGTGAGCGACACCGTTGCCGGCTGTCCGTTCCGCAAGTTCAACGTGCCCGTCGTGGTGGACTGGGCCTTCGACAGTACGACCGCAGTGGCCGTCAATACCAACACTGTCCATGTTGTTCGCATGATCCTTTTCATAGGATCCCTCCAAGTAAACCGTGAAAGAATGAAAGTGAGTCTCCTACTCTGCTAGCAGGAACCAATGGATTCGTTCAGTGGGAAGGAGAATAGCCGCCGTTGTGATCGTGAACGTGCCTGCCATCTCGTCGATCTTCGAAACGCAACACCCGATGCTCTCACCGCTTTGCGAGATCACCACTGCCGTGATGCGCGAGCGCAACGTCAACGGCGCCGGTGATGACACTGTAAAGGTGCTCGAACGACCATCAGGTGTGACAACACCATTGATCAAGGGTCGTGAAGGCGGCGTGGCCGAAATGGTGAGCGTGTTTCCGTTCTTCGTGATGCGTGTGTACTCATCACCAACCAAGCGAACATTCCCTGCCACCTCGTTCACGCTCGTGACCACACCCGAGACCTCTCGGTCCAGTGCTGTGGCCGTTGCGGCATGCTCGGCTTTGAGTGCATACGGCACGCTCGTGAGGACTGTGCGTGGGAACATCTCTTCGTCATCGTCCACGAGGATGCCCAGGTAGACCGTTCCCTCCGCCAACAACTCCATGGGAAGTCCATGCTGTTCACCAAGACGCAACGCCACTACGCCATCTGCGAAGTCGGCATCGTAGTGCTCTTCAAAGCGTGCCTCTGTAGCCGCGACCCCATCGTACCACCGCACCGTCACGCGATGCGACCCTTGCAACGGCGCACCATTGCGCGTGGCCATCGCCTGATAGCTGATCGTATGTGGGAGTTGTGCCACGGCCCCGCTCGATGCCACGAGCATCAGTAGTCCGACCATGGTCTGCTTCATCGTCATCGTCCGCCTCCTGCATGCGTGTACCCCCCTACGGGACACGCATCCATCCGAACGTGACACTATGCACTATCGATTTTTCATCGCACTCGTCACTCGTCACTCGTCACTTGTCACTTCTTTTATACTTCTCTTTTACTTCTCTTTTACTTCTCTTTTACTTCTCTTTTACTTCTCTTTTACTTCTCTTTTACTTCTCCACCACAACCCCCCACTCCACACCGCACAGATCACCAATCCACCCGTTTCCCGTTCCACCTCGCCATCCCACCACCGTCCCGTGGTCTGTGTATACGAAACGATGGCCCAGATGAGAAAGGCAATGGTCGTGATGAGGGTGATGGTCGACGTGGCCGGTCGACGGAAGGCATACAGATACGACAACAGTGCCATCCATCCATAGGCGGGTATCCAGATGTACGGATCGGGATCGTTGTACTGTAGTGTTGCAAAGGCAACGAAGATGGTGGCCATCGCAAAGGAGACGTAGCGCATGTGTTCGCCAAGTGTATGGTAGATTCGCCGAGGCGAATCTACTCACGAGGTACAGATGCGATATCAACTATTTGGACGGAGTGGTCTGCGCGTTTCGGAATTGGCGCTTGGGACCATGACCTTTGGAACGGAATGGGGCTATGGGGCCGATCTCGAAACGTCGCGTGCGATCTTCGATCGGTTCGCCGAGGCCGGCGGCACCTTCATCGATACGGCCAACCGCTACACGGAAGGCACGAGCGAGATCTATGTGGGCGATTGCATTGCTGCCGATCGCGATCATTTCGTGGTGGCCACGAAGTATTCACTGCAAACACGGTTGGGCGACCTGAATGCGGCGGGCAATCACAAGAAGAACATGATGCGCAGTATCGAGGCATCGTTGCGTCGGTTGAAGACGGACTATGTTGACGTGTACTGGCTGCATGCATGGGACTTCACCACGCCCGAAGAAGAAGTGATGCGCGCCCTTGATGATCTGGTGCGCAGCGGCAAGGTCCTGCACATCGGTGTGAGTGACACGCCGGCGTGGATCGTTGCGAAGAGCAACACGTTGGCGGAACTGCGCGGATGGTCGCAGTATGTGGGTCTGCAGATCGAATACTCCCTCGTGCGGCGTGATGCGGAACGTGATCTTCTTCCGATGGCAGCCGCCTATGGCATGGCCGTCACACCATGGTCACCACTTGGTGCAGGTGTCTTGAGTGGCAAGTATCTCACGTCGACGTCGGTCGCCGGAGCACGTCTCAAGCCCGAGTCGCTGCGCCTTAGCGCTTCCAACCTTGCCATCGCTACCGAAGTCGCCGCCATCGCAACCGAACTCGGTTGCACCTCTCCACAGATCGCGCTTGCATGGATCCGTCAGCAACAGCCGGGCGCCATTCCCATTCTGGGGGTTCGCTCTGTGGCGCAGCTTGAGGACAACATGCGATGTCTCGACGTAACGCTCTCGCCAGCGCAGATGGAGCGATTGAACGCCGTTTCGGCCATAGTGCTCGGTTTCCCGCACGACATGCTGGCAGCTGAGAACATTCAGAACATGCTATTTTCATCCATGACCGCCGAATTGCGTCGTTAACCTTCTGTTCGTTTGGGAGCCTCATGCATCGTTTCCGTACTGCTGTCCTTGCCTGCACCCTCGTCCTTTCCACCTTGTCACTTGCCGCGCAGATCAATGAAGACTCGCTCCGCGCACAGGTGAACCGCATCGTCACACCCTACGTCAACAAGCACAATGCCGGAGTTGTCGTGGGAGTGGTGCACGAAGAGAACGTGGGTGTGCCCAAGCGCTCCTACTACACGTACGGAAAGACGCGGCATGCGGCGGATGCACCACGTCCGGACACACTGTCGCTCTATCACATCGGTTCCGTGACGAAGACCTTCACAGCCCTCGTCCTGGCCAAGCTGATCCAACCCGGACAGTCCCTCCATCTCGAAGACACGCTGAACGGTCTCGTGCCAAGCGGTGTGCAGGCACATGGAGCTTCCGTTGGTTCGATGTGGATCCCCGTCCGACTCATCGATCTTGCCACGCACACATCCGGCTTCCCCGAGAACTATCCGGAGGGTGCCCGCGATTCGCTGACGTACGAAGAGATGTACACGAAGGTGAACAACTTCGATCTTCCGCGCGCACCGGGAACGTGTTACGAGTATTCGAACCTTGGCGTGTCCATGCTCGGCGTTGCACTTACGCACCACTTGGAGACCACCGTGGCCACGATGCTCACGAACCAGGTGTGCGATGTGATCGGCATGCCGGATACACGCATCGACTTGAACGAAGAGCAGCTCACCCGCCGCGTCATCCCCTATGTGGGCAATGATTCCGTCAGCTTCCACAAGCCCACGTGGCCTGCGTTCTATGCGGCCGGTGGACTGTATTCGTCGCTCGCCGACATGACGAAGTATCTCGAGTTCATGATGGGCTTCCGTCCGGAGATCATGCCCGGTGCACTCGATTCCGTGCGCATCATGCGTCGTCAGAACAACGACAAGTGCTTGCAGCCGGCATCGATCGACAGTGTTGGACTTGTGTGGCAACAAGGGTCGTTGCATGCCGCCGAAGATCCGTCCTTCCGCACAACGTGGAAAGATGGTGCCGTTGTTGGTTCCGTGAGCTTCATTGCCTTTGCCTCGCATCCGCAGACCGGAAAGCGCACCGGCGTGGTGATCATGGCAAATGATACGGCAAGCTTGCAGCCGCTGGCGAACGAGATCCTTCGCTATCTCAATGGCTTTGCGGTGACAACATCTGTTGCAGGCAGTAACGAAATGACATCGACCGATGCACTTACCTGCACGGCCTATCCGAATCCGATCTCGACAACGGCAACGCTCGTTGTGAACGTCGGTACACCGAAGGTCGTCCGCATCCGCATCGTGGATGAGCACGGCTCGCTCGTCGCAACGTTGCAAGATGGTGCGCTCGACGCCGGCTCGCATACCTTCACGTGGGATGCCCGCACATCTGCAAGTGGCGCGTATACGTGTACGATGGAGTCAGGCGCAGAACGGACATCGGTCGCCCTGCGCGTGCTCCGATAACATCAGTGTTGCCTTAGATCAGCGCCAGTACCAGGAACACCAGTCCTAGAGAGCCCACGATCCGATGACGGAGAAGGCGGGAGGGACAGAATGGCATGGCGGCAAGGCAGCACAACGTTCCCGCCATGTACCACGATGGAGTGGCAATGGTGGCGACGAGTGATGTCGCGCACGTGGTGAAGAAGGCCACGTGATGGAGTCGACCGAATCGACGTGATGTGGTCGCGGCAAGGATGCCAAGCGACATCGTCGCTGCATAGACGACCGTGGCGAGCGGTACGAACACCGCTATCATTTCGTTGGATCGGTGGTGGCAACAATGTCCACATCACGGTGTGTTGCGATCACACCCGCTCGTAAGGCGAAGGTTGGGATGAACATGTGCAGCTTGACTTGATTCGCTGCAAGGACGGAGTCGCTCACCGTTGGGAGTGCAACCGTATCGAGATAGGAGCGCAGTTGACGTCGATGCACCGCGTCGACGTTCATCTCCGACCACTCTTCATTCCCGATGCTTGCACGCAAGGCACATAGCGTGATCGTGCGGATCCAGGAATACTCGCTTGCCGAGCGTACATGTCGGTTGAACAACGTGGCTATGTGTTCTGCTGTTGGTCCATATCGCTGATCCACAGAGTCGAGAGCTCGCAACACATCCAGTTCGAACTGGATCTGCGCCATCGTCAACACAGAATCGCGTGGCGGTTCATAGACCTTGCGATTGATGATCTGTGTGGTGATCGTCGTATCAGCGAGAGCGGATGCGCCTTCCAGCGACATCTGCGCCTCTTGCATGCAGCCACGGAATTGTATGAATAGATAGGCTGCCGCAATGAACGTCAACGCAACGAAGATCCTGCGTCCGTACTGCTTCGACGGTTTAAGATGCTGACTCATGAACCGCTGTGCGTTCCTCGAAGAGCGCCTCTACGAACGTGGATGGTGAGAACACTTGCAGATCGTCGATCTTCTCGCCAACTCCGATGTAGCGTACGGGCATGCTCAGCGCATCGGCAATGGCCAGCACGGCGCCGCCCTTTGCCGTACCATCGAGCTTCGTCAGGATCAGACCGGTGATCGGTGCCACCTTCGTGAACTCCCGCGCCTGTTGCAGGGCGTTCTGTCCCGTGGTGGCATCGAGAACGAGGAAGATGTCGTTCGGCACATCGGCCTTGATCTTCTTCATCACGCGACCGATCTTCTCGAGCTCTTGCATGAGTCCCTGCTTGTTATGCAGACGTCCGGCAGTGTCGATGATCACCACATCCACGCCTCTGCTCACGGCGGCCTTCAACGTATCATAGGCCACGGCAGCAGGGTCAGCCCCTTGTTGCTGCTGAATGATGTCGACGCCTGCACGCGATGCCCACACTTCCAACTGCTCATTGGCCGCGGCGCGGAAGGTGTCGGCCGCACCGATCAGCACCTTTTTCCCTGCCGCCTTATAGTTATGCGCCAGTTTCCCAATGGTGGTGGTCTTGCCAACGCCATTCACGCCGATCACCATGATCACGTGCGGCTTGTTCGCGGCATCGATCTCGAAAGTGGCATCGTTCGCTGCCGAAGGTGATGTGGCGAGTAAGGCTTGGATCTCCTGCTTGAGGATCTCCGTGATCACGGATGCGTCTTCGAGCTTCTCATCGCGTACACGCACCTTGAGGCGTTCGATGAGCTTTTCCGACGTCGACACGCCCACATCGCTCGTGATCAGGATCTCTTCGATCTCTGCCAGCAAGGCCGCGTCGATCTTGCGTCCGGCGAACAGCACGGCGCGCAGCTTGCTCACGAACGTGTCGCGCGTTTTCGTCAATCCCTCCGACAGTCGGTCGAAGGTTTTCTTGATCTTATCGAACAATCCCATAGAGTCTCTTTCCGTAAGACCACAAAGATACGACCATCAGCACGCTGCTGAGGACGATCAGCCAGAAGACGGCCGGTCCGGTGGTGACCATGGCCACAACACCGGTGAGGGCGATGGCGGAAACGGCGAACTTTCCGGACCATAACGACGGGAGGATCTCCGTTTGATACCGTCGGGCCCAGATCCCTCCGAGCACGATGATCACATCGCGCGCCACCACGCAGGCCACGAACCACAGCGGAAGTCGGTCCTGCCACAGCAGCACGACGACCACGGCACCGACGAGGATCTTGTCGGCCATGGGATCCAGCACCTTGCCCCATTCGCTCACGGTATTGGTCTTGCGTGCGATCCAGCCATCCAGCCAATCGGTGCCAGATGCTGCAAAGCAGATCATCATGGCCACGATGGGTTGGTCGTGGAGCAGGAACCACACGACGGGGACCGTGAGCACGGCACGGACAAGACTGACGATGTTCGATGCCGTCCAGAATCGATGATTGAGTGGGGTCATGCGTTGCGGTTCGTAAAGAAAAGAAGGGCGACGGCGGTGGCACTCACGCCAAGTCCGCCCCAAAGCGGGAGCGATGCGTCCCACTGCGATGCGACCGACAGCATGTGCATGAGCACCATGATGCTCACAGAAACTCCGAGCGGGACGAGCATGAGCGGTACGATGGCCGTGCGCACGCGTGGTGCATGTCGAGTATACGAAAGGATCATGGGAAGGAGCAACGACGGCAAGGCCAGCGAGGCCGTGTTGAACAAGAGATCGACCACCGATGGAACGAGCCATGCGGCCAGACAGCTGAGCACGGTCGATACAAGAAGACCATGACGGATGGAATGCACCGATGGTGTTCGCCGCATGGGATCGATGATGGACCGACCGATGATGGTGGCACTGACAAGGGCATATCCGTCAAGCGTTGACATCACCGCGGCGATGACGCCGGCAGCGAAGAGTCCTTTCCAGGCGATCGGCAAAACGGTCTCGGAGAGAGCGATGTACGTGTCGACGGCGCTTCCCACCGGCGTATAAGCAACGGCATAGAGTCCGGTACTGATCGTCAGCAGGTCGAAGATCATCCACCCTGCCACGCTCAAGAGCATTCCCTTTCGCGCGATGGAGGGCGTGGCCGCGGCCGCGGACCGAAGGTGGAAGTTCGGGTCGATGAACGTTTGCAACGCCACCACCCACCACCCAAGAATGAACATCCACGAGGCATTGCCGGGAATGGTCCGATGCGAATGCGGGATCACGGCGAGCATCGTGTCGACACTGCCGAACATGCCCATCGCGAACACCAGCAAGACGATGAATCCAGCATACATGAGCACGGTCTGCACCACATTCGCATACACGTCACTGCGCAGTCCGCCCTTGTACACATAGGCCATCGACACAATGGCGCTCACGGCAAGCGACGGGAGGAAGTCCCATCCGCTGATGCTCTGCACGAACGAAGCGATCATGAGCATGTAGGCGGCGGGCACGGTGATGGTGAGCATGACCACCGAGGCGATCGACGATGCCTTGCCGCCATACACTCCCTTGAATTGTTCGGGGATGGAGATCGATCGCGATCGGCGGATGGTACCGCTCAGCGTAAGGGCATAGATGATGGCGGCGATGTAGTATGGCACGCCAAAGCACAAGATGGTGGCGACGCCATAGCGTTGCACGAATTCACCAACGCCAAGGATGGCACCGTACCATGTTGCGATGAGCGTGCAGATGAAGAGCGGCAGGGTGAGCGTTCGGCCCGCGAGCACATAATCCGTCTCGCTGCGGACGGCACGTCGTGCGCCCCACCATCCGGCTCCGGCCACGAGCAGGAGCGAGACGATGATGACAACAACATCCCATGCATGAAGGTGGAGGTGCATGCTAGATCTTTCGCAGGAACGACCGACGATGCATGGCGCAGGGACCGTGCTCGCGGATCATGGTTCGATGCCGGAGCGTTCCATAGCCTTTGTGCTGTTCGAAACCATACACCGGGAACGCGCGCGCAAGGTCGCACATCAGACGGTCCCGATGGACCTTTGCAAGGATCGATGCGGCGGCAATGCTCACACTGAGGCCATCACCGGACACGATGGTGGTGTGCGGCAGACGATGCTGACGGAATCGATTCCCGTCGATGAGAAGGTGGAAAGGCTCAATGGAAAGCCCATCGATGGCACCATGCATCGCATCGAACGTGGCTTGCAGGATATTCACGTCTTCGATGCGCTGAACGTCGACAACACACACATGCCAGGCCAATGCCTGGCGTTCGATCTCGGGTGCGAGGAGTTCGCGAGCGGTGGCGGTAAGGACCTTGGAATCGGCAAGTCCGCGAGGGATCGAAGCGGGATCGAGGATGACGGCGGCCGCGACGACCGGACCTGCCAACGCACCACGTCCGGCCTCATCGATACCGGCAACGACGTGACCCTTGGTCCAATGCGGACGTTCGTATCGATCTGTAGGAAGGAGAGTGGCCACAAGGGCCAAACTTACGACCGTTCCGTGATGAGCTTCAAGAATTCATTCCGCAGGGCTTGGTTCGTGGCCAATTCGCCACGCATCACACTCGTGACCATCTCGGCTTGCTCGTTGGCCTCCACGCCACGGGCGATCATGCAGTAGTGCTTGCTCTTGATCACCACACCCACGGCCAGCGGATCGAGCAGTTCCGTCAAGAAATCGGCGATCTGTTCTCCGAGTTCTTCCTGGATCTGACCGCGACGGGAGAACCACTCCACCACGCGTGTGAGCTTCGAGAGGCCGATGACCTTGTCCTTGGGCACATACCCAATGGCACAGTCGCCACTGATGGCCTGCCAATGGTGCGAGCACACGCTCATCACCTTGATCCCCTTGCTGATCACCAGTTCATCCACTTCCTTGCGATTCGGGAAGACGGTGATGCGTGGTGCCTCGGAGTAGCGTCCGTCGAACAGCTCATTCACCCACATCTTGGCAAGGCGGAAGGGCGTGTCGGTCGAGTTCGGATCGTTACGATCGATGCGAAGGATGTCGAAGATCTCTGAGAACTTTCGCTCCAACTGCTCTACCATTCGTTCACGTTCTTCGGCTGGGACAGCGCGGTTGCCGTTCGCATCGAAGAGCTCATGACCTTCGGCATTCGTTTTCGGGTACAGGAGACCCTGACGGAGGAGATTGTGCCGGAGCTCTTCATCGTCGAGATCTAGTAACATAGGTTTACTTCGATCTGATCTCATACCACTACCCTTTCTTGGTGTTCGGCCACCGCTGCATACCGCGGGATCGAAACAGGTTCGCCATAATATTCACAAAAGTTCTGGTCGGACTCGAACAGCTTGATCGCATGAAGGTTTCCACTCGGCAAGCGGTGCTCCAGTTGCTGCCAGAAGAGAACGGCAAGATTCTCGACCGTTGGGATCACGCCACGTAGGAAGTCGACGTCGAAATTGAGGTGCTTATGGTCCACTTTGTCGATCACCACCTCGTCCAAGAGGTCGCGGAGCTTCTTCAGGTCGATCACATAGCCCGTGGCCGGGTCGGGCTGCCCCTTCACCGTCACCTCGAGCACAAAGTTATGTCCGTGCCCGAAATAATTGTTGCATTTGTCGAACGTCGCCTCGTTCTGCTCGTTCGAGAACGTGGGATTGAACAAACGGTGAGAAGCCGAGAAGTGTGCTTTTCGCGTGACATAGACCATGTGAGCTTCTCCAGTTGAGAGTCGAGACAATCGTCAAAACCTGTGGTCAAACACCAAAGGTTCCCAACGACGAAGCTACGGGAACAAAGTTTTTCATGCTACACATCAAATTAGGAGCGAATTTTGCACGTAATGAGAACATTCTGGCCGCTTTTCCTTGCCTTGTGCGTGACGTCCCTCTCTGCACGCTCGGTGGATTCCCTTCTTCGTGACCTCGGAAAGGGCATGGAGTCGATCCATTGCGAAGGGACCGTGAATGCCACGGGTGAGCAGAACATTCAGGGTATTCCGTTCACCGCCGTCATCGCCAACCGAGATTCCTTCAACATCACGATGAACGGTCCGTTCGGTATCACGGCAGCGAAGCTCTATGCCACTCGCGACTCCTTTGTCTTCGTGAACTATCTGATGCAGCAAGTGTTCGACGGACGGAACGACGCCCCGACCGTGGCCACGGCCATGCCGTTCGGGATCACGATCACCGACCTGTTCGCCTTGCTCAAGGGTCAAGTGCCCGGAGATCTGTCGCGATTCAGCGTGCATAGCGTCCGCAACGACAGTACGGTGCTCTACGTGAGCAAGCGCGACGGTCAGACAGAGTTCGTGCTCATTGATTCGGCACGCACTACCCTTCGGCAGTATCAGAGCAAGGATGAGCATGGTGTGCTCAAGGTGAATGTCACCTATGCGGACTTCCATATGGTGGACGATCATCCCTTCTCCTATGCCGTGGATGTTGCCGTCGACGACAAGCGTCAGACGATGGCCTTCCGCATGACGTCGGCTCATGTGAATCACCCGATCACCGAGCCGCTCTCCATCGGCATCCCCGCCTCCTTCAAACGGACCACGTTCCGGTGAGATCGTCGCTGTTGGTATCGATCATGGCGTGCGTCCTTGTGGGGACGGTCGCCATGCATGCGCAACCGGCAGATACCATCCGCACCGGTGGGTCGGACACGGTGATCGTGTTCACGGCCCGAGACTCCGTCCACTTCGACGTATCGAAACGCTCCATGCGCCTACGCGGAAAGGCCGACGTCGTCAATCGAACCCAAACACTGAAGGCAGAGGTCATCGAGATCCTGTTCGACGAGTCGTTACTCAAAGCTCGCGGCGTAACGGATTCGAATGGTGTCACAACAGGATCGCCCATCTTCAAAGACAATGGCGAAGAATATGCCGGTGAGTCCATCCTTTTCAACCTGAACACACGCAAGGGCAAGGTGACCATGGGTGAGACCGCCATGCAAGGCGGGTTCTACTATGGCTCAGCCATCAAACGCGTCGACGAGAACACGGTGTATGTCGAGAACGGCTGCTTCACCACCTGTTCTGCGCCGCATCCGCACTTCTACTTTTCTTCGCCCCAGATGAAAGCCGTGTTGAACGACAAGGTCTACCTCGATCCTATCGTGTTCTATGTCGAGGACATTCCGGTGTTCGCCCTTCCGATCGGGATGTACTTCAGCACACAACGCGGACGGCAGAGCGGATTCGTGCTCCCGGTTCCGGTGCTCAGCAGTAGCCGTGGACTGACGTTGCAGAAGATCGGTTACTACGTGGCCGTCAGCGACTACTTCGACACCGAGTTCCTCGCAGACCTCAGCTCGAAGGGTGGTATCGTGTTGTATAACAACAGTCGGTACTCCATTCGGGACGTGATGGACGGACACTTCGAACTCAAAGGCGGTATGACGCGTGACGATCCCGACGCGGGGTTCACGCGGGACTATCAAGTGCAGTGGACGCACAATCAATCACTACGACCGAAGGAGTTCTTCGTCGCATCGTTGAATTTTCAATCCACCTCGTTCTATCAGAACACGTCGATCAATGTGAGCGACCGCCTCCGTCAGAATGCACGCACGAACGTCTCGTATCAGCGCACATTCTGGAATGGACATACCTTTAACGCCGGATATAATCGCGATCAGAATCTCTCCACCAACTCCATCACGCAGAATCCGGTGGTCTCGTACGCCATTCCGAACTTCGCACCACTCCGCGGAGTGATCGAACCCACACACTGGCTCAGCGATCTCGCATTGAGTTTTCGGGCGAATGGCCGCTATACGACGAGTTCTACGCGTGCCACAGTGAACGACACGTTCCAGTTCTCCGAGAATGGCGGCGTTGAACTGCGACCATCTATCACGGTCACACCGAGGCTTGGATACATCACCCTGCAACCGACCATTTCGTATTCAGAGAACTGGTACTTCCAGCGCTACACGCAGTCCGTGAATGCTGCCGACAGTACGATCGTCACGCAACGCGAAAAAGGGTTCTTTCGCGAATACACCTATTCCGTGGGCGTGAGTGCAAGTACGTTCCTCTATGCGACCGGTCATCCCCGACTCTTTGGGATCGAAGCCTTCCGTCACACACTCCAACCGTCGATCGGCCTTACGTTCGTTCCCGATCAGTCTGGCAGCAGCGACGGATTCTACGGTCGGTACATCTCGCCGATCACCAACAAGGAAGTGATCTACAGCTACTACGCGAACAATGCCCTCTCGTCCATCGCATCATCGCGACGTCAGCTCAACCTCTCGATGAATCTCTTGAACCGGTTCGAAGTGAAAGGGGCCGGAACGGACTCTACACCGGCGAAGCGCCTCGAAGTGCTGACGTTCTCGGCCAGTGGCTCGTACAACATGGTCGCAGACTCCATGCGCATGAGCGACATCTTCCTGAACGTTCGCACACCGGTGCTCGACATCGTTGCCTTCTCGTCGAACTTCTCCTTCAGCATCTACGACCAGGCGCAAGTGGCGAATGCCGCAACGGGCAAGACCGAATGGCGTGATGTTGGTCAGACCCTGCTGTCCAACGGTCAGGGTCTAGCACGGTTGAAGACCGTTAGTTTTCAACTAGGTACACGGTTCTCCTCGTCCGGAGTGTCGTTCGGTCAGCGCACGACGGCCACCGATACGACGAAGAAGGATTCTGCGCACTCCGATCTTGGCGCACGCTTTGAACGTCGACTCAATTACGTCGAACAGGAACTCGACATCTATGCAGACCGGACACCCGGCTACTCCCCGGTGATCATACCGTGGGATGCCGACGTGAATCTCAGCTACAACCTCACGCGCGTCAATCCCGACTACACGTTGCAGTCCCTTCTGATCTCGATGAGTGCCAATATCAGTCTGACTCAAACGTTGAGGTTGTCCGGTCGTGCCTCGATCGACCTCATCACGGGAACCGTGAACACTCCGGTCATCGATATCTCCAAGAAGCTCGATTGTTGGAGTCTCTCCCTGAACTGGGTCCCCACCGGTGCCAATCGCGGCTTCTTCCTTCGGTTCGCCGCCGACGGCGACATGCTGAGGGACCTCCAGATCACGAAACAGAATGTTCCGATCTATCGATGACCGGGACTCTCCATCACCCTTTATTGTAGATTTGCCCCTATGTGTGGAATCGTCGGATATATCGGACCCCAGCAGGCCGCTCCCATTTGTTTGAGTGGCCTGAAGCGTATGGAGTATCGTGGATATGACTCCGCTGGCCTTTGCATCCTGCAGGACGGAACGCTGCACATTGGGAAGAAGGCGGGCAAGGTGGCGGAGATGGAACGCGAGGTCGACGTTGCGGCCATGACCGGCACCATCGGCATCGGACATACGCGTTGGGCCACGCACGGCGTTCCGAACGACGTGAACGCACACCCGCACAGCGATGCATCAGGGGCAATCGCCCTTGTCCACAACGGCATCATCGAGAACTACCTTACGATCAAGAAGAAGCTCCTGCATGCAGGATATGCCTTCGTGAGCGACACCGACTCGGAAGTGCTGGCCGTCTTCATTGGCATGCTCTACGATCAACTCCACGACTTCGAGCTTGCCGTTCGCACAGCCCTGTCCGAAGTGGAGGGCACGTTCGGCGTGGTCGTGATGAGCGCGCACGATCCGGACATGCTGATCGCGGCCCGCAGAGGGAGTCCGCTCCTTCTCGGCGTCGGTCAGAACGAATATGTCATCGCCAGCGACGCATCGGCCGTGATCTCGCATACCCGTCAGGTGGTCTACCTGCACGAGAACGAGATGGCCATTGTCACGCGACACGACGGCTTCCACACCAAGACCATTCACAACGAAGAAACGCACAGTGTTGTCGAGCAGATCGAGTTCGAACTCGATGCCATCGAAAAAGGCGGCTTCGACCACTTCATGCTCAAGGAGATCTACGAGCAGCCGAACACGTTCCATGACGGTTTCCGAGGTCGACTTCTCGTGGACGAAGGCAATGTTCGCCTTGGTGGACTCCAAGCGGTGGCCGACAAGCTGAAGCAGGCTCGACGGATCATCATCACGGCCTGCGGAACAAGCTGGCATGCGGGTCTCGCCGGTGAGTACATCATCGAGCAGTTGGCAAAGATCCCGGTCGAAGTGGAGTATGCAAGCGAGTTTCGATATCGCGATCCGATCATCTATTCCGACGATATCGTCATTGCCATCTCGCAGAGTGGTGAAACGGCCGACACGCTGGCGGCCATTCGCGAAGCGAAGCGCAAAGGCGCAACGGTCATCGGCTTTGTGAACGTCGTCGGAAGTACGATCGCCCGAGAGACCGATGCAGGAGTCTACTTGCATGCTGGTCCCGAGATCGGCGTCGCATCCACAAAGGCCTTCACGTCGCAGCTCTGCGTGCTCACACAATTCGCCCTCTACATGGGTCGCATGCGCGACCTTGATGCCCGTACCGGCAAAGAGATCGCCGCCGGCCTTGCCGCCCTTCCGTCCCTCATCCATCGCTGTTTGGAGCAAGGTCCGGCCGTTCAGGCCATTGCGCTCACGTATGCCAAGGCAACGAACTTCCTGTACCTCGGACGCGGCGTGAATTTCCCGGCCGCACTCGAAGGCGCGCTCAAGCTCAAGGAGATCTCCTACATCCATGCAGAAGGCTACCCCGCTGCCGAGATGAAGCATGGGCCGATCGCTTTGATCGACGAGAATATGCCGGTGGTCTTCATTGCGCCGAAGGACGAGATCTACGACAAAGTGATCTCGAACATTCAAGAAGTGCGGGCACGAAACGGTACGGTGATCGCCATTGCAAGCGAGGACGATACCTCCATCGACGCCGTGGCCGACCATGTGATCCGCATTCCCGAGACCTTGCCGATCCTCACGCCGGTCCTTGCGTCGATCCCCCTCCAGCTTCTGGCCTACTACATCGCCGTTGAGCGCGGTTGCAACGTGGACATGCCACGGAACCTCGCGAAAAGTGTGACGGTGGAGTGAGCGACATGGACCCTGCCGCTGCGACGTCATTGGCCAATGCCATCAGGTCGGGAGACCGCCGCGCTCTTGCGCGCGGACTCTCCGTCGTCGAGAGCAGCACGGCGGCAGATCGCACCCTCGCTCACGCCTTGATGGCAGAGCTGCAGTCATCGGCACCCATCAACACACGACGCATCGGCATCACGGGTTCGCCCGGCGTTGGGAAAAGCACCTTCATCGAAACGTTCGGTCTGCAACAGATCGAGGCCGGACATCGCGTCGCCGTCCTGGCCGTCGATCCAACCAGCAAGCGCTCGGGCGGGAGCATCCTTGGCGACAAAGTGCGCATGCAACATCTGTCCGTGCACGACCACGCCTTCGTACGACCATCCCCTTCTCGCCTCGCTCTTGGCGGGGCCACCGCCACCACACGCGAATCCATCCTGCTTTGCGAAGCGGCGGGATATGATACCATCATCGTAGAGACCGTGGGTGTCGGTCAAAGTGAGATCGACGTGGCGGACATGGTGGACATGTTCCTTCTGTTGGTCCTTCCCACTGCCGGCGACGACGTGCAAGCGATCAAGCGCGGTGTGATGGAAGTGGCCGATGCTGTGATCGTCACAAAGGCAGACATCGATACCGAAGCCACCAGCCGCGCCACATCGCAATACACATCGGCCTTGCGCCTGATGTTGCCGTCACAAGAACAGTGGCGGACCGCGGTCTGTGCCGTCAGTGCCGTGCACGATCATGGCATGCGTGACGTGGCAGAGATCGTCGATCGCTTCTTCCAGCCGTCGCGCTCCACCGTACGCGATCAACGTCGCACGGCACAGCGTGTCACGTGGTTCGATCATGCCTTGCGCGATCGGCTCGTGGACCTTGTGATCGCCGACCCATCGTCGCGTGAGCGCATTGCCAACGCACGGGCTCGTGTGGAACATGAGCACGTCATCCCTTCTGTTGCCATTGATGCCATTTTTTCAACCGTCCTGTTCACCAGCAACAACACATGAGAGATCAACTCGACCGAATGCAGGCCGCCGTGCGCGCTTCAGGACATGATGCCTGGGTCCTTTTCGATTTTCGAGGGAGCAATTCCCTTGCGTGGAGCATGCTCAGACTCGCTCCCGATGCGCATTGCACACGTCGGTGGATGATCGTGATTCCCGCCAAGGGGCGAACGGTGAAGATCGTGCACACCATGGAACAGCTTCCGCTCGAACATGTGCGCACCGATAGCACCGCCGTCTACGCCACTCATCGTTCGTGGGACGAGGCGGTCCGTTCTGCGCTTGCCGGCTTCAACACGGTTGCCATCGAATACTCTCCCATGGGTGAACTGCCCGTGATCTCAAAGGTGGATGGCGGCACGGTGGAATGGCTGAAGTCGTTCGTCCCTTCGGTTGTCTCGTCGGCAGAACTACTGCAAGCATTCACGTCGGTGCTCAACGAAGATCAGATCGCCGGGAATGCGATCACTGCGGCACTTCTCCGTCGTGCCGTCATGAATGCATTCCGGATGATCAGGGCGAAACTGCAGAACGATGATGTGATCACGGAGTACGAAGTACAACAACACATGCTGCGCGAATTCGAGATCCACAATCTTGTGTGCGATCATGCGCCCATCGTTGCGATCGGACCGAATGCTGCTAGCCCGCACTATGCTCCGACCTTCGTTCAATCCTCGCGCATCGAGCGGAACATGGTCGTCCTCATCGATGCATGGGTACGGTCATCGGCTCCGGGAAGTATCTATGCCGACATCACGTGGGTGGGCTATACGGGCGACACGATCCCGGAAGAGACCGAGCGGTTGTTCGGCGTGATCGTTGCCGGTCGAGACGCGGCCATTCGCCTTGTTCGTGAGCGCTTTGCACAAGGTCAACCGCTGTTCGGATACGAGGTGGACCGAGCATGTCGCGGTGTGATCGAATCACACGGCAACGGCCCGCTCTTCATCCATCGCACCGGACACAACATCACCGACGAGGTGCATGGTCCGGGAACGAACATGGACGACTTCGAAACGCACGACACGCGGCGGGTCCTACCCGGCACATCGTTCTCTATCGAGCCGGGCGTCTACATTCCCGATACGTTGGGACTTCGCACGGAGATCGATGTCGTGATCGGCCTCGACGGCAGCGTTGCGATCCCGAGCGAGCCGATCCAGACCTCTATCCTTCCCTTGCTTGCCGAGGAAGATCCGACCCTATGATCCGATGGATCACCATCGTTGCCTGTCTCCTCATTTCCATGTGCGTGCCGACGCCCGCACAACAGGAAGTGCTGAGCGAGTCGTTCAAGCTCGCACAGACCTATGAACGCACTGGCGACATGCGAAACGCGAGCAGACTCTATCAAGAGCTGTATGCCAAGCGGCCCAGCGAGCAACGCTATTTCGAAGGCGTGGTGCGCACATTGATCGCATTGCAACAGTACACGTCGTTACTGCCGCTCATCGAGCAACGCATGTCGACGCAGCCTACGTTCGATCTGTCCGTGCTCGAAGCACAGGTGGCATGGCGGACAGGAGATCAAGCCCATGCCGATCGCGCATGGGAGACGGCCGCGCGTATCGGTGCGGCCGATGAAGAGAATACGTATGCCGTGATCGCGGAGTCGCAAGCAGGACTCCTGCTCTTTCAGCGCGCCATCGCATCCTATCAAAAGGCTCGCGCGGCATCAGGGATCGCCACGTCGTATTGCATGCCGCTGAGCAGTTTGTACGCAGCTGTTGGTGATTATCGCAACGGGATCCGCGAGACCATGTCGGTCTATGAAGAATCCGACAATCAAGGCGTCGTTCAGGGTCGACTCTCGACCTTCATGCTGAACGATACGGCAAAGGCCTACGTCGGCACAGTCCTTGAAAGCGCAGACGATACGCCTCCCATGTTCCGCCTTCGGGCTTGGTACTATCGCGAGACCAAGCAATGGGACAAGGCCGTTGCACAAACGATGAAGCTTGACGAGGCACTGCGCACGAACGGGCAGGAGTTGCTCCTCTTTGCCGATGCGATGCGTCGCGAGGGCAATCTGGAGGTGGCGCAAAAGGCCTATACCACGATCATCAATACGCGGTCCTTCGAGCGTTTCAAGCTCTCCGGACTTTATGGCTATGCCCGCGTGATGGAGCAAACGTTGCGAACGCAGCCACAGCTGAACGATCAGCAGGCCAAGGCCATCGTCGAACAATATCGGTCCATCATCACCTCGTATCCCCAGCATCCGTTGGCGGCTGAGGCATTGTATCACATGGCCGTGGTCACCGACGAATACTTGCACGACGTCGAGCGTGCGCGCGAGATGCTGATGCGACTCACCAATCAGTACCGCGGCACCACATCGGCCGCCGATGGTGCCCTCTACCTTGCCACGCTCTATCTCGTGCTCGATCGAACGGACCTTGCCGCCTCGACCCTTACCTCCGTTGCTTCGCTTCCCCAGTCGAACCTGGCCGATCAACGCGATCTGGCCTTGGTGCGCCTTGGCGACATTCGTTTCTTCGAAGGAGCCTTGGATTCTGCCCTCGTCTATTACCGACAAGCGGCAGAGCGTCCCGGGAGCGCCGCCACGAACGATGCGCTCGAACGCATGCTCATCATCGAGCTGGCGGACCGTGACACGTCGGCCGTGCGGATCTTTGCGCGGGCCGAGTTTCGTGCCCTGCAGAGAGCCCATCGTGAGGCAGCCACACTGTTCGCACAGGCGGCAGACAGTACCCGCGATGCCGATCTGCGAGACCGTTGTCGATATCAGGCCGCCGAACAATTCCTCCTGTCCGCAGAGGCCGGCGAGGCCATGAAACAACTTTCCACGATCCTCGACCGCGTTCCGGATAGTATTTTTGGCGATAAGGCTCTGTTCATGTCGGCCACCATTCAAGAAAAGGTCGGCGACCGGACCGGAGCCATTCAGACACTCTCGATCTTGTTAGCGCAATATCCTCGCTCGATCTTGATCCCTGAAACTCGTGACCGTATACGCCGTCTACGAGGCGATGCGTGAGCATAGTAATGAATTCGATCACTGTTTTGTACCGGAGAATACATGGGCTCCATGCCAACCTCGTTTGCAGACATTCCGTATACCCGCCTCGACCTTGACGCCCTGAACACATCGTATCAAGCGATCCTTGCCGCCTTCGATTCCGATCCTTCCGCCGCGGGCCATCTTGCGGCGATCGAGCGTTGGAACACATTGCGCACCGAGATCTCCACGACACAAGGTCTTGCCGAAGTACACTACACGCAGAACGTGGCCGATCCTGCCAACAAGGCGGAAAAGGACTTCTACGATAAGTGCAATCCAACGTTGGCGGAGTGGAACAAGGCCGTATCCGAGAAGGTGCTGGCATCGCCGCATCGCAGTTCGCTCGACCAACGATTTGGTGAGCTGTTCTTCCGTCAGCTCGAGCAGCATGAGCGCACGTTCTCCCCGGAGATCAAGGATCTGCTGATCGAGGAATCCGAACTCTGCAACAAGTACAATGAGATCACGGCTTCGGCCAAGATCGATGTGAATGGCACCACCTATAATCTGTCGTCCATCGGCTCGCTCATGATCTCGCTCGACCGTGATGTGCGCCGTGCGGCAACACAAGGCATCTACGGATTCCTGGAGGAGAATCGGACAGACATCGACGCCATCTACGATCGTCTCGTGAAGCTGCGCACGGAGAAGGCACAGGCCCTTGGATTCCCGTCGTACATCGAGTATCGCTATGTGGAATTCGGTCGACTCGACTACAACGCCGCCGACGTCGAGACGTTCCGTTCACAAGTGATCGAGCATGTGGTCCCACTCGTTCAGAAATTCCGAGCGGCTCAAGCCCGGCGTATCGGTGTCGATGCCATTTCGCTGTACGACGAGAAGCTCCAGTTCTCCGACGGCAACCCCATTGCGCACGGAGATCACGACTTCATCGTGGCACAGGCCACGAAGATGTATGCGGAACTCTCACCAGAGACCAACGAGTTCTTCCAGCTCATGCTCGAGAAGGACCTTATGGACCTGAAGACGCGCGACAACAAGGCTACTGGTGGGTATTGTACATCATTCCCCAGCTACGGTCTTCCCTTCATCTTCGCCAACTTCAATCAGACCACGCACGATGTGGAAGTGCTCACACACGAGGCGGGACATGCGTTCCAGGCCTATCGAAGTCGCGGCTACGATGTGCCCGAATACCGTTGGCCCACGGCAGAGGCCTGTGAGGTCCACTCCATGGGTATGGAGTTCCTCACTTGGCCCTGGATGAAGTACTTCTTTGAAGAGCAGACCGATAAGTTCCGATTCTACCATCTGCAAGGGGCTCTCCTCTTCCTTCCCTACGGATGTGCCGTCGACCATTTCCAGCACTGGGTCTATGCCAACCCCACGGCAACGCCCTCCGAACGAAATGCGTTCTGGAAGTCGCTGGAAGAGACCTACATGCCCTGGCGCACAAGCGCAGACATCCCGTATGCAGCGCTTGGGACCGCATGGCAGATGCAGCGCCACATCTTCGAATCGCCCTTCTACTACATCGACTACGCACTGGCACAGACCTGTGCGCTCCAGTTCTGGAAGCGTTCGCAAGAGGATCGCGATCTGGCCTTTGCCGACTACCTGCACATCTGCGATATCGGTGGCAGCAAGACCTTTTTAGGGATCGTGGAGGCAGGGAATCTTCGTTCCCCGTTCAAACCGGGCACGCTGGCCGATATCGTGGAGACAGCGAACAGCTGGCTCACAACGAATTTCGCCCAGTTCATGGTTTGATAACAGCTCTTCGCGTGCATAATTCTTCGTTGGGCAAAGGACGTCCATTCCGTACCTTTGTCGCTGATCTGCCATGAACCCCTTGTCCTATTAACGAGTTACGAGAACTATGACTCGAGCTTCAGTACGCAGTGTCGCCGTGGCACTCCTGATGACCGTCAGTGCCATTCTGGTATCTGCACAATCCAGCCCGACACCATTCAATTTGAGTGGCGGGACGTATTCGTTCACACAGTGGGATGCAACGAATGCAGCAGGTACCTATCCTGCGAACATGACGTTCCATACCTACACGAAGTCCACGAGCACACCCGATGTGACCATGGCCGACGCGCCTACGGGCACGTGGAACTGTGTGTACAATGGCGCCAGCGGCCCACGCATTGCCGGCAAGGGCGCGGCAGGGTTCAGCTTCATCACCTCCGGTGGAACGCCCATCTGTACGGGTATGTGGGTGGGTGCCGCTGTGTTGGCACTTAACACACAGAACCGTGCGAATGTGACCGTGAATTGGACGGCAGGTACTGTTGCGACACTCGGTCGTACCTACTCACTCCGATTCCAATACCGCATTGGAACGGGTGGAACATGGACGGATATCCTCCAGAACGGTCTCCCAACAGAGTACATGGTCGGTGCGATCGGCACGACGCAGTCGTTCTCGACATTGCTTCCAATCGCTGCCGAGAATCAGCCTGTGGTTGAAGTTCGTTGGGTGTACAACTACATTAGCGGTTCGGGCAGTCGTCCTGAGTTGAGCTTGGACGAGATCTCTGCCACGTCGACGTCGTCGATCGGCACTCCTACCAAGTTCTCGATCACAGCCATCAGCCCATCGTCGCCTTCGACGAGCTCTCCATTCAGCGTGACCGTGCGCTCTACGGACGCACTTGGCAATCCAATGTTCGTCGCAACAGCCACAAGCTTCACGCTTTCGCGCGTCACCGGTACCGGCACATTGAGCGGAGTGCTCACGGGTACGATCCCTGCAGGAGCCAGCTCGGTCACACTGACGAATGTGAACTACAACGTTGCGGAAGCAGGCGTCGTGATCCGTGCTACCCGCACGGCAGGAGATGCACTGGCCTTTGGCGACAGCAATCCCTTTACGATCCAACAAGGTGCGAATCAGCTTCGCCCAACGAACTTCCAGAATGTTGGATGGGCCAATTCGCCATTCCCGACCTTTACGGTTGACGCCATCCGTCCTGACGGAACGGTCGATGCTACCTACTCCGGACCGATCACGTTCACGAAGGTCAGTGGTCCGGGCAATGTGACGCTCACGAGCAGCGTTGTTCCCTTCCAGGGCACATCCACGTTCGACAATGTGAGCGTTGACCTCCCCGGTACGTATGTGTTCCAGGTCTCTGGACCGAACGTCGCTTCCAACACCTTGGCCACAGTCACGGTGTGGGCAACACCAACGCTTACGACGACCATTGTTCCTCAGTATGTCCATGGTCGTGATGGTTCGGGCTCGTCTGCCAACCTTCCGAACTTCGCCCTCGTGACCTTCTCGAATCTTCAGCCGAACACGCTGTATCGATTCAACACGGGCCTGGCAAATGATCAGATCCTCACATCAACGGGTGGTGGTTTCAACATCCACTATAACAATGATGCGAACACGTACAGCTACAACACATCGAAGTCCACGTCGACCGATGGCGCTTACTCTACGTTCACAACGGCTCCCGGTCAAACAACAAAGACGTTGTGGATCAACCTGACCACGTCGACGAACGTTGCCTTCCAGGAACTGCAGATCGCCTATTGGCGCATCTCATTGACCGACAACATTGGCCGCTTCATCACGCGCTATCAGCTTGCGCAAACGTCCACGACCATGCAGCTCGGACCGGAGACGACGCGTGGAACCGGTATCGCCGACGTTCAGAGTCAGCTCACGCCAAAGAACATCGTCTGCTTGTACGATGTTGAAACACCAACGGTCTCCACGCGCCCGATCAGCACGGCCATCGTGCAGAATGATGGCACAGTGCTCACCGGTGCGTATTCATGGTATGCTGCTCTTGATAACTCTGCTACATCGTGGGCCACGTTCATCCCGAACACGTTGCCGAACGGCGTTCGCCGTATCGAAGAGCGTGATTGGAGAACAGGTGCCATCGTTTACTTCCGTACGTCGACCAACGGTGTATGGAATGGTGTGAACACAGTAGGAGCAGCGGGTGGATCATCGTCGCCGATCTATCTTCAGACGCCTCGCATCACGATCGCTACTCCTGTGTTGAATGACACACTGTGCGGTCTTACCACGCAGCGTATCGACTTCGTGGCGCGTGGAACGAACAACGTGCTGATCGAATTCTCGTCGAACAATGGAGCGAACTGGATCCAAGTGGCGACGGTTCCTGCCTCAAGCGGATCGTACAACTGGACCGTTCTCCCGATCGACTACTCCAACAACTGCCTCATCCGCATCACCGGCGTTGAGCGTACGGACATCTCGGCAACATCCGGTCGATTCACGATCGCGACCAGACCGGCCGTTGTACAGCAACCTGTTTCATCGAATCTCTGTCTTGGCCAGGACTACGTTCTCGTCACACTCACGAGCGGTTCGGTACGCCGGATGCAGTGGATGAAGGACGGTCGTGATATTCCGGGTGCGACCTCTCCGATCCTCTCGATCAAGAATGCCGGTTGGGATGCCTCCGGTTCCTACACGTGCCGTATCGAAACGTATGGCACATGTGGAACGATCTTCTCCAACGAGGCAACGATCCGCGTGGCCCGCCCGATCCAAGTGGTCGAGCAACCACGGGTCGTCAACGTCACGATCGGTCAACGTGTCGACATTGCCATCACGGTCGAGAATCCGAACGATGCCACCTTCCAATGGCGTCGCGGAACGAATCCGATCTTTGACAATGGCAACATCACCGGCACGAACAGCAGCACCCTTACGATCAACAACGTATCGGCAGCAGACATCGCAGCCGATTACAACTGTGTTGTTGTTGGCGTCTGCGGTACGGTGACAACGAAGGACATTCGCTTGTTGACGATCGGCGTCTATGCGGACATCCCACAATCAACGGTCAACGCTTGTATCGGACAGGATGCCGTGATCCAAGGTCAGGTCTACAGCAATCCAGCCGGTGTACCACTCGATGTGCAGTGGACATTGAACGGAAGTGTGATCATGGATGGTGACAAGTACGAAGGCACCAACACCGGCGTCCTGAAGATCAAGAGCATGCTCCCAGCCGATCAAGGCACGTACATCCTGATGGCAAGCTTTGCCGGCGACGAGTCTTCAATGAGCCACGACACGGTCGTTGTCTCGCTTGCCAGCGCACCGACGATCAGTACACACCCTGCTGCGACAGCTGTCTGTCCGGGCACGACCCTTACGATGAACGTTACAGCCGCAGGTGCCGGTACGATTTCGTATCAGTGGTATGCGAACAATGCCGCGATCGCCGGTCAGACGTCGGCAACCTTGTCGATCGCCGATTTCACAGAAGCTCGTCAAGGTGTCTACTATTGTGTTGTGAGCACGGCTTGCGGTACGGTACAGTCGAACCCGGCAGCGGTGACGGCTAAGGCACGTACGGCGTTCACGCTGCAACCTGCCGCTACGCTTGACGTGAAGACGAATGAGACACTCACCCTGACGGTGCTTGGCGCCGGCGAGGGAACGGTCCAGTATCAATGGTACAAGGATGGAGTGGAACTCACCGGTGAAGTTGCTCCGGTCTATACCAAGGCCAATGCCACCGCATCGGATGCCGGCAAGTATTGGGTACGCCTTCGCGCCGAGTGCGGAGATCAGCTCTCCGATACGTCGACGGTCACGGTGGCCCCTGTCGTCAGCAGCGTGAACGACGATGTGATGGCCGGCGGTGCGATCGTCGAACGCGTCGTTCCGAATCCAGCATTCTCGTCCGCCTCGTTCAATGTGAACGTCCCGGCTCCAAGCCGCGTCTCGATCGTGCTCACGAACACGGCCGGCATGGTGGTCGCAACACTTGCTAACGGAGTGGTGCTTGAAGGTGCCGTTCACTTCGACATCGAAGCTTCGACACTTGCCACCGGTACGTATATGCTCGTAACGTCGATCGGTACAGATCGACATGTACAGCAGCTCGTCATCATCAAGTAAATTGCACGATCCGTGCCAAGGGGAGTATGCCACGGGCATGCTCCCCTTTTTTATAGATCGCCGGAACAATGCTCACTGGAGTCTGCATGATGCATCGGATCCTCGCCCTCGCCGCCTTCATTGCCCTGTCTTGCACAACGGTCAGCGTTGCGCAGGATGTCGTTGTAAGCGAGTACAAGAACGAACCTGATCCCGTCACGTACAACGAGTGGACAGAGATCGTTGTGGTGAAAGACAATATGAGCATCGTCGGCTACATTGTTCATGATAACAATGCAGCACAGGACACGCGGCAGGGCGGCGTTCGGTTCAAGGACCTTCCGATCTTTCGGAATGTCCGCGAAGGCACGATCATCGTGATCAACCACCGCGATATGCCTACCGGAGTTCCTACGGATGCCGATCCTAGCGACGGGTACATGGAGTTTGCAGCGAGGAATCAAACCTATTTCGATGCGGTTCTGTTTGGAGGTAGTACTTGGGAACTGAGTGCCTTGAACATCGCGCAGGATGGAGACTACATCGAAGTGCTCCGTCCGGATTCCGTGCACGTGCATGGTCTGGGTCATCGGTTCATCACAGGATCGTTCTATGACGCAAGTGCCCGCCCGAAGGTCAATCACAAGGTCAGCACGCTGAACAACAACAATTCTGCGTCCGTTATCGGGAGATCCCTCGCGGCCTATGATGCGGGTGTCGGCACGGACTCAACCAGCATGAATCTCGATGCCGGCGGGGCATCCTCGCGTGTGACGAAAGGTCTGCCGAACAAGATCGAGCCTGCAAAAGAGGCTGGCGGCATGTTGAATCGCAATCACTTATTGTGGCGCGAATGGCGCGAACCGGAGTGGAGCGGAACGCCGGCTGTGACGATCGTTTCACAGACACCAACAAAGCATGTGATCTCGTGGACGCCGCTTGTCGATCCGTATCCGCAAGACAGCCTCACAGGAGTGATGATCCTGCGTGATACGACAGACTTCGTTGGATTCTCGAACAGCAACATTCTCGACGGAACGATCTATTCGGTGGGACAACGCATTGGAGTGAACGGACCGATCGTGGTCGCCGTGCAACCAAATGCGGCGGGCAATCAGTACGCGGATTCATCGAACATCTCCTGTGGCGGACAGTACACCTACCGCGTCGTGCCGTATCGCTACAAGCACGATGTTCGGCTTGGGACGATCACAGCCGAGATGGCGCGCGGCAGACAATACACCGAAGGTCAAGTGGCGACCAGTGCGCGCATCACGAAGAGTCAACCATCGAAGCCTGTGATCACTGCATCGACGTTGCAGATCTGTCCGGGCGATACCGTGGTGCTTTTCACAACGGCCGTCGCGGAAACATATGAGTGGACCTTCAATGGTCAGCCCATGCCGCCAACACCAACGCCTACTCGCATTGTCGTGGGCGAGGCTGGTTCGTACAAACTCACGATCAAGGCCAACGGCGGATGCACAGCAGAGTCCGATGTGGTGACGATAAGCTACTTGCCGGCATCCGTGATCAACGTCACACCATCAACGCCTCAGAAGATCTGCGCCGGTGGATCGGTGGTGATCACCGCAGATCGCGATGCACCTGCGTTCCAGTGGCTTCGCGACGGAGTGACGATCGCAGGGGCCAGCGGCAAGAGCTATACGGTCACGCAGGCCGGCAACTATCAAGTGCGCACGGCGTCGGCCACGGGATGCCCCGCTGTCTCACCACTTGTTCGCGTATCGCTCTATGATGTTCGCGTCAGCGCAGCACCGACATCGTTGGACTTCGGTTCATTGGATGAGTGTGAGACCAGTAAGACGTTGACATTCGACCTGACGAACAATGGCACCGAGACCGTGATCATGTCGTCGGCCTCATTCCCAGACGGATACACGCTCTCCGACCCACCACCCGGTTTCACGCTCGTTCCGGGTCAGCGTCAGATCGTCCGCATTCGATTCACACCGACGAAGGCCGGCGCCTCGTCCGGCAATGCCGTCTTCACCATCCAGCCTTGCGATCAAAAGGTATCCGTTCGTGTGAACGGTATCAAGACGAAGTCGTCGATCGCCGTCGATCGTGCAGGCGTCGACTTTGGCACGTTCGTGGCCTGTGGAGCCGTTTCGACGGTGCGCGTGGACTCCACGTTCACGATCACCAATAGCGGGTCTGTGGATGTGACGGTGAAGGCACCAGCACTTACCCCGCCGTTCTATCTGCTCACGCAGGACTTCCCTGTGGTGCTCACGCCCAATTCAAGCAAGTCGATCACGGTGCAATACCGTCCACTCGGCGCCTTCTCGAACGCTGCCGTGATCCAGGAGATCGCCTTCCCCTTCTCGTCCTCAACCTGCACCGACACGCTGCGCTCCGGTCTCGTGGCCGCGACGTTCCAACCAACCGTCGCGCTCGCATCTGGAACGTTGCAGCTCCCACAGTTGCTCAGTTGTAAGAACACGTTCGACACGACCATCACCGTTCAGAACACAGGGAACGTGAATGTCGTCGTCCGATCCGCCGACGCCAATGTTGTCTTCACTGGAGGACCTGTGGCCGTTGACGCAGGAACGTCGCAAGTGATCCCCGTCACCATCACCACACCAACGGCACCGGGCCCCTTCACGATCAATGCAACGCTCATTGCTGACACGTGTGCGATCTCCATTCCGTTGATCATCCGTGGTGATATCTCGGACACACGTCCATCACTCTCGGCCACCACGGGAACACTTGGTCGCGTGTTCCGATGCGAGACCGTGCCAACACGCAGTAGTTCGTTCTCGATCGATGTCGGAGCGGCGAAGTCGGGTCGTGCCACCATTCGATCCATCTCCATTTCGGATCCGATGTTCACCGTCGACGTCACACCGGGCACCGTTGTGCAAGGCACACTGCCCTTTACGGTCACCTATGCCCCAACGGCCGACGGTGCGCATTCCGCAACGATCACGTTCACGATGGACCCATGTGGTGATGTGCTCACGCTTGATGTGAGTGGCAGTGCTGCCATGCCGGCGCATTTCATCAGTCCCATCATCGTGAACATGGGAACCATTGCCCTCGGACAGACCTCGACGCGCACGGCGAAGGTCGTGAACACAGGAAGCGATCCCATTCGCGTGGAGCCACCGCAAGGTGTGCTGCCACCGTTCCGTGTCACGTCGACCCAACCCGTGCTCCCCGCCACCATTGCACCCGGCGACAGCGTGGTCTACACCATCGAATACTCATATGCCGGTGCGCAACGCACGGACGTGGGAGAACTTCGTAGCATCATCTCTGCACCATGCGCACAGGCCGACACCATCTCGATCTCCGGGACCACGTCGGCCCCCAGTGTGATCACGGGTGTGACGATCTCGGTACCAATGGACCTTACGGCCGTCAGCGGTTCATTGGTCGAAGTGCCCTTCCGCCTTTCCACCGTTACCGACATCGCCTCGGCCGATGTTCGCTCGATGAACGTGTACGTGCAGTACGATCCGTCGCTCATGCGTCCACTTTCGATCACGGGCGGTCCCACCACCACCGTCTCCGGCGTTGTGCAGGAGTCGGTGCTTGGCAAGGCGCGATTCACGCTCACATCGACCACGCCGATCGTTGCGGCCGACCCGCTCTTCATTGTGCGCGCACAGACGTATGTAGGCGATGCAACCTCGACGCCCATCGTCGTGGATAGCGCCATCGCCTCGGGCATTCTCGTCGTTGGTGAACCGGGACTTCTCGTCCTCACCGGCTCGTGCGCGTTCTCATCGCTGCAAGCGGGCATCGGCGCTCGATCGTCCGTCCGTGTACTCTCGATGCATTCAGACCTTGCCGTGGTGGAGGTGACCACGATCACCAACGATCCAGTGTCCATCACCTTGCGGAACACCAACGGATCGATCGTCGTCGCACCACGCACTGGAGTGTATGCTCCGGGTGTGCACACCATCGACCTTCCGTTGGAGACCCTTGCAACCGGACTCTACTACGTCACCATGGACCACGGTCTGCGCCATGCGACCGTGCCCGTGATGATCACTCGATAACAACGACATTGACAAAGGCATCAACGTGAAAGTTCTCATCACCGGTGCGACCGGATTTGTTGGAAGCCATGTGGCCGACGCTATGATCCAGCGCGGCTACGCCGTGCGCTACGTTGCACGCGCAACAAGCAATCACCAGTGGATGAAGAACAAGCCCGCCGAGTGCGTGGATGGCTCGCTCTATGATGCCGACTCGTTGAAGGCTGCCGTCACCGGCGTCGACATGGTCATCCATGTGGCAGGGTTAACGGCGGCAAGGAACGAGGCGGAGTTTCTGAAAGGCAATCGCGACGCAACGGCCAATCTGCTCGATGCGATCAAGCGTTTCGATCCAGGCATCAAACGCTACGTGCATATCAGTTCCCTTGCGGTGAGTGGTCCATCGGTCGACGAGGCCCACCCCATCACCGAGGACATGCCCATGCGTCCGATCACGGCCTACGGTCGCACGAAGAAGGCCGCCGAAGAGGTCGTGCATGCATCGATGAACGACGTGCCGTCCACCATCATCCGCCCGCCCGCCGTGTACGGTCAGCGCGACTCGGCCATCCTCACCTTCTTCCAGACCGTCAACCGCGGACTCATGCCGCTCATCGGCTTCGATGCAAAGAAGGTCTCGCTCGTCCACGTACGTGACCTCGCCCGCGGCATCGCCGATGCAGCCGAATCGCATCATGCGATCGGACAGACCTATAACATCTCGAGTGATGAATTCTATACATGGCGAGAAGTGAGCAAGCTTGCCGGCGAGATGCTCGGCAAGAAACGACTTCTTCCGATCCATCTTCCGCATGCTTTGGTCCTTGGCATCGCCGGTATCTCGGGCTTTGTTGGGAAGATGAGTGCAAAGCCACCGGTTCTCGATTACGAGAAGGGAATCGATATGATCCAACGCTATTGGACGTGCAGTACGGAGAAGGCGCGCACGGAGCTTGGATATCGACAAGAGGTCTCGCTCGAAGAAGGCATTCGTGAAACCGTGAATTGGTATCAGGATATGGGATGGCTTTGATTCATCGTTGGCGATCGTGGGTTCAGGGTACGATCGGACTTATCGTGACGGTGCTCGTCCTCGTGGTGTGCTTCGTGTTCTTCGCCGTGAAGATCGCCACACGGTCGCATCCGAAGCCATACACGGAGCTCTCGGCTCCGGTGGGTGATACGACACGCATCTTTCGCAATTCCTTTGGCGTGCCCCATGTGACAGCGCGCAACGAGCACGATCTCTTCGCGGCGCAAGGGTTCGCCCATGCGCAGGATCGATTGTGGCAGATGGACTTCATGCGACGCATCGGACGAGGGACGCTTGCGGCCGTGCTCGGGAAAGAGGCCGTTGAGATCGACAAGTTCATGCGCACGCTCGATATCGCCTCCATTGCACGGCGACAGTTGCAACAAAGCAGCAAACAGTCGAGAGCCGTTCTCTCGGCCTACGCTTCCGGCGTGAACACCTATCTGGAACAGCAGCGCGGAGACCTTCCGTTCGAATTCGATGCGCTCGGATATGTGCCCGACGATTGGACGGAGGAGGACTGTCTGATCGTGGGTCGCGTGCTCTCCTTCCAGCTCAGCTTCGCCTTCTATACCGATGTGACCTTTGCACAGATCGCGGCACAGCGTACCGAAGCCGTGGCTCGACAGTACATCGCCGGCTATCCGGCCAATGCGCCGTGCGTGCTCGACTCGATCCTTCAGGATAGCAAACGGTCCATTCGTCCATCCGACACCGTGGCGACCGCATCGAGGCTCCCATCGTCAGCGAGCACAGAGGCGATGCGCGACCTTACGCGTCTCGTTCGCTCTGTTCGCGAGAAGCTTGGTATCAACGGCAGCTCCATCGGCAGTAACTGCTGGGCCGTGAGCCTCGGGAAAGAGGGCGCCATTGTGGCCAACGACCCGCACCTGGCCATCTCGCTTCCATCGCAATGGTATCAGATCCACCTCTCCTGTCCGTCCATCAACGTCATCGGCATGAGCATTCCCGGCGTCCCCATGGTCTTCTCCGGAAGGAATGATAAGGTGGCATGGGGTTTCTCGAACGTGATGGTGGACGACGTGGATTACTTCACCGAACACGTCGACAGTTCCAATGCCAACTACTACTTCGATGCTGATGGACGACGCACGAAGTTCCGCTATCGTCGCGATACGATCCGCATCAAGGACAAGCCGGACTCCCTCTTCGACATCCGATACACGAAGCGCTCGGCCGTCCTCTCGGACGTGGCCATTCCCAACGCGCCATCGTTACAGCACAACACGTGTCTCACCTATCGGTGGATCGCACAAGAACGCAGTGACGAGATCCTCGCCATGTATCGCATCAACCAGGCGCGTACGTATGCCGACGTTGACCGAGCGCTCAACACATGGGCAACACCGAGTTTGAACATCAGTGTGGGATGTCTCGACGGCACCATTGGGACGATCGTGGCCGGCAGGATCCCCATTCGAACGAAAACGGATCCGCACTTCCTCAATCCCGGATGGGACGCCTCATTCGATTGGCAAGGCACACAGCTCCTGAAAGATCTCGGATCGCTACGCGATCCGTCGCATCACTTCGTGGCCTCTGCGAACAACCGTACCATGCGTGCCACTACGCCATTCATCTCGTCGCTGTGGGAGCCATCGTCGCGCGTGGAACGCATCATCGATCAGCTCTTTCTCTATCGCGAATACACGGTGCGTGATGCGCAGGTGATGCAGCAGGATGTGGTGTCGCCCTATGCGCAACAATTCATGCGCATCATGCTTCCCATTCTGCAGCGCGGACATTCACGCTATGGGACGATGGAGCGCGAGGCCCTGTCGATCTTGAAGAAGTGGGACGGATCGTTCTCCACCGTCGAGCCAGCGGCTTCCATCTATGCGGCCTTTTTTGATCGTATGATCTGGAATACCTTCGAAGATGAGCTTGGCGAACAGCTCTTCATGGACTACACATTCACATCGAACATCCCCACACGGCGGATCATGGAGATGATCACCGATTCATCGTCCGTGTTGTTCGACGACATTCGTACGCGGTCCACGGAAGACGTCACATGGATCGCCATTCGAAGCTTCATCGAAGCCGTCCGCACATTGAACACAACGTTTGAGGCGGCCCCCCCGCAACAATGGAGGTATGGTGCCATCCACAACATCACGTTCTCGCATCCATTCGGCAAGCATCCGCTCATGCGTCCCGTGATGGACCAAGGACCGTTCGAGATCGGTGGGAACGCGACCACGATCAACAACACGGAATCACGGCTCAATACCCCCTTCACCACCCGTGTGTATGCCTCGATGCGGATCATCAACGATCTGCGCGACACCGTCCAGTACAGCGTGGTTCCCGGGGGATCGTCCGGGCAACCCCTCGACGCGCATTATAGCGACCAGGTGCAGCTATGGCTCAAGGGTGGCTATGTGCGACTACCGGTACGTCGCCGACCGGACGTGTCGTTCCGCCTTTATACCATCCTCACTCCTCAATAAGCCCCTGCGACCGAGAAATCCGTAGTTTTGCCCTTTCATGTAGCATCCGTTGATTCACTGATTTCTGTAGGTGTACCATGTCCGTTTCCTGTATCGCTGGCTCACGCCATACTGCAAAGGCCGATGCCGTTGTCGTTTTTCTGGCCGAGGACGAGAAATCGTTCAAACTCGAGACCAAGAAACTTTCGGCTGAATTGCCCCATGCAGCTCCCCTCTTGGAGTCCGGCGACTTCACGGGGAAGAAGAACACCACTGCAACTGCCTACACAGGCTCGGCAATGGAAGCAAAGCGTCTGATCTTCAGCGGACTTGGAACGCTCACGGGACTTTCCCTGGAGACGGTCCGTCAAGCCGCTGCTGCTGCCGCCAAGCGCGCCGCCGCCCATCAGTGCACGCATGTGGCCTTCGAGGTTCCATCACTCCGCGGGAAGAGCGTGAACGATGTTGCCCAGGCCATTGCTGAAGGTGCAATGCTCAGCCAGTACAAGTACGACAAGTACATCACGAAGAAGGGCCCGAACGCAACGTTGGTCACCAAGTTCACGATCATGGTCACCGACAAGACGCAACTGAAGGCAGCAGCCCAAGGTGTGGCCATTGCAGAGAGCATCGTTGACGGTGTGACCATCGCCCGCGACCTTGCCAATGCTCCCAACAACGAACTGTATCCTGAGATCCTCGGGAACAGGGCCGTCGAGATCGGCAAGAAGGCCGGCTTCAAGACCACGGTGCTTGACAAGAAGAAGATCGAATCGCTGAAGATGGGCGGACTTCTTGGCGTGAATGCCGGAAGCGTCCGTCCGCCGGTCTTCATCGTCATGGAATACAATGGCGGACGCAAGAGCGACAAGCCCATCGTCCTCGTCGGCAAGGGCATCACGTTCGATACGGGTGGTATCTCGATCAAGCCCGCTGCCGGTATGTCCGACATGAAGGGTGACATGCACGGAGCCGCCTCGGTGATCGGCACCATGAACACGATCGCACGCCTGAAGCTCAAGGTGAACGTGATCGGTCTTGTTCCCTCCACAGAGAACATGCCAAGCGGTACGGCCATGGTCCCTGGCGACATCCTCACGTTCATGAACGGCAAGACAGCCGAGATCGACAACACCGATGCAGAAGGTCGACTGATCCTTGCCGATGCCCTGTGCTATGCAGAACGCTATGAGCCACAGGCAGTGGTGGACCTTGCCACCCTTACCGGTGCTTGCGTGATCGCCCTTGGAAATGTGACCACCGGAATGATGGGTACCGACGAAAAGATGAAGACCCGCCTGAAGGAATCGGCAAAGCGCACACATGAGTATGTCTGCGAGCTGCCATTGTACGAAGAGTACGAAGAGCTCATTTCCAGCGACTATGCCGATATCAAGAATTCGGGCGGTCGCGGCGCAGGTACCATCACGGCAGCGCTCTTCCTGAAGCACTTCGTCACGTATCCGTGGGTTCACCTTGACATCGCCGGAACGGCCCTGTTGTCGAAGCCAACATCGTACATGCCAAAGGGTGGCACGGGTGTTGGCGTACGCCTCCTTACCGATATGCTCCGGAACTGGAAGTAACCATGTCCGACGAGGATCGACTCCGGCAGGAATTTGAACGAGATGCAGTGCCCCATATGGGGGCACTGTACAACTTCGCCCTTCGCATGACCCGCGATCCGGACGAAGCGGCCGATCTCGTCCAGGAAACCTACCTCAAGGCCTATCGGTTCTTTTCTTCGTTCGAACGGGGAACCAACTGCAAGGCCTGGTTGTTCCGAATTCTAAAGAACTCGTATATCAATCGATATCGAAAGACGTCGAAGGGTCCGGACGTTGTGGAGTATGACGTCGTCGAAGAGTTCTTCGAGTCGGTTCGATCCTCAGAGATCGAGACATCCGTCCTTGAGGAACAGATCTTCGACAACGCTCTTGACGACGAGGTCACGGCGGCCATTCAGGATCTTCCGGATGAGTTTCGCACGGTGATCCTCCTCTGCGATATCGAAGAACTCACGTACGAAGAGATCGCCGAGTTCATTGACTGTCCCATTGGGACGGTTCGTTCACGCCTGCACCGTGCGCGAAAAATGCTTGCTGTACGATTGGCCAGTTACGCTGCGAAGCGAGGCTTTACCGTATCCAAGCGTGATTTCGAATCCACGGAAGAAGGAGCAGAAGTATGAACATGAACGTACCGGATGAAATGCCCATGGGCAACGAACGAGAGCAGCAGATCGACGATGCCGTCGCGCGGATGCTCCGCACACGACGAGACACCCTGCGGGCATCGGTACCGCTCGATGTGGAGCGGAGGATCCGTCTGTCCCTTGCCGAGGCAACAGGACCGAAGCCGTTGACGCCAACGGAGAACGTGTTCTCCTCCATCATCGCCTGGTTCAAACGACCGATCATTGCCATCCCTGCCGCCCTGGCCATCCTTGCCTTCGTGACCCTTGCCGTTTCGCGCAACTCCGGCAGTGCAACCCCTGTGGACCTGCACCAGGTGGCCTATGCGAACTTCTCGAGCGTGGTCAAGGGCGACCTTTCGTTGGTCAAGACCACATCCGATACCACCGCACTCCGCGCTTTCTTTGCCGGTTCCGGCGTCGACTACCCCGTGTTCTTCCCGTCTGTCAAGGCAGAGTTGAAAGGCGGCGTGGTATCGACGGACAATGGGCATGCCTATGCACATCTGGTCTATGAAATTGGCGACCATACCGTATACTTGTTCGAGGCCGATCAAGCATCCATCGACGCCCAGATCGCCTCGCTCGATACCGTGATCACCAATGACCTGAACACGGGCAAATGGCATTGGGAAGAGCGTCCGGGTACTGGCACGTTGTTTGTTTGGAAAAGCAATAACGTTGTATGCCTGGCCGTCTCCGACCTTCGCACACAAGACATGTCTGCACTCTTTACCCTCGAGGCGTTGTAATGAAGAAGACCCTATCCCTGCTTGCCGGCCTAGCACTTCTGGTTGGCACGTCCACAGCAACCGAAAAGGGACGCGTGGCCCCACAACCTGGTGCAAGCAAGGTTGTGATGGTGGAAACCGTGAGCAAGCCGGTAAAGGGCAAGGCTGTCAACTTCACGTGGAAAGATGGAGATCGGACCGTATCGTTCGCAGACTTCACGTCGGGCAAGGTTGTCCTCTTGAACATCTGGGCCACCTGGTGCGGACCATGTAAGCGCGAGATCCCCGATCTGATCGAGATCTCGAAGGAAATGGCCTCCAAGGGTGTGATCGTGATGGGCGTGTCGGTGGACGATCGTGAAAAGGCGGCCGCCGTTCGCAACTACGTCGAAAAGGTCGGCATCACCTATCCGATCGTGATCGATAATCTTCAGATCTCCGAAGCCTATGGTGGCGTTTCGGCCATTCCGGCAACGTTCATCATCGACCGCCAAGGCAATGTGATCAACAAGATCGTCGGCATGCTCACGAAGGATCAATTCGTCCAGGCGCTCTCCAAGGCCTTCTAATTCGGCTCCCAAACATCGATGATCATTGACGGCCTCTGCACTGCAGGGGCTGTTGTCGTTTGGAGGTGCTGCTGCATGGCCGCATGCAGAGCCGTACACTTCTGTGCGTTCGAAGCCTGGACCGTAGCGAGCACATCTCCCACGTGGACCACGTCGCCGTCCCGCTTCAAGAACGTGATCCCCGCTCGTGGATCGATGGTATCGGTCTCGCGAAGACGTCCTGCACCCGCATGTAAACACGCCACAGCAACGGATCGACCGTCGATGGGCATCAACGTCCCCTCCGTAGTGGCCACAACGTCCTGCTTGAATACGAGCGCTTGATCGACATACGGCCACGTCCCCCCTTGTGCGTGCAGCATCTGCTCGAACACGTCGTGTCCCTTGCCCTGCGCCCAGACGGTGCGAACGGTCGCACGATGCTCTTCGATCGAACCGTTGAATCCGAGTTGCAACATCCGAGCAACAAGCTCTACGGTCACCTCTTCGAGATCCGGTGCCACATCGATCCCTTGCAGTGCGAGTGCGGCCTCTTCAACCTCCAGTGCATTTCCGACCGTGCGTCCAAGGATGCCGTCCATGCGCGTGAAGACGAAGGTGCATGGGAGTCCTGCAATGGCACACACAGATCGCATCGAGCGGGCAAGCTCCTGTGCACCGTTGAGTGTGGGCATGAATGCAGCGCCTCCAACCTTCATGTCCATCACGAGTCCGTCCAGTCCCTCGGCGAACTTCTTGCTGAGAATGCTCGACGTCAGCAGTCCGATGTTCTCGACGGTGCCGGTGACGTCACGAACATGATAGAGCGTCCGGTCTGCTGGTGCGAGGTCTTCTGACTGACCCGCCATGAAGAAGTGCTGTGTGCGTAGCAGGTCGATGAGCTGCGACATCGGTAGGATGGTGCGATACCCGGGAACACTCTCCAGTTTATCGACGGTGCCACCGGTATGACCGAGTCCTCTTCCGCTGATCATCGGAACGGCCAGTCCGCAGGCCACCGCCAACGGCGTGAGCAAGAGCGAGACCTTGTCGCCCACTCCACCGGTACTGTGCTTGTCGATCGCGGGCCGAGTGCTCACATGCTTGGGTATGTGGGCCCCGTTCGCTGCCATGGACAACGTGAGCGCGGCAACTTCCTCCGCCGCGAGACCTCGCGTGCATGCCGCCATGAGGAAGGCCCCGCATTGGGCAAGACTCACGTGTCCGTGCACGATGCCGTGCACGAATTGCTCCATCTCTTCGTTGCTCCACGCAGCTCCGTCGCGTTTCGCGCGGAGCATTTCCTTCACTGGACTTTTCATGTGGTATCTTTGCCCTTGTGACACCTCAATACAACTTCCCGACGCTTTCGCAAAAGATACGCAAACTGTTCCGTGACCTCCAGCGAAGTGGTCACCGCGAAGAACATCGTCTCTTTGTTGCCGAAGGCCTACACTGCTGTCAAGATCTTGCGCATGCACATGTGATCCCGCGCTTCGTGGTCGTTCGCGGCGATGCCTCTGCGCAAGCTTTGCGTCTTGCCGAGCACATGGCTGACCTTGGAGCAGAGGTCTATATCGGTACGGCAAAGGACGTCGACCATATCACCGATGCGATCTCACCGCAAGACATCCTTGCCGCCTTTCCCTACTTGCATGATCGTGCCATGGGCGACAAAGTGGTGATGCTGGATGCCGTTGCCGATCCTGGCAATGTGGGGACGATCGTTCGTACGGCGGCATGGTTCGGTTGTACGGACGTGGTGTTGGGTCATGGCACGGCCGATGTCTACAACGCAAAGGTGGTACGTGCCACGGCAGGTGCATTGGCTCGCATGAACATCCATCGCCGGGCCGATCTCCCGTCGGTGCTCGCGCAAGTGAAGGACGGTCCCATCATCGCGGCCGTTGCGCATGGTGGCATCGCACCGGACCAATGCCGAGGTCTGCAACGGTTCACGCTCATCATCGGATCGGAAGCACATGGTGTGGATGACGAGCTGTTGCATTCATGTACGCACCGCGTGACCATTCCGGGCGGGAATGGTGTGGAGTCGTTGAACGCCGCCATTGCCTCGGCCTTACTGTGTTACGAACTCACGAGGCCGTGATGAGCGGGTCGACGCAACGACTGTTCACACCCGGACCGGTTCCCGTTCCCGACAATGTTGTGCACGCCTGTGCCGCGCAACCCCTGTACCATCGCTCTGCCGCCTTCAAAGAAACATCGATCCGTGTATGGGATGCGCTGTCCCGTGTGTATCGAACACAGGCGCCCGTCCTTGTCCTCGCCGGAAGCGCCATGACGGGGATCGAGGCCGCTGTTGCCTCATTGCACGCACCGGGAGACCGCGTACTGGTGTTGAACAACGGTCGCTTTGCCGAACGGTGCTCGACGATCCTTCGACGGTATGGATGCACGGTGGACGAGATCGTGGTCGACTGGGGCGAGACGATCACGGCCGAACACGTTGCTGCCACGCTCACGTCCATGCAGACTCCCGATGCCGTGTGGATCACGCACAGTGAGACCTCGACGGGGGTCACCCTCGACCTTCGTGCCATCGCGGCAGTGATCCGCGAGCACGCTCCACAGGCCCTTCTCTGTGTGGATGCCGTTACAAGTTTGGCCGTCCACCCAGTGGAGACCGATGCATGGGATCTCGACGTCGTGATCACAGGCATTCAGAAAGGTCTCTGCTGTCCACCAGGCCTTGCCTGCGTTTCGCTCAGCGAGCGGGCACAGCGTCGACTCGGATCTTTACCACCTCACGCCTACACGCTCGACCTCTCGACCGTGTTGAAGCACTATCACGATCATCTGTTCGCATGGACGCCACCGGTGACGCTTGTTGCCGGACTGGATGTTGCCCTTGCATCGATCCTGAACGTTGGCATGGAAGCCACATGGCAGAAGCATCACAACGTGGCGGATCATCTGCGCACACGTTTGCGTGCGATGGGACTGTCACTCTTTGGCGAAAGCACATCGAATGCCGTCACAGCCGTTGAACATCCGCATGCCGATCACCTCCGTCGACAACTATGGGAGAAACATCAGATCGTTGTTGCCGGTGGACAGGATCGGTTGGCCGGTCGCATTCTTCGCATTGGCACATGCGGTCCATACTCGATCCACGACATCGATCTCCTTTGTACAGCATTCGAAGACGTGCTCGCGTCACAACCACTTCTATGATCCCATCAACAATCGTCCTTGCCACTTCCAATCAGCACAAGGTGGATGAATTGCGGGCCATTCTCGCGGCGCATGGACTCGATATCAACATCCTTCCGGTGACCGATGTGTGGCCGGAGTATCACGTCGACGAGACCGGTTCCACATTCGAAGAGAATGCGATGCTCAAGGCATTGGCCGTCTTCGAAAAGAGCGGCATGGCCGTACTGGCCGACGACAGCGGACTGGAAGTGAAGGCCTTGGATGGCGCTCCCGGCGTGATCAGCGCTCGCTATGCGGGTGAGCATGCGACCGACGCTGACAACAGAAAGAAACTCCTCGCTGCCCTTACCACAACACCCGATGCCGACCGTCAGGCGCAGTTCCGTTGTGTGTTATGCTACATGGATGGTGTCCGCGTGCTCTTCGACGAAGGTATCGTTCATGGCGCGATCTCGCGTGAGGAGCGTGGTGCCCATGGGTTCGGCTACGACCCGCTCTTCATTCCCGATGGACATGCTCGCTCGTTCGCAGAGTTCGATCCACAGGAAAAGAATGCCATGAGCCATCGTGGCAGAGCCACGGCCGCGCTCCTGCAACAACTGCACGCACTCGCGCACGAGACCGGACATGCCTATCGCACAGATCCGTTGCCCACGACCGATGCACTCATCATGGCCTCGGTCGCCGCGGCCACGCAACACGTCGTCCAATTGCGCACGGCGATCTCACTCTTCGTTCGTACATCAGACGACGCCATGCTCATGTACGAGGCATTGCTCCAAACCTATCTCTTCGCAGGCTTCCCTGCCGCCCTCGATGCCCTTCTCATCCTCGACGAAGAATGCACGAAGATCCTTGGCACCATTGCATGGCCACTTGCCGAACCATTCGATCAACAGCTCTTTCAAGAGCGCGGGGCGGCACTGTGTGAACGCATCTACGAAGGTGTGTATGAACGCATGATCCGGCGACTCGGCACGGTCTCCCCTGACCTAGCACAATGGATGATCATCGAAGGCTATGGGAAGACCTTGGCACGGCCGCAGCTTGACACCATCCGACGCGAGCTCTGCAATGTTGCCGTGCTCGCCGCACTTGGTCGCGATCAGCAGCTCTACTCGCATGTGCGCGGTGCGCTGCGCATAGGTGCTACCCATGAAGACCTGCACGCATGCGCCGACATTGTGATCGAGCAATGTGGGAAGGTGGCTGGGCTGCGGATCGAGCGCATCATGGATCAATTGATCGGAGATCGATCATGAATGTCCGCTGGTCCATGATCGGCGTCGTGGCCTTAAGTGCGACGACCATGTTCGGTCAATCACCGGGTAAAGTGGCGCCCGGTGCGGACACAGTGCGCACAGAAAAACGTATCGTTCGTCCAAGTCCGCTGCGCGAGCTACGAGCCGACCTCGAGACCCTTGCTACAGCACCCGAATGGAACGGTGCCCATGTTGGCGTTGCCGTTGTTTCGCTTGAGACGGGCGAGATGCTGTATCGCAAGAACGAAGACAAGTACTTCATCCCTGCCTCCCTGCAGAAACTCTTCACGACGGCAACGGCCCTGTCCGCGCTTGGTGTTGACCATCGCTACACCACATCGCTGTATCTCGATGGTGAACTGCAAACGAACGGTGAGTTCAACGGGAACATCATCGTGCGCGGAAGCGGAGACCCGACAATGAGTCAGGCGTTCGGCGTCGATCCAACGGCCGTGATGGACCGATGGGCGCTGATCCTGGACTCCCTTGGCATTCGGAGCATAAAGGGGTCGATCATTGGCGACGACGATGTGTTCGACGATGTGGAGTATGCAGCGGGTTGGTCGTGGGACGATCTGGTGTACAGCTATGCGCCGCAGGTCTCGGGATTGAACATCGCCGACAATTCCGTTCGTGTGAGTGTACTCTCTCCGTATGCAACCTCGGATGTCCCGCAGATCCGATTGAGTCCCGAGAACGACTATGTGCGTATCGTGAATGGACTGCGTGTGGTGGATTCCACTGGGTCGACCTCGATCACACCGCAACGTGATTTCCGATCGAACGTGATCGACCTTACGGGTACGGTGGTGGCCGCAACTCAGGATACGGCTCGAGTGTCGGTGAGCGTCGACAATCCTACACTGTACGCACTGAATCTTTTGCGTACGGCCATTCAAAGTCGAGGTATTCGTTTTCGCGGCGCTGTGCTTGATGTAGACGATTGGACCGATACCGTGGCGTATGAGCGTTGTACGAAGATCGCCTCGCACAGCTCTGCGCCGATGTCGGAGATCGTGAATGTGATCAATCGCTATTCGAACAACCTTGGTGCAGAAGCATTGCTCAAGACCATTGGCGGTATCGCCGGGGGCGAGGGCTCGTTCTCGCGCGGTATCGAAGAAGTGAAGATGCGATTGCAACGCGAGGGGATCTCTTCGCAGGACATCACGATCGTCGATGGGTCGGGGCTATCGCGGTTCAACCTGTGCACTCCGCGTCAGATCTCGACGCTGCTTGCGGCCATGTTCCGCAGTCCACTCGCCGCTGCCTTTCGCGCCTCGCTCGCCGAACCCGGAGAGCCCGGAACGTTGCAGCGCCGCATGCGCGACACACGTGCTGAGCACGTCGTGCGAGCAAAGACCGGAACGATGAATGGTGTCTCCACCCTGGCCGGCTACGTGACCACGCGTGATGGCGAGCCACTGGCCTTTGCCATCATGATCAATAACTTCCTTGCGCCCATTTCGATGGCGCAGAACATGCAGGACATGGTCTGCATGCGTCTTGCTTCATTCAGCAAGAAATAGCACTACTTCTTCACTTCTTTGAAGAGGAAGGTCGGCGAGGAGATGCGATACGCTGAACCGAAGACGCCGATGCCGCCCTTGATGCTTCCAAGCAACGGATTGTAACTCGCTCCACTCAGTCGTGTGGCCTTGTACCAATCGAACAGATTAGCGTCCGGCGCATAGATCTCGATGGTGTGTTTTCCATACCACTTGAAAGCTTGCCACGCCGTTGGTGATTGGTTGAACTGTATGAAGAACATCCGTGTGGTCTCGAACTCGAAGGCCGTTCCGTCGTCCCGTTCCTTATCGCGAATGCGCAGATTCGTATCCGCCGTCGGTGGCGTGAGATACTGACCATAGCCCGAAGTATCCTCGCAGGTGACAGAGATCAACCACTGCTTGACGCCGGCATCAAGCGACCATCGAATGATGAGTGAATCCTGATATGCCGTTTCACTACCATACCCAGGATAGGTGAGCTCTGCCTTTGGTGGCGTCACCCATGCGAAACGGTTCGGCGTGATCGTCGAACTCGTCATCGTCTTGCCCGAGGCCTTGACGAGCAGGTCGTACTTCGTGGTGGGCTTTACCCGAAGGCTTGTGTCGATGGCATCGAAACGTCCACCGAGACTATCGTCCACAAAGCGCAGCGGGATCACGCCATCGGGACTCGTGATCGTCACTTCCGCATTTCGGATCATGGCGCGGTCGAACAGGAACGTATCGGCCAGCGACTGCGACGTGTACACACGTACGCCGCGGATGGGCTCATCCACAAAGAGATAGGCCTCGACAACGATCTCGGGTGTGTAGTCTTGCGGAACAGGGTCGCCGCATCCAACAAGGAGGGTTCCCAACAACAGGGCGGCAAGGGCAAAGGAGTGTCGCATGATCAGAACCTCACTTCACACGATACGGTTGGGAGAATCGGGAGAAGTCGCACATCGGTGACCTCGGGGACCGGTTTGTTCGTGTCGTAATACCGGAACCAGATGTCGCGACGTGAGTAGACGTTGTACACATCGATCATGATCTTGAACGGCAGATCGAAGAGCGTGGTGTTGTAATTCACATTGAAATTCAATTGATGTGACGGCGGCAGTCGAAGTCCCCATCGTTGCGATGGGACGATCATCCCGCGACCATTTTCGAGTCCGGGAAGTGATCCACGGAATTGCGACGTGGCGCCGGTATAGGACTGACCCGACTGGAAGAAGAAGGAAGCACCGAGCTCCCATCGATCGTTCAACTTATACATGGCCGTGAACTTCAGGTCGTGCCGACGGTCGTACTTCGGACGGAACTCCGCACCACGGTTCACACTGTCGAACTGTGCCTGAACGAAACCAAGTGCATACCCAGCCCAACCGGTGAACCGACCGATCTTCTTTTGCAGGAAGATCTCGGCACCATAGGCAGTACCATTTCCGATGTAGAACACCTGGCCCACCGTCTTCGACTGGGTTTGCGTCGTGTTCAATTCGTTGATGTTGTAGAGGTTCTTGTAGTACACATCCACATTCAGGTCGAACGATTCCGATGGTCGCGTTTGCACCGAAAGGATGTAGTGATCCGCACGTCCGGCCGGTACGGTATTGTCCGTAGGAAGCCATGTATCGAAGAAGGAGAAGTCCGGGAGGGAAGCAAGGCGCAGATACTGATGATAGATGCCCCATGCTGCTTTCACGGTCACGTTGTCGTTCACTACATAGCTCAGCGCGGCGCGTGGATCGACCGTGGCAAGACCGCTCTTCGACCAGTAGTTCCCGCGGATACCGACCTGGGCCGACAAGGCATCGGTGAATTGATAGTTCAATTGTCCGAAGGCCGAATGCACATTGTCCCACACATCGAGCACTTGCACGGCGTTGTTGCTGGTGTCGACAACGCTGCTTGTCTGCTGTCCGCTGAAGTTCTGATCGTACGTGAAGTTGTACACGGTACCTTCATATCCGGTCTTCACTGTGAGCTTCTCATTCACATACCATTCGAGAGCGAGCTTGGCACTGTAGTCTTTGATCGAATTGGTGATACCGAAGATGAAACCGCCATTGTTGCCATCGAAGCCGTTGTTGTACCGACTGGCACTCAAGGTTGCCACGCTAAAGAGATTGTCGCCAAAGATGTGCGACCATCGCAACGAACCGGCAAGGTTGCCGATGCCGACGGAGAAATCAAGTCCCGGTTGCGACAGGCTCAACTTGTCCTTCGTGAGAAACCCGCTGAGCGAGACCTTATCGTCGGCGCCGAAGTCCTGTGTGATCTTCGCATTCACATCGTAGAAGTTATAGTCGGGGATCGGATTGACCGGATCCTTCGGCAGAAGTCCCGTGATCAGGTCGAAGTAACTCGTGCGAGCACCAATGAACCACGATCCGTTCCCTACCGGTCCTTGAACGGAGGCCTTGGCAGAGATCACACCGATGCCTGCCATCCCTTCCACCTTGTCCCGATTTCCGTCCTTTTGCGTCACGTTCAACACGGCCGACATCCGTCCTCCGTACTCGGCCGGGAATCCGCCCTTGATGAGTTCGACATCCTTGATGGCCTCCGAATTGAAGGCACCGATGAATCCGAACAAGTGCGTGGGGTTGTAGACCGTCATTCCATCGAGCAGGACGAGGTTCTGGTCCGGAGATCCGCCTCGGATGTAGAGACCGCTCGAGATCTGTGACGACGTGAGCACGCCGGGAAGCATCTGCAGGGCACGGAAGATATCGGACTCGCCGCCAATGCGCATTTGGGAGACCTGCTGCATGGGGATGTTCACCGAGCTGATGTTGATCTGACGTCGGTCGTCCTCCCGTCGCGCCGTGATCTCCACCTCTTGCACGTCCACCGATGCTGAGACCATGGGGATCCTCATCTTCAGGGCCTCGCCCTCGCGGAAGACAAGTTTGATCTCCTTCCGCTGATAGCCGATCACGCTAATGACGAGTGTTCTCTCTCCCACGGGAATGTTGGAGATGGAGAAGTAGCCGCTCTTGTTGCTGTATGCCCCAAGCTTGGTGCCCTTGATGTTCAGAGTGGCACCAACGATGGTCTCCTTCGTGACGGAATCTTCCACAAAACCGGAAATGCTCCCAAGCGTGGGGTCCGGTGCTGTTGGCGGTTTTTTCGGGGCTGCTGAGAGGGTCGAGGTGAAAACGACGAGCAGGAAGAGGAGTACTGGCATAGAAACGTATGGTACGAATTGCCCACGACATTGTTGCAATCCGTCGTAGTTTTGCTCTTCTAGAGAACGAGGAACCCAATGGCCATTTACATTACGTCCGACTGTATCAACTGCGGAGCTTGCGAACCGGAATGTCCGAACACTGCCATCTACGAGGCGGGTGCGGAATGGAGTTTGGCGGGAGAAACGCATCACGACAGTGTGTCACCAGGCGGATTTAAAGGAAATTTCTTTTCAACGGAATTCTATTACATCGCGCCGGACAAGTGTACGGAGTGCGAGACATTCCACGATGAGCCTCAATGTGCGGCGGTCTGTCCGGTGGATTGTTGCTTGCCTGATCCGAACAACGTCGAGACCAAAGAGCAACTTGTTGCGAAGGTCAAGTACCTGAACGAGATCGACTCCACCCGACTTCGCCCGTAACAGCCCATGAGCGTTGAACTTCACGTGGAGCGTGGTCGCATCCGTCGTGTCCTGCCTTCGGCGGACGGCGTGGTGGTGAGAACAGAGACCAGCACGCATACGTTCCCGGGATGTGTTGCCTATCCCGGATTTGTCGACAATCACTGTCATCTCTACGGCCTCGGCAAACGCCTCACCAGTGTCTCCTTGCACACGGCAACGAGTGCAGAGGAATGCGTGCAACGGCTCGCCGCGCCCACGTCCACCGTTGGCGGATGGGTCGTCGGCATGGGATGGAACGAAGAGCTCTGGACCGATCGATCCCCTGCCGCCTTCGCCCTTTTGCATACGGCATTTGTCGGTACGCCCGTTGTTGCCATGCGCATCGATGGACATGCCGCGTGGATCAATGCCGAAGCGCGACGAGCCTGCGGTCTGGATGTCGACGATACCTCTGTGCTGATCGACGACGACATGGACGTGATCTTCAAGACCATGCCTGCTCCAACGCACGAAGAGATCCGGTCGATGCTCCTGGCAGCTGCACGCGAATGCAGTGCTCGCGGCATCACGGAAGTTCACGATATGGACGTGGACCCGTCATGGCTCGAACCCCTGCGCGAACTGGCCGAAGCCGGTACGTTGCCGATCCGCGTGCAGTCGTTCTTGCGCGCACAACACCATGAGTGGGACGATGCAGGTCTCCTTCCCGCCGGTGGTGAGTTCTTACGCGTGTGTGGTGTGAAGATGTATGCCGACGGTGCCATCGGTTCACGAGGCGCACTGTTGCTTGAACCATATACCGACAGACCTGACACGCATGGCATCGAGCTCTTGAGTGTAGATGCCATGGTCGACCGCATCCAGCGCGCCATCGATGCCGGCTGGTGGATCGTGGCCATCCACGCCATCGGCGACGCTGCGAACCGAAATGTTCTGGATGCCTATGAACGGGCCAGGGCTCTGGAGGGCGGCAAGGATGTGATCTTCCGCATCGAGCACGCCCAACATGTGCATGATTCCGACGTGCCTCGATTCGCTGCACTGGACGTGTTCGCCTGCGTGCAGCCAACGATGCAGGTGAGCGATGCCAGTATGGCCCTTGCGCGACTCGGTGCAGACCGTCAAGCCGATGCCTATCGCTGGCGATCGCTGCTGGACGCCGGAACACGCATTGGTGCCGGTTCGGATTTCCCGATCGAAGAGCCCGGTCCCCTCGATGGCATCATTGCATTCACGGAGCGTATAGGTGCCGAGCGCATCACGCGTGAAGAGGCACTCCATGCCTATACGATCGGCGCACATGAAACGGTCGACATGGCCTATCGACGTGGAAGACTTGAAGAAGGCAACGATGCCGACATCGTTATTCTCGACCGCGATATTCGCACATGCAGTGCGGAGGAACTTCGCTCAACCAATGTGATCGCAACTATCACTGCCGGCGTCATTCGGTATCAACACCATGCGTCCTGACCTTCAAGAGGCCTTCATTGCGAAGGTCACCGATGAACGCTATGCTGCGTTCAAGTCCGCTCTGAATACAGAACTCGGAATGGAGATCCAGTACCGCGTCTGCGAGATGCCCATCTTCGTGAGTGGTGCGTTTCGACGTCAACTCGAAGACGCCGCCGTCGAGATCATCCGTCAATGCACCACACCGGAGTACCTGGCGCAAACGGCTCCCACGCTCGATGCCGCGCACACGGTCCCGAATGAAACGGCGCGGCCGCTCTTCAGTGTCGTCGACTTTGCGGTTTGCGAAGACGGCAACGGAGGCTTCATGCCACGTCTGATCGAGCTTCAGGGATTTCCGTCGTTGCTGGGCTATCAATACCTCTACGCTTCGCGTATGCGTGACGCCTATGAACTCGATGGCATGACGCCATTCTTCAGTTCGCTCACGGATGAACGGTATCGTGATATTCTCCGTACCTCGATCTTCGGTTCCCATGAGCCATCCGCCTGTGCGTTGGTCGAATGGGACCCGGCGCATCAGAAGACCCGTCCTGACTTTGTGGAGATGGAACGGTTGATCGGACTGCAGACGGTGGATATTCGTCACATCACTCCACGTGGTCGTGAAGTGTGGGTGGAAGACGGCGTACGCCAACCCTTCCGTCTGCGCCGCATCTTCAACCGGGCGATCATCGACGAACTCCAGGACGTTGGCGCGAACCTGCAGTTCAAGTGGACCGATGACCTTGATGTGGAATGGGCCGGACATCCGAACTGGTACTTCCGCATCAGCAAGTACTCCATGCCATTCCTGTCGCACGAGACCGTTCCGTCGACGCGATTTCTGAACACGATCACGACGATGCCGGACGATCTGCAACGATTCGTCCTCAAGCCACTGTACTCGTTCGCAGGAAAAGGTGTGATCGTCTCGCCCTCGGCAGCCGATATCGATACGATCCCGGAAGATCAGCGTCATCTCTGGATCCTGCAGGAAAAGGTCACGTATGCAGAGTGCATTGCGACGCCATTCGGAAAGAACAAAGTGGAGATCCGCGTCATGCTCATCTGGCCCGATCGCAACCACTTGCCCTTGCCGGTGATGTCACTTGCACGCACCGGACGCGGATCGCTGATGGGAGCTCGCTATAACACGGATCCCTGGACCGGCTCCACCGGATGCCTGTTCACCGACTGATATCCGCTGCACTGTAACACCGTCGTTCTTCGCTGCGTAGTGCCTCCTCCATTGTTTCCCCAACGGAGGTCCTTATGTCACGTCGTCTCTACCGTTCCACCACGAACAACCTCTTCGGTGGTGTGTGCTCAGGACTGGCGCTCTATCTCAACGTCGATCCCGTGATCGTTCGTGTTGCCTTTGTCCTTGCCACCTTTGCCGATGGCCTTGGCATCCTTGCCTACATCCTTCTCATGATCCTGATGCCACGTCGGCCATGGCACATGGAAATGCAGCAGCCACTGGAACCAATGACCGTTGATCCGACGACGCCTCATCGCTCCCCTGCATTCTGGTTCGGCATTGGCTTGGTGGTGATCGGCGTGTTCGCATTCGCGAACGAACTGATGCCAGAGATCGACATCGAAGTTCTATGGCCAGTGATGCTCATCGCACTTGGTGGGGCGCTCATGTATCGCTCCATGCATCGATCCGAACACGTGACGTCGTAAGGACGTCACGTCGACCATGCGCTTACGGGTAGAAGCGGATACCAACACCTGCATCAAGGGCTACACCGAATCCCGGCGTGATACCGATGTTCGGTCCGAGCTCAAGGAAGATCTCCACTGGTGTGTTCCGCGGAATGATGTTGATACCGGTGATCACGCGAACGCCAACACCGATACCGTCGTTCGGACGATAGTACCACGTGTCGTGCTTGCCATTCTCCTTGTACCAGATACCGCTTCCCTCGTGGCCAAAACCGATACCGATACCGGGGCCGGCGATAAGCTTGACGATCGACGAATTGAAGGCATTGATGTGCCAGAGATAGTCCACCTGCACACGAGGAGCACCGAAGTACGAGCCACCGATACTTCCCTGCAGTGCATTCTCTTTGGAGGTCCAGTATTTCACGGTAACGCCAAGCGGCTCACCGATCACGATACCGAAACCAAAGTCCTTGCCCTTCGGGCCCTGTGCAAATGACGAGGTGGCAAGGCCACCTAAGAGGGTAAGCGCAACGATGACTACACGGAACAGAGGTGTCATGATGATCCTGATGGAAGTTGAATGGATAGCAGGTACGGAAGCGCTTCTACACGACCGCCAACGCATATGTTCCTTCCGTCAGGAGATGACGTGTGATCACTGGGCCAAGAGCATCTCGATCTTCATGGAGACATCCTCGAGGAACTGCTCTTCCGACGTGTAGCCCACTTCCTTGAACTGGATCCGGCCGGCAGGATCGAGAATGAACTTCGTCGGAATTCCCGTCACACCATACTTCGCCACCACAGCATCCGTGAGGTCGAAGTAGACGGGGAATTGAAGTGAAGGGTTTGCCTCGAGGAACTTCTTGACGTGTTGGATACGGTCCTTCTCGCGCTCCCACACGTTCACGGCCATGATGGCCACGCGGGGATTGGAGCGATACTTCTCGTAGAGCTTTTGCAAGCCTGGGAACGACATCTTGCATGGACCGCACCATGTTGCCCAGTAATCGACGAAGACGACCTTGCCCTTGAGATCGGAGAGCTTCACCTTCTTGCCGTCGAGTGACGTCAGTTCTCCATCGACTCCTGAACGCTGCAACATCTCTTTGCTCAAGCGTTCGGCTGCGACCGCATAGCTCTTCTTCTTCAGTGCCGCAAGATCGCGCTCGATCGTGACGGAGTCCTTGCCCGCTGCTCGTTGCAGCTCGCGATACGTGGCGACAACGTTCTGCGTTGTGGCGCCTTCCGAGATCGCACGTTCAGCAGCGCGCAGCGTCGCAGCATTGTCACCGTTCGACTTGATGATCACGACGTAAAGGTCGTAGGCATTCTTCTCGGAATCCGCCCCACCGATGCTCAAGGAGCTCTCCAACGCCGTTGCGGCTTCCTGCTTCTTCCCTTGCGCATTGAGAATGGCACCACGCACAAAGAGCAGTTTGCTGTGTTGAATGCGTTGACTCTCGTTCCATTCCGACGGTCCAACGAAGATCGGCTTCCGCGTGTCCTTCTCGGTGGTCGCCGCAACGACGCCGAGGTCGATGAACTCCAGCGCCTTCGGTCGAAGCGTGTCGACAGCGCCCATGTAATTCACCGACTCGAAGTAGGCACTTGCCGGCAGGTTCTTCACGCGCTCGAGGAACGGAACAAGGATGTGCAGTTGATTCGCCTTTTGCGCCGAGTTCACCACGGCGTTCACGATGTTGTCGCGCATCACCGTCGTCGGGAACTTCTCGAGATGGTCCGTACACTTCTTGACAAAATCTTCAGCATTGCCGGCTGATTGTAGCGCTTCGAGCGACACTTGTTCGGCGATCATGCTTGTTGGGAACCGCTGCGCCGCATCGCGAGAGATCAGGGCCGCACGCGTCCCGTCACCGATCATCGTCAATGCCTGCGATACAGCAACGGCTTCGAATCCGGAAGCTGCCTGCTTGTAATTGGCCGTGAGTTCGCGGAACTCGCTCGTTGCCTCTTCTTGCGTCATCGTTCCCAAGCTCACTCGAATGAGATCGAGGTTGATCCGCGCCGTGATGTTCCGTGGGTGTGCTTTCACTTCGTTCTCGAAGAACTCAGTGGCCTCGGTCATGTCTTCCTTACGACGACAGTTCTCCGGGAGCTTGCCGAAGGCTGCCATCCCAGCACGGAAGTTGGCACCGCGCACCGGTACTCCATTTGCACCATGCACAAGGACGGTCGTGAACATCTCCTTGTTCGTGTCGTACCGCTTCCCTGTTCCCACCTTGGCCATGATGTACACGGCCCGCTCCGGAATGGTATAGGATGCTTCCCATCGGTCACCCTGTTTCTTCATGGGCAGTTCCACGGCCCACGGTGCCTCGTCCTCTTCACGAAAGACATAGACCACGGCATGCAACGGGGATGTGCCGATCCACCCATCCGTCTGGTCGGGCTTGAACTCTATGGTGATGCTCCCCTTTTCCACGGGTTGCATGGGCAGGATGTTCGTGGTGCCGGCCGACAGATGATGAGCAACGACGAGCGATGCAACGAACAGTATGAACGATCTCATGGTACTTCCTTCGTGATCGACGCAAGCAGATCCGGGAGCGAATCGCGCTTGATCACATGCGTGATGCCTTGTAGGCGTTGTTGTTGGACAATGTCTGGATACGGATGTTCGACAAGTGCGATCAGCACTGCCGAAAGTGAATGCGATGTGAGTAGCGCGACCAGCGGACGTATGTCGACACCTTCATCGTCGATGATCACGCAGATCTCACTGTTCGCATGGTCGAGCACCTTCGCGCACAAGAGGTCGATCGTTGGTGCACACTGCACATGCACCGAAGATGTATTGGAGCGAGCGCCGACCATGGAAAGAACGTTCAGATCGGAGGTCTGTACAAGAATGGCCCGTTGCTTCACGATGGTTCTCCTCCGGAGATCTCGCGAAGAAATGTGCCAAGCGCCTGTGCCTCCCAAAGGTCGAGCACGGAGCCATGCGCATAGGCCAAATTGCGGACCATGCGCTCGACGATCGTGCAATGATCGATGGGCTGGATCATGGCATCGTTGAACGTGATGCCCGATCGTGCAACAAAGGCCTTGCATTCATCGCGGGTAAGAAAGATCCCACCATGGAACGGGTCGGGGAAGACATCGAGCACAGGACTGTAGACCAGGAAGTGCATCGGCATGCCGATCCCCTTCATCTCCAATCCGATACGATCTGCCAGCAAGAGGTAGAGCACGCTCAAGGCTATGGGGATGCCCGTTCGATTGCGGATCACCGACGTGAGATAACTACTGTCCGGATCGTAATACCGATGCTCTGCACCATGAAAACCTTCTTCCTCGAAGAGGATCTGATGCAGACTCATCACCTGCGTGAGATCGTTCGCTGGGAAGTGCTTGATGAAGGCAGCATGGCATCGAAGGGCCAAGGAATCCAGATACGTTCGCACGGTGCTCACATCGTCGCATGGTCGACCGAACATGTTCAAGAGCAGGACGCCATTCTCGAGATCGATATCGGTTCCGGTGGCTCGTGCCTCACGGATCTGCTCGATGAGGTCCATGAGCGGCTCGATGCGAAACCGACGGAGGACCGTTGTGCAGTGTTCGCGTGCCACAGGACTTTCGACCGTGCGAATGAAGGCATCCAGTCGTGGAATGATGCTCGGTCCAGCAGAGAACAGCCGATCGATGACGGCCTCCGATACGGTCTCATCCGGATCGTCCGCCAATCGAAAACAGATGTCGATATCCTGGTCAGTCAAGGTCATGAATGTCGATCAGTCGTTTCTTGAGTACACGGAATGCCTCTGCGGGCGAATTCACGAAGTGAAGGACGTTCAGGTCTTCCGCAGAGATCATGCCTGTGCGGACGAGGTGATCGAAATTGATGACCTTCTTCCAGAACTTCTCGCCATAGACGATGATGGGCATTTCCTTCTTGATCTTCTCGGTCTGTACCAGCGTGAGCAACTCCATGAGCTCGTCCAACGTTCCGAAGCCACCCGGAAAGATCACGAGGGCCTTTGCGAAATAGGCGAACCAGTACTTTCGCATGAAGAAGTAGTGGAACTCGAAGTTCAGCGCATCCGAGATATAGGGATTCGGATACTGCTCGAACGGAAGCGAAATGTTCAAACCGATCGACAGGCCCCCTGCCTCCATCGCACCCTTGTTCGCTGCTTCCATGATACCGGGGCCACCGCCACTGCAGATCACGAATCGTTGGGAGGGCGGCAAGGTCATGGCCCATTCTGTAACGCGACGTGAGAGATCTTCGGCCGCATGGTAGTACTGCGCCATCACGCGTTCCTTGCGCACCTTGGCGAGGGCGAGACGGATGCGTTCGCGCTGTTCGCGTGAGGAACGTGCACGGGTCTCCAGCAGATCGTCGATGATCTTATCGTACTGTTCACGGCTCTTGATGCGGGCCGACCCGAAGAAGATCACCGTGTGGTGCACCGAGTGCTTTTTGAATTGATGGTCCGGATGCATGTACTCGGCCATGATGCGTAACAGCCGAGCATCCTTGCTCATCAGGAACTCTTTGTTGCTATATGCTTTTGGTGCGCGTTTCCCATGGGGTGGCGCTTCGACGTCTTTCTTTTGCTTCGGGGCCCGTGGTGCCATAGATGATGTACCTGTTGTTATCGAACGAGACCGTATCCACCGTCGACGCTGATGATCTGACCGGTGATGTAGGTGGTCGTGGTGGAGAAGAACCAAACGGCTTCGAACACGTCGGCGGCCGTGCCGTACCGACGCATGGGAATACGTTCGAGTTGGGTAAGTCCCTTGTCCGCGTCCGTGCGCTCCGTCGGTTGCTCGATCGCACCCGGGGCCACGGCATTCACCGTCACCTGCGGGGCCATGGACCGTGCGAGAGAACGGACCGCAGTGTTCAAGGCCGACTTTGAAACATTATACGCAAGTCTGTCCTTCCAGATCTCAAGACCTCCCAGCGAGCTGATCGCCACGAGGCGTGTACCGCCGACAGAAGGGTGACGTTCAATGCATCGTGCCAGTGTCACCAGCGGCAACGTGTTCACGTCGATGGCCGATCGCACATCCGACGCACTGGCGTGGGCATTCGCATCAGGAAAGACGCCTGCATTGGAGATCACCACATCGGGGACACCGAGTTCGGCGACAAGGACGTCGAATGCAGCCTGCAAGGCGAGGTCAGTAGCCACATCGGCTTGCACGGCGTGGGAACGCCGACCCATGGCATGAATGGCGTCCACGGCCGACCTCGCCTCATCTGACGATGTATGGAACGTGATGCCCACGTCATAGCCGCGCTCGGCAAAGCCAAGGGCCATGGCGCGACCAAGTCGCCGTCCGCCACCGGTGATGAAGACCACGCTCATATCAGTCCTGCATCGGAAGAAGATGGATCGTGGCCTCGAACTCTGCGCCATCCTTGCGCACATGGACCGACGATCCGGGATGAGCGTGTTCGCCGCGGATGAATCCAAGGGCGATCGTTCCCGACCTCCGTGATGGCACCACCGTGGTGATCGATCCGACCACGACACCGTCCACCACTATTTCCTGCCCTTCCTCCATGCTACCCTCCGACGAGAAGCCCATCACGCGCTGCTTGACCTTGTTGTAACTGTCGAGCCGCGCAACGACTTCCTGCCCGATGTAGCACCCTTTGGTGAAGCTCGTCAAATGCAGCAGTCCGGCCTCGAGCGGATTATACGCCTCCGTCCATTCATGCCCCTGCTCACCCGCACCATTGCAAACGCGCAGACAGGCCATCTCCGATTCCATCAGCATGGGAACGGCATCGGCGGAGTCTTCAAGAGTTGTACGTACGGATCCCACCACGTCGAGCGGTGCCATGATCCAGTATGACGTTTCCATCACGGACGGCATGCGAACGATCCTGATCGGGTCCGAACCGAACTGGGCTTCCATGGAATGGGAAAGGGGCAAGGCGGAAGGGTCGGTGCCGGTGAGGGCGAGGACGACGTCGGCCGCGCGCGGACCCAAGACCTCGAGCAGACCCGTGGCCTCGGACACGTCCTTCGTTCGAACATCATCCATGATGGTGTATGTTCGTAGCCATTGCTGGATCCTTGATGCCATGCCGGGAGATGCGATCATGATCGCATGGTCCTGTAACGAACACACCGTCACCACGTCGATGATCCGTGCCTTGTCCGTCAGCACAACGGTCTGTTTCCCGCTTCCGACGGGCATGGATGAAAGGTCGTTCGTGGTGAGTCGATTCAACAGGTCGAATCGGTCGTTCCCACGCACTTCGATCACCGACCACGACGAACGGTCGAACCAGGCACTTTCTCCCGACACATTCATATGCAGTTGATCCGAATGTTGAATACGAAACGTCAAAACTACGAAAAGCCACTCGCCCTTGTGGTGTTGATCGTCCTTGCCGCCGGGAGCGCGTGGACGCAGGTGGAAACACACCGGATCACGTTCACCGACAAAGGGCCACAACCATACGCTCCGGGAACGGCACTGTACCTACAAACCCTTCAGCAGTTCGCACCGCGAGCCATTGCACGCCGGACGATGCATGGGGTGGATCCGGTTGTTGGCTATGACGATGTTGAGCTCTATGCTCCTTATCTCGATTCCCTGCGGCAACGTGGCATCACTCCATTCACGGCAAGTCGGTGGCGCAATTGTGTGCTCGCCGATATCGACTCGGCCACCGCCGTCTCGTTGCGTTCCCTCTCGTTCATTCGGGCTGTGCAGCGCACGGCGGACATCACGTATGTGTTGCCTTCCGAACCGGACCGATCGATCGATCGACTCGGTGCGCACTTCGATGACTGCTCTCCGATGCGCTACGGTCTGTCCATGCAACAGAACGTGTTGCTCAATACGCCGACGCTCCACGAGGCCGGTGTCTTTGGTCAGGGCGTGGTCGTGGGCATCATCGACAACGGATTTCGGTGGCGTTCGAATGCGACCTTTCGTAATGCTCGCGTCCTGGGTGAGTACGATGTGGTCTATGGTGACTCCGTCACGGCCAACGACTCCAATGATGTGTCGAATCAGGACGGACACGGCACCATCGTGATGTCGCTGATCGCAGGCCTTACGCCGGACACCCTCATTGGCGTGGCTCCCGGCGCATCGTTCCTGTTGGCAAAGTCGGAGGATATGCGTGGTGAGTTCCGACGAGAAGAAGACAACTATGCTGTGGCCATGGAATGGTTGGAGCGCAACGGCGCCGATGTGGTCACCTCATCGATCGGCTATCGCTTTTTCGATTCCGCACAGGCAGAGACGCCGTACGGGCTGTTCGACGGGAAGACGACGTTCGCCGCAAGGGCGGTGAACAAGGCCGTTGCCAATGGTGTGATCTGCGTCACGGCTGCAGGGAACGACGGACAACGTCCACGTACGCTTATCACGCCGGCCGATGCCGATAGTGTGATCGCTGTTGGGAATGTGCTGCAGAATGGCGACACGGCAGCCCGTTCATCGTCGGTTGGGCCAACGGCCGATGGACGTGTCAAGCCCGACATCACGGCCATGGGCGTTGGGGTGATCAGTGGCGTTGCCGGAGGCGGCTTCATCTATACCGGCGGCACGTCGATGTCGGCACCACAGATCGCGGGCTGCTGTGCACTTCTGAAGAGCCTGCACCCAACGGCACATTCCTATGAGATCCGCAATGCCTTGTTCCAAAGCGGCACGCTGTATCCGAGCAAGGACAGCGTGATGGGATATGGCCGACCCGATGTCGCACGGGCGGCCGCTTCGATCGGTCCGTGCCTTGCACCACCGTTCGTCACGCAAGAAGGCACGTCGCTGCGCCTCACGTCGACGATCTTCACGAACACGAACGTCACCGTCACCTTGCACGTGATCAATGGTCCGCGGTTCACCGCACAAGCATCGGCAACATCGCCCGTATCGTTTGTGCTACCGTCGACGGTCTTTGCCGCATTGGATACGGTGGAAGTGCGCTATGAGATCACGACCGTGGACTCGACGATCGTTGGACGGTATCCAGCCGACACGACCTTCCTGCTGGCACGCAATGGCGTGTGGACGCCATGTGGCGGCACCTTGCAACACGGACTCACCAACGTTACCGCCTTCGAAGACGCATCGTCGAGCATGGTCATCGCGCCGATGCCCGTCGACCGCTCCATTCGTCGCATCGAGATCTCCGGCATCGAAGAACAACCTCGGAGCATACACCTCTCGACGATCACCGGGGATCGCATCGACGGCATCACCGAGCTAGAATATTCCAATAGCCGAACCGTCGTTGGCCTGCCTTCGCTCGTGCCGGGATGGTATGTTGTTTCCATCGCGACCGCAACGGCCATCACAAGTCGTCCACTCCTCATTCGGTGACCATCATGCCATCTGTCCTCCTTACGGGCGCCACCGGAGATCTCGGTACGGTGGTCCACCACGTCATGCTCGATGCAGGGTGGAACGTCCTGTCGCTCCAACGTCCGGACGTCGACCTCACGAGCGACAGCAGCACAGCGTCTGCCTGTGCCAACCTCCCTGCCGACCTTGCCGCCATCGTCCATCTTGCCGGTGGCATTGTGGCCGGCCAGAGTGTTGCACAAACCACGGCATCCGATGTCGATCGCATGTTCTTGTTGAATGTGGTCACGGCCTTCAATCTGTTCCGTCACGCCCTTCCTGTCCTTGAGCGCAATGGCGGCGGATCCGTCGTGGTGATCGGTGCCCAAAGCGTGCTGCATCCCATTGCCAACAGAAGTGCCTATTCGGCATCGAAGGCGGCCCTGGTCTCGCTCGCACAGAGCATTGCCGAAGAAGGGCGCACCACGAACATCCGCGCGAATGCCATTCTTCCAAGTATCATTCGCACGCCGGCAAATCTTGCATGGGCGCAAGGCGGCGAGGAACATGCGTGGGTACGTCCCGAGGACATTGCCGCAACCATCGTGCATCTCTGCGATGCACAGTGTGCGATCAGTGGTGCCGTGATCCCCATGTTCGGCGGAAAGGCGTTCTGATATGGCCAAGTCACGACGCGACCGCACAACACCTGAAGAGAAGACGCGCATCAGTTCCGAGACAGCACGCAAGCAACTTGCCTTTCTCCTTGGCTATTACAGACCGTATGCGGGACGAACGATCGTTGCCCTGCTCTTCATGCTTCCGGCCAGTGCCATCAGTCTGCTGTTCCCACGATTGACGGGTGACCTGATCGATACGGTGACCAAGAGCGGTAGCTCCGATCAGCTCTACACAGTGGGCCTCTCGTTCTTGGGTCTTCTCATCGTCCAGGCCGTCATCGGATACTTCGTCTCCGTTACCATGGCTCGCACCACGGAACGTGTGATCGCAGCGTTGCGCACCGATCTGTTCGACCACATCATTCGACTGCCGCTCACGGTGCTCACAGAGCGTCGCATTGGCGAACTGTCGTCACGACTCTCAAGCGATCTCACGCAGATCCAGGAAACGTTCTCGTTCTCGGTGATGCAGATCTTGCGACAGATCATCTTCCTGATCGGAAGCATTGCCATCATCATCAGCACGAGCGTGCAGCTCACGGTGCCGATCCTTGGTGCACTTCCGGTGATCGTTGTGGTGGCACTGTATATGGGACGGAAGATCCGTGCTCTATCGACGAAAACACAGGACGCACTTGCGCGCTCATCGACCATCGTCGAAGAGACGTTGCAGTCGATCTCAGCCGTGAAGACCTATGTGCAAGAAGGCTACGAGACGAAGCGCTATCACGCCACGATCGACGAGAACGTACGTCTCGCCATTTCGGGCGCACGGCTTCGCGCCATCTTCGTCACGTTCATCATCTTCACCATCTTTGGTGGTATCGCCGGTGTGATCCTCTATGGTGCCGGACTGGTGATGAGCGGTGCCGTGACCATGGGACAGTTACTATCGTTCCTCATGTATGCCATGTTCGTGGGTGGTGCGCTGGGAAGTGTGGCCGAGCAGTTCGGTCAGATCCAGAAGTCGCTCGGAGCATCGGTGCGTATGCGTGAATTGATGCAGGCGCCGGTCGAAGAACTTGGTGAAGACGCACCGCGGATCCGACTCACATCCGTGCAACTCGATCACGTCTCGTTCTCCTATCCGGAGCGTGCCGACACCACGGTGATCGACAACGTCTCGTTGCAGATCGCACCGGGAGAGCGTGTTGCCTTTGTCGGGTCGAGCGGTGCCGGCAAGAGCACGACGGCCGCCCTTATCCAACGACTGTATGATCCGACCCATGGCACCATTTCGTACGACGGAACGGATTCTCATGCACTGTCGCTGGCGCAGGTACGCTTGAACATCGGCATCGTACCACAAGACATCGTGCTCTTTGGCGGGACCATCGACGAGAATATCCGCTACGGAAAGATCGACGCCACGGAACAAGAAGTGATCGTCGCAGCGCGAGCCGCCAATGCCATGGAGTTCATCGAGCGATTCCCAGAAGGGATGCAGGCTCGTGTTGGGGAACGTGGGATCAAGTTGAGCGGCGGACAACGTCAACGCATTGCGATCGCACGAGCACTGTTGAAGAATCCTCCCATCCTGATCTTGGATGAGGCCACAAGTTCGTTGGATGCTGATTCCGAACGTCTGATCTCCGAGGCCCTTGAGCGCCTGATGGAGCATCGCACGACCATCATCATTGCACACCGACTGAGCACCGTCCGACGATGCGACCGTATCTATGTGTTCGATAGTGGTCGCATCGTCGAATCAGGTACGCATGATGAACTGTTCGCGAACGCAGACGGCAAATACCGCCGGTGGTGCGATCTGCAGTTCATCCAATGACCGTTACCGCACGATCGTGAACGGCATGGTCAGCGTTTGACCTGTGCTCGTGACAAGTCGTACGCGATACAATCCTTGCTGCAACATTCCGATCGGAACGTTCAAGGCATACTGCCCTTCCGCCATCTCACCTTGCGAGATCACCTGGACAATGCGTCCCGTGACGTCGACGATCGTGAGATCCACATGCGTTGGCATCTGGAGAACGAACGGGATCGTGATGGCAGAGCCGCTGGCAGGATCCGGATAGGCCAGATACATCTCTGCTTGATAGCGAAGCATATGCTCGAGGTTCTCTTCCTGCACGTCGGTTGGTTGACCACCGAGCGGACGTGGAGTGATCGAGAGATCGTCGTTCACGACCACTGACCGCAACACCGAGTTCGTTCGAGCCGCGCCGATCTGAATACCGTTCGCATATGACTGCACGTTGGCCTGCACGGAATCGAGCTCTTGCGTGGTCAAGTAGAGATAGCCCTTTGGTCCGAAGGACGCGTCCATGTGCCACACTTGATCGTTCGTGTCGCACAGCGCCGCCGGATTCTTGTGCACCTTCCAAGAACCACCGGAGCCTGGTTGATTCTTGACGAAGGCCAACAGTCCGTGTGATGTTCTTCCGTCGGGTGCAACATCAGACTCCGTTTCGGCAAGAACCACTACGTGTCCGTTCTCGGCAACGGCCGATGCAAGACGGCGGATGACGTGATCTTCCTTTGCTTCGTCCATCACCGATGGCGAGCTCCACTGTCCGTTCGAATACCACAGCTCGTGCAGCTTATAGCTTGGTGTGGACTGACCGCGACGATCGTACGTGGACAGTGCGAGCACGGCGCCACCATTGTAGGCCGACACCGTGATCTCGTTGAACTGACGATTCGTACCCGGAGCAAGGATCACCATTGGCGTGGACCATGTGGTGCCATTCCAGCGGGCATACATGAGACTTGACTGTCCAACATCCATGGACCGTTCGTTGATCCACACGGCAAGCACGTCATTGTCGGCAACGCGTACCAGATGCAGATCACGCTCATAGCCGGTGGTGGTACCGATCGGTTGCACGGGCTGCATGGACCATACGGAGCCGGTCTTTCGCAGCAACATGCCATAGATGTCGCTCTCACCAGACGTTGGTGCTTGTGCAGGCCATACGACCATGGCTGATGTTCCGTTGGCCAATGACACGACCTTCGTTGCACCATCGATACGTCCTGACATCGCCGTGCTCATATCGTCTGTGACCGCCATGTCCTGCGTGAGCGTGCCGGACTTCGCATCGTAGATTCCCACGTGCACATCCTCTGCATGGAGTAGTTCCGGTACGGAGAGTGATGCCGGTGCATTCGAGGCATTGAAACGACTCTGATTCCATGTGATCACGGCATCGCCAGCGTCGTTCAGAATGGTCATGGCCGCATCGTGCATACCGTTACGATTGGTCAGCAACGTTTCCGTTGCACCAAAGGAATTCGTGAGCGTATCGAGCGATCCGATCATCAACGAACTCTTCTCTCCGGCTCGTGCATGTTCGAGCCACACCATGCTCAGCCGCTTCGATGTGGCGACCACATCCGGACGCGCATAGTAGTACGGCGTTTCCGGCGGGAGAGGACGGTAGGACATTTGTGCCACCTGGACCTGGTCGCTCTGCTTGCTTCGTTCCATCGCAGAGATGAAGATCGAGGACCTGATCTCCGGGAACGTGTAGAACGATGGCATGAGGTCCGGGTCGTACGAAGCGTTGATCAATCCATGATAGAGATCGATATGGATCAGACCGAACATGAGATCGAGGTCCACGGTGAAGTACGTGCGTTGTGCCGATGCTGCCGGCCAGTTCCGCTCGACGATCGACGTGACACCACCGGAATAGGTCTTGCCCCAACCAATGATGGTCTGATCGTCGATCGAGACACCGGCACCAAAGAAGCCGGCGATGCTCACTTCCATACCACGCGAGAGCGTCGACGAGAAGCTGTTCGCCAAGCCGGTCTGATACTTGTTCTTGAAGTCTTCTGCATCCTCTTGGGTGTCCGGAAGTTCACCGGCATACTTCAGCACGCCCGTTCCATCGGTACCGAGATTCAATGTGTAGTACTGTTCACTGCCGACCCACAATGCAATGGTTGGCGCGGCGCTCACGATAGTGAGACCTGACTCGATGATCTCCATCGCTTCTTTGATGATGGTGTACGGTGCAAGTAGATTGCCTGACAGGTTGGCCGTGATGAGTTGACGAATGGCCATCTCTCTGTTCGGGCCGGCCGTGTCGCTCACAAAGTCCTGCTCGGCATTGAATCCGTCGTGCGACTGCCCTTGATTGACATAGGCCGCCCTGCCACCCTTCAAGATCTCCGTACTGAGGTTCGAGTTCCAGGTAAAGCCCGCGTTGTTGTATGACGAGTTGGGGTCGAAGGCGAACTGTCCGTTTGATGGCGTATAAATGGCGTTGACCTTGAAGTCCAACGGTCCGCTTCCACCGTCGGCACGTGAGGTGCTCATCGGCAATGGACCGAGAAGCGGTAGTGTCTTTTCGAAGCCTGGTGTTGGCAATGGAATGAGCGAGGTCAGATAGATGGAACCGTTTACGTTCGAATCCGCCGTGATCTGGGTTCCATTGATCCAGTCCGCGCGTGGAATGATCGACACGACCTGCGTCTGATGTGCCGATGGTTTGGCCATCCCATTGAATGTGTAATCGATGACCATGTCGAGCTCACGAGCATCCCGTGCAATACTCGGCCAACCAACCTGTGCAGGATCGTACGGTGCGGCCTTCCACGTGTCGATGGTATCCGTGACGGTGGGATCTTTTGGATCAGGGACGATGCGACGATCGGCAATGTTCATCGTGTAGGCAGACGTGCCCACTTGCGTACCACTTTGATCGATCCATCGCGCGGCCACCGTCTTCATGATCGTGGATTGCACCGAGTCTTGGACGTTGATGATGGACGGCATGACCGTCACACCTTGATATCCTCCGGCGGCGACGCTCTGCTCAAACGGACCCCATCCCTTGTCACTATGCAAGGGCTGTGGTGGGAATGGCAGCATGGTGACCGGGAACTTGTAGCTCCGTTGCAGTCGGTTCACCACACCGGCCTGTGTGCGTTTGTTCCACGACACGGCAACATTCACGAACGAACCCAGAGGAAGTCCGCCAAGTTGTTTGTAGCCGGAGCGGAACTGACATGTATCGGGCAACGGTGCTGCCGTGTAGTTGCGTGTGAAGACCACCGGTGCAGAGTCCAGCTGCACATCGTTCGAATCGTGCAACGACAGTACCATCACGATCTGGTCGGTGGAATCGTGCTGTGCACTTGGAATGAACTGCGAAGGCTGGAAGGTGAGAAGGAATCTCGTTGATGCGCTCTTTCCTTGTCGGAACGGTCCCCATCCCAGCGACGACCAGATGAAGTTCTTCTGTGGAGGCGCGGCGAACTGCGTGGTGATCGTGGCCGTATCGAGAAGGATATCTCTCTTGGACACATCAGAGCAACGATGATAGACGAACGTTCCGATGAGTCGGAGCGTTGCCGGCGTGTTGCCGAACGAGTTCATGTCGTAGGTCAAACGCACAGAGTCGTTCTTGGGAACTTGCGTGGGGATGGTTCCAACAGTGGCACCCGATGGATTCAGCCATCGTATGTTCGTCACGCTATCCACGTTATGCAAGTGCGTGAGCGTGAATGTCTGCATCATCTTTCCGGTCGTGGTATCGGTGGCGCGGAAGGATGGATACAAACGCCCGTAGAGCGTGTCGACGGCCGGATTCGGAACGATGTTGATACTGTCAACGAATGTGAAGCCCGACATTGGGAAGTGCAACGAATTCGAGTAGACTTCCACTTCCACCGTCCGCGCCGTGATGGGCAGCGGAGTGATGGCATAGACAGCGTTGTTGATGACGTTTGTTTGCGCTCCCGAGACAGCGGTGGCACCGTACAAACTATCGTCTACTGAACCATTGCAGTCACGGAATCGATACCTCACCGAATCCATGTGATATGGAGCGAGCATCGAATGGAATGGCTGCGCTCCGGGACCAGTGCCCAGATTCAAATTCAAGTTGAGAAGATTCGTACTTCCTTGGAGCAGTGCCGAGGTATCACGAACCGACGCATTTGTCGTGAACACCTTATAGGCATCAAATTCGAGATGCGGATTGTTCACCTTGATGTTCAGCGGATACGTGATGCCCAGTCCCGGACCGCCATCGGTATACAAGATGAACGTGAGTGTCGAGGTATTGAATTGTCGGAATGAGAACGGTATCGACAGTGTTTGATCCTTGTTGAAACGGATCTGATACGGCGTCAAGGGAACCAGAACGGAGTCGATGAGAGCGCCTGTGTCGTCCTTGGTAAAGACGGCAACTCGGAGGGTCTGTGCCGGCATGCGCTTGATCGTGAAGGTCGTCGGGATCGGGGTCACACCAGAGATATCAGACTGTGTGCTGCCGGGTCGCGGCAGGTACGACCATGAGAAGTCCAATGGTCCGAAGCCTGCGGTTGATGTTGCTGCAAGTGTGTCGGGAATGGTATAGATGAATCGATCGAGCTGTACTCCATTGTCCGGTCCACCATCGTAGCGCACATTCACGTGCAGACGAGCGTTGACCGGCAACCAGCCCATGTTCGTCGTGAAGACGGCGGAATCAAGCGTGCCGGATCCTGTTGGACGTACCAACATGGAATCCACGGCAGCGGGATTGTGCGTGCCTGTCACACGGAACTCCACTTCTCGCGTGCCCGGAGGGAGGTTCGTGATCCTGAAGGTGTTCATCGAGTCTCGGCCAGCCGTGAACGGACCGTAACCTTGCGACGCTGTTAGAACGCCCGGCTGCGGCAGCATCGAGATCGGATGTCGTGTGAATTCCAGTTGCACCGTATCGGTGCCGCGCACAGCATATCGTGTGAATCGCGCTTCGGTCTTCAGTGGGAAACCGCCCGTGATGATCAGTGGTCGCGTTCCATTGGTATCGAGCCAGAAGACCGTGCTGTCGTAGGTAACGCCCTTGAGTGGCACGAAGACACTTCGTGCAATAACAGTGTCGGCAACGGAATCACGAATGGAGAACTGACCGATGATCGTATCTGTTGCTGTACCGATCGGTCGCATCCATTTCGCCCCGAGCACGATGTACGACGAATCTGATTGGACGAATGGTCCCCACGAGTTCGCGAACAAGTATGGCAACGACGTGTCGCGCACATCGAAGTAATAGTCGTACTCGATCGGCAAGACCTCGTAGTCGCGATACACTTCGCATCGAACGGTGGTCGTGTAGAGTGGGAGCGTGCTTTGATCGAAGACGATGCGTGCCGTGTCCACATAGGTGTCGAATGTAGGATAGGCATTGCGTTGGTTATAGAGTCCGCCCCACTGATCGATCAATGTCAGTCGTACATGCGCTGCGCGAACGGGAAGACTGTCGACGCTCACCGTATCGATCCCGGCCTGTCCGAGGCCAAGGGGCGCTGTGAAGGACGTGAAGAAGTGCGGTCCATAGTTCTGTGGCACGATCTGGATCGGGTAATCTGTGCGGGCGGAATCTGTTGTCGGCGATCCGTAATAGGCCACCACATGGAGAACTGCATTCTGCAGCGCAATGCCCATGTTCGAGGTGAAGTTCACACTGTCGACCACCATGCTGTATGGGGCACTTCCTGAATCGAGACCATAGATCATTCCGTATCGACCGGTGGCATCGATCCACCAACGGATCGACCTGCAGGATGCGCCAAGACCCTTCACAACGAACTCATTGACGGCACCAACGCCTTGTTGGAACGGACCCCATCCAAGGGATGCGCGGACAACAGGAAGCGGCACGGAGTCGGCCAAGAGCATCGTCGTCCGAAAACCGGCGCTCGTGGTGGTCGGAGTCGTGTATGTGATCGAAAGGGTTGTCTTCTTCTTGTGTGCCGACGTGGAATACAGGATGGATGCGGTGTCGATGGCAGTGCCGGTGCGGATCACGGAGTCGATCACCGTGCCGTTTTCACGAAGCAAGTGCAAGGCAACGCGTGTGGTGGACGGAGGAAAGCCCGAAGCAACATAGCGATGCTGCGCAGGTTGTCCTACGATGATTGGACGCATTCCTGTCGTGCTTGTGATCACCGGACCGCCCCCACCCATGCGGATGGTGGCGTTCAGTGCATACTGCTCTTGAGCACCACTGCTCGTGACCGTCGTCACATTGACGGACAGCCTTGAGAAGAACGGCAGGACACCCATGTTCGTCGTGAACGTGAGTGATGTGCCTGCCTGGTAGGCAACCCTTGTTGGCAGCCCAGCGCTGTTTCCACCTGTGATCTCGAAAACGGCCGACTGAACCACTTCATCAGAAGGGATGTTGGTGACCGTGAACGTGTTCATTTGCGTGATGTTCGGTGTGAACGGTCCCCATCCGGCACTTGCCTGAAGCGAAGCGCCTTGTGCCGTGGCCAAGGTCTGCAAGAGCAGAAACACAAAAAGAAGTGACAAGACCCTCATGCGGACCCCTTCGAGAACGAGTGAAATCGTGGTGTGTACTGAAATATACGTCGGTGATTGCAACACTCTTTCCGAAAATCCATTTGGCAAAGACGGCGACTTCCCCTATTTTTGAAATCCGTCTGAAAGCAACCGGGCCCATAGCTCAGCTGGGAGAGCGCTTGGATGGCATTCAAGAGGTCAGCGGTTCGATCCCGCTTGGGTCCACAACATTGACGAGTAGACGGAATCGTAGCTCAGCTGGTTAGAGCGCTGCCCTGTCAAGGCAGAGGTCGCGGGTTCGAGCCCCGTCGGTTCCGCATCACGAAAAAGCCCGATCATTCGATCGGGCTTTTTTTATGCTGTCCATGTTCTGCGTGATCAGTACCGTGCGATATCGTAGGCATAGACCAGTCCGAATCGGAAAAGCTTGTCGTCGTATCGGTCGATGATCATGTAGTTGACCTCGGCCCCGATGTACGATCGTTCTCCAATAGAGAACATATAGTTGGCGCCAAGCATCCCCACCGTGCTGGTCGAGCCGACGCTCACGGTTGGCGATCCTTCTTGTTCTACATTCGAACGCATGATCATCGCACCGAACCCCAAGATCAGGTTCAGATTCCGCACAGGGGTCATGGTCACGTTGATCATGAGCGGGAATCCGTTCAGCACACTGCGAATGTGCACGGGATCACCGGCCATGTTCACATCGGTGCGCTCAATGGAATACACATTCGTAAGTCCAACCTCGCCACCAACGGCCAGATAGTGTTCCGGATGCCATAGCAAGCGCGCCACTCCAAAGAACCCCACCCGATTCAGTCCGGTCGGGACATCATCGAACTGTGACGAGCAATACGTCATTCCACCGGCGAACATGCCTGTAAATCGATACAGCGTGTCCTTCACCTCGGCCATAGCAGTGGCGTGACCAAGCACCAAGCAAGCAACAACAACAGGGAGTGTACGCATGGTCATCGCATGTAATGGTAGAAGGAAACAGCCTGCGGGTAATTCGTGAGGAATCCATCGAACGATCCCTCGCGCAAGAACTGCTGAATGAATTGTTGATCGTCAAGCGTCCAGCAGATGGCGATACGGCCTTCCGCATGCATCTGGGCAACATCTGCGTTCTGCGTTCCTTGTGTCCAACGCGGACCCCATGCCTTGCTGTTCGCAGCGCGAACCATGTCGGGCGACAGTTCACAGAGCGAGAGAATGTTCTCGTGCCCCGGGTAGGCCATGAACTCGTCGTAGACCGCCTGCGTGGGCATACCGATACCGATGCTCACCACACGCCCCATTGCCTTCGCTTTCTCATTGGCAGCATTGATGATCGGCACCATCTTCGCAATGATGCCCATGTTCTCGGACTTCGTGTCGAGCCATACCGCTCGAAGATTCGTGCGCTCAACGATGGTATCCAAAGCCTCTTTCAATGTGGGCATCTTCTCGCCACGGATCAACGTGCATTGCGTTCGCAACTGATCGTAGGTGTACTCCTCCGTAGCACCGATCAAGGTTCCCTTGCGCACGAGTCGCGGATTGATCCCTGTGTCGTGATACAAGAACGGGATCCCATCCTTCGACAAACGCACGTCGATCTCAACACCATTAGCGCCATACATCTGCGCAACACTCAACATCTCAGATGTGTTCTCACTCCGCGGGATGCCGTCGGAGGTTCGTCCACCACCTCGGTGTGCAACGATCAAGAACGGCGATGCCAGTGTTGCCGGGTTGATCGGACGAGCAAAGCGTAAGAGCAACTTCTCGGTAGGAGAGTTCTGATCGTATCCAAAACTTCCATGGAGTTCGATACGATTTGATGCAGGTGTTGCCGAGTCCGCGATCAACCACCGTCCGCCCTGATCCTTTGGAAGGATACATCGAACAAGACCTGTCGAATTGTTCTGCTGTTTGCGCCAGAAACCTTCGAAGAAGCCAACGGAGTCAAGGTATCCGCCTTGCATGATCATGTAGCCGACCTGGACGCCGGTAAAGATGGACAGCGACTTGCCAGTCCACTTCACCACAACACTGTCACCGAACACACCGGCACCACTCTCCACGGAATACACTCCTTCGAGTCTGGTGTAGCGTGCATCCGATAGCGGATAGGTTTGCCCAATGAAACTGCTCTCGCCAAACCGTGGAATGAGAATGCTCTCGGCATTCTCACAGGATGAGAGAAGAAGTGCAAGGGCGGCAAGGACCGAAAGGGAAAGTATTCTCATAGTCTGAATCCGATCACAAACTCCGGAACCCAGTAATACCGATCGAACGTCGGGAACAGAAGCCACGACGGATAATAGAACTGTACGAAGTTCTGTTTGAAGCCCAACTGCAAGTACTGATCCTTCCAGAGTGGTTGCTCCAGATACAGAGCCAGTGAGCCGCCGTTGAACATCGAACCGCTGCTGGAGGTGACAACGCTTTCAGCGGTGAGCGTATACGACATCAGGAAGTTGAGTTCACCTTTTGCCGTGAGCGTGATATCACCGAAGCGATAGCCGACAGATGCATTCGGATAAAGAAAGACTGCCTTCACCGTATTGTCAAAGGCGCCCGAGTTCATGAATCCGAACATGAAGGCCCCATCGATCCCCACCATAGCAGAGAAGCGGTTCAGTTGTACACCGAAGGCCGTTGCCGGTGCTGTGATCGAATCCGGTGCATCTCCCGTGCCGAGGGCATCGGTGACCGACTGCGCATTGATCACCCACTTCGGACCGATACGAATGTGATTCGTGATCACTTGCGTGTTCAGGGTGGCCTCGATCATGAAATTCTTCGGAAGACCGATAAAGGCATCGAGTTCGAGCAGTGGCCACCGGAAGGTGTCCATTTCCTCGACGATATCCTTGGGAACTTTCCCCAACGCCATTCCGGCGTTCAGTCGCAGGGCTCCGGACGGCAATGCCCGGGGATACTGCATGGGTCCTTCGTCAGTACCTATCGCCCACGCTCGGGAGACGGTCACGACGATGGTGAGGACAACTACGAGCCTCTTCATATGTTACTCCCCTGCGCCCTTGAACTGGTCTTCGTCGTAGGCGAACATGAAATTGAACGACGTCATCGACCCGTAGATACGAGTGATGTACGACTGCAACTTGACCTTCTCACCATCTGTCAGCTTTGAATTCGCATTGATCTGCTGCTCCAGCACACGAAGGTTATCCCGCATCATGACCACTTTGTGCATGAACTTGTCCATCGAGATCTCGTGCTGCTTCATGCCCGGAACATGCGGCACGAACACGACCACTCCGTGCTCCCACTTCGGCGCTAGGTCCGCCGAGTGTCGCTTTTCCACCTCGTCGGCAACAAGTCGAGCGAGGATCTTCATGTCTGCGAATTCCATACTGCTCACTTCCTCCGAACACTCATGAGGATCGATGTGATGGCAACCGTCTTCACCACGTCAACGACGAGGAACGGTGCAACTCCCATCGACCAAACATTGCCACCACCAACGAACGTTGCAAGAACGGCAGCACCGCAGGCATGGATGATGACGATGGCCAGCAATGTCGTGAGTGCGTAGTGTGTTGCACGCATGACGTTCGACGTCGTGGTGATCTTCTCAACGATCGTTCCTGCGACGAAGGCTGCGGGCAGGAATCCCAAGAGGTAGCCGCTTGTTGGACCCCACAATGCTGTGATCGACGCAAAGCCCGAAAAGACGGGCGCTCCGAGCGCACCTGCCACGAGATACGTGGCAACGGATGCAGCACCGATCGTTCGCCCTGCCACCATGGCCCAAAGGATCACGGCAAAGGTCTGACCGGTGATAGGCACCGGTGTGAACGGAAGCGGGATACGCACCTGCGTCATGGCCGCGATCAGAACGGCACCCAGTGAGATCAAAGTGACGGTGGTCGATGTGCGACCGGCAATGCGTTGCGGGATGACCGCAGAGAGAAGAGTGTTCATGGCGCAAATCTAGGGATGTTATTCTTTCAATGCTCCGGCAGTGAGGCCTTCAATGATGCGTTTTTGAAAAACAATGAACAGGATCAGGATGGGAATGGCAGAGATGCTTGCTCCCGCCATCAAATGGCCCCAATCGATACTTTGCTTTCCAAGATAGAATGCGAGTCCTACCGGCAACGTGCGATGAGCCTCGTCGTTCGTGAACAGGAACGGGAACAGGAAGGAGTTCCAGTTGCTGAGGAACACATAGATGGCGAGCACGGTGAGCACCGGTCGTGCAAGCGGCATCACGATCCGCAGGATGATGTACCATTCCCCTGCCCCATCCAGCCTTGCCGCATCCTCGATCCCTGTTGGCAGATTCTCGATGTATTGCCGCACGAGAAAGACACCGAACGGTGTGACCAGCCACGGAATGATGAGGGCCCAATACGTATTGATCCACCCCAACTCGGCCATCAGACGGTAGAGCGGGATCATGATCACTTGCGGTGGGATGATCAGCACACCAAGAATGGTAGCGAACAGCACGGTCTTCCCACGGAAGATCTTGCGTGCAAAGGCATAGCCAACGAACAGACAGAACAACACATTGCCTGCCGTGACGCAGATGGCCACGAAGAAGGAATTCGCGAAGTAGAGCAGGAAGTTGTCGGACTTCCACGTGTCGACGTAGTTCGAGGTAATGGTTGGTGCAGCGAGGATCTCACGGAACGTGGAGTACTGCTCTGGGAACTCTCGAGTCGAGAGCACGAGCATGTAGAACAGCGGAAAGACCATTCCGATGGCAACAACGATCAGAACGATATTCACCACCCATCGCATCATACAGATGGTCCTCGATACAGGTCGTGCTCCTCGATGTAGTCGCGCACGGCCTTGACCGTGAGGTAGTTGATCGTGCGGTGATCGCGCACACGTTTCCGGATCTCGGTGGAGGAGATCTCCAACAGTGGTGCATTCACCCAAATGGGCATGCGTCCGTCCACCGTAAGATTCTCCGTGAGTCTCCACTCCTGTTCAGGGGTAAGGAGGAAAGGCCGTCGAACGATGCAGAGTGTGCATGCACGCAGAATGCTCTGCCAGTCTTTCCATCGCACGAACTCAATGGCCTGATCGCTGCCGATCAGCAAGAAGAGCTGCGCACCTCGATGGAGCGTTTGAAAATGTTCGATGGTGTCGATGGTGTACGAGACACCACCACGTGAGATCTCTGCATCCGAAACACGGAACGACGTGTTTTGGACGGCAGCAGCATGGACCATGGCCATGCGTTGTTCCGGAGTAGCGCTTGGGGTCGGGTCGCCGCTCTTGAAGGGTGATTGAAAGGCTGGAACGAAATAGCATGCGTCGAGCGATTGCTGCTCGACGAACCTGTCCGCAATGATCAAGTGCGCGATATGGATCGGATTGAAGCTCCCGCCGATGATGCCAATGCGTTGTTCCACATCATTCCCAATCAAGGGTGCATTCGATCACGGTCGATCCGTCAACACTGGTCAGTCGAAGGGTCGAAGGAAGCGGACCCGACGACACGTAGTCCGAGATGCGAAACGGTCCGATCACTCCAAGGATGATCGGTGCCACTTTCCGCTGAGCGTCTTCGAGAAACAACTCAAAGACAAGTTGCTTTCCAAGATCACCGATAGTGAGATCATCGATACGCGTCCACTTGCGTGGCACGCTTGCGATGTCGTTCGAAGGAGAGTAGCCCTGTTCCGGTGTAACGGTGTAGATGATCCTTGAGTTCGAGTCGACAAGTCTCCACAAACCGAACCAGCGTACATCTTGCGATGTGATGCGCGGATCATCGAGTTGTGCGGGTCGTGCCACTTTCACGAGATCCACGGCCGTGATGTCCACATTTGTGGGACCAACGTGGATCGTGTCGCGCACGGTCGTATCGGCGATCATGGCCGATGCCACCATGGGCAGGACTGCAAGGACCATGGTCGCAAGGAACTTCTTCATGTGTCAGTACGAGCGCGTCAGCGTGTCTGCCGTAGCTCGCCGACCATGGACCACGTTCAACGAAATGTAATTGCGCTGTGGTTTGCAACGTGCTTCGAACTCTTCGCGGAACTTCAGAATGAAGCCACGAACAGGCCATGCGGCCGCGTCGCCAAGAGCGCAAATGGTATTGCCTTCGATGTTCGAAGCAACATTCAAGAGCAGGTCGATATCCGACGACGTTGCATCACCATGCTCGATGCGATGCAGGACCTTCTCCATCCATCCGCACCCTTCACGACATGGCGTGCACTGTCCGCACGATTCATGATGATAGAAGCGGGCGATACGAAGGGTGACCTTGACGATGTCCGTGTCCTCGTCCATCACCATGATGCCGGCCGTACCGATATGCGTGCCCAGGACCTTAAGGGATTCCTCGTCCATGCGTACGCCTTCGATCTCGTCTCCGCGCAATGGCGGCATCGACGAGCCGCCTGGGATGACGGCCTTGACCTTCTTGTTGCCAGGGACACCACCGCAGACATTGTGGATGATGTCGGTGAGCAACGCGCCTGTGGGCAGCTCGTACACACCTGGCTTGTTCACATGTCCCGACACACCGTAGAGGATCGTTCCGGCATGTCCCTGCGCGCCGATCTTGCTGTAGGCATCGGCGCCCATGGTCAGGATAGCGGGAACAGTTGCAATGGTCTCGACATTATTGATCGTTGTTGGCATTCCCCAAAGGCCCTTGTTGGCCGGGAATGGCGGCTTGAAACGAGGATAGGCCCGATCGCCTTCGAGCGAATTCATGAGCGACGTCTCTTCACCGCAGATATAGGCACCGGCACCCTTGTGGACCACGATGTCGATCGTGTAATCGCCACCAAAGGTCTGCTTCATGCGCTCGCCCACGTAGCCCTTGTCGTAGGCTTCGCGGACGGCATCCTCCATCATGTTCACCCACTTGTGATACTCACCACGGATGTAGATGAAGGCCTGCTTCACACCCATCGCATATCCTGCGATCAGGATACCCTCGATCAGTTGATGGGGGTTGGATTCGAAGATCTGGCGGTCCTTGAATGAACCGGGCTCGGACTCATCACCATTGATGGCCAAGTACTTTGGCTTGTCGTTGCCCTTCGGCATGAAGCTCCACTTCAGTCCTGTTGGGAAGCAAGCGCCACCGCGACCGCGAAGGCCGGAGCGCTTCACTTCGTCGATGACCTGATCCGGCGTCATCGACAGTGCCTTGCGATAGGCAGCATATCCGCCATTGGCCAGATACGTGTCGATCCGATGGAGGTTGGGGATCTGCGGGAGGACGATGTGTGGAGCTGTGTACATGGCGATGTGGTACCCGTGAACGTAGTGTGGCAAATATAAGAATCTACGCCCTGCTCCTTGCTGCCTTACAAAGTCTCTTCCCGATCGTAGGTGCTTTCGACCATTTCCCGAATGGCCATGTCGAGGTCGTTGACCGTTTGCATGAGCTTATCGACCACTTCGGCGTTCGTCGGGTCGGCCGGTTCTGCCGTGTTATAGAGCCGCAACAACCCGATGATGTTCGTGAGCGGACCTCGCACGTCGTGCGAGCTGAAGCGAGCGATCTCGCGCAGCGTCGTGATCTTTTCTTCCAGGCGCTGTCGCGCTGCCTTGAGGGAGTCGATGTCCTGCATCACGCCGATCAGACGGATGGGTTCACCGGCGTCGTCATATTGGACGAGAGCCCGGTCGCTCACCCAGTGCCATGTCCCGTCCGCAGCGGCAAAGCGGTATTCGATGGTAAAGAGCGGCGCTCGTTCTTCTATCGTACGTTCAAGGGTGCGGTGTACCATCTCGCGCTCATCTTGATGCACACGGTCGATCCACCACGTGCCGCTGGTTTGAAGTTCGGTATACCCATAGTTGGTGCGCAGCACCGAACTCCATTGGACCACATCTGACTCTCTCGTCCACTCCCATACGATGTCGCTCACAGCATTCATGAGGGTTTCGTAGCGGTGCGCGGAAGCGTTGAGTTCCTGTTCGTGACGAACGCGTGCCCCAATGTCCTGCGCATAGATCGCGGCACCGACCACTTCGTCGTTCACTACCACGGGCGTGAAGCTGAACGCAGCATGATACTTGGAACCGGTTCGCGGATCGATGCCACTATGCTCGATGGCGAATCGCTCACCTCGAAGGACGCGAGTATAATGTGCGCGAAACTGCTCGTTCGATGTCGGACCGAATGCTGTGAGGATGGCGGACTGTCCGGGTTCGAAGGGCATTCCGTTGGAATGCTCCATCAGCTGCTGAAATGCGACGTTCGCTGTCACGACCCGCATTTCGGTGTCGATGCTCCAGATCGGATTCGTCGTGTTGTTGATCAGGGCAGACACGTTCGTGAGCACTTCGCCGAGCTTCTCCGTACTCGCACGAAGGCGCGCAGCGCTGCTTCTCATCACAAGGTTGACCGTGATCGTGGCGATGACGACCAGGAAAATGTCGACGAGAAATTCGATCGCCGGCCACGCTGAAAGGAGAGCGTGCATGGACAGGGCGAGAACCATGTTCGCGGCAAAGAACCCGGCCACGATCCAATACCGTTTTGCCGTTCCCTGCCACAGGAGGAGTGTCTTCAACTATGCCTTCGCTAGGTGCAAGAGCTCAGAGATCTTTTCTGCCGTGAGTGGTTTTTCGATGTAGTCCGCAACATGCTTGTAGGTACGTGAACGTTCAGATCGCGATCGTCGACCGAAGAGCTGACCATGTAGATGACGATGTCCTTCGTGAGCAAACGTTGCAACCGCTCGAACTCATCCAGGAATTGCCATCCGTTCATCAATGGCATGTTGATATCAAGAAAGACGAGATCAGGTAACATCGACGGTGTGGCAGCATGCTCGAGGAAGTAGAGCATTGCCTCGCGGCCGTTCGCGAACGTTACGACGTTGGCATCGATCCCACTCACGCGAATGGTCTTCGCCATGACGAAGCGATTGATCTCGTCGTCGTCGATCAAACAGATCGTTGTCGTTGTAGGGGCTGTAGGAGTACGGGACATGATACAAAACTCAGCGTTGTTCGGGGTTTCATTATTGCGTATAACTACCCTTTTTCATAGGGAGTTACGCAATCGACCCGTTCAAACGCGTTCCACGACCACGCCAAGGCCCTGGCCTACCCCGATACAGAGCGCTGCGGCACCGTAGCGAGCCCCACGACGGACCATTTCTCGACTCAAATGCCCGAGGATCCGTGCCCCGCTCATTCCAAGCGGATGACCGATGGCGATCGCCCCACCATTCACATTCACACGATCGATGTCGAGACCCAGCTCACGGACGCTAGCCAGACTTTGGGCGGCAAATGCCTCGTTGATCTCCACCAGGTCCAGATCGGCGACGGAGATCCCGGCCTTGGCACAGGCCATACGTATCGCGCCGACTGGGCCGATGCCCATGATGCGCGGATCGACACCCACCGCACCCGTCCCGATCACCCGCACGAGCGGCGTGCAACCATACGTCTTCACGGCCTGCTCACTCATCACCAACATGGCCGCCGCCCCATCGTTCAGTGACGATGAATTCCCTGCCGTCACCGTTCCACCTTTTCGGAAGGCAGGCTTGAGGGCGGCAAGGCGCTCAAGGGATGTGTCGCGGCGCGGACCTTCGTCGACGCTGACCACGAGCGGTTCCCCTTTCTTTGACGGAATGGTCACCGGCACGATCTCGTCGGCATACAGTCCAGCCTCCTGGGCTGCGACGGCGCGAATGTGTGACCGCATTCCGAACGCATCCTGATCCTCGCGCGAGATCTTCCATTGCTCCGCCACGTTCTCACCCGTTTCCCCCATTACCTCTAATGGAAAGAGGGTCTCCATCTTCGGATTCGGGAATCGCCATCCAAGGGCCGTATCGTAGGCCGTGAGATTTCCGAACATGGCCGCACCGCTTACATTCTTCGGCAACGCATACGGCGCACGACTCATGCTCTCCACGCCCCCTGCCACCATGATGTTGGCATCACCACTCCAGACAGCTCGACTTGCCTGGATCACGGCCTCGAGTGACGAGGCACAGAGACGGTTCACCGTCACGCCGGGAACAGTGTTCGGATAGCCGGCCAGCAACAAGGACATGCGAGCGATGTTTCGGTTGTCTTCACCCGCTTGATTGGCACAGCCAAGGATTACGTCGTCGATCGCCTCTGCAGGAATGCCGGTGCGTTCTACAAGGTTCGCAAGGATCATTGCCGCCATGTCGTCCGGACGGACGCTGCTCAGCACTCCTCCATATTTTCCAACGGGTGTACGGATCGGGTCGACGATATAGGCGTTGTTCATTGCAGTGATGCCAGGTTGTTCTCGATCTTGGTGATGGTGGCGCTGAAGTCCACCAGTTTTTGTCGTTCATTCTCGATCACGTCGGGCTTCGCGCCACGCACGAAACCTTCGTTGCCGAGCTTTTTCTCGATGCTCATCACTTGCGTCTTCAACCGCATGAGCTCCTTCTCCAAACGTGCACGCTCCTTGGCAAAGTCGATCTTCCCCTCCATCAGGAGGAACATCTCAACACCGCGCACCACGTCGGCCACCGAGCCTGATGGCTTTGAGAGTCCGGTACCGATCACCAGGTCCTGCACGCGACAGAACGTGGTGATGATATTGCGTTGCTCTTCGAAGAACGACACGAGATCGGGCTGGGACGAGATGTGCAACGGAAGTCGTTCGCTTGGCGGGATGAGCATTTCGTTGCGTTGCCGACGTACGCTCTCCACAATGTGTTGCAGCAGATCGAACGTCGCCTCCGTGGCGGCATCGATATGCTCGGGCCGCGCGATCGGCGGCGCACTGCGATCGATCGTCTGCGTTTCGTCCATGCCGTAGATACCGTGCCAGAGCTCTTCGGTAAGGAAGGGCATCACGGGATGCAGCATCTTCAACGTTCCTTCGAAGATCCCAAAGGCATAGTTCATGAGGCGGGTCCGATACGCGGCATCCTCGTTGTTCGCATACTGGACCTTGACCACTTCCACATACCAGTCGCAGAAGTCGCGCCATACGAAGTCGTACAGCAGCTTGCCATAGTCCGTGATCTTGTAGTTCTCAAGTGCCTGCGTCACAGAGTTCAACGTGGTGTTGTATCGGGATCTGATCCATCGGTCCGCCGTCGTCAATTCGGATTCGTCCAGAACTGCCATCGCATCGACGCTCGCATCCGCTGCAATGTCGGCCTTCTTCATCTGCAGGAATCGCGCCGCATTCCAGATCTTGTTCGCGAAGTTGCGACCGATCTCCATCGTGGCGATGTCCTGCGTCTTCTCGTCCACCTCCATGCGCACGTCCTGTCCAAGCGGCGAGAGATAGATCATGGTGAATCGCACGGCATCGGCACCGTACTTCTGCACGATGTCCAATGGGTCCGGGGAATTACCGAGCGACTTGGACAACTTCCGCCCCTTGATGTCGCGAATGATCGATGTGAAATACACGGTCTTGAACGGGATCGTCTGCTTGTACTTCAACGTGGCCATGATCATACGCGCCACCCAGAAGAAGATGATCTCGGGAGCGGTCACCAACAGGTTCGTTGGCAGGTAGAACGACATCAAGGCATTTGAAGCCGCCGTCGATGTTGGATCTTCATTCAATGGTCCACGCCAGCCCATGGTCGTCATTGGCCATAGCCACGACGAGAACCACGTGTCGAGCACGTCGGGATCCTGTCGCAATGCCTCGGTCTCCGAAACGCCCAGCTTCGTGCGTGCCTCGGCCTCGGACCTTGCCGCCGTGAACCTTCCATCTTCCGTGTAGTAGACGGGAATGCGATGTCCCCACCACAGTTGCCGACTGATACACCAATCGCGGATGTTCGTCATCCAGTGCTCATAGACGCGCACCCAATGGTCGGGGAAGAAGGTGATCTCCCCGTCCAACACCACCTTCAAAGCCGGTGCAGCGAGCGGCTTCATGTTCACGAACCATTGATCGCTCAGATACGGTTCAACGACCTCGCCGCCACGTTCAGAGAATCCAACGTTGTGCGTGTAATCCTCGATCGTCTCCATGAGTTCGGCGGCCTCAAGGGCGGCCACGACCTTCCGTCGTGCCACGAACCGGTCGAGCCCTGCAAACTCACCGGCTAGATCGTTCAAGGTCGCGTCTGCATTGATGCACGACGGCATGGACAACCCATGGCGGATCCCGATCTCGAAGTCGTTCGGATCGTGCGCCGGAGTGACCTTCACGCAGCCTGTCCCGAACTCGGGATCGGCGTAGTCGTCGGCAATGATGGGAATGACCTGTCCACCGATAGGAACGATAACATTCTTTCCTATCAAGTGCTTATAGCGTTCATCTGAAGGGTTTACGGCCACAGCCACATCGGCAAAGATCGTCTCGGGTCGAACCGTGGCCACAAGGAGAGCACCGTTTCCATCTTCAAGTCGATACCGAAGCGTGTAGATTTGCTCCTTCACTTCGCGGAACAGCACTTCTTCGTCACTCAGGGCACTTTGCGCCACGGGTGACCAATTGATGATGCGTTTTCCGCGGTAGATCAGGCCTTCGTCGAACAGCGTGATGAAGACGTCTCGAACGGCCTCGGAGGCACTTTCGTCCATGGTGAACAGCGTTCGGTCCCAATCGGGCGACACGCCCAGGGCGCGCATCTGCTTGAAGATGATGCCGCCATACTTCTCTTTCCAGGTCCAAACGCGATCGACGAACGCCTCTCGACCCAGGTCGTACCGCGTCTTCCCTTCCTTGCGCAGCTCCTGCTCCACCTTCGTTTGCGTGGCGATCCCGGCATGGTCCAGCCCTGGGAACCAGCAGGCTTCATTGCCCAGCAAGCGATTCCACCGCGTATAGATGTCCTGGAGCGTGTTGTTCAGCACGTGACCGAAATGGAGGATGCCTGTCACGTTCGGTGGCGGCATGAGCACTGAAAAGGGTTGGCGGGAGGGGTCAGGGTGGGAAGAAAAGTCCTTCAGACCTTCCCATTGGGCATACCAACGGTGTTCGGATTCGGTGGGGGTGTAGGCCTTCGGCAGTAGTTCACTCATGGGCGTTGTTGTTCAAGTATCCAGTAAACATGGTTCTTGTGCAAACTTACCAAGCCCGACCGAAGGGCCGCGAATGTTATATTTGGAACCGTATGAACGATACCGAAGTAAAAGGCCTCGTTCATATTTGAGGAAGGAAAGAAATATGGCTGTTGAATCACAAGGAGGGTATATGCGGTTTCCTAACGTTCGCATTGGGACAGTAGCGAGCATGGCGCTTGGCGCGATGTTGGTCCTGTCTTCATGCACATGTAAGATCAAGGACGAACAACTGTCCATGATCAAGACATTGCGCGCCAGTGACAAGCAGCTGAATGCTGACATCACAAAGGCCGAAGGGGACAAGAGTCGGATCGCCAACGAACTGAGCTCTCGCGAAGGCGAAGTTCGTCGTTGCAACGAGAAGAAGGCATTCGTTCAGGACAAGCTTAGTGTATGGCCAAACGCATGGGGCGATTGGGATCCCAATGCCGTTCCGCCTGCTCCGGTAGTACCGGCGCCGACTAAGAAGAAGAAGTAACACGATCGCCAACAACTCGAGAAACGAACAATGAAAAATCTCCTCCTGATCCTTATGCTCTTGGGAGTCCTCGCGCCAGCAATGGCCCAGGACAAGAATCCCCCACCACCTGCCACCAAGGCAGATGAAGAACTCACCTGTGATGAAGCAGATGCCCGCATTCTTCAGTGGAAGAATGCAAATGCTACGCTTCAAGCAAAGCTGGACGGTATCAAGGCCGACATCTCGAAGACCGAGAACGATCTTGCCGCGACCGTACAGAACCTCAAGCGCTGCAACGACGACATCTATTCCATGCTCGGTGCAACGGAAGCAGATGTTGCCAACTTCCGTCAACGTCTTGGTCAACTCGAAGGTCGCGTGCGTGAAATGCAGCGCCTGAACGACGATCAACTCGCAGACCGTCAAGAAGAAGTGCGCGCACTCGAACAACAACTCAATGACCTGGCAAAAGAGCGCGTTGCGCTCCTGCCGGAATTCTACGATCGCATGATCTCGCTCCATCGCGACATCAAGGGTCTGTACCGCGAGAAGAAGATCAAGGGCTACACCGTCGGTACATGGGCAGAGAACAGAGACTGCTTGTGGAACATCGCCGGTCGCGCAGAGATCTATGCCGATCCATTCCAGTGGCCGAAGATCTGGCAAGCCAACACGGACCAGATCAAGAATCCTGACGTGATCCAACCAGGTTGGGTATTGTCGGTTCCCCCAGCCGGTCCAAAGACCACAGAGGAAATGAAGGCAGAACGCTCCTACTGGCGCAAGAAGCACGCAGCCGCTGCTGCTGCCGCTGCAGAAACGATGGCTCCGTCCACGACCCCTGCACCCGCTACCGAAAAGAAGGCAAGCGAAGCCGGCAAGTAAGCGCAACGCAACATCGACCAACGAAGGGCGCACATTGTGCGCCCTTTTTTTTATAGTTTCCGTCCTTCCACTCCACCATTCCCCCTTCGCATGCAGATCGTCGAAAAGAAGATCAAACTCCCGGACGTAGACCCAGCCGAACTCCTCGGCGTGTTAGAAGGCAATCTTCAATTGATCGAGAACAAGTTCGACACGGCCATCACGGTCCGTGGCGACACGATCGTCCTGCGCGGCGAACCGGCCGAGGTGAAGAAGATCGAGATGATCTTCAACGAGATGATCTACACACTGCAACGGAATGGCAAGCTTGCCTTCACCGATGTGTCGATGATCGTCGATCTCGTGGATGGCGGTCGAGCCGGTGTGCAGAATCAAGTGCCGACGGAGGATCTCGACAGCGTGATCCTCTGGGCAAAGAAGGAAGTGATCCGTGCACGCACACCGAAGCAGATGGAGTATTACAAGAAGGTCCAGGCAAACGACCTGGTCTTCTGCCTCGGTCCGGCCGGAACAGGAAAGACCTACCTTGCTGTTGCCATGGCCCTTGGTGCGTTGCGCGCCAACGAGATCTCCCGCATCATCCTGTCACGTCCCGCCGTTGAAGCCGGCGAATCACTTGGCTTCCTTCCGGGCGACCTGTCCGAGAAAGTGGATCCGTATCTCCGTCCCTTGCTTGATGCATTGGGCGAGATGGTGAGTCCGGACAAGCTCAAGAGCATGATCGAAAAGCGGATCATCGAGATCATCCCGCTAGCCTATATGCGCGGACGCACGCTGAACAACTCGTTCATCATTCTCGATGAGGCGCAGAACTCCACGAAGATCCAGATGAAGATGTTCCTGACCCGTATGGGCAAGAACTCGAAGGTCATCGTCACGGGTGACGCGTCGCAGGTGGACCTGCCGCGGAAGACGGAATCCGGTCTGTCCGGTGTCCACGAATTGTTTGACGGGATCAAGGGCATCGAGTTCGTACAGTTCGATCGTTCGGACGTGATGCGACATCGACTCGTGATGGAGATCATCAATGCCTACGAGCTCGACGATGTTCGCAGACGAGGTGAGAATCCGCCGTCATGACGGAGATCTTTCGCATTGGATTCGTGTCGGTGTCGTGGGTTGACCTGCTCGACATCACGGCCATCGCCATCCTGTTCTTCCTGATCTACCGGTCCTTGCGCGACACAGCGGCCATCCAAGTGCTGGTGGCGTTGGTCTTGCTCCTCGGTCTGTCGTTCATCACGGAGAGTGCCGGACTGAAAACGTTGAACTGGATGTTGCGACGATTGACCGACATCGGTCTGATCGCCTTCATCATTCTCTTTCAACCCGAGCTCCGTCGTGTCCTGCTCTTGCTGACGCAGACCCGCATCTTTCGATTCTTCGTGCGAACGCGCAATACCCGCATGGTGGACGATGTGGTCGAGTCGATGCTCGACATGTCGGCAAAACACACCGGCGCACTCATCATCTTCTCTCGTGCGGAACACATCAAGATCGTGGTGGAAACCGGCATTCAACTACAGGCCACGGTCTCTTCGGAACTCCTTGAGTCGATCTTCAATCCCCGCTCGCCCTTGCATGATGGTGCTGTGGTGATCGACGATCGCACGATCATCGCCGCTCGCTGCGTGCTGCCACTGAGCTCCCAGCAGAAGATCGGACATCGTAATCTCGGCACGCGACATCGTGCAGGGCTTGGTCTCTCAGAACAAGCGGATGTTGTCGCCGTGATCGTCTCGGAAGAGACGGGCGGCATCAGCATTGCCTATCAAGGCGAACTGCAACTCGATGTTCCCGAGGCCATCCTCAAAGACGTGCTTCTCGAAAAACTCACGGCATTGGCCTCTTCATGATCTCACCGTACGAACAACAACGACAGTCCCTCATTCAAAGCTTTCGGTCGAGAGGCATCACGGACGAAGCTGTCCTCCAGGCCATGGCCTCGGTGAATCGCGAACTCTTCGTATCACCGGCCATGAAGCAGCGCGCCTATGAAGACTCAGCGCTTCCGATCGATGCGCGGCAGACGATCTCGCAGCCGTACACGGTGGCTTTCATGACGCAGGCTCTGCGCGTAGGTCGTGGAAGCAAGGTGCTTGAGATCGGCACCGGGAGCGGCTATCAGGCCGCCGTTCTCGCTGCCCTCGGATGTGAGGTCTATACGATCGAACGACACGACGTGCTCTCGCGACGTGCACGTCACACCCTCGAGCAGCTTGGATACATCGTGCACTGTCGTGTGGGCGACGGGACCATTGGGTGGACGGAACATGCGCCGTACGATGGCATCATCGTGACCGCCGGTGCACCCGACGTACCAGAAGCGCTCGCCAAACAACTCGCCATCGGAGGTCGCCTCGTTGTACCCGTCGGCGAACGCGATGAGCAATCGCTGTATTGCGTCACACGCAACGGACCCGAAGATTGGTCGGCCGAGGATCTTGGACCCTTTCGATTCGTCCCGCTGATCGGGCGGCAAGGGTGGCAAGGAGAATGAGTGCTCTGCGTCGAGTGATCGCCATTGTTGGTCCCACGGCCGCCGGAAAGACCTCGCTTGCCGTACGCCTTGCCTCCCTTCTTCCCCTTGAGGTCGTCAGTGCCGATGCCCGTCAGGTCTATCGCATGCTCGACATCGGCACGGCAAAGCCAACGGCGCATGAGCGTGCTGCCTGTATCCATCATTGCATCGACATCCTCGATCCGGACGAGGCGTACAGTGCGGCTGAGTATGCGCGCGACGCCCGCATCGCCATCGATCGAATGCCGCCGTCCGTGACCCCCTTCGTGGTGGGTGGGTCGGGTCTCTATCTCCGCGCAGCCCTCGATGGATTCTCGCACGACGTCGTCGCTCCCGAACCCTCCGTACGCGAGGCACTGCAAGAACGATTGCTGATCGAGGGCAAGGATGGACTGTATGATGAACTCGTCCGCGTGGATCCGAGAGCAGCGCAACGGTATGCTGATAAGAATCCCGTTCGCGTGATCAGAGCGTTGGAGTTCTTCCATAGCACCGGACGTCCGTTCTCATCAACATGGGATACGGTGATCACCCCGCCGCCTTACGATGTCATCTATGTTGGCGTGACGCTCGATCGCCCGGCATTGTATGCACGCATCGATCGGCGCTGCGAGCAGATGTGGCAAGACGGACTCGTTGCCGAGACACAACGAGTGCTCGATGCAGGCATCTCGCCGTTCACGCAAGCGTTGCAGACCGTCGGCTACACCGAGGCCATTGCCTTCCTGCGTGGCACCATGTCTGCCGATGCGGCCTTGGCCCACATGCAACAGGCCACACGCAACTATGCGAAACGACAGCTCACATGGTTCAAACGTGATACACGTATCACGTGGTTCGATGGACATGACCCACAATTGGTAGAAACAGTGGGACGACACCTCGGCATCTCGTAGTTTTGCACCTAGCAGCAATAGAGGACGCCCGTTGACCTTCCACCGGACGATAGCATTCGTCATATCCATCGCGATCTCCCTCGCAACAACGTGTTCCGTTGTGCGTGCGGGAGACTCGACCCGTAGTACACCGCGACCGCAGTCGCTCCCCTTCCTTTCGCAGTACGACAGTACGCGCGCCATCGACCAATTGCGCCAACGCTTGGATGCGATCTTCTCCCGATCCCGTGGTGCGAACGTATCCGTTGTCGTGGCCTCGCTGAAGCGCAACGTCATCCTCTACGATCGTAATGGATCCATGCCGCTCACGCCGGCATCCACCACAAAGCTCTTCTCCACATCGTCGGTCTTCCGCATGATGGGAGACCAAGCAACACTGAACACCGATGTGAAGATCGACGGATCGATCGATGCGAACGGGACGTTGAATGGCGATCTCTATCTCGTCGGTCACGGCGATGCCATGCTGAGTGTGAACGATCTCGAAGAACTCGCTGACAAGGTGCATCAACTCGGGATCCGTCGTATCACGGGCAACGTGTACGGAGACGGCTCCTTCTTCGATAACGTCACGCAACGTGCCGTCTACAGCGGCGATGGCGAGACGGTGCAAGGCATGCCACCGGTGACGGCTCTGGGTGTGAACAACAACACGGTGGCCGTCCTCGTGCAGGGTGCCTCGAACGGCTCCACGTTCGTACAGACGGTTCCGGCAAGTGATGCCTTCATCATCGGTCGCATCGCAGGAGCACCCGCGCGGGTCACGACGACGAAGCCGACGATCACGTCGAAACGATCACGAACGACCGTGCGACCTGCACCGGTGCCGATGCGCACGAAGAAGACCGCGCGTGTTCGTGGACATGCAACGCCAAAGAAGACGGCACCGAAGAAGAAGACTCCTCCCGTCAAGAAACGTTCACGCGGACATGCCGATGTGCTGGGTGGCTGGGGACTCGATGTACAGCGCTATGGCGATGTACCACCCGAGCCCGCACCACGTCAACGCGGACGTCGCGCCCGTCGTGGTGGTGGACGTGTGTCGATCTCGTCTGCCTCGTTGGCCAATGGCGCACAGCAGTTCATCGTTCGCGGCACTCCCGGTGCACATCGATCGTTTGCCAAGTACTTTGTGATGACGGATCCGATAACGGCCGCGGCCGGAACATTTCGCGTGCGCTTGCGGGCCGGTGGCATCGATATCGACGGGACGTACGGACGCAAAGCCGCGCCGGCGAAGTGCTCGACGATCACCTCGTTCCGACGTCCATTCGTCGACTTTGCCAGCGTCGTCAACAAACGCTCCGACAACTTCTACGCAGAGCATTGCTTCAAGATCGTTGGCGGTCTGTGCAACGACAATGCGAATACGGCCGCTCGGGCCAAGCGCGGACTCATCGACGTACTCGACTCATTGCATGTGCCGCACGACGGTTGCGTGTTCAACGATGGCAGTGGTCTTTCGCGTAGGAACAAAGTGAGCGCCCTCACCGAGATGCGATTGTTGCAGGCCATCTCCAAGCAACGTTGGGCCGACGCCTTCAAGCAAACACTGTCGATCGCGTCGGTGGACGGAACATTGCGCCGTCGGATGAGCGGCACTCCAGCTGCCGGGAACGTGCGTGCAAAGACGGGAACGTTGCGCAACACCAGTGCACTTGCCGGGTACGTTACCACGTTAGATGGCGAGCCGTTGGTCTTCAGCATCATCTCGAACGGACCGAACGTTGGGTCCTATAAGGCTACCGAGAACCTTGCCGCCATTACCCTTGCCTCGTTCTCCTATAAGGGCGGTGCGCCGACCGTGGACGATCATGCAGCGGAGAAGGACACTACCGACGATGTTCGCGATGAGCACTTGATCGACGAAGAACACTCCATCCCCAAGTGATGGCAGCCGTGCAAAGCAGGCCGATCACATCGGCCAGGAAGTCGGCCACTTCTGCGAACCGTCCCTGAACAAAGGACTGATGCCATTCATCACTGGCCGCGAACAATGCGCCGGCCACGAGGATCCATGCAGCACGTTGAACAGCTGTAACACGCAAGGCCCATGCGATCGTGCCTCCATAGCATGCATAGGCAATGGCATGATAGAGTTTGTCCTGCCATTCGAACCCAAGTTCGGGTGGGCGGAGATTCGGTTGATGCGAGAGCAAGAACAGACCGATACTGGCCACGATCACAGGCCCATACCTGATCACGGGCGTCATGCGGGAAAGACGTAACGGAGCGAGGCGATGAGGTCCGATGCCGTGAGCGTTTCCATCGATGCGACCGATGCATAGTGATCGCCCGCACTTGCATGCAGATACGATCCCAGCGCTGCGGCCTTGAAGGGCTTCACACCTTGTGCACACAGCGCAGCGATCACGCCGGTGAGCACGTCACCACTGCCTGCCGTTGCCATACCCGGATTCCCGTTCACGGTGTAATAGCACTGCGTTCCATTGGTCGTGATGGATGGAACATCCTTCACATGGAGAATGCATCCATGCTCCTTGGCAAATCCCTTTGCGTACTCCACCGTGCGTCGTGCGATCGCATCCTTGCTCTTTGCGAGCAGTCGAGCGAACTCGCCAAGATGCGGCGTGAGGATCACGTTATGGAGTGCGCGATGCAGATACGGCACGATCAGCAATGCATCGGCATCGATCACCACAGGAATGGCTGGATCCAATGCTTCGATGAGCGACGTGAGCAATTCGATGGTCTCGGGATCAGTACCAATGCCGGGTCCAACGGCAACAACGGTCGCACGGGCAAGCTTCTCTTCGATCATACTGCGCGCTTCCTTGGCGATCGTGCCGGCAGAGGTGGCGGGCACCACCAGCGTCATCACTTCGCGCGCTGTGAGCGGATGGAGGACAGGCGTGACGAGATCGACGATGCCTGCGCCGGATGAGATGGCGGCATGCGATGCAAGCGCCGCGGCGCCACGCATGGGACGCGAGCCGGCGATGACGACCACACGACCGTAGTCATGCTTCGACGTGCTACGTTTTCGTGTTGGAAGAATGGTGCGCACATCGTCGCGCGTGAGGATCCACGACGAGGCGTTCTTTCGCAGCAGCTCCTGCGGCGCACCAATGGCCGCAACATGGATGGTGCCACGTACTGACGGTCCATCGTTGCGATAGAGTCCGGGCTTCGGTCCGGCCATCGTGATCGTGTGATGAGCATGAAAGCAGGAGCGGTGGGCATCACCCGTGAGCGCATCGAGTCCGGTCGGCACATCGATGGCCACCTTCAACGCATCGGCCCGATGCAGCAGGTCGAGCACGTCGATCACAGGACCATGCAGTTCCGCACCTCCACCCACGCCGATGAGCGCATCGATCACGACATCCCATTTCTTCTTGACGATCAGGTCCAGCGCGCCCTGTTCGTCGACGTGGACGACTGAGAGCATACGTTGTGCCGCATGAAGATTCGAACGCGTCGCATCGGACATCTTCTGCTCCTCACCCATCCACAGCACCTGCACGGAGTGGTCGAACGAGAGCATTCGTGCCACAGCAAATCCATCGCCACCGTTGTTGCCTGCACCACAGACCACGAGGATCGAGGAGGGCGGAACGGTGGGAAGGAGGCTGGAAAGAATATCTGCGGCCGACCGCGAGGCGTTCTCCATCAGCACAATGGGCGGAATGGAGAGGTCGACATCGCACGATCGATCGATCGTACGAACATCATCAGGTGTGAGCAGTCCGATCATTCCGCTAAATTACGGCACTATGAAGCTCTTCCTTCTCTTCCTCGTTCCCATGGTCCTCTCTGCACAAGATGTGCGACGGGCCTGGTATGAATCTGCAGACTCGCGACGTCAAGAAGTGACCACCGTGGATCCCGCGCTCCGTCCGTTCTATCACGGGGTCGCCAGCGGCGATCCGTTGTCCGACCGAGCGATCATCTGGACGCGTGCAACGCCCGACGCGGGAGATACACTCGTTGCCGTCGACTGGATGGTGGCCACCGATACGGCGCTTCGCTCCGTCGTCCGTCGCGGCAGCACGACGACAACGGCCGAGCGCGACTTCACCGTGAAGGTCGACGTGGACGGACTGCAGCCAGGCACGACCTACTACTATGGCTTTGTCGCCTACGGCAAGCGCTCGCTCACGGGACGTTTTCGAACGATGTTCAGCACGGACGGACGTGAGCTGCGACTTGCCGCTGTCTCGTGTGCCAACTACCCCGCCGGCTATTTCAATGCCTATGCGGCGCTTGCACAGCGCAACGACCTCGATGCCATGCTGCATCTTGGTGACTACATCTACGAATACAGTGCCGACTCCTCGTCGTATGCCGGTGCAACAGGTCGGTTGCTCGGTCGACCGCATGAACCGTCGAACGAAGCCGTGACGCTCACCGACTATCGCACGCGGTACTCACAGTACCGTCTGGATCCCGATCTCCGTCGTCTGCATCAACAGGTTCCCATCATCCATGTGTGGGACGATCACGAGAGTGCGAACGATGCATGGGATGGAGGTGCCGAGAATCACACACCTACCACCGAAGGTGAATGGGCGGTACGCAAGGCCATCTCCAAGCGTGTGTGCATGGAATGGCTCCCAACGCGCGAACAACCGAACAACGCGATCTACCGTCGGTTCACGTGGGGACCGAACGTCGACCTCTTCATGCTGGACACCCGGCAGGATGGTCGCAGCAAACAGTCGCAAAGCGCCGACAGTATGAACAATGCTGACCACAAGATCATGAGCGACGCGCAGTTCACGTGGTTGCAGGACGGGCTCCGCACGAGCACCTCTCGGTGGAAGCTCATCGGCAATCAGGTGCTGTTCTCCCCCATTCAACCGCTTCCCATCGATACGGCAACGCTGTGGAGTCAGATCCCTTCCGCCTTCATCCCCTTGTTCAAAACGCAGTTGCCCGCCCTCGAGAATGCAATGCGTCTTGGATTCGTGAACGATAATTGGAACGACTATCCACGTCAACGCAACGCCCTCATCGACCATATCACCACCAATGCGATCAAAAACGTGGTCTTTGCCACGGGTGACTTCCACACGCAGTTCTGCTTGAACAATGTGTGGGCGAATGAGTTCGTTGGCACATCCATCTCCGCGCCGAACTTCGACGAGAATTTTCAAAGTGTTCCGCTCACGAAGCCGTTCACGAATGCGCTGGTTGTGACGCTTGACAGTACGTTATCGAAAAACAATCCGTCACTCCGTGCCATGAACATCACCGACCATGGCTACTATGTGCTCACGTTCGGTCCAACGGCGGCACAGGCAGACTACTACTTCGTCGACACGGTCCTCCTTCGCACCACAGCGCAACGATTCGATCATAGCTATGGCATACAGCTCGATTCATCGAGGATGTGGATCTCCTCCGTCGAAACACCGCGCGGCAAGGCCGACGATCCGACACCGCTCGCACCACCCACCGACCCCGTCTCTGTGCGCGAGCCATCGCCCGATCTGCCCATCACCATTCTCTCCGTCTATCCACAACCTGCGGCGAACGAACAAAGCGTTTCCTATGTTGTGCGGGATGGCGAACGTGTGAGCATCACATTGGTCGACGCACGCGGAGCAACGGTCCGTCAACTCTGCACCGACGAACTGCAGGGCGGCCTCCACAGCCTCGTCCTCGACGTACGTCCGCTTGCCAACGGTCGATACACGCTCCTTCTCACCACACCACATTCGGCACAGCGAGTGCCGATCATTGCTCTTCACTAACGCATGCTTCGTTTCCCGTCCAGTCCATCGCTCCTCTCCCTCGCGCTCTTCATTTGCGCCGTGGCGCTGCTCTCCGGATGCGGCGGTCTCGACCCTACCTCCATTCCGCCCTTCACGGGCATCACAGGCACCGTGAATGTGGAAGGTGGCGAGGCGGCATGGCCGCAAGATTCCGCGTACGAGATGCGGGCGGCTGCATTCTTGACGAAGCCGCTCAGGCCTGAAGATGTGATCAGTGCCGTGCTGCAACAGAAGGCAAGCATCAGCGACTCGCTTCCGCGATTCAAGGGGTCGGTGCCGTACAGCATTGCGGTGACGGGAGCGCCCAAGACCTTTCTCTATGTGGTGGTGGCATTGCGGACCGGACCGGACTTCTTCAAGGACTGGAAGATGATCGCCGTGCATTCCGTGGTGAACGATCCGCTGCAACCTTCCGCAGTGACCGTGGCACCAGAGCAGAACGTGGTGATCCCGTTCGTGGTCGACTTTTCCAATCTTCCTCCGCAACCATTCGAATGAAGTATCTCGTCGCGTTCATCCTCTTCGTCGCAATGGCCATTGGAGCACATGCCGGCACGGGTGTTCTGTCTGGGCTCATCAGCGATCGAACCACCGGCTCGATGCTCATGGGTGTGACCGTGCGCATCGACGGAACGCAGTCCGGAGCGATCTCCGACAAGAACGGCAAGTTCCGCATCAAGAACATTCCCACGGGCAAGGTGGTCGTGGTGGCATCGCTTGTCGGATACGAGATGTATCGAGGTACGTTCTACGTCCGCGAGAACGAGAACAAGGACATCGTCTTCACCATGATGCCGTCGGCGATCCAGACACAGGACGTGGTGATCTCGGCAAGCAAGCGTGTGCAAGCGGTGCAAGACGTTCCCGTGAGCGTGTCGATCGTCAAGGCCGAAGATCTGCAACAGCGCAACATCACGCGCATCGACGAGGCATTGAAGTATGTGAGTGGCGTCACGGTCGCACGAGATCAGATCAACATTCGCGGCTCGTCGGGCTTTGCCTTTGGCGTTGGCTCGCGCACAATGGTCCTTCTCGATGGATTCCCGCTGCTCTCCGGCGATAACGGCGATGTGAAGTTCGACGTGATGCCCGTGGCCGATGTGGAGCGCATGGAAGTTATCAAGGGTGCAGGCAGTGCGCTGTACGGAACGGGTGCCTTGGGTGGTGTGGTGAGCATGATCACGAAAGAACCAACGGCGGCAGGTGAGTTGTCGTTGCGGACGTATGGTGGGTTGTATACACTCCCTCGCTATGATGAGTGGCAGTATCGTCAAACCATGCCCGCACAATGGGGAGCCGATGTCCGCTATGCACGCAAGTTCCAGGACCTCTCGGTGAACATCAGCGGCGGCATTCGCAACGACGATTCGTACCGGTCGTTCGATCAGGGAACGCGCGGATTCCTGTATACGAAGTTCGGATATCAGATCTCTGAGAACGCATCGATGAAGCTCTTCGGGCTCTATGCCAACGAAGAGAAGCAGAACTACATCTACTGGGAATCCTTGCCCCGTGCCACCTTCCCACCGCCATCACAGAACCCGTCCGAGAAGCTGCGATCCACGAAGCTTGCGGCCGGCGTGGAGTGGTTCCAGGTACTGTCGTCCACCACGTCGCTCATCATACGTCCGGTCGTGTATCGTACGAGGTATGAGAACTTCATCGACAATGTGGTCTTGGATTCGAACTCGTCAACGGCATGGAGCGGCAACATCGAAGCGCAGCTCACGTCGCGGCTTGCCGAACCATTGGTGTTGACCACGGGTGTGGTCGCACGGGCCAATGTTGTGAACAGCACCGTGTATGGCTCACAGATCCAGTACATCGGTTCGGGATACGGTCAAGCCGAATACACACCACTCGACCGACTCATCATCACGGCCGGATTGCGGATCGACCTTGAGCAAACGAAGACCCTCTCGTCGGAACTCGAGCTGAGTCCAAAGGTCGGTGTGACGTGGAAGTCCACCGATGCATTGACGATGCGTGCGTCGGCAGGTCGCGGCTTCCGGGCTCCGACGATCGCCGAACGCTATGCGAACATTCGATACGGTCCGTTCCTTGTCGAACAGAATCTCGGACTTCGCTCGGAGTCCTCACTCTCCTTCGAAGTTGGCGCGCACTATTCCGGCTCGAGTGGATCGGTCCCCTTCGAACTCGACCTTGCCGTTTTCGACAACGAACTCTACAATCTGATCGAGCCACTGCTCCCATGCGGATCGCTCTCGGCACAGATCCAGTTCCAGAACATCACGCGAGCACGCATCCTTGGTGCCGAACTCACGGGCAGGGTGATGTTGGCCAAGGGACTTGGTTTGGAAACCGGTCTCACGGCCATGCTTCCGCGCGACCTCATTGAACAGGCCACGTTGAAGTATCGCAACAACATCATCTGGTACAGTCGAGCATCGTGGACGGTGTCGAAGCTCTTTGATGTGCAAATGGAGTATCGCTTCCTGAATCGTGTGGAGCGCATCGATCAGTGCATCATCGATCTGAATGTGATCCCGAATGTCGATGCACGTGTTCCTGCCCATATCGTGGACGCGCGATTGATCCACGACATGCGGTCATGGACGTCCTTGCCGATCAGGCTAACGCTCAACGCAAAGAATCTGCTCGACTATTATTACACCGAGATCATTGCCAACCTTGCACCAACACGTTCGATCGTGCTGCAGGCCGAGATCAAGTTTCAGTAACGCTCAAGGGTGAACGTCTCACCCAGATACCGCTTGCGCACTTCGGGGTTGGCGGCGATCTCTTCGGCCGTGCCGTTGATGAACATCTGTCCGTCGATCAGGATATAGGCACGGTCCGTGATGGACAATGTCTCGTGCACGTTGTGATCGGTGATCAACACACCAATGCCGCGCTTCGTCAACCGAAGCACGATGTGCATGATCTCTTCCACGGCCAGCGGATCGATGCCGGCAAAGGGCTCGTCGAGCAATACGAACTTGGGATCCGACGCGAGTGCGCGTGCGATCTCGCACCGACGTCGTTCACCGCCCGAGAGCATGAAGCCCTTGCTCTTGCGGATATGCGTGATGCCGAACTCTTCGAGAAGAGATTCGAGTTTGGCCTTTCTGTCGGCGCTCTTCATGCGCCGCAATTGCAGGACGGCCATGATGTTCTGTTCCACCGTCATCCGACGGAAGATGCTGGCCTCTTGCGGGAGATAGGCGATACCTTTGCGCGCACGCTTGTACATGGCCGTCGACGTGATCTCTTCATCATTCAGGAACACGCGTCCCTTGTTGGGCTTCACCATGCCAACGATCATGTAGAACGTCGTGGTCTTCCCGGCACCGTTCGGTCCCAACAACCCGACGCATTCCCCTTGGTGTACGGTGATCGTCGAACCGCGCACCACGGTGCGCCCCTTATAGGTCTTGACAAGGTCCTGCGCTCGTAGAACGCTTCGCTGCTCAGTTTCTGACACCACCACTCCGAGGTCGTTGTTTCAAGATCATCGTCACGCTTTTCTCTGCTTCCCCTCGACGTACCTTCAAGGCAATGCTCTTTCCGACTTCGCCATCAAGGATGGCAACGTTCACATCCTCGTCGCGATGGATACGCAGACCATCCACTTCCACGATCACGTCGCCTGGTTCGATCCCTGCCGCATCGGCCGGCGAGTCGTTGATCACGCGTTCCACGATCACGCCCGTTTTCACAGCCAGACCGTAGTACTTGGCAACGCGTTCGTCGATCGAGCGGACCACCATGCCCGTCCAGAAATCCCGATTGATCACGCCGTCTGACTTGAATCGATCGATGATGCGCTTCACACGATTGATCGGGATCGCAAAGCCGATGCCGATGGAACCGGCACCGCGTGAACTCTGCGAAGTGGAATAGATCACGGTGTTCATGCCGATCACTTCCCCGTTGCTGTTCACCAGCGGACCGCCGGAATTCCCGGAAGAGATCGCCGCATCCGTCTGCAACATACCTCGATACACGCGTTCTTCACCACGTTCATCCGGTTGCGTGAAATTCACACCCATGTTGCTCACCACGCCAACGGTCACCGTGGGCTTGGCATTGATGTCGAACAGACCGAACGGATTCCCGAAGGCGATCGCCCATTCCCCTACCACTACGTCGTCGCTATTGGCAAGGCGCAAGGAGGGAAGGCCCGAGGCCTCGATCTTCAACAGCGCCACGTCGGCTGTTCGATCCGTGCCGATGATCTTGGCCGGATACTCCTTTCCGTCCGTCATCGTCACCACGATCTTCGTGGCATTCCCTGCCACATGGTCGTTCGTCACGATGTAGCCGTCGCTGGAGATCAGGAAGCCTGAACCTAGGCCCTTGACGGTGTATTGCTCGCGGTACGGCTGTCGCTGACCGAAGAACTGCGAGAAGAACGGATCCATTCCGAACGGATCCTGATACTCCACTTGTCGCGTTTCGGTCACATTGATGCCCACTATAGCAGGCGAGCATGTTCGCACGGACCGTGTGATGGCGTTCTGACGGGACAAGGAAACATCGTCCGACTGTCCGTTCAGGGCGGCAAGCGGATGTGCGGAAAAGGCCATCATCATGGCCGCGAACACTTGTTGAATGGCTTTCTGCATGGAACGTCCTCTCAAAGATAGCGGCCTGACGATTCACCCGTCCTCTTCTTGTCTCGTATCTTGCCACTTGTCACTCGTCACTTGTCACTTGTCACTCGTCACTCGTCACTTTGTATTACTCCATCGCTCTCCCCATTCCCGTCCGCCGCCTCTTCACGTATGTGATGGCCGCAGACCGACCTCCGGCCCCGCTTGGGGCTCGGGTGCTCGTGCCGTTCGGAAAGCGTGTGATGACGGGTGTGCTCGTGGCCTGTGATGTGGAACCCGTGGCCGACGTGAAGCAGGTGATCGAGGTCCTGGACGATGTTGCCGCCTTGCCGCCTTCCATCCTGGACCTGACCCGATTCCTCGCCGAATACTACATGTGTTCGTGGGGCGAGGCCATCCAGGCAGCGCTGCCCAGCGGACTGACGCCGCAAAGTGTTGTGCGTGTGGAGCTCATGCGGGACGTTACCGAGGAAGACCTTGCCACGATGGGACGTCGGGCCCCGAAACGCGCGGCATTGTTGGGAACACTGGTGCGACATTCGGGCGACGTGAGCGTGGCCTACCTCCAACAGAAACTCAAGAGCACCACCATTGCAGATCAGTTGCAGGCATTGCAGCATGCGGGGTGGGTGCGGATCACGAATTCCGTCGACGAGCAGCATGCACCGAAGACCCAAGTGGGCGTGATGATCTCGGAATCGCTTGCTTCCATGGAGACGGCTTTGCGCGAGGCCTTCGACCTGCTCGATGCAAAGGCACCCAAGCAATCGGTGCTGCTTGGTCAGCTCTATCTGGCACGGCATGCCGGACATGGTCCGGTGTTGCGCACGGCACTCCTTTCGGAAACGGGCGCGTCGGCGTCGGCACTCGACGGACTGATCAAGCGCGGCTTCGCAGAACTGCGCGACGTGGTCGTGCAACGAACGGAAACGCATGCGACGGTCATCGGAAGCAGTAAGGACGAATCCACCGTGGAGCTCACGGCAGAGCAGGCGGTGGCCGTCGATGCCATCATCGAAGGAATGCGCTCGGGCACGTACCGACCGTTCTTGCTGGATGGCGTCACGGGCTCGGGCAAGACCATCGTCTATCAGCGTGCGATCGCTCATGCTCTGGAGCAAGGCAGATCGGCATTGCTCCTTGTACCGGAGATCTCGCTCACGCCGCAACTCATGGATCGTTTTCGGATCGTCTTCGGAGATCGCGTGGCCGTGCTGCATTCGCGCATGGGCGTGGGTGAACGTACGGACACGTGGAGGGCCATTCGCAATGGAGAACGGCCGCTCGTCATCGGTCCGCGCAGCGCCCTCTTCGCTCCCCTTGAGCGTTGCGGACTGATCATCGTCGACGAAGAACACGAGCCATCGTACAAACAAGACGATCCCGCACCACGCTATCACGGTCGTGACGCGGCTATGATGCGAGCATCGCTTGAACAATGTGTGGTCGTTCTGGGAACGGCCACGCCATCGGTCGAGACGCGCTTTGCGGCCGACAATGGAAAGATCACACGGTTGCAGCTCACGCACCGTGCCGATGGTGCCGCCATGCCCAAGGTGCGTGTGGTCGACCTGCGTGAGGCTCGCAAGTCCGGTCAGCTCCACGGTTCCTACACACGCGATCTGCTCGAGTCCATCCAAGAGCGTATCGAACGCAAGGAAGGAACGATCCTCTTCTTGAATCGACGTGGCTTTGCATCGCAACTGCAATGCATGGATTGCGGCGATGTGCCCATGTGCAAGAACTGTGATGTGGCACTCACCTATCACAAGGCTTCGTTCGCGCTTCGATGTCACTACTGCGGGTATGCAGAACCGGCACGCACGATGTGTCTGGTGTGTGGAAGTGTGGATCTGAAGGAGGCAGGGAGCGGGACGCAACGGGTGGAAGAGGAGTTGGTGTCGTACCTACAAGGGCGTGACGTGCAAGCCGTGGTGCATCGCATGGACATCGACTCGACGCAACGAAAGGGTTCACACCGTGCGATCCTGCAACGATTCGCACAAGGTGAGATCGACGTGCTCATTGGTACGCAGATGATCGCCAAGGGACTCGACATCGGACGGGTGACGTTGGTAGGAGTGATCAATGCCGATGCGCAATTGCATCACAGTGACTTTCGCGCGGGCGAACGCACCGTGCAGTTGCTCACGCAGGTGGCTGGTCGATCCGGACGCACCGGAGCACGTCCGGGCGAAGTGATCATCCAAACGTCATCGCCGGACCATGCCGCCATTCAAGCCTCCGTGCATCTTCAACTTGAACCATGGTATCGCGTTGAACTTACCTCGCGACGTGAGGCACACTACCCTCCCTATACGCGATTCATTGTGGTGGAATGTTCGGGTCTTGACGAAGCGACGGTTGCACAGCATGCATCGGTGCTGGCACAACTTCTTCCTGCTGCAACGGATCATTTCACACGACTCGATCCGGTAGCACCACCCATCCCGCGCATGCGCAATCGATTCCGTCAAGTGATCGTGATCAAGAACGACAAGACCGCAGATCCGAGTGGCAAGTATTGCCGTGCACATCTTCAAGCCGCACTCGATACCTACCAGGCAAAGTATGCCCATAGCAGTGTTCGTGTAACGGTCGACGTGGACGCGTCCGGCGCCTTCTAAGGGCACGACCTTTTGTATGTTTGCCAGCATGAAACGCATCCTTCTGCTTGGCTCCGGAGAACTCGGGAAAGAGTTCGTGATCGCTGTGAAACGCTACGGGCATTTCGTCGTTGCCTGTGATTCGTATGACAATGCTCCTGCCATGCAGGTGGCCGATGAGCGACGCATCGTGAACATGCTCAACGGGTCGGAACTCGATGCCGTTGTGAGCGATGTGCAACCGGACATCATCGTACCCGAGATCGAGGCCATTCGAACCGAGCGCCTCTTCACATATGAGGAGCAAGGGATCCACGTCGTCCCCAGCGCACGTGCTGCCAACATGACGATGAATCGAAAGGCCATTCGCGACCTCGCGGCACAAGAGCTTGGCGTCAAAACGGCACGCTACGCCTATGCATCCACGGAACAGGAATTCGTCGACGCTATTGATTCTGTTGGCATTCCCTGTGTGGTCAAGCCCTTGATGTCGAGCAGCGGGAAAGGACAAAGTGTCGTCCGCTCTGCCGCAGACATCCATTCTTCGTGGACCTATGCGCTGGAAGGATCACGCGGTGACATTGCCGAGGTGATCGTGGAAGAGTTCATACCGTTCGAATCCGAGATCACACTGCTCACGGTAACGCAGCAACATGGTCCTACGCTGTTCTGTCCACCCATCGGACACCGTCAAGAGCGCGGCGATTATCAAGAGAGCTGGCAGCCGCATATCGTTGCTCCGGCACTTTTAGCAAAGGCAGAGGCAATGGCCGATCTCGTGACGCGTGCACTGGGAGGATCCGGCATTTGGGGTGTGGAGTTCTTTCTCACAGCCGACGACGTCTACTTCAGTGAGCTTTCACCACGTCCGCACGACACCGGCATGGTGACCTTGGCCGGCTCACAAAACCTCTCCGAGTTCGAACTGCATGCACGTGCTGTGCTCGGCTATCCGATCCCTTCGATCACACTGGAGCGACATGCAGCGTCGGCCGTGATCCTGGCACAGGACATCTTCGACACAGGCTTCGACTATCTCGGGATCGATCGCGCGCTCGAGCAAACATGCGTCGAGGTTCGGATCTTTGGGAAGCCCACGACGCGACGCTATCGACGCATGGGCGTTGCGCTGGCCTATGGTCCAACGACGGCCGACATCTCGGCATTGCGCGCGACGGCGATGCAGGCGGCTGCTACAGTGCAGATCGTGACCAACTCGCCAGCATGATCCCGGCGGCGATGAGCACCATACCGCCAATGATCTGAACGGTCAGCTCCTCTTTCTGGATCGTCGTTGTCACGATCAACGTGAGCAAGAACGTGAGTGCCGTGCTGATCGGAATGTAGGCCGACAACTTCGCGAACGACAGCACATAGCCCATGGTGAGGAACGATCCGAACATGAGGACGATGCCAACCATTCCCTGCCATGACAGAGCACTTTCTGTGAGCGATGCGACCGACACGCCCTTGCCGTGCAGCGTGTGCGTGAGCAGGGCCGTCCCACCGACCCCAAAGATCGCTTGGATCAACGTCCACAAGAGAAGCTTCCCCATGTGCTATCGTCCGGATGGTATGGATTGCTGTTGCAGTGACTCGAAGTAGGCTCGGATCAGATTCTCATAGTCCTTCGTGTATCCTTCGCGCAGCGTGTTCATGAGTTGACGCATCGATTGTCGACGTTCCACATCGTCGAGATCCAATGCGCCAGGACTCTTGCGCGACACATCGGTTCCCGACTTCGACTCGCGCTGCTTCTCATAGTCCCGGTCGTTCACACTGCGCGACGCATTAAGCAAGCGCGAGAGGATGCGTTCCTGACGGAGCTTGGTCTCAGGAGTGATCGAGCCCGACTGCATATCGGTGAGCACTTCACGCATGTCTTCGGTGATCTTCGAAAGGTCTCCGATCGGCTTGCGTGATCCGCTTGCTTCGCGTTGTTCCTTTTCAAGTTCTTCCATGGCCTTGAGGGCACGACCTTGTTGCGATGCCAATCGACCGATCTCTGCGCGTTGTTGATCGTTCATCGGCTGGCCGTTCTGCCCGACCTTCCCCGACCCTTCATTGATCGATTGCTGATCTCCGGCCAACTCACCAAGACGTTGGAACGGACTCTTGCCGCTGCCCTTGCCCATGCCCGGATTCTGTCCTTGGCCACCTTGCCCCTGCCCTTCGCCTTGCATCATCTGGCCCAATGCGTCCTGCATGCGAGAAACGGCGCTGTTCATGCTGCTCATTGCCTCGCCTTGTTCGCGTGCCGACATTTGACCGTTACGATCCTGCATCTGCTGCATGGCATCCTTCATGGACTGCAAGGCATCTCCCATATCCTGCGCCATGTCCGGCGTGACGCTCGTGGATTTCTGTCCTAGCTGCATCATGCTGTTGGCAATGTTCTGCATGGACTCTTGCAGCTTTTGCTGACGCTGTGCCATCTGCGGGAACTGCGATGAGTTCGGATCCATGGATTGCATCTGATCGCGCAGAGCTTCTTGCTCCTTGGACAACTGCAACATGTCATCGATGTTGCGCTGCATCTGTCGCATGGCCTCTTTCGACGAGTTGCGTTTCATCTCGCGCTTGAGGTTCTTCATCTGTTGTGCGAACCGTTCAAGATTCTTGGAGGCGTTCTGCTGCGACTTGGCCGACTGCTGCATATCGCCTTGTTCCATGCTCTTCTCAGACTGCTCCATCTCGCTCTTCGTCTGTTCCTGCGCGAGTTCCTGCTTGGCCTTGTCCATCTGATCCATCGGCATGTCGCCGAGCTCTTTCATGAGCTTCTCCAGATCGTTGGTCTCTTGGGCCAGCTTCTCCATGTCGTTCTGCAATTGCTCTTGCTGCTTGGCAAGGTCCTTGCGTGCTTCCATGTTCTGCGGACTGGTGTTCTCGGTCTGCTTGCGCAGTTCTTCTTGTCGACGTGCAAGTTCCTCTGCCCGCTTCGTGAGCTCGTCCGCTTTCTGCTCTGCCTGCATGCGCTTGAGCAGATTCATCGTGCGCTCGATCTGCTTCTTGAATTGCTCTTCATCGAACTTGAAGTTCTTCATCGCCTCTTTCAATTGCTCAGGCGTCATCTGCTCCATGGCCTTCTTCATCTCTTCCTGCATGCGCTGGAGCTCCGGTGTGCGGACCTCCTTCATCAGCTTCTGAAGTTCCATGTACTTCTGCAGCGTCTCGGGAGAGATGGCCTTGTTCTGCTCCAGTTTCTGCGTCATGTCCTCGAGCTTCTGCGCAACATCTTCCATCTTCTTCGCAAGCTCTTCCTGTCGCTTCAGCAACTCCTCTGCCTGCTTCTTTTCTTTCCAGTCCACACTTTGTTTCTGTTGCGCCTGTTCCTTCTGCATCTCGCGTTGCAGTTGCTCGGCCTCTTTCTTGATCTCTTCCGCCTCCTTGGCAACTTCCTTGAGATCCTTCTGCACTTGATCCTGCGTCTTGTCGGTCTCGGCGAACACTTCGTCAAGCGAGGGCAGGCGTACCTTCAAAGGAGACGTGCGTGCCGTCTTGGGTCCGTGGATCCGATCGTTGTCCGCCACTTCCAGATAGAACTCGAACACATCTTCCGGCGAGATCCCGGCCTTGCCGAGGTCCCATACGTACGGCACTTCGACCACGGTGCTTCCGTTGGCATTGATCGCAAGGTCGATGTCGTGATAGGCCTCTTCGGGTTGCGCATAACGTGACTTCACCAAGCGATACTTCAACTTGAGCCACGAGAATCCATAGTCATCCGAGATCGCTACACTCACCGGCAACAACGCCTTCTGATCGACCTCGGCATCCTGCCGTGGTTGCACCATGCTGATGGATGGAAGTCCATCGGAGAGAACGACGATCTTATGCTCGATGGGATCGGCATTCTGCTGTCCTTCTCGATCGACACACCGAATGGCATACGTACCGGTGAACTGCACATTGAACGATGCCGATGCTGACGAGCCACGCACCGTCATCGGAATGCGCACGGTATCAGCAGCGGCGGTGTCTGCATTGCGTCTGACGAGCACGATCTCGGCGCTCTTCAGGTCCTTGTTCGACGTCATCGTCAGATCGGCGACCGAACCGCCGAGCGCTGTCACGTCGGCATGATCATCGGTGATCTCGGACGGTGCCAGTCCGGTGTACGATGGCGCGATCACGCGGCCACGCAGGGAACGGATCAATGGTCGGTCGATGACGAGAATGCGACCCGTGTCCGAATACACACCGGCATCGAGCCAAGCACCAACAGCATAGAATTCTACACTGGCCGTTTGCGACGGGAGCAGATACTGATACGTGTTCGCCGTATCGCGTGCGATCGTGTACGGATCGAACCGTTCCTTCCCTGCCTCCTTCACGAAGAGCGTGATCGATGACGGGGCCGCACCGTGTGCGGTGACAATGATGCGGGATGTGGAACCGCGCATGACCGAGGCCGAGCGAGGCGAGACGGTAAGGTGGTAGGGTGCAGGTGGCACAAAGGAACGGTCGTACTGCCACAACCGAACGGATGCGGCACCGAGATGATCGGGAAGACCGCCGATGCAGCCGCCGGCAAGGATGATGGCGGCAAGGAAAAGAAGGATCGAACGACGGAGGTCTTGCCGTTCGATCACCGCATCGAAGTCCTTGGTGGCCGCCGTTGCGGCCACGGAGGAGAAGGCTGCCTGTGACAATGCGCCGGCACCATCGTGCACGTGCAATTGAAGCACGTTGCACAGCATATCGCCAACATCGTCATAGACCTTTCCAACGCGCAACGCCATCTCGTCGATCGAGTACGATGCGCGAACACCAACAAGTCGAAGCACACCGGGAAGCATCCAACCAATGCCGGCCATGCCCGATGCGATCGCCCACACGGTGAACAGGATGGTGCGAAGCTGTGTGGAGCCGTGCACCCAGAACTCGATCACCGTGAAGAGCAACCACAGAGCGGATGCAACGGCAAGTGTCGAAAGGAGACCGCCCGCAAGATGCAAGAGCTCTTCCTTTCGGCGCGTGGCAGTGAGCCGTGCCGTGATCGATTCGTAGGTGCTGTTAATGGGTGAGGGCATAGACAATGATGTTCGTTCCGATCTTCAATGATGCTTCGCGTTTTTCGGGGGCGTCGTTGTGGACCTCGGGATCGGCCCATCCATCGCTGGGATTGGTCTCGACGGTGTAGAAGACGCAAAGGCGCGTTCCGATAAAGAGACCCAGTCCTTGTGGTGCTTTGTTATCGTGTTCGTGGATCTTCGGAAGTCCGTTCGGGAACGAGAAGTGCGCAGAATACAGTGGATGCGAGAACGGCAGTTCCACAAGGTCCTGCTCTGGGAAGACCTTCTTCAATTCCTTGCGAATGGATGCATCCATTCCGTAATCGTCGTCGATGTAGAGAAATCCACCGTTCTCCAGATAGGAACGCAGGCGCTTCACTTCCTGTGCACTGAAGTTCACCGTTCCATGTCCGGTCATGAAGATGAGCGGATACAGGAACAGATTGTCCGTTGCAAGGTCGACGAACTCATAGGAAGCATCGACACTGATGTTGGTATGCGTGCGCACATAGTTCAGGAGATTCACCTCGGCGCTTGGATCGTTGTACCAGTCTCCCCCGCCACCATACTTCACACGCGCCAAACGAATGGCGCTCGATGAACCGGGTGGTTCCTGTTGAGCGGCGGGTGGGCGGACCTGCGACGTGGCGGGCGGACGTCCGGGTTGGATGACGCGCATTTGTGCGCGCACGGACGTGCTGAGGGCGAAAAGGGCCATCAGGACGATCGAACCACGAACAAGGAAGGATGCTGTCATCACATTGTACACACAACGATCTTCTTGTCTTCTTGCTTGAACCACGGCGCTCCTAATAGATCGATCTTGACCTCTTGCACCGTAAGACCCGCATGCGTCTGGAGCGCCTCCGAGATCTCTTCCTGCAGGTCGCCGCCTTTCAAGAAATAACAGACGGCCGAGGGTCGCATGAGCGGAAGGGCCCAGTCAAGCAGCACCGACACGCGAGCAACGGCCCGAGAGACGATAACGTCGAAGTGCTGTCGGTAGTGCTTCTCGGCCCAGAGATCTTCAACGCGACAGCAGCGCGCCTGCACGTCCTTCAGTCCGGTGTGTTGCGCGAACATCTCCGTGCACGTGATCTTCTTGCGGATCGAGTCCACCATGAGCATGTGAATGTCCGGACGGGCGATCTTGAGCGGGATACCCGGTAAGCCGCCGCCGGTGCCGATATCGAGCACACGAGCCTTCGGGGGGAGCTTTACATACTTCAGCATCGCAAGCGAATGCAGGATATGTCGGTCCCAGATATGCATCGTGTCCTTGCGCGAGATCATGTTGATCCGCTCGTTCCAATACAGCAATTCGTTGTGATACCGCTCAAGGGCATCCATCTGCTCTTTGTCAAGCACAATGGAATTCATGCCACAGGCCGTCCACATGGACAGTTTGTCCATGTATCTTTGTTCTTCTTCCAGGCCATCCATCATGTCAGACATTACCACCTCTTCGGCGTCTTCGCCAGTTCTACCGCTTGTACACAAGGTTGTGCGACCGTTCTTCTCTGTGATCATCTGCACCTATAATCGTGCATCCTTGCTTCCTCGTGCGCTTGATTCTCTCCTCGACCAATCGGAACGCGATTGGGAGGCGGTGATCGTTGATGATGGAAGCACGGATTCCACGTGGCAGGTCATACAAAGGTACGCAGAGGCACACTCTCAAATACGGTCGGTCTACCACTCCAATCGAGGTATTCCCCGCTCACGCAACGCCGGCGTCCTCGCGGCGGCCGGCCTGTTCGTGACGTTCCTGGACTCGGACGATGCATATCGGTGGGACCACCTCTCGGCACGCAAGCAGATGTTCCTTGAATATCCGTCGGTGGAGTTCCTGCATGGTGGCGTGGAGATCATCGGTGAACCGTATGTGCCCGACAAGAACGAGCCATCTCGACAGATCCATCTGAAGGACTGTGTGATCGGTGGCACCTTCGTGATCCGCAAGGACACGGTACTCCGTCTGGGTGGCTTTGACGCCGTGGACTATGCCGATGATGCACTCCTCTACGAACGTGCGATGCGTGCCGGCATCTCGATCGCTCGCACCGATCATCCTTCGTACAAATACTATCGCGACACACCGGACTCCATATGCAACACACAGAGCGTGTCACCAAGATCCTGACACGATTGGCAGAGGCCTATCCCGATGCGCGTGTCGGATTGGACTTCACCTCGCCCTTCGAACTGCTCATTGCCACCATCCTCTCTGCACAGTGCACCGACGAGCGCGTCAACATCGTTACGCGAGATCTGTTCGCCAAGTATCACGGTCCGGCCGATTATGTGGCCACACCGCAGGAGGAATTGGAGGTCGACATTCGTTCCACCGGATTCTACAAGAACAAGGCCAAGAACATTCGCGCATGCTGTGCGGCTCTCATCGAACGATATCATGGTGAGGTGCCACGCACCATCGAGGAGCTCATCACATTGCCTGGGGTGGGACGAAAGACGGCCAACTGTGTCTTGAGCAATTGCTTTGACATTCCGGCGCTGACGGTGGACACGCATGTGACGCGCATCGCAAATCTCTTGGGCTTTGTGAAGACCACCGATGCGGTGAAGATCGAGTTCGCCTTGATGGATATCGTTCCCAAGGAACAATGGAACGACTTCGATCGGCTGATCATCACGCACGGTCGGCGCACGTGCATCGCCCGTCGACCGAAGTGCGATGTCTGTCCGATCCGCGACCTGTGTCCGGTAACCGATCCCGACGTGTCACGTTATTGAGCGACATGCACCCTATGGTATTCGAAGCATGTACCTCTTGACCAAGTATATTGCGCCACCTATGAAGCACCGACTCCTTAGCGTCCTCGCCACCCTGCTCCTTTCCGCAGGCCTTCTTCCTGTCCATGCACAAGACGCACGTCCCGAGTATGGCATCATGGGTCAATGGCTCATGAATCAGCATACGGGCGACTTCAAGAAACTTGGCTCCTATCCTTCGTGCTGTCCGGAATTCACAACGGGTTCCGGTAGCGGCCCCGGTTTCGGTGCCTGGGTCGGCTTCCCGCTCTCGCCGTCGCTACGATTGCTCACGCGCCTCACCTATACCACCGAGAGTGGCGTCCTGCAGGACGATGAGCGCTCGTTTGTGGCCGATCTTCGCGACACGAACAACCCCAAGGTCGTCGATGCGACCTTTCGCCACGAACTCACGGCAACGCTGTCGAGCATCGGCATTCAGCCCATGGTGGCATGGCGAGCGGTGGGCGGGCTGGATCTCATGGGCGGCCTGCGCCTTGGATTCGTGACCACGTCCACGTTCCGTCAAACCGAGGTGCTCACGCAGCCCGAGGACTTTGGTGCCTATCTCGGCGCGGGGCGCACGTGGGTGGACACAGGCGGGGCCATTCCCGATGCCTCGTCGATCCGCGCCACTCTGAGCATCGGGGCACGCTATGTATTGCCGCTCAATGCCGACCATTCCTTGTTCCTGGCGCCGGAGTTCACCTATCAGTATGCGCTGACCGGCGTCACGTCGTCGGTGAACTGGAACGTCCACCAACTCAGTGCCGGACTCGGTCTGGCCTGGTCGCCCGTCCCCGCGGCACCTGTTGCACCACCCGTGCGCGATACCGTGCCCCCACCGCCACCGCCCCCGATACGTCCGTTGCTTGCCGGTTCGGTCCGCATGGTCGGAGTGGAGGAAGGCGGCAAGGAAGCACCAGATGTGACCATTCGCATCGAAGAGGTGATCGCCAGTGACCTCCGTCCGCTCTTGAACCATGTCTACTTCGACGAAGGATCTGCCCGCATTCCCGATCGGTACGTGGTCCTCGCGCCATCGTCCACCTCGTCCTTCAGCGAAGACGGTTTGTATTCGACGACGACCATGGACACCTATCACACGATGTTGAACATCATCGGCAAGCGGCTCAGCGCCACGCCGGCGGCCAGCATCACGCTGACGGGTTGTACGTCGGAAGACGGATCGGATCGTGGCACCGACCTTGCGCGCAAGCGTGCCGAAGCGGTGCGCACCTACCTCACATCGGTGTGGGGCATCAGTGCAGATCGGATCTCCATCATGGCTCGCACGTTGCCGTCGAAGCCAACGCGCTCGAGTGCGGCGGCCGATGTGCAGATCGCTTCGGAAGAGAACAGACGTGTGGAGATCGAGTCCAACAACGAGGCCATCCTCATGCCGGTTCGAACCACCGACACTGTGCGCACGTCCAATCCGCCGGCCCTTCGTGTCTACACCGAGTCGAAGGCCCAGGCTGGTGTGAGGCGATGGAACATCGACATCACACAGGATGGAAAGAACCTATACTCCACGTCGTCGGCACTCGTTGGCAGCACCACCGTACCCCTAAGCGTGGACTGGCGAGTGACATCGGAACGCACCCTCGTACCACGCACAGAGTCTCCGGTAGAAGCTCGACTGACCATAGAGGATTCGAGCGGCGGCCTCTTGATCTCGCTTCCCGCGAAGGTTCCGGTACGTCAGCTCACCATTCAAAAGAAGCGTGTGGAGCGCATCGAAGACCGAGAGATCGACCGATACAGCTTGATCCTCTTCGACTTCAACGATGCGAGCGTGAAGGGCCAGAACAGTGGGATCGTGCGACTGATCAAGGATCGCATCACGCCGAGTTCGACGGTGAAGATCAACGGCTATACGGACGTTCTTGGTACGGAGTCCTACAACGAGGAACTCTCACGAAATCGCGCCACCGAAACGGCCAGGTCGCTCGGTCTGCCACTCACGTCGGCACAGGGACTTGGCGAGCAGCGACCCCTCTATCCGAACACCCTTCCGGAAGGAAGGGCCTATAACAGAACTGTTACCGTAACTGTGGAAACTCCTGTTAAATAAAGGCCTTAACTTTTCGCATATTGTTCGGTCTTTTACGTGCCGTACGACTATGTAGAATTGAAAGAAGGCCTTATGAAGCATCGATCTCGCTTTGCCGTAGTGGTTCTGTTCATCGTCCTGATGGGCGTTGCCACTCTGGACAGTTTGGCACAGGCCTTCGTTGTGCCACGCCTCGTTACCACAGCCTACCCAACGATGACGGCGGAGTGTTACAACTTCGACGCTCAGGGAGCCTTCGTTGCACTTGGTGCAAAAGAAGTGACGGTGAAGGAGAACGGCGCGAACATGACCGTGACCACAACGTGTGGGAACGGACAGAGCACGCCTGCCTCCATCATGGTGGCCGTGGACCGATCCAGTGAAACGCTCACCAAGACGAAGGCCGGCGCAGCGTCCGTGATCTCCGGCGTGGTCGGCCAGACCGATGAACTGGGGCTGATCTCGTTCAATCAAGCTCCCTCCCTCGAACAGGGGCTCACGGTCAACAAAACACAATACGCAGCACGCGTGTCAGCGATCACCGCCGGCACCAATGGCACTGCGATCAACATCGACTCCCTCTTTCACAATGCGCCGTTGGGCGCCTTCGCACAGCTCAAGAATGCACGGAACTTCCGCGCACTCGTGATCTTCGTGAGCGGAAGCCCGTCGTTCGATGCGGCTCTGGCACGCAAGGTCGCAAAGCAGTATGCCATCAAGGTCTACGTAGTAGGGATCGGCCTTCCGATCTCTGCACAATTGCGCGAGCTCTGCGACAGCACCGGTGGTGCGTGGATCGACGGCCTCACAAGTGATGACGATATCAAGGCCTATGCGTGGGCATTCGTTGCACATGCACGCGGTGTTCAACCATGCGAGGCCGTGTGGACCTCCACACCTTCGTGTGCGTTGGAGCGCACGATCGATGTGAAGCATGCATCCACCACACGATCCTTCACCATCCCTGCACCGATCGGCTCTCGTATCGTACTTGAGCTCAGTGAACCCGGTATTGCCTTCGGTGAAGTGGCTCCCCCGCAGACCGTCACGAAGTCGGTGGTCCTCACCGTCCGTAATGGTTTTGCGCGGGTGACCGCCTACACGAGTTCGAATCCGCGCTTCGCAGTAACGCTGCCAACAGGACCGGTGGACATGATCCCCGGCGCCAGCCAAGAAGTAAAGGTCAGGTTCACGCCAACCGACAGTAGCGGACAGTTCGGAACGATCACCTTTGTGTCTGCCGACGCTTGCGACACGACCGTGCTCTATGTACGCGGCGGTTTCCGGAACAAGGACAACAACCTGAAGGTGCTCTCCCCGAATGGCGGCGAAAAGTATGTGGCCGGGATCGATACGCTGATCCGATGGACCGGTACGCTACCGCAGGACATCGTACGCATCGATGGTTCGGAAGACGATGGCGTCACGTGGAGTTCGATCACGGAAGCGGCGTCCGGAAATGAATACGTGTACACACCCGGACCGAATGCCACGAAGAAAGCGCTCATTCGTATTCAACGCACACTGCTCGACCCGTCCGATATCATCGTCCTTTCCGGTTCTGAGAAACCCATCTACGCGGCCGCTCTTTCGAACGATAGTAAGACGGCCTATACGGGCGGACACGATGGAACGGTGCGCGTGTGGGATGCAGAAACAGGCCTGCAACGACGCGTGATGACCGGACACTCCGACTGGGTATGGGGCCTTGCCGTGCACCCGTCAGCGAACATGATCGCCAGCGCAAGTCACGATGGCACGGTCCGATTCTGGGATCCCACCGCAGGAACGCAACTCGGCGCCGTTCCGGTGACGGGTCGTGCCTGGACCGTGGCATTCAATGCGAATGGAGATTCGCTCTATGTATCAACCGATGCCGGCATCGTCATCATCGACCCTGCCTCCTTCACGATCGTCCAGAATGTTCCCACCACCGATGGCAGCATCGTCTACTCGGTGCGAGTATCACAGGACGGCACACAACTCGTCACATGCGAAGGCAACACGGTTCGTTTGCGCGAAGCAACGGGTGACCTTGCCATCAAGCGCTCCTTCGTTGGACACGTTGGACCGGTCTACAGTGCCGATGTGAATGTGAATGGTCAAGTGGTGGTCTCCGGTGGTGCAGACCTCATGCTCCGTCGATGGGATGCATCGAATGGCACGCAGACGGGATCCACACCAGCCATGACGGGTTCGTTGCTCTCGGTTCAATTCAATCGAGGCGGCGGGCAGGTGCTCACCGGTTCGGGAGATGGTACGGCCAAATTCTTCGAGACCAACACGCTGAACGAACTCAATGCCTTGGCCGGACACACCGGACTCGTCTACAGTGCACGGTACAACTCCACCGGCGACAAGGTCATCACAGCATCGACGGACTTCACCGCACGTGTCTGGAACATCTCGGGTATCCGACTGGATGAAGACAAGAGCGATGCAGTGTTCGAGATCCTTGGTTCGACGGTGACCACGCAAGACGTGGAGTTCACGCCGGCCATCGAGGTTGGCGGTAGTGCCCGACAAACAGCCGTTGTGATCCGGAATACTGGCGCAACGCCGATCGTTGTTCAGGGCGCACGCTTCTCGACAGGCGACCAAGGCGACTTCAATATCATCTCGCCGGTATTTCCGGTGACCGTCGCTCCCGGCGCTACGTCGTCGCTCACACTCACCTTCCAACCAACGCAGGTTGGTGACCGTTCGACGACACTGTTGTTGCAAACGGGAACAGGTCCGCGCACCCTTACTGTTCGCGGTACCGGGAAGCTTCCGGTGCTGAACGTGATCTCGGTGATCGACTACGGTCGCCGCATCGCCAACCTTGCACAGATCGACACGAACGTTCGCGTGGCCTTGCCCATCGGCGTCACGAGTCCGGTGCAAGTGAAGTCAACGGCCATTGTCGGACCCGATCAAGCACAGTTCTCCATCGTCAGTGGTGGAGCACCGTTCACGGTTTCGAACAATGGCACGCAGACCATCGTGGTTCGATTCGCGCCGTCGCAGAATGGAAGAGCCGCGGCAGATCTCGTGATCACATCCACGGATGACCGCACGGTGGTCGTGCACTTGTATGGCGAAGGCACCGGCGATGCGCGGTTCCAACCCGTTGCACCGGTGGTCTTCCCGCTCGATGTGTGTAGCAGCGATCCGGTGGCTGAGACCTTTAACGTGACCAACATCGGTAACTCGACACTCATCCTCTACAGTGGGATCATCGATGGAACCGATGCCGTTGACTATACGCTTGAACGCGTTGGCGCACCGCTCACCTTCCCCATCGAAGTAGAGGCAAGCAAGAGCGTGCAGTTCCGTGTGATCTTTGCACCGAAGTCCACCGGCGCAAAGAGCGCCCGTGTGGTGTTCAGCTCGAATGCCATCAATGCATCGAACGGCCTCACGGCCGTCACCCTTGTTGGCCGCAAAGACTCCGTTGCCTTCGAACTCTCTCGTTCTTCTGTGACCTATGCGGATGTTGCGCAGGGCGAAACACCGGTGGAGACCGTCTACCTGATCAACCGCGGAACCATCATCCTGCGTTGGCCCAAGACACCGATCGATCTTGGAGATTTCGTGATCGAGAAGATCACGCCGGACATCGTCCAACCCAACCAACAGTCGGAAGTGACGATACGGTTCAAGGGCGGCAAGGAAGGAAGTGTGTATACGACGTCGTTTGTGTTCACGACCCAGGACACGGCGTGCGGCAGACGGGACACGCTGCAACTGACGGCCTTCGTGAATGCCGTTGTGAGTGTGACACTTCGCATGGACACGATCCGTTCGCACACGGGTGCCACGGTCTCGGTCCCGCTCTACGTGACGAACAAACAACACTTGGATCGGACAACTGTTCGGAGCATCCATGCTGATCTTCTTGTCAATGCCTCCATCCTGCAACCCAGCGGTTCACTACCAATGGGTCAGCTGGACTCAGCCGGAAAGATCCGTCGTATTCCCGTGGTGATCCCCATACCCGAAGGCTCGGACTCGCTGGCCATGACGTTGCAATTCTCGACCACATGGGGCAACGACACGATGTCGGTGATCAACGTGGCCAACTTCACCGAGATCGACACGATGCGTGTATTGGTGCGCCAAGGTGGTGTGATCCTCGACGATCTATGCACGCAAGGTGGCGTGCGACTCTTCCAGCTTCAGCCAAATGCCGCCGGCATCGTTGCCTCGCCACAACCGGCAACCGGTGCGACCGTGCTTGACATGGAAGTGGTGGAGAAGGGCATGACCACCGTGGAACTCGTCGACATGCAAGGACGAACCCTTGCCACCCTCGTCCAACGTTCCCTTGCTCCCGGCTCGTATCGCGTTCCGATGAATGTCTCGCAACTCCCTGCCGGAGTGTACTTCCTGCAGATGACCACGCCAACAGAGCACAAGAGTGTACGATTCGAGAGAGCTAAGTAACCATGAGAACCATGACACGACTTCCCCACTTCGCATCTGCACTGTTCCTGATCGTTGCCACAACGACCGTTGCACAGGTCCCGAACGACCCATTGCTCCGTCCGCGCATCGGTCTGTTCTTTGACTACGCTCTTGGCATTCATGCCGCTTCCTTCACGCAACTGCCTGATGTGGCCAATTGCTGTCCGGAATTCCAGACCACCATGGGAACGGGCTTCTTCGCGGGTCTGCAGTATGAGCAACCATTCAACAAGGATCTCGCCCTGCATATGCGTTTGCACTACGGTTCGTATGGCGTGGACTTTTCGCAGACGGAGTCCAAGCCCGTTGCGTTGGCGGATGGATCCACCACCAATGCAACGATCCGGCACGACCTCAATGGTTCATTCGGTCAGATCAGTGTCGAGCCACTCTTGGCCTATCATGTCTCGCCGGAGTTCATGGTTCGCGGCGGACTGACGGCGGGCTATGTGTTCAGTGCGACCTATGATCAGAAGGAAGTACTGGAGACGCCGGCCAACGCAACGTTCGTTGGCGGATCGCGCATGCGCAACGCATCGAGCGGCGATATCAAGAATGCCTCGTCCGTTGCCGTAGGCATCACGGTGGGCGCATCGTATGAGCTTGCTCTGAATGCCGATCGAACGATCTTCCTCACACCCGAAGTGCTCTTCACGTATTCACCCATTCCGGTGGTGAGCGGTCTGTCGTGGAATGCCCATCAGATCCGTGCCGGTTTGGCACTGTCGTTCATTCCGCCCGAGGTCGAGGACACGCTTTCCGACATCGAACTCTACAACTTCGCAACGGCCATCACGCCACCAAAGACCGTGTCGGCATCGGTTCCGTTCACGTCCGACATCACGGCCAGCGGCATTGGTACAACAGGCGAACGTCTTCCGGCTGAACGCATCAGGTTGGAAGAGTTCTCATCGACACGGATCCGTCCCGTATTGCCCTACGTGTTCTTCGACAAGAATTCGTCGGAGATCCCGGCCCGGTATACCGAACTCAATCAAGATCAACGCGACGTGTTCGCCATCGAGAACTTCTACAATCTCGATGCCATGATCACCTATCATCATGTGCTCAACATCATCGGCAAGCGCATGCAGGATGATGCGAATGCAACGATCACGCTCACGGGTTGCGTGGACAACACGGATGCAGAATTGAACAACACGGCATTGGCGCAAGCTCGCGTGAATGCGGTTCGCTCCTATCTCGTCGACAAATGGGGCGTTGCCCCAACACGCGTCCAAACCGCAACACGACTGCTTCCGGAGCAGGCCTCGAACTCTGCCGAGCTTGATGGTCAGGCAGAGAATCGTCGTGTGGAGATCTCGGCCACCAGCGATGCGATCCTTGCGCCGATCATGTCGCGTGACACAATGCGTTCGTTCACGCCGGCCGGTCTTCGCTTCGCACCTGCCATTTCACCTCGTGTTCCCGTGAAGTCGTGGACGATCTTCGTCACTGCGGATGATCGCATCGTCAAGACCTTCCATGCCGGTGACCCTGTACCGGCGTCGGTGGATTGGCGTATCGATGAAGCACAGCTCGCCATCCCGAGCGACGTTGAGAAGCTCGGCTACTTGTTCGTCGCACGCGATTCGGCCGGACTCGTCATTCCATCGGAGTCGAAGAAGATCCAAGTGGAAGCGCTCACGCTCGCATCGAAGAAGGAAGGCGGCATGGCGGACAAGGCAGTGGATCGTTATTCGCTGATCCTGTTCGGCTTTGACAAGTCAGACCTCACACCGGCGAATGCGGCCTTTGTGAACCAGATCAAATCGAACATTCAACCAACATCGCAAGTGAAGGTGATCGGCTATACGGATCGGAGCGGATCGGATGATTACAATCAACGTCTGAGCCAGTCGCGCGCATCGACGGTCGCACGCGCTCTCGGTTTGCCCGAGTCGCAGGCCACGGGCGTTGGTGAACGTGCTCCGCTCTATAACAACGACACACCGGAAGGTCGCTTCTACTCACGAACAGTAGAAGTTCTTGTCGAGACACCGAAGAAATAATGCGACTGCTCGTTCTGAACTGGCAGGATCGCACGCATCCGCAAGCGGGCGGTGCGGAAGTACACCTGCATGAGATCTTTTCGCGCATGGTAGAGCGTGGCCACGAGGTCACGCTCTACTGTTGTGCTCATCCAGGTGCTGCGGCAACCGAAGTGTTGGACGGGATCACGGTCATCCGCCACGGTTCGCGTGCGACGTTCAACTGGACGGTGCGAGGTGCCTACAAGAAACGGTTCGTGAACGAACGGTTCGATATTGTGATCGATGACATCAACAAGATCCCGTTCTTCACACCGCGGTTTGTGAAGAGACCGTTGTTGGCCATTGTGCATCACTTCTTTGGCACCAGCATCTTTCACGAGGCCGGCCGGCTTGCCGGACTCTATGTGAAGTTTTTCGAGGACCAGATCGGGCGCGTCTATCGGAACACTCCTATCTGTGTTGTCTCCGACTCAACGCGGAAAGAATGTATCGACCGCGGCATCCCTGCTGCGAACCTCACCGTCATCCACAATGCCATCGACCATACGCACTTCCCGATGAAGGTGGGCGAGAAGGATGCACGTCCGACGATCGCCTATTTCGGTCGACTCAAGCGCTATAAGTCGGTCGACCATCTCCTCCGTGCCGTTGCCATGGTCGTGCAGACCATACCAACCGTACAGGTGCATATTCTTGGGACCGGCGATGGAAGGGACGAATTGGAGCGACTCGTGTCATTACTTGGACTGCAAGACCACGTGCGTTTCTTCGGCTTTGTAACCGATGCACAGAAAGTGGAGTTGTTGTCCCAAGCTCACGTCGTTGTCAACACGTCGATCAAAGAAGGCTGGGGCATCACCAACATCGAAGCCAATGCCTGTGGTACGCCGGTGATCTCTGCAGATGTTCCGGGTCTGCGAGACTCTGTGCGCGATGGTGAATCCGGTTTGCTGTATCCCTACGGCAACATCGACATCCTCGCCGCGCACATCGTCCGCGTGTTGGTGGATCGCGCTGAACGCGAGCGCCTATCTGCAGGCGCATTGCGTTGGGCCAGTACCTTCACATGGGAGCGGTCCAGCCGTGAGATGCAAGACCTTTGCGAGCGAGTGATCGCACACTATCGTCCATAGGCGTCATGACGCGTCGACTCTCCATCATCGTCCTTCTTCTCCTTGCCACCCTCCCATTGGCTTCGGCTCCGTTGAAGGACAGCAAGGGGAAGGATTTCTGGATCGCCTTCATGCCGAATGCGCATTCGTTCAGTGTCGGAACGCTGATCGTCTTCGTCACGGCAGAACAGCCCACGACGGGCACGATCACGTATGTGAACCGACGCGGACAGACGATCAACGTGCCGTTCTCGATCGCAACCGCCAATGCTGAGTATCGCCTCTCGATCGCATACCAAGACCTCGAGCTGGACGGATACGACTACAATCTGCGACGTCAGAACGATGAAGAAACAGCCGTGCGCTACTCCATGCATGTGGTGTCGAATGAAGAAGTGACGGTCTATGCGGAAGCGCGTGAGCAGACGAGCACCGATGCATGGCTTGTCTATCCGACCGACGTGCTCGGCACAGACCATATCGTGCTGTGTTATTCTTCCGACGGCGAGTACGGGCGCTTGCGAGGAGGAGGCTTTGGGATCACGCGTGACTATCCGAGTCAGTTCTGTGTGATCGCAACGCAGAACAACACGCGCGTGACCATTACGAATTCGGCGGGAAGATCTCCCACCGGAACATGGAAGGAGAAGACCGTCACCCTGCAGGCAGGTCAAGTGTACCTCGTCCAGGCCGAGATACGACAAGGGATCTTGAACGACGATCTCACCGGGTCACGTGTGAGTGCCACGAAGCCCGTGGCCGTGATCGCAGGCGTAGTGCGCACGGAACTTCCACGCTTGGATGAGAACAATGCATCGCGAGATTGTTTGATCGAGCAGATGCCACCCACGTCGACGTGGGGCTTGAACTCCATCATCATTCCGCCAAAGCCGGCAAACGATCAACAACTCATGGGCCCAACCGATGGGCCACGCTACCGCATCATTGCTGCCGAGAACAACACGTCGGTCACGATCAACGGTACACAGCGCTTAACGTTGTCGTCCGGACAATACTACGAGGGCATCCTTTCCGATCCGAAGGTGGTGGAGGCCGATAAGCCGATCCTCGTTGCATCCTATCTGCGAACATCGCAGCGAGCCGGTGCGGCCAATGGCGATCCGTCGATGTTCCTGAATCCGCCCACGGAGCAGTTCCTCAACACGTACACGGTGATCAACATCGAACCCGATGATAGGTCACCCTACTACACCCAACACTTGATCACGCTGATCGTTCGCACGGCCGACACCAATGCGGTACGGATCGATGGGATCCAGCCCGCGTCGACCTTTGTGCCGGTTGCAGGCACCAGCTATTCGTACACGCACGTGAGCGTGCAACGAGGTCCGCACACGCTGACGTGTCCCACCGGCTTCGGCGTCTACATCTATGGCTATGGCGTTGCAGAGTCGTACGGCTACATTGGCGGCATGGCCTTCGAGCGACTACGTATCCCTCGCGTTCAACTCGTCGTGCACGATACGACGGCCGCCCCGGGTGACAGTGCTGCCATTGTGGTGACGTATCAAGGCGTGAGCGATTCCGCATCGTTCTTTGCCTTGGGCATTCACACCATGAAGGGCGAACTCGCATGGAATGCCACGCAGTTCATTCCGCTTCCTGTGGAAGGTCGTCACACTCGATCGGACACACTACTGCTTCCGATCATCGTTGACTTCGACACGCTGAAGAACGGCGATACGTTGTATCGGCTCCCCGGACGGATCGTTCTTGGGAATACAAGTATGGACTCGGTGTTCTTGCGCTCCACATCGTGGTACGATGCCGCGGGCGATTCGATGGACATCGTTACCGACGTCGACAACGGCGCGATCACACTCTCGAAAATCTGTCGCGATACGGCTGCTCGTCTGTTCGATCCGGAAGTCACCATACAGCCCATGATGATCAACGTCGTCGACGTTACCGGTCGCGCCTATACGACGTTCTCGGTGGAACCATCGGCTGCATCTCGTGACGTGGCAGTGCTGCTACGCGAGCATGGTGTTCCCGCCGGATTGTGGTTCGCTATCGAGCGTCGCACGACGGGCCATGTCGTCCACCGCATCGCATTGCAAGAATGATCATTGCCTTTTACAAGCCCTACGGCGTCCTCTCGCAGTTCACGCCGGAACGCGGGAGTGCCTACCGAACGCTTGCCGACTTTGCCTTTCCGCCGGAGGTCTATCCGATCGGACGCCTCGATGCCGACTCCGAAGGTCTGCTCTTGCTGAGCAATGAACGTGATCTCACGTCGGCCATCCTCGACCCAACGCAAGGTCATGCGCGCACATACTGGGCACAAGTAGAAGGCGTTCCAACTTCGGAAGCTCTGGCACGGTTGCAAGGCGGCGTGGAGATCGGCGGGTATCGAACACGTCCGTGTACGGCGCGCATACTGGACCCACAACCCACCGTGCCACCTCGAATCCCTCCCATCCGAGAGCGCAAGAGCATTCCAACCACATGGATCGAATTGGAACTCACGGAGGGCAAGAACCGCCAAGTGCGCAAGATGACAGCGGCCGTAGGCTATCCGACGCTACGTTTGCTCCGCGTTCGTGTGGCAGGTGTATCGCTCGATCTCGTCACCGAAGGTTCGTGGATCGAAGTGAAGCGGGAGCTTCTTCTGCGACCGTAGTTACGACTGCGGCCCATCTTGCACTCTCGCCATTCGTGACCAACGCACGATGGAGAAGAAGAAGCCGAGGACCATGGTGATCACTCCGAACCACACGAGAGAGATGAGGGGCTTCACCGAGAGTTCGATCGTGAAGATCTCCTTCGGAACGGGCGTTGGCTTCGTTCCGTCGCGGAAGGCGAACTCGCCTTTCGACTTGGTTGGATCTGCGTTGTTGCGCTCGATGCGCGTGAGGGCAACATCGTAATGCGTACCCGGGATGGTTGTCCAGACAGGATCGAATGACGGTCCGCCGGCTCCGGTCCCAATGCGCGTGAGCGCCTTGAAGGACGGTGCAGGAGCGCTCTGTGACGGCACCGATAGCATGGCGGCCATCTGCATGCGACCATCGGGGGTCTGCCCTTCTTCCATTGGCATCGTGAATCGCTCGAGCTGCAACGAGATCGTTGTATCAAGTGGCATCACGAACGTGGAGCCACGTTGGACCGTTGTCTTGTGGAAGACGTTCTCATACTCCGTGGCCTTCGGCGACACGTAGAGATCGTTCAAGATGCCCCATCGAATGCCCGGCTCGAGGAAGGCACTCATGCGCCGGTTGAAATCGCTATAGTACAACACGGGGCGAAGAACGGCTGTCTCACCGTTGCGCTCCACGGTCACCGAATAGGCAAACTTCTCTCTGTCCTTGAACTGCAATTCGATCTGTTCCTTGCCATTGAACGTCACCGTCATCCCTGCCACCTTCACCGGCTTGCCGATCTCCATGATGACGTGGTGCATCTCGGTATAAAGCGACGACGTGATCACACCAAAGACCAAAATGGCAATGCCGACATGCGAGATGTAGGCGCCCATCATGGACGGACTCTTGCGCATGAAGGACCATCCCATTTGCACGTTCACCACGAGGGAGAACCATGCACAGAAGGCCAACGTCACGGAGAGGACATCGCGGATGCCGAGCACCACGGTGATGATGGTCGTGCCGACAGAAATGGCAACGGCCCAGAGGATTCGGTTCTGCAAGAGATGACGTGGAGTGGAACGCCACTGCACGATCAACGCCAAGGCATTGGTGATCAAGATCAGTGGCAGCAGGATTGCATGGACCTTGTTGTAGAAGTCGATGTTGACGGCGACCTTGGGTTGACCGATCACTTCCATGATCACGGGCCACGATGTGCCGATGGTCACGAAGATGGCGCTGGCCATGATGAGGGCACCACCGATCGACAGCATGAACTCGCGCGTCGTCACGCTGAACTCTTCACGTCGAATGTTCATGTCGGCACGTCGCTTCAAGATCAATACCGCACCAAGCACACTGAACGTGAGCATGAAGGCGAGCAGGATCCAGAAGGCGAACTTGCCCGGGTCGACGAAGGAGTGTACGGACGTGTCGCCCAACACTCCGCTTCGCGTGAGGAACGTGGAGTACAAGACCATGACGAAGGCCGTCACGGCGAGGACCATGTTCGTCTTCACAAGTCCGTGCGTGCGTTTCTGAACGAGCATCGTATGCACGAGGGCAACGGAGACCAGCCATGGGATCAACGATGAGTTCTCGACCGGATCCCATCCCCAGAAGCCGCCCCAGCCCAGTGTTTCATAGGCCCAAAAGCCGCCGAGCATGATACCGAAGCCAAGCACGGCCGTCCCGAAGAGCGTCCACGGAAGAGCGATGTTGATCCAGCGATGATAGTCCTTGCGCACCAATCCGGCCATGGCAAAGGCAAAGCTGACGCTCATCGATGCAAAGCCCGTGAAGAGGATCGGTGGGTGGATCGTGATCCATGCGTTGTGAAGCAGTGGATTCAATCCACGTCCGTTCGCCGGAGTGAATCCGTTGGCGATCCCGTCGCGTGCATACGTCTCCCACACAAAGGCAAAGGGATTCTTCGCAACAAGCAGCAAGGCAAGGAAGGTGAGGATGAGTCCGTAGAAGCTCATCACCTGTGCTTCATAGCGATGCTTGCGCGCATAGGGCATGAGTGCAAGACCGATCAGCGCCACGAGCGTCGTCCACAACAGGAAGCTTCCCTCTTGCCCGGAATAGAACGAGGCGATGAGCAAATGCAACGGGAGTTCGCGCGAGGAATAGCTCTGCACGTACGTGTACTCGAAACGGTGCTGCACGACGTTGATCACCAGCATGCCGATGGCCGCCAGCAATCCGAACGTGAGCACTTGATACAGTACGCGTGCAGTTGGCATCACGTCGTCGCGTTTATAGCCTACAAAGAAGAGAAGGCTTGTAAGGGCGGCAAGGCCCAACAACACGTGAATGACGATCTGGCCGATCATTGATATACCTGCGTAGCGTGGAAGTACCCGGCAAGACCACCATGGACGTGTCCAACGAAGCGAAGCTCTTGTCCCGCAGCGAATGGTGTGGTGGGCGTTGAACCGGTATAGGAAACGTGGAACTCTTTCCCGGTCGCATCACGTGCAAGGATGGGAGCTTGTTCCCCACCATCCTCCTGATCGGTATCGAGCGGGTTGACGATGGTAACACGAACGAGCACCTTTGGTGCTTGATCGCCCTCAGTGGCAGACTCGGCCTTTACGGCGGCCTGTGCGAAGGTGACCTCTTCCAACGAACCGTACGTGGAGGCCACATAGATCCCGAGCGGGATACAGATGACGGCGGCGATGATGATGAGCGTGCGTAGCATAGGACCTACGTTCCTCGCTTCAGGTCGTCGGCATTGCCTTCGTATTTGGACGGACATTTCGTCAAGCAATCCGTGGCAACGAATCTGCCGTTCTCCACGCGTCCCTTGACAACGATGCTCTCGGCGATCTCGAAATTGTTCGGCTTGGGTCCGTGCAGCACCACCGGGATCACAGCATTGTTCTCATCACGCATCACGAACGTGAATTCATTGGTGGCGCTGTTGTACTTCGACCCTTCCTCCTTCACCCAATGCCCTACCACCTGTACGGTCTTGCCGAGTTGTTCGGCCTTGCCAAGGTTGGCGTACTCGATGGAAGATGACGAGAGCGAGAAGATGCCGATGACCACACAGGCCAGGGCGATGATGCCGCCGATCAGATAGCGCTTGTTCATCGTTTGGATCCGATCGTTCGTTCAAGGGTGCGGAGTCGGTGCTCGATGCGCGTGAGATACCATGCAATGCCGGCCCAAATGATGAGCGCTGTTGCAAGGACCACATACGTTGGGTTCTGTGTGAGGAAATCCATCATGCTTGATCCTCCTTGATGGTCCGCTCTGCGATCGACGTGCGATAGCGCAGATTCGTCAACCAGAAATAGACGAGAGTGAACGAGAACAGCGAGAGTGCGAAGAGCACTTGTTTGGTGGGGTTGATCGCATCGGACTTCGGACTCAGGAGCGGACCTGCATTCGTGTCGTCCGAACTTCCGGGATGAAGGCCCGGAAGGAGGCGAGGCAACACGAACATCAAGAACGGAACGGTCACAAAGGCTACAATGCTGTACACACTGCTCAATCGAGCGCGACGTTCGGCATCGGCGATACTGTTGCGCAAGAGGAAGTAGGCGGCGTAGATGAGCAAGAGGACCAGGATCGAGCTTTCGCGCGGGTCCCAGTTCCAGAACGACCCCCAGTTGAACTTTGCCCACACGGCGCCGGTGACGGTGGCCAGGACGCAATAGAGGGTGCCAAGACTGGCGGCAGCGGCCGACATGGCGTCGAGGTTCAGATCGCGTGACCGAAGGTAGCGGATGCCGAAGATCATGCTGATCATGTAGGCGCACAAGGCAACCCACGACATGGGCACATGGAAGAAGATGATCCGCGCACGCTCTTCGAGACCCATGATGTAGGGCAACGTCACGGCCGGGTCGACGCTCGAGACCGCTCGTTCTCCAACACTGCGCACGGTGCGATCATGCTGTCCGCGCGTCACGTTGATGATCACATGATGACCGGCGAGATCACGAACTCCCCCGCCCACAAGGGCGACGGTCAGATCGTCGATGCGTGCATCGAGCAAGGTCGAGTCGTCGACCACCACGCAATAGAATGGAACAACCTTGGACGAGTCGGCGCGCGCGGCCATGATCACGTCCGTAAGGGTACCGCCGATCGGAGGTGCGATGGCCGCGATCACGGTCACCGTCACGCTCAAGAGCGTGAGAACGATCCACCATCGCGGCTTCGGCGCACGCAGCGACGGAAGGAAGCCCAGCAGCAGGCCTAGGCCAACTCCACCGAGCATAAGAGCGAACTTCATAGGGGGCTAAATTACGCAGTACGACGCTTCGTCAGGACGAGCATGTTTCTGTTCGAGGTGGGGCCGCACGGAACGTAGTCGATCATGTCCATCACACGGCGCATGATCAGAATTCCAAGTCCGCCGTTTCGACGTTCTTGCAGATACGTGGGCATATCCGGGACCTCTGCACTGCTTGGATCGAATGGCGTGGCCGTATCGCAGATGCGGACCGTGACGGCATCCGTTTCGATCGACAACGACACTTCCACATTCTGCGTGGGGTCGTTGTGATAGGCATGCCGGATCAGGTTCGAACAGGCTTCGTCGACGGCAAGCACGATGCCATTCTCTTCGAACTCGCTGAATCCTGCGGCGCGAATGCGCTCGCGCAGGAATTCGCGGATCTCGTGAAGATGGTCCGTGGTTGCCGGCACGTTGATCGTGCCACTATGGGAGGCGTTGAACGTCATGCCTCCTGACTCGGAAATGCCTGTTTCGCTTCTTCCACGGTCGGATAGATCTCGAACAGCACGGGAAATCCGAGCAGGTCGAAGACCGTGAACACCTTCGGCTTCATTGCCGCCAACTTGATATCGCCACCGTCGGAACGGATCGATTCGATAAAGACCATAAACACTCCTAGACCGGCACTACTGATGTATTCGAGGTCTGCGAAGTTCACCACGATGCGTCGACATCCATTGGTGATGGCCGCACTCATGATCGATTCGAGTTCCGTGGCCGTGTGTGCATCAAGATATCCAGCAAGGTCGATGCAACAGATCCCACGTTCGTCCTGTTGCGTCAATGCCGTGAATTGATTCATGAGAGAACTCCGTAGATCGGTCGTATACGTTCGTCGTCAACGGTGGTTTCAGCAACCCCGTTCACGACCATCGATACAATGGTGATATCGTCGTGTTGGTCTGTCCCGTTTCCATGCATGTGCAAGAGCTCGAGGGTCTTGGTGATCACCGTCGAGGCTGTCGTCGTCCCGATGTTCGCCAGCATCTCGCAGACCGGTTCGATCCCGATCTCCCCGAGCGCCGCATCGCGTCGCTCGTTGACGCCGTCGGTGGTGAGCATGATGATGTCGTGCGACTCCACCGGAAACTCGATCTCTTCCGTCACCCGATCGAACGTGGCCGGTGCCACGAGGCCAATGGCAATGCCCTTCGGTGTATACGTCCGAATGGTCGAGCCCGACCGCAACAGCAGCGGCGTATGCCCCGCACGGGCCATGCGCATGGTCATCGTTGCGACATCGTAGTCAACGGCCGTCATCGTGATGTAGGTCTGCTTCTCCATCGATCCCATCAATGCTGCATTCACTCGGCGAAGGAGATCGGCCGGTCCGTTCGACGAACGCATCTCTGCGAGCACAACGCCCTTGAGCGTGGCCATGTAGAGTGCCGCCGGGATCCCCTTCCCCGACACATCGGCAATGATAACACCGGGACGTCCATTTGCGAAGCGCACGTAGTCGTAGTAATCCCCACCGATCTCTTCCGCAGGGATGGTGATGGCGGCAAGGCCCAAGGAGGGAATGTCGGGCGCGGAGATGGGAAGCAATGAGGATTGGATCCGTCGAGCCACATCGAATTCCTTCTGCAGACGTTCCTTCTCGATGGCCATTTCCATCAATCGTGTCTGGTCCAATGCGATCGAGATCGTATCGCCGAAGGCCGTGAGCAATCGCAGATCATCGGCCTCGAATCCATACTCGATCGTGCTGAACATCACCAGCGTGCCCGTCCGACGGTGCTCGCGAATGAGCGGCACCGTGATCACCGAACGGATCGGCAACGTTGCGTCGGCACCAAGTACATCGGGGAGCGAATCGATCAAGGCCGGCCGAGCATTGTCCATGAACATCCGGTGAAGCGCACGGTCGCGATGCAGTACGCGCACATAGTCGGCGTGGACGTTCTTCGAGGCGACCACGCGGATCGATCCGTCGTCGTCGTACAACTCGCACCATGCCCCATGTGCCCTGCATACTTGCAAGGCGAACTGCGTCACCGATGAGAGCAGCGTGTCGACATCGGCCGTTTCCGCCATCATGCGTGTCAGATGGGCGAGCGACTCCACTTCGCTCGACCGCCGGTCGACGATGCCACTATTGGGCAGGGAGGCAAGGACGGCAAAGAAGAGACGTGCAAAGAACACGAAGCCGAAGAGATTGATGGCACCGGGAAGAATGGCCCCGCTGCGAACGAACATCGCCGCTGACTGCGTCACGAAGGCATCACCATTGAAGGCATGCCAACTGGCAAGGAGTCCGGCAGCAAAGGCCGCACATGTTGTCAGCCACAGCAATCGGATCTTCTTGTCCATGGTGAGCGTGGCAAGCCAGTTCAGGCGCTTGATGCTCATGAGCATGACAATGCTGCCGATCACGACGAGCGTGATGCTCAGACCACTGAAGACGCTGGCCACAGAACCAAGGGCCGACAGCAACCAAACGCCGAACAGGATGATCATGAGCAGGATCAGATACCGACCCGTGCGCTCATGTCGGCGCATCTGCATGAACCATGCGAGGAAGCCCGCAAGACCGATCGATACGATGAATGTGCCAAGGGCAAGGATGTGGGACGTGACGACGGTGGTGATGTTCGTCGGCACTCCTTCGACAACATCACTTGGCAACAATGCTCCCAGCAAGAGCAAGGCCAAGGCACTGATGGCATACGTCGTCAGTGCGCCGGCGAGGACCTCATAGGAGACCTCTTTTCCGGTACGTTTCGTGTAAGTAAGGAAGACGACGCCGATCACGCAGACCAGGATCAGGTCACTGGCCACGGTGAGCAATACCTCCACCATGAACGTGTCGGTCAGGGTATGCCCACCGTACACGGCCCAGAACGTGACCACGACCATGCGTGCTACGAGAAGGACAATGCCGGTGATGACGAAGATCGTCGTGAGCGTCCGTTTCTGTTGATCCGTCGGAGAGAGGAACGTTGAGGTCATTCTGTGTACTCGATACCGGTGGTCGTCATCAATGGAATTCGTTGATCGCCACGCATCGCCTGCACGGTTGCATCCGTCAGACCGATGGTGGGACCGATGGCCCGTGCGGTTTCCTCATCGACGAGTTCTTCCTGCACGACGCCTTCTACGACCACCTCTCCCAGAAGTGACAGTGGGACGGTAAATGCCTCTTGTTTGAACGTCATTCGCAATGATCTCGAACCGTCCGTGATCACCATCCAGCAGCCTTCCTCCTGACAGACACTGCGGACGGTCCCTTTGATCGTCACCGTTCGTCCGAAGGAGCGCGGATCGAGCGCCTGCGACACCGTGAGCACGGTCGTCGTGGATGGGGGCGTTCCGAGGACCTTGGTGCGACTGCAAGAACTCAAAAGGAATGCCGAAAGGGCAACGATGACAAGGATGGTTTTCATGGTCTGCAAACTACCATTGTTGTCGCTCATGACGAATCTCACACAGGCATTCCACCCGTATTACTAGCTTCGCACAGTTCTCGAACCAACGCATTCAATTGGAGTTCGCCATGGACCTTGCCCACGTCCACCTCATGCTCAACCACGTCCCGTTGATCGGCACCTTCACGGCGGCCTGCGTCATTGCTTGGGCCCTGCTCAGAAAGAGCGACACCTTCAAGCGATTCGGCATGGTCGTTTTGGTCATTTCGGCTCTGGTCACGCTTCCCACCTATTTCACGGGCGAGCCTGCAGAGGAGCGCGTGGAGCACTTCCCAGGGGTCGAGCGCGCTGTGATCCACGAACACGAAGAGGCGGGCGAGGCGGGCATCATCGTGATGAGCATTGCGGGCACCATTGCCCTTGCCGCCTTGATCCTTACCAACAAACGCCCCACCACACTTCATCGGTGGTCCATCGTCATCCTGGTGATCTCGCTGTTCTCGTTCTCGGTGATGTCGCGGGTGGCCTATCTGGGCGGCCAGGTGATGCATCCGGAACTTCGGGGCGTCGCCTCCCCTGCCGCTCCCGGTGACCACGACGAGTGACCCTACGACAGCCCATGAAAACGAAAACGGCCCGCTCGAAGTTCGAACGGGCCGTCTGTTTCCTGGAGCCAATGACCGGACTTGAACCGGTGACCTGCTCATTACGAATGAGCTGCTCTACCAGCTGAGCTACATTGGCAGGAGATCACAAAGTTAAACGTTAGCATGATTATTACCAAAGCGAAATTGGTGTTGATACTGGTTGCAGTGGCAAACCTTGGGTGTTCACGGGCAACTCAGAAAAGCACGTCGGCCATGACTGACTCGACGCTTCAATCGAGAAGGCAGAGACCCTCTACAGCCATTGCCCAACCACTTCCAATTGGTGGATCGAGACTCTATCCGTTGTACAAAGGAATGTATCTAGATGTTGGCGGAACTGGGTGCTACATTGAGCTCGAAGTTTCTCCAGGGCCAACTCCAAGCAAGTTCCTAGGAAAAGGCCGTCTAGCTGAAACCGATTTTGAGGATGCCCGCCAACCGATCTTTAGTCCGTTTTCGTGCACGATTAACATGACCAGTGACTCAACCGGCGAGATCACAGTAGAATCATTTACAAACTCTTCGACCACTCATATGACTGAGATAAAGTTTCAAGTCTCTAATGCGATGGGATACGCACTATCTGCTCTATGGGGCACTGCTCGCATTAACGTAAACAACCGCGAGTATAAAGGCACCATGCTGTTGCATTGCTTTGGCTCGTAACACTCATCATGCAAGCGTGTAGTTTTGGAGCGTGCGCACATACTCCTGTACGTAGCGCTCCATCTCCCGCCTGCGGTATTGGATCACATAACGGGGATGGTCGAGATAGACCACCGTATCGAAATGGATGTGCGGGCGAATGTGCTTTTCGAAGAACGTTTTCAATGCGCCTGATCCAAGAAGGACCGTCGCATCGGTCCGCAAACCGGCCTTGATCATCGTCCGCATCGAGTCGAGCACGAACGGGACGATGTCGGCCTTCAACCGTGCATCGTCGTAGAAGTTGATGTTCTTTCCGTCTTTGACGAAGCCGAGTGGACTGAGCGCCGACATGAAGATGTCGCGGTAGAATGCCTTCGGTCCGCCATACGCATCGATCACCGACGAGATGAACTCTGCCGATGGCTCCCGACGTCCCGTCAGCGTGGACTGCAATCCCAGTTGATGTGTGAGTGCATACGGATCCGTGAACGAGAGTCCCGTCACACCCGCTCCGAATCTGCCGGGATTGATGCCCCACACAGAAAGCCGTGCATGCGTTCCGGTGTAGTACGTCGCACAGAACTGGTGGATCACCGACCGCACATCGTCAGAACGGTATGGGTCTAACACAGAAAAACCGTCGGGCAACGTCACATCAAGCGTTAGCGAGGTGAGGAGTTGCTCGACGGTCCTTCCGAATGCTGCCATGCTTAGAAGCCGTACACGCGTGCCGCTCGTGCGCCAACATAGTCCAGGAAGTCCACTTCCGTAAGCTCCCGTCCTGTGATGCGCTTGATGATCTCTGTCGGCAATTCCGTACGGCCGTACTGGTGGATGTTCTCGCGCAACCATGCACGGATCGGTGCAAAGTTACCGCGCGCGATCTGCTCCGTCACGTCGGGCATGGCCACCTTCAACGCATTCCACTCCATGGCCGCATAGAGCTTGCCAAGTGTGTACGATGGGAAGTAGCCGATCCCACCGAAGGACCAGTGCACATCCTGCAAACATCCTTCGGCATCATTGGGCGGTGTGATGCCCAGCGAGGCCTGCATCTTCTCGTTCCAGATGCGAGGAATATCGGCGACCTCGATCACGCCCGCCACAAGGTCACGTTCGATCTCGAATCGCAAGATGATGTGCAGGTTGTAGGTGAGCTCATCGCTCTCGACGCGGTTCATCGATGGTGCCATCTTGTTGATGGCCTTGAAGAACGATTCTGCGGTCTGGTCGGCAAGTTGCGTCGGGAAGGCGGCACGGAGGCGTGGGAAGGCCCACGTCCAGAATGCTTCGCTGCGTGCGATCACATTCTCCCAGAAGAGCGACTGCGATTCATGGATGCCCATGCTCGCACCTTGTGCACTTGGAGTGCGCGCCAGGTCTTCGCCGATCCCCTGCTCATACATACCGTGGCCGGCCTCATGAATGAGACCGAACAGACAGGAACGCAGATCGTTCTCGCGAATGCGCGTCGTCAGTCGCACGTCCGTTGCACCGAACGACGTGCAGAACGGATGCGCCGAGAGATCGACGCGACCGGTGTGCATGTCGAATCCAAGTGCCTGCACGATCTCGCGGGCCACGTCAAGTTGCGTCGACGTGTCGTACGAACGATGCAGGACATCGTCATTGGCCTGTGCAAGGTTGGGCTGGATCTTGGCCAACAGCGCCGTTGTTCCCACGCGCAAGCGATCGAAGATCGGCGTGATCACGTCCACCGTCAGACCCGGCTCGTATTGATCGAGGAGCAGATCGTAGGGATGGGCGCAAGTGCCGAGATAGGATACTTCCTGACGCTTGAGTTCGACCGTGCGTTGCAGCAAGGGTGCGAAGATGCTGAAGTCCGATGCATCCTTTGCACGCTTCCATGCATCCTGCGCAAGCGAGGCCACGCGCGACTGTTCTTCGACCAACTCTGCCGGGAGTTGTATGGCGCGATCATGATCGCGAATGAACATCTCGGCCACACGACGTTCACGCTCGGGCATGGTGGCCAGTTGCGGCTTCACAGCAGCAACGGCGGCCTTTGCCGCATCGTTCGTCATGAACGAATGGATCAGGGACGACAGCGTGGCAAGCTGCTCGGAACGTCCGATCACAGCACCGTCCGGCATGTAGGTCTCTTGATCCCAGCCAAGCACGGCTGCCGCTTGCCCAAGGTCCGTGACCGTGTGCATGATCTTCTTCAGGTTGTCGTAGCTCATATGATCATCATGGCGTCGCCATAGGCAAAGAAGCGATAGTCGCTCTTCATGGCGCGCTTATAGGCCTTGAACAGCGTCTCCTTGTTGCCCAGATAGGCAGTGGCAAGGAGGAGGGCCGGCGAGGCGGGAAGGTGAAGGTTCGTGATGAAGCGATTGGCGATCTTGAATTCGTACGGTGGGTGGATGAACTTGTCCGTCCATCCCTTGTTCGGCTTGACGATGCCGCTCGTGAGCACACTGGACTCAAGTGCACGAACAACGCTGCTGCCAACGGCATACACGTTCTTCTTGGCCTTGAGGGCCTTGTTGATCACGTCAGCAGAGTCCTTCGTGATCTCGAAGTACTCGGAATACATGCGGTGCTTGGTAAGGTCTTCCACTTCGATCTGTTCGAAGATCCCCTGGCCGATGTTGAGGGTGACCTTGGCGATCTTCACGCCCTTCTTCTCTGCCGCCTTCAAGATCTTCTCCGAGAAGTGCAGACCGGCCGTGGGCGGTGCGATGGAGCCGACCTTGCTGTCGTTGGCGAACACACACTGATAGGTTTCCTTGTCGTGCTCGGTCGGCTCGCGCTTGATGTACTCCGGCAGGGGCATTTGGCCGATGCGCTCGATCACCTTGTGCAGGTCGCCGTCATACGAGAAGCGCACCGTGCGGCCACGCGACGTGGTGTTGTCGATGATCTCGCAATAGAACTTGTTGTTGTCGAAGTAGATCTTGTTGCCGATGCGGACCTTGCGGGCGGGCTCGACGAGCACGTCCCAGATGCGCTCTTGGGCCTTCAGCTCACGAAGCAACATCACTTCGATCTTGGCATTCGTCTTTTCCTTCTTGCCGAATAGACGGGCCGGAAAGACCTTGGTCTCGTTGACCACGATCACATCGCCCTTGTCCATGTAGTTGACGATATCCTTGAAGTGCTTGTCTTCGATCTCACCGGTTTCCTTGTTGATGACCATCAACTTGGCGCTCTCACGAGGATCGGCTGGGAACTTCGCAACAGCATTTTTAGGTACGGTGAATTTGAATTCTGACAACTTCATGGGGTATCCTTACGTGGCCGAGAAAAAAGAGTGCAAAAATAAGGATTTCATGACCCTCAGGTCAATCAAAATCGTTACTTTTTAAGGTTATGGTCAATTTTAGCGCCTAGAATGTCTCAATTCGCCCTTCACACGAAGTATCAGCCCGACGGTGACCAGCCTCGGGCCATCGCCGAACTGCTCTCTGCCATCCATGCGGGTGAAAAGCATCAAACCTTGCTGGGGGTGACCGGTTCCGGAAAGACGTTCACGATCTCGAATGTGATCAAGGAGATCAACCGCCCTACCCTGGTGATCTCGCCCAACAAGACCCTTGCGGCCCAGTTGTATGGAGAATTCAAGTCGTTCTTTCCCGAGAATGCCGTCGAGTTCTTCATCTCGTACTACGACTACTACCAACCCGAGGCCTATGTTCCTTCGACGGACGTGTTCATCGAAAAGGACTTCGCCATCAACGACGAGATCGATCGCCTTCGCTTGCGCGCAACAAGTGCCTTGGTCGAAGGTCGACGGGATGTGATCGTCGTCGCCTCTGTCTCCTGCATCTACGGGATCGGCACGCGCGAGGAATTCGCGGCACAGTTGTTCACGATCCAGGAAGGCATGCAGATCACGCGACAGACGTTGCTGTATCGCTTGACGAACATCCACTATTCACGCAATGACTTCGAGTTCCAGCGTGGGACGTTCCGAGTGCGTGGTGATGTGGTGGACATCGTGCCGGCGTATGAAGAGGACCGTGCGATCCGCATCGAGTTCTTCGGCGACGAGATCGAGAAGGTGTCGTGGATCAATCGTATTGACGGGACCCTGATCGAACGCTGCGGATTTGTGACGCTCACACCGGCACGTCTGTTCGTGACGTCGGCAGAGAACATGGCCAAGGCCATGATCAACATCAAGGAAGAACTCATCGATCGGTTGAAGGAGTTGCGCGCGAACGAGCGTTATCTCGAAGCACAACGTCTTGAACAACGCACGCTCTTCGATCTGGAGATGATGAAGGAAGTGGGCTACTGTTCAGGCATCGAGAACTATTCGATGCATATGACGGGTCGACAACCCAGCGATCGACCGGCCTGTTTGTTCGACTACTTCCCTGAGGATTACTTGCTTGTGGTCGACGAGAGTCACGTGACGTTGCCGCAGGTACGCGGCATGTACAACGGAGATCGCGCTCGCAAACTGACGTTGGTGGAGCACGGATTCCGCCTCCCTTCCGCCTTGGAGAACCGTCCGATGCGCTTCGAGGAGTTCGAGGGCATGGTGAACCAGGCGATCTATGTGAGTGCAACGCCCGGACCGTATGAGCTGGAGAAGTGCATGGGCGTAGTTGTGGAACAAGTGATCCGTCCAACGGGATTGTTGGATCCGAAGATCGATGTACGTCCGGTGGCAAATCAGATCGACGATCTCATTGGCGAGATCCGCGCACGCACCGAGAAGAAGGAGCGTGTGTTGGTGACGACGCTGACGAAGCGCATGGCCGAGGACCTGACCGACTATCTGCATAACCTGAAGATCAGTGTCGCCTACATTCACAGCGATGTGGATTCGCTGGAGCGTGTCGACATCATTCGCAACCTTCGCCTCGGCAACTTCGATGTGCTGATCGGTGTGAACCTGTTGCGCGAAGGACTGGATATGCCGGAAGTGTCGCTCGTGGCCATCCTCGATGCCGACAAAGAAGGGTTCCTGCGCAGTGAACGCTCGCTGATGCAGACGGCGGGACGTACGGCACGGAACTCGAATGGACTTGTGATCTTCTATGCCGACAAGATCACGGCAAGCATGCGAGCCGTGATGGATGAGACGAATCGACGTCGACAACTCCAAGAGGAGTACAATGCCGAGCGTGGTATCAATCCGACAACGGTCTACAAGTCGATCGAAGAGATCCTGGAATCAACGTCCGTTGCCGACATGCAGGGCAACCGCCTCGCACGTCGTGCCGAAGCCGAACAGTCCAAGATGAAGCGTGCTGCAGAGCCGATGGCGAAATATCTTACGAGCGACCAGCGTGCAGAGATGGTCGAACAGATGTTCGTGGAAATGAAGAAAGCCGCACGGGATCTGGACTTCGAGCGCGCTGCCCAATTGCGCGATCAGATCACGGCGCTGCAGGCTATGGCGTGAGCACGCGCTTGTAGAACGACAGCAACTCATCCATCCGTGCCGTCCATGTGAACGATCGCCGGATCAATTCCCTACCTCGTTCTCCGAGCGCTGTCGCTTCATCTCGCCGCGCAAGCAATTCGCAACAGGCCTTCGCAAAGCTCGCCGCATCATCGGCGATCCGCACATGCGTGCCATCGAGCACGGGCAAGCCTTCAGCGCCGATCGTCGTCGTCACCAGCGGACATGCCGCACCAAGCGCTTCAAGGATCTTGATACGCACACCACTGCCACTGAAGAGCGGCACGATGCTCACGGCAGCGTCGAGGCGGAACGCTAGCGGATCCTCGATCTCTCCATGCACGATGACGCTCGATCCATTGTGCAGTCCGGTGATCGCCGTCCCGGGATTCCGTCCCGCAATCTGCACCACGGCCGACGGACGTTGTTTGAGGATCAAGGGCATGACCTGACGTACGAACCACAAGGTGCCTTCGACATTCGGTGCCCATTCCATACTGGCGAGAAGACAGATCGTGTCGGGACGACGTTGTGCCGACGCCAGCATCGCATCCGATGGAATGCTGATCCCGGGCGGAACCGACTCGATCGCGCCACTTGGATCGATGCCGCGATACACATCTGCATCATCCTCCGATAGCGTAGCACACGCATCCGATAAAAGCAGCGCCTCTTCTTCGAACCGTTTCGTTCGTCGTGCAAGCAGTGCGCGATACCATCGCTCGATGCTCGAGCGACCACGCTCAACGGACATGCGTTCCTGGATCCGATACTCGACGTTGTGCGAACGATAGATGACGAGCGGAACAGGTCGCTTCTTCAACGTGAGCTCTGTTCGAACGTGCAAACCAAGTTCTAGCGTGAAGAGCTGTTCGCAGTGCATGATGTCGAACGGTCCGTAGGTCTCCGCCGCACTCACGGCCGCCGCCAGCGTAGCAGGCGTGATGAACCGTTCCAGCCAGTACGAGTGACGGATCGAACGATCGATCACGGACCGACGTGGCATGAGCAGATTGCGAACGGCACCGAACGCAGTGGGATGCGTCTCGACGTCGACAGCGACGATGTTGGTGCAGAGATGTCGAAGCGTTGCAACGTCGGCACGATGCTTCGATGTATTGAGTGCGAGGATGGTGATGTCAACACCGGCGGCATGCATGGCCTCGAGTGACTCGAGCATGACGATCGCACCACCATCGCGTGCAGGCACCGGAATGCGCGGGAGGATGACAAGGATCTTCATCGTACACCCGACGTGATACGAACGATGTCGGCGGCCGCACGGTCCCACGAGTAATACGCTGCTACGTCCGATGCCTGCTCGGCAACACGGCGACGCATGGCATCATCCGTCAGGATGTGCAGCAGTGCAGCTGCACAAGCGTCGGCATCATCCGATTCGATGAGCATGCCATTGTCGCCATGACGCACATACTCGGCCATGGCATAGGCATTACGCGCCAGCACAGGCACTCCGGCGGCAAGCGCTTCAAGCGGTGCGATACCGTATGCTTCGAAGCGCGACGGCATGGCGAACACATCGGCCGTTGCGAGTTCTGCCCGCAAGCGTTCATGCGAGGCATCGCCGAGAAAGTCCACCCATTCAGGAATGCTGCCATCTTCCGGCCATTCTTGCGGACCGGCCACGATGAATCGTATGGGGAAAAGTGCAGAGGGAAGCAAGGCTCGAATGGCGCGAAGGACGACGTCACCTGCCTTGCGATGCCAGTCACGACCGATGAAGACCACACGCCGTTCTGTTCTCTCCCCTCTCGGGAGAGCTCGCTCTGCCGATGGAGGAGCCACGGCAACATGAATGCCGGGTGGAACCACATGAACGCGATCTTCGGACACCAATCCGCGTTCAACGAGGAATCGAGCATTCCACGCACTCATCGAGATCACGCCGGCGGCCTTTCGAAACGAGGCTCGTTCGCGCGCAACTCGTGTTTGCAACATCTCTTCCGAGTAGGACTCGAACGACGGCAAGACCATGCCCGACTCTCGCATGGTGGCAACAGCATGCGAGAAGCTGTGATCCTGGTAGAAGAAGGTGGGTGTCGTCGCAATGCCATGTTCACCGATGGAGAGCACGGCATCAAGTCCTGGTGCGCGTTGCACGGCCTTCACGAAGGCGCGCTCATGCGCTGCAGCACTCAGTGGACTATAACGCCAACCACTCACGAAGCGACCATGGAGTCGTCGAATGTAGAGCAGGCGTGCCACAGCGATCGCCAATGGTGATACGTGCATGGGCACATCCACAACACGCACATCCGCTCTTCGCTGCAAGGCCTCGAAGAGCGACAACGGAGTGTGCGACCACGTGCGACGTCTGTCGGCGTCCCAAGCGCATGCAAACCCAAGGTTCAGTGGTGATGACGGCTGCATAGAGCACATGAATATAACCCCCCGTATATTCGCCGCCATCATGCGTATCCTCTTCGTCTCGTTTTCCTCTGTTGTCGACGTCTATCAAGACAAGCTCCGCTACCTTGCCGCCATGCCCGATGTTGAGCTCTTCGTGTTGCTCCCAACACACTTCAAAGAGGGCGGACGTGTGGTCGCGGCACACCTCGGAGACGGATCGTATACGGTGATCACCCGTCCCGCGCCGATGGCGAACAAAGGACACTACAATCGTTTCTTCTTCCGGGACCTGCGCTCGGTGTTTCGCGAAGTGAAGCCGGACCTCGTGCATATCGAGGCCGAGCCCGAGAGTGTGGTGACCGTGCAGGTGGTGCGACATGCCTTGCGCCTCAAGCGTACACCGGCCATGGTCTGCTTCACATGGCGCAACATGCCCTTCCCGCTTGAACACTGGCCCATGTGGCACCCGAAGACCATCTTCTTCACGTTATCGCAACTCACGACCATTCCGCATTTCGATGCCATCATCTCTGGGACGCATGAGGCAGAGGCGGATCTGCGACGTCGTGGCTTCGAAGGACCGATGCCCATCATTCCGCAGTATGGGATCGATCCGCAGACGTATCACCGACCTGAGAACAGAGATGCCTTGCGTGCTGCGCATGGCATGTCGGGCTTCGTCGTTGGCTTTGCCGGACGTTTGTTGAAGATGAAGGGTCTTGATGTGCTCGTCGATGCCATCGCCCGCGTCGATCGACCGGATGTGCAGTGCGTGATCCTTGGTAGCGGCGAGTATGCCGAGGCCGTGATGCAGCGCGCCGCCGAGCGTGGCGTGGCCGATCGGATCCGCATCGTGAACGGCGTGCCCGTGCGCGAGGTACCGCAGATCCTTGCATGCTTCGATGTCTTGGCCGTTCCGTCGCTCACGTATCCGCACTGGAAGGAACAGTTCGGTCGCGTCATCCCTGAGGCCATGGCATGCGGTGTCCCCGTGATCGGCTCCGACTCGGGCGAGATCCCACATGTGGTGGGCGATGCAGGCCTCATCACGCCCGAAGGCGATGCCGAAGCCTTGGCAGCAGCGATCCGTCAGTTGCATGATGATCGGACCCTGTTGCAGACGCTGAGCGAAAAAGGCGTTGAGCGTGTACGCACGATGTACACGAACAAGCATATCGCTGAACAGATCTATGCAACGTGGATCAGCGTGCTCCCCGCACCACGTCCGTGATGCACTGCCACAGGATCTCTGCCGTACGATCCCACGAATACGTGGCCGCTTGACGGAGCCCCTTTGCACGCAGCTCATCACAGAGTTGATCATCCGTGATAATGCGCTCCATCGCATGCGCGATCGCCGACACATCGAGCGGGTCGACAAGAAGTGCCGCAGAGCCTGCCACTTCCGGAAGTGACGAGACATTCGAGGCGATCACGGGCGTTCCCACGGCCATGGCCTCGATCACCGGGACACCAAAGCCCTCGAACAGCGGCACCTGCACCACGGCACGCGCTCCCTTGTACAAGGCCACGAGCTCTTCGTCGGTCACATAGCCGGTGAACCGCACATCGCCTGCATGCGTCATGCTTGCAAGCGCGGCATCCACGTCGGCATCCTTCCAGCCTCGCCGCCCTGCCACGACCAATTGCACAGCAGAGCCCGTGGAGGACTTCATGACGTCGAATGCCTTGAGGAGGCGCACCACGTTCTTGCGCGGTTGAATGGTGCCCACGAACAAGAGGTAGGAAGGCGGAGGGGTGGCATGCACCGGATCGCGAAAGATCGGTCGCGGGGCGTTGGGCGCCACGGTGATCGACGTGGTCGGGATCCCGGTGCGCATGGCAATGTCGGCCCGTGCAAAGTCCGACACGGTCACAAGCCTTGCCGCAGCGCGCGCACCACGCGGAAAGAACCGTCGATAGTACCGCAACACCAGTGGGTCCACCTGTTCGGGCACGGCTTCGTAGCCCATGTCGTGTAGGACGGAGACCATGGGGACGGGCGGATGTGATGGAACGAGGCCTTCAGGGGAATAGAACACGTCGCAGTGATGGGCTCGAAGGGCGGCAGGGAGCCGCCGTTCGAACCAGAGGTACCAGAGGAAGGGGTGGCGGGCGGGCGGACCGAAGACCACCGTGCGGACGTTGGGACCGAAGGTGAAGTCGGCGTGGACCGGACGATCGAAGAACAGGACGAACGAAACATCCGGGTGCGAGGCCGTCAGCCGCTTGATCGTCTCATAGGCATACCAGCCGATCCCGTCCAGCTTTCCGGAGAGCAACGTCCGCGCATTCACGCCAACTATCATAAAGTCTCCATCCCAGCGTCACAAACCGCGGCAGACGGCAGAATCCACGACCTCGTGTAACGTATCTTTGTACCCATGTCCGAACAACCATTTCCGAGTGCGCAGATCATTGCGCTGCTCTTTCGTAAAAAGTGGATCATCGTGGCCGTGAGCATCGTGGCAGCTGTTGGTGCCTATGCCTATGCGCTCACGTTGCCATCGTACTTCCGCTCCACCGTGAACTGTGTTCCTCCGAAGGCCGATCAGTCGGCGCTCGGCGGTGCCCTTGGCGGACTTTCGTCGACGCTCAAGGACATCGGTCTTACAAAGATGACAGGAAAAAGTGGTGATGCCTACGACTTCATCGTCATCCTCTATGCACGGTCGTTGCGCGACTCCATGATCAAGCGCTTCGATCTCGTCTCCGAGTACAAGCTGGAGAAGGCCACGGCCCAGGAGCAGCGCGATGAGTTCGAGGGCAACCTCGAGATCAATCTGCATAACGAGGGCAACTACGAGATCACCATCTACGATCAGGACCCGGTGAAGGCGGCGGAGATGTGCACCACGTTCGTCTCCTATGCCAATGCCCTCTCCAATCGCATTGCACGCGAAGAGGCCGTCAAGGCCACAGCGTATCTCGAGAATCGCATGCGACTCATGGATTCGACGATGTTCGCCTTGGCCGACTCTCTGTCCGCCTATTCCAAGAAGTACATGATGTTCTCGCCGCTGGATCAGGCCAAGGCCTCTGCCACGGCGATCACGGAAGTGCAGGCCAACATCATGAAACAAGAGACGATCCTTGGTTTGCTCGAGGCCAACTACGGAGCCTCCGACCCGCAGGTCCAGGCGCAACGTTCCATGGTGGCCAGCCTTCGCACGCAATTCCAAGACATGCAGAACAAGCCAGGATTCGCGGGAAACTTTGCCTTGTCGGATGCCGCCGGTGTTGGTGCGCGATACATGAAGATGTATGCCGAGTATGAGGCATCGATGAAGGTGAAGGCCTTCATGATGCCAACGCTGGAGCAAATGCGTCTCGACCAACAGAAGAGCGCACCAAGTCTGCTCGTCGTGGATCCGCCGCTGGTCTCCGAGAAGAAGGCCCGTCCACGTCGTTCCCTCATTGCCGCCGGTACAGGTGTTGGCGCCGGGATCCTCTCCGTGCTCATCATCCTTCTTTCCTTTGCCTACCGCACGCTCAAGGCACAGATCAATTCGTGACGCAGATCGGTCCATTCATTCCCCTGCTTGTCGCACTTGGGCTTGGCTTCATCGTGGCCATGATCAAGTGGCCGAAAGTGTGGCTGGCAACGTTCCTCCTCTCGTTGCCGATCTTCCTGACCGATTCGGGAAAAGGCCTTAGCGCACAGGAGCTCGCCATGGGCGGACTCTTCACGCTCTCGATCACGGTATGGATCGTGTGGCGCATCGCCGCCGACCCGCGTCCGCTCGTTCGCAATTGGATGGACTTCCTCGTCCTGCTGTTTATCGCCCTTTCCTCGTTGAACATCGTCGTCGCCATGATGAACCATGTCGACCCGGTCGGCTGGCTTTCCGAATGGGCCTTGTTCTTCCTCATTCTGTACTACTTCCCTATCCGCGAGTACTTCGGCGATGAGCGCGGACTCAAGCAGTTCATGACCTTGTCGGCCATCAGCGCCGTTGGACAAGCTCTCTATTCGATGTATCTCTACAAGCAACGCATGGCGACCGGATTGGTCTATGCGTTCCAGCTCACGGCATCGCGCAGTGTTTTGCTTGGTCCCATCTTCCTTGTCGCCATCGTCTTCTGCATGCTCTTCATCTTTGCCGTGCGGTGGCGTCACAAGCTCGTCCTGTTCGGCATCATCGGCATTCAAGTGGCTGCCCTGGTCCTCACGTTCACGCGGACGTTGTGGGCCTTCTTCTTTGTCTGTGCAGCCATCGTCATGGTCTTCCTTTCCATGCGTCAGCGCGTCCAGCTCGTTGCCGCAGGCATTGCCTTGGCTGTGATCGCCGTGGGTGGACTCAGCGTCTACAATCCGAAGCTGGCCGATATCGGTCTGCGCATCGTCAAGGCCCGCTTCGCCTCGTCGACGCAGTTGAGCGGCGGCGACTATTCGTTCGAAACACGGGTGGTCGAAGCGCAGGCAGCATGGGCCGCCACGAAAGAGTCACCCCTTGGTGGCAACGGCCTCCGTGCTACCTTCTTGACCTATTCTCCGCTGGACAAGCAGCACTTCACCACGTCGTTCATTCATTTCGGCTACGTGGGGCTCATCTTCAAACTCGGCATACCGCTGGCACTGCTCATGGTGGCCATCCTGCTCGTCCATGGGACCTATACCATTGGCGATGCCTTGCGTCTGCGTCGAGATCCTGCCACGAACGTCTACCGATCCGTTGCCGCGGCCACGGCCGCCTTCCTTCCTGCCTTGTACGTTACCATTTTCATGACGGGCTTCTTCGACCAGCGATTCGGGAATGTTATGTTTGCATTCGTCTTCGCCTGCACGTCGATCACCCACGATCACTGTCTCAAGCGCACCGCTCCTAGATCCTTATGACCCAGTTCGCCGGTGATGCCCAATTCGGCTCACCAAACCGTCAGCGCATTCTAACCTATCTCGTGCTTGGCATGGCCGTGCTCTATACCGGTCGACTCGGCTATCTCCAGATCATTCAGGGGAACGTCTATCGATTGAAGGCCGAGACGCAGGCGATCAAACAGTTGAAGGTGGAACCGTTCCGTGGGAACATGATCGATCGGAACGGACGCTACATCGTGCAGAATGCTCCGGGCTTCACGGTCACCATCACGCCCTACGAGTTCACCGATGCATCGTGCACACGGCTCTCGCACATCATCGGTGTGCCCGACTCGCTCATCTGGCAGGAGGTGCGCAAGGCAGCGGCCAACAACAAGTTCGCACCACTCAAACTCGTGTATGCACGCGATGTCGGGTTCGATGTGATCAGTGCCATCGAGGAACAATCGGATGCCTTACCTGGCGTGGCCGTGATCATCGATCCGAAACGACTCTATGCATTCGAAGGGAATGGCGCTCACTTGTTCGGCTATGCGCGTGAAGTGAGCGAGGCGCAACTCAAGGCTCTTGGAGATGCCTATGAGCCGGGTGATATGACGGGACAGTCCGGGCTTGAGAAATCCTACGAACCTTTTGTGCGTGGCACCAAAGGCTATCAGTTCGTGGCCGTGAATAAAAGCGGTAAGCGCGTCTCGAGCTTCAACGATGGAATGAGTGATCTGCAGTCACTTGAGGGTGACGATCTCTATCTCGGACTCGATGCCGGTCTGCAAGAGCTCACCGAAAAGTTGATGACAGGGCGGCGAGGCGGCGCGGTGGCCATCGATCCGTCGACGGGTGAGATCCTATGCTACGTGAGCAAGCCCGATTACGACCTTCGCAAGTTCGCCGGGAAGACGGCGCGCACCTACTACGGCGAATTGCACGACGATCCGCAGATCCCGCTGCTGAATCGCGTGAGTCAGTCCAACTACTCTCCCGGCTCCACCTTCAAACCCTTCATGGCCTTGGCCTGTTTGCAGGAAGGACTGGTCACGGAGAAGACGCGACTGATGTGCAACGGCGGATATTCCTATGGTGGACGGTTCGCAAAGTGTCACGGAGGTGTGCACGGACCGATCAACATGACCGAAGCCATGCAGCATTCATGCAATGCCTACTTCTATCAACTCGGTCTGAAGCTCGGCGTCGACAAGTTCGGTTACTACGGCGCGCAGTTCGGATTCGGACAGAAGACGCGAGCCGACGTGACGGAGGAGGCCAAGGGCATCCTTCCAACGCGTGAGTGGATGAACAAACGGTATGGCGTGCGCGGGTGGACGAACTATGCCTTGATGAACTGGGGCATCGGTCAAGGTGAAGTGAATGTGACGCCGTTGCAGATGGTGGCCTATATCGGCGCCATTGCGAACGAGGGCACGTTGTATCAACCACATGCCGTACGTGCCACGTACAACAAGGTCCTGAAAAAGAAGCAGCTTCTCTCCTACTACTCGCGCAAGCTACCCGTAGAGCAGAAGTACTTCCAGATGGTGAAAGAGGCCATGCGCCAAGTTGTGGTCGCAGGAACAGGTCGAGTGGTCGATATGCCCGAAGTGGAAGTATGCGGCAAGACAGGAACGGCGCAAACAGGCGGCAAGGACCAATCGTGGTTCGTCTGTTTCGCTCCGAAGGTCAACCCGACCATTGCCATTGTGGTCACGGCGGAAGAAGGCGGATTCGGTGCGGCAACGGCCGGACCGATCGTGCGCAAGATGCTTGACTATTTCTTCCTGAAAAAGTGGCCTGTTGATGTGAAGCGCGACACGCTGTACACGAAGGTGGGCATGACGCCGAATGGCGCGGCCCTGGCAGATTCAACGAAGCCCATGCAAGATCAGCCCGTGCAGCGAGGTCCGTTCATGAAAGACCCCGCCCACGCCGCCCCACGAAAAGTGGTGGCCGTGAACGCACGATGATGCGTCGATCGCTTCTTTTGTGCGGCATCGCCCTTTTCATGTTGGGCTGCACGTCGGACCGAGACGCATCGGTCGACACCATCCGCTTCTGGCACTTCTGGTCCGAGCCTGCACAGCGCAAGGCACTTGAGGACATCGTGCACGACTACGAGCGTGAGCATCCCAACGTTCACGTCGAGCTCAGTGCCGTGCAATGGTCCGATGGAAAATCGAAACTGCATCTTGCCTTCAATGCCGGTACACAGCCGGATGTGCTGCACCTTGGTTCCGATTGGCTTGCGGAGTTTGCCGAGGCCGGCGTTCTCGCCCCCATCCCCGACACGCTTCGCGGTGAACTCGGCCTGGAGTTCGCTGCACCATGGACGCGCAATGCGCGTGCGCTCGTGGAGTGGACCGGACCGACACCGCGCTACCAATGGGGCCTCTGTGCCACCGATGCACACAACGTTCTTAAACGTACGCTGCCCATGCTCTGGACATTCGGTGCTCCCACGTTCATGACGCGACTGCCCATTCAAAAGGACATGAACGACACGCTCGTGCATGCACTTGACTCGTTGCGCCTTCGCGCACAGCACCAGGCATTGATCGAGCGTTCGCGTGACCTTGATGAACGGTTTTTGCGTGGCGAGGTGAAGTATGTGTACACCGGTGCGTGGATCATCGACATGGCACGGCAACGCGGCATCACGTCGTTCACCGTACACCCAACACCGTCCATCCTCAATGGCGACGTGCTCTGTGTGAGCAAGAAGGCGCACGACAGAGATCGCGCCAATGCATTCGTGGCCTACCTGACGGCACATGCTCAGTCAGCGCGCCTCTGCGCGGCCGTCAGCGATGCAGGATTTCCAAGCACACGCAATGGCGAGAAAGACACGATGGGCATGGATGCTTGGCGGCAAGGATTCCTTGCCACCGTGAACATGTCGAAGCCCATTGCCAACTCAGCACGATCACTTGATGCAGAGCCGATCATCGAAGACATGATCGTTCGTTGCTATGACGCAACGTCGATCGACGATGTGCGCCGCATCGTGCGCGAGGCGCGATCACGCCTCCAGTAGTTCTTTCGTGCGTTGTTGTCGGTAGGCGAACATCGACGAGATCTGTCGCCGAACGAACAGAGTATGAGCTAGAGCACCGAAGATGCCGAACGGCAGTGCATAGTCCACGATGTCGGTAAGCTCCGTGCCGCCCTCCACCTCCTTGAATTCCCTTCGCTGGATCCACGTGCGGAACGGACCGCGCACCTGCTCATCGGTGAAGCGGAACGGCGCAGCATACTCGGTGATGCGAACCTTCCACGTCGACGTGAAGATGCCGAACTGCGTCACGCGCAGCGTGATCTCGTTGCCAACACCGGCGTTGCCGCTTGCGAGCACGCGCACCGACGTGTTGGGTGGCGTGATGCGAAGGAGGTTCGACGTGTCGTCGTGAAAATGAAAGACACGGTCGATCGGTGCTTCAATGCGGACTGTTCGAGAGTAACTGTACATGTTTGTGTGCCATGCGAAGCATGGATCCTTCCGTGGTGTAATCGGCGATCTTGGAAATGGGTACCCATGCAAGGTCGTGCGACTCGTCGCTCACAATGTGATCGGTGTGTGCTGCTCGTAGAACAAACCGCACATCGTAGTGAAAATGTTCCGGTTCGGTGCCGCGGGCCGGGATCACGTGAATGTCGACGTCGAAGATCTCCGTCGACATTGGTGCCACATCGTCGACGCCGGACTCTTCCTGCGCCTCACGGATGGCCACGGCAAGCACATCGGGGTCACCATCGGCATGCCCGCCCAGCTGCAGCCATTTGTCGAGCTTTCGATGATGCGTCAGCAAAACACGCGTCCCCGTTGGATCGACGATCCACGCCGAACCCGTGATATGTCCTTCCACCGTGGTCCGCTCAAAGCAGTTCGGCTCCCTCTCCACGAAGGCCGCAAGCCGATCCACCATGTCGGCTTCTTCAGGATATCGCTCTCGATATCGACCCAACGCATACAACAACATCATACGTTCGTTCATCGGTGAGGCTCCTCATTGCCTAATTTGCGACATGGCTCGCTTCAAAATAACCCTCGAATACGAAGGCACACGCTATTCCGGATGGCAAGTGCAAAAGAACGCTCGGACCGTCCAGGGCGAATTGATCGGCGCATTTGCCGATGCTCTGGGATCGCGCGACTTCGAGCTCATGGGCTCCGGGCGCACCGATGCCGGTGTTCACGCCCTCATGCAAGTGGCACATATCGAGGCGCGCACACAGCTCGCACCGCACATTCTGCGCATGAAGGTGAACGACAAGCTGCCGGCCGATGTGAATGTGATCGACATCGTCAAGGCAGATCCAAAGTTCCATGCACGCCATGATGCCACGTCGCGCACCTATCTGTATCAGATCAGTCGCCGTCGCACCTCGTTCGGCAAACGCTATGTATGGTGGGTGAAGGACACGCTCAGTGCCGACGCCATGCGCGCTGCCTGTGCGGCCTTCGAGGGATTTCATGATTTCCGCTCGTTCACCAAGGACGACCCCGAAGAGAAGTCCACGACGGTGGAGATGCAGGAGTGCTCGCTGCACGAATTCGGCGATCTCATCGTGCTTCGCATCCAGGGCTCTCACTTCCTGTGGAAGATGGTCCGTCAGATGGTGGGCATCATCGTCGAGGCAGGACGCGGGGCCATGTCGCCCGCTCAAATAACACAGATGCTCCGCACGTCCACCACGATACCGGCCACGACCACAGCGCCGCCATCGGGTTTGTTCCTCGAGCACGTTCGATACAAGGGCGACGGGCCGGCACCACCAGTTCGACCAACTTTCAGGATGTGACCATGACATCACGATGGGTACTTCCCCTGCTCTTTGTTGCAGCAGTTGGGATGGCCTGCGGCGGGAACCCGCCGCAGAAGACGGCAGGGCCGTCAAAGATCAAGATCTACGATCCACGAACAAAGGAGACCACGATGGTCGACAAAGTGATCAAATCAGAAGAAGAGTGGAAGAAGGAACTCACGCCCGAAGAGTATCGCATTGCGCGCCAAGCAGGCACGGAACGCGCCTTCGCCAATGCCTATTGGGACAATCACGACAAGGGCATGTACTACTGCAAGTGCTGTGGCACAGCGTTGTTCGCATCGGACACGAAGTTCGACAGCGGAACGGGATGGCCGTCGTTCTTTGATGCCGTCTCCAAGGACAATGTGAAGCTCGTCTCGGACCACTCGCTCATGATGGAGCGCATCGAAGTGCGCTGCGCCAAATGCGATGCTCACCTTGGACATTTGTTCGACGATGGACCGAAACCGACAGGACAGCGGTACTGCATGAACAGTGCGTCGATGCAGTTCAAGAAACAGTGATCGACCCCACAACACACAAAAGCCCGTCAACGCGAACGTTGACGGGCTTTTTTCTTGTGTGCATTGGTGCATCAATGCGATGATGTCATGAGTCCTTCGCGCAATTGTCGACGGTGCTTACGTCGGCTGATCCGCAGTTGTACCCGATACAAGATCAGATACATACACGGTACCACCACCAACGTCAAGAACGTGGCAAAGCTGAGTCCGAAGATGATCGAGTAGGCCAGCGGTCCCCAGAAGGCAACACTGTCGCTTCCAAAGTGAATGTGCGGGTTGCGCAGGTTCAACATCTCCATGAAGTCGATGTTGAAGCCAACGGCCAAGGGGATCAAGCCGAGGATCGTTGCACCGGCCGTCAGGATCACCGGGTTGAAGCGGATGGCTCCCCCTTCGATGATGGCCCGTCGGGTCTTCCAGCCTTGCTTCTTGAGCACGTCCGTGAAGTCCACCAGCACGATACCGTTTCGTACCACGATACCACCGAGGGCAATGATACCGACCCCCGTGATGGCGATGGAGAACGTCAATCGGAAGAGCATGAAGCCAAGGAGCACGCCGATCACGGAGAACAACACGGTCGACATGATCAACAACGGCTTGGCAACCGAGTTGAACTGCGTCACCATGATGAAGAAGATCAACATGGCAGCAATTCCGAAGGCCAGGCCAAGGAAGTCCGAGGTCTCCTTCTGATCTTCCTGTGCACCGGTCTGCTTGATCTCATAGCCTTCAGGCAGGTCCATGCGATCGAGTGCCTTCTTGATCGAAGCATTGATCTGATTCGCATTGAAGCCTTGAAGCACGTTGGACGAGAGCGTCACCACGCGTTTGTTGTTCTTGCGGTTGATACCGGCGAAGGTGGTGTGGTACTCGACCTTTGCCACTGACGAGATCGGCACTTGACGGAAGTTGCCACTGCTCATTTCGCGGAACGTCAGCGGAATGTCGAGCAAGGCATCGACGTTCTTCCGCATATCTTCCTTCACGCGCAATTGGACCTTGTACTCATCTTCACCTTCACGGTACTTGGTGGCCTCGGCTCCGTAGAGCTCGTTGCGCAGTGCCATACCGATCTGGGCCGATGAGATACCTTCGCGGTTCGCCTTCTCGCGATCCACCTTGACAAGGATCTCAGGCTTGCTGCGCTCGAGATCACTCTTGAGCTTTTCGATCCCGGGGATGCGCAGACTGTCGACCAACAACAGCTTCACGCGTGAGGAGATCGCGACGAGCGAGTCGAAGTCGTCTCCGCTCAACTCGATGTTGATCTCTTTCCCGGTCGGTGGACCATTGCTTTCTTTGTTCACCACGATCTCGGCTCCGGGAATGTCCTTCAACGCTTCGCGGAACTTCGTGAGATACGTGCTGGTGAGTGCACCATGACGGTACTGGAATTCCACAAAGGCAACGGTCACCTTACCCTTATGCGGCGTCACGGTGCGGTCCGGCTGTTGTGGATCTCCCGCTCCGATACCGACGTTGGAGATCACGGACTTCACAAGCGGGTTGTTCTCTCCAAGCACATCCGAGACGCGCTTCTCGACAACTCGTAGCAGAGAGTCCGTCTCCTTGGCATCTGTGCCAATTGGCGTTTGAACGTAGATGTAGGCGTAGTTCGGCTCGGCAGATGGGAAGAAGACCACTTCTGGTGCGAACACCGACATCAGTCCGAAGGTCGTGAAGAGCAGGACGACGATGCCTGATACCACATAGATCGGACGACGTCCGTACAACACATATCGCAGCGTGGCACGATACTTCTCCATCACCCACGGAAGTCCGCGTTCCTGGAACGGTACGATGAGCTTCGGTGTGATGTAGTAGTGGTTGAGAAGCCAGAATGCGATCGTGAACACGGTGAGCGATGCGACCCAGATCATGCTCGTGGCAATGCCAAGAAGAACGATCAGGGCACCGATGAGCAAACGTGTGATCAGACGACGCATCGTGATACCGCGGACCGGCTTGTCCATGAAGTCGACAGCGAACACCGGATTCATGATGTAGGCAACGATGAGCGATGCCGTGAGCGTGATGATCAGCACGGCCGGAAGGTAGCGCATGAACTCACCCACCAGACCCGGCCAGAACAGCAGCGGGAAGAATGGCGCGAGCGTTGTGAGCGTTCCTGCCACCACCGGAGCGAACACTTCTGCGGCCGCATACTTGGCCGCCGTCTTCACATCGATCTTCTCCTTGACGTGCAGTCGGTGCGTGTTCTCGATCACCACAATGGCGTCGTCAACAATGATACCGAGCGCAAGGAGGAAGGCGAACGTCACCACGATGTTGAAGGTGAATCCGAGTCCTGGCATCACAATGAAGGCCAGGAAGGAGGAAAGGGGTGTGGCCAGTCCGATGAAGAGTGCATTCTGCACTCCCATGAAGAACATGAGCACGCCCGTCACCAGCAAGAATCCGATGATGATGGAGTTGATAAGATCAGCAAGGTTGATCCGCGTTGCCAGCGACTGATCGTTGGTGATCACCACGTCGATGTTCGGCGGCAGCTTCTTGGCCTTGTATTCCTTGATGATGTCCTGGATCTGATCGGAGGCATTGATGAGGTTCTCCCCTGCCTTCTTCAACACCGATAGTGTGACAACGCTCTTCCCGTTCAGACGGGCAAAGCTCTGTTGTTCTTCATTGGTATACGTGACGGTGGCAACGTCGCGCACATAGACGGTATTGCCACGACCCGACTTCACAACGATGCGATTGATCTGCTCGGGATCGGTGAACTCGCCGCTCACTTGCAGATTCCAACGTACGCCGCCGGAGACCACGTCACCACCAGAGATGTTCACGTTCTCCGACCCGATGGCACGGGACACATCATCGAAGGAAAGTCCAAGGGCTTGAAGGCGGTAGGGATCCACGTCAACGCGTACTTCTTTGGTCAGTGCACCAATGATATCGACCCGGCGGATCTCCTTGAGTCCTTCGATCTTGTCCTGCAGATCTTCTCCGTACTTCTTCAGCACGTCGAGTCCAACGTTCCCGGCAATGTTGATGGCCATGATCGGGAATTCGGAGAAGTCCACTTCCTGAACCTCCGGCTCCTTCGTGAGATTGTTCGGCAACTCCGCACGAGCCTTGTCGACGGCATCAGTCACTCGCTGCTTCGCCAAGGCCGGCTTGACCTTCGTGGTGAACTCCACCGTGATGATGGAGGCATTCTGGATGGACTTCGAGATGACGCGCTTCACATCGGAAACGCTCTTCACTTGCTTTTCGATCTTTCGCGTGATCAGGTTCTCAACGTCGGTTGGCGACGTGCCGGCATTGATCGTCACGATCGAGATCGTTGGGACGACGATGTCCGGGAACTGCTCCTTCGGCAATCGCACATACGAGACGATACCGATGATCGAGACGATCAGCGTGAGCACGTAGACCGTGACCTTGTTGTCGACGGCCCACGCAGTGATGGGAAATGATTTGTGGTGTTGCATGGCTGTTCCTTATTGGATCACTCGTACGTGTTGACCAGCAGCCACATCGAGCATGCCCTTCACAATGACGTTCTCGCCGATCTGCAGGCCACTCACGACTTCGATGAGCGAACCGGAGATCAGGCCCACCTTGATGTCGCGGCGGACCACATGTCCTTTCTCATCTACGGTGTAGCAATAGGTGGCATCACCCTCACGTAACACGGCCGTCAATGGCAGCGTGATCGCCTTCGGAATGGTCACATCGTTGATCAGCACGTTGCACGTCATGTTCGGACGGATCGAGGCCAACGTCGATCGGATCGGGATCTCGACACGGATGGTGCGGTTCACGACGTTCACGTTCTTCGAGACGATGCCGACCGTGGCGTTCATCGTGTCGCCCGATTCGCCAAAGATGATCGTTGCGCGATCGCCAACATTGACGCTGTTGATATAGGATTCAGCAAGGTCTGCGATCACACGCATGTCCGATGTGTTCACCACCGTCAGGATCGGCATGCCCGGTGCGATGTTCTCGCCAAGCTTCGGCACCAGGTTGTCGATGTACCCGGACGTTGGCGCATAGATGCGCGAGAGTTCAAGTTGCTCCATCAGGGAGGAAAGGCGGCGCTCCAGCGACTCCTTCTGGTTCTTGGCAGAGAGGAACTGCACTTCGCTTCCTGCCTTTTGATCGTAGATACGTTGTTGCTTCTCGTACAACGTGGTCGCGAAGTCGAGTTGTGTCTTCACTTCGTCGATCCCGCGCTTCGTGATCTCGGCATCGAGTTCGACAAGGAGCTGACCCTTCTTCACCATCTGTCCGTTCGAGACCGTGAGCTTTGCAATGGTACCGGCCATCTTTGCCGTGACCATCACGCTGCTGCGGGAGTCGACAGACCCTTTGACGTCGATGACGTGCTCGAAGTCGCGCTGCGACGCTGTGATCGTCGACACGGGAATGCCTTCGTTCTTCCCTGCCACCTTGCCAAGATCCCGTTCGAGCACGGAGATCTTCTCGTCGATGGCCGTGCGCTCCTTCTTGAGTTGTTCAAGGAGCTTGTCTTTCGGAAGGTCGCCTTCCTTGGAGCACGACATCAGCGTGAGTGCTGCGGCAATGCCCGTGAGTAGTATGATTCGCATGGGGATGTGTACCCTTGTAGTTGTTAGTGAGTTCGCGTTGTTCGTGTTCATTGTGCTTGTTGACATCTGAGCCCCTTGATCAGGAGTGTTGCAACGTCGTGGATGATCTTCTCGTCGGACGGACGTTTGAGCGTCACGGGGATCATATTGTTCTTGAGAACGACCATCGTTCCCTTCATGGCCACCATCAACTGCATGACGACGTAATGGATGGGATGCTCGAGCTGGAAGACCATTGTGTCGACGCCCTCTTGCAACACCTGCGAGAGCAACGCCATCAGTCGCTCGTTCTGTTCCTGGAACTGCGTGATCGTAGCCGTGCTCGGTTGATTCAGCAAACACTCCGGTTTGAAGTGCAACTGCGTCATGAGCTGGTAGAAGAACTGATTGTCTTGCGAGAATCGATAGAAGGCCGTCGTACAATGCAAGAGCTTCTTATCGGACGGTTCCTTTCTCTTCACGGTCTGTTCGATCATCTCGAGCAATTCCTCGAAGTCGTCACCGATAAGGGCCATCAGGAGTTCCTCTCTGTTCTTGAAGTACAGATAAAGGGTTCCCTTGGCGAGCTCGGCGGCTTGCGCGATGCGGTCCATCGAGGTCTGCTCAAAGCCATGTTTCAGGAAGACAGCACGGGCCGACGTCAGGATGTCGTGGCGTCGCTGCTCGCGTTCTTTTTCTCTGCGTTCGCGGACTCCCATCTTACTTCACCTGCAAGAAGTACTTGGGATCGAATCCGGCGACCAACTTCTCATAATCGGCACGCGCTGCATAGTAGTCGTGAATGGACTGTACACGATTCACCTTGGCGCGAGCAAAGGCGAGTTCCGCATCGTTGATCTCGAGAAGGTTGCCCGTTCCTTCGCGATAGCGAATGAGGGCGATATCATATCCGCGCGACGCTTGCTGGACCGTCGAGGTCTGTGCTTCGATGCGCTGCACGGCCGAACGAAGGTTGTTCATCACCGTGAGCATTTGCAGCTTCACGTAGTCTTTCAACTGATAGTACTGCGTTCGTGCACTTTCATAGTCGGCCTTGGACTGCTCGACCTTAGCATTGGTCTTCAGTCCGTTGAAGATGTTCCACGAAAGTGACAACCCAACGTTCGATGTGGTGGCCGAAAGAAAGTTCGTGAAGGTATCGCTCTGGCCAATGTTGGTGTAGTTACCATAGGCCGACAGTGTTGGATAGTAGTCCGAGCGGTAGACCTTGGTGAACTCGTCCTGCACTTCGACGGCCAGTTGTGCGGCCTTGAGTTCGAAGTTGTTCTTGAAGGCCAGCGACAGTGCTTCCGCTTCATCCGGAATGGCTTGAATGGCCTCGATGAAACTGCCCGACACGCCAATGGAATCCAGAGCATCTGCACCGATCTGCGTTTGCAAAGCATTCAATGCGTTGTTGTATTGTGCATGCGACTCTGTGACGGTCGGCTTGATATTGTCCACAAGCACCTGGGCGCGGATGTAGTCATACTCAGCGACAAGTCCTTCGTCGAACAGTGCTTTGATGTTCTTGAGGTTGCTCTCGCCGTTGCGAAGCGTGCTCACCGAGATCGTGTCGTAGGCCTGAGCAAGCATGGCGCGATAGAAGCTCTTCTTGGTCTCTGCAATGGTGGTGGCAACAACACTGTTGTAGCGTTGTTGTGCAGCGCGGTAGTAGATCTGCGATGCGCCGATACCGGTGAAGACGGCGGAGTTGAAGAGGATCTGCGTGAGCCCGAGTCCGGCCGAATACTGATTGTCGAGACCGATCCGGAACGGCACCACGCCGGCGGCGGGGTCGGAGGGATTCGGAAAGAAGATCACGGGCAATTGGATGTTGCGCGTGTATTGTGCGGAGAGGTTCAGCGACGGCAATGCATTGCCCAACGCTTCACTCACCTGCGCATCGGCTTTGTCGATGCCGTACCGTGCGATCTGCACGTTCTTGTTCTTCTGGAGTGCAATGTCGATCGCCTCTTCGAGCGTGAGGATGCGCGGCGCGGCCTGCAATCCCATCATGCCCATCACAAGGAGTACGAGCGACAACGCAAGCGTGCGTCTGGCCATGGATTCGGTCCTTCAAGTTGTAATAGATCTTGTTCTTCGTTTCGGAGGTGGCTGACTATCGGTCACAAATATGACCATTAGTCATTTACTATGCAAATGGTCACCTTTGACGGGCCTGTGTACGTAGTATTGCAGAGGAAGTTTCACCACCCGGAATCGGAGGGTTGGGACGTCGAAACTGACGTCAGATAGGCGCCTGAAAGAGCCCTAGGGGCACGTCGGCCAGTGTTGGGACCACGATGGTGGCCGCGTCGGAGGGAAAGGTGCCGACAAGGATCGTACGTACTCCGGCAGCATGCCCAGCCTGATGGTCCGTGATACTATCACCCAGGAACCACGATGCAGAAAGGTCTATGGAGAGGTCGCGCTGCGCCTCGAGCAGCATGCCGGGCTCCGGTTTTCGGCGCGTACTGCCGGTACCGGCGAGGTCGGTGCAGACGTAGATGGCATCGAGTCCGAAGCCCAAACGCTCTGCAAGCCGCACCTGCATATGACCATGGACAAGGTCGAGATCGCCTTGGCCCATGATGCCCTTCCCTACCCCTTGCTGATTGGTGATGAGCACGAGCATATACCCCGCCTCATGCGCGGCACGCAGGATCGGAAGCACGTCCGCAAGCAGAAGGAACTCATCCGTATTCCGCACATAGCCATCCATGATGCGCACGTTGATGATGCCATCACGATCGAGAAAGAGGGCGGGTCTCATGATGCGGAGGGTTGCGGGGTGGCAGGGGTTGGGATGCCGACGGAAGATGTGGTCGGAAGGACAGAGGCGATCACGTCGTCCATCTGCTCGAACACATGCGACCATGAATGCGTGTCCACCATGAGCTGTCGCGCATTGCGCGCCAACGTTGCACGCAGGTCTTCATCACGCAGGATCGTGATCACATGCGCGGCCAGTTCTTCCGGTGTGGTGCCGATCATGGCGTGGACGCCATGCGATGCCTCGATGCCTTGCAGGCCGCTAGGCGTGGTGACCACCGGACAGCCCGTGGCCATGGCCTCGAGCACCTTGTTCTGAATGCCGGAGCCACCATGATGCGGATGGACGAAGACGGCGGCACGATGGAAGTACGGGACAAGGTCCGGTACGTCGGCATCGATGCGAATGCCGGTCGAGGCGAGCGAGCGGAGGGCTCTGCGCGGACCTGCGCCGGCAATGGTGAGTGTTGTGTTCGGCACGGCCTCGCGCACCGAAGGAAGGATGCGACGGATGATCGTGGTGGCCATGAGATGATTGGCCAAGACATCGAGCTTGCCTGCGAAGAGAAGACCGTGACGCTCGGCATGTCCTTCGTGAAAGGCAAAGCGATCCATGTCGACGCCGTTCGTGACGAGCGCATACGTGGCACGTGCATTCAATCCCGTGGACGCAGTGATGTCTTCCGGACTTACGAACGTGGTCACATCGAACTCTTCGATCACCACCGGTTCATAGCGCAGGAGTTGTCGTGTCTCCCACCACCGCACGAGCTTCTGGATGGGCGACCGTGCGGCCTCGGTGGAACGGGTCTGATACTCGACGCGACAGTCTTCGGCGATCAGGACCTTGGGCAACGCAGGATAGGGTCGCAGATATTCGGCCGTTCGCATGAAGAATGAAATGCCGAGATCGATGCCGCGATGGGCTACGAGGTTGTCGACGATGGCACGAAAGTCCGGCCGCGTATAGAACGTGATCTCCAACGGCAGATCGGTCGTGAAGGTGCGAACGGAAGCAAGGGCGGCATGGAGCGGTGCGAGCGGTACGGCATGCACTTCAACGCCCAGCCCTTCGATAGCGGCGCGCTGTTCCGGTGTTGGGTGGTCTCCGTGATTGAACGTCACGAGAATGACGTTGTGCTGCGCTGCGAGATGACGGAGCAGATGATAGGCCTTGACGCGGTCTCCACCGATGAGCGGCCACGGGTAGCGGGGAGTAAGAAAGAGGATCGTCCGACCGTGCTTCATGCGATGGGTTCTTAGTAGGCTCCCCTGCCTGAAAGCACAACGCCGATGGTGCGTAGGATGATATAGAAATCGAGGAAGAGCGACCAGTTGCGCATGTAGTACAGATCGATATGGATGCGCGACTCGAACTCTGCTTCGTTGCGCACGGTCACTTGCCAGAGACCGCTAAGCCCGGGTTTCGTGCTCCAGTACATGGACAAGTACATCTCGCGTGCACCTTCACTTACGTCGGCCACTTCTGACGGTAGCACCGGTCGCGACCCCACAAGCGACATGTCGCCCCGGATCACATTCCAGATCTGTGGCAGTTCATCGAGCGAGTATTTCCGCAACCACTGTCCAATGCGCGTGACGCGTGGATCGTTCTTGAGCTTGTGGTACCGTTCCCATTCCTCGCGGTACTCGGGACGTTCGTCGAGGATGTCTTCGAGACTTCTGTCGGCATCGCTCACCATCGTCCGGAACTTGAGCAGGTTGAAGAGTTCACCACGATAGCCCACTCGCTTTTGGCGATACATGATCGGTCCGGTGGACGAGAGCTTGATCAGGATCCCGATGGCGGCCATGAAGGGTGCTGTGAGGATGAGCAGCGGGATCGTGAAGACAAGATCGAACAACCGCTTCTTCGAAGCCAAGGCGGGCTGACGTAGTCGTTGTTCCAGCTCGGCGCTCATCACAGGGTCGTTGGCCACGTTGGAGATCCATACCACTGACGGATGCACGTGGTCGCCCACAAAGGTGATGTGGGAGAAGTTGCGGCACGGACCTTCGATGAGGCGGGAGAGTTGTTCCGACGTCACATGTGGCAATGCCACAATGCCGTGGGTGAGGCCGTAGCGTCGGGAGAGTGGACCGATGGCGCGCTCTCCGCCGATCACGGGAACACCCTGATAGTAGCCGTACTCTGCGGAGGATTCGTTCGGCTCGATGATGACCATGGGTCGTAGGCCGATATGCAGATTGTTGCGCAAGGAATCCACGATCCGTTTGGCAAGTGTGTTCTCTCCGACGATCAACACCGGAATGCCATACCACGGCTTGCGCGAGAGCCATCGGCGCACGAGCATGCGCGTGGCGGCCAACACGGGAAGGCCAAGGAGCCAGGCCATGAAGAGGATGGACCGAGAGTACGGGAGAACGCCCCGGGTGAAGAACGACACCATGATGACAGCGGCAAAGACACCCGTGAGCGAGTAGAAAGTGGTGCGCAGCTCGGCAATGGCGCACATTCCGTATCCCGGATAGATGCCACGCCATGCGGAGACAATGGCATTCATCACCAGAACGGCGATGATCACAGGGATATAGGAGGCAAGGGGGATGGAATCGGGACTCGAAAGCGCACGCACCCCTATCACACCAAAGATCGCGGCGCTCATGGCAAGTGCATCCGTGAGCATCAGGATCGTCGTTGCGCGCATGCGACTCTTGCGGATGGAGTCGTGACTTACGCGATCCGTGACCGAACCGGTCAGGACCGTCGAAAGATCATGCAATGTTGGAGGCATCATCAAGGATTGTTCCCCTATTCCAACCCCCAAGATAGGGGTTTTTGCCGTTTTTTACCCTTCGGTCAACAGATACTTCGGGCAGATCTCCTCGGAAACGGCGTCGAGGAAGCGACTGGGCTTGCCCAGAACGTCGGAATGCTCCCATTCGAACATCACGGCCGGATAGGTCAAATAGAGGCGTTCCTTGGCCCTCGTACAGGCCACATAGAGGAGTCGGCGTTCCTCTTCGAGCGTTGCCTCGGACTCGGCGGACCGAGCCGACGGGATACGTCCTTCGTTGACCCAGATGAGGAAGACCGTATTCCATTCCAGACCCTTGGCCGAGTGAATGGTGGAAAGTGTCACGAAGTCGTCCTCCTTATCATCCGGTGCAATGTCGTCGAGCGTATCCTGCGGTGGATCCAAGGCCACATCGGCGAGGAACGATTCAGTGGTCGCATATCGACCGCAGATGGCAAGCGTGGTCTCGATATCCTTCCAGCGCTTCGGATGGTCATCATACGTCCGCTCGAGGATAGGCTTGTACCAGGAGGCCAGCACGGCGGCCCGATCGCCGCATGGCACCAAGGCCATGGCGCTGCGAAGGGCTCGCAACAATTCATCCACCGACGTGCGAGCCTTGCCTGTCACCGTCGGCGCGGCCGCATTGATCGGATCGACCGAGGCAAGCAACTGATCGATCACCGTCCCTGCCACCTTCTGCCCTACACCCTGCAGTAACAGCAGTGCACGGAACCATGAGATGCCATCGCGCGGATTCACGGTGATGCGCAAGAGCGAGAGGAGGTCCTTGACATGCGCCGCCTCGGTGAACTTCATGCCACCGAATTTTCGAAACGGGATGTTGGCCTTCCCGAGTTCGATCTCGAGGTCGAAGGAAAGGAACCCCGAGCGGAACAGCACGCTGATCTCGCTGAGCGGCAGTCCATGCTCATGCAATTCCAGGATCTGCTGCACAACGAAGGAGCTTTGCTGTCGCTCATTCTGACAGGAGATGAGCATGGGCTCGTCCCCATCCGTGCGCTCGGAGAACAGTTCCTTCTCGAACATCATGGGTGCATCGCGCAGGATGGCATTGCACACATGCAGGATCTGTTGCGTGCTACGATAGTTGTGCTCGAGGCGAATAAGGCGCGTGTTCTCGTAGGCATCGGGAAAGGCGTGGATGTTGCGCACATCAGCACCGCGGAACGAGTAGATGCTCTGTGCATCGTCGCCCACCGCCATCACATTCCCCTCGTCACCCACGAGACCTTTGATGATGGAGTGTTGCAAGACGTTCGTGTCCTGATACTCATCGATCATCACGAATCGATACGACGAGCGAAGAAGCGGACCGATCTCGTCGTGCTTTGTAAGGGCGAGGAGCGACAGCAAGAGATCATCGTAGTCGACAAGGCGATGCTCATGCTTGAACGCACCATAGGCGCGAATGACAGCGCCGATACGGTCTTCCTCTTCGATGAACTGCGGATACTGCTCCACGATCACGTCATGCAGTGAACGCGCTGTGTTCACGGCCGACGAATACATCGTGTACAGTGTATGCTTTTGCGGGAAGCGCTTCTTCAGTGCGGCCACGTCGAACTTTCCGCGCACGAGGTTCATGGCGTCTTCGGCATCGGCCTGGTCCATGACGGTGAATGCCGACGCACCGTTCTCTGCATCGGGCTGCAGGACAAAAGGAAAACGTCGAAGGGTGGCATGGGCAAAGGAATGGAACGTGCCTCCGGAGACGCGCTCGCACCGTCCGTCCAGCAAGGCAGAGGCACGACGGATCATTTCCGCCGCAGACTTGCGTGTGAACGTGAGCAGCAGGATGGTCTCGGGTGGAACACCATCTTCGACCAACCGCGCAACGCGATACACAAGCGTACGCGTCTTGCCGGTGCCGGCACCGGCGAGGACGAGGGCCGGTCCGTTCGTATGCATCACAGCTTCGAGCTGTGCAGGATTCAATTCTTCGGCATAGTTGATGCGATACACACCTCCCGCGAGAGCGTTCGGTGTGGCCTTGCGAAGAACGAGCTTCTTCACGACGTCAGTATGCGAGCAGTGCGCGGAGCTGTTGTTCGATCTCCGTGGTGTTCGGGATCACAACATCCATCATGCCCTTGTTGTACGGGATCGGAACATCCGGCGTTGCAAGGCGCACCACCGGTGCATCGAGATGCGTGAAGGCTTCCTTCATGATCTCCGACGAGATCTCTGCACCGAATCCGCACGTGATCGTGTCCTCGTGCAAGACCATACAGCGCGATGTGCGACGAACACTGTTCACCACCGTCTCGCGATCCCACGGCACGATCGTGCGCAGATCGATGATCTCGATGTCCTCCTGCATGGCCTCGACCACTCCCTTGGCGCGGTGGACCATCTCTCCCCAACACACGATCGTTGCACGCGATCCGCTGCGAACGATGTTCGCAACGCCGAACGGCAACACGTATTGATCGCCGGGATAGACACCGCGACCCGGCATCGTGTCCTGAATGGCACGATGTTCGAGGAAGAACGTCGGATCGTTGCCGCGCAACGCGGTGCGCAACAATCCCACAGCATCTTGTGCATTCGATGGCATGGCAACACGCCAGCCGATCGTGTGGGCGAAGATCGACTCGCCGCTTACGCTATGCCATGGATCGCCCGTGCGCTTGGAGAATCCAACAGGAATGCGCAACACCATCGGTGCGGCGAAGTCGCCATTGGTACGCCATCGCAAGGTGCCGCAATCGTTGATCTGTTCGGTGGCGGGATCGAGGTACTTGCGGAACTGGATCTCGGGAACGGGAACGAGTCCGGCCATGGCCATACCGACGGCACGACCGATGATGCCCTCTTCGCTGAGCGACGTGTCGAAGACGCGGTCCGCACCATGCTTGATCTGCAGGTCAACGGTCGCTCCATGCACGCCACCCTTCACACCAACATCTTCACCAAAGACGAGGACGCGCGGATTGTTGGCAAGCTCGTAGTCGAGCGTGCGCTTGACAGCTTCGATCAGGTTCACCCTGCCGCCTTGCTCCTCTATCGCACCTGTTGCCGGCAAGGGCTCAATGCCTTCGCTCATCATCCCGCCGTGGAGAGCAGGCTTTCCGTCGAAGAACACATGACCGAAGGCGTCCGATGGATCGGGTTCCGGTTGCGCAACAGCAGCGTCAGCAGCGGCGCGTACGTCAGCTTCCGCATTCGCAACGAATTCGTCCCACTGTTCCGCCGTCATGTATTTCTTGCGCTCAAAGAAGTCCTTGAGCTTTCCAAGCGGATCTCTCGCCTCTTCGTCGGCGCGCTGTTCCTTGGTCTTGTACGATTGATTGTCGGCTCCCGAGTGTCCGCACAACCGCGGCACGCGCACGCGCATCAGCACAGGCGAGCGGCCTTCGCGCACATGGTCGATGGCCTTCGAGATCATCCGGTCCGCTTCGTCGGGATTACTGCCATCCACTTCGACGATGCGAAGGTTGGCAAAGGAGGCAAGGTTGGCGGCGATGTTCCCACCCGGTGTTTGGAACGAGCCCGGAACGGAGATGCCGAACTGATTGTCCTCGATGAAGAACATCATCGGAAGTTTCTGCGTGGTGGCGATCGTGAGCGCTGCCCAGAAACCGTTCGTGGCCACCGAGCCGTCACCACCGAGTGCAACGGCGATGGCGCCGGACCACGAAGGATCGTTCATCACGGTGGTGCGATACTTGATGGCCTGCGCCCATCCGATGGCCGGTGTGTACTGCGCACCAACATCGCCCGAGGCGGGCAACACGGTGACGCCGTTCCGATTCGGCAAGTGATGGACCACGCCGATGTCACGTCCGCCGTTGCGACTGCCAGCGCGTGCAAGCGGACCTGCAAAGCCCTCTTCAAGGGTCATGCCGGCGGCGAGTACGAACGGACGTGAGCGATAGTACACGGTGGCACCATCATGTCCGTGCCGAAGTGCACGACCAAGAATGATCTGTGCAAGCTCATGTCCGCGTGCAGAGAATTGATAGGTGACCTTGCCCGATGGTGCAAGATCCGTCTCTTCGATGATGTCCATTGTGCGCGAAGCGATCAGCGTTCGCGCAACGTCGAGCCATTCGTTTTTTGTCATAGGCTACAAAGTTACGAGGTGGCGCCATTTTCGGTAGATTTGATGCTGAACACTTATTCTCCGAGGGTTTCCCATGAAGGTTCTTTTCTCGTTCGTGATCGTGCTCATTCTGGCCTCGTCGACCGCGTATTCGCAGCTCGTCTCGGGCTATTTGCCGAAGGACTGCCAGGCCTCTGCGATCACAGCCGCCAAGAAGATCGCTGCTGACGCAGAACTCATCGGCATCGCCACGTTCAAGGCCAGCATTCCTGTGGCCACAACGACCATCGACGTTGGCATGAATCTTACCGACGGGAAGTCGACGGCCTGGGCCTACCTCTTCCATTCGGTCAGCAAGGACACGATCCTGATCAGTCCGTTCATCCGCCTCCTGGGCTCGTGTACGGCCATCGACATACCGGCAGGAACGGCGCCCGGCGATTTCGGTCCCGGCGATCTTGGCCTCGGTCAACTGCCCGCCACCTACCTTCAAGGGACGGCCCTTCTCACGGCCCTTGGCAAGGATGGAGACTACGACACCTATCATAAGGCCAATCCCGACAGTATGCCGCAATTCACGGTCTTGAGCACGGCCGTCGACGCTGTGCTCGACTTCCCTGCAGGAACGCCCTTCTGGACCATCTCATGGCAAGGAGCAGGGCAGCAAGGTGAGGGCGGGCTGACGTGTTTCGTGCATGCAGAGACCGGACAGACGATCTGTATCGGACTCCCTACCTCGGTGCAGGAAGACCCGTTCACGGCCGGCGTCACCGTGATGCCGAACCCCGCGCGTGATGTGATGACCGTGTCGATCCCGTTGGAGTGGACCGGACGGAACGTGACCATGGACATCGTCGACCAAGTGGGAACCGTTGTCTCCACATCGACGTTCACAGCGTCGGCACCGATGCTCATCGCGTCGACATCTACCCTTGCCAGTGGACCCTATATCATTCGGTTGCGTCAGAACGGACAATTGGTTCAGCGCAACGTTGTACTTGTGAAGTGAGGAACGAATGTATTCATCAGTAAAGCATACCGACCCGGAACTCTACCACGCACTTGCGGGCGAGTATGAACGCCAACGCGACAAGATCGAGTTGATCGCCAGTGAGAACTTCACATCGCTCTCCGTGATGGAAGCACAAGGCAGTATCCTCACCAACAAGTATGCAGAAGGGTATCCCGGAAAGCGATACTACGGTGGATGCGAATGGGTGGATGTTGCCGAACAGTTGGCCATCGATCGGTTGAAGGAGTTGTTCGGTGCCGAGTATGCGAACGTTCAGCCGCACTCGGGATCGAGTGCGAACATGGCCGTCTACTTCACGTATCTGCAGCATGGCGATACGGTGTTGGGCATGGACCTTTCGCAAGGCGGACACTTGACACATGGTTCTCCGGTGAACTTCTCCGGCAAGTTCTACAACTTCATCGGCTATGGTCTGGATCCCGTGACGCAACGTATCGACTTCAATGCCGTGGAAGATCTTGCAAAGAAGCATCGTCCGAAGATGATCACCGTGGGCGCCTCGGCGTATTCACGCGAGATCGACTTCGCAGCCTTCCGTCAGATCGCCGATTCCGTTGGTGCCTTCCTCATGGCCGACATCGCACACCCAGCGGGTCTGATCGCCAAAGGAAAGCTGATGAGTCCGGTGCAGTACTGCGACGTGGTGACGAGCACCACGCACAAGACCTTGCGCGGTCCGCGCGGTGGTCTGATCATGCTGGGCAAGAACGTCGAGAATCCGTTCGGTCAAGTCGCCCCAAAGAGTGGCCGCACGAAGCTGATGGGCGAGCTCATCGACTCGTGGGTGATGCCCGGTATTCAGGGTGGACCGCTCATGCATGTGATCGCCGCCAAGGCCGTGGCCTTCGGCGAGTGCTTGACGGATGCCTTCGGCACCTACACGGAACAAGTGATCAAGAATGCTTCTGCCTTTGCCGACGAGATGATGAAGATGGACTATCAGGTGATCTCCGGTGGAACGGACAATCACTTGATGCTCATCGATCTTCGCAACAAGAACGTCACCGGCAAAGCCGCCGAGATCGCCATGGATGCATCGGGCATCACGTGCAACAAGAATGCCGTTCCGAACGATACGCAACCACCGCTCGTCACCTCAGGCATTCGCCTTGGTACGGCGGCCATGACGTCACGCGGAATGGATGAAGATGATATGCGACACATCGCACGGTTGGTCGACCGTGTGATCACGAACGTTGGAAATGCAGATGTGTATGCGGCCGTCAAGGAAGACGTCAAGCACTTCTGCCGTCAGTTCCCGTTGTATCCAACGTTGAATGCGTCCACCGACGAGGTCGGAAAGCGCATCGGCGAAACGATCGACGATGCGATGCGCTCCGTGGAAGAAGTCGTGAAGAGTGTCGTCGACGAGGTCAAGAACATCTAGTCGACCGCGCGCAATGCATGCGCTGCTATCGTGAAGGAATGGTCCATCGGACGATGTCCTTCACGATAGCGGTGAGCGGCCAGGAAGCCGATCATCGCTGCATTGTCCACGCAATACGCGGCGCGAGGCGCCACCGATCGGATCGATCGCTTTGCGCACTCCACCGACATGCGAGCACGGAGTTCGGAGTTCGCACTCACTCCCCCGGCAACGACCACAGCACGTACATCATGTTCGCGCGCTGCCTTCATGGTCTTGCTCACCAACACATCGACGATCGCGCGCTGCACCGATGCACACACATCGTTGATCGGCGCATCCGGATGATCGCGCAGATAGTAGCGCACCGACGTTTTCAATCCGCTGAACGAGAAGTTGTACGTGCCATCGTGCATGAGTCCGCGCGGGAAGGCAATGGCATCGGGATCACCCTGCTTTGCGAGTCGATCCACGTGCGGACCTCCGGGATAGCCCAGTCCGACGAGCTTCGCCACCTTATCGAACGCTTCCCCTGCAGCATCGTCACGCGTCGATCCCAACACTTCATAGGAGTGAAGTGAACGCAACAAGACGATGCTTGTATGTCCACCACTCACCACCAAACAAATGGCGGGAAAGCCGAGCGATGGATCTTCGAGATGTCCCGAGTACATGTGCGCTTCGATGTGATGCACCGGAAAGATCGGAATGCCCAGTCGCATGGACAGACCCTTGGCGAAGTGCGAGCCCACGATGAGCGACCCGGGAAGACCGGGGCCATAGGTGACGGCAATGGCATCGAGGTCGGCCGTAGTGCACTTCGCTTCGAGGAGCGCCGCTTGGACGATGGGCGCAATGCCCTTCACATGCTCGCGCGAGGCAAGCTCCGGAACGATGCCGCCATAGTGATCGTGAATGTCTTGCGACGAGATCACATTGCTCAACACATCGAGTCCACGCAAGACCGATGCCGCCGTATCATCACACGATGTCTCGATGGCGAGGATCACAGGTTCAGACATCGTCGTCCACTCCCTGCATCATGCGCCATAGCATGGCAAGTGCGGCGGCCACACTGCGTTCGCGATTGTTCCGACGGTCGGGTCCGAATCGGTGCAGCTTCGTGATCGTCCGTGTTGGACCTGCGATCCCGATCCATACGGTGCCCACGGGCTTCTCGTCGGTGCCGCCATCCGGTCCGGCCACACCCGTGATCCCAATGCCATAGGTGGTCCCGAACCGAGCACGCACACCATCGCACATCTGACGAGCGACCACATCGCTTACGGCGCCGAACGATGCAATGTCGGCGGCCGACACACCAAGTTCACGGACCTTCACGGCATTGCTGTACGACAGGATCCCGCCTTCGAAGTATGCGCTACTGCCGGCAACATCCGTGAACGCCGCACCAAGCATGCCGCCCGTGCACGACTCGGCCACTGCCACCGTGCCGCCTTGCTCCTTCAGGAGCTCGCCAACACGCATGGCCAACGATATTGCACCGGTGCCGTAGATCCACCGTCCTGCTCGTTCCTGCAGATAGGCCTCGACGCGGTCGAGCTCACGCACGCGTTCCTCATGCGTCCGCCCGTGTGCGCCGATGCGCAACCGAACGCCAAAGGCATTCGGAAGGAAGGCAAGGCTGCAGCCATGGAGGAAGGTGGCAGGGTCGCCAAGACGATCGGCCAGGTAGGCTTCCGGAATACCGGTGGAATACAGCGTGCGATATTCCCACGACGGTTCATTGCGTTCCTCGAGCATGCGCTGCAGATACGGGATCACGTGCTGACGCATCAGTCCCTTCATCTCGTCGGGAACGCCGGGCAGTGAGATCACGACGATGCCGTCGCGATCGAAGAGCATACCCGGTGCCGTGCCCAACGGATTGTCGAGCTTGCGACAGGTCGAGGGAAGCATGGCCTGCTGCGCATTGCGGTCGGAGAGTTCTCTGCCACGCATCTGCATCCAAGCACGTAGATGCTCGAGCCATTCGCGATCTTCCACGAGCGTGTCGTGGAAGTACGAGGTGAGCACGGCCTTCGTGATGTCGTCGTGTGTTGGACCGAGTCCACCCGTGAGGATCAGCACCGAGGCCTGTGCACGTAGTCGATCGAGTTCATCGATCAACGCTTGTGCATCATCACCAATGGTGGACTGCGCCACGACGGTGCAACCGATGGCGGTGCACTCCTCGGCGATGAAGGCGGCATTTGAATTCACGATCTGACCGATCAGTAACTCATCGCCGATGGTGATGATAGCAGCGTTCATGGTGTGTCTTAGAGATCGCGTTTCATAAGGTAGAAGTCAACGGTCTCGTACCCCATGGTGGCCCGCTCTTCAATGTCCTTCAACGTCTTCGGCGCCGGTACGATCACCTTCTGGCCTTCCAGCCAATTCACGGGCAGTGCGCACTTATGGGCATCGGCTGTTTGCAGGGCAACGAGCACGCGTTTGATCTCTGCCATGTTCCGACCAACGTTGAGCGGATAGTACATGATCAGGCGGATGGTGCGCTTGGGATCGATGAAAAAGACGGCGCGGACGGTGGCTGTCTCGCTTTCGCCCGGATGGAGCATTCCATAGAGCTGGGAGACGTTCATGCCAATGTCGGCCACGATGGGAAACTGCATCGACACACCGAGCTTCTCCTTCACATTCTGCACCCAGGCAACATGCGAATGGATACTGTCGATGCTGATGCCAATGAGCTTCGTGCCATGCGCATCGAAGAAGGCCTGTTCCTTGGCGAACTCGGAGAGTTCCGTGGTGCACACCGGTGTGAAATCCGCGGGGTGCGAGAACATGACCACCCAACTGTTGTTGGCATAGTCGGAGAACTGCAGTGGGCCAATGGTGGTGGTGGCCGAAAAGTCGGGTGCGGTGTCACCGATACGTGGCATCACGAACTCCTTCGAAAAAAAACTGGTGATGAACGAAAAAAGGGACTCACGATGTCGCGAGTCCCCTTTTGTAGCTTCAACGTGATCGACCGCCTTACGACAGTTTTTGACGGATCTTCTTCTCCGACATTCCTCGGAGATAGTAGAGCTTGGCGCGACGCACCGTACCGCTCTTCAAGACCGTCATCGACTGGATGATCGGGGAGTGGACCGGGAAGATCCGCTCAACACCAACACCATTCGAGATCTTGCGTACGCGAAACGTTTCGTTCATTCCCGAGCCGCGACGTGCGATCACGACGCCCTGGAAATTCTGGATACGCTCTTTTTCACCTTCGATCACACGCACAGCGATCTTCACTGTGTCGCCTGGACGGAAGGAAGGCATTTCTGGCGAGAGTTCGCCGGCCTTGGCCTTACGCATTTCGAAGGCTTCGGCCTTCGTGATCGTTTCGATCTGTTTGAGTTCTTTTACCACGTCATTAGCTCCGTATGCTTCAATTCAGGAAGGCAAAGATACGGGGTGGGGAGATTCCATGCAAGTGCGTTTGTTGATTGGGTTTTCCCCCGTTTGACCGGCCCCCCTCCCGCCTATGACACTTCTCATGTCCATCGCATTTGAATTTTCGTATGTTCATATCCGAAATACACCGTACACGGAGAGGTCATGAAAACGTATGATGCCCACCATATTCGCAACATTGCGATCCTCGGCCACGCCGGTTCGGGGAAGACGACGTTGGCCGAGTCGATGCTGTTCGAATCCAACGAGATCCAGCGCCGCGGGAGCGTAGAAGAAGGAAGCACAGCCAGTGACTATCACGATATCGAGCAGGAACGCGGGTCGTCGGTCTTTGGAACACCCCTGTTCGCCGAATGGCGAGACTATAAGATCAACATCATCGATACCCCGGGATTCTCTGACTACGTGGGCGAGGTGATCAGCGCCTTGCGCGTGGTCGACACGGGCCTGATGGTCTTGAATTCCCATCATGGTGTGGAGGTCGGGACCGAGACCATCTGGAAGTACACGAAGCAGTTCGAGACCCCGGTGATCTTCACGGTCAACAAGGTCGACCACGAGCAGAGCGATTTCTGGCGCACCGTCGAACAAGCGAAGGAACGCTTCGGTCGTGAAGTGACCGTGGTCCAGTATCCCCTTGCCGAAGGCGTCGGATTCAACACCATCATCGATGTGCTGAAGATGACGGCCTATGTCTTCGGTCCGGACGGCGGCAAGCCCGAGAAGCTGCCCATTCCCGATTCCGAGCGCGAGCGTGCGGCGAAGTTGCATAACGAGCTCATCGAGATCGTCGCCGAGAACGACGAGTCGCTCATGGAGCACTACTTGGCCAAGGGCGAACTGGATGAGGATGAGATGCGTCACGGACTGACCAAGACGATCATCCAGCGACAGATCTTCCCGCTGTTCTGCACGAGTGCCAAGAAGAACATGGGTGCAGGTCGGTTGATGACGTTCATCGACGTTGTCGTCCCCGCCCCCGTCGAGATGCCACCCGTGAAAACGGAAGGCGGCACGGAACTGAAGGCAGATCCGAAAGGCAAGACCTGCATCTTCGTCTTCAAGGCTGCCAGTGAACCGAACGTTGGCGACATGTCGTTCTTCCGCGTGTATTCAGGCACCGTGGCCCATGGCATGGACCTAGTGAACGAACAAACGGGAGTGACCGAACGCTTGGGTCAGCTCTTCGTGGTGAACGGAAAGAAACGCCTGGAGGTCTCCGAGCTCCAGGCCGGTGATATCGGCGCCGTGGTCAAGCTGAAGAACACGCACGTGAACAATACGCTGCACGACAAAGGACTCAACCTGGTCCTTCCCGCCATTCAATTCCCTACCCCTCGTGTCCGCGTCTCCGTGGTGAGCAATCGCAAGGGCGAAGAGGACAAGCTCGGCATGGCGTTGCATCACTTGCACGAAGAAGATCCGACGTTGCTCATCGAGCATAGCATGGAGCTGAAACAGTTGCTCCTGCACGGACAAGGCGAGATGCACGTGCAAACGGCAAAGCATCGCCTGATCAATCGCTTCAAGTTGGATGTGAGCTTTGAAACACCGAAGGTGCCGTATCGCGAGACCATTCAACGCATGGTGGAAGGTTCGTATCGACACAAGAAACAATCCGGTGGAGCAGGTCAGTTCGCCGAAGTGCACATGCGCGTCGAGCCATGGTATGAAGGCATTGCCGCACCGGCCGGACTCTCCGTGCGTGCCACCGAAGAGCACGACCTGCCATGGGGCGGTAAGCTCGTCTTTGTCAACGCCATCGTTGGTGGTGTGATCGAGCAGCGCTTCTTGCCGGCCATCCTCAAGGGTGTGATGGAGAAGATGACGGAAGGACCCGTGACCGGTTCGTATGTACGCGATGTGCGTGTGACGGTGTTCGACGGGAAGATGCATGCCGTCGACTCGAACGAGGCCGCCTTCAAGACAGCGGGCCGCATGGCCTTCAAGGACTGCTTCATCAAGGCAGATCCTCAGCTTCTGGAGCCGATCTACGACGTCGAGGTCCTGATGCCCGAAGAACACGTGGGCGATGTGATGAGCGATCTGCCGGTACGTCGTGCCGTGATCATGGGCATCGATTCCGACGGACATTATCAAGTGCTCAAGGCACGCATGCCATTGGCAGAAGTGGACAAGTATGCAACGGTGTTGCGGAGCATGACGTCGGGCAGAGCCGCGTTCTCGGCATCATTCGCCGAGTATGTGTCCGTGCCTTCGCAGATCCAATCGAAACTGCACCAAGAGTATCTGCAGCACGCGCAAGAAGAAGAGTGATCAGCGACGTTGCAGAGTGATGATCGTACGTCCCTTTCGGCCCTTGTCGGAAGGGACGTAGAGTTTTAGGGTATCTCCTTCGCACTCCCACGTGTACAGCTTGCCGCCGGTGATCTGCAAGCGATGTCGGCCCTTCGGGTCGATCGTCAGCCGATACTGGAACGTCCCCGCTGGCCACTCGGCATGCTGGTCCGCAAAGAATCGATACTCGTCGCCCTGCGTGTCCATCCACCGTCCTTCCAGCACCGATATGTTCACGATGCGTTGCAACACGAACTGCAACGATCGATTCTTCGATGGGATGCGTGCGTAGACAAAGGGCTTCTCGATGGCGTTCGTTTTGTCGTAGAGCGCGATGTATTGTCCGTTCAACGAATCCGCCGTCAACACCCACCGATCGTTCAGCACATATCGCAGACCGAAACCGGGAAGAGAAGCGCGAAGAAGTTGCGTGCGTGCACTATCGTTGAATGACCGCGCAACGGTGCATGTGCGAATGGAATCCGCCTGCACGTCGATCACCATGGCAAGAGGGAGCGAAGGCTCTGCAAGGGGTTGCATGGCGGCACGGACGGAATGGGTTCGCTTGAGTTCGTCGATCATGTCCGACCGCACCCATACTCCATCGAACAAGGCCACATTCTGTGCAAACGCAACGCTGCTCGCGACGAGGGTCGCGAGCAGCAGTACGATGTTCATTCTCATACGTCAGATCTTCCGTGCTACGGTCTTGGCTTGCAAGAACAGACCCAGATAGTCGCGACCACCGGCCTTGGAGTCGGTGCCGGACATGTTGAACCCGCCAAACGGATGTCCACCCACCATGGCACCGGTGCACTTCCGATTCAGATACAGATTGCCGCAATGGAACTCATTGCGAGCACGTGCGAGCTTCTTGGCATTGCGGGTGTACACGGCGCCGGTCAGACCGTAGATGGTGTTGTTGGCGATCTCCAGGGCATGATCGAAGTCCTTGGCCTTGCACACGGCGAGGACCGGACCGAAGATCTCTTCCTGCATCAAACGTGCCGTGGGCTTCACATTCACGAAGACCGTTGGCTCGATGAAGTAACCAGGTTTGTCCTTCACCTTCGAACCGCCTGTGAGAAGTTTGCCTTCCTTCTTGCCGATCTCGATATACTTCAGGATCGTCTTCTCTGCGCGAGCGCTCACCACCGGACCAACGCGACCGTCATCTTTCGGTTCGCCGATCTTATAGGCATCCATCACCACCTTGAGCTTGGTGACGAACTCGTCATAGACAGCCTGATCCACAATGGCGCGTGAGCATGCCGAACACTTCTGTCCTTGGAATCCAAAGGCTGCAGCGGCAACGCCGGCCACGGCCTCATCCACGTTGCATTCCTTGTCGACGATGATGGCATCCTTGCCACCCATCTCCGCCACCACGCGCTTGATCCAGATCTGTCCTGGCTGCGGTGTCGCTGCAAGTTGATTGACGTGCAGACCAACTTCCATCGAACCGGTGAAGGAGATGAATCGCGTCTTCGGATGGCCGACAAGATAATCGCCAGCTTCGGCTCCACTTGCAACGAGGAAGTTCAGCACTCCGGCGGGCAGACCAACTTCTTCCATGATCTCCGTGAAGAGCCAACCCATCATGGGCGAATCGCTCGATGGCTTCAACACAATGGTATTACCGCAAACGATGGCCGCTACCGACATGCCTGCAAGGATGGCGAACGGGAAGTTCCAGGGTGGAACGATCACACCAACGCCAAGCGGAATGTAGAACACTTCGTTCTTCTCACCGGGCTGTGCCACCACGGGTTGCGGCTCTGCATAGCGCAGTGCTTCACGACCGTAGTACTCAAGGAAGTCGATGGCCTCGCATGTATCGGCATCGGCCTCGATATAGTTCTTGCCTACTTCGGAGATCATCCATGCGTTGATCTCGAGACGACGGCGGCGCATCACGTTCGCCGCTTTGAACAGATACGTTGCGCGCTTCGCCATCGGAACGTCTTTCCACGTTTCAAAGGCCTTCAACGCAGCACGCATTGCCTTCTCGGCATCGTCCTTACCCGACTTCTGGAACACGCCCACGGTCTCCGACGGATCGGCAGGATTCGTGCTCACCGTCTTGGCCGTGGTACGGATCTTTTTTCCGTTGATGATATTGGGATATTCTTTCCCGAACTTCGCACGTACGGCGTCGATCGCAGCACGTTGTTTTGCGGCGACGGCCGGCTTGGTGAAATCGTGGTACTGTTCGTTGACGAAGGGTTTCATCGGGGCTCCATGAATTTCGAATTGAACACGCAAATTACGACGCAATGATCGAATCGATCGTGGTATACCTGCAAGGCCTTCCGGTATGGGGCGTGATCATCGTCACGTTTCTCGTGGCCTATATCGAGAACCTCTTTCCTCCGGCACCCAGCGACGTGATCTTGGTGTTTCTGGGGACGCTCGTGGGCCTGGGTACCGTGGGCATGACAACGATGATCGGTACGGCCACCTTGGGCAGTGTGGCGGGCTTCGCCACGGCATACTGGATCGGACGTCGCTATGGCACGGCCCTGATCGAATCGAAGCGCGTCCCCTTTCTCTCCGTTGAACTGCTCCTCAAGGTGGAAGGGTGGTTCAACAAGTATCATGGCCTGATCATCATCGCCAATCGTTTCCTCTCCGGCACACGTGCCGTGATCTCCTTTGCGGCTGGCATCACGAAGATGCCCTTCCTCCGTACCACCCTCTATTGCCTTGTGAGTGCGGCCGCATGGAACAGCATCATGGTGATCATCGGCAAGCAGCTGGGGGCCAACTGGCGCTCGGTGGAAGGAATACTGGCCACATATGGAAACGTCGTCACGATCCTGATCGTGACGACGTTGGTGGTGTACTTCGGTTGGAGATATCTCAAGCGACGCAAGGAGCGCCGCTCGATCACTTGAGCTGACCCCAGTCCACGAGGAGCGAGAATCGCAAGGTGTTGGCCAAGGGGTGATTGTCTTCGACCGTCAGGATGTAGGAGAAATCCACGGCGAAAAGATCGTATTTCACACCGGCTCCGAGGGTGAAGAACTGGCGATTACCGGCAGCCTTTGGCTCGCTGAAGTAGCCGCCGCGCAGTGCGACGATGCGGTCATAGACGTACTCCATGCCGATCCCGATCTGCGGTCCGCCCACACCCCACGACGTGAAGAACGATGTCGGGATCGGATCCGATCCCAGTGAGTCGCGCTTGACAAGGAGCTTGGCAAAGTCCGACGTGATCGTCAGATCGTTGTATTCATCTTCGACGATCTTGAAGGCGACACCAATTCGCAACGTGGTCGGAAGCGGGTCCGACTCGTTCAAGTAGGTCATCTTCGGACCGACGTTCTGCAGGTTGACGCCGAAGCTGAACGTATTGTCGAGGTTCTCTCCAAAGATGCTGAGCTTCTCCGGCTTCCAGAGCAAACCGATGTCGAAGGCCGCCGAGATACCGACGCCCGCCCCGGCCTGACCGATACCGGCGGGCGCAAGGTTGGACTGGATGTACTTCACTTGCATCCCCATACCGACGTCGTCGGAGACGAGTGTTCCATAGGACAGACCGATACAGAACTCATTGGAGCGGAATTTGCCAAGCTGACTTCCATCTTCGGCCGTACGGGTGAACTCACCGAGATTCATGTAGGTGATCGTTCCGGCGATGGTACCATCGATGGCGTCGACGTAATCGGAATACGTACCGTAGGAATAGAACAGGTCTGCATTGAACTGCGGCAGCCACTTTGAGAACGCCAATGAGATCTGGCGTGACGACTGGAAGCCCAATCCCCCTGTGTTCCAATACACGGCATTGGCGTTGTCCGCGATGGCCGTACCAACGTCGCCCATGCCGCTTGCGCGAGCATCAGGTGCGATCAAGAGAAAAGGAACAGCCGAGCCGCCGGCCTGGCCGTACATGCACGCAGCGCTCATGACCAATAGTGTCGCAACCGCCGCGCCCCTTTTCATCAACATCATAGAGTTCCTCGTGAAGCGTAGTAGAAATCAAATTTAGCGAATGAGGGTCATACTGCCACTAAGAATGGCAGTGGAGCCATCGGACCCCGTCATGCTGATCACACACAGGTAGACCCCGGAAGATAACGACATGCCGTCGTTCGTACGGGCATTCCACGGGATCGTGGCCGTTTGCAGCTCCTCGACGTGCAGCTTGGTGTCGTAGACCATGTCCCCGTTCACCGTGAAGATCCGCACGTGGGCATCGAATGGCTGCGGCTGATTGTGCTTGAACGTGATGAGCGTTGACGTACTGAACGGATTGGGATAGTTCATGAGGTCCTCGGCGATGGCGGCATCGTTCGAGGACTCGATCCGGAACAACGTTTCCTGCTCGGAGTAGTAGTTGAGCACATCCCAGGCGCGCACGCGTACCGTATGCAGGCCGGGTCCCAGACCAAAGATCTGTTTGACGGCCGTTCCTGCTCTGCTGTTGTCGAGCGACGTGGTGAAGGTGTTCGTCAGGTTCTCGATCACTTCCCCATCGTCGAACATGGCCTCGAGGTTATGACCGATCCCCACACCCGTGGTGTTCACACCGGTCTTGTCGTTCAGGTCCACGATCAGAATGGGGTTCCGGCGGACGAGGTCGCCACTCTTGAACAGGCGGCTGTCCATGTAAAGCGACATCTGCGGACCTTCGAAATCATCGTACTCCACGTCGGCCACACCACCAACCGTGATGTTCGACGTCATGCCCATGGCATGCTCTCCTGTGGTGGACGAGGCATAGCCGTACAGCGTGGCACGCGAGGTGGAGAAGGCAATGTCCTTCGGGACGACGAAGGTGGCCTCGAACCGACCGTGGTCGACATTGTACGAGCTGCGATTGAGGCCTGCACCAAGCTTGGTGAAATTGCTGATGGTGCCGTCAACATCGGTCACGGTGAGCTGCACCTGACTGTCGTAGAGCGAGATGGTGATCACACCGCTGAATGATGTGTCGATGTCTTTGGACCCGAGCTTCGTGACGAAGCCCTTGACGGTGACCGTGGCCTTTGACTCCAGGTTCACCACATCGGAATCCCCCATCGCCTGCTGATTGATCGTGTCGATGGTCACCGTTCGATCGGGGATCAGAAGGCGCATCGTTGGGTCACCCAGCAGGAAGAACTTCTCTGCATTGTCGTCGTTGTACAGCTTTTTCACGTTCAACATCACATCGCCGAGCAGCGGGAAACGTCCATCGGCTTCGCGCGAGAACAGGCTCGCATAGAAGTACTGATTGATCTCGGCATTGCTTTGCGAGAGCACCACACGCGAGGCACTGAACACACCGATCGCCCCGCCGATCTGCGAGAGCACGAGCTCTTCAGCGCCGGACTGATTATCGGGCAGATCGAATCGCGCAAAGTCGCATGTGGCCGCGGTCAGGAAGAAGTTCTTCGTGGCATTCGTCATCATAGGAACCGTGGTCTCGCGCACGAAGATGTTCTCGTGTGCCCATACGCGGGGATTCCCGTGACCGATCCAGTTGAGGATCAGTTCACCGGTGGTGTTGGTGGTCGACAGCATGTCATCGGTCACACCCGGCTTCCGACGTCCACGCGCAACATTCTCGGTGGGATACTCGACCAGGTAGATCTTCTTGTCCTGGAAGGTCTCCGGCACGTATTTCGTTGCAAGCGTCTCGCTTTGTCGCAAGTGCAGGGAGCCATCGGGGACCTGACCTTCACCCGTCGGAGAATCATCGGCGATCATGGTGATGCGTGTTCTCCAGTCGCCCTCGTCGCTCTGCTGTTCGTAGGATCGGATCTTGTCGATCATCTGCATCCCAACGGCATCGGATGTGATGGGCAACCGACCGATGGCCAATTCCGGAATGGCGTCGTCGCCCACAAGGCGCGTGAAGAAGTCATCCTTGGTGTTGGTGTACAGTCCGTTCGTATTCCCATCGGGCTCGTCGGACTCATACGGGATCACATAGTTGATCGCGGCTGATGAGATGTTCTTATAGTCGAAGTGACCGTCTCCCCACAAGAACACATACTTCGGTGCGACCGTCCATGTCGTAAGAGCATGCTGCAGGAAGTCCCGGATCGCCGTTGGGTCCGGCATGCCGTAGGAGAATTCGTTGAAGATCTCCTCTGTCGTCACCACCACACCCTTCATACCGCTTGTCTTCGTACGATAGGCCAACATACTGTCGGCACTCTTGCGAAGCGCACTGTTCGTCACGATCACGAGCGGCACGTTGCGTGCATCGGCCCGTAGGTTCACGATCGCCATTTCACTCAGCGAAACGTCTTGCAGTGCGGCACTGAGATGATAGAGTCGTTGCGAGGTAGCGTTGAGGGCGCAGCGCACACTGAACATCCCGCCGGTAGTGGCCACGTTCTCGATCCGCACAGGATCCACGCGGTCCGTGACGTCGTAGCCGAAGATGTCACCCGAAAACCCATTCACATCATATTGCGTCACGCCCGAAAGCCCCTTCCCCGTTGCAAAGGCAAAGGCATTGTCAATGGCGGCAAGGCTGCGAGGATACTGGATCTCGAAGAAGTCCAACAGGGCGGTCGAACTCCGGTCGTTGCTCTTGTAGGCGAACTTCAACACGCTGCGATTATCGGCGGGAATGGCCGGTGCATCGATCGACCCCGTGGTCCCCAGCACATAGGCGTCCATGTAATAACCATTGGGCTGCAGACCGAGTTGGGCGACGGCCAGTCCGTTCTCCGTCATCGTCATCGTGCCCGGCTCGGTGGAACGAGAGACAACGCTGAACACATAGTCCACCATGCCGCTGCGGACCAAACCCGGAAGGAGTGTGTTGATGGTGATGGACCCGCCGTTCTCGAAGGAACGTCCGAACCAGCGACGACCCGATCCGCTGTTGTACGGATTCACCACTTCTTCTTCATACATGATCGTTCCAACACCGGTCGTTGGTGTATTCACCACCGTACCGCTCGGCGCAGGGACGATCTCTGCACGCTTTCCATCCGTTCCTCCCACCGTGAGCACATAGGAGCTCACCTTGCTGTAGTGGTGCAGGAAGTGACGGACGAGCGAGTCCCTCGTGATCACAAAGCCCGACGGACCGCCACCAAAGAAGATCACGTCGCGCACGCTTCCATCGCCATTCGTTCGAACGGTGATGGCCTGCTCGTGCATGGCAGCGAACTCGGACTGCGTCACACGCTCCGGAAGCTCCATGCCGCCACGACCGAAGATCTTGATGGTACGAGCCGCCGCTGCATCGGTCGCAATGCCATTACGACGGAGTTCGTCGGCCGAGATGCGATAGACACCATCACGTTGAATGCTGATGCGATAGGCCTTGCCAATGCGCTCCACCTCTTGTGCAGCTTCGGTCGCTCGCTTGCGTTGCGTTGATGCATCGACGAAGGCCGAGGTGAAGGTGATGGCCGATGTGATGGGTGTCGTGTAGCGAATGGTGCCGTGGTCTTCTGTTGCCACCACGACGTCGATGCTGGCGAGATGCGTTGTTCCACCGATGCCTTCATAGCGTACCGTCACGTTTTGTTGCGGTGTGAACGTGTACTGCGTTGGTCCCGGAACGACGATTTGGTGCGCAACCACCCATTCCGTGACGGAAGGGGCCAGGTGGCGAGGGAAGACGCGTGCGTTCTCGATGACCGGTTTGCGAATGGTCGTTGGTCCGTCCTGCACCGTCTCCCACGACTCGATTACCGGAGCATACGTGAAGGCAAAGGTTCGCGCATCAGAGCGAAGGATCTGAAATCCTTTCGGCAATGGCGCGGCATGCACCACCGAAGCGATCGAACACAAGGTGACGATCGCAGTGATGATGGTTTGTCGGAAGGTGGAATGCTGCTGCAAGGTTGAACGGTGCATGTGCTGTACAGACGGAATCTCTCTGCTGTATTGTACTTGTTCCGCGCGGAAAGTTACCGCAAAAAAAAATGCCTCGCCATCAGGGGGGAATGAGACGGCAAGGCATGCAGCATAAAGAGGAAGTGACGACTTGCGTCGTCGAGCGGGAAACGAGACTCGAACTCGCGACCCCAACCTTGGCAAGGTTGTGCTCTACCAACTGAGCTATTCCCGCTTCATCTAACTTCTACGAATTTACATGCCCTCTGTGAACTAGTCAAACGGAATTTTGCGGCAAATCTGTAAGACCATGACACAAAGCAGGATAGGGGTATCCACATACTTATCCACAGCCTCTGGGACGTAGTTCAATTCAATGTTTTTCAACGACTTAGGCCGTTTTGCTCAAAATTGCGGGTCGACGAAATGGTATCGAAAAGCCCGAACGATGGCCTCCCGCACGTCGGCCATGGGCACGTCGTGACCAACCTCGCGGGAGATCGACGTCACGCCGGCATCGCGAATGCCGCAGGGAACGATGGCATCAAAGACCGAGAGATCGTTGTTCACATTCAGTGCGAAGCCATGGTAGATCACCCACCGTTTGCAGTGAATGCCAATGGCGCAGATCTTCCGCTCACCATCGATCCACACACCGGTTCTCCCTTCTACCCTGCCGCCCTTCAATCCGAATTCTGCGATGGCATCGATGATGCATTGTTCGACGGTGCGAAGGAACCAATGCAGATCCGGTTTGAGGCGTTCCAAATGGAAGATCGGATAGCCAACGAGCTGTCCGGGTGAATGGACGGTGGCCTCGCCACCGCGATCGATGGCGATCGAACGGATGTTGCGAACAGCGAGCTCGTCGTCCGTGAACAGTACGCCATCACTGCCGGTGGTCCGTCCGCGTGTGATCACATCCGGATGTTCGCACAGGACGAGTGTGTTGGGTTCGTTCTGAAACGACACGGCATCGACCAGCTCGCGCTGTCGATGCCATGCTTGTTCAAAGTCGATCGTTCCCCACTCTTGAACGTTCATGTTCACGTGGGTCAGAAGTTCACGCATTCGTCGTAGGCCAATGCTGCGGCTTCCATGATGGCCTCCGACAGCGTCGGGTGCGCATGCACGGTCTTGAAGATGGACTTTCCGGTGCCTTCGAGTGCGCGGACCATGCCGATCTCGCCGATCATTTCCGTCACATCCGGTCCGATCATGTGTGCACCGAGCACTTCGCCATACTTCGCATCGAAGATCAGCTTCACAAAGCCTTGGGCCTTGCCGATACCATGGGCCTTGCCATTCGCGGTGAACGGGAACTTGCCGACCTTGATCTCGTAGCCGGCCTCTTTCGCCTTTGCTTCGGTAAGACCGATGCTGGCAACCTGCGGCTGACAGTAGGTACAGCCGGGAATGCCGGCATAGTCGACGCCATCCGTGTGATGTCCGGCAAGGTGTTCTGCGGCCACGATGCCCTCGGCCGAGGCCTTGTGCGCAAGCCATGGTGCACCGGCAATATCGCCGATGGCATAGATGTTCGGAATGTTGGTCTGACAGTACTTGTTGATCTTGATCCATCCGCGTTCTGCAACAACGCCTGCCGCTTCGATGCCGATGTTCTCGATGTTCCCTTGTACGCCAATGGAGTTCAGGGCAACGTCGGCCGTGAGTGTTTCCTTGGTGCCATCCTTCTTCTCGATGACCACTTCCACGCCCTTGCCCTTCTTCTTCGCGCTCAGCACCTTCGTCTCGGTCAGCAACGTGATGCCTTCCTTGTTGTACGTGCGAGCAAGCTCCTTCGAAACCTCTTCGTCCTCCACGGGCAGGATACGGTTCATCATTTCGATGATCGTCACCTTCGTTCCGTAGGAGTTATAGAAGTAGGCGAACTCGATACCGATGGCGCCGGCGCCCATGATGATCATGGTCTCAGGCTTCTTTTCCTGCAGCATGGCCTCGGTGGACGTGAGCACGCGCTCGCGATCCACTTCGATCCCGGGGATCTGACGTGGACGTGCGCCGGTGGCGATGATGATGTTCTTGGCCGTGATCACGTCGGTGACAGCGCCCTTCTCATCCTTCACTTCCACGGTGGTACCGTTCTTCAACGCGCCCCATCCCTTGATCTGTGTGACCTTGTACTTCTTGAACAGGAAGGCCACACCGTTGCTCATGCGATCGGCAACGCCACGCGAGCGAGCGATCACCTTCGGGAAGTCGATCTCGATGTTCTTGATGCCGAAACCGTAGTCGTCGGCATGCTTGAGGAAATTCATGTACTCTGCGTTCTTCAGCAGGGCCTTCGAGGGGATACATCCCCAATTCAAGCAGACGCCACCGAGACGGTCGCGTTCTACACAGGCCACCTTCAGACCAAGTTGGGATGCACGAATGGCCGCTACATAGCCGCCAGGGCCGGAGCCGATTACAACAACGTCGAACTGATGCTGATTCATGGATTCTTGGGGGTTGAGTGAGTAGCTCGATAAGACCACAAAAATACGATGTTCTACGGCATTGCGAATTGCAATTCCGTGGTTACTCTTGTTCCTGAGGTTGGTTGTTTTTCAACATATGTTGGAGGGGTTATGCAGTCAACGGCCGCTATTGTGGCGATCCTGATCTCGTCGGCAATACAGTGGATCTGGAATGGCTTCGTGCACGGTTTTCTGCTTGCGCAAATGGAACGTGAGGCATTTGCCACGTACGCATCGGTGATGCATCCGGCGGGACAGGAGCCGAACATGGGATTGTGGTTCATTCCGACCGTGGTTGGGTCGTGGTATCTCTTGCACGTGCTCACCCGTAAGCCCGGTCCATTTTCGGTGAAGGATGCCATGGTGGCAGGGATCATCCTGACGATGGTGATCGACGTCATCTTCAACATGAGCATGTACATGTACTTCGCGAACTTTCCTATGCAAATGACCGCGATCGGCATGGGCGTGGATGTGATCACGGGCGCTATCGCGGGAGCTTCATTGGGCTTCGTGTACAACCGCATGGCCAAGGCCTGACGCATTCGCGAGTGGTCTGAAAACTACAACGGCCCTGCTCCGAAAGGAACAGGGCCGTTGTCATATTCGATGTGATGCGTGGTCAGACCAGATAATCCTTCGACTCGCCAAGGACAGGGTCGTTCACGGCAAGCGCACTGTTCTTCTTGTAGGCGCGTGCTGCGAGCATCATGAAGAGTCCGGCGAAGAAGACCCATCCCGTCAGTTCCTGCCAACCGAACATCATGCCTTCGGATCCGCTCACATGGCCGACGGCGGGCAAGATGATCCAGGCAAGGTCGATGTAGTGCGAGATCAGGATGATGATGGCCGCTGCGACCAGGATGTTCGTCTTGCGCTTCACGTCTTGACGGAGCAGGACCATGAACGGGACGATGAAGTGCATGATCACCAGGGCGATGCCCATGTACTGCCAACCATGTGTGGTACGTGCCGTGAAGTACACGGTCTCTTCCGGAAGGTTCGCATACCAGATGATGAAGTACTGGGAGAAGGCGATGTACGTCCAGAACACACTGAAGGCGAACATCAGCTTTCCAAGATCATGGAAGTGCTCTTCGCGAATGAAGCCCTTGAGGTGACCGGCACGATAGAGTGCAACGGTCATCAGGGTGATCACCGAGATGGCAGCCACGAAGTGTCCTGCGAACGTGTAGACACCGAACATCGTCGAGAACCAGTGTGGTTCGAGCGACATGAGCAGGTCGAACGAGCAGAACGAGATCGACAGTGCATAGATCAGCACCATGGGTGCCGCAAGCTTCCAGTTCTTTTCCGTTGGCGTGTGATCGCCCGGCATACTGTCTTGCTTGATCGAGTTTCCAACGATCACGCGATACATGCCGAACCACAGCAAGGCATAGAGGGCAAGACGGACGATCAGGAACTGTGTGTTCAGATATCCGGCCTTATGGATCAAGATCGGATCGGTGAGGGCCGACTCATGCGTCCACTCATAGATCGAGGAATGCGAGAACAGGTTGACGATCACCGGCAGGAAGCCCAACAGCATGAAGGGCACCATTCCGGCGAAGTTCTCGGCGATACGACGGATGGAAGAGCTCCAACCGGCGCGTGTAAGATACTGGAGCGCTGAGAAGAAGATCATGGTCACACTGATACCGGCAAAGTACCAGAAGCCCAACAAGTAGTCTCCCATCATGCGCTGAAGTCCGCCACCCACAGCATAGGCAGCGCCAAGACCGACGGCACCGAGAACGGTGAGGATCATGCCGTAGCGCTGGATCTTTCCGATCAGCGGCGAGGAACCAAGATTGACCAATTGTGACATAGAGCGTCCCTTCTTGCCTTATTGAGCAGAGCCCGTGGTGGAAGAATTTGAAGCAGCCACGGTCGGAGCGTTGCTGTCTGTTCCCTCTACGCCTTGCAGCGTGCGCAAGTAATAGATGATGGCCCACCGATCTGTTGGCGAGATCTTGTCGGCATAGCTCGGCATCAAGTTCTGTCCGGCACTCACGATATGGAAGATGCGAGCGTTCGACAGAGCGGCCGTCTGTTCGCGCGTGAGATCGGGAATGCCCGGCCACGGTCCGCGTTCGACCACTTTCGAATTGCTCTTGGCATCGTAGCCGTGACATGGTGAGCAGAAGACGTTGAAGCGATTCTGTCCGCGCGCCATCAGGAACTCCGTCTCTTCAAGACGAGGATTCACGTTGAACGTCTCCGCCTTGTCCACGTCGCCCATTCCAAGCGGATACACCGTCGATCCCCTTGCCACCGTGCCCTCCATCGGGTCGCGTTGCGTTCTGCCATCGGAGAAGAACTTGCTTCCCGATTGCGGAATGGCCTTGAACTGGTGGTCCATGTTCGGCAGGAACTCCACGGGTGCTTGATCACTGAACCATGTGATCTTCCCCCAAAGTACCATGACGATGAAGACCGAAGCGGCTGCTCCGAGAACGATCCAGAGGATCGGCAGTTTTCTGTTCGTATCGCTCATGCTCTGCGCCATCTCTGCGTAGTGATCAATGGTTATGCTGTCACGGTATGCACGTTCTGTGCGCCGAGACCCTTCAAGAAGGTTGCCGTCTGTTCAGCCGAGAATCGATCGTCATCCGAATCGATCGTGACCACGAACGTGTCATCGGTGGCCTTCTTGAAGCTTTCGTCGTTCTGATAGCGGTTATACCATGTGGGCAGTTGACACAGACCAAAGAGTCCGATCACCGTCATGATGGCCGTACCGAGAATGGACAATTCGAAGTCGATCGGAATGGAGAACTGCCAATCGAACAATCCCTTTCCACCGATGTTGAGCGGATAGTCGACGGCACCGGTCCACCACTGCAAACCGAGCGCAGTGGAGAGTCCGCCACACAATCCCAGGAACGAGATGTAGGTGATGATCGACCGCTTGATGCCCATGGCCTTGTCCAGTCCGTGCACGGGATACGGCGTGTGGATGTCCCACTTCCGATACCCTGCCTCGTTGATCTTCTGGGCGGCCGTCATGATCACGTTCACATCTTTGAATTCGCCGATAACGCCTGCTGGTGTACTCATCAGTGTGCTCCTTCCGTAACGGCCGCATGGGATGCGTGGCCGTGCTCATGATCGTGGTGATGGGATGGTTGTGCACCCGGCATGATGCCCTTCACTTCTGCGATCGCGATCACCGGTACGAACTTCGAGAAGAGCAGGAAGAGCGTGAGGAAGACACCGAACGTTCCGATGAAGATGGAGATCTCCACCCATGTTGGCGAATAGTAGCCCCACGACGCCGGCAAGAAGTCGTGGTGCAACGACGTGGCAATGATCGTGAATCGCTCGAACCACATACCGATGTTGATGAAGATCGAGATCACGAACATGAGCGAAACGTTGCGACGCGCCTTCTTGAACCAAAAGATCTGCGGCGAGACCACGTTACAGGTGACCATCGTCCAGTATGCCCATGCATAGTCACCGAAGAGACGGTTCATGAAGACCCACGACTCGTATGGATTGCCCGAATACCAGGCAATGAAGAACTCCATACCGTAGGCGTATCCCACCATCATACCCGTGGCGAGCATGATCTTGTTCATGTTGTCGAAGTGCTTGAGCGTGATGAACTGCTTGAGATCCAGCACTTCTCGTGCGATCACCAACAGCGTCATCACCATGGCGAAGCCGGAGAAGATAGCGCCGGCAACGAAGTATGGCGGGAAGATCGTGGTGTGCCAACCGGGCATGATGCCCACGGTGAAGTCGAACGAAACCACGGAGTGTACCGAGAGCACCAGCGGTGTCGAGATACCGGCCAAGATCATGTAGGCGATCTCGTAGTGGTGCCAGTGACGTGTCGATCCCGTCCAACCCAACGAAAGGAAGCCATAGATCTTCTTGGCGAGATCGCTCTTCACGTAGTTGCGCAAGGTGGCAAGGTCAGGGATCAGACCGACGAACCAGAACAGGGCCGACACGGTGAAGTACGTGTTCACGGCGAACACGTCCCATGCTAGCGGCGAACGGAAGTTCACCCACATGTTCATTTGATTCGGATACGGAAGGAGCCAGTAGAAGAGCCAGGGACGTCCGGTGTGCGACAGCACCATCGTCAACGCACAGATCACGGCGAAGATCGTCATCGCCTCTGCCGATCGATTGATGGCCGTACGCCACTTCTGGCGGAAGAGGAAGAGAATGGCCGAGATCAGCGTACCGGCGTGACCGATACCGATCCAGAACACGAAGTTCGTGATGTCCCATCCCCAACCAACAGGATTGTTCAGACCCCATACACCGATACCGGTGGTGATCGTGTAGTAGAGAGCAAAGAGCCCCCACGCTGCTAACGCGCCGGTGAATCCGACGGTCATCAGGTACTTCATCGAGATCTTCGATTCGACGATGCTGGCGATACGCGCTGTGATGTCGTGTAGGGAGGGATTCCCCAAGACGAGCGGCTCGCGTATCGGCGCCTGTTCTTGCACCTTCATGTGATGATCCTTTGTTCCGAGTGCTCAGTGATCGAATTAAGAGTGATGACCGGCAGCTTCACCTGCCATTGACCCAGCGATGTTGCGAACCTTGGCCAGATACGTCACGCTCGGACGTACGTTGAGTTCTTCGAGGACCGTGAAGCCACGCTCGCTGGCCCGTGCCTTTGCAACGCGACTCTTGGGGTCGTTCATATCGCCGAAGATGATGGCGCCGGCCGGACATGCTTCCTGACATGCGGTGACGGCTTCGCCATCCAGCACGCGTGCACGACCGTTGTCCTTGGCATGCCACTTCGCCTCGTTGAGACGCTGCACGCAGAACGTGCACTTCTCCATGATCCCGCGCATGCGAACCGTCACCTCCGGATTGAAGGCAAGGTCGAGCGGTGTGCGCTGATCGGTGTTGTAGTTGAGGAAGTTGAAGCGACGGACCTTGTACGGACAGTTGTTCGAGCAATACCGTGTACCAACGCAACGGTTGTACGTCATCTCGTTCAACCCTTCCGGACTGTGCGTAGTGGCCGCAACCGGACAGACATTCTCGCACGGTGCGTTCTCGCAGTGCTGACAGAGCATTGGCTCCACCACCGTGTTCGGATTCTCCATATCGCCCGTGTAGTAGCGGTCCAAGCGGATCCAGGCCATTTCGCGACCCTTCATCACTTGCTCCTTGCCGACCACCGGAATGTTGTTCTCGCTCTGACAGGCCACGATACATGATGAGCAACCGGTGCACGACGACATGTCGATGACCATTCCCCACTTGTGTCCCTTGTACTCATACTCGGACACGATGCTCAGCGGCTTGGACTTGCTGTTGTTCTTGCTTCCGTCTTCACGCGGGAAGTGCTCGTGGAGATCTTCCACCTTGCCGCCCTTCACGTCGTTCAACGTGAGTTGCTTTGCGATCTGGCGTTCGCCACGACCGTCGTCGAGCGTGTGGTGGTTCTGCGTGACGGCAACGCGATGACGTTCGCCGTTCTTCACAGCGATCTCGACCGGTTGATACGATGTGGTGTGCCCTGCCATGGCAAGTGCATACGTGTTCGCGCCAACGTTCGCATGGACGGCGCCGCCTTCGGTCTTGCCATAGCCAAGCTGCGTGACGATCACATCGTCAGCCATGCCCACCTGCACCCATACGGGAAGGTCGACAGCGCCATGCTTCGTCGTTACGGTGATGACCGATTCGTTGGCCTTGGCAACGGCCTTTGCATCCGTGCTGGCAGCAACACCAAGTGCAACGGCTGTCTTGGCGCTCATGAGGGCAACATTGTCCCACGTGATCTTCGTCACCGGATCGGAGAGCTCTTGCAACCAACCGTTGTTGGAGTACTTGCCATCATACAGTGCAAGCGACGGGACCGTGACGATAACACGTCCCTTGGCCGACGTGCCCGCAGGGAGCGAACTGCCGGCGGCAATGTTCATCGTTGCGGTGGACGTGACCGGTGCAACGGGCTTGAGGATGCCATCCTGCAACACCTTGCTCCAACCTCGCTCGCCTGCGCCGGCGGCCGTGAGCGCTGCATTCCAACGAGCCATGATGTAGTCGTAGTACGAAGTGACAGCATCACCAAAGGCGGCAGGGTTCACCCGCTTTGCCACCGTGATGAGCGTGTCCTGGAACGAAGCCATGCCTTCGTTCAACGGAGCGATGGCGGGCTGTTGAACGGAAAGCGTTCCGTCGTAGCACACCGCATCACCCCACGATTCGAGCCAGTGCGTGGCCGGAAGGCTCACGGCACAAAGCTTCTTCGATGTCTCGTCTTCGTAGAGATTGCAGGCAACACGCACCGGAACCTTCGCAAGTGCTGCGCGGAACCGACGGTCTGCCGAATATTCTGGATTGGTATTGTCGAACACCACCACATGCACCGAACCCGATTCCATGGCCGCAACAGCGGCTTCGATCGCGTCGGCCTTGATGCCGCTGTATGGCAGCACGCAGGCAGGATCGAGTGGACGTCCGGCACCGATGTTGCCGAGTGCTTGATTGATGTTCACGCCGATCGCATGTGCGCGTGGCGAGCAGGCATCACCGACCATGACGATGCTTGCGCCGTTCGCAGCCTTGAGAGCAGCAGCGGCTTCGCGCGCGGCCTTCGTGGTGGCGGCATCGGCACTGCCGGCCAGGTCGGAACCCAAGAGCGTTCCCGAGACCACGTTCTGTTCGAGCACGGCAAGGAAGGCATCATGTTGGGAAGGATGCAAGGCAACGCGGACGTCGGCATTCGCACCGGTGAGGGTGTAGGCCGCTTCGACGACGATCACCTTGCTCATGGTTGGCGAGCCGGGCTCCGGCGCACGACGTGCGGCGAACCGTCCGGTGTGATGCAAGGCCAGCTTATCGGTACCAAGGAAGTCGGATCCGACGCTGACGATCACTTCTGCTTTTCCAAGGTCGGCAACGAGTTCACCATCGATACCGAGCACGGCCTTGTTGGCGCGCGCCTGATGATCGCAAACGATGGCTGGAAGCGTTACGAACGACATGTTCGGAACGTTCGCCGTGACGTCGCGCATCAGGGCTTCGTATGATGGAGAGCAATGCTCGTCGATGAAGACGACGACGTTCTTTCCGGCAGCCTGCGCATCCGTCACGCCCTTCGTCAGTTGCGTGATGGCGTTCTCGTAGGAGGTGGGCGCAGTGTTCACGCGTGCACGACGCATGCGGTCCGGATCGTACAACGACAGCAACGACGCCTGCATCTCTGCATTCGCCGTTCCGCAGTTGCTCGGATGAAGTTCATTCCCCTTCACCTTGATCGGACGTCCTTCGCGACTCTTGATCAACGAACCATAGGCCACGTTGCGATGCGAATAGACCGACGCATAGTATTGCGGGAGTCCGGGAATGAAGTTCTGATGGGACTTCACCGTTGGCACAAGCTTCTGATCCGGCCTGCGGCAGGCAGCAGCTGTGAGCGCCATCGATGCCGACACAAGGGCCATGAAGCCACGTCGGCTCACACTGCTATCGAAGACAGGCGCGGCAGTCACGCCGTCGACGAACTCTCCCGACGCACCTTCGCGCGTCTCCGCAAGTTCATCGATGCTCTTCCAGAGTTTCATACGGTAGCCTAGTAGATGATGTTCAAGTGTTGAAATCGGTCGATCAATAGTGACACGAGGAGCAATTCTCGGGTCCAACTCCCGCCTGCTTGGGCTGCGGGATGCCGTGTACCTGTTGTGCAGGGACCGGACTTTGACCAAAACCGTACGACGGGACAACAACGGGCTGTACGGCCGCGATCTGCGCAGCGCGCAACGGCTTGTACAGGAACGTCGAGTCCATCATGTTCTTCTGATCGATCTTCATCCCCGTGAAGATCCCGGAGATCGGACGGGCACCAACGATGCGTGACTCCGGATTGCGGTGGCAGTCCAAGCACCAGCCCATGCTGAGCGACTTGTATTGCGAGACCACACCCATCTCTTCGACCGGGCCGTGGCACGACTTACAGTCGATCTGCGCACGGATATGTCGCGAGTGATTGAAGTGCGCATAGTCCGGTACCTTGTGGATCCGCACCCATTCAATGGGTGTTCCCTTCTCATAGTTGTCGCGTACGAGCTTCAACTTTGGACTCTCATTGCGCACAACGGTATGACAGTTCATACAGGTCTGTACCGATGGGACAGGCGAGTGTCCGGAGACCTCGACGCCCGCATGGCAGTACTGACAGCTGATCTGCGTGTACCCAGCGTGCACTTTGTGTGAGAACGGAACCGGTTGCTGCGGTCGGTAGCCGACATCAGCAACGTCATTGCGGACTCCGAAATACCCGATAAGGAAGACGCAGAGCGCTACCGTTCCGGCAACCGCCCCGCCAACCTTCACTCCCATGTCGAATCGGCGTGAGAACATTCACCACCCTTTTAAAAAAGACCCGCAAATATCCGAAAAGATGTTCACCTATTCAACGTGAGGCAGCGCGCATCTTACGCACAATGACCACGATGAAGGCAGAAAGGATGGAAAGCGGCACCACCAGCATGAACAACACGCTCATGGAGTAGGAGTCGCCAACCGATGCATTCGCCGAACCCTTGGTGAAGTTGTCGGAGCAGCTCGGACAAGCCTGCAGCACCGACGTCGAGACCAACAGCACGGGAAGCAACAACAACGTCAGTTTCATCTTCATAGGAACCACCGATAGAGCATGAAGTAGACCAACACCCCGGTGACCGAAACGTAGAGCCAGATCGGATACGTGATCTTGGCGATCCGTCGGTGCCGGGCATCCATTCGTTTCAGTCCGCGGAACAACGTGATGCTCGCCAAGAACGGAACCGATGCCGCAAGGATCACATGCGTGATCAGGATGCTGAAGTAGACGATACGCCACGCCCCCTGCCCCTTGAACGGCGTGTTCCACGACCCCGTCGACTCGTGCAACCACCACTTGTGGAGGAGGTAGCACGCCAAGAACACGATCGACACACAGAAGGCAATGATCATGGTCATCCGATGCCGCTCGATCTGCCGCCGCTTGATGAACTGCAGACCCACCGTCAAGAGCACGGTGCTGATCGCATTCAGAGTGGCATTCACTGCCGGCAATTCGTCCACGTTCAAAGTCCCCGCAACACAGTTTTCAATCTCGCCACTTCAGCCGTGTCCGCGCTGTCGAAATAGTCTCGAATTCTCATCTGATCATCCACCAACACGAAACGCGTACTGTGCATCGACGGATCGGTCGGCTCCATCACCGTGAAGCCCCGCACGGCAAGAGCTCGCATACTGTCCGTCGGCATCCGCACGAACGTCCATGTCCCCTTCCGCGCTCCGAACCGCTCCGCATAGGCGAGCAGCTGCTCTTGCGTGTCGTTGTCCGGATCGGTGGTGATCGAGACGAATCGGATCGTCGACCCGAACTCCCGCTGCAGTTCTGCCTGCACGGTGTTCAAGGCCGGACACACAGACTCGCATGACGTGAAAAAGAACGATGCCAACCAGAACCGACCTTTCATCGACGTGGCCGCAAAGGGCCTCCCCTGCTCATCCACACCGTGAAACTCCGGCACATCGCGCATCGGTCCGCGCAACTGTACCGTTGTGTTCGACGCATCCGCGCCGCCTTGCTCCTTTGGCTGCTCACACCCTACAAGAATGATGAACAGGGAGGCAAGGGCGAATGGTCTTAGCGCGTGTATGCCCATGACTCCAAGAAGTTCAAGGCGAACGACATCACGCTGAACAGGAACACCGGCACGTAGACGAAGAATCGCAACATCGGGTGATCGAACTTCAAATGCATGAACACCCACATCACGGCGATCACCTTGACCACGGCGATCGCAATTCCGATCGATACGTGAAGGATATCACCTGGTGTTCCCCACTCATGCGGGAAATCAAAACTGGCAGCGCCAACGGTGAGCAGTGTGAGCACTGCCAGCGCGTAGAACACCTGCATATACGACTTGATCACATTGCCGTGGTCATGACCCATAGGAACTCCTGATTTCAACAAGAGTGAAGGAATTGTTTCGTATCAATGATGAACCGCTGCACCCGCTGCCGCATGATATGGGATCATGAGATAGAGGGCCGGGAAAATGAAGATCCACATGAGATCCACAAAGTGCCAGTAGAGACCGAGCGTCTCCACTTTCACAGGATGGTTGTAGCCGCTCTTCGTGAACGACTTGAGCCACATGAAGATCATCGGGATCACTCCGCCGATCACGTGCAACGCGTGGAAGCCCGTCATCAGGAAGTAGAAGGAGAAGAAGAGCGTGTGATGCTCCTGACCCGGGAACAGTCCATCATGCCACTTGCCGCTGTACTCGAAGTACTTCACGATCAAGAAGCCGAAGCCGCCGAGGATCGTGAGACCCAGGAACAAGCGGAAGTTCTTGACGTTGCCCTTCTCGAGATTCAGGATCGAGAGCGCCATCGTGAGCGAGCTTCCGATCAGAATGAAGGTGTTCGTCAGCGCCATCCACACGTTCAAGTGATGACTGCCCTCTCCGAACACCGTGTAGTTGCTGTTGCGCAACACAATGAAGGCACCAAAGAAGCCCGTGAAGAACATGAGTTCCGATGCAAGGAAGGCCCACATGGCCAACTTGCCCATGGGGATCTTCGTCACCGGCTCATGCGCCAGATTCATTGCTGAAGACATATGTCACCCGAAATGGTACTGATACTGTTCATTGCTTATCAAGAAACATCAACACGAAGACGCCCATCAAGAAGGCATACGATGTGAGCAACACTCTGCGTGCGGCCTTGGCATCGTGATCCTTGAAGAACATCGCACATTCAAGCGTCAACCATGCGCTGAGGAGCATGGCACCAACGCCATACATCCATCCCGTTACACCCAAGAGCGTTGGCACGATGGCCGCGGCCCATGTGAGGATGGCCGTGATCAGCATCTGCATGCCGAGTGCACGACCACTATCATCTTCGATGGAGCGCAACACGAAACCGCCCGCCCGATAGTCGGCACGGTACATCCATGACAATGCGTAGAAGTGCGGCAACTGCCAGAAGAAGAGAATGGCGAAGAGGGCGATGGCAGGCGCATCGAACGTACCGCGAACGGCCGTCCATCCACCGGCAAAGGGCAAGGCGCCGGGAATACCGCCAACGATGACGGCCAAGGAGGAGCGGCGCTTCATTGGTGTATAGACCACCACATAGGACAACCACGTGATCACGGCAAGTACGAGCGTGAGCATGTTCACAGTGGCCAAGAGTCCGAGACCGACCATGGTGAGCATGATGCTGAAGGCCGTGGCCGAACGCACACTGATGATGCCGGACGGGATCGGTCGCGATGCCGTGCGCTTCATCTTTCCGTCGTGCTCGCGCTCGACGATGTGATTCATCACGCAGCTTCCGCTCGACACGGCAATGGTGCCAAGCATCGTTGCACCGAAGTGCATCCACATGGAACCGGATGCAACGGCCGTGGTGAGTGCCGTTGGAATGGCCAGGTAGTATCCGGCAAGCGTCGACAAGGCCACCATCTGCGAGATGCCCGGCTTGGTGAGCTCGTAATACTGTCGTGCGAGTCCTGCCGTTGCCGGCAACGTCGCTGCTACGGTCTGCTCACTCATAGGCGAGCCTCCCGTGCACCGGCGCCGGACGGTAGTAGTGTTGCATGGTGTACATGATCATCGTGTTCACGGCCACCAGCAACACACCCGTGGCAACATGGGCCGTGGTGTATCCTTCGCTGCGGAAGGTGAACAAGATCATCACGCCAAGGAGGATCTGCCAGATGACGAGCACCGAGGCAATGGCCGTTGGGACGACGAGTCGTTTGAATTGCGAACGCTGACGCATGATGAGGATCCACTGCGCGATCACAGCAACGGCCACGCCGTAGGCCAAGGTGCGATGCAGGAAGTGGATCACCACTTGCAGATGCGCCATGTCGGCCGTTGTTGGCAAAAAGCTTGTCGGTCCCCATTCCGGCCACGTGACGCTCACACCCCAACTGTCGGTGTGACGGGTGAGCGCCCCCAAGAGGAACTGCACGATCGTGAGCACCCATGTGGTGACGACGACGTTCCGTGCTGCCCTGCCGCCCTTCACCTCGATGGCCGATGTGATGGACGTCCATGCATGCGAGGTGCTCATGGCCAATCCGATGGCGATCATGAAGAACATCTCGGCGAGCATGCCGTGCGTGGTCGATGTCCAGTCGGGCAGATTGTTGCGGACCGTATACCCTCCGAACGACCCTTGCAAGCAGACGCCGAAGAAGGCCGCCTGGGCCAGCCAGAAGACGCGTGCGCGTGATCTGGCGCGAAGGGCGCGGAAAAGCGAGGTAAGGAGCAAGGCGGCAAGGCCGATCATCACGGACTCCATGATGCCCGTGGGCATGCGCTGCAGTCCGACAATGGCCGTTGCCACGATGAGCACAACGATGGCGTCAAGTGCAATGATGGTCGAGCCCGAACGCTGATCGCGCGGAGTGGTGCGGAACGTGAGGAGGACAAGGCCGACGGTGACCATTCCCACGACGGTGGCGAAGAGTCGGTGACCGTGTTCCCAGAATCGATCCTGTTGCCAGAGCCATTCCGACGGACGGTACGTCACCATGGACACGCTATTCGACGTGGGCCAGTCCGGGAACGCCATCCCTGATCGGGTGGTGTTCACATGACCGCCCCAGACGATGAGTCCGTAGGTGAGAACGCAGAGCGCCACGCTGACGCGGTGGAGCCATGCATTCGACCGATCGTTGGAAGGGGTCGACATGATCAATGCGTACCGAAGGCGTTGCTTTCTTGCTTCTCGTCGACGACGATCGTGTGATGATGAACGCTGATCGACTTGCCCGGCTCCCACTGTGGCCAGTAGTCGAGCTCGCGACCTTCAACACTGAACTCGTACGGTCCGCGATACACCACGATGTCGCGATCGAAGTTGCCGTGTCCAGGATGCGGAGGCGCTGCCCACTCCAGCGTGTTCGCACGCCATGGGTTGCGCGGTGCCTTCTTGCCGTACTTCATGGACCACAGGATGTTGATCACAAGGAAGAGCTGCGAGAAGCCGAGGATGATGGCGGCGATCGTCACGAACTTGTTCCAGCCTTCGATGGGCTTGAGGAATTCGTAGATGCTTGGATCGTGGATACGACGCATGTGTCCACCAAGACCGATGATGTGCATCGGGAAGAAGGTGGCGTTGAAGGCGGCGAACGACCAGTAGAAGTGCTTGCGACCAAGGCTTTCGTTCAACATCTTTCCATACATCTTCGGATACCAGTAATAGATACCGGCGAAGATCCCGAAGAGCGATCCACCGAAGAGCACATAGTGGATGTGGGCAACGATAAAGTACGTGTCGTGGATGTAGATGTCCACCGGTGCCGATGCCATGAAGACGCCGGACAGACCACCGATGATGAACATCGAGACGAAGGCAAGTGCATTGAGCATGGCCGTCGTGAACTTGATGTTCCCGCGCCACAGTGTTCCCAACCAGTTGAAGACCTTGATCGACGATGGAACGGCGATCACGATGGTGCTCAACATGAAGGTGGTACCGAGCAGCGGATTCATGCCCGACTGAAACATGTGGTGTCCCCACACGATGAAGCCAAGGAAGGCAATGCCCGCAATGGCGAAGACCATGGCCTTGTAGCCGTAGATGGGCTTGCGCGAGAACGTGGCGATCACATCAGACACGATGCCCATCAAGGGCAGGATCATGATGTACACAGCTGGGTGCGAGTAGAACCAGAACAAGTGCTGCCACAAGACCGGCTGACCTGCACCGGCTTCGATGCCGTGACGCGTGTGGGCGATGAGATTGTCTGGGAGGAAGAAGCTCGTGTGGAAGAAGTTGTCCATGAACAACATGGCGATCGCAGCAGCAAGCACCGGTGTTCCGAGCGTGATGATGATGGCCGTGATGAAGAGACCCCAGATGGTGAGCGGCATATCGAAGAGCTTCATGCCCTTCGCGCGCTTGTTCAAGACCGTGGTCACGTAGTTCACGGCACCCATGATGGAGGAGAATCCGATGAGGAAGACGGCGATCAACCAAAGGGTCTGTCCGCTGACGGTGAACGTCGGACTATTGATGACGCCGGAAAGTGGCGGATACGATGTCCATCCGGCGGCTGCATACCCACCGTCCACATAGAAGGCGCTCATGATGATCACACCGGCGGGCGGTACGAGCCAGAATGACCACATGTTGAGTCGCGGCAAGGCCATATCGTCCGTTCCCAGCATGAGCGGGATACAGAAGTTCCCGAACATCCCCACAGCAAGCGGGATGATGACGAGGAAGATCATGATGGAACCGTGCATCGTCACGAGCTGATAGTAGAAGTCCTGTGCGATGGCTCCCGTATTGTCCACCCACTGCGATGGGAGCAAGGTTCCGATCACCGGAACCGGTTGTCCGGGATAGGCAAGCTGCCAGCGAAGGAAGAGGGCGAAGGCACCACCCACGAACAGGAAGAGCAACGACGCAAGCATGAACTGCTTGGCGATGACCTTGTGATCGGTGGAGAACACATACTTCCGATACCATGGAAGATCATGATGGGCATGATCGTGACCATGATCGTGTGCATGCTCTGCGTGTTCCGCGTGTTCGGCTTCCGAAGAATGCGTTACGGCTGTACTCATGGTGATGGGTCCTTACTTCTTTGTTGAATCTGCTACAGCTGGTTCCGCGGATGCCGTCGGCGCAGGTGTCTGCGCTGCCAGCATCTCTGCGTTCTTGGAGTCCGACCATTTGTCGAAGTCCGTCTTTGAAAGCACGTCATACTGTCCGCGCATACCGCCGTGTCCCGTTCCGCACAGTTCCGCACAGGCGATCTCGTAGTGACCGGGCTTGAAGGAATTGAACCAGATGTTCATCCATGTTCCCGGCACCACATCCTGCTTCACGCGCATGTTCGGAAGGAAGAAGCTATGCAGCACATCAACGGACGAGCCGCGCATCACGATGTTCGAATTGACAGGCACTTTGAATTGGTTCTCGACAAAGAAGTCATCCTTGCCATACACGTCGTTGGAGTCGATCCCGAAGGGATTGTCCAGCGTGATCAGGTTGCGCGCCGTGCGATCGTTGTGGGCGTTGCGACCGAACTTTCCGTCGGCACCCGGATAGAGGAACATCCATCCGAACGTCTTGCCCATGACGAGGATCTCCACGTCGGGCTTTGGAACGCGCTTCGAATACTTCGTGCGCTCCCAGATCTCGTCGGAGTACAATCCGATGGCCGCGAAGAGAATGGTTGGAAGGATCGTCCACGTCAGCTCCACGATGTTGTTCCCGTGGTAGTTGTATCCTCGGCGGTCCGGACGGTAGCGGTACTTCACAAGGAAGTAGCCGAGAACGCCGAACGTGAGGAAGAAGATCCCTACCGAGATGTAGTAGATGATCGCGAACAATGCATCGAGGTCCCCACCGAACGTACTAATGTTCTCGGGGAACCACGCCAGCATGTCGAAAACCTTCAGGAAATCCATTGCATGATCCTTAATGATTCGTTCTCATTCGAAGTGGTGATCACAGCGGCTGCTGTAGTTCGGCCTCGGTGAAGGCGCCTGCTCGACCCGCTGTCTTCTCGCGTACGGCCTTGACGTCGTCTACCGTGACCGCTGCACCCGAGTTGCCAAAGTTGCTGCGCACGTAGGTGAGCACGTCGGCGATCTCTTGGTCGCTCAGAACGTCCTTCCATGCCGCCATTTGTCCGTTGATCGTTGCGCCGGCTCGCTGGATCGGTCCCTTGAATCCGTGAAGCACGATGCGAATGGGAACCGTGGCATCGCCTTGCGCCAGGGCGGAACCTGCAAGAGGTGGGATGTTATTACCGGGAACGCCCTTGCCCGTGCCGAGATGGCAGGATGCACAGATCTTTCCGTAGACCGCTTTTCCCGGTCCGCCGGCACTGGCATCTGCTGCGGTGGCCGCTGCGGCGTTCGGGTCGACCCACGTTGGGTCGTCACCAAGCTTCGTGAAGAAACCTTGGATGTTGCATGCCGTGATCGTGGCCGCGACCACGATGAAGGTCAATGCAAGGAGGAGTGGGCGGAGATTGCCCCGCATGCGGGAACCGTGCATGTATCTGCGTCCTCGAGAGTCGTGAAGAACATTCGTCGGCAAAGCGTCCGAAAATACGCTGTGCTGAAGACTTACGAAAATGGAGATGCGTGCAGGCAGTCGATGTGGAGAACGTTTTTTCGGAAGGAAAACGTTCATTTTCGGTGCAAGAACCAGTCGGCAGTGAGATGCACACCCTCTTTGAGGCCCATGGACGGTGTCCAGCCTGACGTGGTCCGAAGCTTGTCGAAGGAGCAAACATTTCTGCGCAGATCGCCCGGCTTCCCCTCGCCGTGACGGGTGAGAGCAGTGGCCCCGTAGGATCGACGCAAATGGTCGACGAGTTCGTTGAGCGATGTTTCGATGCCCGTGCAGCAGTTGAAGGCGCCACGCAGACGTTGCTCGGTAACAAGGAGATTGGCACGCGCCACGTCGCCCACATAGATGTAGTCGCGCGTCTGTCCCCCATCGCCATTGATGACGGCCGTTGCGCCATCGATCCACTTCTGCAGGAAGATGGCGATGACGCCGGCTTCGCCGAAGGGGTTCTGACGTGGACCGTAGACGTTGGTGTAGCGGAGGATGGTGGACGTCATGCCGTGCACCTCCTGGTAGTAGTCAAGGTAGAGCTCCACCGATCGCTTCGATACACCGTACGGAGAGATGGGTCGCGTCGGATGCGTCTCGTCGGCCGGGAAGACCGATTGATCGCCATACACCGCTCCACCACTGGATGCGAAGACCACGTGCCCAACGCCGCTTCGATGTGCTGCCTCGAGCAGTCGCAACGAGCCGATGATGTTCGTTGTGGCATCCTTGACGGGATCCTCCACACTCACACGCAATTCCATGTGCGCCGCATGATGGTTCAACACCTCGAATCGCTCCTGCGCGAACACGTCGGCAACGGCCGGATCGGTGATGTTGAGCTCGATCAGTCGCGCGTTCTCCGGAACGTTGGAGCGCTTGCCGGTGCTGAGATCGTCGATGATCACGACGTCGTGCCCGGCATCGAGATAGGCCTGGGCGACGTGCGATCCAATGAAGCCGGCACCACCGGTCACGCAGACCTTCATACGGTTTGCTCCACTCTGCGAATGCCCTTCAGGGCGATATCGGTGCGATAGATCTTGGTGCGATACTGAATGCACTCCACGGCTTCGTAGGCACGCGCACGCGCCTCGCCAAGCGTGGACGCAATGGCGGTGACGCCGAGCACCCTGCCGCCATTGGTGACGAGCTCACCATCTTTGATGGCCGTGCCCGCATGGTAGACGATGATGTTGCCCAATGCTTCTGCTTGTTCGATGCCGTGAATGGGCACCCCCTTTTCGTAGCTGTCGGGATAGCCTTCGGAGGCAAGAACCACTGTACAGGCAACGCTGGTGGAAACGGATCGGAGGGTGGCAGGGTCGAGGGCACCACGCGCGGCCGATGCGAAGAGGGCCGCCACGTCGCCATCACAAACACTGAGCACGGGTTGTGTTTCGGGATCGCCGAAGCGACAGTTGAATTCGACCACGTTGATGGATCCGTCGGCGTCGATCATGAGACCTGCATACAGACATCCGACAAAGGGATGTCCCTCTGCACGCATGGCATCGATCATCGGCGTGATCACCTCGCGTTGTGCGCGATCAAGGAGTTCGTCCGTCACGATGGGTGCCGGTGCATACGCTCCCATACCGCCGGTGTTCTTGCCGGTGTCGTTGTCGCCAATGCGTTTGTGGTCCTGTGCGCTTGCGAGGACGATGTAGTTCGTTCCGTCACTCACAGCGAAGAGCGATGCTTCTTCGCCGGAGAGAAAGGCCTCGACAACGATCTCTGCGCCACTTGCACCGAAGGAACCGTCGAACATTTCTTCGACGGCGGCAATGGCCTCATCACGTTCCGTGGCAACCACCACACCTTTTCCGGCGGCAAGTCCATCTGCTTTGATCACTACGGGCAAGGCATGCGACCGAACATGGTCGATGGCCTCGTTGCGTTCTGCTTCCGTGAACCGTCGATAGGCCGCCGTCGGCACACCGTACCGCACCATCAGCTCCTTGGCAAAGGCCTTGGAGGATTCGATGCGTGCCGCGGCTTGGGACGGACCGAAGACGGCGAGCCCATGGGCGCGCAACACGTCGGCAAGTCCGGCCGCCAACGGTTGCTCCGGACCGATCACCACGAGAGTGATGGCATGCTCCGAACACCATGCGGCCACGGCATCACCGTTGTCGATGTTGAGCGCTACGAGCGTTCCGTGTTGTGCCATGCCGGGATTGCCGGGAGCGATGAACAACGCCGTGCACGACGCACTGCGTTGCAAGGCACGGGCCATGGCATGTTCACGACCGCCGGAACCGATCAGCAGAATACGTTCTTGCATGCGATCAGAATGGAACGTCGTCGAAGTCCGCTGTTGCCGGTCCGCTTGCGGCCGGTGGGATCTGCGAATAGTCTTGGGCCGGACCCGTGCCTGCTTGTGCAGGTTCAATGCGCCATGCCTCGAGATTCGTGAAGTAGACCGTTTCGCCGGTCTTGCTCTGGAACGGACGTCCGCGAAGATTGAAGAGCACCTTCACTTGCTGACCTACCTTGAAGGTGTCGAGCAACTGACAGCGGTCCTGCGTGACTTGGAACTTGATATGCTGCGGATAATTTCCGTCCTGCATCTCCAGCACGAAGTCGCGCTTGCGGAACGTGTCCTTCACTTGTTGCGTGTCCATTACCACGTGCAGTGTACCCACTGCTTCATATGAATTCGCCATGTCCGTGTCCCTTAGGATGATTGTGTGTTCGTGATGATCTGCGGGATCCGCTGCAACACGTCGGCAAGACGTGCCACATCGCGACCACCCGCTGTTGCAAGGTGAGGTTTCCCTCCCCCGCCACCGCCAAGTTCCTTTGCGATCGCACCAACGATGGTCCCGGCCTTGAAGCGAGGAATGAGATCATCGGTGACCACGCAGACGAGCTGTACCTTTCCGTCAAGCTCTGCGGCAAGCACGCCAATGCCCTGCTGCTTGAGGGCCAGACGCAATTCGTCGCCAAGCGATTTCAATTGTTCACCATCTTCTGCCTTCACAACGCCAACAGCAACCTTGTTGCCATCAACGTTCTGTGCGGCGCTCACGAGAGCCGGAATGGCCGCGGCCAATTCCTGCGTGCGGAGTCCGGCCAGTTCCTTTTCGAGCTGACGTACCCGTTCCTGCACAGCAAGCGTTTCGTTGGTGGCCGCATCCCGTTGTTGCGCAAGGTCGCGCAGATACTTCGGGATCGACCTGCCGGCAATGGCATCGATCCGACGAACACCGGCAGCAACACTCGATTCGGAGATGAGCTTCAACAATCCGATCTCGCTGGTGTTACGCACATGCGTACCACCGCAGAATTCCACCGAGAACTTCTCGTCGATGGTCACCACGCGGACCTTGTCGCCATACTTATCACCAAAGAACATCTTCGCACCCGGGATCGATCGAGCCTTCTCGATCGAGAGTTCCTCGGTCTGCACATCGATGCTCTGGAAGATCTTCTCATTCACCATGCGTTCGATCTCTTCCAATTCGTCCTGCCGTACCTTCTCGAAATGCGAGAAGTCGAATCGCAAGTGGTCCGGAGCCACGAGCGATCCCGCTTGCTGCACATGCGATCCGAGCACGCGTCGCAACGCTTCGTGCAAGAGGTGTGTGGCGGAGTGCTCGCGCGCAATGTCCATGCGTCGATCTTTATCGATGCGGACCACGGCGGACTCGCCCGGTGCAGCCTCGACCACGCGTTCACACACATGCACGATGGCATCGCCATTCTTGCGCACGTCTTCCACCACATACTCCGTACCGCCAACGATCAACACGCCTGTGTCGGCAACCTGTCCGCCCATCTCCACATAGAACGGCGTCACATCGGTCACCACCTGGTTGTTGTGCACGTACAGGATCTTCGCCTCGTTCTCAAAGTGCTCGTATCCGTCGAAACGTGACACGGCATCGATGGAATCCATCTGCACTTCGGCCACATGGGCCTTGCGTGCAGAACGCGAGCGGGCGCGCTGCTCATCCAGCAGGCGTTCGTATTCGTTCAGATCGATCTGCAGTCCGCGCTCGCGTGCGAGCAACTGCGTCAGGTCGATCGGAAATCCGAAGGTGTCGTAGAGTTCAAAAGCATCGGCGCCTTGGACCATGCCGCCCTCTGCCCTTGCCGCTGCATCTTCGAAGCGGATGAGGCCACGGTCAAGGGTGGCAAGGAAGGATTCTTCTTCGGCCTTGATGATGCGCTCGATCAGTGCTTGCTGTTGAACGATCTCTGGGAAGACGTCGCCCATCGTATCGCAGAGCACTTGCACATGCTTGTAGAGCACGGGCTCGGTGAGACCGAGGTTGCGAGCGTAGCGTGCGGCGCGACGGAGGATGCGACGGAGGACATAGCCGCGACCTTCGTTGCCGGGAATGGCACCATCGGCTATTGCGAACGTGAGTGTGCGGATGTGATCGGCGATCACACGCATCGCAACGCCGTCCTGATCGTCGAGTTCTTGACGGTAGGGTTTGCCGCAGAGACCAACGGTGACGTTGATGATGGGCTGGAAGACATCGGTGTCGTAGTTCGACGACTTCTGTTGCATCACAGCGGTGACGCGTTCGAAGCCCATGCCGGTGTCGACGTGTTTGGACGAGAGCTCTTCAAGACTTCCGTCGACGCGACGGTTGTATTGAATGAAGACATTGTTCCAGATCTCGATCACCTCTTGCACGCCGGCGTTGACGAGAGGACCTCCGCTCAGGTCGGGCGTGCTATCGAAGTGGATCTCGGAACATGGACCGCATGGACCGGTATCGCCCATCTCCCAGAAGTTGTCCTTGTCGCCAAAGCGATGGATGTGCGACTCGGGCAGATACTTCTTCCAGATCTCATAGGCCTCGTCATCGGTCTGATACACCGTTGCATGCAGACGTTCTTTGGGAAGCTTCCACACGTCGGTGAGGAGTTCCCACGACCACCCGATGGCCTCTTCTTTGTAGTAGTCTCCGAAGCTCCAATTGCCGAGCATTTCGAAGAAGGTGTGGTGATACGTATCGTATCCCACTTCTTCAAGGTCGTTGTGTTTCCCGCTCACACGAATGCACTTCTGCGTATCGGCGACACGTGTGTAATCGCGCTTGCCCACTCCAAGGAACACGTCCTTGAATTGGTTCATGCCGGCATTCGTGAACAGGAGGGTGGGATCGCCATGCGGGATCACCGGTGCAGAAGGCACGATGCGGTGACCGCGGGCGGCAAAGAAGTCAAGGAAGGACTGGCGGATCTGGCGTGAGGTCATAACCCGCAAGTTACGGCGTGGAGCCCTTTCCGCCAATGTCCGCCGTTGGAGGTATCTTGCGCCTTCCTATGACCCAGCACACGCCGCTTCCGCTTCCCTCCGAGATCCTTCCGGCCCTCGCCGCCGCGCCCCATGCGGTGTGCACGTGGTCGCGACCGCTATGGTCGAGAGCGTGGACGGAGGAGTTGAGCGCCCTGTTCGGTCCGCCCACGATGCCCCAACGCATTGTGGTGACAGCAGAACGCAGCGACGATGGATGGTCAGTGCGCACGGACGCATTCACACAACGCCAAAGCTTCACGAAGCGGTGGCAAGGCGGCATGGATGAGATCGTGCAGCGATTGTGGGACGTGGGCTTCGGTCAGCTCCTCGTGCAAACTCCCGACATCGACCTGCAATGTCGACGTAACGCCAAACGCAGCACCATCACCCGTCACGCTCCAAGCAAACGGGATTGGGATGGCGTAGTGGCGGACAGAACGAAGCGCGTCCCCTTGCCGACCGATCGATTTCACGAACTCTTGCATGCGCTCGACCTTGCCTCGGTGGACGGGACGATCCTCGCACCGATGGCAGACAAGTACAGACAGCTCAATCATCTGCTCACCATCATCGAGCACTTGCCGCCATTCCGCCTTGCCACAGCAGGAACGACGATCTCCATCACCGATGCCGGATGCGGCAAGGCCTATCTGAGTTTCGCCCTCTGTGCCGTGCTCATGGAGCGTAGCGTGGATGTGCATGTGTATGGAGTGGACACGAATCCGCATGTGATCGACCATTGCACATCGGTTGCGCGAACGCTCGGATGGGAAGATCGATGCACGTTCGCATGCACGTCGATCGCCCAGGTGGAACCGCGTCCGATGGACCTGTTGCTGGCCTTGCATGCTTGCGATACGGCAACGGACGAGGCACTTGCCCTCGGACTGCGCTCGCATGCACGCACCATGGTGGTGGCGCCATGCTGTCATCACTACGTCCAACGTCAACTCTCGCGCGCCCTCGTGCCTGTATCTGCACGACCCTTGCTTGACGATGGGATCGTGAAGGAACGGTTGGGCGACATGCTCACCGATACCATGCGACGCGATATCGTGCAATGCTTTGCCTATGAGGCATCGCTCGAAGAGTTCATTGCGTTGGAACACACGGCCAAGAACGTGATGCTGAAATGTGTTGCCAAAACGGATGGACCTATACCAGAACCAGATCTCGACCGTCTGACCGAACTTCGTGCCTATAGCGATGCTTGGCACGTGATGCCGAAACTCTATGAACTCATCTCTGATCTCGTACCATGAACATCATGCGTAGCATCCTCACCATCGTCGTCGTCTTCCTTGTTGGGATCGGATCGATCGCAGCACAACAGCCGGCAGCGATCAAGAACGATCTCAATCCATCGTATCAACGAAGCATGTATCGCGTGCTCATCGATCTGCGTCACGTCGACAACGATCGCGTCCACGTCCACATGAACCTTCCCGCCCTTCGCGCAGATTCTGCCGTGATGGTCTTCCCTGCCACCATTCCCGGCACGTATGAACCGCAGTCGTGGTGGCGCTACATCAGTGATTTCAAGGCATGGGACAGCAGTGGTGCACCGTTGCCTGTGCATCGCAGTGCCGATCATCAGTTCGTGATCTCCGGCGCGAAGAAGCTTGCGCGCGTGGACTACATGGTGGACGACTCCTTTGATGATCACGACACAACGTTCCCGCAGATCTTCCATCCGGCGGGGACGAGCATTCAGGCCGACAGTATCTTCGTGCTCAATCAATGTGGCTTCATCGGCTATCTCGACGGGATGTCGAAGCTGATCTATCAAGTGACCGTGATCAAGCCTCCGCATCTGTATGGCGCGTCAGCGTTGCAGATCAAATCGTACTCGGATACACTCGACATGTATTCGGCATCGAGCTACGATGCCTTGGTGGACAATCCTATCATCTATGCCGTGGCCGATACGGCATCGTTCACCGTGGCGGGCACGCGCATCATGATCGCTTGTGCGAATGTGACCGATCATACCATCGCCCAACAACTCGTCGAACCCATCAAGCGCATTGCCACGAGCATTGCAAGCTTCCTTGGGACGATGCCGGTGGACCGATATGCCTTCCTCTTCTATTGCTGGGATGGCAGCACCAAGAACGTCGACGTGCGCAGTCCGGCCTTCGGTGCGCTCGAGCACAACTACAGCTCACTCTACTTCTGGCGCGCGAAGAATGCGGCGCAAGGTGTTGCCGATGTGGCAACGCATGAGTTCCTGCACATTCTCGAACCATTGAATCTGCACAGTGAAGAGATCGCCAACTTCGATTTTCGCGCGCCGAAGATGTCAAAGCACTTGTGGTTGTATGAAGGCGTGACGGAGTACTTCTCCGACATGGCGCGCATCCACGATTCGGCGATCTCGGAGGTCGACCTTCAGCGCATGTTCTCTCGCAAGCTGTATGCGGCGGCCTACTTCCCTCCCTCCTTGTCCCTTACCGACTTCTCGAAGAACGTGATGACGGATGAGAACCAGCAGGTCTATCCGCTCATCTATGAGTACGGACCGATCGTTGCGCTTGCACTGGATATTCAACTGCGCGAAGAGAGCAAGGGCGAGCGCGGACTCTTGGACCTGATCCGATCGTTGTCGGCCGTCTACGGTCCGGACAAACCGTTCAAGGACGATGAGTTGTGGAAGATCATCGAGAAGGCCACGTCACCATCGATCGCTGCGTTCTGCGATCGCTACATCGAGCATGCAGAGCGCATTCCGGTCGGCGAGGTCTTGAAGAAGATCGGTTGGAACTACACGGCGAAGAAGATGGTGTCGGTCCCCGGTTTCGGCATCGAGTTTCGCATGCATGGCACCGACCCGCGCATGCTCATCGGTCCGGTTGGCGACAACCCACTTGGTGTGCAAGCCGGCGACGAACTCAAGAAGATCAACGGACGCGTCGTGAACATGAGCGATGAATCGTTCTGGGCGAACATCATGCGACCGAACGTTGGAGATGAGATGACGATCACGGTGGTGCGTAACGGACAGGAAGTGGACCTTACCGGCAAGGCCGTGATGGTGAGTCGTGAACAACGTCACGTGATCGAGGACGATCCCAAGGCCACACCGCAGCAAGTGGCGCTACGACGTGCCCTGCTCTACGGTTCCTGATCGAACGCGCTTACTTGGAATACCATTGCTTGAGGACCGATGCGAATCGGTCCTCTTTCATTTGTAGCTGGTCGTACATCCCCGCAACCGTACGTTGACGGAAGGCCTCATAGAGGGACACGGCGCAGGCAACAGAGATGTTGAGCGATTGGATCACGCCCACTTGCGGAATGAGGAAGTTCCCGTCCGCCTTGGCCAGTGCCTCTTCAGACACGCCGGAGTGTTCATTGCCGAACACCAATGCAACGGGTTGCGTGAGATCGAGGTCGTGCAGCGACACAGCGTCGCTGCTCATATGCGTGGTGAGGATCGTCATCCCCTGCGCACGTAGTTGCGCATAGCAGGCATCCACGGAATCATGCACGTGCAGGTCCACCCACTTACGCGCGCTCGCACTGCTCTTCTCGCCAAGCGAGGGAAGGTGTTCTCCGGAATGATAGATGCCATGCGCTTCGAACACGCCGACGGCATCGCATGAACGGATCACGGCACTGACGTTGTGCGGATCGTGCACGTTCTCGAAGACCACCGTCAATGTAGGTTGGCGACGACGGAGCACGGCGGCAAGGCGCGCCGCTCGTTCCGGAGTGATCGTGTCAGGACTCGGCAAACCGGCTCACTTATCGGCTTCGCCCATCACCGGATCGATCGATCCGATAATGGCCACCACGTCCGATACCATGGAGCCTTCGGCCATGTACTTCAGTGCCTGAAGATTCGACGACGATGGCGAGCGAAGCTTGAGCTTCCACGGATGTCCGGTTCCATCGCTGGAGATGAAGAATCCAAGCTCACCCTTCGGCGCTTCGATGGCCGTGTACGTTTCGCCCTTCGGCGGCATGCATCCGAAGTTGATCAGCATGAAGTCGTTGATCAGTTCTTCCATGCTCGTATAGATCGAGGCCTTGCTCTGCATCACGTTGCGAGGATCGTCCGCCTTATGTCCACCACGCGGGATCACCTGCAGGCGATCGAGGATCTGGTGGATCATCTTCACGGATTCCTTCACTTCGGAAACACGACACATATAGCGTGTATAGCAGTCGCCATCGTTGCCCGTGATCACGTTGAAGTCGAGTTCATTGTAGGCCAGATACGGCTCATCGCGACGGAGGTCGCGTGCAATGCCCGAGCCGCGCAGCATTGGTCCGGTCAGTCCCAGTTGAATGGCCTTTTCGGGCGGCATGTAGCCGATACCCGCCATACGCTCCACGAAGATGCGATTGCGGTTGACGAGTTTCTCGAAGCTCACCATTTCATCGGGGAAGGCATTCAACCATGCACGAATGTCGCGCAGCACATCTTCCGGAATATCGTTGGCAACGCCACCGATACGTGCATAGGATGTGGTGAACCGTGCACCGCAAAGGCGCTCGAACAGATCGTACAGTTTCTCACGTTCGGTGAACGTCCACAAGAACAACGTCAGTGCTCCCACGTCCATGGCCGTTGCGCCCATGGCGATCAGGTGCGAGCTCACACGAGCAAGTTCGCACACCAACATGCGCAGCCACACGCCACGCTCCGGTACTTCTACCCCTGCCGCCTTTTCGATCGCCATGGCGATGCCAACATTGTTGGAGAGCGGAGAGAGATAGTCCAGTCGGTCCGTATGCGGAATGAATTCGTGATAGGTGGAGCTTTCGGCGATCTTCTCGAAGCCGCGATGCAGATATCCCAATTCGGGTACGCACTTCACAACGGTCTCGCCATCGAGTCGGAGCAAAACGCGCAACACGCCGTGTGTTGCCGGATGCTGCGGACCCATGTTGAGGATCATATCGTTCTCAAGCGGATCCTCGAACATGGCCAACGTATCCTTGTCCATCACTTCGCGAATGATCTTGGTCTGGCGAAGCTTCTGAACGCGTTCGATCGTGGCTGTATTGGTAACGGGCAGGGACATCACTTCCTCTGGCAAAAAAACGTTCCGCGAATATACGTTACTTGACGTGTTCTCTTATGAAGGCAACGATCTTCTCGTTCAGATCCGGTGTGGGCCAATGTCCGCCATCGAATGGCACGTACTTGACGTTCACCCCGGCACGGTCCATCGAAGCCTTGATCAGTTCCACGGTTTGAAACGGCACAACTTCGTCCTTCGTTCCATGGGCCAGGAAAACGTCAATGCCCGCCTCTTTGAGTCGGTCGTACCGATCCACCACTTTGCCGGCCGAGAACATGCTTGCCGAAAGGGAGACAAGGGCGGAAAAGGTATCAGGGTAGCGCGTGGTCAACACATTGGCATAGAATCCGCCCTGCGAGAATCCCACGACGATGGCCTTGGCAGCGGAGACGGGAAGTTGACGTCGTGCATCGAGGCAGACGGACTCATACCATTCGGCCGACAGATCGATGATCGACCCAAAGAGCGAATCGGCCATGCCGAGTGACTCTCCCGCAGCCGAGAACTTCTCGCGTTGTGTGGAGAAGGACTCCTTGACCTTGATATACGGCGCCTCCGGACAGACGAAGATCACGTTGCGGAGCTTCAAGCCGCGCGCCCACGAAAGCATGATCTCCGGCGTATGTCCGTTGCCATGCAAGAGCAGGATCAACTGATAGGTCTCCCCCGCCTTCATGTCGGGCGGATACAAGACGCGCGACCGACCCCATCGCACCTGCTTATGAAAGAGGAGCGGAAAGTCCTTCGCCGCAGACTCGCGTTCGGCGATACCATTGGCAGTGGCAAGTTCCTGCGCATGCTTGGCCTCGCTCGGATGTCCGGCAGCGGCATAACACCCGGCCAGCATTTGCGCTATCTCTGCATCGGCCGGTACGGCACGCAGCCAGTGTTCGAGATAGGGTATGGCCTCTGCGAACTTTCCCTTTTGCACAAGCTCCACGCCGCGATCCTTTGCTGAGCGCTTATCGCCTTGTTTGAGCATCGCCTTGATGTCGAGCTGTTGTGCCGCAAGCATCGTTGCAGCGCACACCAGTACGAGGAGCATGGAGGCTATTCGTTTCATTCGTTCACCAGTCGTGTTCGTGCTTCTGCAAGGATGGCCAATTGTTCTTCGCTGACGGTGGGATAGCGCAGATCGAGATCTTCAACGGTCTTATGGAGCACGGTGGTCAGGGCAAGTCGGCTCCACCATTTATCGTCGGCCGGAATGATGTACCACGGCGCATGGTCCGTGGACGTGGCCGTGATGGCGTCTTCGTAGGCCCGTTGATACTGGTCCCAGTACTCGCGCTCATGCACGTCGGCCGCCGAGAACTTCCAGTTCTTTTCCTGATCGTCGATGCGCGAGAGCAGTCGGCGTTTCTGTTCTTCCTTCGAGAGGTGCAGGAAGAACTTCAACACGATCGTGCCGCTGTGCACGAGGATCCGCTCGAATTCATTGATCACGCGATACCGTTCTTTCCAGAAGTTCTCCGGCAAGGGTTTCGTGGCATCGATCCCGGGGAGCTTTTCGAAGGCCACGATCTCGGGGTGGACCTTGGAGACGAGGACGTTCTCATAGTGCGAGCGGTTGAAGATGCCGATCTCGCCGCGCGCAGGGAGCGCCTGATAATGTCGCCAGAGGAAGTCGTGGTCCAGTTCATTGTCGGACGGACGTTTGAAGGAGGTGACCTTGACGCCCTGCGGATTCAATCCCGACATCACGTGCTTGATGGCCCCGTCCTTCCCCGCCGTGTCCATGGCCTGGAGGACGATGAGCAGGGAGTGCTTATCGTCGGCATACAGCACATCCTGCAACCTCGACACCTGCTCGATCCCCTCGTCCATGATGCGGATGGCCGTATCCTTCGTGAGCGTCGTCCCCGTGAAGGCCGTGGGATACTGCTTCAGTTTGACCTTTTCACCGGGCTCGACCCGCATCGCACCGACGAGCGTTTTCAGCTCCTTCAGCTCGGTCGGCTTACTTGTCGCTGACTTTGCCATGACGATCACCTTTCAGGTTGGTGATGTGAACATAGGGATCAAACGAAAAAAAGCGGTCACATGACCGCTCTTCTTGCGTGGGCGAGGCGGGACTTGAACCCGCACGTCCTTTCGAACACGGGCTTCTGAGACCCGCCTGTCTGCCAATTTCAGCACTCGCCCCCCTGATAGGACTGCTTGCGGAGAGGGAGGGATTCGAACCCTCGATAGGATTGCTCCTATAACGGTTTTCGAGACCGCCCGATTCAACCACTCTCGCACCTCTCCGTGCTGCAGCTTTTTGTGGGGCCGCAAATATAGCAAGGCGGCAGGGATTTTTTATGCGCGAAGGTCGGGAGTCTTGATGGATTCGAGAATATTCAGGTAGCTCACGTAGCGCTCCTCGTCGATCTTCCCTTCCTCCACGGCCTTCTTCACACCGCATCCGGGCTCGTGGGTATGCGAACATGTGGCATACCTACATTCTGAGACGAATGGCATAAACTCTTCAAAATAAAAGGGTAACTCTTCGGCTCCGAGTTCCCAGATCGCCAGCTCGCGAATGCCGGGCGAGTCGATGATGGACCCGCCATTGGCCAACGGGATCAAGATGGCGGCCGACGTGGTGTGCTTGCCGGTGAGGTACTTGTCGGAGATGGCGCCAACTACTTGACGTGAATCGGTCAGTGCGTTGATAAGACTGGACTTACCTACCCCGCTGGGTCCACTGAACAACGTCGATCTCCCCACAAGCTGGGCAGCGAGCTCAGCGATGCCCTCGGAGTGCTTCACGCTTACGAAGTGACAGGTTATCCCCAGGTGTTGATATGCTGTGAAGTCGGACCGGATGTCACGCTGATCCTCTTCATCCGGAAACAGGTCCATCTTATTGATGCAGATGATGGGCTGCAGATCGCCCTTGTCGGCAGCGATCAAGTACCGATCGATCAAGCGCTTATTGTACATCGGAAGCGCTGTGGACATCACGATGCAGAGCTGGTCGACGTTGGCCACGAATACCTGTTCACGCTGCACCCGCCCTGCCGCCTTGCGCGAAAGCACCGTGCGCCGCTCCTCGACCCGCACGATCGTCCCCTGCTCCCCATGGTCAGCATCCGGAGTTATCCACACAACATCCCCAACGGCGACGATGGTATCCACATGCGGACAATCGACGGTACCCGAAACGGAGCAAATGTGGAAAACCTTGCCGGGGTCGACGGCAACGATCCAGTTCGGACCGGCGGCAGTGATCACAGTGCCGCGGAGGGCGTTCGGTGGCAGCACCCGTTCTTGTTTGATGATGGTTCGAGTCCGGTTTCGACTCTTGGCGCGGTGACGCGTCTTTTCCGAGAACTGCTCGTCGAGTTCGGGATCTGCGTCCGGCTGCTCGTGGGATCGTGTCGGCACGGGCACTAAAAAGTGTGGAAAAATTTTGACACGTCTCTTCTTTTCAGTACTTTACGGACAGTTTTTCAATATACCAGGTTTTTCTTGAACTATCGGTGGATCTTCAAAGACCAACTCGATGAAACAGCCGTCCAGAGAATAACAGAAACCCTAGATCTCCCCGTCCCGATCTCTAAAGTCCTTGTTGGAAGAGGACTTACAACGATCGAGGAGGTCGACCGCTTTTTCCAGCCCGGACTGGAACTCCTTCATTCGCCATGGCTCATGGACGGAATGGAGCTGGCGGTCGATAGGATCGAACAGGCCATACGAGACAAAGAGCTGATCTGGGTCCACGGTGATTACGACGTGGACGGCACATCGAGCACTGCCATGGTCCTTCACTTCCTGAAGACCATTGGCGCACGCGCGGACTATCATATCCCGAATCGACTCGACGAAGGCTTCGGCTTTACCGAGGGTAGCGTGGATAGGGCCCATGCCGCCGGTGCGACCGTGGTCATCACGGTCGACGTGGGCATTACGGCCGTCAAAGCGGTACGTCACGCCAACGAACTTGGCATCGACGTGATCGTGGTGGACCACCATCAGGCTGCAGAGGAACTCCCTGCCGCCCTTACCATCCTTGATCCGATCAAACCGGGCTGCTCCTATCCCTTCAAGGACCTTGCTGCCTGTGGTGTGGCGTACAAGCTCATTCAGGCCGTGTGTGAGCGTCGGGGCGAACCCGAGGCCGCCCACAACTACCTGGACTTCGTGGCCATTGCCTCGGCGGCTGATATCGTGGCCCTGTCCGGAGAGAACCGAATCCTGTCGTACTTCGGTCTGGAGCTGCTCAATTCCTTCCCCCGTCCGGGACTGAAGGGACTGATCGACTGCGCCGGACTGACGCTCGGATCGATCAACAACTCGTCCATCATCTTCGGACTGGCCCCGCGCATCAATGCAGCAGGTCGCCTGGGTGACCCGCGGCGTGCCGTGGAAATGATGATCCAGCCCACTGAGCTCGGCGCGTTCCACATCGCCCAAGAACTCGAACACGACAATCGGAAACGACGCGCCATCGACGAGGTCACCTTCGAAGAAGCCACGGTCGAGGCCGAGAAACAGATAGCAGAGGGCGGCCGTAAGTCGTTGGTATTACATGGCGGTGAATGGCATGCCGGCGTGATCGGCATCGTGGCGTCCCGGCTTGTGGAAAAGTACCACCTCCCCACGGTCATGCTCACCACCATCGACGGGATCGCCAAGGGTTCGGCTCGGTCCATCAAGGACTTCGATATCCATGCCGCCTTGAAGAGCTGCGAAGACCTTCTGATCGAATTCGGAGGTCACAAACATGCCGCCGGTCTCTCCCTGCCCGTGGCCAACGTGCCCGAACTGGCACGCCGCGTCGACCTTTTTGCACAGAAATGGCTGTCGCTTGACCAGTTAGTACCAGAGATCGTGATTGACGCAAATCTTCAGCTCAACGAGCTAACACCTCATTTCTTCAAGATGTTGGCACGTTTTGCACCGTACGGGTACAGCAACCATCGTCCGGTTTTCCACACCCAGGACGTGATCTCTGCAAATGGTGTGAAGATCGTTGGGAACAACCACCTGAAGTTCAGAGCCTTGCAGAAGAACTTCGCTATCGATGCCATCGGATTCAATCTTGGACACAAGATCGCCGACTGTACGAATGGAAAGCCTTTTTCACTAGTTTACACGCTCGAAGAGAATGTGTTCAATGGCACTTCCACTCCTCAGATCCGGATCAAGGATATCAGGAGTCAGTAACACCACTTATGAGGAGGCGAAATGATTCGCCCAAGTACGTTGCTCGCAGTGGCACTGCTTTCGATGCCGCTCCCAGCACAAGAGTCCATCTCGCTCCACCGAGGCACGGCCCTGACCGTGCGAACGGTCACCGCTGACGTTCATCGTCCGACGGGTCTGGCCATCGATCCCTCGGGAATGCTATGGGCCGCCGAATCCGAGTCCGCCATGATCGTCCGCATCGATCCGCGCACCGGAACGAAGAGCGTGGTGTTGCAAAAGCCCTTCTCGATCACGAGCGTTCAAGGTTCCCCCACGATCAGCGCTATCTACGACATCGTCGTCGATCCGGACTTTGCGGGAACGCATCCCTATCTCTACCTGGCCCATGCCACCGACGATGGAACGCAGCATGTGACGCGCATGACGTATGCCGGTGAGCGACTGACGGATCCCGTCGTCCTCGTCAGCACCGACCCTGTTCCCTCCTCGCAACCTTGCACCCTTTTGCTGCTTCCTGACGGGACCTTGCTCTTCGGAACGGGTTCGTTCGACACGCCGGCACCACAAGACGTCACGTCGGCCTGCGGCAAGGTGCTGCGCCTGCGCACGGACGGGACGGCACCGGACGACAATCCGTTCTATGACCCGCTAGCGCCGACGGCTGCGCGCTCCTATGTGTACACGCGCGGACATCGCGCCGTGCAGGGCATGGTGCGCGTTCCGCGTCTCGATGCCCAGCTCGAAGGCACCATCTATGCCACGGAATGGGGCAGCAAGGCCGGCGACGAGATCAATGTGCTCGCATCCGGCATGAACTATGGCTGGCCAAATGTCGAAGGCTATTGCACGAGCTCGACGCCCGCCAACACCTGTCCGCGTACCACCTCCGACGCACTCTTCACCGGCATTGCCTACTACGCCCATCCCGCCGTCCCCGAATGGGGTCGCAAGCTGCTCGTTGGCTCCTATCGCCTCGAGCGACTCTTGGTGATGGACCTTGCCGCCGATGGCTCCATTGCGAACAAGGACGCCACGCGCGATCCGCAGAACGTGACCACGTTGGCCGACAGTAACATCATCCTCTTTGATAATCAGGATATTCCCGAACGTCCGCGCGACGTGCTTGCTGCCAACGACGGTCGCATCTACATCGCCCTGCATCAGATCACGGAGGAAGGCGGCATCGACCGTATCGTTGTCCTTGAGAACCCGAACATGCAAGTGCTCGTGAGCTCGGTGCACGAAGTGCCCAATGGTAGTGGACTTGTGGTGTCGCCCAATCCGGTGACCGACCACATGACCGTGCGCATGAGCAACGTGCCCACATCGGCATGGACACTCACCTGCACGGATCAACTCGGTCGCACGATGTTCACCACGACGGTGGCAGCGGGGACGGACATTGTCACGATCCCCTGCGCAGAACTCCCTTCCGGAGCCTACGGCATCTCGGTCCACCACGGACCGACGACGTTCCATACCACCGTCATCCGCTAACTTCCGCCTCATGATCGATACCTCAACACTCGAGGGAGTGGTGGAAGACGTGCGTGTGCACGGCGACGTTGTGCTGTACACACTTCGCACGTCCGACCACGGCACCATCCTCGCCTCGCTTCCCCGCCACCTTCCCTATGCCTCGCAGGTATGGGTCAGCGCCCGCATGCGTGTGCAAGGAGCGGCAAGGGGCAAGGAGGCATGGTCACTCGATCATACGCGCCTCGTGCTCGAGCCGCACGTGCTGCTCGATGTCACCGATGTTGCGGCCTGCATCACGAGCAGCGGCATCGATCCGCGACACATCCTGTTACGTCGCCTTCCCACCACGGACGTGTCGCCGCACATCATCTTCGGTTCTGTGGTCAACTCCATGCTCGACGTTGTGTTGCAAGACCCGCAGCGAAGCGATGAGCATCTGCTTGCCGATGCCTTCGATCAACGTCCGCTCTCCATTGCGGCCCTGCATGCACGTGATGCCTCTGCCGTCGACACACTCAAGGAACGTGCACGTCGCACCATACCACACTTACGTGCAGCAGCGGAATCGTTTCCGGGCGATGGCGTGGTGATCGAGCCGTCGTTCGTTGCCGCGGCGTTCGGATTGCAGGGACGATTGGATGTGATGACCGTCTACACGGGCGATCCGCACCGACATGACGTGATCGAATTGAAAACATCGAAGCCGCTTGCAGGCGCCATGGCCGTGCATCCGCAGTATGCCGCACAGGTGGCCGCCTACGACCTATTGTTGGAATCGGCCGATCCGAAGCGCAGCGGCACATCGATGGTGTGCTATGCGAACGATCTTGGTGTGACGATGCGTACCGTAGATGTGCGGGAAGATCACAAGCGCCTCATCCTACATGCACGGAACCAAGTGCTCTGTCTGCAACGACAACTCCGCGAAAAGGATTTTCAAGCACTGCGTTCCATTCGAGCGACCGATCTCGGTTGGTCCAGTTATGAGCGCAGAGATGCAGAGCGATTCGAAGACCTCTATCAGCAGGCTGATGTGGTGTCGCGAACGTACGTGCAGGCCTTCACATCGTTCATCGAGAACGAGGCAGATGCGCTTCGATCATCGGTTGATGATGATCGTGCCTTGGTCGATCTGCAGATCGACATGACAACGTCCGATCTTATCCAATGGCATCTCACATTCCAACGGACCACCGATCATGCTCCCACGTCGTTGCGACGTGGCGACATCGTCGTGCTCTCGGCCATCGAGGACGATGCTGACCGACGGATGACGCATGTGTACAAGGCCACCATCGTCGAGCTTGATGCGCAGCATGTGCGCGTGAGTTTGCGCAACAAGCAAACCGATGCATCGGAGATCGCAGGCATTGCGCGATGGCGCATCGTGTCCGATGTGAGCGAGTCGTTGTTGCGCGCACAGCATCGCGAGCTCTTCACATTCCTTGCCGCGTCGGCACAGACCCGATCGCTCATCCTCGGTCTTGCACGACCGGGCACTCGTCCGCACACAACGTCGACCCTCCCTGCCACCTTGCATCCTTCCCAGCGCCTTGTGATCGAGAAGGCGCTGTCGTCCACCAACTATGCGCTCATCCAGGGTCCACCCGGCACGGGCAAGACCTCCATCGTCGTCCGCACGCTTGTCGAGCAACTCCTGCTCGATCCGTCGGAGCGCATCTTGCTGCTGGCATGTACCAATCGGGCCGTGGACGAGATCGTTGCGGTGTTGCATGCCATCGGAAGTACGGAGCATGTGCGTGTCGGTGGTGCGAGCAACATGTATCGCATCATGGCCGAGGCATTGCCCACGGCGCGCATCGTTGTGGGGACCGTGGCGGCGTTGCAGACGTATGCAGAGGTCTTCTCCATCGTCACGTTCACCACGGCCATCATCGACGAGGCATCGCAACTCGTGGAGTCGCAGATCTGCGGCATGCTCACGCGTGTGGGGCGGTTCATGCTCATCGGTGACGAGAAGCAGTTACCTGCCGTGGTGTTGCAGGATGAGGAACGAACGTTCGTTCGATCGACCATCTTCTCGCCATTGTGTCTGTCGGATCTTCGCACATCGCTCTTCGAACGACTCTTGCGCGTTGCGGCACGCAATGGGTGGACCGATCATGTGGGCACGTTGCGCGTGCAGGCACGGATGCACGACGACATTCAACGCATCGCCAATGAGCTCGTCTATCACGGTCAGCTCGAATCGGCCCGTCCCTGGCAACGCGATCCATCGCCTTGGCCGCGCGTGCGCTACATCGCTGCCCCCGTTGAGCCTCCGTCGACCGTCGCCATGGCCGAGGCCGCCATGGTGGCAGACATCCTTCGTGAGCGATTTGCATCGGACGCGCCTCCTACGTCCATCGGCGTCATCACACCGTTCCGCACACAGATCAATGCCATCCGTTCGCTCTTGCCCGACGACATTCGCAATGCCGTCAGCATCGACACGGTCGAGCGATATCAAGGAAGCGAACGCGACACCATCATCATCTGTCTGGCCTGTCACACACCACAACAACTGCGCTCAGCACAGTCCATCCTGCACGACAATGGCACCATCATCGACCGCAAGTTCAACGTCGCCGTCACCCGCGCCCGCAAAGAACTCATCGTCATCGGACGTCAGGATGTGATGCAGCAGGTCGAACCCTATACGCAGTTCCTCACGCTCGCGCAGTAAAACTCTTCACGAGACCTCTCCATTGGCAACGTCTTAGCCGCGGCCTTGCACACGCAATGGAAGCTGAAGAGAGGACGAGCGAGTACAGTCCTAAAACGTCATCGGAACTGTTTGTGGGTTCAGACACTGTAGTGTAGATGATGAAGTTGGGGAGCTCTTCTTCGAAAACTGTGGTCGAATCTGAATGTACACAGTTCTCCCTTCCAAAGAACCACCATAGTGCTTCTTTAGGTCTCGATACACGATAGGTGGCAACTCGAATGTTACCGATGAATCAGCTACATCACGCACTCCCCCTGCCCCAGAAGAAACAATTGCTGCCGAACAATCATCCGAGGAGTTCTCTGCGATTGCCACTTGGTAGTTCCAACCTGCTTCGTTCTGCGTGGTGAAATGTATGATAAAATGAGCAACAGAATCGAAATTTCTGACCTGCCCACTGGCAAGCGTGTCCTGATAGAATGTCCATCGAACACTCGCAGATGCATTGGAGATCATCTCTGCGTGAATGTCTTTCGATAGTGAAACAGTAGGGGCAGTGAAGGCACCGACACCCACGTACTGTACATTCGTAGCTGTCGCATTGCATGCCTCAACCAGATCATTGAAGCCATCCTTTGTCGCGACGATGGTGTAGACACCAGCCGGTGGATCATAGATCGTCCACGTGCCATCAGTGGCTGTTGTGTCCTTGAACACACTTGTCCCAAATGTCACGGTGACTTCAGTCCCACTTTGATCCGTCAACTTGTTCCCATTCTCATCATAGACGAGCATGACCTTTCCCGTCATCAAGTTACCGGACAAGGATTGAGTCGTTGGTCCCGTGCTGTGTGAGACACACCCAGCACTCATGGCAGCAATCACTGCAATGAACGTAATAAGGAGGCCTTCGCGATTTGAACCTGATCGATGCATTCGTGACCCTCTACAATCGTTGGCATCTAAACTGAATTGACATTCACTTGTCACTCGTCACTTGTCACTCGTCACTCGTCACTTGTCACTTGTCACTCAATATTGAAGTTCCACCACCACTGGATCGATGCATCCAACAACGCCGTCCGGACGCTTCCCTACCTGTTTGTTGCGGATCTGCAAGTACATGCGCTTTCCGGCGAGGCCTGCGCCGTAGATCTTGACGAGCTTCTTGTACACGCCACCTAGGTTCACGGTTTGTGTGGCTCCATTGTTCACGACGTCGGAGACACCTGCCACGACGGCACTAAAACAATCTGCATCCGGGGTCTCGGTGATGCGATAGTCAAGCGGACCGGTCATCGCGCATTTCGTATCAACGCTCACTGTGATCGCGTACGCAGAATCAAATCTGAGTTCTGCTCCGTTCTCTAACGTCTGCGTTTCGTAGTACCATGAGGCCGATACGACATTCGCAGATATGACAAAGCCCGCGGGGATAGCGGCTGCAAGCCAGATCTTCTTCACGTCGTATCTACCCGAACCAACGTACTGCAAGTTGGTGATCGAAGGAGCGAGATAGGCGCCTCGAATCGCATTGATCGTGTAGACGCCGGCTGGTGCATTGGCAATGCTCCACGTTCCGTCGACACCGGTGGTATCGGAGCCCGACCACGTTGACGTTGCAGCTGTTACGATCACACCAGCAAGATCTGCGTCGACCCCTCCGCACGAATCCCACAACTCCACATAACCATGGAGGTCGTTGTCACCGGTGGTCGGTACGACCGGTGCATTCGGCGTTGCGCACGATACCATTGAAAGCACGAGGACTGCCATCACGCAAAGCGTGCAAGTTGATGTGCTCATACGCCCGACTCCTTCGCATGGAACTGTCAGAACTTCAAGGCGACAACCTGAGGAGTAGTACATTGGATCTCAATTGGTGCAGTTGGTGTTGCACGTTTTGTGGACCTTGCACGCACCTGGGCATAGAGCTCTACTCCGTGCAGATCCTTCCCAAAACGAGCTTGAAGACTCCCATACAACATACTTGACAATTCGAAGGTCACCTTTCCTGCACGTGCCGTTGCCTGTCCACCTGTATACTCCACCGCTTGTTCGCATCCATCGGTTGGGTTCGTGACAATGGCGACATCATAAATCCACGTGCCTTCATTTCGTGTGTCAAGCTGTATGGAGACGTAGGCCGTTGAGTCACGCTTCCCAACTCCTCTTGAACTCGAATCCTGACTATATGTCCATCGGTACAGAGCAACAGCATTTGAGATCATACTGGGTGAGATCTCTTTTGCGAGACGCAACCGTTGAACGGTGAGTGCATCCACTCCAACATACTGGACATTCGTGAGCACATCATTGCTACCACTCACCAAACCACTATACCCTTGTTTAGCTGCCGATACGGTGTACACACCGGCCGGAATGCCGTAGATGGTCCATGACCCATCGTTTGAGGTCGTGTCCCGAAAAACGTTGGTTCCATTCGTTACCGTGACAACGGAGCCACTTTGATCTGTGGGCTTGTTCCCGAACTCATCGGTCTCGAGAAGAACCGTGCCCGTCAAATAGTTCGCGGAAACACTGGGAGTTGTCGGGTTCGCAGGTCGCTGAGAACAACTCACACACATGAATCCGGCAGTGATCATCCCTACAACGTAGGCAAACGAGATAGATCGGATGTGTGCACTCATCGTACACCCCCTCTTGGAAGTAGGCAAACGTGTCACTTGTCACTCGTCACTTGTAACTCGTAACTCACTCGTCACTCGTCACTCGTCACTCGTAACTCAACTCGTCACTTCTTATTCAGAACTCCATCACTCGACATCTTATACACCACGGCCGAGCTGAACGTTTGCGCGAGATCGGTCACGGAGGATGGCTCTGCTGTCGACGAACGACCGATCCAGCATGCCTCTGCCTTCTCATCCGTCAGATCGAAGAGCTTTGTTTCGAGCACGATCGACGTTGACGTTGTCGTGTAGCCGGGCGAGTAGACCGTTTGATACGACGTGTAGTAGTGGTTGTAGTACGGATATCCACCCGCACCACCATAGTATCCGCCATAGTATCCGCCGGCAGGAACCGTCGTGGCCGTTGGCGGCACATACGTTTCCTTCTTGTCGATGCCCTTCAGCGAGATCATGATGGCTCCGTCAACACCATCGCTCTTGATCTTCTGCACGAGCTTCGAGATCGCATTCGGATCGTCGATCACACCGTCGGAGTTCGCATCATACGATTCGATGCTGACGATCGTGGAAATGGCAACGGCATCGATGCCCTTCCCCTTCAGCGCCTTCACCACTTCGGATTCCACCTTGACCTTGTTCAGCGGGTCCTTTGCCATGGCCACGACGACGAGCTTGTTCCACTTGTGACCGACATAGTTGGGGTTGGCCCACGTGTCGTACACGTCGGTGTAGGAACCGCACGACGTAAGAAGGACGGAAGCCAGGAGGAAGGCGGAAAGGAGTGTTGAACGCATGATCATGGGAGCCTCGAAGTAAATGATGCCCAAATATACGCAGCGCCGTCTTCGTAGCTTTGCACCATGGCAGGACATAGTAAATGGGCGAACATCAAGCACCGCAAGGCGGTCACAGATTCCCGTCGCGGCAAGCTCTTCACGCGCATCTCGAAGGAGATCATCGTCGCGGCCAAACTGGGCGGCGGGGATCCCGACAGTAATCCACGTCTGCGCATGGCCATGCTCACCGCCCGCGGCGTGAGCATGTCGAACGAGACCATCAAGCGCGCCATTCAACGCGGCACAGGTGAACTCGAAGGCGTGAGCTACGAAGATGTGCGCTACGAAGGATACGGTCCGGGCGGCGTGGCCTTCATCGTGGAATGCACCACCGACAAACCACACCGTACCGTTGCAGAACTTCGCGCCACGTTCAGCAAGTGCGACGGAAATCTTGGCGAGACGAATTCGGTGGCGTGGAACTTCGTGCGCAAGGGTGCGCTTACGTTGCAGACATCGCTCACGGAGGACGCCTTGATCGAACTCGCCCTCGAGGCCGGAGCCGACGATGTGCGCATGACGGACGAGGGTGCCGTGGTGCACTGTGCCGTCGACCTCTTGGGGCAATGTCAGAACGTCTTTCAAGCGAAGGGTATCCTCGTGACCGAAGCTCGCTACGACTACGAACCCAACACCATGGTGTCCGTCACCGACGCGGCCGTGGTCAAGAAGCTCACCAAACTCATCGATATGCTGGAGGAGAACGACGACGTGCAGAATGTTCACAACAATGCCGACGTCGATGACGCGCTGCTCGACACATGAGGATCCTTGGTATCGACCCCGGCAGCGTTGTCTGCGGTTACGGCGTGATCGACGTGGAAGGGTCGCGCATCACCCTCGTCGAGTATGGCGTGATCGAGGCCAAGAAGAAGCAGGCCTCGTTCCCCTTCCGCCTTCAAGACATCCATGCTCGCCTATGCAGCGTGATCGAGCGCTCGAAGCCCGATGCCTGCGCCATGGAGCAGGTGTTCTATGCGAAGAACGTGGTGAGCGTGGTCAAGCTCTCGCATGCGCGCGGGGTGGCGGTGCTGGCATGTGCGCAAGGCGGCATGGAACCGCATGAATACACGCCGATGCAGGTGAAGCGCAGTGTGACGGGCAGCGGACGGAGCGCCAAGGAGCAGGTGGGCTTCATGGTGCGCACCATGCTCAAGATCAAGGAAACACCACAGTTCTTCGATGCCACCGACGCCCTGGCCGTTGCGATCTGTCACGCCCTCAACGGCGGCACCCCCGCCTCCGGCAGGTCCCGCACGTCGAAGCGGAGCTCTTGGGCGGAGTATGTGGAGAATAACCCGAATAGAGTTACGAGTGACAAGTGACGAGTGACGAGTTGAGTGACGAGTGACAAGTGACAAACGGGTCTCGTCACTTGTCACTTGTCACTTGTAACTCGTAACTTTGATTTTCCCACATCTTCCTCCCTACAACCATGGCAATTCGAGTAGCGATCAATGGATTCGGCCGTATCGGCCGGTTGGTATTTCGTACACTCATTCAGCGTGGCATGAACGTCGACATCGTTGGGATCAACGATCTGACCGATGCTGCGACGCTGGCCCATCTTCTCAAGTATGATTCCATGCACGGCAAGTTCGCAGGTACCGTTGAGGTGGCCGATGGCGGATTGCTTGTGAACGGCAAGTTGGTGACGATCTCCAAGGAGAAGCAGATCGAGAATCTGCCCTGGGCAGACCTCGACGTGGTGATCGAGTCCACCGGTGTGTTCACCGCCAAGGCCGATCTCGAGAAGCATCTCAAGCATGCACGCAAGGTGGTGCTCACCGCACCGGCCAAGGATACGCTGGACGGATCCGTGGTGATCGGCGTGAACGAAGAGACGCTCACCGGTTCGGAGAAGACCATTTCGAATGCATCGTGTACCACGAACTGTCTTGCGCCGATGGTGAAGATCCTGAACGACACGTTCGGCATCGTCCAAGGCTTCATGACGACGGTCCACGCCTACACGAACGACCAGAACATCCTCGACCTTCCGCACAAGGACCTCCGTCGTGCACGTGCCGCAGCAGTGAACATCATCCCGACCACAACGGGCGCGGCCAAGGCCGTGAGCGAAGTGATCCCAGCGATGAAGGGCAAGCTCGACGGTATGGCATTCCGCGTACCGGTGGCCGATGGAAGCATCACGGACTTCACGGCCGTGCTTGCAACACCGGCAACGAAGGACGAGATCAATGCTGCCTTCAAGGCCGCTGCCGACGGACCGCTCAAGGGCATTCTCGAATACTCGACCGATCCGCTCGTGAGCACCGACATCGTTGGCAATCCCCATTCCTGCATCTTCGATTCGAAGCTCACCATGTCGGCCGGCACCACCGTGAAAGTGGTTGGCTGGTATGACAATGAGTGGGGCTATTCGAACCGCATCGCTGAACTCGTCGTCAAGGTGGGTTCGTGATACGGAGCATTGCCGACGTTGACGTGAGCGGCAAGCGCGTGCTCACGCGCGTCGATCTCAACGTCCCACAGGACGAAGCCCAGATGATCACCGACGATACCCGGATCGTGGAGTCACTTCCCACGATCCGGAGCATCATCGATCGTGGTGGTGTGGCGGTGTTGATGTCACACCTGGGTCGACCAAAAGGCAAGCGCAACACGACATATTCACTGGCACCGGTTGCCGAGCGCCTTGCCTCCCTCTTGCACCTTCCTGTTGCCTTCGCGCCCGACTGTATTGGTGCGGAGACATTGTCCATCGTCAACGCTGCCACCAGCGGCTCTGTGGTGCTCTTGGAGAACCTTCGCTTCCATGCAGAAGAAGAGGCCAACGATGCGGCCTTCGCAGCAGAGCTGGCCCAGAACGGCGATGTCTATTGCAACGATGCCTTCGGAACGGCGCATCGCGCCCATGCCAGCACGGCAGGTGTGGCGTCGCTGTTCGCAGAGCGGTGTGCAGGACTTCTCATGCAAAAAGAGCTGGCCTATTTGGGTGAGGCACTCACGGCTCCCAAACGTCCGCTCGTGGCCGTCATGGGCGGCTCGAAGATCTCGGGTAAGATCGACGTGATCATGTCGCTCCTCTCCAAGTGTGACACCATTCTGATCGGAGGCGGCATGATGTTCACGTTCCTCAAGGCACGTGGTGCCGACGTGGGCTCGTCGCTCGTGGAAGAAGACCGACTTGCATTGGCTGCCGACCTTCTTGCGCAAGCAGAGGCGCGTGGTGTGCGACTCCTCATCCCAACGGATACGGTGGCGGCCACGGCGTTCAGCAACGATGCGGAGCGCGCCGTGGTGTCGACGTCGGAGATCCCGTCCGGCCGGATGGGCCTCGACATCGGACCGGCCACCATTGCCTCGTTCACGCATGAGATCCTGCAGGCAGGGACGGTGGTGTGGAACGGACCCATGGGCGTGTTCGAGATGAGCAACTTCGAGGCAGGAACGCGAGCCGTTGCCGAGGCCATGGCCGAGGCGACGTCGAAGGGTGCCATCACCATCGTGGGTGGCGGCGACTCTGCGGCGGCCATCGCGCAGTTCGGACTCACACATGCCGTGACGCACGTGTCGACGGGCGGCGGTGCATCGCTCGAGTTTCTCGAAGGCAAGGTCCTCCCTGGCGTCGACGCACTTCGCATCTAACCTCCAACAACTCTTCCCTCCACACGTCGTAGGGCGCCATGCGCATCTTCCCGCCCTTCATCAAATTCCTGTTCGTGTCGAACGGGATCATCTTCTTCATCCAGATGTTCTTCGACTCCGGATTCCGCTTTGCCGGTATCCCGCTCGAGGACATGCTCACGCAGTGGTTCGCCCTTTGGCCTGTGCAGAGCGGACTCTTGATGCCGTGGCAATTGATCACGTATCAGTTCATGCATGGCGGCTTCGGACACATCTTCTTCAACATGTTCGCGTTGTGGATGTTCGGTATGGAACTCGAGAACATCTGGGGCACGAAGAAGTTTGCCACCTTCTACCTTGCCAGCGGCGTCGCCGCAGGCCTTGTCCACCTTGCCGTGAGCTACTTCACCGACGCGGCCTTCGTGCCCACCATTGGCGCCAGTGGTGCCATCATGGGTGTGCTGCTGGCCTTCGGGATGACGTTCCCAACACGACCCGTGATGATCTTCCCGCTCTTCTTCCCGATCCCTGCGCGCATCTTCGTGGTGCTCTATGCGGGATTCGATCTTGTGATGGGCATCTCGCGCTCGGGTGATGGCGTTGCCCACTTCGCTCACCTTGGTGGTGCGCTCGGAGGATTCCTGCTCATCAAGTTCGGCGAACCGTTGTGGCGGTGGATCGAACAGCGTGGACCGCAACGGCAGACGTGGACGGAGCAACCGTATCAGGACGTGCGCTTCCGCGACGTTCCCAAACAACAACCGGCGCCCGTGATCCGATTCGAGAGCACACCCACTCCAACGCCTGCATCCACCTTCACGCCGTCGCGCTTCATCGTGAACGGACAGGCCGTGTCGCAAGAGCAGATCGATGCCATCCTCGATAAGATCTCGCTGAGTGGCTATCACAATCTGTCCGAAGAAGAAAAGAAGATCCTCTTTGAAGTGAGCAAACAACTGTGACGCCGTACAGCACGTCGAGCGATACCTACCGTCGGCGTACGACCGTCGACGTGTCCATTGGCGATCTCATCATGGGATCCAGCGTTCCCATTCGCATTCAGTCGATGACGACAACGAATACGATGGACACGCAAGCCACCATCGATCAATCCATCCGTATGATCGAGGCCGGATGCGAGCTCGTTCGCATCACCGCTCCGAGCATGCGCGAGGCAACGAACCTCGAGCACATTCGCAACGGACTGCGTGAGCGCGGCTATCGGACGCCGCTGGTGGCCGACATCCATTACACGCCCAACGCCGCCGAGATCGCAGCTCGCATCGTTGAAAAGGTGCGCGTGAATCCCGGCAACTACGTCGACAAAAAGAACTTCGCCGTCATCGAATACGATGATGCCTCCTACGCTGCCGAACTCGATCGCATTCGCGAACGCTTCACACCGTTGGTGCGCATCTGCAAAGAGTATGGCACGGCCATGCGCATCGGCACGAATCACGGATCGCTCTCGGACCGCATCGTCAATCGCTATGGCGACAGTCCGGTGGGCATGGTCGAATCGGCTCTCGAATTCCTGCGCATCGCCGAAGACGAGCACTACTACAACATCGTTCTCTCCATGAAGTCGAGCAATCCGCTCGTCATGGTGCAGGCCTATCGATTGCTCGTGTCGCGTCTCCAAGAAGAAGGACTGAAGCCCTATCCGCTGCATCTCGGCGTCACCGAAGCTGGCGATGGCGAAGACGGTCGCGTCAAGTCGGCCGTCGGCATCGGCACGTTGCTCGAAGACGGTCTTGGCGACACGATCCGCGTCAGCCTCACCGAGGCACCCGAAGCCGAGATCCCCGTTGCCCGTGCATTGGCGGAGAGGTATGCGGCAAGGATCAAGGAGGCAAGGGTCGATGCCGACATTCCCACGTCGCCCCTCTATCCGCACGTCTATCACCGTCGACAGACGCATGCTGTGGCCACGTTCGGACATGATTTCGTTCCGCGCGTGATCGCCGATCTGTCGGCCGCCTCCATCTCATCGATGGAAGACCTTGATCGCATTGGTCATCGGTACGACGCCGTCACCGACAAATGGGCCATGAGCGATCAGGGCTGCGATTATGTGTACACGGGAACACGTCCACTCCCCTTCATGGCACCGAACGGCATTCGCGAGATCGTCGATCTCGATGTATGGCGCACGCTCGAGAACAACTTCTACAAGGTGCCGCTCATGTCGGCCACGGCCTACCTGCAGGCCATCACGGCCGCAGAGCGGTCGTTGCATTCCGTGGTCAACATCGTCCGCATGGCGCCGCATGAGGCCACAGCGGCCGTGCTTGCGGCGCTCCAGCAAGATCCGACGGTCGTCGTCCTCTTGCATTCCGATGCCACGCAATGGATGTCGGCGATGCGCGCCTGCATCACCTCCATGCGCCTTGCCTCCCTCACCATCCCTGTGCTCATCGAGCGCACGTGCGCCGAAGCCGATGCCGATACGTTGCAGTTGTACACGTCGACGGATGTCGGCGGTCTGCTCGTTGAAGGCTACTGCGACGGTGTGATGTTGCGCAGTGCGCGGCAGCAGCCGCTTGCCGACGATCTTGCGGCGCTCAACCGACTTGCCTTTGGCATTCTGCAAGCGGCGCGGACGCGGATGACCAAGACGGAGTACATCTCCTGTCCGTCCTGCGGTCGCACTCTCTTCGACCTCGAAGAGACCACGGCCCTCATTCGCGCGCAGACCGATCACCTCAAGGGTGTGAAGATCGGTATCATGGGATGCATCGTGAACGGACCCGGAGAGATGGCCGATGCTGACTACGGGTATGTGGGATCAGGTCCGGACCGTATCACGCTCTACCGCGGCCAGGACATCGTCCGTCGCAACATCCCTGCGGCCGAGGCCGTGGCATCGCTCATCGACATCATTCGCAGTGATGATCGCTGGATCGAGCGGTAACGCTTGCACAGCTCACCTCCGTCCGCTATATTGCAGGCGAGTTGAGCGGTACTCTCTCCCCTGAGCGCCGCGCCAGATGCTCATACCTGGATTACCCCTAATTATCCGGGTTTTTTTTTGCCTATCACTCAACCTGGTTGAAACAACAAAGGCCGTCCAAATGGACGGCCTTTGTTCGTTGACGTCGGAGCCGAGGCTCTTACTTCTTCTTCTTGTCGGTCTCTTCTTCCACTGCAGCAACCTTTGGAAGGTGGCAGGCGATGATCACGTTCTCTGGACGATCGGTGATCTTGACGCCCGGGACGTTCACATCGCTGATGTGGATCGCGCCGTTCAGCTTCAGGTTCGTCACATCGATGTCGATGTGCTCAGGCATGGCCGTTGGATCGACCATGGCGTGCACCTTGTGGATCGTCTGCTCGAGGATACCGCCTTCGCGAACACCCACGGCCGTACCGGTGATGTGCAAGGGGATCTCCATCTTCAGGGACTCGCCGGCCAATACACCGAGGAAGTCGATGTGCAAGAGCTTGTCCGTTACCGGATCGAAGGACGTGTCCTTCAAGATGCAGTTATGCTGCTTGCCTTCGATGTCGAGCTTGACCATCGTTGCTTCTGCTGTGTACACAACAGGGCGGAGGGCAAGTGCGTTCACGCCGAAGTGGATAGGGTCTTGACCCTTTGCATAGTACACACCGGGAACGATGCCCTGTGCGCGCAGCGACTTTGCCGTCTTCGTGCCCGGCTCGCGCTTTTGTGCTTTGAGAATGATCGCGCTCATGTTGTCAGCCTTAGAGTTTGGATTTACGCTGGAGTGTTCTCGAACAGAGAACTGATCGATTGATTTTCGTGTGTTCGAATGATCGCCTCTGCGAACAATTCTGCCACACTGATCACGGTGATCTTGTCGTGTTGCTCTCGAAGCGGGATCGTATCCGTTACGAAGAGGCGCTCGATGGCAGGACTGCTCGTGATCTTGTGCACGGCCGACCCCGAGAAGACGGGATGCGTACAGACGCCTACGATCGCCTCGGCCCCTGCCGCCTTCAATGCCTCTGCGCACTGGACGAACGTACTTCCGGTGTCGATCAGATCGTCCACCATCACCACGTTCTTGCCCTTCACGTCGCCAATGATGTTCATCACTTCGGCAACGTTATGCTTGGGACGACGCTTGTCGACAACGACAAGATCGGCGTCACCCAGCATCTTCGCATAGGCACGAGCCGTTTTCACGCCGCCCACATCCGGAGATGCCACGGCCACATTCTTGAGCCCCAATGCACGAATATGATCGACGGTGACCGTCGACGCATACAAGTGATCGAGTGGAATATCGAAGAACCCTTGCAGTTGCGGCGTGTGGAGGTCCATGGTGATCACGCGGTTGGCGCCGGCCTGCGTGAGCAGATTGGCGACAAGCTTTGCTGTGATGGCCACGCGAGGTTGATCCTTACGATCTTGTCGCGCATAGCCGAAATACGGGATCACAGCCGTGATGCGCATGGCCGAAGCACGCTTGGCCGCATCGATCAGAAGCAACAGCTCCATCAAATTGTCTGATGGAGCGAACGTCGATTGGACGATGTAGAGATCAACACCACGTACGTTCTCTTCGTACTTGACCCACAATTCACCATCACTGAAGTTCTGAATGGCTACTTTTGCGAGACTTCGGTGCGATGCACGAGCGATCCGTTCGGCGATCTCCGGATTCGAACGTCCGGAAACGATCTTTACCTCAGCATCCACGTGATTCGTCCTCTGATCAAAAAGCTGGGCCGGCTGGATTCGAACCAACGAATGGCGGAACCAAAAACCGCTGCCTTACCACTTGGCGACGGCCCAACGAAACAGCCACAAAGTTACGGAATCGGAGACCAATTAATCAAATGGAAATCGCGTATTCTCGATGGATGCCCACGTCGACCACGGCCGACGATGAATTGAAGGCCATGCTGAACCTGTTCACGTACGTGCTGTTGCACGTGTCGGGCGACGTAGAACAAGCACTGGAGCTGCTTCGGGAGCTGCAGGACGAGCATGGGATGATGACGACCATGTTGAAGGACGACTTCCTCCGCGAACTGCGGGACCGCGGTCTTGTGGCCGAGGACGAGGCCGGACGTCTGGTCCCCACCCCTAAAACGGAGCGCACGATGCGCACCGATGCCCTGAACGAGATCTTCCGATCCCTCAAGAAGTCGGACGTGGGCAACCACGACGCCCCCTCGAACGGCTCCGGCGTCGAGCGCATGCCCGATACGCGGGACTTCGCCTTTGGCGATCAGGCTTCCAACATCGACGTGACGCAGACGATGACGAACCTGTTCAAACGCACGGGGGATATCGAGGGCGTGGACCTGCGCGAGGACGATATCCGTGTGTACGAGACCGAACATCAAACCTCATGCGCGACAGTGCTGATGATCGACATCTCGCATTCCATGATCCTCTATGGCGAGGACCGCATCACGCCCGCCAAGCAAGTGGCCTTGGCCTTGGCGGAGATGATCCAAACGCGATTTCCGAAGGACACGTTGGAAGTGGTGCTGTTCGGTGATGAGGCCCGGCGCGTTACCGTGCGCGACATCCCCTACATCACAGTGGGTCCGTTCCATACGAACACGCGCGATGGACTCCGACTCTCGCGTCAACTATTGCGTCGTGCACGCAGCGGCAACAAACAGATCTTCATGATCACGGACGGAAAACCATCAGCACTCACGGAAGAGAACGGTCTCATCTATAAGAACTCTTGGGGTCTCGATCCGCGCATCGTGAACAAGACCCTCGACGAGGCTGTGGCATGCAGACGTGACGGCATCTCGATCGCAACGTTCATGGTTGCACAAGATCAGTATCTTGTGCAGTTCGTTGAAGACCTGACGAGATCGAATCAAGGTCGTGCGTTCTTCACGGGTCTCGACGGACTCGGCAAGAACATCTTCGTCGACTACGTTCGCAATCGTCGCAAGTATTACTAGAGAATCCTCAGAGATCTATGCAACGCTTTCGCTGGTACTTCCTGCTCCTCGGATGGCCGGTGGCCATCTTCGCTCCGGTGGCTCTATCACTCACGCTCATGCCCATCGCCCCCGGATGGCAAGAGTTCGATTCCGTTGGCTTTTCGTACTTCCTGTATCAAGTGCAATGGCCGATCACCGTTCTTGGTGTGCTCGGTGTTGGACTTGGCACATGGCATCTGTGGAAGAACGCACGTTGGTTCACGCGTGTGCTCATCGTTGTTCTCATTCTGCTCATGTCCGCCATTCACGTGATCACGCGCACGAAAATGAGTGCAGAATCGATGTTCAACGAGCCATCGGTGGTGAAACGAACATTGGTTGGTGAAGAAGTTGCTGCGCGCGATACCACCGTCTACCTCTGGGTAGAATGCAATGATCAGCTCGCAGGATATCCGCTCGATCTTGTGGCGCATCATCATAAGATCCAGGACACCGTCGGCGGCATTCCCGTCCTCGTCACCTACTGCACCATGTGTCACACCGGCCGCGTCTACTCACCCATCGTGAACGGTGTGCGCGAGACCTTCCGTCTCGTTGGTGCCAATCACTACAATGCCATGTTCGAAGATGCCACCACCGGAAGCTGGTGGTATCAGGCAACGGGAGAGGCCATGGAAGGACCGCTCAAGGGATCCGTCCTCACTGACCTGCCCTTTGCGCAATGCACCATGGCCGAGATGCTCACTCGCACCACAACGCGCTCCATCAGCATCTTCCAGGCCGATGCGGCCACGGGCACCCGCTACAAATGGTCACATGGCTATGCCTACCGTCACGGCGATACCGACCCCGGATTGAACGACCGCACCATTGTGATCGGCATCGTGGAAGGTGGCAAGGCAAAGGCCTATCCGTTGCGCGACCTTGTGGAGCGTTCTGCGTCGAGCACGTTCTTGGTGGACTCGATCGACGGACATGAGATCGTGATCACGCTGCCGCGGCAGTACACGGACCTCGTCGACATTCGACGTGACTCCGCCACGTCCACCGTGCGCATCCAGCCCTATCAGGAGTACTGGCATTCGTGGAAGCACTTCCATCCCACCACAACGGTGTGGACGAAGAAATGACAACAGCGTCGACCAACGCACCGCCGGCCTTTGCTTGGAACGAGTGGTATGAGAGCGTCGGCGGCCGGTCGATCAACATTCCGGAAGTCCAAGACTACATGCATCGCATCAACACGGTGCAGGTGCCACTGTTCGACGGCCCCGTCGCCGAGCATCAGCACGTGTTCTCCACTTCTGCTGAAGCATCGGCACTCATCAAGGAACAGGCCCTTGCCTATGGCGCCGATCTGGTTGGCGTCTGCGAGATCGAACCCACCGACATCTATCGCGGTCGCACCGTCGACGAACGCTTTGCCATAGCCGTTGGCATGCGCATGAACTATGCAGAGTTTCAGGATGTGCCCAGTCATCGCGGCGCCATCGAATGCATGCGCATCTACTACGATCTGGGCGATGTGGTCATCAAACTGGCGCAGTTCATTCGTTCACTCGGATATGCGTGCAGAGTGGAGCACCCTGTTGGTGACAGTAATGTGTTGCACATCCCCATCGGATTGAAGTGCGGCTTCGGTGAGCTCGGTCGTCACGGCAGCATCATCAACCCGCGTCTGGGTCCGCTCTTTCGAATGGGCAGCGTCCTTACCTCCATGCCCCTTGCCATCGACCATCCCATCGACGCCGGCATAGCGGCCTTCTGCGACTCCTGTCGCGCCTGCCGCATCTACTGTCCGGCCAACGCCATTCCCGATGAACGAAGTCCGGAAGGCGGCAAGGACCATCTTGGAAACGACCGATACATGGTGGATACGGGCAAGTGCTTCCCCTACTTTGCAAAGCACTACTACTGCTCTGCCTGTCTGCCCGTGTGCGTGTACAACCACAAAGAATGGGCGCGCGACTTCACCGGTGCCGAAACGCAGAACTTCCCTACCGTGATCTTCAACGACCCGCCGTCACCAGCCGATACGGTTCCTGAAGAAGATCGACATGTCTATCCGCACCTGCATCGCAACGTCGTGCGCACCACCACACCCAATCGCGCTCGTCGCAACGGATCATAGACGCAACCACAACGAAACAAGGGATCCCGTTTTCACGAGATCCCTTGTTGAATTCTTGATTCTTGATTCTTGATTCCTCTTCCGACTTCTTACCTCGTGTCTTGCGCCACGAATGGCAAGATCGCCAGATGACGTGCGTACTTGATGGCAAGGGCCAGGCGGCGTTGCTGCAGCGCGGTCACACCAGTGATACGACGTGGAAGGATCTTTCCTTGATCATTCGTGAATCGGCTCAGGAACTTGCCGTCGAGATAGTCGATAAGACGCGACTTCTTGAGCGGGTTCACGCGCTTCTTCGGTTGATTCCGCTTTTGACGGAATGGCGAATTGATCGTGTTCGGGTTGTGCGGTGCAGAACCGCCGGCAGCCGAACGGGCGTTGTTGTTACTTGGTCTTGGCATCCTTGATGGCCTTCGTTTTTTCGAATCGCTTGTTGAAACGTTCCACACGACCAGCTGTATCGATAAGAAGGTTCTTACCGGTAAAGAATGGGTGGGACTTTGAATCGATTTCCAAGACCATACGATCGCCCTTGTAGCACGAACGTGTCTGGAAAGTCGTGCCATCGGTCAACACGACGTCCCCAACGCTACAACAAGGCTGCATTTACTCCACATGATACAACCTTCTTTCGGTTGCGCTTACCACCATCACCACACTGCCAAGGTGCAACGGCATTGTGTCGACAGACTCACAGTCCTGCGAGGTGCACAGCACGCGGCCACCAAGGTCGTACACGGTGGCGGATTCGAGCGTGGATACATGAGCACGGAACGCATCACGCTTCATGGACACAGGGTCGGGGCGCACGCGCAGCGGCGCTTGCTCGCGGTCGACGCTGGTAATGGTATTCAAACGGTACAGGCCGTCGTGCGCAGCCACAAGTAATTCGTTGCCCGAGCGTTGGATGTCGATGGCCCGCATGGAAGCCGGTACGAGATTGTCGAAGTTCCATGTGCGGCCACCGTCGGTGCTTACCACTATGGTTGACGGCATAACGCCCAGCAGGTAGCCGCCGCCGAGGTCGATGATCTTGCCCGTACACGGAAGCCACGGGCCGGTGTAGAACAGCGTTGCCGACGACGTCCACGTCGCTCCCTGATCGGTGGAGCGAATGTAGCGCACGTTCGTCAAGATGGGCGTCTGACGCCCACTCATCGAAGAGTCTTCGCGCATCTGCGCCGTCAACGCCAACAACGTGCCGTCTGCTTGGCGATGCACGGGATAGACGTAGCTGCCGCATTCTGCCGGCAGGGGCACCACGATGGGCTCGCCCTTGCCGTCCACCATAGCAAGACCGCCTTGGCGGTAAGGCTGTGGCACCAAGTCGCTGTCGGCACGCATGGTGCCGTAGAACGACACCAGAAAGCGCGTGCCCGAGTTCAACGGTGTGATCGACGATGGATAACCCGGCAGCAGGCCCGAGGCTGATCGAACTGAGGAAACATCGTAGCGCGTCGTATCCGCACCCGTACGTACCCATAGGGCATCGTGGTTGGCAACGCACCATTTGGTGGAGTCAACGCGGGCAAAGGCCGTGGTAAGTCCGCGCCAGACCGTGTCCTGCACATCACCGCGGCTTAGCAGGCGGCGTACAATGCTGCCGCAATGTACAAGGGTATCGTTGCCCCCTATCTGCCACGACGTGGGTGTGCGAACGCCGAACCACGGGAGGGTGCCGTCCGGATCATCGATAAACATATTGACCGATGTACGCTCATCGAACAGCAGGCCTGGATAGGTAACGTAGGTAGGTTTGTTAGGGTGGGTTACTTCTCGCCGCAGAACGCGTCCGTAATCATCCAATGCCATTGGCAGACCGGACGAATCGACCCACGTCCCAAGAATTCGCTGTTGCTGCAGGTTGTTCAATGACGAGAGCATGGCACCCACTGCCACCGGATACGGATACAAGGGCGAAGAAATCGTTGAGTAGTGGTTTGCGCGAGACATCGAGAATCCGTGAGGCCCAAAGAGTGCGACGGCAAGCGGATGATATTCATGACGCTGGCGGCGAAAGTCCGAATGCACAGACCAAGTGGTCCATTTCGGGTATTGCGATCTGCTGGTAAAAGCCACGCGCGTTGAATCTGCGCCATATGAAAACACATACAACCACTCGCGCTCAGCTCGTACCTCGTCTACCGATATGGGGCAGTCAACGGGATAACTTCCCGTTGGTGTAACGATACACTGCCAGCCGGCCGAGTCCACATAGAACACACTGTCGGCCCACATGTTGCTTACGATTTGCGGACGCAGTCCACGTTTCGTACCATCAACGAGCAACGTGTCAATCACGGACAACGTTGTATCTCCCAGCAGTCCTGTGGCGAGGTGCCACAGTCGACTATTCAAGTCTGGTCGAACAATAGTATAGATCGTTAGTGGTGCACTGCGAGCGGACATGCGCGTGGTTGAGCTACTGTTCAATGTAAAGGGCGTTACCACAAGGCGGGGGCTTGAAGAGGCCAACCAAACGTACTTGCGTCGATTCGTGAGTGATTCGAACATTAGCGTGCTGTCGCCAAGGGTGGTTTCTCGTTCTACCACATTTCCAACCTGTTCCGGTTCAATTGTAAAGAACGTTTGTCCAAGGTCGAGCGATAAACGCGAATCTGGTCTTCCCAACAATGGCGTGTAGTTTTGTCGAAAGCCAGAGGTACTCACGATTTCATTTGGCGTTTTGACTTCTACCGAGGTCTTTGAATATACCTCCACACAATACCCTAGCTCATCAGACCGCAATCGTGCTACAACACCTCCATCGGTAGCGGCTGGATAGAAATAGTCCATGAGAGCGAGACTAGGGGTTGTAGGTATCCATTCGGCCGATATGTCACGAATGTTGAACGTACACAATCCGCGCTTTAGTAAGAAAGCCACGATCAGTCCACTATCATCCAAAGCTATCGGCGCATGGAGCGTGCCACCTACTCCAAACACAGAAGTCCGTGTGGTTACCAGCAACGTATCTGCATGTTGAGCCGATGCTTTCGTGCCGGATACTATCGTTAAGACGCAGATTAGAGCGATCGCAACCGGCAAGAGAAACACGGCACTGCTGCTTCCGACGGAACAACGCTTGAACTGATGAACATTCATGTTGCCTTACCTCCACGTAAACCATAAACTCAACAGCCAACTGCAAACACGACCTCATGGGTGATTGATCAACGCCGCTGCACTGTAGGCCTCGTATGCTATGCGTCCGATAACAACGCCCGAGCACGTAAAAGTACATGCGCAACACACCCCCTCCCTGTGTACTTCTCCAAACATATGCAAGTTCATGAAGACGTTGAATTGTCTTCACCTGAGGTCAACTGGAGATTCCGCTCGCGTTTGACGTTGGAGAAGTTGTCATCAAGCCTGCCGCATCTTCTGTCCGGCCAACGCCACCCCGTCGCAACGGTTCATAATCGCAACCACAACGAAACAAGGGATCCCGTTTTCACGAGATCCCTTGTTGAATTCTTGATTCTGTATTCTGTATTCTCTTCCGATTTCTTACCTGGTGTCTTGCGCCACGAATGGCAAGATCGCCAGATGACGTGCGTACTTGATGGCAAGGGCCAGGCGGCGTTGTTGCAGCGCGGTCACACCAGTGATACGACGTGGAAGGATCTTTCCTTGATCATTCGTGAATCGGCTCAGGAACTTGCCGTCGAGATAGTCGATAAGACGCGACTTCTTGAGCGGGTTCACGCGCTTCTTCGGTTGATTCCGCTTTTGACGGAATGGCGAATTGATCGTGTTCGGGTTGTGCGGTGCAGAACCGCCGGCAGCCGAACGGGCGTTGTTGTTACTTGGTCTTGGCATCCTTGATGGCCTTCGTTTTTTCGAATCGCTTGTTGAAACGTTCCACACGACCAGCTGTATCGATAAGGAGGTTCTTACCGGTAAAGAATGGGTGGGACTTTGAATCGATTTCCAAGACCATACGATCGCCCTTGTAGCACGAACGTGTCTGGAAAGTCGTGCCATCGGTCTGTACGACGTCGATGGTCTTGTATGCAGGGTGGATCCCCTTTTTCATTGCTTACCTCGAGATATCGATCTTATCAACTTGTGCGATATCGTCCAGCTTTACGAAGCGCTCCATGTACTTGATCGTACCCTTGTCGCTACGGAATGCCTTGATGACCTTGACGTTCACTTTCGTTTCCGCCTTGCCCTTTTTGGACTTATCACCGAATGTTTGTGCTTTTGCCATGACGGCTCCAACCGCGTTGTTGTGATTGCTATGAACGACAAATATACGGGACGCGGAAGAATTCTGCAAATGGTTGTCGCATAGTAACTTCGCAGTCTATGCTAATCATGAAATTCGGCGGCTCGGTCCTGCGGGACGAACAGGGGTTCCGGCGCATGGCCTCCATCCTGGGGGCCCTGACGGGCGAACGCGTCCTGGTGGTGGTCTCGGCCTTTTCTACCGTCACGCGCGACCTCGACGCCATGTCGGCCTTGGCCGCCAACGGTGACCTTGTCAATGCCCTGTCGGCCCTGGAGCGGCTCCGGCAGGACCTTTCCGCCTTGTGCCCTCCCCCTTCTGCCTGTCCGGCCGACCTTGCGGAAACGCTCCGTCAGTGCTTCGACGAGTTGCAGTCCTTGTTGCGCGCTATGTCGGTCACCCGCCAGCGAACCGCTCGCATTCGTGACCGATTCCTGGCCTATGGAGAATTCCTCTCGCTGCACGTGTCGCATGCCCATCTGGAGGCGGCCGGGATCCCCTCCACCCGCGTGGACGTGCGCGAGGTGCTCATCACCGACGATACCTTTGGTGCCGCCGAACCGAACATCGAGAAGACGCGCGTCGGCGTGGACCACCGCCTGCTCCCGCTCTTTGCATCGCATTCCATGGTGATCACGCAGGGCTTTGTGGGATGTACCGAGCACGGCGACACCACAACGATGGGCAAGGAAAGTTCGAACCTTACGGCATCGTTCCTAGGCTCGCTCTTGCATGCACGCGAGATCGTGATCTGGACGGATGTGGAGGGTGTGCGAAGTGCCGACCCGACGTTCTGCGAGCACACCGTGGTACGGTCGCACCTGACGTATGCCCAGGCTCGCGTGGCGGCGCATCATGGCGTGAAGTTGTTGTATCCGACGATGATCGAACCCGCCGAGCGCGAGAACATTCCCATTCGCATCGCCCATGCCGAGCATCCGAAGGGCGGCCACACCGTGATCGCCAATGATATCGGAGAAACAGGTCCGTTGATCACCATCGACGGAGAGATGATCACCACACTCTTCGCGCCGCGCAGCGCATGGCTGCATGCGGCCGATGCCATCGTGCGTGCCCTACACTTGGAGAACGACTTCTCCGTCACCGCGGGCGCTGAGGCCGATGTGGCCACGATGTCCGTTCCCCACGCACAGCACCGCGCCGCCTTGCAGTTATTCCACGATCACTTGGTAGAACGCCCATGAAACCCGTGCACGAAAAACTCCCGAAGGATTCCTTCGAACCAGGCGAAACGTATCGCGTTGCGATGAATGGGACCGACCTCTATGAAGCAGAGGTGGTCAAGTTCCATGGCGGATGCTGGGCGACCGTGCGCGTCACACGTCCGATGCTGGAGGCGATGGCCGCCGACTATGCGCCGGGTACGGAGTTCGACGTAAAGGTCGCGCAGTACGACTTCACTCCGACGTCTTCGCTTCCGACGCCATCTTGATGATCAGGGCCATCATTTCGCGCTCGAGAATTCCGTTGGAATTCCAGAAGTAGACCTGACTCGTGATGTACTCTTCGTAGCCGCTCAATTGTGCCTTGAGCGTGATCTTCGCCTTGCGGTTCTCCAGTTCCTTCACGTTGATGAAGTACTTGATACGACCGGTGGTCCAGATTGCCATACGGATGCGTGGCAGTTCGCCGTACCGCTCCATCACCGTCTTCGTGGAATCTTCGCCGGTCACGAGAATGCAGTAGTCCGACTTGTACAGTCCCTTGTACTGTCCACCCTCTTCTGCCGGTTCGATCACCTTTTCCACCTCGGGCTTCGAACAGCCTTTGATCTCCATGGCCTTCTTCACGCCGGCCCATACGCGGCCGAACGACACGTCGAGCGTCTCTTCCAGCACGATCTGTTCTTGTTGGTCATCTCCCGCTGCCGCAAGGGGCATGGCAAGGAGCAGGGCGGCAAGGATCACAATGGCGTGTTTCATCAATTCTTTCCGGAGAGTTGAACGCTGACAAGTTTCGAGACGGCCGCTTCTTCCATGGTAACACCGTAGAGAGTGTCAGCCGCTTCCATCGTCTTTTTATTGTGCGTGATCATCAGGAACTGCGTGCGTTCCGAGAACTTACGAATGATCTTCAGGTAGCGATCGATGTTGGCATCGTCGAGTGGTGCGTCCACTTCGTCGAGCACGCAGAACGGACTCGGCTTCACGAGGTAGATGGCGAACAAAAGCGCGATGGCCGTCAAGGTCTTCTCGCCGCCCGAGAGCATTTCGATGCTGTGTGGACGTTTGCCGCGCGGCTTTGCCGTGATCTCGATCTTGCATTCAAGTGGATCTTCATCGTCGATCATTTGCAGATCGGCCTCATCATCTTCACTGAAGAGAACAGTGAACAACTCACGGAAGTTCGTGCGGATCTGATCGAAGGTGTTCGTGAACTGCTCGCGTGCCGTCAGGTTGATCTCGGTGATCGTCTCCTGCAGCGTGCGCTCGCTGTCGATCAGATCGGTGAGTTGCTTTGTGAGGAACTCCAGTCGCTCGCCTTCGCGCTCATGCTCTTCCAATGCAAGGAAGTTCACGTTGCCCATGCTCGTGAGCTTGCGTCGCAGTTCTTGTACTTGTGTGCGGAGTTCGTCCGGACTCATGTCCGTCTCCGGCGGCACAGGCTCGCCTTCGGGGATCTCGATGCCGAGTTCCTCCGTGGCACGCAACACATGCGACTCCATGCGCAGACGTACTTCGTTGAATCGAAGGTCCGACTCGTGCATGGCCTCGGTCGTCACGTCCACATCCTTGCGCTGCTTGCGCACATCTTCTGCCGCCATCTGCAACGCTGCTTGTGCCTCGCGAAGCGAGAGCTCGAGCGACTCGCGCTGTGCACGGGCATTGGCGAGCGAGGCCGACAGTGCCGAGGCTTCCATCACGCGCGTTCCATGTTCGCCACGTGTGGTCTCGATCTCGGCGCGCAATTGCTCGCGTTCTGTTTCGCGTTGTTCACGACGTGACTCGATGGTCGAACGCTCATCGGTCAGTCGATGCCTGTCCGACTCCAAAGCCTGCAGATCACCGGTCAACCGTACCAAGCGGATCTCGGCCGCACGGAAGGATGCCGTCACATCGGCCAAGCCATGTTCGATGTTCTGCAACTCTGCTTGTGCGGAATGCACATCACGCTCAAGATCGGCAACACCGGCTTCGATGGAGTCGATCGACGTTCTTGCTTCATCGTGTTGTGTGGCGAGGTCCTGCAACTCTGCGCGGAACTTCTCTGCTTCCGCATGCAGCACGTCGCGCTGTCCGCTCACATCCTCGATCCGTCCACGGAAGGCATCAAGGCGTTGCATGCGCTCGTTGCGCACCACAGCTACGCGACGAACATCATCAGCAAGCTTGCGCACATCGATGGTGGCGAGTTCGGCCTTGATGGCGCGCACGCGAACCTCGATCTCGGAGAGTCGACCTTCGAGCACGGCATGTTCTTGCGTAAGCTCGGCAATGCGTTCCTTCCGTCCAACACGCACACCTTCCGTGCGTGAACCGGATCCGCCACGAATGGCACCCGCTGCTCGCACGATCTCTCCCGCCAGGGTGACGGCCGCATCGCATGCGCCCGTGCCAACGGCCGCCCACGCCTGCTCCACCGTGTCCACCACGGCGGTCTTGCCCAGGATGCCTCGAACGGCACCACGCAATTGATCATCGGTGCGTACCAACTCACTTGCCCATCCACGCACACCATCCACGGATGGCAAGGCGCCGGGGGCGGCAAGGCTTGGAATGCTATCGCGACAGAGGAAGGTGGCCTTGCCAACGTTGTTGCGCGAGAGCGCACCGATGGCCTGTGCTGCCTCGTCCTTCGAGTTGACCACGAAGTAACGGGCGGCATCACCAAGTGCTGCTTCGATGGCAACGCGTAGTTCATTGTCGGTGTTCAACACTTCGGCCAACGTCACCTTCTCACCCTGCGGCGTCCACTCGGGCGTCGAGAGCAGGAACTTCGAGCTTTCCGTGGTGTCGACCAGACCGATCAGAAACTCCAGCGATGCCTTCGTATGCGCGGCCTGTGCACGCATGTGCTCGCTCTCTTGTTGGAGCGACTCTTGCTCGGCGCGCAACGTCGACTGACGTTCTTCGCCACTATGCAGGGCCTGCTCGGCGGCTTGGAGTTGTGCATCGAGGGCGGGGATCTCGGCCTGCTCTTTGGCGAGCTGTTCGGTCACATGCCGCAGCCGCTCTTCTGCTTGGAGTTGTTGTGCTTCATTGTCGCGCAGTCTGCGTTGCAGACCATCGCTCTGGATGCGGAATCGGTCGGCTGCATTGCGTTGTTCTGCAAGAAGCTGTCGTGCCGTGTTCAAGGCCTCACGACGTGCATTTGTTTCCTGGCGCGCCGCGATCATGGCCTGCGTTGCCTGATCCACCGTCACGCGCTTCTCTTCCACATCGGCACGTGCTGCTGTTGTCTCCGTGCGGAGCGCTTCGAGGCGCTCACCCACGGTCTGCAGTTGTTGCGACGTGGTCGACTGTAATTGTTCGGATTCGGTGTGCTCGCGCTCGAGGCGCTCCAGTGCTCGTTGAATGGCATTGGCGCGTTCGTCCAGCAGCGAGACGTGCTGTTGTGCTTCGCCAAGCGAGGCACGCAGATTCGACTCTGCATCGAGTGCTCCGCGAAGCTCTGCATCCTTTGCCGTTTGTTCGATCTCGGCTGCAGCATGTGCCTCTTCACGTCGTGCAAGCTCGGCCTCGGCCGCCTCTCGCCGTGTGCGCACCTCGATGATCTGTGCTTCGAACTGCTTGAGCGCGATGTACTCTTCGAGGTACTCGAACGAGAACAGCAATTGGTCGAGGGCACGCAGTTGTGTGGAGAGCTCTTGGTGCTGACGTGCCTTCTCGGCCTGACGGGCCAACGAGTTCACGGTCTTCTGCACTTCACGCACGATGTCCTGCACACGCGCGATATCGCGTTGTGCGGCCTCGAGCTTGCGGGCTGCTTCGCGACGTCGTGACTTGTATTTCGTGACCCCTGCTGCCTCTTCGAAGAGGTGTCGGCGTTCTTCGGCCTTATCGCTCAAGATCGTCTCGATCATCTTCAGCTCGATCACGCTGTAGGCATCAGAGCCCATCCCGGTATCCATGAAGAGATCGATGATGTCGCGCAACCGGCACTGCGTCTTGTTCAACAGGTACTGCGATTCACCGCTGCGGAACAAGCGTCGTGTGATCGTCACTTGCGAGTATTCGGTGGGAAGGATCTGCTTGTTGTTCTCGATCGTGAGCGACACTTCGGCCATGCCGAGCGGCTTACGCGTTTTCGAGCCATTGAAGATCACCTGCTCCATCCCGTCGGCGCGCAGGGCAGAGGACTTCTGCTCGCCGAGCACCCAACGGATCGCGTCGACGATGTTCGTCTTGCCGCATCCGTTCGGTCCAACGATGGCCGTCACTCCGTCGGTGAACGAGAGGTCCGTCTTGTGGGCGAAGCTCTTGAAGCCGACCATTTCGAGATTACTGAGATACATGGACTACCATTCCTTGCTACGATTCACGATGAGCATCGGGAACACCGCTGCCACCGTCGTGTACAGCGTTGTCGCAACGCCATACGTCATGAAGAACATGGGGAACGAGATCTGCAACGGCTTCACATAGAAGAAGAAATACAGCAGATTGTGAACTCCCCCGCAAAGCGTCACGATAAGCAGAAATCGATAACTCCCGATCGTCTGCACCGAGAACCCCTGCTTGAAAAAATACCCGGCGAGAAAGGCGGCAACGGTCTTGGCAAGGGCATTGCTGCCCAGCACATCGGTCGACACCACGTCGAACAGGATACCGCTTGCGAACCCGGCAAACATACCGACGAACTGACCTTCGACCAAAGCGATGTAGACCGTCAGGATCAGCAGCAGATCGGGCGTTACGGAGCTCACGGCAACGAAGCGCAGGAAGACCACGTGGATCACGCTCAGGAGCATGGCCACCACGCCATAGGCCACGAATCGCAGCGGCGGATTCGTTTGGAACATCGACCTGTCGAACGGGATGTTGAGCGCGCTCATCGATGCGACCTCTGTTTACTTCCTTCTTCACTTTGTTGTTCGAGCAACAGTCGCTCGGCATCGGCCACATATTCGACCACGAACACCTGTTCCAGTGTTGCGAAGTTCACCGCCGGGTCCACCACGATCCGTCGGAAGAGCGAGTTGTTCTCTTCGGTGACCTGTGTGACGCGACCGATGACGATGTTCGACGGATAGCGCGATGAGAACGAACTCGTGATCACGGCATCACCTGCTTGCACATCATACGACTTCGGAATGTTCTTCAGTGTGAGGAAGTTCTCGCCTTCCCAGGCAATGATCCCGTCAACACGTGAGCGCTGGATCTTGGACGCAACACGGGTGTCGCGATTGAGCAGCAACTGAAGCACGGCATAATGGTCGGACACGCCGATCACCAATCCCACCAGTCCTGCATCCGTCACCACGCTCATCCCCTCCTCCACGCCATCCTTCTTACCCTTGTTGATCGTGGCATAGTTGCGCAGTTGCGTTGTGGTCTTGCCCACCACGTCGGCAGCGATCAGTCCGTAGTCGGAATACTTCGGCAAGTCCAGCATCTTTCGCAGCGTGGCATTTTCCACCATGGCCTGTCGGCTCTTCGCACTCTCAACGGAAAGCTGCATGTTCAATTCGCGCAAGGCGAGGTTCTCGCTCTTCAAGGCAACGGGATTCGGGATCCAGGAGAACATCGATTGCATCCACCCCACCGAGCCAACGATCACGGCGCGGAAGCCGCCGAGTTGCGACAGGCTACCGAACGACATGAAGGCAAAGCAGATCACCACCAACGCAGCGAGCGTGATGTAGTTCTTGAAGCGGACAACGAATTCGATGAATCGCTGCATGGCGCGTTAGTAGCGCTTCGATTTGATCAGGACGTTCGAGTACTCGGCCAGGTCTTCGAGCACCTTTCCGGTACCGCGCACCACGGCCGTGAGCGGATCGTCGGCAACGTGCACGGGCAGCGAAGTTTCGCGGCGGAGTCGTTCGTCCAGTCCCTTCAGCAGCGCACCACCACCCGTGAGGATGATGCCGCGGTCAAAGATGTCGGCAGAAAGTTCCGGCGGCGTCTTCTCGAGCAGATTCAGCACGGCCTCGACGATGACGGTGATGTTCTCGTTGAGTGCATCGCGGATCTCTTCGCTCGAGACCACGATGGACTTCGGAATTCCGCTCACCATGTCGCGCCCCTTCACTTCGATCTCGAGTTCTTCTTCGAGCGGATACGCACTTCCAACATTCACCTTGATGATCTCGGCTGTGCGATCGCCGATGAGAATGTTGTGCTGACGCTTGAAGTAGTTCACGATGGAATTCGTGAGCTCATCTCCGGCGATGCGAATGGACTCGTCGGCCACGATACCGCTCAGGGCGATCACGGCGATCTCTGTGGTACCACCGCCGATGTCGACGATCATGTTGCCCATTGGTTCATGCACATCCAGTCCCACACCGATGGCAGCGGCCATCGGCTCGGCGATCAGGTGCACTTCCTTGGCGCCGGCATGCTCGGCACTGTCGCGCACCGCACGCTTCTCCACTTCGGTGATACCGCTTGGAACGCAGATCACCATCCGTCGGGCTGGTTGCCACGACGACGAAAGTTTGCGGATGAAGGCGCGAAGCATTCCTTCGGCGATCTCGAAGTCGGCGATCACACCATCCTTCAACGGGCGGATCGTTTTGATCTCTCGGTGCGTGCGACCGAGCATCTCTTGTGCTTCGTGACCGATAGCGATGATATGTTTTGTCGTGCGATCGAATGCGACGATCGACGGCTCATTGAGAACGATGCCCTTGCCTTTTTGCCAGATCAGGGTGTTGGCAGTGCCAAGGTCGATACCGACATCGTTGGAGAACAATCCGAGACGGGCCATGTGGAGCGACTGAGTGCGGGTGTAAGGAGTATCCGGAGGTCAAGGGTGCAAAATACAAATGATGGGGCGCATGGCAGTAGATTTGTCGATGCTATTGCGCGAACACATCCGTCCCACCCTCCGCCTTGCCCTGCCCGTGGCCGCCTCGCAAGTGAGCGACATGCTCACACTGCTTGTGGATAACATTATGGTGGGCAAACTGGGCACCGTTCCGCTGGCGGCGACGACGTTCGCTTCGAGCATTTCCATTGTGGTGATGCTCTTCGCCATCGGCTTCACGGTGGCTATCACGCCGTTGGCGGGTGCGGCATACGGTCGGCGCGACATGGCCGAAGTGGCCCGCCACGTCAAGGCCGGCGCCATTGTGAGCCTCACCGTGGCCATCCTCCTGGTGGCCGCCCTGCTCTTTCTGACGCCCCACCTGTCCCTCTTCGGCGCACCTGTCGATGTGGCCCTCGTGGCCCGTCCCTTCTACGTCTGGCTGGTCCTGTCCTTCCTCCCCCGCGTGGTCTTCGGCATCTTCAAGCAAACGGCCGAGGCCATGTCGAACACGCGCGTGGCCCTGATCGTGGCCGTCGCGGCCAACATCCTGAACCTGGGCTTCAACTGGCTGTTCATCTATGGCAACCTGGGCATGCCCCGCATGGGTGTGGAGGGCTCGGGCTTTGCGACCTTCCTGGCGCGCGCCCTCATGGCCATCATCATCTGGCTGATCTTCCTTCGGTCGCCCTTCTTCGTCCGCCTCCGCTCGGCCCTGCGCACGTCGTCGCTCGACGGAGCCCGTCTGCGCGAGGCGCTCCGCAGCGCCTTCTTCACGGGACTGCCCATTGCGGGCCAGATCATTCTCGAAGTGATGGCCTTTGCCGCGGGCGCCGTCATGATGGGCTGGCTGGGAGCCGTCCCGTTGGCGGCCCATCAGATCGCCATCGGCCTTGCCTCCCTTACCTTCATGGTGGCCCTTGGCCTCTCGAGCGCGGCCACCATCCGCATCTCGCAACTGCACGGAAAGGGAGATCGGGAAGGCGTGAAGGCGGCAGGGTATGCGGCCATGGTGCTCGTGCTCGGTTACAACGTGATCACGGCCACGCTCTTCCTCACGCTCCGGCATCAGCTTCCCTATCTCTACGTGTCGGATCCCGAGGTCATCGCTCTTGCCGCACAGCTGCTCATCTTCGCCGGTCTGTTCCAGATCTTCGATGGCATGCAGACGGTTGTCCTTGGCGTCCTCCGTGGTGTGAACGATGTGCGTGTGCCCACCATCATCGCTACCATTGCCTACGGACTCGTCGCCCTTCCCGTCAGCTACATCTGCGCCTTCCCACTCGGCCTCGGCGCCCCCGGCATCTGGATCGGCTACCTTGCAGGGTTGGGAGTGGCGGCGGGATTGTATATGAGGAGAGTTACGAGTTACAAGTGACGAGTGACAAGTTGCACTGCGTGGGACACGGAGTGCGACACGGAGTGCGACACTACGTGGGACACTTTGTGGGTTTCTAGATTCCTTGATTCAATGATTGGATTCTGTATTCTGTATTATGTATTCTCCTCTGATTAAAAAAGAACCCCTTCATCCAGTGGGCGATCTGAATGAAGGGATCTTGGAGGGGAGATAAGGTGAGAAAATGGTAATCGTTGTTAGCGGGTGATGGCAAGTGTCTCGGTGGTGGTGGAACCATGCGAGCGTCGTGCCACGAGGTAGAGGCCGCTGCTCAGAGAGCGAGCGTCGATGCGGCTTACAGAGCCATTGGCTTGAGCAACGGCAAGACCGCGGGCATCGAAGATGAGGATGTCGTCGTCGGGCGAAGCGTTGCGAAATGCGAAGGCATCCGAAGCGCGATCGTAGCGAACACTGAACACGGTGGCCTCATCTTCTTGCACACCTGTTGTGATGCCCGTTGCTGTCCACCGACTGACGGAATCACCTTCATACGCATCGGATGAGATGGTCACATCCACAACGTGTGCGCCGATATCTGTGCTACGATAGCATGCCTTCTTCACCATCACTTGTGCACCACCGGCGATCGTGAATGGCATGGGAGGATCGGTGGGATCGGTGAGCGTGAACGATGGATCGCTGAAGGCGATCTTCGAGACCACCACATTGTAGTTGCCGTTGTTCATCACACGGAGCCCGTCCTCCTTGCAGACCTCTACTCCCTGCTCCACGTTGCCGACATTCCAGTCATCAACACTGATGCGCGGGATGCCCACCGTTCCGGTGAGAGCGATGTTCGATGAGGAGCATGCCGTTGTGATCACGAGCTGATCGTTGACCGCACCGGTGGCCGCTGTTGTGGGTTTGAATTCGACCACCACATCGCGCGAGCCACCAACTGGTAAGACAAAGGCCGGAGGAGTGCCTCCGCTCACCACTTGGTAGCTCGATCCGCCTGCAAGGGCGATGGATGTGATGGACAGGGGTTGTCCGGTTGTGTTCGAAATGGTCACCGTCTTGCGATCGGTCCGATCGATGCGCACCAGTCCATGATCCACGGTGGTTGTGGAGAGGGCAGGCGAGGTGGCAGGGATGGTAAGCGTATCGAAGGAGATGTTATCGGCCCAGTCCGTCATGATGATCACCGCATACCCATCCTTGGATGGATCAATGAGCGACACGTCGAAGACGAAGGTCTTGTAGGAGTTGTCCTTCGGGAAGAAGGAGTCGGTGACAAGTGTGAGCCGAACGTTCTTGTTGCGTGGATCGGCGCTGAGCGCAACGTTCTTCAATCCTCGATCGACCTGATCGGTGGCGGCCGGCGGATTCGTTGGAGGGTCCGGATTGTTCCGTCGCTCCGTGGCCGTGTACTGCCACTTGCCGCAGGTTTGCGCAACGCGCGTGAATTGTGGCGCCAGTTTGTCGACGCCGGCCACGATGATACTCTGTGCCAAGGTGGGCACCGTTGTGGCGAGGACCATCGCCGAAGTAAGGAACAATGAGCGCATACACACCTCGAAAGTTTTGAAGACCGTCCCGCTTGTCGTCATACCCCAACAACATCGAGGTGTGGTAATGGTTTCCGACAAAAACACGTCGAGAATTACGCATCTGACCGATGGAGGGCCCGAGGAGCCGTATCTTTGTGGCCTATGCACATTGGTACCACTTCCGTCGACAATGGCGTCCTCCTCGCTCCTATGGAGGATGTGACCGACCTTCCCTTCCGTGTGATCTGCAAACGGTATGGGGCCGACATTGTCTATACAGAGTTCATCTCATCGGAAGGTCTCGTGCGCGATGCACGACGCTCGCTCGAGAAGTTGCGACTCGCCGATGAAGAACATCCCGTATCGATCCAGATCTTCGGTGGTGACATCAACGTGATGGTCGATGCGGCCATTCGTGCGGCAGAGTCGGGACCTGACTTCATCGATATCAACTTCGGATGTTGGGTAAAGAACGTGGTCGCACGCAATGCCGGTGCAGCATTGTTGAAGGATCCGCAACTGATGGCCAAGCTCACGCGCGCCATCGTCGATGCCGTGCAACTTCCCGTCACCGTGAAGACACGTCTTGGTTGGTCAAAGGATTCCATCGTGATCACCGATGTGGCACAGATGATGGAAGATGCGGGCGCCGCGGCGTTGACGGTGCACTGTCGCACACGCGACATGGGTCATGACGGCGATGCGGACTGGACGTGGATCCCGAAGATCAAGGAAGTGGTGTCGATCCCCGTGATCTTGAACGGCGATGTGAAGTCACCTGAAGACGCGCAACGCGCCTTCGCCACCACGGGCGCTGATGCGGTGATGATCGGACGCGCGGCCATCGGCAATCCGTTCATCTTCCGTCGTGCGCGACACCTCATCGATACCGGCGAGTTGCTTCCTGCCTTCAGTCCACGCGAACGCATCAACGTGTGTTTGGAACACCTGCGTTTGGAATTGGAATCGAAGCCGCAGAAGCGCGCCATTCACGAGTTCCGCAAACACTATGGCGGCTACCTCAAAGGTCTGCCCAACAACTCCCCTGTTCGTCAAGTCGTGGTCACGTCGGAATCGTACGACGAGATCGCCGAGCGCATGCTGCAGTATGCGGACGATCTCGATCTGCGAGTGCCTGCGTGATCTCGCTCGATCATGCTGTTGTCCGCACGGTCCGTCTTGCTCTCGAGCGACTGCATTGCACCGATCGCACGATCCTGTGTGCGGTGAGTGGCGGACTTGATTCGATGGCCATGCTGCACATGATCGCTGCCATGCGCGACGAGCTTCGATGCTCGCCGATCGTGGTGCATGTGCATCACGGCTTGCGCGGCATCGCCTCCGATGATGATGAACGCTTCGTCGTCAGCATGGCTGATGCACTCGGTCTTCCGTGTGTAAGCAAACGTGTGGATGTGATGCAGCATGCGCATACGCAAGGCATGAGCATTGAAGAGGCGGCACGACATCTCCGACTTGACGTCTTCGAATCCGTGGCGCTTGAAGAAGGAGCACAGATCGTGTGCACGGCACATACGATGGACGATCAGGCAGAGACCTTCCTCTTGCATGTTGCTCGCGGTTCCGGATTGCATGGCCTTTCCGCCATGCCGCCCTCGCGTACCTTGAAGAGCGGACTCGTGCTTGCACGTCCGCTGTTGGAGGTGCGACGCAGCGAACTGCTCGACCTTGCGCAGACGGAACAATGGACGTGGCGCGAGGATGCAAGCAATGATGATGAGTCCTTTCTGCGCAATGCCGTTCGCAAGAACGTGATGCCCGTGTTGCGCGATGTCTTCGGTGCCGGTATCACATCGTCGATCGCCACGAGCACGGCGCTGTTGCGCGAAAGCCGCGACATCGTCGACGGAGTGGTGCGCGACCATGTGGCGCGCACGATCGTGGTGGATGGGACAACGACGCGCATGCATGTTGACGTGCTTGCCGCCCTTCCGCCCTCGCTCCGACATGAAGTGATCCGCGTTGCGCTCCGTCATGCATTGGGCGAAGTGGCCGATCGCACGATGGTGCTGCGCGTTGACGACCTCGTATCGGCCGAGACCGGGAGCAAGGCCTCGTTGCGTGCATCGCTCATTGCCGTGCGTGAACGCGAGCAGATCGTGCTTGGCGATGCCGAGGCGGCCACGGTGGTGGAGTCCATCGAGATCGATCACGAAGGCGTGTACATGAATGGCGCGCAGACGCTGTCGATCCGGACGGCGTCGGCACTGGACGTTCGACTTGATGCAGACCGCTCCGTGGCGTACATTGATGCCCGATCGCTGGTGGGTCCGCTCACCTGGCGCCCCTGGCGTGCGGGCGAGCGCATGCGACCGTTCGGAATGGATGCCGATGTTCTCGTCAGCGACCTTCTCACCAATGCCAAGGTGGACCATCGACACAGGTCGTCGGCCACCGTGCTCAGCGATGCACAGGGCATTGTCTGGCTCTGCGGCGTTCGCCTGAGCGATCGCGTCAAAGTTCAATCAACAACTCAGCACGTCACCGTTTGTAGGATCTCATGAACAGTATTCGCGTCCACGACCGAACATTCAAACCCTATCTCTCCAAGACCGAGATCGACGACCTCGTGACCACCATTGCGCGGCGCATCAACAAGGACTTCGCCGGCAAGGAACTCACGGCGCTCGTCGTGTTGAAGGGGGCCTTCATCTTTGCGGCCGACCTCGTCCGTCGCATCGACATTCCGGTGACCGTTGAAGTGCTTCGCGCATCCAGCTATGGCTCGGGTATGACGTCGAGCGGCACCGTGGTGGTGGACGACTCGCTCGTCGACGTGGGCGAACGACATATCATGATCATCGAGGACATCATCGACACCGGCACCACGCTCGTCCAACTCATCAAGCAGCTTGGCGGCATGAATCCTGCCAGCGTCACGGTCACCGCCCTCCTGAGCAAGCCCTCGAAGCACCATCAGGAACTCAATGTGGACTATGTGGGCAAGGAGATCCCGGCCGACTTCGTGGTGGGCTACGGGATGGACTATGCAGGCTACGGACGGAACCTCGACAGTATTTGGGTGGTTTCTGAGGACGAAGAATAATCCCCCACCCCATACGTCAACGGGGTCGAACCAGGAGAACACAATGGCCAACGGCAACAACATGCAACAACGACCGACAAAACCTCAACAGGACGACGACGATAACGACCTGACCGTATCGCGAGTGCTCCGCAACGTCCTGATCTGGGTAGGGATCCTGGTCAGCCTCGTCATGGTGTCCATGATGCTCATGCAAAAGCAAGGGCAAGAATGGGAACTCACCAACAACGAGTATCTGGAATGCGTCAAGCAGAACCGCATCCAGTATGCGGTGATCAAGAAGACGAGTCTGAACGACTTCTCCTTCCACGGTGTGCTCAAGGAGCCCATCACCATTCAACGCGACAAGAACTCCGTCTCCGTGAAGAACTTCCACACCATGCTCGGCGTGGTGGATTCGAACACCGAGGCGCTCTGGCGCGAACACAACATTTCGTTCCAGTATGAGAGCGGCGACTCGCCATGGTGGGTCAGCCTTATCTCCATGCTGCCCTGGATCCTTCTCATCGGTGCCTTCCTCCTTGTAACGCGCCGTATGCAGATGGGTGGCGGTGGCGGCAAGAACATCTTCTCGTTCGGCAAGAGCAAGGCGCGTCTGCAGACCGAAGGCAACGTTCACGTGACGTTCGCCGACGTGGCCGGTGCCGAAGAGGCCAAGGAAGAATTGCACGAGATCATCGAATTCCTTCGCGAGCCCGGCAAGTTCACCCGTCTGGGTGGGAAGATCCCGAAGGGCGTGTTGCTGTTGGGACCTCCGGGTACCGGCAAGACGCTGCTTGCACGCGCTGTGGCCGGCGAGGCCAGCGTTCCGTTCTTCAGTATCTCGGGTGCCGACTTCGTCGAGATGTTCGTGGGTGTTGGTGCGAGCCGCGTCCGCGATCTCTTCGAGCAGGCAAAGCGTCATGCACCGTGTATCGTCTTCATCGACGAGATCGATGCCGTTGGACGTCATCGCGGCGCAGGCTTGGGTGGCGGACACGATGAGCGCGAGCAAACGCTCAATCAATTGCTCGTCGAAATGGACGGCTTCGAGCAGAACCTCGGCATCATCATCATTGCCGCCACGAACCGCGCCGATGTGCTCGATCCGGCTCTTATGCGTCCGGGTCGTTTCGACCGTCAAGTGGTGGTCGACCGTCCCGACATGAACGGTCGCTTCGGCATCCTGAAGGTGCATACGCGCAAGGTGCCGATCGCCAAGGACGTCAACCTCGAGGTCATCGCCAAGGGCACGCCCGGCTTCTCGGGTGCAGACCTTGCCAACCTTGTGAACGAGGCCGCCTTGTTGGCCGCACGTCGCAACAGTCTTGATGTGACCATGTTCGACTTTGAGAACGCCAAAGACAAGGTGATGATGGGTGCGGAACGCAAGAGCATGATCATCAGCGACAAAGAGAAAGAGACCACGGCCTATCACGAGATCGGTCACGCCCTTGCAGGCAAGCTTCTTCCCGACAGCGATCCGGTGCACAAGGTCACGATCATTCCGCGCGGACGTGCGCTTGGCGTCACGTCGTACCTGCCCAACGAAGACACGCATTCGATGAGCAAGGAATATCTCACCACACGCATCGTGTTGCTGCTTGCCGGTCGTGCTGCCGAAAAGGTCGTCTTCAACATCCTCACCACCGGAGCCAGCAACGATCTCGAGCGCGCCAGTACGATCGCACGCAAGATGGTCTGTGAGTTCGGTATGAGCGACAAGCTCGGTCCGGTGCACTATGCCTCCAAGCATGATGAGGTCTTCCTCGGTCGCGACATCGGTCAACCCGCCGATCACTCCGAAGAAACATCCCGTTCGATCGATGCAGAGGTCCGTCAACTCATCGTCGACGCCGAGCAACGCGCCGAACAACTCATGCGCGACAACATCGACATGCTGCACAAGATGTCGAAGGCCCTTGTCGAACGCGAGATTCTCGATGGCGCCGAACTCGACATTCTCATGAGCGGCGGCGAACTTCCGCCAATGGTGAAGAACATCGACCAGATCCGCGCCACCTTGGCAAAGGAAAAGGAGCAAGGCAGCAAGGCTTCTGCAGCATCGCAACCCATGATGCCACCCGATGCTACCCCCGGTATCTCGCCGGCGTAAATTATCAACGACTACCCAGCATGAACCCCTGTTTTGCCTAGCGAGACAGGGGTTCTTTCTTTGTGGACCGATGGTACTCGGCTAACACCAGCTTGATGACAGCAGGGGTTCGCTTGGTCTTCAAGGATCTACCTTCGGCGATCGCTCGTATGACCTTCTTCGCTTCAGTTGAACTGAGCGGCTGGGTGGTTGTATGTTCTGGGTACTTCACGGGGTTCGTCCTCATCGTCGTTTTGCAAATTAAAAAGCCCTGCCGTACCTATAGTACAGCAGGGCGTTCGAATGTGACATTTCGACGTTGAGGGTCGTCGTTCGCCGGTTTAGATCGTGTTCACTTTGAACTTGATCGTGAACTTCACTTGACCGAGGACGTTCGTGGATGTTGCTGTGGTTCCGTCTTGGAACGTGCCGTAGGTGGACACGGTGCAGAAGCGCAGACGTGTCTTGATGAGGCCGATGGCGGCATTCACTTCGCTGCTCACAGGAATGGCATAACCCTTTCCGCTTGTGCCGGGAAGCATGAGATCCGACAGCTTCACGTTCGTGAACTCACCAAGCTTATACTGCTTCGTATCGCCGAATTCCGGCGGGAAGGTCAGGAAGAACGAGACCTTCGAGAATGTTGCGTTGGTCATGTTGACGGATGGGTTGGAGAACACAGGGTTTTGGACCGTGTTCAGCAAGATCCACGCTTCGGACACCGAACCACCGTCGATCTTGTCCTTGTTGTCCATCACGTCTTTGTTCGTCGACAGATCCTGACAATCCGAACTGGTCTTCGGAACGAAGTTGCCCGTGCCTGCGATCGGTACCGTGATCTCCACCGGTACGTCGATCTGTGTTGCCTTCGTAAGGGCATCACAACCATTGAGCATCATGGACAACGAAGCGCCAATGGAGATGGCCAGAATGCCGAACAGGTGTACTCTACGTTTCATAGGTCCCTCGGAATGAAAAAGTGGATACGGAACAACACTCAAAATATAGCCGTCGGGCCGTAGTTCCGCTATGATTTTTATCAGAATTTCAAACGCTTGAACACACCTTCCGGCACGAGTCGCACAATGCGCATGATCCATTTCCAGAATCCAGGAACGTAGACCACGTCACGCCGCGCCTCCATGGCCTTGACGATTCGCTTGGCCACCGAGGCGGCCGAGGCAAAGAGGATGCCTTTCCGCACATGGGCCGTCATGGGCGTATCGACAAAGCCCGGCAGAATGGTCGTCACCTGCACGCCCGTATCCACCAATCGCGCCCGCAGGCCCGATGCATACGTCGTCACCGCCGCCTTTGCCGCCCCATAGGTATAGTTGGAACTCCGTCCACGCTCACCTGCCACACTGGAGATCACGCCGATCTCGCCGCCCTCCTGCCCTACCATCACCGTTGCATAGCGATGCATGAGCGAGATGGCACTGATGCCATTCGTGAGCAGTGCATCCATCGTCGCATCCACACTTTCCTCGCATGCCTTCTGATCGGGCAACGTGCCATGGGCGATCAGCACGGCATCAATGAACTGCAACGTGGCCACGCTTGCATCCACGATGGCCTGATGTGCATCGCGTGCACGCAGGTCGGCCACCGACACAGCAACGTGCTGCGCACCGCGTGTGGTGAGGTCTTGCGCAATGGCGCGAAGATGTTCTTCGTTGCGACCGACGAGCACGAATCGCGCGCCGTTCTTGGCCCACAGTCGCGCGCATTCCTGCGCAATGGCCGACGTGGCGCCGATGATCACAATGGACTGATACGATGTCTTCATGGTTGAACTTTCGTGTGCACGCGCTGCCAAAAGGTGGACGTGCAATGAGGGTCGAGAAAGGCGGCAAGGCGCGAAGCCTCGGGATACATCGTGTGGAAATGTTCGGCCGACATGTGGGCATCCTTTGCCGGATAGATCCGTCCGCCAACATCGGCCACAATAGCATCGAGCGTATCGAGCATGCGCATGAGCGGCACACCGTCGTTGCCGAAGTCGAGCGCAAGTGTGAGACCCGGACGTGGGAACGAGAGCAGTCCGGGCGACGGCTTGTCGCCGAACATCTTCAGCACAGCCAGGAACGACGCCATTCCCGCACGTTTGATCTCGGAGAGGATGTGATGCATCACCGATGCATCTCCGTCATACGGGATCACACATTGCCACTGCAAGAACCCACGCTTGCCATAGAGTTTGTTCCAACCTCCGACCACGTCGAGCGGATAGAAGAACGGATCGATGGATGTTCGAGTTCGCTTCGATCTGCTGAACTGCTTGTGATAGTACAGCGTGTTGAATGCTTTGATGGATGTACGATTGAGCAGCCAATTCGGCGGCACAATTGGAACATCGAAAAGAACATTGGATCCTTGATTCTTGATCCTTGATTGTTCTTCAAAATTCCCTCGAATAAAACTCCCTTTCCCAATCGTCTTTCCACCCTGCGTGCAATCGATCCACGACACCGTGTATTCCCACGATGCATCGCTCTCGTCCATGAGTGCGATCATCTCGTCGAGCGAGCGTGCCTTGATCGATTCCACATCGAGCGTGGGTGCGCCGATGCGGATGAGCTGGATCTCTGCCCACGAGATGATCCCCGTCAGGCCCAGTCCACCGATCGTTGCCGCAAACCACTCCGCATGCTGCGTTGGTGTGCACTCGCGCACCGAGCCATCGCTGCGCACAAGTTCAAAGGCGCGCACATGCGAGCCGAACGTTCCGCGCAGATGATGGTTCTTGCCATGCACGTCGTTCGCAATAGCACCGCCAACGGTCACATACTTCGTGCCCGGTGTCACCGGCAGGAACCATCCATGCGGGACAACAAGGTCAATGATGGCAGCAAGGCTCACACCGGCCTCGCACCGAAGCACGCCCGTTGCCGGATCGAAGGAAATGAATCGGTCGAGATGGGAAGTGACGATGAGCGTGCCATCGTTGTTCAGGCAGACATCGCCATAGCTTCTGCCCAGACCGTAGGCAAGCACACGTGTGCTCGAGCGCATGGCATCGGCGATCTGCGTGCGCCATGCAAGCGTGATCACATCGTGGGGAGTACTGGCAGGAAACCGACCCCAACTCTCGGGTGCAGGTGTCGTGCTCACACCGATGCCGCGATCACGATTCCAACAACGATGAGTCCTACCACGTAGCTCGCGCGATCGCGCACCGTGAAGAGGATCGGATCTTCATGCATGCCGCCACGATGGGCGATGAGCCACAGGCGTGTGATCCAGTAGACCATGCACGGCACCAACAACCAGAGGCGCAACGGGTGCAGGTAGAGGGCGCGCACTTCCGGACTGTTCACGTAGAGGGTGATGACGAGGATGGAGATGTAGCCGATGGCCGGACCCAACACGCGGATCATTTCCGTGTCACCAATGGTGTATCCCCTTCCCGCCATGCTTGCCCGTTCCCGCCCTGCCATGTCGAGCAGTTCGGTGTAGCGCTTCAAGAACGCAAGCGAGGTGAAGAGGAACATCGAGAACATCAGCAACCATGGAGAGACCACAACATTCGCCGCTGCCGCACCGGCCTCGATGCGCAAGGTGTAGAGTCCTGCGAGTACGAGCACGTCGACGATCTCCATGCGCTTGAAGACGAACGTATAGAGCGTGGTGAGCACGGCATACGTGAGCAACCACAATGAGTACGCCAATGGCAACACCGTCACACTTAACACGGCGGCAGCGCCGAAGAGCAGTGGTATGGCGCTCAGTGCGAAGGACAGCGGGATGCGACCACTTGCCATGGGTCGACGTTGCTTCGTGGGATGCGCGCGATCGCTTTCGATGTCCATCACATCGTTCAACACATACACGGCAGAGGCGCACAGACCGAACGTCAGGAAGGCCACAAAGACCTGCAGGAAGAGGGCGGGCTCTGCGAACTTGTGCGCAAGCAGCACGGGCATGAAGAGCAGGATGTTCTTCACCCACTGATGCAAACGAAGTTGTTTGGCCACATCGCGCAGCGATGCTGTTGGTCGCATGAAGGTGCGCGTGACCGTGCCGGCCTTCTTCACGAGCGATCCGTTCGTACCGGCAACGAATGACTCTGTTGCGGCGGCCCAGATGGGCACGTCGGCAATGTTGTCGCCGATGTAGGCAAACGGTCCACCGGCATGTTGTCGGATCCGTTCCGCCTTCGTCGACCCTTTCAGATTCACCGTTGATGATGTGGCAAGCACATCGGAGAACACCTGCACATGATCGGCAACGGCCTGTGCAATGCTGGAGTGTGCCGCCGTGGCAAGCACGATCGTACGTCCGCGTGCGCGTTGCTCGCGCAAGAAGGCCATCAGCTCTGTATCGTAGGGCAAGAGCTCGACGGCGATCGTTGCATGCGATGCCACATGGTCCTTGAAGGCGGCCTTGCCGCGCAGCAGGAGGAAGGGAAGGCGAAGAAGGAGGAGAGGGTCATTCCGAAGTGCGACAACGAGCGACTCCCATAGGGTGTCGGTCGCAACGAGCGTCCCGTCCAGGTCTACGTAGAGCGGGATGTTGGAATGGTCCATGTACAAAGTTACGACCACCAGTCGAGTTGCAGCTCCGCGAAGATCCCGTCACGTTTCTCGATCTCGGCAAGGGCCGTTTCGTCGTCGCTGGTGAGCGAGCCGCGCACCGAATACCGCTCCACCATGTCGCAGAGCTTGATGCAGTCGGCGGCATGACTATGGAAGCGCATCGTGGCATAGTCCTTGGCGCTGAACGTGCTGATCAGGAACTGCCAGTCGCTGGCCTGGGACAGCAGCAGCTCGCGCATGGCGGCATTGATGATGCGCTCGGAAGTGGCATCGAGAAGCTGTGGCGGATGTTTGTCGAAGAGCATCGACATGCGATGTTCCAGCGCATACTCCCGCTCCCACGTCCACTGCGTTGCGGGATTCATCCACACATCATGGTGGGCATTCTCGCCCCATGACGATTCGGGAAGGGCGATCTCCATATCGGGTCGCACACGGTCGAGTTGCTCGGAGGCCGTCGACGTGTGAATGATGCCCGTTGCATGGATGCCGCGGAGCACTTCTTCGAGGAAGAGCGGACCTTCGTACCACCAATGTCCGAACAGTTCGGTGTCGAAGGGAAGGCACATGGTGGCAGGGCCCGAGGCATGCGACTCGCGATGCAGGAGCGCCACGGCCAGCGACTTCACGAAATGCTTTGCATGCACACGCGCCTTGTTCGCCGCCCACGTCGGATTGTAGAACTGCTTGTACTGCATGTCGGCCTTCACATCGGTCACCCGCCAATAGCGCATGGCCGAACGGAAGTACTTCTTGTGGAAGTCCAGATAGTCGGGGTCGCCGGGATAGCCGCTGTCGCCGCTCCACACCTGCATCGACATCGGAAGGTTGCGCGTGAAGCAGACGGCATTGTGTGCATGTGTCTCGGAGGTCACGCGGAACAGATCGTAGACGCTGCGCTCATCGAGTCGTGCGCGCGCGGCCCCATACGTTTCGTCGTAGTGGACACGTCCGCTTGGCGACTGCAATCCAACAGGTGATGCCTTCTCCAGCGCCGGCTCGTCGGTGACGAAGAAGTCAAGCTGTTCATCGAACAACACCTGTTCCACGCCGGCGCGCCATCGTGCCACGCTATAGGCTGCCACGGGCAGCAGCGTGCGCCACGGATAGGCAGGTCGGTAGGCGCATTCCGGCAACCAGATGCCGCGGGGAGCACGACCGAAATGTTTCGTGTAGTTGGCCTTGGCCAAGCGTACCTGCATGCGAACGCTGCGGTCTTCGGCAAGGAGCGGGAAATAGCCGTGGGTGGCGCCACACGTCATGATCTCGATCGCACCACGCTCTTGCAGATCGCGCAAGGCGGCCACGATGTTGCCATGATAGGCCTCGATGAAGCGACGTGACCGAGCGCGATACCAATCGGCCCAGTACGTGCATAGATCGATCTGCTCTTGCGGTGCCCCATCCGTTCGCAGTTGCTCCACATCCCCTTCTGCCAGCACGGCATGGGCCTCGCAGTACTGCACGAAGATGTCGGCAAAGTCGGGATGCGTCAACTGCTCACACAACACGGGCGAAACATCGAACGTGATCCCGGGACGGATCCCGTCCTCCATCAGGCGCTCACACATGTCCAGCAGCGGCACATAACACTCCGCCGTCGCCTCGCACAACCAGTCGCTCCCATGCGGCCACGCACCGTGGTGGAGGACGTAGGGAAGGTGGGTGTGGAGGATGAAGAGAACCATGATTTGAAGTTACGAGTTACGAGTGACAAGTGACGAGTGACTCACAAAACCCATCACTTTTTCACGAACAACACTGAATACATAGCTGAGGCTTTGAGTGCAAAGCCATGCGCAATGATCTTGGTGCCGTCGGGACACGTGGTGGTCCAGTATTCGTTCTCGCGGCCTTTCTCGCGCACAAAACCGCGCCCTGCCTCCTCATTCCATGCCTTTACCGCAGCGCTTGCCTCTTGTTCCGTTGCAAAGTACTCGATGTAGGAAACGGAGAACATGCCGTTCTTGAACGAAGCGGAAATGACGTACTTCGCAGAATCCATCGGTTGATCCTTCGACTTCCGACCAAACGCTGCCAGTAACATGTCACCTTTTCTCGCGATGGAATCCGGTTGGCCTGATCTCCGAAGACTCGTTTCAACCTCATCGATCGTCTTCCCCCAGGAAGCAGTGGATAGATACCCAACACACGGCTTCATGGACATCAGATCCGTCACGATAGGATTCAGTTCACCCGCCACGCACGTCGAGGCGGAAAGAATGAGGAGCAACGCAATTGCAGGTACCTTCATAGCATACTCAGGTTGTGGTAGGAACGACGTCATATTACCGCTTACTTCACTTATACTTCTTGTTTACTTCTTGTTTACTTCTCTTTTACTTCTCTTTTACTTCTCTTTTACTTCTCTTTTACTTCTCTTTTACTTCTTGTTTACTTCTCTTTTACTTCTCTTTTACTTCTCTTCACGCCACTCCTCGCTTCCATGGCGTGATCTCCTCCACCTTCTTGGCGGACGGCGAGTGCATGGCATGATACAGGTCCCATGCCTGCTGAAGATTCAGCCAGAACTGGGCCTCCACTCCAAAGAAACGCTCCAGTCGGAGAGCCGTGTCGGGCGTCATATCCCGCTTCCCGTGGATCAGTTCATTGATTCGGGGATAGGAAACGCCAAGACGCGATGCGAGATCCGCTTGTGTGAGCGCGAACGGCTTCAGAAACTCCTCCAAGAGAATCTCTCCCGGATGCGTTGGTTGTCTATGTGTGGGAATGCGAGACATGGTCTTCCTTCCTAATGATAGTCAACGATCTCGACGGCATGCAAGCCTTCGGATGTCCAGTTGAAACAAATGCGGTATTGCCCGTTCACGCGAATGCTATGCTGACCTCGACGATCACCACGCAGGCGCTCAAGCATATTTCCCGGCGGGATGCGCAAACTCTCAAGCGTGACGGTCGCAGCTGAAAGATCCAATTTCCGAACAGCCACAGGCCACAATGCAACGGGACAGACTTTTCGCGCCGCGCGCGAGTCCACACCGTTGAACACGTCCTCTGTTCCTCTGTTCGCGAATGTTTGGATCATAGCACAGAGATTGCCTCGTCGTTGGTTCAAGACAAATATAACGCATAACGTTATACGTTATTTTCCTCAGAGCGATTTGTCTGAAGAAAGCGATTAGTGTAGGAGAGAGCAGAAGGGCAATACACAATACAGAATACAGAATCTAATCAAGGAATCAAGGAATCAAGGATCCCACGAAGTGTCCCATGCTAGTGTCCCACGCTAGTGTCCCACGAAGTGTCCCACGCTAGTGTCCCACGCTAGTGTCCCACGCTAGTGTCCCACGAAGTGTCCCACGAAGTGTCCCTCGCTAGTGTCCCACGCTAGTGTCCCACGCTAGTGTCCCACGAAGTGCTGCACTTACACAAAGGCCACGCCGGAATATCTTCCAACGTGGCCATTGATGTTCTTGGGGCGAGCGACGGGGCTTGAACCCGCGACAACCGGATTCACAGTCCGGGGCTCTACCAACTGAGCTACGCCCGCCATAGGATCACAAAATTACAACTTACTTGCGTTTATTCGCAATGCTAAGGGTCTTGAGGGTCGGGATCGTGGCCAATTCCTTGATGGGCAACGATTCCAGCTTGTTGCCCGACACGTCGAGCACGGTGAGAACGGAGCAATTCCCGATCTCTTTCGGAAGTGTCGTGAGCAGATTGTTCTTGAGACGGAGTCGCTCGAGCTTGCGCTGATTCCCGATCGTCGGCGGGATCGACGTGATCTTGTTGTCATCCAATTCGAGATTCTTGAGCTCCGGCATGTTCATCTGCGCCGGCACTTCTTTCAGTTCGTTGGAGCTGAGCTTGAGCGTCTCGATCATGGGCAACGTGTAGAGCGTGGCAGGAACAGAGGTGAGATTGTTCTTCTGCGCTTCCAGTGTTTGCAGCGGCAGCGAGACGATCCACGTTGGCAGTTCCGTCAGCGCATTGTCGTCGAGATCGAGCGACGTGATCGTCTGCATATCCCCCAGCCACTCCGGCAACGTGTCGATGGCGTTCTTGGCGAGCGACAGAACTTCCAGCGCCTTTAGACCCTTGATCCCTTCCGGAACCTTCGTCAGCCTTGTGCCCTCGAGGTCGAGCTCTTTGCAGACGGGCATGGCGAAGACGCGACCGCGAATGTCGCGCAACGGATTGAGCGAAAGGTCGCACACCTTCAGCGCAGACCATCCCACCGTCATGTCGATGCGGGTAAGCCGATTACGCGTGAGCTTCAACGTTTCAAGGGCGGGTAAGGCGGCAAGGACGGAAGGCACTTCTTCAAAGAGGTTGCCCGTGAGGTCGATGGTGCGGAGCTTTTTGAGTCCGGCGATCTCCTTGGGCAAGGCCATGAGCTTGTTGCCTGTCAGGGACAGCTCTTCGAGGTTGACGAGCTTGACGATGTCGGGCGAGAGCTGTTCCATCATGCGACGGGACAAGTCGAGACGGATCACCTTCTCGGGGTTGGCCATGGCCTCTTCCCACGACTTCACAGGGGTCTTCTTCACGTCGGTGGGGGCCAATGGCGTCGACTGCGGAACGGTGGACGTCGGAGGTACGGTCTGCGACGGAACCGTTGGTGCGGGCTTCCGTGTCTGCGCTGGTTGCGAACTCCCCTGTCCGCTCATCAACACCATGCAGCTGCACAGTGCGATCATTGTGGTTGCGATCTTCATACGCTAAGATACGGCTTGCCCAAAAAAGAAGGGCGAACTCTCACAAAATGAGCGCTCGCCCTAATAACCCAACTACTGCTCACCTTTCATCTCCTGGAGTCGCATATCCCTAATACGCGACGGCGACGAATGCCCATGCTGTAGCTCGGACTGCAAATTTCGGTGGGTTTTGACCTGATTGTTCTACGTATTTCTACCGATTTGGCTGACAAGGACCATTAATTTGTCTGTGTGAGGATGACGTAGGAGCCGACATTCATTGTCACGTTGTTGCCAACGGCTCCAGCGTTCTTACTAAACTGTAGACCCACAGTTCCCCCGGTGCCACCCATGATCACGAGACCCTTGACCATGTAGCGATTCCGAGTTGCAGATGCAGTCAGTGTATAGGTCAGGGCAGCTGCATCCTCTCCGTTAGCATCGTAACCAGAGTTGCTATAAATGTTGTTGATCGCTGCAGGCAGGTTGACGTTAAAAGCGTTGTTGACGCCCGCTGCAGGTGTGGCACCAAAGAAGTTATTGACCAAAGCCTCGTTCATTGCCACAGTGCCCTGCTCGACGCGAACGAATGAATAGATGATGGTTGTACCCGCAGGTGCCGTCCACCGTACATCAAAATTCAGATTGGTAGTCCGATTCATGTCTATCACGCCGTCGAATGTATAGACCTTATTCTCAACCCCGGTTACGGACAGACCCGTGGTAAACGTTCCAATAGCTGCTGTTTCTGTGAGTGCCGTCGTACGTCTGTCCAGCAACACGGTGCCTACTGGTGTGGTCCACGCCGGAACGCCACCCGACACAGTAAGTACTTGGCCTGCAGTTCCGATTGGGAGTTTGCTAAGCGTATTAGCAGAGCTTGCATAGATAATGTCACCAACGGCATACGTCGAGAACCCAGCACCTTCCGTCATGATGAACGACGAGGCGTTCGACATTGCCGGTATCGTGTAAACGCGAGATGCTGCAGGAGCAGCCGCATTGATCGTAACGGTGTTCGTCGTACCGAGCACGAGTTGATTCGTCGCTGGTGTGACCGTGAGCGCGCTCGATAGAGTCTTTGCACCGTTGATCGTCTGTGCGCCTTCCGTCATAACGAATGAAGCATTCGCTCCTGGATCTGCGATCGTGTATGTGCGTGACGCACTTGGCGCTGTTGCCGAGATCGTTGCAGTATTCGTTGTTCCTAGCACGAGTTGATTCGTTGTGGCCGTTATCGGCACACCGCTCGAGAATGTCTTGACGCCGTTGAGAGTTTGCGCGCCTTCGGTCATTACGAACGAAGCATTTGCGCCTGGGTCTGCGATCGTGTACGTGCGTGATGCAACCGGTGCCGTTGCACTAATGGTTGCAGTATTCGTTGTTCCAAGCACGAGTTGATCGATTGTTGCCGTGATCGGCACGCCGCTCGAGAATGTCTTTACACCGTTCAGTGTCTGTGCACCTTCGGTCATTACGAACGAAGCATTTGCTCCTGGGTCTGCGATCGTGTACGTGCGCGATGCCGCTGGGGCCGTGGCGCTGATCGTTGCCGTGTTCGTCGTACCGAGCACGAGCTGGTTTGCCGTTGCGCGTGCGGCGAGCGTGTTCACGCTCATGTTGCCGGTCGATGGCGACAGGACATTGGTGTTCTCCGTCCACGCGCTTCCGTTCCAGAACAGCGTGCTGTTCGACGTGGTACCGTTGCTGACCGTCGAGATCGTAGCCCACTCGAGATTCGTAGGTGTCGTCGCATTCGCACGCAGCACCTGGTTGGCCGTGGCTGTCGTCGTCGGCAACGTATAGGTGACATTCGCTGTTTGCGCACCGGCGGCAAATCCCGTCGAGAAGGTGCCGGCCGGATTCTCAAACCGTATGGCGATACCGGCTTTCGCTGTTGCAATGCCTGTGAGACTCGTTGCGCCACTGATCGTCTTGTTACCGTTGATGGTCTGCGTGCCTTCGGTCATCACGAATGAACCGGTCGCTCCAACGTCGGGGATCGTGTAGACCGCATTCGCAGCAGGAGCGGCGGCATTGATCGTTGTCGTTGTTGTTGTTCCCAGCACCAGTTGATTCGTCGTAGGCGTGATCGTCAGTGCACTGGAAAGTGTCTTGGCGCCTGCGATCGTTTGTGCACCAGCGGTCATCACGAACGAGGCAGCGCCGCCGGCGTCAGGAATGGTATACGTGCGAGATGCTGCAGGTGCGGGTGCGGTCACGGTAACATTAGGTCCTGCAACGGCGCCAAGGATCAGCTGATCTGTTGTTGCTGCCAACGTGAGTGCCCCACCACTTGCAGAAAGCACATTCGCATTTTCCACCCATGCCGTACCGTTATAGCGAAGCGTTGCATTCGTTGTTGTACCAGCGGGCATTGGATTCGTGGCTGCAACCGTGATCGAACCTGCCGCGTTCGTGATCGTGATTCCCGAACCCGCCGTAAGTGTGGCGGCGACGGGAGTTGAGCCCGTCGATCCGATCAAGATCTGACCACTCGTCAAGGCGGTTGACACGACGTTTCTTGTTGCGTCAAGACTTAGGACTCCACTTGCCGTCAGTCCGGATAGATTTGGAGCGCTTGAGAAGGTCTTTACACCATTGATGGTCTGTGCACTCTCCGTCATCACGAACGATGCCGCAGCGCCTGCATCCGGGATCGTGTACACTCGAGATGCCGCCGGTGCCGGTGCCGTGATCGTCGTTGTATTCGTAGTGCCGAGTACGAGCTGGTTCGTCGTTGCCGTAACGGGAACCCCACTGGAGAAGGTCTTCACACCGTTGATGGTCTGCGCACTCTCGGTCAACACAAAGGATGCCGCTGCACCTGCATCCGGTATCGTGTACACACGCGACGCAGTGGCCGGTTGCACCGCATTGATCGTTACCGTGCGCGTTGTTCCCAACACAAGTTGATTCGTCGTCGGCGTGATCGCGACCGCACTCGAGAACGTTTTCGTTCCGCCGATGGTCTGGTTGCTGGCCGTCATTACAAATGATGCCGCGGCGCCTGCATCTGGTATTGTGTAAATACGAGACGCGCTTGCCGGCTGAACAGCGTTGATCGTAACAGTGCGTGTCACACCAAGAACCAGTTGATTCGTAGTAGGTGTGATCGCTACACCACTTGAGAACGTCTTCGCGCCAGCAATTGTCTGTGTTCCGTCCGTCATCACAAACGAGGCATTCGACCCTGCATCCGGAATTGTGTACGTGCGTGCAGCAGCCGGTGCAGGTGACGTGATCGTTGTCGTGTTCGTCACGCCAAGTACGAGCTGATTCGTCGTCGCTGCGAGCGTGAGCGCTCCGCCGCTTGTCGAAAGCACATTGGTATTCTCTACCCATGCAGTTCCACTATAGCGAAGCGTCGCATTGGTGGTCGTCCCCGCCGGCATTGGATTTGTTTCCGCGATCGAGATCGTTCCCGCGCCGTTCGTGATCGTGATGCCACTTCCAGCCGTGAGTGCCGCAGCCACCGGCGCTGCACCGGTTGAACCGACGAGGAGCTGTCCGTTCGTCAATGCTGCGGCTTCGACGATCGCACCACCGCTCGATACCATGATGCGGTTATTGTTCAATGCCGTCGCTGAATTCGTACCGCCACGGCTGATGGGCAGTGCACCCGTGACCTCTGTGGCGGATGTGAGATCGATCGCTGCAGCGGTGATGTTCTTCGATGCATCAAGCTTCAAGGGAAGCGAGGCAGTAAGGGAAGACAAGTTCGGTGCAGAGCTAAACGTCTTCACACCTGCGATGGTCTGCGCACCAGCGTTCATGACGAATGATGCAGTTGTTCCCACGTCTGGTATCGTATACACCGCACTGGATGCTGGAGCAGTTGCATTGATCGTCGTAGTCGTTGTTGTACCCAAAACAAGTTGATTCGTCGTCGCAGTAAGTCCGAGCGAGGCGGCGTTCACTACGCCTGCCGCAGTAGCCGTAACGTTTGTGTTCTCCACCCATGCCGACGTACCGCTGTTATAACGGAGCGTAGAATTGTTCGTCGTGCCGGCAGGCATCGGATTCGTCGCAGCGATCGTGATCGATCCTGCGCCGTTGGTCACCGTGATCCCACTACCGGCCGTGAGTGCCGCGGCAACGGGAGCTGCACCCGTCGAGCCGATGAGGAGCTGTCCGTTCGTAAGCGCTGCGGCCTCAACAATGGCACCACCGTTGGATACGACAATGCGGTCATTGTTCAACGCCGTTGCAGAGTTCGTACCGCCTCGGTTGATCGGCAACACTCCGGTCACCTCTGTCGACGATGCCAAGTTGATCGCTGCCGACATGATGTTGTTCGATGCGTCGAGCTTCAACGGAAGTGACGCCGTGAGTGACGAGAGATTCGGCGCGCTGCTAAACGTCTTGATGCCGTTGATGGTCTGCGCACTTTCCGTCATCACGAACGATGCATCTGCACTGAGTGCAGGGATCGTATACACACGCGAGGCAGCCGGAGCTGGTGACGTGATCGTGGTGGTGTTCGTAGTGCCGAGCACCAACTGGTTCGTGACCGTACGCGCCGTCACCGTGTTCACGCTGACGTTGCCCGTGGAAGGTGCCAACACGTTGGTGTTCTCCACCCATGCCGAGCCGTTCCAATACAACGTACTGTTCGACACGGTGCCGTCTGCCAGTTGATTGACCGTGGCCCACTCAAGGTTCGTTGGCGTCGTTGCATTCGCACGTAACAACTGATTGGCCGTCGGTGCTGTGGTCGGAAGCGTGTACGTGAAATCGGCCGTTTGTGCTCCCGCCCTGAATCCGCTGGAGAACGTTCCCAATGGATTCTCGAAGCGGATCTCCGCTCCGCTCTTGACCGTTGTTGTTCCGGTGAGTGACGTGTTACCATTGATGGTTTGCGCACCCTCCGTCATCACAAACGCCGCATTGGCACCCGCATCAGGAATGGTGTAGGTGAGCGAGGCGGCAGGGGCCGTGGCCGAGATGGTCGTTGTATTCGTGCTTCCAAGCACGAGTTGATTCGTTGTTGCCGTGATCGCTTGACGTCCACTCACGGTGAACACCGTACCGGCACCGTTTTGCGACAGCATGGAGTTGCCAAGCGCTGTTGCTCCGGTCCACATGGCAATGGTGTTCGCTGTTCCTGTACCGGTGTGACCGCTGCCGGCGCCGATCTTGATCACGCCGCCTTCCAACACGAGGGGCTGTGTGCTTGACACAGCCGTGGGCAAGGTGGTCGAGATCTTGATGTTGCCACCGGCGATCTCCAGCGCAACATTGTTGGACGTGGTACCATTTGCCGTGAGCTTCAAGGCCGTTGCCGTTCCCGCACCATTGCCGCTGGCCGTGATGTCGAGACCGGTTGCGCTTGCATCCAATGTCGACGTTGCCGAGGTGATCAATGCTCCCGTTGCATTGCCCGTGCCTGCAGTGTATTGCACGTTGAACAAATACGTGGAGCGGTCCATGCCACCTTGCACCCCTGCTGTTCCTGTGAGGAGCATGGTGCCGGAGAGCGACGGCATGGTGATCGTCACGTCACTCGTCAGCGCCGACGTTGCCACGAGCTGCGCCTTGAATGCCTTCGAAGGATCGAGGACATAGACGTCGCTCTTGATATCGGACTGCGCGCGCACGATCGTGGCGCTCAGGGCGACAGCACAGCAGAGGGCGATATGACGGAGACATACCGACATGTTAGTTGATCACTTGCGAAGAGAGGATCATCCATTGCGAGTCTGCCGAGCTGTACATGAGCTGGTAGAAGCGCTTCGTATCAACCGTGTTGATGGTCTCGATGGTACTTGCATTGCTGTTCCGGATCGAGATCTTTCCTGTACCGGTGTTGTTCGTCACGTTGAGGCGGAGGCACAAGATCTGTCCGTCAGCTGTACCGGCCGGAAGATTCACGTTCTTCGTTGAACCGCTTGAGTTCACCGTCACCGTTTGCTTTACGAAGGTGGCGCCGACCGTGATCGTACCACCGGTTGCACCGTCGATGTCGGTCGGTGCTGTTGGCTCCAATACCGTCGTGTTCTTGATCGTTGCGGCGCCGGAGATGCTCGTGGCACCGCTCAGTGTGGTCGCACCCGACAGTGTCTTGTCACCCGCAACGGTCTGCGTTCCTGCCGTCATCACGAACGATGCTGTTGTTCCAACATCGGGGATCGTGTACGTGGCGCTGGCTGCCGGAGCCGCTGCATTGATCGTTGTGGTGTTCGTTGTACCGAGCACGAGTTGGTTCGACGTTGGTGTGATCGCCAGTGCGCTCGAAAGGGTCTTGGCACCATTGATCGTCTGTGCACCTTCCGTCATCACGAACGAGGCATTGGCACCAACATCAGGCAACGTATACGTGCGGGATGCTGCCGGTGCTGTTGCGCTGATCGTCGTGGTGTTCGTTGTGCCGAGCACAAGTTGATTCGTCGTGGCCTTTGCCGTGACGGTGTTCAAGGTGACATCGCCTGTGCTTGTGGCAAGGACGTTCGTGTTCTCCACCCACTTCGTACCGTTCCAGCGGATCGTTGCATCGGTGGTGGTACCGGCATCGACCGTCGTAAGCGTTGCCCACTCGAGATCTGTTGGTGTAGTGCTGTTCGCACGAAGAACCTGATTGCCCGTGGCGGCTACTGCAGGAAGCGTGTACGAAATGTTCGACGCCTGACCTGCAGCTGCGTTGAAGCCTGTGTAGGCCGTTCCACCCGTGTTCTCGAATCGGATGGCATTGCCGGCCTTGGCCGTTGCTACGCCCGTGAAGCTGGTGGAACCCGACAGTGTCTTGTTGCCATTGATTGTCTGCGTGCCTTCCGTCATCACGAACGAGGCTGTTGTGCCAACATCGGGGATCGTGTAGGTGGCGCTGGCCGCTGGAGCCGCTGCGTTGATCGTCGTCGTGTTCGTTGTACCGAGCACGAGTTGGTTCGACGTTGGTGTGATCGTCAGTGCGCTCGACAGCGTCTTGGCACCATTGATCGTCTGTGCACCTTCCGTCATCACGAACGAAGCGTTGGCACCAACATCAGGCAACGTGTATGTGCGGGAGGCTGCCGGTGCTGTTGCGCTGATCGTCGTAGTGTTCGTTGTGCCGAGCACAAGTTGATTCGTCGTGGCCTTGATGGTAGCCGAGTTCAACGTCATGTCACCTGCGCTCGTTGCAAGCACGTTCGTGTTCTCTGCCCACTTCGACGTGCCGGCATCCCAGCGAAGCGTCGTGTTGTTCGTTGTACCGGCGTCAACCGATGTGATCGTTGCCCACTCAAGGTTCGTTGGTGTTGTGCTGTTGGCGCGAAGGACTTGATTCCCGGTTGCCGCAACAGCAGGCAATGTGTACGAGATGTTCGAGGCTTGACCTGCTGCTGCATTGAAGCCGGTGTACGCCGTGCCGCCTGCATTCTCGAAGCGGATCGCGTTACCGGCCTTGGCCGTTGCAACACCCGTCAGGCTCGTTGCACCACTCAGTGTCTTGTCGCCATTGATCGTCTGCGTGCCTTCCGTCATCACGAACGAGGCGTTCGCGCCTGCGTCCGGGATCGTATACGTGCGTGAGGCGGCAGGGGCCGTTGCACTGATCGTCGTTGTATTCGTCGTACCCAACACGAGTTGATTCGTCGTGGACTTGATCGTAGCCGTGTTCAACGTCATGTCACCTGCGCTCGTGGCAAGGACGTTCGTGTTCTCGACCCACTTCGACGTGCCTGCATCCCAGCGAAGCGTCGTGTTGTTCGTTGTACCGGCGTCGACCGTTGTGATCGTGCGGGTCTTGACGATGCCGCCTTCGAGGACGAGTCCGTCGGTTCCAGTTGTTGTCGTGGGGAGTGTCGACTGAATGCGAATGCCACCGCTGACAACGTCAAGGGCATAGTTCGTAGCGCCGCCGGATGATGCAAGACGCAATGCTGTGGCAGTGCCTGCACCGGCCGTGGCGACAACATCAAGACCCATGGCGCCTGCGCCGGTGGATGCCGACGTGATGAGTGCGCCCGTTGCCGCACCTGCACCTGAAGCGTATTGGACGTTGAAGAGATAGTTCGCAACAAGGGCCGTGTTCTGCGGACCTGTCACGCCATACAGCATACCTGTGCCGCCAATGCCGGGATTGGCATTCAGCATCAGGGTACCATTGGCATCAGGAAGCAACAGCGTACGGTCAGCCGATAGTGTCGGCTCTGCCTTCAACGTTGCCTTGTAGTCCTTCGTGCCGTTCAAGAAATTCACTTCTGCCTTCACGTCAGACTGAGCTTGGACGGTTGTGGCAAGTGCCGTTATACTGAAGACCCCGACAAGGACCTTCGAGAGTGTGTGACGAACGCTCATGAGCGTCTCCATGGGATGATATGATCGATTTGTGTTCATGTTCTGGTCAAGGGGTGAGCGAAGAGATCAGGATCCACTTGGCATCGTCGCTGCTATACATCAGCGTATAGAAGCGTGTTGCCGTGGCATTGGGTTGAACTGCTTCGATGAGAGAGTTATCGGCGTTGGAGATATTGATCTTTCCTGTACCGCCCGTGTTGTTCACAGCAAGGCGTAGGTAGAGCATCTGTCCGTCGAGCGCACCGGCGGGCAACTTCACCGTTTGGGTGGAGCCGCTGGTGTTGTTGCTCACGGACTGTTTCACGAACGTTGCGGTGGACGTGATCGTTCCGCCCGACGTACCGACAATGGCCGACGCCGTTTGTGGCGTATAGCGTGCGGCGCCTGCAACGGCAAGGTTCTTGTTCGCGTCCACATTTCCGGTGAACGTCACCTGTCCGGCACTGGCCGCCTGCGTGATCGCACCGGCACTCGTGATCGTCAGGTGCGGCACGCCGTTCGTAATGAACGTCATGTCAAAATTCGAGGTTGTTCCGATGTTCTGCGTCGACGTGGTCGCATTCCCGCCCAGCAGCCATGCCGCCCCGCCTACCACCGTAGAGGCCGTCGTTCGACGGACATTCCCCGCCACGTCGACCGTCACGATGTCGTCCGTATTCGCACCTGCCGGCAATGCCGTGAACTGCACGCCACCGCTCGAGACGATCGATCCGCTTGTTATCTCGATGGCCACGTTCGTTCCACCGCCGCTGGCCGCGATCGTTACGCCACGCGACACAGCGCCAGCGCCGGCAATGGCTTCGAGTGTCAGTGCTGTTGCATTCGTTGGGCCGATAGAGGACGACGAAATGCGGGCACCGATGGCAGCGAGCGGACCTGCCGCAACATTGCCATACTGAACGTTGAACAAGTATCTGCTCTGTGTAGCTGTGTCTTGTGCGGCAGGCGTTGAATACACCATACCGGCACCACCCAAACTCGGATTCGGGTTCACGAGCAGGGTACCATCAGAAGGCGGCAAGGTGAAGATGTACGGTCCGCCTGTTGACGGCGGAGTAACTGTTGAGCGCGTCCCCCCACTCCGGAAGATCAGATTCCGGGTCGACAGATCTTGCGCTTGCACGCCAAGGGCTACAAGTACAAGAACGAAGAATGAGGAGATGGTCCTCTTCACAGGGAGATACTCACAGATAGAAAATTTCTCAACGTTCCATTCACAGCATACAAACTTCGGGGATTAACAGGCCCCGCTGTTACGTAGTTCCCACCAATAGCATGCTTCGGATGTAAAGAGATAGTTCCGCGTACGTAAAAAAACGAAAGCCGCACCCCAATAAAGGGGTGCGGCTTTTTTTCAACTAGGCTGGTTAGATTTAGCGTTCAAGAATCAAAAATGAACCTGCTCCAACAATGTAATTGTCTGTGTTGGCATTTCCGTTCTTCGAAATCTGTACCAAGAGTGTTCCGCCCGCTGCTCCAATATCCACATAGCCATCTATCACGACGGCACTCGTAGGACCTGAAGCACCTGGTACGTCTTGCGCTCGCAGAGTTTGGAGAAGTGCATTTGATGCTACTAACGAATAACCTCTCGGCATGGCGTGTCCATTGTTATCCGTTGTTCCTGTCAATGAGCCGCTGAAGGTTCCAGAGGGCAACGTTATCCGTGCATTGACGAATGCATCGTTTGTTCCCGCGTCGCCCGTTTCAGTGATCAACAACATGATATAGATGTGGTAGCTCGTATTCGCAAGAACGGTAGCGGACATCGGAGTGTTACCCACATTGCTGCCTGCGGTAACAAACGCCGCAGCACCATTGCCAAGTGGATGTGCGAGGTTAAGTGTTCTCCTCGTACGCATAACTTGGGATTCACCTGTTGCGGGCCAACCAAGTGTTACAGTATTCCCGCTCACGTTCGTGACGATCATTCCTTGGTTAACGGCACCTGCCGTCGTTGGCAGGACCAATGTTATTGGAGTGGTTTGGGTGCCCGTCTGAATGGTGGTACCATTCGCTCCTGTTGTCTTAACGACAACTTCCTTCGTCACGGTGCTACTCTGTGAGAATGCCGCAGAGATGCTACACGCGAGCACTGCACATCCAAGAGCAAGATTCTTCAAAGTTTTCATGTTTGGGGTAACCCTGAGTTGTTTGTTGTTCTTTGAAATTACGGAGCTACGTTGGACAAGACGACCCACTTAGCCGTGCCGCCTGTCTTGTAGATCATGTGCAACACGCGCTCATAGTTCACGCCTTGCGCAAACACTTCAATATTCGTGGCATCACTGTTCACGAGATTGATAGCAGCATTGCCTGCAGCATTCACAACTGATAGACGGAGATAGGCAACTTGGCCGTCCGTTCCGGCAGGTAGTGTAATGTTCGTTGCTCCACCAGACGTGTTCGCAGGTGTAACGCTTTGATCTGCATACGACGTGGTGATGGAAATTGCTCCGCCAACCGCGCCACTGATCGCTCCGGGAGCACTGGCTGGTGGCGCGAGAATCAACTTATAGTTCACCTGCATGTCGCCGGCAGCCGTGATCGTCACGCGACGATTGGCTGCGGCCGTGCCGCCTGTGATCAAGTGCAATGGCGCTGCTGTTGAAGGGCCGATCAAGTTGTTCGTTCCATCTGTAACAGTGTGACCGTTACCTGTTGTTGCCCAACCATTCGCGTCAGTCAAGAACGTTCCGCCAACTGCCGGAAGCGTGTAGGTCTGATCTGATGCCAATACTGTTGGTCCGTTGATCGTGGCCGTGAACAGAGTACCCGCATTGTTGTCATGCAAGATCAATCCACCACCCGTTGTCGAACCCGATGTTCCAAACGTTGCATCACCCTGAGTAACAGTGTTACCCGAGCCATCAACCGTAAATGTTGCGCCCGTTTCTACCCAGTTTGTTCCATTGTAGCGGAGCACGCTTCCCGTCGTGGTTGCCGTTGGCATGCCGATCGTGATCGCGCCTGCTCCGTTGGTGATCGTGATGCCGCGTGTACCGGAGAGCGTCGCCGCTACAGGTGCGCCTGCACCATCACCGATCAGCAACATACCATCCGACAATGCGCCGGTAAAGGCAACTTGACCCGATCCATTGCTATAGAGGAATCGATTCGCACCAAGGGCTCCCGTAGAGAGCATGAATGTGCCATCTGCATCAGGAAGCGTGTACGTGCGAGTTGCCGTGTACAACAACGGTCCTTGCATCGTACCGTTGAACGAAGCGCCTGCCGTATTGTCGTTCCATACGATCGAACCACCTGCTACGGCAGACGTGCCAAGCGTAAGATCTCCGTCAGCACTTACGTTCCCATTGGTCGAGAGCGTGTTGCCGGCACCAACATTGATCGCGAGGCTGCCGGCACGCGTGATCGCATCTTCGTTGATCACGAGGTCTGCTCCACCAGCTGTATTGACCACGATACCTTGTACTATTCCCGTACCTGTAGCCGTTGCGTTCACGGTGAGGCCGGTAGCGGCTGCATTCACGGCACCCGTTGCATTGGACGTGATCACCGCTCCGAGTGCGGCACCTGTCCCTGCCCCATCATAGGCAACATTGTACAGGTAGTTGGTTCCGTTCGAAACTGCTGCCGTTTGCGCAGCTGTTTGGTTGTACAAGACCACTGAACTACCGATCACATTGGCAACGCTGCGCTTTGAAAGCACACCTGTTGCGCTAGCGATCACGATCCCTTCGTTTACTCCAAGGGTTGCACCGAATGTGGCACCGCTCAAGCTCGTCATCGTCACATTTGATGTTCCGCCGGTACCGGCAAACGTGAAGTCGCCTGTGGCTGAGATCGTCAAACGCGTTACTCCACCAACACCCGTCACCAAGCGAATTGGTGCAGCGGTGGTTGTTCCGATCAAGTTGTTCGTTCCGTCCGTGACCGTGTGGCCATTACCGGTCGTAGCCCAACCATTCGCGTCAGTCAAGAACGTTCCGCCAACTGCCGGAAGCGTGTAGGTCTGATCTGATGCCAATACTGTTGGTCCGTTGATCGTGGCCGTGAACAGAGTACCCGCATTGTTGTCATGCAAGATCAATCCACCACCCGTTGTCGAACCCGATGTTCCAAACGTTGCATCACCCTGAGTAACAGTGTTACCCGAGCCATCAACCGTAAATGTTGCGCCCGTTTCTACCCAGTTCGTTCCATTGTAGCGGAGCACGCTTCCCGTCGTGGTTGCCGTTGGCATGCCGATCGTGATCGCGCCTGCTCCGTTGGTGATCGTGATGCCGCGTGTACCGGAGAGCGTCGCCGCTACAGGTGCGCCTGCACCATCACCGATCAGCAACATACCATCCGACAATGCGCCGGTAAAGGCAACTTGACCCGATCCATTGCTATAGAGGAATCGATTCGCACCAAGGGCTCCCGTTGAGAGCATGAACGTGCCATCTGCATCTGGAAGCGTGTATGTACGTGCCGCCGTGTACAGCGTTGGACCTTGCATCGTACCATTGAACGAAGCGCCTGCCGTATTGTCGTTCCATACGATCGAACCACCTGCTACGGCAGACGTGCCGAGCGTAAGATCTCCATCAGCACTTACGTTCCCATTGGTCGACAGCGTGTTGCCGGCACCAACATTGATCGCAAGGCTGCCGGCACGCGTGATCGCATCTTCGTTGATCACGAGGTCTGCACCTGCACCAGTGTTCACGACGATGCCTTGCGCGACTCCGGCACCTGTCGGAACTGCATTGATCGTCAAACCGGTTGCATTTGCGTTTGCTGCACCCGTCGGGGTCGAAGTGATCACACCACCAAGACCTGCTCCTGTATTTCCAGCTCCTAAGTAGCTGGTATTGAACAGATAGGCTGTTCCGTCTGCGGTTGCAGTGTTTTGCGCGGCTGTTTGGTTGTACAAGACCACTGAACTACCGATCACATTCGCAACGCTGCGCTTTGAAAGCTCACCTGTTGCGCTTGCGATCACGATCCCTTCGTTCGCACCGAGTGCAGCACCAAAGGTTGCACCGCTCAAGCTTGTCATCGTCACATTCGATGTTCCGCCGGTACCGGCAAACGTGAAGTCGCCTGTTGCCGAGATCGTCAAACGCGTTGTACCACCAACACCCGTCACCAAGCGAATTGGTGCAGCGGTGGTTGTTCCGATCAAGTTGTTCGTACCATCGGTGACCGTGTGGCCATTACCGGTCGTAGCCCAACCATTGGCATCGGTCAAGAACGTTCCGCCGGTTGCGGGCAGAGTATACGTTTGGTTTGATCCAAGTGTCGTTGGTCCAACGATGGATGCCGTGAAGGCAGTACCACCGTCATTGTCATGAAGGATCAACGAACCGCCGGTTGTTGAAGAGCCAGTTCCAAACGTTGCGTCACCTTGCGTTACAGTGTTACCCGATCCATCAACCGTGAATGTGGCACCCGTTTCAACCCAGTTCGTTCCATTGTAGCGGAGCACGCTTCCCGTCGTTACTGCCGTTGGCATGCCGATCGTGATCGCGCCGGCTCCGTTGGTGATCGTGATGCCGCGTGTACCGGAGAGCGTCGCCGCTACAGGTGCGCCTGCACCATCACCGATCAGCAACATACCATCCGACAATAAGCCGGTAAAGGCAACTTGACCCGATCCATTGCTATAGAGGAATCGATTGGCACCAAGGGCTCCCGTTGAGAGCATGAACGTGCCATCTGCATCTGGAAGCGTGTATGTACGTGCCGCCGTGTACAGCGTTGGACCTTGCATCGTACCATTGAACGAAGCGCCTGCCGTATTGTCGTTCCATACGATCGAACCACCTGCTACGGCAGACGTGCCGAGCGTAAGATCTCCATCAGCACTTACGTTCCCATTGGTCGACAGCGTGTTGCCGGCACCAACATTGATCGCAAGGCTGCCGGCACGCGTGATCGCATCTTCGTTGATCACGAGGTCTGCACCAACTGCATTCGTATTTACGACGATACCTTGGTTCGTTGACCCTGTGGTGGCGTTCACCGTGATGCCGGTATTCGTTGTTGTTCCTCCAGCCGTTACTGTCAAACCATTGGCCGTGCCGGCCGTTGTGGAGCTGTTGATGGTTGCGCCGGCTGCATTCCCTGCACCCGCTGCGTACGAAACATTGAAGAGATTCGCCGTCACCGGTGTTGCGGTATTCTGCGCTGATGCAGATCCGTACAACACTGCGGCGCTACCAATGACTGCACTGAAGGACGCTTCATCCATGGAGCCGGTGTTGCTTGCCAACACGATGCGGTCGTAACCGACCGGTACGCTCGACTTCGCCGTACCGCCAAGGTTCGATACCGTGACGTTCGGCGTGCCCGCTGTACCGTTCATCGTGATGTCTCCCGCTGCCGAGATCAAGACACGCGTGTTCGGTCCGCCCGAGCCTGTGATGATCCGCAACCCTGCCGCTGTCGTGGTTCCGAGCAAGTTATTTGTTCCGTCTGTGACCGTGTGGCCATTACCGGTGGTTGCCCAACCATTCGCATCGGTCAAGAACGTTCCGCCGGTTGCGGGCAGAGTATACGTTTGGTTTGAACCAAGTGTCGTTGGTCCAACGATGGATGCCGTGAAGGCAGTACCACCGTCATTGTCATGAAGGATCAACGAACCGCCGGTTGTTGAAGAGCCAGTTCCAAACGTTGCGTCACCTTGCGTTACAGTGTTACCCGATCCATCAACCGTGAATGTGGCACCCGTTTCAACCCAGTTCGTTCCATTGTAGCGGAGCACGCTTCCCGTCGTTACTGCCGTTGGCATGCCGATCGTGATCGCGCCGGCTCCGTTGGTGATCGTGATGCCGCGTGTACCGGAGAGCGTCGCCGCTACAGGTGCGCCTGCACCATCACCGATCAGCAACATACCATCCGACAATAAGCCGGTAAAGGCAACTTGACCCGATCCATTGCTATAGAGGAATCGATTGGCACCAAGGGCTCCCGTTGAGAGCATGAACGTGCCATCTGCATCTGGAAGCGTGTATGTACGTGCCGCCGTGTACAGCGTTGGACCTTGCATCGTACCATTGAACGAAGCGCCTGCCGTATTGTCGTTCCATACGATCGAACCACCTGCTACGGCAGACGTGCCGAGCGTAAGATCTCCATCAGCACTTACGTTCCCATTGGTCGACAGCGTGTTGCCGGCACCAACATTGATCGCAAGGCTGCCGGCACGCGTGATCGCATCTTCAGCGATGGTGAGATCAGCTGCGCCACCGGTGTTGATCGTTAAAAAGTCTCCAGCATCTCCGTTGCCCAACGTCGTAGCACCGTTCACATTCAAAGTGCCCGCGTTGACCGTGTTGCCGAAACCATCAATGGTAAAGTTCGCGCCCGTTTCAACCCAGTTCGTTCCATTGTAGCGGAGCACGCTTCCCGTCGTTACTGCCGTTGGCATGCCGATCGTGATCGCGCCGGCTCCGTTGGTGATCGTGATGCCGCGTGTACCGGAGAGCGTCGCCGCTACAGGTGCGCCTGCACCATCACCGATCAGCAACATACCATCCGACAATAAGCCGGTAAAGGCAACTTGACCCGATCCATTGCTATAGAGGAATCGATTGGCACCAAGGGCTCCCGTTGAGAGCATGAACGTGCCATCTGCATCTGGAAGCGTGTATGTACGTGCCGCCGTGTACAGCGTTGGACCTTGCATCGTACCATTGAACGAAGCGCCTGCCGTATTGTCGTTCCATACGATCGAACCACCTGCTACGGCAGACGTGCCGAGCGTAAGATCTCCATCAGCACTTACGTTCCCATTGGTCGACAGCGTGTTGCCGGCACCAACATTGATCGCAAGGCTGCCGGCACGCGTGATCGCATCTTCGTTGATCACGAGGTCTGCACCAACTGCATTCGTATTCACGACGATACCTTGCACAATGCCGGTACCAGCAGGAAGCGAGTTCACCGTGAGACCGGTTGCGGCACGATTTCCTACACCACCAACTGCATCAGATGTGATAACAGCTCCTAATGCCGCGCCCGTTGCAGTGCCGTTGTATGCAACATTCATCAGGTAGTTCGATCCGTCGGCCACCTTGGATGACTGAGCTGTCGTCGGACCATACAGTACCACGTTGGTACCGAGTACCGAACCAACACTGTTAAACGAAGGATTAGAACCTGCGCCGTTGCTAACGAGAATGTCTCCCAGATTGCCTGTGGGCAAGGAGGTAAGGCCGGTAGCCCCACCAACGGCGAGAGAGTATTGTGTGATGCCAGTGACTTGGGCCGCTGGTATGGTGACCGTGTTTGGAATCACCGTTACCGCCGAAACAACGCCTGCCGTTCCAAACAGCAGTCCATCGATCGTATTGATCTTTAGGCTACCGCCATTGATCTCGATCGCATAGTTCGTTGCTCCGCCCGTTGCACTCGCAACAAGTCCGCGTGCTGTGCTCGAGGCTCCGGCTTGCGCTGTGAGCGTAAGTCCTGTGGCATTCGCGTCAAGGAAGGCATTCGAAAGGATCCGTCCACCACCAGCCGCTGTTGCTCCACCAAGTGTGGGGGCAGGATTGTACTGAAGGTTGAACAGCCAACGTCCGGGCGTTGCGGAGTCCTGAGCGCCGGTGACACTATACATTACCCCTGCTGTTCCTAGCGACGGATTCGTTGCAATAAGCAATGTTCCGTTCGAAGGCGGCAGGACGAAATTATATGCCCCACCCGAAGAGGGTGCAGTGATCGTGGACACATTGCCACTATTGATCATCCGAAGATGTCGCGTCTGAAGATCTTGCGCAACCACGGAGATCGTGCTTGCAAACCCCAACAACAGCAACATGACCGTGTATCTACGGATCATGAAAGCCCCCAGAAAATTGTATGTGAACTCGATAGCGCTTCCTACCCCAAACCCAAGTGAGAGCTGTTCGAGGGGCGGCAATATGGCGGAGTGCACCTACGTGGGGTTCAGCATATCTACGCATCGAAATGAAAATACCAGAGTTTACGTAGTCAGTTTTACGCGCCGATACAGCGCGTGAATGATGTTCCATTCACGCGCCGTTCAGGATATCTACGTACTGCTTTGTCTAAAGATAATCGATGTGTGTTCCGGCAACGATCACGTCGACATCTGCATCACTAGCAATTGTTTTCCGAAGACGAACTTGGAACGTCCCACCAGTTGCCCCAACGCTGAGGAATCCGGTCACCTGCACAAACTGGTGCGAGCCAGTAAGACCAGTGTAGAGCAACACATCCCCGGTACCGCTGCCAGATACGTTTGCCGACGTATTGAACGACCAAATGGCACCCGATGGTATCGAGAAGCATGCATACACCGTTGGACTCGTACCTCCACCATTCTTCGCGATCTCGAAGGTGGTGGTTACCCAGTACACCATGTTTGCGTTCGCGGTGAAGTTCAATGCGGTGACATCGCTACATGCGTCCGAAGAGATCGTAACGAGTGCTGGAAGAGTGACGGTTCCAAACGACCCACCTTGGCCAAGCGCGACCGGTTGAGTCACCCACTCCAAGCTCGCAGTACTTCCGGCAATGGAAGCAATACGTAAGTACTGACCAACGGAACCCATCGTCTTGGGCATCACGTAGGTGATGTTCGCGCTCTGCGTAGCATCTGTTACGAAGGAGTTGTAGACAGTGTTGTCCGAGCGATTTAGGCGTAGTTCTCCGCCACCTTGCACCGTGACCGGTCCGGCTGCATCCACCGTGAATACATTGCCCACGGTGAGCAACGATCCTGGAGCGGAGGTACCGATACCAACATTGCCACCACTACTGGGGATGAGCAATGCATAGTTCAACGCACCGCCCGTTGCAGATACTGTGAGACCTGTTGCCGTCCCAGGTCCGGTTCCCACCGAACTGATCATAGCTCCTGCCGTACTACCGGTTGTGGTTGGATCGTAGGCAACGTTAAAGAGATAGTGCGACGACGACGTTTCTGAGTTCTGTGCACTCGTCACGCCATAGAGCATAGGATGCGTACTGAGCAATGGCGTTGGATTGACCATCAACGAACCGCTCGTGGGTGTCGATGGGAGCGAGAATGTGAACGGTCCACCCGAACTCGGTGCTTGCAACCTTGTCGTTGCCGTTCCATTGAGCATCACGAGGTGACGCGTTTGAACATCTTGTGCCGTTATGTTCGTCAACGCAAGAACGAACAGTGCAACGATCGTGGTAGAGGTATGTCGCATGCCGGTCCCCTTGGTAAATGTTGCTTGTCAAATGCGACGCAACATATTTGGGACACCGTGTACACTGATATGACAAAGCTCAAGGAGCGGCATCTTTGCACAAATGCCGTAATAGAGAACGATCTCTTAGTTGATCGAGCGCTTTCGCTGCGAATACGAGATGCTCCACTGTGTTGCATCGCAATCAATGGCCGCAGCAGAAACATTCACCACACGCACCTGCACCTTGCCGCCTTCCACTACCCTTGCGCTACCGATCACGATGCCATCGGGCAGATCGGAGTTAGGTTGAACCGTGACCACCGAACCAAGTTCGACGCCCGGCACATTGAGCATCATTGTATACGTACTGTTCTGCGGGATCACGGGTAGGTCGACGTCGGCATCCACGAGCTGCTGCACAACGTCCGTTGCCGTTCCACCGACGGTTTGCCATGTGGTGTACACGCGATGCGATTCCTCATCGATCTGCGTCACCACGAGCGTCTGACCGAGCGTTGGAGCCGCTTCCGGAAACACCACCGTATACGTGGCCGTCATGTTGGCCATACATTCCAATCCGACCGCACCCGCCGTGGGATTCGATGGCGAGATCAACCAGAAACCCGGAGCTTGCACGCCGGGACGTGGTTCGTCTTGCGCATGGGCGCACTGAACGATGGTGATGAAGGCGGCAAGGAGGAGAAGGAGTGTTCGCATTGTAGTGGTCCCGTTACGGTCTGAACCCGGTGACGATCCAACGTCCGGCATTGGACGAATATACAAGAGTGACGGAGCCTGCGCCAGTGGTGGTGATGTCGGAGCCCGACATGGTAAGAATCCCATCTGCTCCGGCGTTCTCAACGAACGTGAGATTGTCGGCGCGATTGTAGATCACGAGCACTTTTCCATCGAAGCCACCGGTGATGGTGGAGATGGCCGATGTTCCGCTGCCGTTTGCGGTGACGACGATGAAGCTCCGTCCGCTTGCATTCAACGTTTGCGATCCTGCCGCAAGTGCGAGGTTCGTGCCGTCGGAGCGCATGGCCACGTCGCCGTTCACATCAAGTGTGACGTTCGGTATGTCTGTCGCGATGCCTGCCTTCCCTGTCCGCTCGAGCGTGAGTGTAGGTGTGCTGTTGAGCGTGCCGGACTGACCGGTGAAGAAGCGAAGGTCGGCAGAGTTGGTGGCGGACCGAACCGCTTGAATGCTGGCAAGCCGTTGATCGGTGGCGGCACCACCAAGGTCATAGTTCGAGAAGTCCACGGATGCGAAAGATGCAACGCCGTTCTGTGCACCTTTGAGGGTGAGCGTCGGCAACGCATCGTCCGTCGACGTGTTCCGTCCGTCGATCTGGAACAGTCCGTTCGACCCGATGAACTCACCAAGCGTGTTCGTGCTGCCGGCGGTCGCCGTGGAGCGGACGGAAAGTCCTGTTGCATCACCACCAGCGGGCGCTGCCTCGACGATCACGGTGAGGCCATCGGCGTACTGCGGAGAGAGGTTGTCCGTGGAGATCGACTCGATCCTCGCACCGGCAGCGCTTCCGACAAAAGAGGGGTCGTAGGCAACGTCGAACAGATACGAGAAGCTCACGTTGTTCGAGGTCTGCTTCGCGGTCGGTGCATACAGAATGGTGGACGTTGGCAGCACATCTGCCGTGATGAGCGTTCCCCCACCGTTCGGCAGGGTGATCGTACCACCGGATGTGGAACCGCGCAGGAGTGTGCTCACGCCGTTCCGCTGCAGCCGCAGATCTCGTGTGAGAAGATCTTGTGAAAAGTTCGGCGTAGCAAGTCCGCACGCAAGAACCATGGTGACGGCAAGACGCTTCATGTTCGGGGCTTCGTACGTAGTGAGGAAGAAGTCCCAATATACAGCAAGCAGCAAAAAAAGAAAGCCCGTCCGGCATACGCCGAACGGGCTGTGGAAATGTTTCCGGGAAGATTACGGGTTGATGATCATGTAGTTGATGTACAGATCATCTCCAGCGATCAAACCACCGGCAATACGAACGTTGAACGAAGCACCAGCGGTGATCGCAGAAACGACAGCCGTGTAATTCACGGCTGTATTCGATTGCACCGTTACTATGATCACGGAGTTTGCCGTCACTTGCGTGTTATTGATGGTGAAGGCAGGGCCTGCACCATCAGCAGCGAATGTGATCTGAACACGACCAGCGAACCTGTTCGTAGCAGCAGCAGCAAGTACACGGTTCTCAGAACCGCGAACGGTACCGTTGATCGTGACGAGATCCGTGATAGCGTTACCGAGTGTCGTGTTCACTGTCGTTCCGACCACGCCGTTACCGGCATAGAATGGATAGGTAGCTACACCCAAGGAATTCATGCGGACCTGAAACTCACCTTCGGTGTTCTGAGCAGCGTCTTGCTTGGAGGCATTACGGCCTTCATAACGAAGATTGGACTGAACGCTTGTTGGAGGTGCAAAGCCAATTTCAGCAACATCGTCAACACCGGTCGTTGTAACACGTACACCAGAGTTGTGATTCCGGTTCAACACAGTGAACGTTGTGGTTCCATTCACATCGCCTGTTTGTGCGAGGCTTGACTGAATGCCTGTTGTCGTGATCGCAAGCGTCGCTGTTGCAGAAAGGGTACCAGTACCATTGTCCGACAAGCTTCCATCAACAAGCGATGTTCCACCGGCACCCCAACGCGTCATTTGGTTGGCTGTACCTCCTGTGCTTAGCAGGAACGTACCTGATGCGTCTGGAAGTGTGTACGTGCGTGCTGCGGTGTAGAGCGTTGGACCCGACATTACGCCGGAGAACGATGCACCAGCTGTGTTGTCGTTCCATGTGATCGACCCACCGGCAACTGCAGTTGTCCCAAGTGTGAGATCACCATCGATCGAGGCATTACCATTCGTGCTCAACGTGTTCGCTGCACCCGTATTGATGGCAATGTTCCCTGCGCGAGCAAGCGTACCGGCGCCATCATCCGAGAGGCTACCGTCGACCACCGAAGAACCACCAGCACCAAAGCGGGTGAGTTGGTTGGCAGTACCGCCGGAGCTCAACAAGACCGTACCTGAGGCATCAGGCAACGTGTATGTACGCGCAGCTGTGAGTGCCGCCACGGTCTGGAGCGTTCCCGTAAAGACATTCGCAGCTGTGTTGTCGTTAAGGACCAATTGTCCCTGCGCGGGAACAGCGGCATCAGTACCAAAGCGAGCAGGACCATCAACTTGAAGACTACCGTTCGTAGTTACAAAGTTGCCAACGCCAACGTTCAAACCATAGCTTCCAGTGCGGTACAGACCGTCTTCGTTGATCGTAAGATCTCCACCACCACCGGAATTGACAATGATACCGTTCGTATTTGACGTAACACGGATACCGGTCTGCGGTGCAGTGCCCGTACCGATCGTCAAGCCGTTTGTGAAGGCATCCGTGATCGCAAGACCCGTACCTCCTGCTCCGTTTGCATTGACGATCGTGACAGCTGCACCACCGGAATTACCCGTGAGGTTCGTTACGTTGCCTGCTGTCGAGCTACCGACATTTGTCGTGTTACCCTGTGCCGAGGTGTTGATATTCACCGTCGCACCAGCCGCATTGGTCGTGTTCAGGTTGATCGTACCACGGATCGTTGTTGCATCTGCATCGGCATCACCAAGCGTAGTTGTACCGCTCACTGTGAACGAACCGTTTGTAGCAAGCGTGTTCAACGCCCCTGGGTTCAGGTTGATACTACCTGCGCGCGCAAGTGTACCCGCACCATCGTCAGAGAGGCTTGCATCAACAAGAGATGTTCCGCCAGCACCCCAACGTGTCAGCTGATTCGCTGTACCGCCGGTGCTCAACAGAATGGTTCCAGAGGCATCTGGGATATCAATTGTGCGATTGGCCGTGAAGCTCGGTGCTTGGATCGTGCCGTTGAAACTCGTGCCCGCCGCATTGTCGTTCAAGATCAGCGAGCCACCGGTTGCTGACAGTGGCGCTCCAAGTGTGAGATCACCTTGGGCTGCGGTATTACCCGTAGCATCGGATGTGAAGGAAGCTCCAGTGGATACCCAGTTCGCTCCGTTATACCGAAGGTGTGCATCCAACGCACCAGTTGGCAGTGCAAAGTCGATGGAGCCAGCACCCAGTGTGATCGCAAGACCACGAGTGCCAGTCGGGGTTGCCGGAGCAGGTGCTGCACCGGTTGAACCAACGAGCAACTGTCCGTCTGTCATCGCGGCCGCATTATCGAGCTTGCCTGTGGCGTCGCTCAAAATGACGCGATTTGTTCCAAGAACTGCCGGTGTCTGCAATGACACCGTACCGCTTTGATTCTGAAGCGTGTAGGTACGAGGTAAGGTCAGCGCGGGAACGGTAAGAGTACCGACGTTGGCTGTGACCGTGTTCGTACCGCGCAGAAGCAAGCTGCGCGTTGCCGCGTCTTGCGCCATGCCCACCGTCACGGCCGAAAGGCCGATGACGGTGGTAAGTGCGAGTGTTTGAAATTTCATGATCGTGTTCCGTGTGTTAATCGTGGTTAGTGGTTCGTTGATCGATTCGTTCCGCGATTACGGATTGATGATCATGTAGTGAACAGCCACTGTCTCGCCAACAAGAATGTTGTTCGAGAAAGTAACAGTGAAGCTACCGGCAGCGCGCGCTGTGAGTTGATACGAGAGGATACCACCACCCGTATAGTTCTCCAGCGTGATGATCACAACACTATTCGCCGTAGCGAGGTTGTTTGCGATCGTATATGCCGCCACACCTGTACCATTAACAAGTACACGTTCTGCGAATCTGTTCGGGCCTGTACCACGAATGTCGGCGTTGATCGTGAGGGTCTGTGTATTGGGCGAGTTGCCAATCACGACGTCACCGTTACCACCCGTTTGGATATTGACGTTACCATCTGACAGCAGGTTGACTGCAGTCTGCGAGCGCACATTCACAGCAGCTGAATTGGCAAGGTCGCCGATCGTTGTTGTGGCAGTACCCGTCGTGTTGATGTTTGTCGTACCGGTCAGCGTGATCGTTCCCGTACCAGCTGCGATCGTTGTGTTGTCGGCACCTGAGCCGTTACCAAGATTCGTTGTTTGATCAACGACAAGGTTACGAGCAACATACATCGAACCATCCGTGTTCACGATGTTACCACCGCCCGGATTGATGTTGATGTCGGCATTGACGCGAGAGATCGTTGTTTCCGTGATCACGAGATCCGTTGGGACACCCGTGTTGATCACAAGACCTTCTGCGTCGTTGACCGTAACAGCGCCAACAGCATCGGACAATTCACCCGATGCCGAAGCAATGTTGAGTTGTGTCGATGTGAGACCGAACGTTCCGGTTGCGTTGCCAACAACTGTATTGTTGCCGGCGCCCGTGTTGATGTTCGTCGTTGTTCCGTCGATCGTTACGACACCCGTTGCTCCGTTCAGCGACAGCATGTTGTTCGTACCGGCTCCGCGGTTGAAGGACAATACACCAAGTGTTCCCAGGTTCACAAAGCGTGGACCTGCAAGAGCGTTCGTGAGAGCGCCCGTACCGGCTGCCAGTGTACCAAGACGAACTTCAGCATCCGTCCCTGTTTCGTTGTAGATCACACCATTCGAGGCGTTGATCAGGTCTGTGACCGGCCGACGGCGAAGAACGCCGCTACCGTTTGCGATCACGATACCGTCCGTTGGGTGCGTGAAGGCCGGAGCAACGTTCGTCGACAACGATGTTGCCGTGATGTTGGCCGTACCTGCCGTACCACCGATCGTCACTGTACCACCGACATTACCTAGGGTAAGAAGGTTGGCACCTTGATCGACCGTGAATGCACCGGCACGTGTGATCGCCGTTTCCGTGATCGTGACATCAGCAGTGCCTGCCGAATTCACCACGAAGCCATCAGCATCGTTCACGGTAACTGCACCGACAAGGTCGCTCAGCTCACCGGAGCCGGAAGCGACATTGAGTTGCGTCGACGTGAGGCCGAAGGTACCTGTTGCATTCCCAACTGCTGTGTTGTAGCCAGCTGTGCTGTTCAACGTCAACGTTGCTGCATTGATGGTATTCGACGTTGTGGACGTCGACGTCATCGTTGGAGCCGTTGCGTTGACGGTTGCGCCACCAAGTGTGATCGTGCCCGAACCTGTTGTACCGATGTTCGTGTTCGCACCACCAACGTTGTTCAGGTCGACCTGACCACCGTTGTTGATCACGAGTGCTGTTGTCGTTGCCGTGTTGAACGTGAGTGTTCCTGCTGCACCAACGCGAACGAAGCGAGCCGATGTGATGGCGTTGTTACCATTCGTGCTGTGGCCGAGGCGGAACTCGCCACCTTCATACATCAGACCTTGATTCGCCATGTTCAACAATGCTGTCGAACGAACTTGGTTTGCAGCATTGAGCGACAGCATGCGAAGCGGCGTTGCGTCGTTCGCAATGTTCGTCATTGCAATGTTCTGCAGACCGGCGCTCAGCGAAATACCACCGCCATTGGCATCATTTCCAATGTTAACAGCATTTGTGTTCGTTCCGGTACCGATCGCCGTGGCCGACGAACCAGTGATGTTGATGTTTGTTGCACCAAGCACCGTAGTTGTACCAAGAATCGTGTTCGTTGCTGCAGGAACACCGATGTTGTTCGTGCCCGTGCCCGTAACATCAAGGTTGTCTGCAACCACAACGTTTCCACCGTTGTCCGAAAGGTCACCGTTCACTGCCACGCGGAACTGATCCGATGACAAGGAGAAGGTACCCGTCGTATTGCCGATGGCCGTGTTGTAGCCGGCTGTGCTGTTCAAGGTCAACGTTGCTGCATTGATGGTGTTCGACGTTGTGGACGTCGACGACATCGTTGGGGCCGTTGCATTGATCGTAGCACCACCAAGTGTGATCGTGCCCGAACCTGTTGTACCGATGTTCGTGTTCGCACCACCAACCGTGTTGAGGTCGACAACACCACTGCTATTCAAAACAAGTGACGTTGTGGTTCCGGTGTTGAATGTAAGCGTGCCGCCGACACCAACACGTACGAAACGTGGGTTGACGATCGGAGCGGATCCGTCAACGAGGTGACCGAGGCGGTATGCAGAGTTGTTGAACTGCAGACCTTCATCAGCTGTACTCGTGAACGTTGCGCGACGAACTTGGTTCGTAGCCGTGATCCAAAGAATGTCTTGGATCGGATTGGCATTGAGGATGTTGTTCAGGATCAGGTTGTTGCCTGTGTTCCCGACATCGATGGTCGTTGCATTCGTTCCGCCGGATGCGATCGTAACTGTTCCTGCGCCCGCACCGGTATTCCCGATGTTGGTGTTCGCAGTACCTGCACCAGTGTTGATGTTCGTCAGACCGACAACATTCTGAGTACCCGTGATGTTGTTCGTCGTTCCGACAACACCGATGGTGTTCGTATTGGCACCGCTGATGGTAACGTTACCGTCGGTGGTGACCAAGTTGGCAGCACCTGGGTTGATCGCAATGTTTGCGGCAGCGCGACTGATCGACGACTCGTTGATCACGAGGTCCGAACCGACGCTTTGATCCACCGTGATACCACTCGCTGCTCCCGCAGTGCGAACACTCAGACCGAGTGCTGTTGGAGCCGTGACCGAACCAATGGTCATACCAGTCGTCGCTGCTTGCACAACGATACCGGTCGTTGGGGCACCGGCTGCGCCAACCGAGATACCCGTGCCGCTTGGATCTTCGATGCGAAGACCGGTGACAGGAGCGCCCGTGACGAGGACACCGTTGCCGGTTCCGTTCGGAGCGATGGCCAAGCGATACGTTGCATCAGCCGACGTACCAATACCGATGTTCCCAACGGCGACCGCGCCACCCGTTCCGTTCACGACCATGCGTGTAACGTTGTTCGTGATCACGCGAAGGTCTGCTGCTGTCGTCGTACCGAGCAAGTTGTTCACGTTGTCGGTGACGACGTGACCGTTACCTGTGATCAACCAAGCGAATTGGTTGGATGCCAGGCGACGTACTTGGTTCGAGCCATTGATCAGCATGACATCGTTCGAGTTCACACCTGTTGCGATGTTGTTCATCACAACATTGTTCGCAACGTTGTTCACGTCGATCGTGATCGTTCCATTTGCGCGGATGTTCGTTCCACCCGTGTTCGCAAGCGAACCGATGGTCGTAACAGCGTTGCCGGTTGTGTTGATGTTCGTTGTACCGGTTGCAGTGATCGTACCACCAGAGAGAACGCTAACGTTTCCACCAGTTGCATTGCCGATCGTTGTTACACCAGTACCAGTTGTGCTAACATCAACGTTTCCGTTGTTGTTCAACGTCAACATGTTTGCCGTACCGGAGTTGAACGTCAGTGTTCCGCCACCACCTACGCGTACGAATCGCGCGCCGGTGATCGGATTGTTGCCGTCCGTGCTGTGACCGAGGCGGTATTGACCTGCTTCGTACATCAGACCTTGGTCTGCCGTACCCGACAGGAGTTGACGGCGAACGTTGTTCCCTACCGCCGTCATCCATACAGCATAGTCCGTTACCGCTGGAGTTGCGATCGTGATGTTGTTCAACACCAAGTTCGCTGAACCAGCATTCATCGTGATACCAGCACCGGTATTGTTACCAACGCTGACGAGACCCGTGTTCGCGCCCGTGGCAATGTCTGTAGTGAAGGCACCAGAGTTGTTGATCGTTGTCGCACCCGTGACGCCCGTTGTACCAAGAATGGTATTCGTGGCGGCGGCAACACCGATGTTGTTCGTTCCCGTACCTGTAACGTCGAGGTTGTCTGCGACCACTACGTTACCACCGTTGTCCGAAAGGTCACCGTTCACTGCCACGCGGAATTGGTCCGATGACAAGGAGAAGGTACCCGTCGTATTACCGATGGCCGTGTTATAGCCTGCTGTGTTGTTCAACGTCAACGTTGCAGCGTTGATGATGTTTGACGTTGTGGACGTCGACGTCATCGTTGGAGCTGTTGCGCTGATCGTTGCTCCGCGAAGGGCGATCGTACCGGAACCGACGGTACCGATGTTCGTGTTCGCGCCACCGACCGTGTTGAGGTCGACCAGACCGCCGTTGTTGATCACAAGGGCCGTCGTTGTTGCGGTGTTGAACGTGAGTGTACCTGCTGCGCCAACACGTACGAAACGCGACGAGACGATCGGCGTGTTTCCGTCCGTGCTGTTACCCAAGCGATACTGACCTGCTTCGTGCATCAGACCTTGGTCTGCAGTACCGGAGAGGAGCGTGCGACGTACGTTGTTGCCAACAGCCGTCATCCACACCATATAGTCCGTTGGAGCTGGAACAGCGCTGAGGATGTTGTTCAACACAAGGTTGTTTGCTGGAGCGTTCACATCGAGTGTGATCGTACCATTGGCGCGGATGTTCGTTCCACCGGTGTTCGCAAGCGAACCGATGGTCGTGACAGCGTTGCCAGTCGTGTTGATGTTCGTCGTCCCAGTGACCGTGGTGGTACCCAGGATGTTGTTCGTTGTTGCGGCCACACCGATCGTGTTCGTTCCCGTACCATTGATGGTGACGTTCCCTGCCGTGACGAGGTCACCGGCATTGTTGATCGTGAGGTTTCCACCGGCACCGCCACCAACTGCGAACAGTTGCGATGGAACATTGCCGGCACCAATACCAACATTGCCGGCATTCGTGATACGAATGCGCGTCGTGTTGTTGGTGATGATGTTCAACGGATCGTTCGTGAGCGTTCCCAACAAGTTGTTGGTTCCGTCAACGAACGTGGTGTTGTTCCCTCTCAACTTCCAGAAGATGTGATCTCCGGAGGTGAAGTTGAGTTGTGAATTACCGGCACTCGGGATGCTCTCGACGAACAAAATGTTGTCGACAGCGCCGTTCGATGGCGGCAAGATCAAGTTATAATCGCCAGTAAGTGACCCGTCGGCCGGCGTGTTCAGCTGAATGCGATTGAAGGTCCCCGTCGTCAACCCCCCGTCGTTCAGGATCACGCGTCGGCCTTGCAACGAACCCGTCTGAGCGGTTGCGACCGAGAAGGTCGCAATGCTCAAGGAGAGTCCGAGCAAAAGTCCGCGTCCCATGTTGCGCATTGTAAAGCTCCGTGTTGTTTGTTCGTTCTCTCGTTGGGGAGTGTCGGTTGTGAACCGACCGCTGCTGCTGTTTGTGTTGTGTTGGTTTTTCATGGTCCGTTCCTCCTTCCTTATTGCACGCGTGTGCATTTGAGGTAAGAGTTCTTATGGACCGTTGTTGCGATACCGGCGCCCCCAGCGATGTCTTGGGCCCAGACGAATCGGAACAAACCACCAGCACCATCTGTGCGGATCATGCCCTTGAAGATCGCAGTGACGCGATTGCCAGGGACAACACCGTCAACAGGCAGTGGCGTGAGAGCGGCACCAACTGTACCATCGATGGACGATGGTGCAAGTGCCGAACCAGCCTGCGTCACACTCAACATCGCCTCGCTTGCAGCGAGGGATGGTCCGGTGAAGCCGGCGCGGAGATTGGAGAATGGAGCGTTCGTACCACTGAAGTTCACAACGATCTCAACTTCCCAGATCTGGTTCGCACCAAGATTGACGAAGAGGTTATCATCATTCTGCAGAGCAGCGCTATTGACAACGGTTTCATCCGCTGTCTTGTAGGCGAACACGACACCAGGCGTACCGTTGAAGCGGCGAACCTCGTTACCAGGTCCGGCATTGATCATGAGCACGTCTTCCGTACCCGTTGCAAGTGCCAGTCCGTTGATTCGAAGGTCCGAGGTCACAGCATTGTCAACATCGACGATCACATCGCCGCCTGCGCGGGATTGTGCCGTGACGTTCACGGCGCCACCCGTGGAACCGACGGTGACGGCACCGGCCGTTGCGCTCGTTCCGATCTGTGTGGTGCCGGCACCGGTTGCATTGATCGTGGTGTTACCGACGATCGTGTTGGTTGCGCCAACAGCACCGATGTTCGTGGTGTTCGTTCCCGTTGCGTTGATGTTGATCGTTGGAGCAACATCCGTGATCGACGTACCTGCCGAACGGTTGTTCGTGGTAAGCGAGTTGATCGCGACCGCGCCACCTGTTGCGAGCGAACCGATCGTGGTTGCGCCCGTACCCGAGGTGTTGACGTTCACGTTTGCCGAGGTGGCCGTGATCGACGTTGTCGCGCTGAGGGCGATCGTCGAGTTCGAACCAACCGACACTGCACCACCCGTTGCAAGCGAACCGATCGTGGTTGCGCCTGTGCCCGAGTTGTTCAGGTTCACGTTCGGTGCAAGCGATGTGATCGTTGCGCCCGAGGTGAGTGCGATGGCTCCGGCAGCAGCGTTGCCCAACGTGATCGTTCCCGTGCTTGTGCCGGTGTTGATCTGCGTGTTGCTGTTGATGCTGTTGTTGATGTTCGTTGGACCGTCGATCGTCGTTGTCGAACCGGAGTTGCCAATGTTCGTTGGCTGCGTTCCGGTGCGATTGATGTTCGTCGTTCCAAGAACCGTGTTCGTGCTGAGTGCATTACCGATGTTCGTTCCGGTTGCTGCAGGAGCGATGTTGATGTTCACCGTTCCGTCGGCGTCGATGGTGTTCGTGGCAGCGTTGAGCGACAGCATGTTGTCTGTTGCTGCACCGCGGTTGAACGACAACGTCGAAGCGTCGAGGTTGATGAAGCGATTGCTCGCGAGTGGCTTGTTCACAGCGGCATTGCCGGCTGCCAGCGTACCAAGACGAACCTTTGCATCAACGCCTGTTTCGTTGTAAGTCGCGCCGTTGTCTGCATCGATAAGGTCTGATGCCGGACGACGACGGATGTCTCCGTTGTTGTCGGCGATCACCACACCATCCGTCACAACATTATATGGTGTTGCGTGGTTGGCGCTGAGCGAGAGAATGCGCGTGTTGATCGTTCCACCAACACCGTTCACCGTGAGGAGACGGTTGGCGACAGGAGCGATACCGACACCAAGGCTGGCGTTGGCACCCGTTCCGTTACCGATCTGCGTAGCGGCGTTGCCTGCCGTGTTGACCGTAGTTGCACCGCGTACGGCGAACGTGTTCGCATCGGCTGTACCGAAGGAACCGTTCTGCTGTACCGTGAGCGAACCGTTCATCGTCGTCGTGTTCGCTGCACCGGTCGAGATGGCCAGGTTACCGTTGCGTGTGATCGCGTCTTCGTTGATGGTCAGGTCTGGGTTCACAGCATTCGTGCTGACAACGATACCGTTGACAGCCGAGTTCACCGTCAAGCCCGTTGCTGTTGGAACTGTTGTTCCACCGATGATCATGCCGTTCGTACCGCCGTCGATACGAACACCCGTGATACCAGGAGCGTTGATGGCAAGTGCCGTATTCGCAACACTGTTCTGGTTGATACCGATCTCGCCTGCTGCTGCAGCGAAGTTCATACGTGTTGTGTTGTTCGTGATAACATTCAGGGCAACACTGTTCAGTGTTCCAAGCTTGTTATTTCCGTCAAGCACCGTATTTCCTACGCGCAACCAAGCGAAGGCACCGATCAGTGTTCCTTCGTCCCACTTGTACATGTCGCCATTATTGTCGGCGACCATGATACCTTCTGTCGGTGTGTCGATGTACGGGTTCGTGATCGAGAAGCCACCCAAGTGTTGGATACGAACGTCTGGCGTTCCAACGGCCGGTGTTTGTGCAACACCGCTGATCGCGAGAACGCGACCGGCCACTGGGGCCATACCGATACCAACATTTGCGCCGGCACCGTTACCGGTACCGATCTGCGTGTTCGACGTACCGCTGGTGTTCACCAGCGTTGGTCCGAGCACGGTGGTCGTGCTTCCCGAGTTACCAATGTTCGTTGGTGCAGCACCGGCAGCGTTCACGTTCGTCGTTCCGAGGATCGTGTTCGTTGCGTTCGCCGACGTACCAATGTTGTTGGCCGTTGCGTAGGCACCCGTACCGATGTTGTTCGTGCTCGAGAACATCCGTGTGGTGTTGCCGTTCGTACCGATGGTCGTAAGGTCTGTGCCCGTGATGTTCACGTTCGTTGGACCGACCACCGTCGTCGTGCTCAGCGTGTTACCGATGTTCGTTGCAGCGTTGCCCGAGGTGTTCACGTTCGTGAGACCCAAGACGTTGTTCGTTGCATTGGCCGTGGTACCGATCGTGTTGACCGTACCGTAGGCGCCAGTACCGATCTGGTTTGCGCTCGAGAAGAGACGAGTGGTATTGCCGTTTGCGCCGATCGTCGTTGTGGAAGCACCCGCGATGTTCACATTCGTTGGACCGAGGACCGTGGTGGTGCTCAGTGCATTACCGATGTTCGTGTTCGCGTTTCCGCCGGTGTTCACGTTCGTGAGCGACATGACGTTCACAACCGGTGCACCGCCGTTTTGTCCGTCGAACTCAACAAAGTTCGTACCTGGCAGACCGTTGCCCGTGAAGAAGATGGAGTATTGATCCAAGTTCACGTAGCGGTTCTCGAGGTATGGCTTTGCCGATGTGGCCGATGGCGTGGAAGCGCCGGCACCAAGACGGAATGCACCGTTCTGATACTGGAGACCTTCGTCGGCCATGTCTGCCAAGAGCTTCTTGCGTACTTGCTCAAGTGGGTTCTCCGTCAACATGAATGTTGGCGCGAGATCCGTCTTGATGTTGCGAAGAAGAAGATTACCGCCTGCTCCTGTACCAACGCTGATACCGACCGACTGATTGGCGACACCGGTTTGATTCCCGATCTCGACATTGTCGTTCGTTCCAACGTTGACGAAGAGTGGTCCGATGATCTGCGTTTGATCCTTGATCACCACATCGCCGACCGTGTTCGTGATGTCGCCACGTGGATCCAAGAGACCACCGATGACGGTGTTGCTCGAAGGATTGCCGATCGTGGTGAGGAATGAACCCGTTGCGTTGATGTTCGTGATGGCCGTTGCCGTGATGATGTTCGACCCACCATGGATGGACAGCATGTTCTGCGTGCCACCGATGCGTGTGAAGAGCAGTTGCTGATTATCCGTGTTGATGTAGCGCGTGGACTGCAGTGGAACTGCCGTGCTCGTGTTGCCACCAAGGCGGAAGGCGTTGTTCTGCCAGATGATGCCTTCTTGTGCAAGACCGGCTGCATTTGCCTGACGGACGCGGTTCAGACCATCCAGGAACAAGAAGCTGTTCGGATTGTCCGTTGGGATGCCGTTCAGGAAGATGTTACCGCCCGTGCTTGCATTCAATACGATGTTCTGCGTGGTCGAGGTCGGATTACCGATCGTGACCGTGCCGTCTGCATTCGTGTTGATGTTTGTTGTACCGTAGACCCAGTTCGTGGCTGTTGGCGAACCGATCGCATTCGTCGTGTTCGCACCGGCACCAATGGAGTTGCTCGTACCGGCATTCGTGCCGATGGTCGAGTTGCCCTTGGCGTTGAAGTTGCCGTTGATCGTTCCAGCACCGTTGGCCGTGATGTCACCGGCTGCCGTTGCAAGGAAGTTCGCATTGGCCACCCACTGACTGTTCAGGTTGTCCCAACGTGTCGTTTGATCGTTCGCCGTACCTGCCAAGATCTTGGCCGATGTCGACGCGATGGTGATCGAACCGCTCGTGCTCGTGATGGCGATACCCGTCCCTGCCGTCAGCGTAGCTGCCACCGGAAGCGTGCTTGCGCCCGTTCCGATGAAGATCTGACCGGCTGCAAGTGGCGTCGACTCGACGATGGCGCCACCGCTCGAGACCATGAAGCGATTGTTGTTGAGTGTCGTGCTCGATCCCGTACCACCGAAGGCAACAGGAAGCACACCGCTCGTGATGGCATTCGCATTCAAGTTCGTGAGCAGCGAACCGTTCGCTGCCGGCAGACGGTTCGAACCGTCAAGACGGACGACATTACCAGGCGTGTTGATCTTCGGGTTGTTCGACAATTCAATATTGTCGACAACTCGATTGCCCGTTCCTTGCGTCACGTTCAACAATGGGTTCGGATACGTGCCTGCAAGGTCACCGCCGGCAACACCACCTGGTGTACCGCCGTTCGCTGGGATCAGCGTGACCGAGGTGAGACGACCGTACGTGTCAACGTTGATCACTGGGATCTGCGTTGCCGTTCCGTACGTGCCAGGCGTAACGCCCGACGTATTCATAAGTGTCTGGTTGAGTGTACCGACCGTTGCACCGTTGTTCAAGGCAGCAAGCAATTGATTGCCGGCCGTTACAGAGATGTTCGGGTTTGGATACGAACCGGCCAAGGCACCGCCGGCAGGACCGGATGGTGGCAAGGTCGTTGGGATCACGCCCGGTGCAATGTCACCTGCCGTGATCGTTCCATCGATGATGTTCGACGAGTTGACCGAGTTCGACTGGAGGTTCAGGTTGCTGACCGATCCGGGAGCGAGCTTGGAGTTCGTGACCACGCCTGCGCGGATCGTTGGGTTCGGATACGTTCCGTCGAGATCTCCACCGGCAGGGCCGGTTGGGATGCCCGCTGTGATCGGTTGCGTGCTTGCGCCCGTAACGCGACCGAAGGCGTCGACCGTCAACACTGGCACCGTCGAACCGGAACCATACGTACCACTCACAACACCCGTGGTGTTGAGGCGATTGTCGCTGATCTTGATCGTGGTGGCCGGATCGTTGATCGCCGTCATCACTTGATTACCGGCAAGGTTGCTCAAGTTCGGGTTCGGATATGTTCCGCTGAGAACACCACCGGCAGGACCGGTCGGTGGAAGCGTTGTTGGGATCACACCAGGAGCAATGTCGCCCAAGGTGATCGATCCGTCAACGATGTTCGACGAGTTCACGGAGTTGGCTTGGAGGTTGGTGTTGCCAACAGCTCCGACGGCCAGCTTCGAGTTGTCGATCGCACCCGGACGTACCGTTGGTGCTGGATATGTACCTGTGAGGTCGCCGCCGGCCGGACCGATCGGCGTTGTTCCGCCAATGGCCACGTTCGTTGCGCCCGTGATACGACCTTGTTGATCGACGATGATCTGAGGAACTGTTACGGTTGAACCGTACGTTCCAGGAACCACTGCCGTGTTGGCCAGCTTCGATGCTGTCACTGCACCGTCGACGATCTTGGTCGTCGTGATGCTTCCGTCTGCGATCTTGTTCGTGTTGACAGCGCCGTCGGCGATGTTCACGTTCGTGACCGCACCGGCTGCGATCTTCGGCGTGGTGATGGCATTGTCCTGGATCTTCGGTGTCGTAACGGCACCGTTGACGATCACTGGGTTCGGATACGTACCCGTGAGATCTCCACCGGCGGGGCCACTTGGTGGCAACGACGTTGGGATCACTCCGGGAGCGATCTTCGCCAGCGTGATGGATCCGTTCTGGATGTTGCCCGTGGCAACAGCGTTGGATGCAAGCTTATCGTTGGTGATACCGAATGGAGCGACCGACAAGGATACTGTTGGTCCGTTCGGATTCACGACGGCGATGGAGGCATCGGCATTGGTGACGGTGAGCACACCGGCGATCGCCGATCCGTCGATGACGACCGTGTCGCCACTCTGCGAGACCGAGATACCGTTCTGGCCACGTGCGAACACGTCGCCTTGCAAACCGTTCAACGACAGAACAGCGCCCGTCGAACCTGGTTCGAGGCCAGCTGCCTTGTCGGCGCGTTCAGCGCGGATAGCATATGGTACCACCGTCAACCGCGTACGCGGTGCGAATGGTGTACCACCCGCGATCGAGGTCTCCAACCAGAGCGACTGCTCAAAGTTCACACCGGAAAGTGGTGTGGTCTGACCCATGATCACATTGAACAATCCCTTACCTACGGCAACAACTTGTGTCTCTTCGTACACAAGATTGCCCCCGGTTGGTGCATCGTACAGACGAAGGACCAAACTGTAGTTCCCGTCTGCGATCGGCTGTCCGCTTGGTTGCGTGAGCAACCCCTGGTATGAAACCAGGCGCGGGATCTGCGCGCCGATCGGTGCTGTTGCACCGAGTGCGCCGACCAGAAGAGCGACAAGCACGCTGCGGCGTACCATTGTCTTCATGTTCTTACCCCAAATAAAACTGAACGTAAATTTTGATTTCATGGATTAGCGGACAACATTCATGCGGTTCACCCGAACGAATGGCTTGCCATCCGTTGCACTGGTACCGCGTACCTCGTAGAGGTAGGCTCCGGTCGCTACGGGCATGCCCGTCTCGTCTCGGCCATCCCATACGATCTCTTGCGACCCGGTCTCCGAGGTCTCCATGCGCAATTCCCGAAGGAGATTGCCGACGACATCGTACACGCGCACCGATACCGCACCCGTTGCCGGTGTGCGCATCGAAATGGTCGTGAACGAGGAGAACGGATTGGGATAGTTCGAAACCTCGCCCTCGGAGATAGGACCAGGGTCCTCGTCAACCGAAGTGGGATTCTCGAGCGGCAGCCAAAAACCTTGGCTGAGCTTGTTGGAATTGTTAGACACCATCCCGATGATGGTCTGTCCAACGGTTGCGGAAAGCAGCTGTGAAGATGCGCTGGCACCAATGGTACCACCACTGCCAACGACTTGTCTGGCTAGCTGCGTTTGCGTGTACGAGTATTGTGATGCCGCCACAAGGACGACACCAATACAAGCCACGGTTCTCATGACGCGGAAAACGTCAAACATGAGACCCCCATGCTGTTACAAAAGTGAGCCCCTCTCACCTTTCAGGCCACGAAAGTACGAGAAGTCAAGCAATTACCGACGAAAAGGCTGAAACGCAGTGAGATTTACGTGGAAGTCCTTACACAGCTGTAAGGGTATATAAACAACAGTGTTGGGGCGATATCCACATGAGATGGGGAGATTCACAAGTTATCCACAACGTTTTCCACTTTCTGCCCTGCCACCCTCCAAAACCTTTCGAAGATTTCAATTTTGCGGTAACGAGAAAATCCGTCATCTTTGTGAACCTTCCTATCGTATAGTGAAGCAGCACTGCTTCCACTCTTTTCCGTTTCCACGCTTCTATCTATGCCACCACGCCACCGAAACGATCGGCGCGGTCCACGCGACCGGCGCCAGGCCAGCGATCCACAAGAGGAATTCATGCCGGCCACACCAAGCACACCAACACCAGCGGGCGAAAACGCCGCCGGATCGGCCGAGTCCGCCCCGGTCCTCGATATGTCGCTCCTGCAGAAGATGAAGATCGCAGAGCTGACGGCGATCGCGACCACGCTGGGCATTGCGGATTATCAGGACCTGCGCAAGCAGGAGCTGATCTTCAAGATCATCGAGGCCGAGAACCAACGCGCCATCCGCGACTCGCACCGCGAGGGCATCACAGCCTCGATCGGCGTGATCGAAGTACTGCCCGACGGGTACGGCTTCATGCGCTCCACGGAGTTCAACTACCTTCCCTCCCCCGACGATATCTATGTATCGCCGTCGCAGGTGAAGCGGTTCGGACTTCGCACGGGCGATACGGTGAAGGGCTACGTCCGTCCCCCGAAAGAAGGCGAACGCTTCTTTGCATTATTAAAGGTAGAGAGCATCAATTATGTGCTGCCGGAGGTGATGCGGGACCGAACGTTGTTCGAGAACCTGACGCCACTCTACCCGACGGAACGGATGAAGCTGGAAACGGCGCCCGGTGAGTATTCGACGCGGATCATCGACCTGGTCTCGCCGATCGGGAAGGGACAGCGCGGACTGATCGTCTCGCCCCCAAAGGCCGGAAAGACGATCCTGCTGCAGAAGATCGCCAACGCCATCGTGCGCAACCACCCGGATGTGAAGCTGATCGTGCTGCTGATCGATGAGCGGCCGGAAGAAGTGACGGACATGCGACGCTCGGTGAATGCCGAAGTGGTCGCGTCGACGTTCGACGAGCCACCCGAGCGCCACGTGGCCGTGTCCGACATGGTGCTCGAGAAGGCCAAGCGCCTGGTGGAAGCCCGTCAGGACGTGGTGATCCTGCTCGACTCGATCACCCGCCTTGCCCGCGCCCACAACACCGTGATCCCCCACTCCGGCAAGCTGCTCTCGGGTGGTGTGGATGCCAATGCCCTGCACAAGCCCAAGCGCTTCTTTGGCGCTGCACGGAATGTGGAAGAAGGCGGCTCGCTGACGATCATTGCCACCGCCCTCGTGGAAACGAATTCGCGGATGGATGAAGTGATCTTCGAAGAGTTCAAGGGAACGGGGAACATGGAGTTGGTCCTCGAACGCAAGCTTGCCGAGAAGCGCGTCTACCCGGCCATCGACGTGAACCGCTCCGGAACACGGAAGGAAGATCTGCTGCTGACGCCGGAGACGCTGAACAAGGTCTACGTCCTCCGCAAGGTGCTGGCAGAAGACTCGCCGATCGAGGCCATGGAGATGCTGCTGGACAGAATGCGCTCCACGAAGTCGAACGACGAGTTCCTGAAGACGCTGAATTTCTAGACCATGACGGAACGAGAACAACAACGCCTACTCTCGGTTGCGATGAATCTGTCGCTGGGAGTGGGCGTTGCCATGTTGATCTCAAAGTGGATCGCCTACCTGCTCACCCACTCCTCGGTGATCTTCTCCGATGCGGCCGAATCCGTGGTCCATATCGTGGCCGTGTGGTTCGCATGGTATGCGCTGCGCATCACGCGAAAGCCGCCCGATGCAGAACATCATTACGGACATGAGAAGATCGACTTCGTGTCGGCAGGGGTCGAGGGTGGACTGATCTGCATCGCCGCCATCGTCATCATCGTCACGGCCGTGACGAAGATCATCAATGGCGTCGAGCTGGAACGACTCGACGTGGGCATGTGGATCACCGCCGCTTGCGGTGCCACGAACGGCGTCCTCGGATGGTATCTCATTCGCAGCGGCAAGAAGCATAGCTCGCTGATCGTGCGCGCCAATGGCGAACATGTGATGACGGACGTGTGGACGAGCTTGGGCGCCGTGGTAGGACTGCTGTTGGCGATGTGGACGGGATACATGATCATCGATCCGCTCATGGCCATTCTCTTCGGCGCGAACATCATCCGCTCTGGCGCAGGCCTGATGATGATCAGTGTGAACGGACTGATGGATCGGGCCGATCCCGTGATCGAAGCGCGCGCCCGCGATGTGATCACCCAATTCTGCTCCGAACGCGGATGCTCATTCCATCGTCTTCGATTGCGACTGGCCGGACATGTTCCGCATATCGATCTGCATCTTCAAGTGGATGATGCCATGCCCATGCAGGAAGCGCATTCCCTCGCCACCGAATTGGAAGACCGGATACGCGATGCCTTCGGTGCACGCACCGAAGTGTTCACCCACCTTGAGTCGATGACGCAGCCTGACGGGCATGTGTGATCATCATGCGTGCTTCAGTGCTTCGCGGACAATGAGTCCGCTGAGTTCGCTACGATGTTGCGTTACGAATGCATGCACATGACGCGGGTGCACATACGCATACTGACGCAATGCCCACCCTGCCGCCTTTCGCACAAAGAACTCCGTGCTCGATGCACGACGGAGAACGAGGTCGAAGAGCAATGACTCGTCGGTGTGCTCTTTGTACTTGAGTTGCAAGAGAATGGCAGAACGCTGTAGCCAGATGTTGTCGCTCTCGATCCACTGCAGAGCAAGTGCGCGTGTTGCCGTTGCCTGCAAGGCAACAGGACCCGCAACGCTTGGTGCAATGGAGTCCACCGTATCCCACCAACTCTTCGTGGTGATGAGGTGCTCGAAGAGCGGTACATCATCCATCGACAGTGACTTCGTTGCCTTGAGCAACAGTGCGCAAGCAACGTACTGACATTCGCGAGCGTCTTGGTTCCATAGTGCACGCACCGTGCCGCGTACATCATGTGGCATTCCCTCTTCGGCAAGGAAGGTACGAAGCACGCGTGTGCGTTCGGGTGTCTTGAGTCCGAAGAATCGGAACTGATCACGCATGTAGCGTTCCATATCGGGCACCAGAAACGGATCAGCGGCTTGCGAGAGAGCCTCGACAAGCCGCTGAACATAGTCGCGAGTAGTGCGCGCCGACGTGCGCATCACTTCATGCGTGCACGGATCTTCGTGTCGATCCGGTTGAGAGCTTCGTTGATGTTATCGATGCTGTTCGCATACGAGAAGCGAATGAATCCTTCGCCATGCGCGCCAAAGGCCGTGCCACTCAAGCAGGCAACGCCTGCTTCGTAGAGCAGGAAGTCGGCCGCTTCTTGCGACGTCATACCCGTGCCCTCGATGTTCGGGAACACGTAGAAGGCGCCATGCGGAAGATGACAACGGAAGCCGGGGATCTGATTCAGTCCGTCGACGATGACGTTGCGACGGTGCTCGAATTCCTTGAGGAACTCCGCCACGTACGGAAGCGTGCGATCGCTCAATGCTTCGATGCCGGCCATTTGCGAGAACGACGAAGTGCAGGAAGTGACGTTCGTTTGCAGCTTGGCCACGACCTTGGCAATGTGCTCGGGGAAGAGACCGTAGCCCATGCGCCAGCCCGTCATGGCGAACGTCTTCGAGAATCCGTCGAGGATCATCGTGCGTTCCTTCATGCCTTCGAACTCGGTGATGGACGTGTGCTTGAAGTCGCCGTAGGTGACCTGTGAATAGATCTCATCGCTCAGCACGATGATATCGTGCTTGATACAGAGTTCGGCGATCTGCTTCAGTTGCTCACGCGTGAGCACGCCACCTGTTGGGTTCTGAGGTGTGTTCAGGATGAGCATGCGCGTCTTCGGTGTGATGCGTGCTTCGAGGTCGGCCACGTCGAAGCTGAACTCGCGGTCTTCGCGCAACGGCAGTGGTACGGGAACAGCGTTCAAGTAGTTGATCACCGATTCATAGATCGGGAATCCCGGATTGGGATAGATCACTTCGTCGCCTTCGTCCACCACGGCCATCATGCCAAAGAACATGATGGGCTTGGCACCCGGCGTGAACACCACTTCTTCGGGCTTCCACAGATCGTAGCCACGCGTCTTGTTCACGTAGTCGGCGATCGCTTGCTTTGCTTCCGGCAGACCGGCGGCCGGACCGTAGTGCGTGAAGCCGTTATCGAGGGCATCCTTTGCCGCCTTGATGATGTTGGGCGGCGTATCGAAATCGGGCTCGCCGATCTCGAGGTGGACGATGTTCTTGCCTTGTGCTTCGAGTGCACGTGCGCGCACGAGAACTTCGAATGCTGTTTCTGTGCCGAGGCGCGAAATGCGCTGTGCAACGTGCATCATGAGACGTGTCCTTGTTTGTCTGTCGTTGGTGCCGTGATCTCGATGGTCCGATGCGAGTCGTTCTCGTCATCGGCCATGATGCGCACCGTATAATGTGCTGTTGGGAGCAGATGCTCTGCCTTTTCCGACCACTCGATCAGCTTGATGGCATCGTGCGAGAACACCATGTCGTCGAAGCCCACACCGGCAAGCTCTTCGGCCGTTTCGATCCGATACAGATCCACATGGTAGATCTTGAGGGACGATCCGTCGACGGCCGTGCCGCTGTATTGATTGATGATCGTGAAGGTGGGACTCGTGACGAGATCTTCCACCTGGAAATAGGCGCATATGCCTTTGATGAACTCCGTCTTGCCGGCACCGAGGTCGCCATAGAGCGCAACCACGTCGCCAACACGGAGTCGTTCCGCGAATTCAACGCCAAGGGCGATCGTCTCTTCTTCGCTGTTGGAACGGAGGAGCAATGCCTCCATGGAATGCCTAAAAAGTGGAACAGGGCGCGCCCCGTTAGGAGCGCGGCTCCAAAATTACCACCGGAAGGACCATTTCCTCCAAACTGATGCCGCCATGCTGAAAACTATCCCGATACCGTGAAAGGTAGTGGTGATAGTCCGTGGGGTAGACGAAGTACCGGTCTTCCTTGGTGATCGCTACGCCCGTATTGATACCGGTGACCGGGATCCGGTAGGCTGCAGGGTCCTTGATCATCATGGCCTCGCGCGGATCGGCCTTGATGTTCTTGCCGATCTTGTAGCGAAGATTGGTGCTCGTCTCGCGGTCCCCCATCACCTTGCTGCCTCGCATACATCGCACACTTCCATGGTCCGTGGTGATCACGATCTGGATGTCTGGCACGGTGGAAAGGGCCTTGAGGATGCCATAGAAGGAGGAATGGAGGAACCAGGAACGCGTGAGCGAACGGTAGGCGGCCTCGTCGGGGGCGATCTCTTTGAGAATGGGATAATCGGACCGAGAGTGGGCGATCATGTCGACGGCGTTGATGACGATGGCCGTGAGATGATTCTTCGCATACCGCATGATGTCGGCCTCGATCTTCTTGCCGAAGTCCGTATCGATGATCTTGATGTACTGCAGATCTGTTTTGAGCTTGACGCGTTTGCGATTGAGATAGAGCTGCAAGAGCTCCTTCTCATGTCGGTTCAGCGTATGCTCGTCGGTGCTGCGTTCGTCGATGGTGAACTGCGGATAGTGCTTGTTGATCTCCGTGGGATAGAGTCCGGCGAAGATGGCATTACGTGCGTACGGCGTGGCCGTTGGCAGAATGCCGCAGTAGTATTCCTTCTGCATGTTGAAGAGCGGACGGATGTACTCCTCCATCATCATCCACTGATCGAGGCGCATACAGTCGACGACGATGAAGAACGTGGGTCGACCGTTCTGCAGGCGCGGATAGAGATAGTGGTCGGCAAGGTGAGGCGACATCAGCGGCTTGTCCTCTTCGGGTCCGTGACGGTCGTCCACCCAATCGATGTACTCGTTCTCCACGAAGCGGGCGAAGTGGGCATTGCATTCGCGCCACTGATCACGCAAGGAGGTCTCCAGTCCCACGTCGGCATGCTTGTCGAGGTCCACACTGCGCTGGACGAGTTTCACGTAGACGTCGAGCCATTCGCTCCACGACATCCGGTCCAGCAACTTGCGCGTGATGGACGAGTAGTCCTGATGGAATTCCTGCGTGATGCGCTCTTCCGTGATGCGGCGCACTTCGAGGAATTTCTTGCAGGCGGCAAGGATCTGGGTAGGGTTGACAGGTTTGGTAAGGTAGTCGTTGATCTTGCGACCGATGGCCTCTTCCATGAGCGACTCTTGTTCGTTCTTGGTGACCATGACGACCGGAACGGAGGGGTCGATGTCCTTGATGACGACGAGCGTGTCCAGTCCGGACATTCCCACCATGGTCTCGTCGAGGAAGATGAGATCGAATCGATTCTCTTGCACGAGTTCAATGGCGTCTTCGCCGTTGGTGGCCGTGGCCACATCGTAGCCGCGCTGCTCGAGCAGCATGAGGTGTGGTTTGAGCAGTGCGATCTCGTCGTCCACCCAGAGGATGCGTTTGTTTTCCATGGTCTGCTTCGACGTGAGTCGGCTCATTTAGTGTATTGGATCACGGCCATCGTGGTGGTGGCGCGTGCGATCAGCACTTCGGTGGTCCCGTCCGAGCAATACACATCTGCCTCGCAGAAATGCATGGCCCTTCCCGCCTTCACCACCCTGCCCACCGCTCTGAGTCTGCTTCCCCTGCCTTTGGCAAAGTAGCTCACCTTGATCTCGGCGGTGACGGTGTGTTCGTCCGGACCGACGAGGGTGAAGCCGGCAAAGCCCGCCGCCACATCGGCAATGGTGGCGGTCACTCCACCGTGGACGAGACCGATCTGTTGCTGATGCTCAAGGCCAAGCTCGATGACGGCCTCGACATGGCCGAGCTCGATCACCGTGAGCGTGCAGCCGATGTGTTTCATGAATTCTTGACGTTCGAGATGACCGAGGATGGACTCTCGGAAGCGGGGATTTTTCGTGGTGAGCTGCATGTTCAAAAATACGGCTATCTTACAACCTGAACGTACAATGGGGTACTTGTATGGGGGAGCAGTTGCGGGCATTCCAGGAGCATGAGTGGGATGCGATCCGCGCATCGACGGACACATACGGAGAAGAGGCCATCGGTGCTGTGCTGCATGCACAGCAGACCTTTGCCTTCCTGCAGGAACTGGACGCCATCAATTGGTCGGACCGGCCGTACATCGATGATCTTCCGCAGATCACGAAGGACTTCATCAACAACGATGCCATGCCACCTTGGGCCACCGACGAAACGCGGCGGCAGATGGATCGCGCCTGTGCGGTGTTCGACGAAGCAGGTCCGATGTATGTGATCTCACTGTTGCACAAGTCGTTGCCCGAATGTTACGCGGCCGCCAACGGTGCGCATGTGCTCACGTCGACGGGTCGACTCGGCTCGTTTGCCAAAGGCGATCAACAGAGCATCGACATCCTCGTGCGCCGTGTGGTCGAGACCGCCCACTTCATTCTCGAAGTGATGGATGCGAAGAACTGGGACCGCGATTCCAAACGTGCCATTCGTGTGATCAAGAAGATCCGCCTCTTCCACGCCGGCGTGCGACTCATGCAGTTGCAGAAGGGAACGTGGGACGAGGCCACGTATGGCAAGCCGATCAATCACGAAGATGAATTGGGCACGCTGCTCGCCTTCTCGTACGTTGCCCTGATGGGACTTCGCACGCTAGGCGTCCACGTCAAGCCCGAAGACGAAGAGGCCATCATCACGCATTGGCGCGTGGTGGGCTACTATCTGGGCATTGCCGACCATGCTTTGCCCACGTCCATGGCCCATGCGGCCGACCTGTGGCATGATATCGATGTGCGGCAGTTCCGTGCGTCTGAGGATGGCAAGCTGCTCACGAGCGCTCTCTCGTTGTTCCTCGAGAATGTGCTCTTCGACAAGCGACTGCGCGGCATGCCGAACCACTTGATGAATCAGCTCATGGACACGCGCATGTTGAACATGCTCGGCGTGCCGTTGCACAAGGATGTGCAGAAGCATGAGTGGACGGGACTCGAACGAATGCTGACGTGGCTCTGCAATCTCTTCCTGCACATGGGTCCGATCGGACGGGCCATCTTCGGCTATCTGAGCAAGATGGTGATGACCTCGCTTGTCGAGATCTGGAATGGCAAGAAGCAAGTACGCATCCTGTTGGAAACAGAACTGAAGCATATCCCCTGATCAATCGCAAGAGGCTTTCATCATGGACCATGGCTTGTTCAACATGCAGGACTACACTCTCACCGAGATGGTCCTCTTCGTTGTTGGATGTTATTTGTGGGTCGTTGCCTATGCCGTGATCATGCGCAACATCTGGAAGTATGGAAGTATCGAGATGCCCACGGTGGCGGGGACCGGGAACTTTGCCTGGGAATTCGTCTGGTCGTGGGTGTACATGACGGACATGGGATCCGTCTGTGTGATCGCCTATCGTGCGTGGTTCTTCCTGGACATCTTCATCTTCGGTGCGCTCTTGAAGTATGGGAAGAAGGACACCGAGCTCCCGGCTCTCAAGAAGAACTTCACGCTGTATGCTATCGTGATCACGATCATCTACGGGGTGATCTATGTTGCCTTCAAAGAAACAGGATATGAAACATCCATTGGAGCCGTCACGGCATTCTTGTTGAATGCAGTGATATCTGTGTCGTATGTGTTCGACTACACGAAGTTTGCCGACACGATCTACTACTCTCCGTGGGTTGCATGGCTGAAGGCCATTGGGACGGGAACAAATTCGATCTTCATGTTCCTGCACTATCCCGACAATCACCTCATCCATCTTGCCTGCGTGATCATTGCGATCTTTGATGCCTGGTACATTTTCCTGATCACGAGAGATAGACTCCGCGGTAGAGCTGTGCCGCAACCAATTCGGTAACATCCATGTCGATCATGTATCCTGTCGGATTTGATTCGTTCGAAGAGGTTCATCAGTCGTCCATGATGACCGTGTTTCGAGCGCGCAGACAGTCCGATGGCGCAACGGTGATCTTGAAGGCCGTGCAAGCAGATGAAGATCCGTCCATTGCAACGCGCGTCATCAACCACTATCTGATCGCAAAGGAGCTCGATGTCCCCGGCGTAGCGCGTGTGTACGATGTGCTGAAGAACGATCCGTGGCTCTTCCTTGTCATGGAAGATGTGGGGCCGTTCACGCTTGAAGATCATCTTGCATCGACCACGCCGAGACTGGACGAGACGTGCCGCCTTGCCGCCCTCATTGCGGACGCACTTTCTACCCTGCATTCGCATCGCGTCATCCACCGAGATCTCACCCCTTCGAATGTGGTCCTCCGTCCGCACGACGGAAGCGTGAGCATCATCGACCTTGGCATTTCTGCCCATCTTCCTGAACACGGAGACCTTCCCGTTCCGGTGAGCATTCAGGGCACACTTCGCTACATCGCACCCGAGCAAACGGGACGTGTGCATCGTGGCATCGACCAACGTGCAGATCTCTACTCGTTGGGCGTGATCCTGTATCGCATGATCAGCGGTCGGCTACCGTTCGAGTCGAGCGACTCCGTGGAACTCCTCCATGCCCACCTTGCAACGGCACCGCCTCCCCTCCGAGAGATCGTCGATGGGGTCCCCGACGTGCTCTGTTCGATCGTCGACCGACTTCTCGCAAAGAATCCGGATGACAGGTATCAGACGGCCTTCGGGTTGGCGCACGATCTCCGTGCTGTGCGCGCTGCGTTGCGCGACGACGATGCTTTGCAGCGGATCGTCTTGGGCAGTCGTGATGTGTATGACCGACTTTCCATTCCCAACATCATCCTGGGAAGAACGCGCGAACTCCATCGCATGCGGAACATCTACGATGCCATGCGGCTTGGAGGGATGTCCTACGTCGAGATCGACGGTCCGGCCGGTAGTGGGAAGTCCGGACTTGTGGACGCGTTCTGCGTAGAACGACTGGCCGAAGGCGTACTCGTGGTGCGCGGGAAGTATGACGAAGTACAGCGTGGCGTTCCGTTTGCGGGCTTCGTCCAGGCGTTGCGTGAAGTGGTTCGGCATGTACACCGCCAGTCTCCGGACATTGTCGATATGTGGCGCAGCAGACTTCAGTCTGCGCTTGAATCATTCGGAAGTGTTCTTGCGGCCATTCTGCCCGAGATCGAGACCATCATCGGTACGCAGGATGATGTTGTCAACCTTTCGGCCGTCGATGCAGAGGCGCGATTCAACGTTGCCATGACGGCACTGATGTCGGCACTTGGTACGCAGGATCATCCCGTGATCGTCGTGCTCGAGGATCTTCAATGGGCCGATACGGCATCGCGGCTGCTGCTCTCCACCCTTCTTACATCTGGGAAATGTGATCACGTGATGGTGATCGCCACGAGTCGCGAATCAGAGATCACGAAGCTCGCTCCAACGAATCACAGCACCATTCATCTCGGTCCGCTCACACGTGAAGACGTCGGAGAATTCCTGCAACTCTGTTTGCACAGATCGGCGGCGGAGCTCGACCCACTCACCCGTGCCGTCTTTGCGAGTACGGATGGGAATCCGTTCGTCCTCCGCCAGTACATCGAACATTTGCATCGCACCGGTTCGCTCACATTCGATAGCGCTCAGCACGTGTGGACGTGGGATGAACGTGCGCAGACGCCAACGGCAGCGTCCTCGAATGTCGATCAGCTTGTGGCCCAAGGTCTTGAGGCCATGGACGAGCGATCACGCAAGGTGCTCGTCGTTGCGTCGTTCGCCGGCTACTCGTTCACCTCGGTCGATATCGAGGTGGCCCTCTCGACGGACGATGGAGATATCGACAGTGCCGTGGCCAACGGAATTCGTGGTGGCATCATTGCCGACGTCTATAGCGATGAGGGCGATCACTCGTATCGCTTCGTCCACGATCGCATTCGCACGGTCCTGTACGAATCGATCCCTGCGTCCGAGCGCGCGTTGATCCACTATCGCTACGCCAGTTCTGCTCTTGTCGAGAGCATCGACGAGGATACGGACGCGGTCTTTGTGCTTGCTGAGCACATCCGGTATGGTCTTCCCGCATTCGAACACCGTGATGAGCGGATCGCAGCGGCCAAGGCCTGCTTGACGGCGGCGCGCCTTGCGCGGAAGAGTGTTGCCTTTCAGAGTGCCATCATCTATCTCGAAACAGCAACCGCACTGATGGCAGGCATCGATGTGGATGCATCGCTACGCATCCCGATCCTCGTTCTCCTTGCAGAATGTGAAGGCGCGCAAGGAAACGACCCTGTCGCACGCGCACTCTATGAGCAAGTGTTGGCCGAGGTGACAGACCCCATGGAACGCGGTCGGATCCTTGAACAGCGCATGCAGTTGCACAACGTGGCCAGCAGATTCGACAATGTGCTCGAAGACGGGATCGAAGCGCTTCGCGCACTTGGTGTGAAGTTCCCTCGCAAGGTCGGTCCGTTGCAGGTCGTGTGGTCACTCATCATGGCACGCTACTACCGAGGCAGACGGTCGACGACTGCGGCTGAGTGGCGGCCGATCCTCACCGATGAGCGACTGATCCTGATCAGCTCCATTCTCAATGGCTTCAGTGCTGCCGCCTATTACACAAGTACGGACCTCTTCACGTATGTCTTCATGCTTCGCGCACAGATCACGCTACGGTACGGTCATGCGTCCCCTACGTTCGACGCGTATTCCACCTATGGCGTCATCATGTCGGTGCTTGGCATTCGAACCACCGGCGAGGCCTATGGGAAGCTCTCGGTCTCATTGAGCGATCGGTTCACCGACCAGGGTGCTCGTTCGCGATCGCTGTTCAACTACGGATGCATGATCGCGCATTGGACCCACGATGCACATGTAAGTCTGCAGTCACTGGAACAGGCATCGGAAGCTGCGCTTGCAGCGGGCGATCAATTGTATGTGGCCTATAGTGAAGGCGTCGCGCTGCAGACGCGTCTCTTCCTTGGCGCCTCGCTTCCTTCCCTTGAGCAACAAGCGCGTGCATCCCTTGCGTTGCTACGTCGCGTCTATCAACGCGTTGAGACGTTGCCGATCGCAGCATCGACGTACTACCTGATGTTCAGTCAGCTCCACAAGGGGCTAACCGGAAGTGCGGCCATCGAACGGGACCTGAACGACGCTGAGTTCAATTCTGATGACTACGTGGCAGCGCTCGAAGCGGTCAAGAACACGACCGGACTTGGCGTTTGGTATGGAACACTCTGCATGAATGCCGTTATCAATGCCGACGAACAACGAGCCATTCGCTATGCAGAGATCCAGCAGAAGTACAAGCAAGGCCTCATGGGTCAGGTGATCGGTATCGAGATCTGGTTCTTCAATGGACTCGCCTACCTTGGGATGGCCCTTCGCGGTCAACAACCCGTGGATCGACGTTCCGTGCGCATGGGCAGACGCCTTGCGAAGAAGTTCGCAGGGTGGGCAAGGTCCTCACCCGAGACCTTCACCGCACGCGCTCGTGTATTGAAGGGGTTGGTACATCTAGTCGATGGCGAGAACCACAAGGCAATGGACGTCCTGCACGAAGGGATGAACGATGCACGGCTGCGCGGGTTCACGCATGTAGAGGCCCTTGCCCTTGAATGGCTTTCCATTGCTGCATCTCGAAGTGGTCATGCAGATGCTGCTGAACACTATCGCGAGCGAAGTGCCTCGGTGTTCGAATCGTGGGGTGCAACGCATGCTGCCCATCGACTTCGTCCGCGCAGGTCCGTTACCGAGCGTGCACCCACGGTGCATTCGTCGGTTTCCCTCGGCACCACGCTTGCAGAAGGTGCCGATGTTGTGGACATCGTCGGCATCCTTCGCGCTGCGAATGCACTTGCTAGCGAGATCCGTCTCGATGATCTGGTGCAACGCATGGTATCCATCGTTCTGCAGATCGGCGGAGCGGACAGAGCACTGTTGCTCTTCGTCGACAAGCAGGGCGTTGCAAGCGTGCAAGCAGAGGCACGCTCTGACGAGAGCACCGATGCGCGGGAGTACTGCGTGCCGGCGGTGTTCGAAGCGGCACGCACCGGCGACACCGTGATCGTGGACGATGCACGCGTAGATCTGCGCTTCGGGATCGACCGATACGTGCGCACCACAGGGATGCTCTCCATTCTCTCCATGCCCATTCTGCATCAGGGCAAGATGATGGGCGTGCTCTACTTGGAGAATTCACTTTCGTCGCAGGCGTTCACGCCCGATCGGACACAGATCCTGCACATGTTGAGCAGTCAGATCGCCGTGTCACTCGAGAATGCGCGTTTGTATCGCGAGCAGCAACAACTCACATCGTCGTTCGCGCGATTCGTGCCAACGGAGTTCCTCGAATCACTCGATAAGCACACCGTCGTGGACGTTGTGCTCGGCGATGCCGTACGTCGTACCATGACCGTGATGTTCGCCGATATACGACGGTTCACGTCGCTGTCCGAACACATGAACGTCGACGATAACTTCCGATTCCTGAACACCTACTTGCAACACATCGAGCCCGACGTGTACGCGAATGGCGGCTTCATCGACAAGTACATCGGCGATGCCGTGATGGCCCTCTTCCCCGGCGGTGCCGATGCTGCCGTTCAGGCCGCCATTTCCATGCAACACAGTATCGCACGGTACAATGAGGAGCGAAGGCAGCAGGGACTGGAGACCATTGAAGTTGGCATTGGATTGCATACCGGTGAAGTGATGCTGGGCACGGTGGGCTCGGCCCACCGCATGGACACCACGGCCATTGGCGACACCGTCAACCTTGCATCGCGTGTCGAGAATCTCACCAAGAGCACGAAGTCTCCCGTGTTGATCACCGGAGCAACATTCGATGCATTGGAAGATCCGTCGCAATTTGTGACCCGCCGCGTCGGAGAGGAAACTGTTCGCGGGCGTTCCGAAGCACTCACCATCTATGAAGTGATCATCACATCATGACGCATGTTCTTCTGAGTATTCCGTGGCCCATCCTCGTGGGCCTTGTGATCACCATCGTCTGTTCCGTCTTCATTGGCGGACTCCATCTTGTGCGCCGTCGCGCCATCTTTGGTAACCTGCGCGACAGTCACGACGTGGCCGGCTTTGCCTATGGTGTTGTTGGCGTGGTCTATGCAGTGCTTCTCGGCTTCATGGTGTTGAAGTCCTACGACAAGTCCGTGGCCGTGCACGATGCTTTGAACGACGAGGCCCGCGTCCTCCTTGACCTCGGCCATCACAGTCTGGCCTTTCCCGACTCGGTGAGCACGTCTATGCGTGCAGGTCTCATCCGGTATGCCCACACGGTGATCGAGCACGAATGGCCACAGATGGCCCATCATGCAAAGCTCATCGACGATCGCTCTTCCATCGACGCGCTCTGGCGTCTCTACCTGCAACAGCAGCCCGTGTCGCAGCGCGAGTATGTGTGGTTCGATCATTCGATCAACCTGATCGACGATCTCAGCGATGCGCGACTGCGCCGGCAAGTGGCCTCGCACGAAGGCATCCGTCCCATGATGTGGGGTCTGCTCATCATCGGCGGTATGATCGTCGTGGTCTTCCTCTACCTCTTCGAAGTGAAGGGCATCTTCCGCCATTCCCTCTTCATTTCCTTGATCGCAGGTTCGATCACGTTCGTCTTGCTCGTCGTCCTGGCCTTCGACCATCCGTTCACGGGTCCGAGCGGCATCGAGCCCACCATGCTCGAGAACGTCGTACGGCATTTGTCAGACCTTCCCTAGAACCCGCACCCGACCACGTACTAGTTCGACGGTTCATTCGTCACTGCACGCTATGAACATCAACAAGCTCACCCTGAAGGCCCAAGAGGCCGTACAAAAGGCTCAGGAGATCGCCGCAGGATATCAGAACCAGGCGCTTGAGCCCGTTCACCTCCTTGCCGCCCTGGTCCAGGACTCGCAGGGCATCGTCCCGCCGTTGCTGCAAAAGACCGGTGCGTCGATGAACTTTCTCAAGATCAAGGTCAACGAACTCATGGAACGCCTGCCAAAGGTGCAAGGTGTTTCGGGCACGCATCTTTCGTCCGACCTGAATGCCGTGATGCAAACGGCCTTCAAAGAAGCGCAGGACATGAAGGATGAATACGTGAGCACGGAACACGTGCTCATGGCCTTAGCGGAATCGCGGACGCCGGCAGGACAACTGCTCAGGGACCAAGGTGCCACGCGCGAGGCCATCCTGAAAGTGCTGGCCGAGATCCGTGGCGATCGGAAGATCACCGATCAGAATCCCGAAGACAAGTATCAATCGCTGCAGAAGTATGCGCGGAACTTGAACGAAGAGGCACGCAAAGGAAAGATCGATCCTGTGATCGGTCGTGAAGACGAGATCCGACGCGTGTTGCAAGTGCTCTCCCGTCGCACCAAGAACAACCCCGTGCTCATCGGAGAACCGGGCGTTGGCAAAACGGCCATCGTCGAAGGCATTGCGCAACGCATCGTGTCCGGCGACGTCCCCGAGTCACTGAAGAGCAAGACCATCTATTCGCTCGACATGGGAGCGCTGATCGCGGGTACGAGTTTTCGCGGACAGTTCGAAGAACGCTTGAAGGCCGTTGTCCAAGAGGTCACCGACAGTGATGGCGAGTTCATCCTCTTCATCGACGAGTTGCACACGCTCGTTGGAGCCGGCGCCACGGGTGGCTCCATGGATGCGGCCAACATCCTCAAGCCCGCCCTTGCTCGCGGAGACCTGCGCGCCATTGGGGCGACCACGCTCGACGAGTATCAGAAGTACCTCGAAAAGGATGCGGCCCTCGAACGTCGGTTCCAGAAGGTCAACGTCGACGAGCCCAGTGTCGACGATACCATCTCCATCTTACGCGGACTCAAAGAACGCTACGAAGTGCATCATGGTGTTCGCATCACCGATGCGGCCATCGTTGCGGCAGCACAGCTCAGCAATCGGTATATTACCAACAGATTCTTGCCCGATAAGGCCATCGACCTTGTGGACGAGGCAGCGTCGAAGCTCCGCATCGAGATCGACTCCATGCCCGAAGAGGTGGACTCCCTAGAACGCAGGATCCGTCAGCTCGAGATCGAGCGACAAGCATTGCTCCGTGAGTTAGGTGAATCATCGTCCGCATGACAGCATTTGCATCCATCCCTCGAACCCGCCGTGAGCGCTTGCGCATGGCGGGTTTCTTGTTTGTGCTCGTCTGTGGATTTGCGTGCACGTATCTGTTGATGGAACCCTTTCCCTCGCCCATTCTTCCGGGCTTTGCACGCGTGCCCGATGAACGCGACACCGTGTCGATGGAGATCCCGCTCATCATCGTCGTCTCTGCGAACAACACATCCGACACGCTCTCGGCTCAAGAGCTCTTTGCCGAGACGCGCAACGTGAATGCCATCGAACTCTTGCGCACGTCGTTCTATCACGAGCGCGAGTCGCCCGTGATCGCACGCGCCGAGGGACAAGGTCTCTACCACACGCTCAAGGAATTCCGTCGGTCCATGCGCACCTGGTTCGCTTCTGCTGTACCGGCCGTTCTGCGATCCTTCCGTCGCAACGGCAGCATCGACGCCTCATCACGCACCTGGCTGTTCGCACGCGTGCAGGCCATCCGTCCGCACACCACCGCACAACGCATTCGCGTGGAGTGGTATGAGACCGATGCCCGTGTGCCTTTCGACGTTGTCGAGGTGAGCGCACCATGAGCACGTTCCGCATCCTCCTTGCCGCCTTTATCCTCACCGTTGGTGTCCCCGATGTTCGCTGGACGTCGACGCTTTCCGACGGAATGTTCACGCCGCCCTTCGGACCGATGATGTTGTTCACGGGCATTCCCTCGCTTGCATGGACCACGCTCCTGCTGTGGGCCACGTATGCCTGTGCTGTGTGGTTCCTATGGGGCAAGGGCGAGCGATGGTCGGGTCTTGCGCTCTCCGTGCTCCTCGCTGTAGGGTTCGGTCTTGAGAGTTCGTTCGGCAAGATCAATCATGCAACGCCGTACTTCATTCTGCCTGCGGTGGTAGGGTGGCAAGGCACATGGAAGCGAGCACCGCTGTACTATCTGGTGGTACTTGCATTCCAGTTCTTCACGGCCGCCATGCCCAAGATCGTGGGCGGATGGTTGCAGCCACAGACGCATGCGGCCTATGGGTATGCTGTTGAGACGATGACCATTCAACAGTCACCCGCACTGCTCACACGATGGGCGGTGACAACACTTCCCGGATGGTTCTGGGAGATGGCCGATGTGATCACCGTTGCCTTCGAGGCACTTTTCATCGTGGCCATGTGGCGTCGTCGATCGCTTGCCCTCATCTGCTTCATCGCCCTTGCCTTCCACATCGGTGTATGGTTCACGCTGCACATTCCCGCAACGGGTTATGTGGCGTGCTATGCCTTCATCTGGCTCGCCTTCCTTGCACCACGCAGCCTCCCCGACATTGCACCACAACGCGTTCTCGCGATCACGATCGCCGCCGCCATCTACGCCGCCCTCCGCGCCTGGCTCTCCCCCATTGGTATGCTCGAGAACCTTGGCATTCCCTTCACCGAAGAAGTAGAGAACACCGTCATCATGGTGCTTGGAGGAGGAACGTTGATGTGGTTGTATGGAAGGACCGCAACGAAAAACGCCAGGCTTGCAAGCAAACCTGGCGTCGTGTGATCTTTGAACTTACTTCTCTTTTACTTCTCTCAACGGTATTGCCGCAAAAACTCCAACCGCTCCTGCAGCTGGGCTACCGGCACAAGAAGCTTGTCTTTGCCAAAGATGCCTTCGGCTTGTGACGAGAAGACGAGTTCGTAATCCTTGCTCATGACGATGGCCTCTTCCGGACAGACCTCTTCGCAGAATCCGCAGTAGATGCAGCGGAGCATGTTGATCTCGAAGAGTTCCGGGAAGCGCTCCTTCTCCTTCGTTGTTTCGCCGGCGCGCACTTCGATGGCGAGGGCCGGACAGACGCGCGAGCACAGACCGCAGGCCACGCAACGTTCTCCGTCTTCTTCCATGACGAGGACCGGACGTCCGCGATACGATCCTTCCGGTTCCCAACGCTCTTCGGGATACTGCCGTGTGAACGTTGGCTTGAACATTTGCTTGAACGTCAACCCCATCCCGCGAGCGATCTCCGGAAGGTAGATACGCTCCCAGAAGGTCAGTCGCTGCATTTCATTCGTCGGTGCTTTTTGAGCAGACATAGCGTTCGTTCTGTTATGCTTAGTGTTTGAAAAGAAGAATGCCAATGCCGGTGAGCGCGATGTTCGCCATGGCGATCGGCAACAGGATCTTCCAACCAAGTGTCATGAGTTGATCGTAGCGGAATCGTGGAAGCGACCAGCGGATCCAGATCACGACGAAGACAAGGGCGAACGACTTGGTCAGGAACGACCCCACTTGCATGAGGGCCAGTTCAATGGAACCGGGTTGCAGACCAAGAAGCTTTGGCAAGAACGGTACGTCCCATCCACCAAGGAAGAGCGCCGTCATCAATGCACTTGCCGAGAGGATGTTGGCATACTCTGCCAGATACAATGTTCCGAACTTCATTCCCGAGTATTCCGTGTGATATCCGCCAACGAGCTCAGGCTCTGCTTCCGGAAGATCGAACGGTGCACGGTTCAATTCGGCCAAGGAACTGATGAAGAAGAGCAGGAATCCGACCGGCTGATAGAAGAGATTCCATTGCAGATCTGCTTGCGAACGAATGATGGTGCTCAAGTTCAACGAACTCGAGAGCATCAATACGCCGACCACCGACAGACCCATCGATAGTTCATAGGAGATCATCTGTGCTGCCGAGCGAAGTCCGCCCAGCAACGAATACTTGCTGTTCGACGACCAACCGGCCAGCGTGATGCCGTAGACGGCCACTGACGTCATGGCAAGGATCACGAGCAAGGCGATGTTCATGTTCGGCGCCATTCCCAATTGAATGGTGTGTCCGCCAATGATCACATAGTCCCCGAACGGGATCACAGCATACAGCGTGATCGCAACGCCAATGGCGATGATCGGTGCCAACGCATGAAACTGATAGTGGGCCGCTGCGGGCACAATATCTTCTTTCAAGTTCAGCTTGATCACGTCGGCGAACGACTGAAAGAGTCCCCACGGACCCACGCGATTCGGTCCCACGCGATTCTGCATCCATGCGGCGATCTTCCGTTCCGCCAACACCATGTAGGCCGCCGAAACGAGCATGGCGTTCACGAGGATCGCTCCCTTTGCCACCCAGATCAGAAGCTTTGTCCATTCCATAGTCATAGCATCCACACGATCAATTTGGTTTCAAAACATGCGACTCATAGATCACACCAACCGGCTCCGGTGTGGCGGCCTTGCCAAGGACGAGACCTTGGTATTGATCGAGCAATTCATACGTCATGCCGTTGAACATGGCAACGTGTCCGGCCAGATCGGCGAACACGGCCTCCGAGTTCGCATACGACCATTGTGCGCCCATGGCATTGGCCAACTGTTGCACAATGCGCCATCCGCTGCGCGAGTTCCGACGGCTGCCATGCGTCCACCGATCGTTCGGTGCGCCGAACTTGTCCCACCGACTCATCTTCAATCCCATCGTGCGCTCGTTCTCCTTCGTGACCATGGCGGCCTCGAAGTGCTGCACGCGATGCATCGTATTCGTAAAGGTTCCTTCGGACTCGGCAAAGGAGGAAAGGGGCAAGACCACATGCGCCATGTGCGATGTGGCGGAGACGTTCGATGCGATCACGATGAGGGCGCTGAGTGATGCGGCGGCCTCTGCGAGTTGCGTCGACTGTGTGGACACATCGTCGGCCATCACCACGAGTGCCTTGATGGCACCCGACGCGATCTTCGTTGCCAACTGATCGCTCGTTGCACCGCCCGAGGCAGGATGGATCCCAACGCTGTGCGCGCCGATCCCGTTCGCTGCCACATCGTTCACCTTGAGCATCGTATCACCGAAGGTCGGGTCGTTGTGCTTGATGAAGTCGACGTGTGGTGTCTTGATCACCGACGTAGCGAACTTCGCCAGTGCATAGTTGTCTTCGTTCGAGGCATGGGCCGATCCAAGGATGGCCACATCGTGCGCCTTCACTCCTTGCAGGAGCGTTGCCGCCTCGCGCAGTGCTTCGTCCCACGTTGTCACGGTGAGCACGCCATTGCGACGGACCATCGGCTCGCTGATGCGATCGTTCTCGACCAGGGCCTTGGGTGCAAGGCGACCATGATCGCACATCCAGTAGGTGTTCACATGCATGTTCGTGCGTGGCTCGATGCGCAACAGTTCGTTGTTCATCACGCCAAGCTTGACGTTGCATCCGCGTGCACAGCCGTTGCAGATGGAATCCGTGAACGACATTTCCCAGACGCGCGCCTTGAAGCGGAAGTCCATGCTGGTGAGGGCACCAACCGGACAGATGTCGATGACGTTCATCGAATAGGGAGAGTCGAACTGCGTGTTGTCGAAGGTTTCGATGGTGACCTTGTCTCCGCGACGGACGAAGGTGAGCACGGGCTGCTTTGCGATCTCGTCGGCAAAGCGAATGCAGCGTGAGCACGAAATGCAGCGCTCACCATCGAACATCACTTGCGGTCCGAGTGGAACGCGCTTGTCCTTGTGGTTCTTCTGTTCGTCGAAGCGGCTCTTGCCGGCGGAGTGCGTGAAGGCATATTCCTGGAGCTTGCACTGACCTGCCTCGTCGCAGATCGGACAGTCGAGCGGGTGGTTGATGAGCAGGAATTCCATGATGGACTCTTGCGTCTCTTCCGTTTTCTTGCTCACGGTGTCCACGATCATTCCATCCGCCACGGGTGTGGCGCAGGCGATCTGCATTTTGGGGATCCAGTTCACAACGGGTGCGCCCGTTGGGTCGAACATCAAGGAACCATCGGTGTCCTTTTTGTGCGAGCCCACCTGCACCAAGCACATCCGGCAATTGCCGGCCACGGTCAGAGCCGGATGCCAACAGAAGTGCGGGATCGTGATACCGTTGTCGAGTGCGGCCTCGATGATGGTCTTCCCCGGCGCCGCTTCGATGTATTGTCCGTCGATGATGATCTGTGGCATTGGTCGTCCTGTTGTTCTCCAGTCGCGAAGTTACAAAATCTGACCCCATTGCTTCGTATTCTTGCACCATGAAGTCTCTTCTCCTTGCCGCCTTGCTGCTCCTGCCCTGTGCCTTTGGCTGGGCCGGATCCGGACAGTTCGTGAACTTCTCGCTGTCGGGCGTTGCGCCGGGCGGACCGGTGGCCCGCAGTTTGGGTGCCGACAAAAAGATGAACCTCGGCTTCTCGCTCGCCTATCTGGGCGAGGTGACGAAGCATCTCACGATCGGTGCCGGTGCGTCGTATTCGCGAACGCAGCTTGGCGTGGCGGACACGAACGATTATTCTGACTATGCCATGGACGTGTATCAACTGGAGTTGAAGGCACGGTGGCGCTTCATCAAGCATGGCTTCTCGCCCTTCATCGGTGTGGATGCCGGTGCGAGCTTCCTGTCGATCAATACGGAGATCGGCGGCGTGAATCAGAAGGTGGACGGACTTGGCGAAGTACGCCCGATGGCGGCCGTGCGGGCAGGGCTCTTGTTCCCGGTGAGCGAGGTAGTGGACCTCGACGTGCATGGTCGGTTCTCATGGACGTTCATCGACCAGGGCTATAGCACGTCGGCCATTCACGTGGGCATGGTCTACCAACTTCCCGAACGTTGATCGTTGTTGATCGTTAGAGCGTGCTGATACTGCTCTGCTGTCCGCCCATGGCATCGTTGGCATGGATCTGCGGTTCGATGAGGGCCTCGGCCTGCCGCCAGATGTGCTGACACGGGAAGCGGTTCTCGTAGAGGGCGCGACCGATGACCACACTATCCACTCCCAACGGAACGAACTGCTCGAGGTCCCACAATTGTTGTGGTGTGGCAATGCCGCCGGCCGTGGTGATGCGGATCTTTGAGACCGCTGCAACGCGCCGAATGGTGTCGGCATCCTGTCCGGTGAGTCCCCCCTCCCACTTCTTCTCGGTATAGATCAGACGCCGTCCTCCGAGCTCGTACACCTGTCGGATGTACTCTTCATCGGTGACCATGCCGATCTCCTCTCCAAAGTCCACATCGCCATCCTCGGCACGGATGCCGAAGATCACACGGCTGGCCGTGAAGTCTTCGATGAGCTCTTGCACGCCGTCCGGATCGGTGATGGCCAGACCATGGATGGCAACACGATAGACGCCGGCCTCGAGAAGGCTGCGATAGATGTCCACATTGCGCTGCAACGAGACGAGTTGGATCGGAATGTCCACGGCACGTTGCATGGCCATCACGGTCTGCAGGGTCGACACGTGATCATGTCCGTTGATACTGTCGAGGTCCGTCACGTGCACACACTTCGCATTCTCCCGTCGCCACAGCTTCACAAGGTCGATCGGATGCGCCGAGAAATCGCGATACAGTTCCTCCGTCCCGGGTTCTCCGAGAATACATCGTGCGCAATGGCCTTGGGTGAGATCGATGGCGGGAATGACGAGCAGCATGATTACCCTACGTGACGGAGTGCGGTACGGATCAAAGTTTCGGACGAGGCGGCTGCCGTCGGGTCGGCGGCAAGCACGGCCTTGATGGCCTTCTCCGCCGCAGCCCGCGAGAAGCCCAGCGATTGCAAGGCGGCCAAGGCCTCGTCGGTATGGGTGGAAGGCGGCAAGGTCGAGCCCGCCTCGGCATCGGGCACGAGGCCCACCATCTTATCGCGCAGTTCGATCACCAAGCGCTCGGCCGTTTTCTTGCCGATACCGGGAAGGCGTTGCAGGGAGATCAGATCGTTGCGAAGAATGGCATTGCGGAATTCGGCAAGGGGCACAGCGGAAAGGATGCCAAGAGCGGTCCGTCCTCCGATGCCCGAAATGTTCGTGATCACACGGAACGCGTCACGTTCTGATGCCGTGAAGAACCCAAAGAGTTGCATGGCATCTTCACGCACGGCCAGGATCGTGAGCACCGTTGCGCGCTCACCAACGGATGGCAGACGTTCTGCCGTGGAGAGCGGAACGCTCACGGCATAGCCAACGCCACCACAGTCGATGACGATGTCTGTGCCCGACTTGAATGCAAGCGTACCGGTGAGTTGAGCGATCATAAGGCCACAAAACTACGACCAAGGGTCACACGATGAACAGAAGAACCGTCGGAACCTATTGGGAAGAACATGCCGTCACCGTTCTGCAGCGCATCGGCTATACGGTGATCGAGCGGAACTTTCGATTCTCGAAACGCGGCGAGATCGATCTTATCATGCGCGACGGGTCGACGATCGTCTTCGTCGAAGTGAAGTCGCGCACGACGGCCCAACACGGACTGCCCGAAGAGGCCGTCACATGGTCGAAGCAGCGCACCATCCGACGTGTGGCCGAGGCATGGTGTGCCTTGCGCGACGTGACGGGGGTGGAGTGTCGGTTCGACGTGATGGCCTTCGAGAGCGACGGAACCTCGGTGCGTGCACGCCACTACATCGACTGCTTCTGACTATCTTCGCTGCCATGTGGCAGTACATTCTGAAGCGCATCCTGCTCTTCATCCCAACGCTTTTCGTGATCACGCTCATCTCCTTCGGCATCAGCCGCCTGGCGCCGGGTGACCCTGTGTCGGCCAAGGTCGGTCAAGGCAGCGAGGGCGGCATGTCGGGTCGCTCCACCTTGAACGAGAAGACCGTCGAGCTCATTCGCAAGCAATGGCATCTCGACAAACCGGTGTGGCAGCAGTACACCATCTGGACGAGCGGACTGCTTGGATTCGATGAACATGGGACGTTCACGGGTCGACCTGATTTCGGTAACTCCTTCCTCGACAACAGACCGGTGTTCGACAAAATGCTCGAGCGCGTGCCGGTGACGTTGACGATGAGCTTGCTCGCCATCATCATCGCCTATGCCGTGGCCATTCCGATGGGCGTGTACTCGGCCACGCATCAGGGCACACTTGCCGATCGCCTTTCCACCTTCCTGCTCTTTGCCTTGTATTCCTTGCCGGTGTTCTGGATCGGGACCTTGGCGGTGACGTTCCTGGCAAATCCGGAGTACTTCTCCTGGTTCCCGTCGGGCGGCTTGCGCTCTCCTGCCTTTAACGGCAATTGGTCCATCTGGAAACGCTTCATGGACTATGCTGCCCACCTTGCCTTGCCCATGATGGTCTACGTCTATGCCGACTTTGCGTTCATCTCACGTCAGATGCGCTCGTCGATGCTGGAAGTGGTGCGCATGGACTTCGTGCGCACGGCACGGGCCAAAGGTCTTGCTGAGCGCGCCGTGATCTGGCGTCATGCATTTCGGAACGCCCTCATCCCGCTGATCACCATCATCTCTGCTCTTGTGCCGAACCTCATCGGCGGATCGGTGATCATTGAATCCATCTTCAGCATTCCGGGCATGGGCGAACTTTCGTATAAGGCACTCGTTGCGCGCGATTATCCGATGATCATGGCCGTGTTCACCGTGTCGGCCGTGCTCACGCTTGTGGGCATGTTGCTTGGCGACATGTTGTACAGTCTTGCCGATCCACGCGTATCGTATTCGAAGAAGCAGTCATGAGCACCACCGAGACCACCGCTGAACACGAAGGCGAATCCTATTCGCAGTTCGTGCGACGTCAATTCAAGAAGAACACCTTCGGCATGATCTCCGTCTACGTTGTCGTCGTCATCTTCGGCATTGCCGTCTTCGCCGATGTGATCGCCAACGACAAGCCCATCGTGGCACACTACAAGGGCTCGACGATCTTCCCGGTGTTCAAGGAATATGCCGTGAGCATGGGTCTTGCACGGTGGGATGCGGAGTTCGTGAGTGCAGAGTGGCGCACGTTGTCGTATGAGTGGTCGGTGTTCCCGCCCATCCCCTATTCGCCTTCAACGACGGACAAACGACTGGCCTCGCTCAAGGACCGCGCTCCATCGCGCATGCACTGGTTGGGGACGGACGACATCGGTCGTGACGTTGCCGCCGGTCTCGTCCACGGATCCCGCTACGCCCTCTCCATCGGCTTCGTTGCCATGGGCATTGCCCTTGCCATCGGCATCGTCTTGGGTGCGATCAGTGGGTTCTTCGGTGGCGCTGTCGACATTGCCATCTCGCGTCTCATCGAGATCATGATCACCTTCCCGCGCTTCTTCCTCATCATCACCATCGTGGCCATGGTGGAAGTCGGATCGCTCTGGCTCATCATGATGCTCATCGGTCTTACGGGGTGGACGAACATCGCACGCTTCATGCGCGGCGAAGTGCTGCGCGTGCGCACACTCGATTACGTGAGCGCCGCAACGGCTCTTGGCTACTCAACGCGACGCATCATCTTCCGTCATGTGATGCCCAATGCCATCGCACCGGTGCTCATCTATGCGGCCTTCGGCATCGTGAGCGCCATCCTCTTTGAAAGTGCCCTTTCATTCCTTGGCTTTGGTGTACCACCTACAGTGGTCACCTGGGGCTCCGTGCTCTTCCGCGCCCGCGCCAGCACGTATTCGTGGTGGCTCGCCGTCTTTCCCGGCCTCATGATCTTCATCACCGTCAGCGCCTTCAACCTTATCGGCGATGCGCTGAGGGATGCGACGGATCCGAGGTTGAGAGCATGAAGTTGAGTGACAAGTGACGAGTGACGAGTGGCACTTCGTGGAGAGATGCTATCGACGGTCTACATCGTTGTATCTGATCGACGTGATCGTGAACGTTCCATAGCAAACATCCTTGTCGGGATATGTGTAGATCGCTTCCGCAGAAGAAGCCAGTTTGTATCCGTTCTGTTGTTTGTAGTCTTTCAGTGGTGTCGACCAAGGTAGCCGCTCACCAGCATCAACATTATAACGGTCATCGGATCGAAAGTTCACGAGTTCTCCGATGTCATTGAAGAACAGGTCGGCGGTGATGGAGATGTCGTTATTCGTGAACGTTGCACGAACTGTGTTGCTTCCCGTCTGCAACCATCCGATACGTTTGTCGATCAATGTGGCGGGAGCCATACAGCACATGTCATTGAAGAATGTCACTGTTTCTGCTCTATTCATCTCATCGCCGTCCTGATACTGTACCGTGAACAACGACAGCAATCGAATATCCATGATCGCTCTTCCGTTCAAATAGCGATGGTACCCCGCGACCGGAAGGTGCTTCATCACGGCCTTCATGAAGAACAAGCGAGTTGGCGTGTTCATGAAGTTCTCCTGCTCTGACGTGAATGGCATCCACTCAGATCGATCGTCCTTTCGTAGCCTACCGATGAATTCAATACTGAAGCTCTTCACTCTTGGCTTCCCTACACAACCCGTATAGTGCAGATATCTCCGGACGGGCTCAGGCAACGGTGCAATGTCCGCTTCGGTCAGCATGGTGTCACGACGATCACCGATGTGCTGGACACAACCTTGTACATCGTTCTGATATCCGCGATAGAAGCTCCACGTTCCGTACCCATACACTGCGGCAAGCAGAATGACAATGTTCGCGATGGTTCCCACCTTCGCGTCTTGCCAGAAGCAGATGATCAGCACCTGAGAGACGACGATGGCAATGAGTGCGATCGTCCACCAATAACTCTTCCCCACAGCAAACAAGCATGCCGCACCTACGAGCAGTGCAAAGGCCAGGAGCCATAGTATTCCGAACGTCTTTGAAATGGGTTGTGAGAGCTGCTTTACTTCTGAAAGGCCAAAGGCCTTCACAAACCCAAGCACGTGGATGAGTCCGTGAAGTAGTGTGAACACAACAAAGGCAATTCTCATAGGTTCAGTCTTCCACACTGTGTCGATCACCGCATGCTCTCACTCGTCACTCGTCACTCGTAACTCGTAACTCAACTCGTCACTTGTCACTTGTAACTCGTAACTCTACTTCACGGGCTTAATCTCTCCACCTCCCACCGATCCTCCTCATTCCGACGATATCGGATGCGATCGTGCATGCGTGATGGACGGCCTTGCCAGAATTCGAAGGTGGCGGGGATGACGCGATAGCCGCCCCATGTTGGTGGGAGAGGCACCGTTCCATCGGCGAAGCGTTGCTGCATTTCGGCGTAGCGTTGTTCGAGGAAGGCCTTGGATGGCACGACGCTGCTTTGCTCTGAGGCCCAGGCACCGATCTGACTTGCGAGCGGACGTGTTGAGAAGTACGCGTGCGACTCTTCGGGCGTGAGTTGTTCGACCCATCCCTCGATGCGGATCTGTCGCTCTAGTTCCGGCCAGAAGAAGAGCAGTGCTGCAAGCGGCGTGGCGTCGAGGTCTTGTCCCTTGTGACTTGCATAGTTCGAATAGAAGATGAAGCCACGATCCGTGATGCCCTTGAGGAGCACGACGCGTGCAGAGGGCTGACCGGATTCCGACACCGTGGCCAACGTCATGGCCGTGGGCTCCGGCAGCTCTGCGGCCATGGCCTCGTCGAACCATCGCGAGAACTGCTCAAAGGGAGAGGCCGAGACACTCGTCTCTGTGAGTTCTTCGCGACTGTATTCTTTCCGAAGTGCGGCGATGTCGATCATGGTGCGATGACGATGGTGCTGGAGATGGTGGTGGCGTTGGCGCGAACACTGAGGTTGTATGCGCCGGATGCAAGTGCGGATGTGTTGAAGGTGGCAAGGGTATTGTCGGGGCTGACCGTTGCTTCGCCGACGAGAGCACCCGACATGTCGGTGAGACGAAGCGTGGAGGTTGTCGACAGACCCGTGCACACGACCTGCAACTCTGCGCGTTGTGCGTGCGGCAAGGCGCCGATCACGGTGATGCGCGGACCGTCGTTGGCACCGGTCTCCACGACGTCGGTCGTAACAGCCGTGTCTTTCTGACAAAGAACCTCTTGATACGGATCCACGGTGATATCACCATCGAACGTGTTGTACATCATGAACGATTGTGTGCGCTGCGTGATGAGCACGCGATCTTCGCGAACACTGTCTCCTCGCGCGATGCGAACTCGCAACGGAAAGACAAATGCTTCGGGGACGTTGTCGCGGGTCTGTGTTTGATTCACGACAAAGGTATAGTCGAAGCGTCCGTTCTTGTGGTCGTTCTTGATGATGGCAATGCTCATCACGGGATGTCCCTGCTTCACGAGCCACTGATCGAAGTACGTGTCCCATGGCACGAGCGGGTTTGGAACCTGACGTTTCCAGAACGCCAACATATCCGCTGTTTGTAGACTCTTGCGTGCATTCTCCGTGAAGTACGTGCGCATGCTGTTGAAGAAGACCGTGTCTCCTACCATCTGTCGGATCATGTGATAGATCCATGCAGCCTTGCAATACGTGGTGGCATCGTTGAAGAGTGCCCACATCGGTTGATCGTAGACGGGAGGCTCGTTGAGTCCCTTCTTCATGTACTGTGCGCGCCGCTGCATCATTCGGCCCAGATAACCACTCCGCCCTGCCAACTCCTCCATCCACAGCGCCTCCACAAAGGATGCGCCACCTTCATTCATCCAGAGGTCTGCCCAGGTGGCGCACGTGACTAGGTCGCCAAGCCATTGATGTCCTATCTCATGCACCACGCCGATCTCTGCATTGGCCTTGAGCCAAACGCGTGCGATCGACGTCATACTTGAGTGCTCCATGCCGCCGAAGTTCACCGGTGCAATGGCCGTGTGTCCGTAGGTGGAGAAGGGATACCGACCGAACAAGCGCTCCAACGTCGAGAACATGCGCGGCACATTCTCGAACGTTGCGGCCACATCGAAGGAATCGTTCTTGAAGTCGGCGGCCCACTGATAACTCTTGATGGGCACCGTATCCGTGGCCGTTCGACGATACACTTGTTCATACACAAGGTAGCGCGATGCATTCATGACGACGAGATACGTGGGCATGGGTTCGGTCTGTCGCCACCGCTCGACGTGCGTTGTGTCCGAGTCGACGAGGTCACTGATGCGCACACCGTTCGACGTGGAGCGAAATCCTTTGGGTGTGCGGACCATCACGGAGAACACGGCCTTGTCACTGGGTGTGTCGTGACATGGGAACCACCACCGCGCATCTTCCGGTTCGGAGAACGTGAACACTTGCGGTTCGAGCAACTTCTTGGCCGTATCGTCTTCGGGTGCAAGTGCATTGAATCCGCGATCGTCATGCAGGATGGCATACAGGATCGTGAGCTTGTGCACCACGCCCGTGTCCAACGTCGATGCGAATCGGATCGTCAGCGTATTGGGTGTGAGCGTGTCGTACCCAACCGCTTCATCGTCCATCGTCACCGCATCGATCTCCAGATCGCTTGCATCCAGTGCGATATGATCGGCCGGTCGCAAGAGCTTGAACGTGATGTTCACGTTGGGCTCGACCTTGCGACGTCCGCGTTGAGCACGCGTTGTCTGCAATGCATGCACAAGATCGAACTGCAGATCGTACGTGAGCACGTCGTAGTCCGTGGGGATCTGCTTCGTTGGAAAGGTGCCCTGAGCGAACAGCTCTGTTGCCAGGAGGAGGGCGATCACAAATTTCATCATCTCTTATGCTCCATGCGGACCCACTCGTGGGAGCGGTCCGCGATCTCGTACGAAGTGGTCCATCCACCATCGCAGGTCGGTATTCGATTCACGTCTCCGTCCGGCCAACACATGATCTGCATTTTCATACATGATCAACCGATACGGATGATGCGCTGCTTGTAAGGCCAGACCCAAGTGCAGTCCGTGTTCGGGCGACACGCGCTTGTCACCCGTTCCATGCATCACCAACAACGGTGTGCTCTTGGAAAGTTCATGGGCCCAAAGCACGGCGGATCGTACTTCTGCTTCTCGCTGTACGTCTGCATCCGACGCCAAATGTTTCATCATCGTCTTGCGTATGTAGGCCGCCGAATCCGTGGCATGGATCATCGTGGGTGCACATATCGTAGCGGCAGCGCGAAAGCGTTGCGTGCGACGGAGCATCATCAAGGCCATCATGCCGCCACGACTTCCGCCGATCAGGCCGATGCGATCAGCATCGACATAGCCGAGCGACTCCAACAGCGGCACCACATGCATGGCATCGTCCACATCTCCTGCTCCCCATTCCTCGCCGCCTTCGCTCCCTCCCACACCTCGATAATTACTGGCGATGCAGACGTAGCCCCACGACGCATAGAGTCCGGCATACTGCATGGCGCCTTCGGCCGTGAGCGCGCCGCGTGGACCGCTTCCACCGCGATTGAAGATGATGGCCGGGAAGGTGGTAGGGCCGGCAGGCGGCAAGGCAAGCCATGCCTTGATTCGAAGCCCGTTGCTCATGTACGTGATCTCGTGCAGACCCACAGTGCTGAAGGCTGCGAAGTCGGCGGCCGACATGGACCTTCGCGACATGGCAAGCGATGTGGCCGGGATCGCGACCGGTGTCGAATCGAGCAACGTTCCGTTCGCGATCACTGCTTCGAACGCGCGCGGTACTTCGTGGTGAGCTTGGTGTGCCGATTGGAAAGATCCACGGCACGTCCGTCGATGTAGGCCTGTGTGAGAATGTTCGTGCGTGCATCGAGGGCGTTGCCGGTGCTCACGAAGAGCGTGGCCGACTTCCCAACCTCGAGCGATCCATACGTGGAGTCGATGCCAAGCATTTGCGCGGGCCACAGCGTGAGTCCCTTTTCGGCATCAAGCTCCGTACATCCGAAGGCGATGGAGCTTCCTGCATTGAACGGAAGGTTCCGTTGCTGCCAATGTCCGCCCTCGCTATACGCGAACGGAATACCTTGTGCGGCAAGTAGTGCAGGTAGCGTATACGTTGCATCGTAGCCGTCTTCTTCGCGACGTGGGAGGCCGTGCACACGACCGATGATGATGGGCACTCCGGCGCGTTTGATCTGGGTGATGCAACGTGGTGCGTCTTGCGCACCAACGAGAATGATCTTCAGTCCAAGCTGTCGCTGCATATCGAGCACCGATTCGATCTGCCGTTGCGACGAGCATGTGACCATGAGCGGCAGTCCCTTCTCGAACACGGCACGCATGGCCTCGAACCGAATGTCGCGTTTGGTGGAGTCGACTCCGGCGCGTGCGGCCACCGAATAGGCGCGAGCGGCCAACAGATAGTCGATCACTTCGCGCACGTTCTTGTCGATCTCCTTGCGTTGCTCGTCGGCGCTCTTCGTCATCCATGGTGCATTCACCACGTCCATCTGCGGCCAGTTCACCACGAGCGCCGATGTCGGACGTACGGCAATGTCCTCGCGCGTCCACCCATCCATGCGCATCACCGATGCCATTCCGCTGATGGTTCCGCCTTGTGGCGCCACGTTGGCAAGCAGGATGCCATTGTATCGAACGGTGGGAATGATCTCGCTATCGGGATTGTAGGCCACTTCGGCCCGTGCATTCGGATTGAACGACCCTACTTCGGCGATGTCGCGTGTGGCACGAATGGCATCGATCTCCACGAGTCCGGTTCCGGCCATGGGTGCGATGAATCCCGGATAGACGTGCTTTCCGGAGCAATCGATCACCTCGGCACCGGCAGGGATCTCCACCGATGTCCCCACACTCACGATACGTCCTTTATCGAACACCACCGAGGCATTGGTGAGCGTGCCGCCACTCACGGTATGCACCGTGGCCTTCACGAGGGCGATGGGCTTTTCCTGCGGACGTCCCGGGATCTCCGATCCGGCAAGGCATGGAGCGAGGGACGTGCAAAGGAGCAGGGCGGCAAGGATGTAGCGAACCATAGGGGCCTCAAGTGGAATGGTACAAATTACGAAAGGGGAGGCCCAGGTAAATGCATCGAAAATGCCACGTAACAAATTGCATTTTTGGCGGGTCAGTATGACAGTCGTTGACATACTGGAACCCTATCATTTCACGTCAGTTACGTGGAAAATGGCGGGACAATGTCACGTCGTATGGGTCAAAAAAGGTCGGTAACAAAACGCCGTTCCTGCAGAAGGGTCCATCGGAAAAGGGGATCAAATTGCATGTAGCCCGTAGGACGGCCTGACCCCCCAGATGTGAGATACCCCCAGACGTCACCACTCGTCTGGGGGCACTCCCCTTCTCACCTTTCACCACCACAACGAAAATGAGGTCAGTCAAACTCGGGGTGCTTTTCGGTGAGCCAATATGTAATAATTCAAAAGTACGACCTCAGTATGCTGTGTGCAAGCGACTTTTTTTGTAAGTTGCGTCCTCTTCGGGGCGTAGCGCAGCCCGGTTAGCGCGTCTGGTTTGGGACCAGAAGGTCGCGAGTTCGAATCCCGCCGCCCCGACGATACCCTTCCCAAAGGACAAAAAGGCGAGAAGCATATGCTTCTCGCCTTTTTTGTTTTGAGCGTAAGTCGTTGTTATGTCACATCTTGGCAAGCTTCTTCAGGTCCAGGCGCTCGGCAACGCTCTTGACGAAGTTGATGTCCGACTGATTATTGGCCTCTACCACGAGCAGGAAGCGCGCTCCCAGGGCATAGGTGACCGTGGCATTCTTGTCCTGCTTGCCGAACCGGTCGCTGCCATTCACGAGTGGATCGTCCGTTTGGAAGGTCCCGGTGTTCTCGGAGGAGTTGTCGGTGCGGAATTTCATGGCAAACAATGCCGTAGCTCCGGTCCACCCCGCTTCGGAGGCATTCCAGTCCGTGAGGGTCACGGTCACATACGATCCGTCGGGTTTTTCATACCGACGGGATGCCTGGCCCATGGAGAATCCCGGGATGTCCGAATTGGATCCTTCGGGCTCTTTCGCACTGTAGCCGGAGATGTCGGACGGAAGCAACTTCTGCAATTCCGCATACGGCATGGCAAGCGTGTCTCCGCGCTCGCGCCGCTCTGTGCGCCGCTTTTCGGCTGCATTCTGCGTTGCCTGCATGTTGTCGCCCGACTTCGCAATGCTCTCCATATTGTCCATGGCCTGCTTGGCCTCGTCGAGCTTGCCACCACACGAACTCACGATGAGGGCGGCAATGAACGTGGACGCAATGATCGATCTCATGATGAACCTCTCGAAGGGTAGATGGAATCGTGGTGCGCAATATCAGGATGCGGTAACTTTTACCAATATGAACATTCTGAGCAGTCGATTGTCATTACCTCGATGCACGTCCACGAAGAACGATCTCGCACCTTTGAACACGGCCCCATTCGGTCCGTGTTGAACACCTTGGCCTATGCCGATGTGTTCCGCTGGCCCGTGAGCGCCGAAGACGTGGCCGACAATGGGTGCTATCCGTTCGTGAGTGCCGACGAGAGTCGGGCCATCTTGAACATGCTCGAGGCCAGCGGCGCGATCTATCGCGTGGACGATCTGTACTCCATGTCGAACGACCCGCATCAGTGGCTGATGCGCGCCGACCGAGTGGCCCGCTCCCGCCGTATGATGCCCGCCGCGCTCCGCGTGGGGCGACTCCTTTCGCTTTTCCCCTTCACCCGCAGCATCTGCATTTCCGGCTCACTGTCGAAAGGCAGCATGGATGTAACGGGCGACGTGGACTGGTTCATCATCACAGCGCCGGGTCGCCTCTGGCTGTGCCGCTCCATGCTGATCGCCTTCAAGAAGATCTTCCTCCTGAATTCGAAGAAGTACTTCTGCGTGAACCATATCATCGACGCGCGCAACCTGTCCGTGAAGGAACACGACCTCTTCACGGCCACCGAGATCACAACACTGATCCCTGTGGTGGACAACGGAGACCTTGCCTCCTTCGTCCGTGCCAACCCATGGGTGCTCGACCACTTCCCCGCGTGGCGCGGACTGCCGACGCGCACGCTTCCGCACGGAACATGGCTCATCAAGCGCGCCATCGAGGCCATGCTGGGCGGCAAGGTGGGCGATGCACTGGAACGCTGGGCCTATGCGCGTTGGCAGGACTTCGTGCAGAAACGCAACGAGGGTGGACGTCGCAGCGGCATCTCGTTCACACCCGGTACAGCACAGTATCAGCCCGACGATGTGCGCGGACTGGTGATGTCTGCCTATCATGCCCGACTCCGACTTCTCATGGCACGCGTGACGTCGGAGACGTTGCATGGCTGACGTGGTCATCACCCACTCCTACATGCTCCGCCGCGATCCGAAACAATGGAACGACGGCGCCCCCTATCCTCCTCTTGCCACCATTCTCGCTGCCGCTTGCATTCGCGCATCGGGTAGAAGCGTTGCCTTGTTCGACACGCAACTCGCAACGTCGACGGATGGATTCGCAGCCATGCTCGAACGGGAGCGACCGACAACAGTGGTGGTCTACGACGACGGCTTCAACTACCTCACGAAGATGTGCCTCACGAACATGCGCGAGGTGGCCATCGAGTTGTTGCAAGGCGGCAAGGCCCATGGTTGCACAACGGTGATGTGGAGCAGCGATGCCACCGATCATGCAGAACACTATCTGCGAAGCGGCGCCGATGCTGTGATCATTGGCGAGGCGGAACGCACCGTACTCGACGTGCTGGATCGCATCGATGCCAACCGTCCTCTTGATGATGTTCCGGGTCTTGCACTGCTCCGCAACGACGTTGTGATGCGCACGCTTCCGCGCGACGTGATGCGCGCACTGGACGAGCTGCCGATGCCGGCCTGGGACCTCGTCGATGTTGAAGCCTATCGTGCATTTCGCAAACAACATGGCAAACGCTTCTCGTTGAACGTTGCCACCACACGCGGATGTCCGTTCAAATGCAACTGGTGCGCAAAGCCCATCTATGGCACACGCTACACCTCGCACACTGCGCAACGCATTGCCGACGAAGTGACGTTCCTACATGAACGGTATGCACCTGATCACTTGTGGTTCTGCGACGACATCTTCGGATTGAAACCCGGATGGGTGGCGGCCTTTGCCGACATCCTCACGGCGCGCTGCATTCGCATACCGTTCACGATCCAGTCGCGCGCCGACCTCTTGTTGTCCGACGCCACCGTGGCCGACCTTGCACGTGCGGGTTGCGAGCGCGTGTGGTTGGGCGCCGAGTCGGGATCGCAGCGCATCCTTGACGCCATGGACAAAGGCATCACTGTCGACGAGATCCATCGTGCCGTTGCGCAATTGCGCGCGCACAACATCTCGCCGGCATTGTTCCTGCAGTTCGGCTATCCGGGCGAGACGATGGAGGACATTGCGGCCACAATTGCCATGGTGCGTGAGCTTGCGCCCGACGAGATCGGCGTGAGCGTCACGTATCCGTTGCCCGGCACGGCGTTGTATGAACGTGTGCGGCACGAACTCACCGAGAAAGCGAATTGGACGGATAGCGACGAGTTGATGATGATGTTCAAGAACACCTACGATGCAGACTTCTATCGCACACTGCAACGACATGTGCACACGGTGTTACGTCGCGAACAAGGACGTCGTGCCCTTCGATCTTCTCGATGGATGCGCGATCACTGGAAACGTGCCGCCCTGCTTCCCTACTATGCCCTGAACGAAGAACGTGCAGCGCGAGCGTTCTCCGCACAGGCTCCGGTGTTCGATGCGTTGGAGACCGAGAACACCATCGTGCAATGGATGCGGCAGCGAGTGTATGATGTGGCCGACCGATATTTCACGACGGGCGATACGGTACTCGAACTCAATGCCGGTACCGGCATCGATGCCGAGCGATTCGCATCGCGTGGCATCCGCATCACACCGACGGATGCTGCGCCCGGCATGGTCGAACAACTGCGCAGCAAGATGCGTCCGTATGACATCGAGCCCATTCACTGTTCGTATACGGATCTTCGTTCGCTCGGAGATCGAACGTTCGATCATGCGTTCAGCAACTTTGGCGGATTGAACTGTACGGACCAACTCGATGTTGTCCTCCACGATCTTGCCGCCTTTCTGCCACCCGATGGAACCGTCGTGATGTCGATCATGCCACCCTATAGTTTGTGGGAGTTCGCTGCGGTGTTTCGCGGACATGGTCGACGTGCCTTCCGTCGACTCCGTCGCGGCGGCGCACCGTCGAACGTTGAGGGCGTCTCGTTCACGTCGACGTACTACAGTGTTGCCGCCATCGAGCGCATGGCACGACCGTACTTCACGCTCGAACATGCCGAACCGCTCGGCCTCCTCACGCCGCCACCGCATCATGGCGCATGGTCCGCACGATGGCCCACGATGGCCGCGTGGAGCATGCGCGTCGACTCTGCCCTGCGTCACCTTCGCCCTGCCGCCTCCCTTGCCGATCATGCCATTGTCGTCCTTCGTCGAACAAGCACTCGATAACGCTATTTTACAGCCCTATGAAGCATTGCATCTCAACGATCGCCCTCTGCGTCCTGCTCACCTTCGGTGTTACGGCGCAAGACCATACGTCGACGTCGTACACGTCGCCGTTCACCGTTGGCACGACGCTACCCGCCGTCACGCTGCACACGACAACGCATGATCATTCGCTTGCCGATCTCTCGGCCGATGGCCCGATCATCGTCGTCCGCTACCTGGGCTATACATGTTCGCATTGTGTGCGGCAACTCACGTACTTGAATGAGCATGCCGATGCGCTTGCGGCGCATCACATTCGCGTGGTGGCCTTCAGCACGGATGCACCTCGTATTGCCGAGCGATTGATGTCGGCACAGCATCTCGATCCGCGTGTCTTCACCGTGATGAGCGACACCGACGAGCAGGCCGCATCCGTCATCGGTGCGGTACGGCGGCAAGGCGGCACGGACCTCGATCTGCATGCAACCCTCGTGGTGTATCGCAATACGGTGCACTTCGCACGCTACACCGAGCAACCATATATGGACGTCGAAGCCATCGTTGCTGCGGCCGTCGAGGCGCAGGGAACTGCCGACGCCATGCCTGTTGCTTCATCCACATCACATATCGACCATTACCTGCATACCAAGTCGTTCCTCGTCACGGTAGCAGGACCGGACCAAGGCATCACCACGCCGCTCGATCTAGACTTCAACACCAGCATCCTGCATCCGAACGATCTGTGGGTGGTGTTGGAGCAGCCGAAGAACGGCAATGCCATGGCCATCATCCACAATGCGGGCACGGCACAGCAAGCGGTGCGCGTGAAGAAGGATTCGCGAGCCTATCACTTCATGTGGCGTACGCAGGCATTGGACTTCGGAACGAATGGCGCCTTTGCCACAGCCGAGAACGGACAAGAAGGCAATGGCTATGGGCGGTACATGTTCATGGGTCCAACGTTGTGGTCGGCCGACACAAGCATCTTCGCCTCGAAGTATCAAGAGAGCGAGCAGTTCCTGGCAAGCCATCTCGATATGCTGCATCAAAGTCCGCAAGGTCTTGGCATCGCCCACGAGCAAGGCAATGCCTTCTGGGTGCTCGACAATTTCTATCACGACCTCGTGCGCTACGACTTTCGCGATCCGCACGAAGTTGGTGGTACCGATCACCGAGACGGCATCATCCGTCGCTATCGCGACGTGGTGATCGGTCGTGCTGCCCTTGACCGTGCAGCGCACATCGCCATCGATAATGCAACGAACTTCTTGTACTACATCGACCCTGCTACGAACTCGGTGCATCGCATCGACATCACGTCGGGCTCGTTCGACACCGTTGCTGTTGCCCCACCGGAAAGCGAAGAGGACCTTGCTGAATTCAGCATCTATGCGGGTGCCCGCGTCGACTCGCTCTTCGCCATCCCCACGGCGGAACTCGTGGGAATGGCCGTGTTCGAGAATCGATTGCTGCTTGGTGATCGCGTGAAAGGAACGATCTACGTTTACGATCTCTCCACACCAACACCAACGCTGCTCGGCACCATAGCCACAGGAGCGGTCTCTCTGCACGGCATCACGGTCGGTCCCGACCATCGCATCTGGTTCGTCGACAAAGCACTCGGCACCGTGAACTTCCTTGTCACTCAAAGCGGTGATCGCCTTACCGTTACCGAAGACATCGTCTACGTTCGCCCCGGCATTCCACGTCGTGTGAACGTCGAGCTCTACAATTCGTCAACGTCTGCGAAAACGTTCTCACTGACGCTCTCTGCCACCGGTGTACCATCGTCGTGGTCGACGAGCATTCCATCGTCGATCACGCTTGGTCCGCGAGCCGACACCACCTTTGCTGTCATCATTTCATCCGATTCGCTCGGCGGCATCAACGAGATCACGTTGCGTGCAACGGTTCCGGATATCGACTCGCTTCCTCTTCTTTCGGCCAACATCATTGCCGTGGTGCAGACGACGAAGCGCATGTGCGTGAACGACGCGCCAACGGAAGTGTTCGACCCGAACGACGCTGTTCGCGCCACCGGCAGGACCACCTATGTGCCTGTGCGCTCGGATCTCTTCGATCGCATTGCCGACTCGCTCACGTCGCTGGAGACCGTGCTCTGGTACAGCGGTTCGTTCGGTGAGATCACGGCCACCGACGAGGCCATTCTGCGTTCGCTTTCGGCGCGTTCCATTGAAACGTTCCTCATTGCCGATGATCCATTGTTGCTGCGCAGTGAAGAACCAGGCGCCAATGCCTTCTTCGATCTCTACGGTGTGCGCCTTGGAGGTGCCGAGGTCGGTGCCGAGGCGATTGATAACGGACGTCGCATGTATCGCGGCAAGACGGGCGATCCGATCTCTGCCGGCATGGTCGACATCGACTGTCAGCTCCCCCGCCTCGATCACCATCGCGGCGGAAAGTTCGTGCCCAGTGTGAAGTTCAGCGTGAACTCCAGCACGGCCACGTCCGTCCTCATTCGCACGGACGCCATCGGCATTCCCATGGTGCGGTCTGAGTTCAACTATCTGCGCACGGCCATCCTCGGTATCAGTCCAACACGCATCCTCCTCGATGCCCAACGCACGTCGCTTGTTGGCAACACACTCACATGGCTGGAAGGTGCGAAGCGCGAGATCCCGACGAGTGTCAGCGACGTCACGGATGATAACGGCGACCTCGTGTTCACGTCGACGGGAAATCCCTTCACCGATGCCACCTCGGTACGTCTTCACAGCGCCGAGGACCGTGCGGACGTCACGGTGGCCCTCTACGACCTGTCGGGAAGCCGCCTTGCCACCCTTCATCAAGGTCCGCTCCCTTCCGGGACCACGTCGTGGAACATCGACGGATCGGCACTTTCGGCGGCCACGTATTTCGTGATCGTACGTACTGCCGATCAAAGCGCACATATCACACTGGTGAAACGATAGCGGGCTTTTCTATATTCGGTCATGGCACGAACGAATGGACAACGACCAGCGACCGGTTCAGAAGCACACGACCACGTATTTGGTGTAGATCAGAACGTGGATCTCGATATCCTTTTGCGAGAGGCATCGTCCTACTTGCCGAAGGCCAACATCGACCTGATCACGCGAGCCTTTCACTTCTGCGTGGACGCACATAAGAAAGATGTGCGTGCATCGGGCGAACCGTATTACACGCATCCGCTGCAGGTGGCGCTCATCGTCTGCAAGGAAATTCCGCTCGACGATGTGAGCGTTGTTGCCGCATTGTTGCACGATGTGGTGGAAGACACCGAGTACTCGCTCAAGGACATACAGGAAGAGTTCGGTTCGGAGGTGGCAGAGATCGTGGATGGTGCCACGAAGATCACCGACATCTTCAAGAGTCGCGAGATCACGCAGGCCGAAACGTATCGCAAGCTCCTGCTCTCGATGGTAAGCGATGTGCGCGTGATCCTGATCAAGTTCGCCGATCGGTTGCACAACATGCGGACGATCGATGTTCTGTCAACCGAACGTCAGGAACGCCTTGCTCGCGAGACCATGGAGATCTATGCGCCGTTCGCGCATCGGTTCGGTCTTGGGAACATCAAGTGGGAGCTCGAAGACCTCTCGTTCAAGACCCTGAACCGTCAGGCCTACGACGAACTCAAGCGCGAGCTCAACACGTCGCGCGAAGACCGCGAGGCATTCATTCGGAAGTTCTCGGCACCCATCGAGGCGAAGCTCACCGAGCACAACATCCGCTTCGAAGTGAACGGTCGTCCAAAGCACCTCTACTCCATCTACAAGAAGATGGTCACCCAAGGCAAGCGCCTGGACGAGTTGTACGATCTCTTTGCCATTCGCATCATTCTTGACACCAACGACAACAACGACTGCTTCCTTGCCTACGGCATCGTGAGCGAGATCTATACGCCGGTACCGGAGCGATTCAAGAACTACATCTCCATTCCGAAGAAGAACGGTTACCAATCGTTGCACACCACGGTGATCTCGGCCGACGGGAAGCGTGTGGAGGTGCAGATCCGCACGCGTGCCATGCACGACTTCGCCGAGCGCGGTGTTGCCGCACACTTCCGCTACAAAGAGCAGACGGGTGCTTCGGCCACATGGATCGATAGCACCGATCTCGAGGAATGGGCCAACTGGGTGCGCGATGTGTTCGAGAATGCGGGCGACCAGGCACACGAGCAGCTCATGGAGAGCTTCAAGCTCAACCTCTATCAGGACGAGATCTACATCTTCACGCCCAAGGGCGAGTTGCGCATTCTCCCGAAGGGCGCAACACCACTCGACTTCGCCTTCGAGATCCATTCGCAGGTGGGCGCGCGTTGCATTGGCGCCAAGGTGAACGGCAAGATCGTCCCGCTCGATCACAAGCTCAACACGGGTGATCAGGTGGAGATCCTCACGTCGCGCAATCAAACACCCAACCGCGATTGGGAGCGCATCGTGATCACGCACAAGGCGAAGAATCACATCCGACGCATCCTAAATGAGGAGCGAAGGGCACGGGTGGTGGAAGGGCGCGAGGCATGGGAGAAGCGAGCCAAGAAACTCGACATGCACGTGAACGACGATGATCTCGAACGCATCGTCACGTCGCTCAAGTACGACAGTCGGTCCGACTTCTTCGCGGCCATCGGCTCCGGCACGCTCACCGTCGAGACAGCGTCGACCATGGTCCTCGAAAAGCTCTCACGCACATCGGCGGCAGAGCCGGCTCCCCCTGCGCCATACACCTTCACGGAGTTCCAGGACAGTGCCCGCGATCGGTCGGAGGGTGTCTACATCGTGGGCGACAACATCCCCTCGGCCAAGATCATGTTCTCCTATGCGCGGTGTTGCAATCCCGTGCCGGGCGATGATGTGGTGGGTATCGTCACCATCGGGTCCGGCATCAAGGTGCACCGCACCTCATGCCACAACGTCGAGGAGCTCAAGGAAAAGGTCAAGGCCCGCATGGTCGAGCTCAAGTGGAACCGCCAGCGCAAGGGCGAGTTCATGGCCGGCATCAAGGTCACGGGCGACGACCGACCGGGCATGCTCAACGAGATCACCAGCGCTGTGATCTCCGTGGACAACACGAACATCCGCGGCGTGAACATCGACGCCTACGACAGCCTCTTCGAGGGACTCATCACCATCTACGTCACGGACGTGGACCACCTCTCCCGGATCTTCGATAAACTCCGAAAGATCAAGGGCATCAAGACCGTGGAGCGGTTTGAGGGATAGTAGTATATTTGTTCCCATGGATATGCACGTACTGCTCTTCGCCTTGTTCGCCGTGGGTGCCGTTGCATCCGCTGTGTTAACGGTCACGCGTCGGAACCCGGTCGCATCTGCCATGTCGCTCGTGGCGCACTTCTTCATGCTGTCAGGTCTGTACCTGACGCTCGAAGCACAGTTCGTTGCGGCCGTCCAGGTTCTTGTCTATGCCGGCGCCATCATGGTGCTCGTGGTCTTCGTGGTGATGCTCCTCAACCTTGGGGATGAGCATCGATTGCAGGAACGCAGCAGTCTACGGAGTGTGATGGGCACGCTCATCGCGGCGCTCTTCGCCGTGCAGGTGATCATCACCTTGCTCGCCCATCCAACGGGGTTGAATGCCATGTCGCCCAAGGCGCTCACCATTGGCACCACCGAATCCATCGGACAAACGCTCTTTACAACGTACCTCTTCCCCTTCGAAGCGGTATCTCTGCTTCTCTTGGCGGCCCTCATCGGCTCTGTGATCCTTGCCAAGCGTCATGTGAAATAAGGAATCGATCGATGCCCACTACCATCCCTCTCGACTGGTATCTGATGTTGTCGGCGGTGCTCTTCGTCACCGGCGTCATCGGTGTGATCACACGTCGCAATGCCATCATCATCTTCATGTCGCTCGAGCTCATGCTCAACGCCGTGAACCTTACGATGGTGTCGTTCTCTGCCTACAACGGAAATCTCGGCGGACAGATGTTCGTCTTCTTCATCATGGCCGTTGCGGCTGCCGAGGCAGCTGTTGGTCTGGCCATCGTCCTTGCCCTCTTCCGCAATAAGCAAACCGTCTATGTTGACGAAGTGAATTTGATGAAGTGGTGATCCTCACGAGATCCACGATCGGAAAGAACCTGACATGAAACGCATCTTCCTCCTTGCCGCCTTCTCCCTCTCCGTGCTCGGCCTTTGGTCGTGCAATTCGGAGGTCCCTCCTACGGATGCGCAGTTGGTGACCGTGCAGGAACTGAACTCTTCTGCCGGCTATGCCTGGTTCCCATCCGAGACGGGCATCTACACACCCAACCCGGCCATCGTGAACCAGCTCAAGACCTCCTTCGATACGAATGCGCACAAGGTCACGGTCTACGTCAAGCCGACATGTTCCTGCAAGGGCACACAGAAGCTCTTCCCGCAAGTGATGAAGACGCTCATGGCCGCCAACATCCCGATGCGCTGCATCACCATCTATAGTATGCGCTCCTCGTCGGACAAGCATCCGATGATGGACAAGTTCGTGGTGACGACGCTTCCCGTGTTCTACATCACGCGAAACGATTCGATCCGCTCGTCGATCATGGACGTGGACTATACCGGTGACAATGCCGACACGCTCACGCTCCGAGCCATCCTTCGATAATTTTTTCCGTTCATCATTTCCGGGGGGAACATGATCACGAAACTTGCCGCTGCCGACAACACCACCATTCGATTCTTTCTTGGCGGTGCACCGTGCGGAACAGGTCCGGACGTCGCACAAGGCGAAAGCACCGAGCTCAACTTCACCTCGTATTGGATCCCGAATCCGCGCGACTCCTATAGTGTGATGGCCACGGGTGACAGTATGGAAGACGCGCGCATCTTTGCGGGCGATATGCTGGTGATCGATGCCGGCATGGAGGCACGGAACGGACATGTGGTGGTGTCTTGGTTGAACGGAGAACTCACCGTGAAGCGTCTGCACCACGACGATCAAGGTCGTGTGATGCTCATGCCCGAGAATCGCAAGTACGCTCCCTACACCATTGCTGAGCACGACGACTTCCGCATTCTGGGCGTTGTCACCAGCGTCCACCGTAAGCTCTGACCGTTGCGTCGCGCTCTCTTCCTTAGCGTGATGCTGTTCGCCGTGGTCGCCTCGGCCACATCGCAAACCGCTCAACTTCAGATCATCCACAATGCCGCAGATCCTGCGGCATTTGTCGTTGATGTCTATATCAACGATGTGCTCGCCGTTGACGATCTGACCTTTCGCACAGCATCGGCCGTGATCGACGTGCCGGCCAACGTCGACAATGCCATCTCGCTTGCCTTTCGCGAGAGCACGTCCGTCTACGATGCCTTTGCCACCTATCTCGTTCGACTTCCGATCGGACGCAACTATGCGGTGGCCACGGGTGTGTATCAGCCCACAGACTTTGCACCGAGCCCCGATCCGAAGGCCATGAACATCGCCTTTACGGTGGCATCGTTCACGAACCGGCGTGACACGTCGACGTCATCTTCGACCACCGATCTCAGTATCATCCACGGCGTGACGGATGCTCCGGCCCTCGACGTGATGGTTGGTGCACAGACCTTGGTCACATCGCTCTCCTATGGTAGCACGTCCGACCACATCACGGTTCCAGCCGATGCAACGGTCGTGAACGTGAGCTCGGCATCAGGCGCGCCCATCGGTCAGTTCACAGCCGATCTTCGTGCATACGCCGGACGTGCACTCACCATCTTCGCCAGTGGCTTTCTCGATCCGCAGGCGAACCGACAAGGACCGTCCTTCGGACTCTGGTGTGTGCTTCCCACGGGGGGTGCGCTGGTCGAGCTGCCACGTGTTGTGTCGAGTGTTCCAGTCGATCCCGCGCCGCCCTTCCTCCTTGTTCCCAATCCCTGTTCGTCGTTCGTGCGCATGCATTCCGCAACGCCGTACAAACGCGTCGTGATCTATGATCTGTTGGGGCAGGCTGTTCTTTCTCGAGATGTGCCTGAGGGTAGCGATGAATGGATCGTGGACACCACTCCCCTTGCACCGGGCACCTATACGGTTCGCATCGGGACCGAGGCGCAGCAACTCCGCGTTGCGCGATAAGACTTCACACGCGTAAAAAAAAACGTCCGCATCTCGGATGAGATACGGACGTTGAACCTTCGTCGTGCGAGCGGGGGGAGTCGAACCCCCACGGGTTTGACCCCGCTGGATTTTGAGTCCAGTGCGTCTGCCAATTCCGCCACGCTCGCAGTGCACTGAATGTACTTGGGTGGGCGATGAGGGATTCGAACCCCCGACCCTCTCGGTGTAAACGAGATGCTCTAACCAGCTGAGCTAACCGCCCAAGTAATCGATCAAGAACACAAACTTACGAAACAGATTCGACTCTACGAACTTCTTGCACCGACATTCTCAAGGTTCGTTCGATGCCGGCTCGCAGGGTCATGGCCGACATTGAGCAGTTCTTACAGGCGCCAAGAAAGCGGATCTCCACCACGCCGGTCTCCGGTTCGTAGCGCACGAACTCCACGTTGCCGCCGTCGACGGCCAAATGCGGTCGCGCCGACTCCAATGCTGCCTCGATGCGTTCAATGAGCGTCATGTTAGAGCGAGATCTCCACGGTGGATGCAGAGGTACGTGCATTGATGCGTCGCACTTCGGAGATCACGTTCGAGGCAAGACCACGGAAGGCATCGCCCAGCGAGCCGCTCTCCGGATCGAGCACGAACGGGAATCCATCGTCACCGCCTTGGCGCACGCGAACATCGATGGGCACTTCACCCAGGAACGGCACTTCATACTCAGCCGCCACGCGCGCCCCGCCGCCCTCTCCGAAGATGTGATACTTCTTCTCGGGCATGTCGGGCGGAACGAAGTAGCTCATGTTCTCGATCACGCCGATGATGTCGACGTTCACCTTGCGGAACATCTGAATGCTCCGCCGCACGTCGGCCAAGGCGATCTCCTGCGGCGTTGTCACGACCACAGCACCAGTGAGCGGAATGCGCTGCGTGAGCGTCAGTTGAATGTCGCCCGTGCCCGGCGGAAGGTCGAAGATGAGGAAGTCCAATTCACCCCACTGGATCTGATCCACAAGCGTCGAGAAGTATCCCGCCAACATCGGTCCACGCAGGATGGCCGCCTGATCGCGCTGCATCACGAAGCCGATGGAGGCGACCTTTACGCCATACTGCTCGTTCGGATAGCCGATGATCTTCCCATCCTCGCCTTTTTCGGCGCGCATGGTCTGATCGCTCATGCCGTACATCGTGGGCTGGGACGGACCGTAGATATCGGCATCCAGGAGGCCCACCGATGCACCCCGCTGTGCGAGGGCCGCAGCAAGGTTGGCCGCCACGGTGCTCTTCCCTACACCGCCTTTGCCCGAGGCAACTGCGATGAGGTTCTTGACGGCGGAAAGGGTGGAAGGGCGCATGGCCTCGCCGCCGCGTTCGCGTACGAGCACGGTGACGTTGGCCGACGGGAACTCAGCCTCGATGGCCGCCCGACAGTCGTGATGGAGCCGCTGGGCCACCCAATGCAGTGGCTGCACAAGGTCGATCTTGATGGTAACGGCATCTCCGTCCACCTCGACGGCGACGAGGGCCTGCAGGTCGGCAAGCGACCTGCCAAGATCCGGATCGAGGATCGGTCCGATGAGTGCCGAGATTCGTTCAGCGGTCATAGTTGTTCTGGCTTGTGTAACAAGGTGCAGGATGGTCCAGTCAGACACACCAACAGCAACAGCCTACAAAATTAGAGAGATGTTGCTTCACCTGTGTACATTTGCAGTTCTCATTCCACAATTACCTTCCGGAGTTCTCCGATGAAGAATAGATTCTTCGTTCTTGGCCTCGCCGCCCTCATGGCGCAAGCGTCCGTGAGCGCTCAGTCGCTCGAAAGCTTGCCCACGGCGTTGGCAAAGCATCAACGCTCAATCGAGCTCGTGAATCCTGACCAACGTTCCGCTTCGTTGCTCGTTGGAAAGAACGTCGAGCAAAGCCAGGCGATCACGTATGTGAACATGTACGCGAACGATTACTTCCCAGCATGGGAGCAATACAACACGAATCAGACCTTTGTGTATGACAAGGGGACGAACACCCTCATGTTGATCCACCCGGCTCGCGTTTTTGCATCCAATCAGCTTGCCGGCGGTAAGGTGGAAGCGTTCATCTCCAGCGACGGAGGTTCCACGTTCACCACGAAGAACATCTTCGAAAAAACAGGCGACTACCGTGCATTCCCAACGTTGGCCCTTGTGAACAAGGGAGTGACATCGGCTGATGACCTCGGCTGGTGCTTGTGGGCATACTCCTATCTGAAGGCCAGCAACTGGGGATACTCCGGAAATCCTGCATTGTTCAAGCTTTCAGACCCAACGCCACTTGAAGTACCAATGACGTCGCCTGATCTGAACAACAGCGGCGGATATAATTTCGCCTTCGATGCACTCCTCCCAGTGTCAGGTAGTCGTGCCGGCGTTTTCCACGCCTCACGTCTTACGCTCGGTCAAGGCGCCACAGGACAGTTCGGCGCTTACGGTCAGTTCTACTTCAACTTCGTTGCCGAAGACGTATCGAGCTCGTTGCCGGATGAGTGGGCACTTTCCAACTGGAGAGCCGGCGAACCGAACTCTACGTACAACTCCGAAATGCTCTCCGATGCAGATGCGGCCGGCAACGTCTATGTAGCGGTCGACAATGTTTGGATCGAGGACGAATCAGCACGCGTTCCAGGAGTGGCCGTATCGAAGGACGGCGCTCAAACATGGGGTCCGTGGAACAAGATGCCGAAGGCCCTGCTGGATGAGTATGCTACGGCGAATTTCTCGAGCCCGAAGAACTCTATCTACGACCCGTTCGGTACGGAAGGCTTCGTTGTCACCGGAACAGATCGTTACTCCTACATCATGCGTCTCGGCCACGTTGACGATCAGAATCGTTTTGACCGCCTCGACCTGATCGAAGCAGAGTACAAGAACGGTGCTTGGTCAGTGCGCAAGGTTACCGAACTGAATGATTTCAATCCGCTGACCTTCCAAGTGATCGACTCGGCATCCATTAGCCAAGGCAAGTGGGTACCATATGTGTCGAGCGTGTTGGGTCACGAGCTGCAGATCTCCAAGACAGCAGACAACGCCCACCTGATCATCAAGTGGGTCGATGCCAACATCGACATGCGGTATGGCGTAGAGCCACCGATGACGATCCTCTACAACAGCAACAACGTGCTCACCTACGGCACGCTGGATTCACTCTTCTCCACCGACATGTACTTCTCCGTCCGTGCACTCGATGCAGACGCATGGGGAAGCGCTGTGAACATCACGAACGATGCGAAGGTGGACAAGGGAACGAAGATCCCCGCCATTGTTCCGAGCATTGAGAAGGTACCTGTGATGTATCACCAAGGTATCACGAACGACCGTCTTGGTGCAACGCACCCATTGAAGAGCGCCGGTTGGCCCGACGCCTTCCTTGAGCGTGAACTTGGTGGACCGAGCTCAACAGTGAATCGCTTCATGCCACAAACGATCCGATTCGGAACGTTCAATGCATTGAATCCGAACTCAGTTCAAGAGACAACCGAGAACCTTGGCTTCTCCCTCAACAACGCAAAGCCGAACCCAGCAACGGAAGTGGCAGAGATCACGTTCTCGCTCGACGTAGCAGGCAACGTATCGCTCGTACTCTTCGACATGCTCGGCAACCGCGTGAACACGCTGTACAGCGGTCAAATGGACGCCGGTCTGCACGGCCTGAGCGTCGATCCGTCGACCCTTTCGAATGGCACGTATTACTTCACGCTCACCGTCAATGGCAAGAGCATCACGAAGTCCATGGTCGTGATGAAGTAACATATCCGCGAATTTCCTATACTAAGGGCAACACTTGTGTTGCCCTTTTTTTTTGGATGCTATGAACCGTTGCTTCAACCTTTGCTGTGCCCTGATCCTTGCCTCCGTGACATCGCTCGCGCAAGGATGGACTCCCGTGATCCCGGGTCGGGCCGTGTACGGAATTGCGGTGAATCCGCAGAATCCCACTACGGTATTTGCTGGCAACGTCGCCCGAACAATGTTCCGGTCGGGCGATGGTGGCTTTACGTGGGAAGAACTTTCCATTCAGGACATCAGCGGCACTTCGCGTGTGGCCTTGCTGGTGATCCATCCGACGGATACGACGATCATGTTCGCGGGCGGACCTGAGTTCACCGGTCTGGACCGATCGACAGATGCCGGACAGACATGGTCGAACTCGATCAAGGACCCGAGCGGACGTCGGATCGAATTCACCGGAACGACGAGTTTGTGCGTTCATCCGACCGCAACGGATACGGTCTATGCCCTCCGCTCCTCGCCGCCCATCGTGTATCGAAGCGTGAACAAGGGCAGTACGTGGGATTCGTTGGCCATTGTGGACACGGTGGTCGGATCTCGCGGCAATACCATTGCCGTCTGCCCGACACCCGACAGTTCGAACATCATCGTAGCGGGCGGTCGCGGATCGATCATCTATCGTTCGGTGAATGGTGGTCGCACGTGGACGCGGACTGGACGTCTTTCGGCGCAACCGGATGCCGATGCCATGGTGATCAAGTGGAGTCTCGTGACGCCCGGTCTGGCTTATGCAACGGCATCGAACCTTTTTGTCGAGAACACCTCGAACAGCGGCATCTTCACGTCGACGGACTACGGTGCGAACTGGGCGCGGATGCGCTTCTTGGACACGTCGCTCTATGCATTGGAGCTGCACCGCACGGCCGTGACGGAAGAGATCTTTGTGGGCGGCTATCAAGGCGATGGTTCAAGTCCGAACCTGAAGGGCGACTCCATCGTGATGCGCTCACCCAATGCGGGTCAGCAATGGGCAAGCCTGGGAACGGTGCCGTGGACAGAGAATGAAGTGGGCAAGAAGCGCGCGAACATTTGGTCGTTCGGTGTGACGATGGCTGGGGGCTTCCCCTACCTGCTGTTAGGTTCAGAGGCGGGCGCCTTCATGTCGACGCAAGTGGTCTCCGTCCACGACGGATCGAGCGCGACCGGTGTGGGAACGTTGCAGCTTCGCCATACGGACCGAGGACTGGCGGCCACCGTGCCGACGGAGTTCTCCGGTCGGTGTTCCTATGCCATCTCCACCCTGACCGGCTCGCTGGTTGCTTCGGGTTCTGTGACCATGTATGAGCAAGGTTCTGCCGTGCTTGCAACTCCTTCGCTTCCGAATGGTCTCTACGTGGTGCGCATGACGGACGGTGCACATGTGGCCTCCGCCCTCATTCAATGGTGATCTCCATGCAACGCGTTCTTCTCCTTGCCGCCTTTCTCCTCTCCGTTTCCCTTTGCACGGCCCAGCAATGGAAGCTGCTGCTTCCGGTGCGCGCCTATACCGTGGTCGTGAATCCGAAGAATGCGAACACGATCTATGTGGGCGGGAAGTTCGACCGCGTGTATCGGTCGTTCGATGGCGGACAGTCCTTCGATACGGTGCTGATCGGCGCGCAATCGGTGGACAATGCCGTGTCATCGATGCACGTTTGTCGGGAAGACACCTCTGCGTTGATCGCAGCGGGTTGGAGCGTCGACGGCGTGATACGCTCGAACAATTCGGGGGCAACGTGGGAGCGCGTGTACAACGACTCGACGAACCGGCGGTTCTGGTTCGTATCCGAGGCCATGGTCGAAGACCCCTGGAAGCCGAACATCATCTACGGTGCACGCGGACAAGTGAATGTGAAGGAAGTCTATCGCAGTACGGACTGCGGTCAGACCTGGGCCCTGCGCGGCACCATTCCGAACACGATCTCCACGCGTCTGTGCACCATTCAGATCCGACCGGACTCTGCGAACATCCTCTTCATCGGTGCCCTGAACGGCGTGATGTATCGTTCCGACGATTCCGGTGCCACATGGCGCACGGTTCCCATCAACGGGAAGGACACACTGCGTACGAGTGCCGAGATCCCCAAGATCGTCTTCAATCCCATCGATCCGCAGATCGGCTATGCCATCGTTGCCATCTCCAATCAGGCAACGATCCAAGGCAATGGCGGCGTGCTCAAGTCCACGAATGGCGGAGCATCGTGGTTCCAGCAGGCATACGTGGACACGTCCTTCTGGGCTGTGGATGTGCGCATCAAGAATGGCGTCGAGGAAGTGTTCGCCGGCGGGTTCCGCATGTTCACGCTTGACACGATCATCCATGGCGATAGCCTTGTGACCATGTCCACCGATGGCGGCGTGACGTGGACCAAGTACGAAGGAATTCCGTGGGTACATCCTGTCGACAAAACTTCCCCCGGCATCAACAAGAACGCGTGGTCCATCCGCTGGGACACCGTCGGAAAACGACTCTACCTTGCCTCAGAGGCGGGCTTCTTCGTGCTCGACGAGCCAACATCCGTCCATGATGCCGCCGACGCGACCAGCGGCCTTCTCGCGGCCTATCACGATGGTTCCATCGTTGTCCATCGCGACGTGGTCCCCGCAACACCGGAAGAGTGGGCCGTCTATTCCTTACAGTCGATTCGTCTCGCATCGGGCACCTGTTCCATGCAAAACGAAGAACGCCTGCAGGTAGGCTCGCTACCGGCAGGCGTCTATTTCATTCGATTCATGGAAGGCGGCAAGGTTCGAAGTGTGAAGTTCCTTGTGCCGTAAGGGAGCGTCAGACCTGTTCGCGGACGATGGTGTTCGTGAGAACGCCAAGTCCGTCGATCGAGCACGAGACCACGTCGCCCGGTTTCAACCACAGCGCCGGATCGTAGACCTTGCTTCCGTTCAATTCGAGGAAGCATCCTGTACCGCAGGTGCCGGAGCCGATCACGTCGCCCGGATACAACGTCACGCCATAGCTGGCGCGTTCGATGATCTGTGCGAACGTCCACGTCATGTCCTTCACGTTCCCACGTGAGATCTCCGTTCCGTTCAACTTCGTGCACATCGGCATGTCGTAGGTTTCGCCGTGTGGCGTTTCGATACGACGTGCGGCCAGTTCGTCGCGGGTGACGAGCCATGGACCGATCGACGTGGCGAAGTCCTTGCCCTTGGCCGGACCCAAGTTGAGCTTCATCTCCTGCATCTGCAGCGCACGCGCACTCCAGTCGTTCATCACCATGTAGCCGGCGATGTAGGAGTCGGCATCGGCGGCCGCGATGTTGCGTCCCTTCTTACCGATGACGATGGCGCACTCGAGTTCGAAGTCGAGTTGGTCTTCGTGCATGGGCATCACGGGAATGTCGCCCGGACCGTAGACGGCTTGGTGATTCGTGAAGTAGAAGATCGGAATGTCGTAGAACTCCGGGATCATGTCGAGTCCGCGATTTCTCCGCGCTGCTTCCACATGCTGCTTAAAGGCATAGCCATCGCGCATGGATGGTGGATGCGGCACCGGTGCGCACAACGTGGTCGTTGCCACGTCGAACGACGCAGAGGCACCATCGCTGCCAAGCGATGCGAGCACACTGCGCAATGTTTCCATGGCCGCGTCGCCCATGCGAAGGAACGACAGGATATCCGACGGCAACACCACACTGCGCATCGTGGCGATGCGCTCTACATCCAAAATGCGATCTCCGACCAACACACCCAGACGTTCAGTACCATTCGAGAGAAACGTGACCAACTTCATGTGTTATCGACCCATTGCGTGACGGAGTGAAAGAACGCCCACCGTTCCGAAGCCCATCAGGAACATGAGCTGGAATGGAATGGCAGAGATCTCGGAGTAGCTGATCGAGGTTGCGATACCGATGGCGAAGTAGACGGCCAAACCCAGCTCCAGCACAACAGCGAAGCCGATCTTCTTTTGCACGTACTTCTTCTTCTTCCATTCGTCGTTCGCCTCTTCGATGCGGAACTTCGGTGTGCGCTTGAATTCCGTCTTCTTGCCCACCAATGCTTCGAGCACGGCGCGACTGTTGTTCACGGCAAGTCCCATGGAGCCGGCCATGAAGACTGGGAAGAGGAGCAGACGACGGCGCCAGTCCAAGTGGATGGCACGTTGTGCATACATGTAGAACATGAACGTCGAGATCGAGGCGAGCACGAAGATCGACATCATGTTGAAGTAGGTATCGTAACCACCCGTGGTGTTCTTGATGATCACCAACGGAAGATTGAGGAAGGCCACCAACATGATGAACGGGAAGACGATGTTGCTCGTCAGGTGCACCGTGCACTCAAGCTTCACCTTGAGGGCCACGCTGCTGCGCCATACTTGTGGCAGCAACTTGATGGCCGTTTCCACAGCGCCCTTCGTCCAGCGGAACTGTTGCGTCTTGAGCGAGTTGATGTCGGCGGGAAGTTCAGCAGGCGACGTGACGTCGTTCAAGAACACGAACTTCCATCCGCGCAGTTGGGCGCGATACGAAAGGTCGAGGTCTTCTGCCAACGTATCGGAATGCCAGTTGCCGGCATCGAGGATCGTCGACTTTCTCCATACACCGGCCGTGCCGTTGAAGTTGATGAAGAAGCCGGCCTTGTGGCGGATCTGCTGCTCGATCACGAAGTGACCGTCGAGTGCCAATGCCTGGGCGCGTGTGAGGAACGAATACTCTTCGTTCAAGTGCTCCCAACGTGTTTGCACCATGCCGATCTGATTGTCGACGAAGTATGGCAAGGTCTTGCGAAGGAACTCCGGCTTTGGAACGAAGTCGGCATCGAAGATGGCAACGTATTCACCCTTTGCCTTCTCGAGACCTTCCTTCAGGGCTCCTGCCTTATAGCCGGAGCGGTCGACGCGATGGATATGCTTGATATCGTATCCCAGTGCTGCATACTCGGCCACGAGTGCCCGTCCAACGTCCACGGACTCGTCGGTGGAATCGTCAAGCAACTGGATCTCCATGCGGTCCTTCGGATAATCCATGGCGCAGACGGACTTCACGAGTCGGTCCACCACATACATTTCATTGAAGACCGGCAACTGGATCGTTACCATCGGCACATCGGTGCCCAATTCGATCGGTTCGTGGTGAGCGATCTTCTGGACCTTGTGATAGTAGTAGATCATCACAAGTCCGTGCAGACCAAAGGCGAACAGCACACACAACGAAAGGAAGTACAAAAGCAGGAGCATGTCTTCCATACGTATCGATCCTCCAAAATGAAAAGCCAAAGGGGGTTCCTCCGGCCATTCACCGGAGGGTCACCAATCTGTTACCAATTGCAAGAGAACATCGTCTGAGATCTGTCGGATCGCCTCGCGAACAGCTTCGTCTCGTTCGGTGGAGGCGTTGGCCGCATCGTACACGCCAAAGCGTTCGAACGTTTGCTTCCAGACCTGTTTGTTCTTGACCGCGTCGAAGAACTCCACCTCGATCGCCACCACGATCTTCCGCTGCCCTTCTCGGTCGGCGTCGGACACGTTCAGGATCTGATCCTTGATGCGTACGATCACCGGCGAAAGTCGTGCATCGCCATTCTCTTCGATCACTTGAAGCGAATTGTCGGTGCGGAATCGGCGGAGCAACGTCTCGGTCGACACTTCACGGTAGGCTGGATTTCCGAATCCTGAACGGTCGACCGTTGAAGCGATCGAGATCGTTTTCAAATGGTCCGGAACCGAGCCGCCGCGAAATGAGTAACAGGCAGTTGCTGCTACTGCCACGACGATCATTGCGACATGCGAAACTATCGGTAGCACGGTGTTGCCATGATGAAGCTTGGATGAAAACAAATTCATGTGGTGCGCTTATTGAACGAATGGATTGGAAACCCGCTCTGTGCCTAGTGTTGTGGCCGGTCCATGACCTGGATACACGGTCAGATCGTCGGTCAGTGTGAATAACTTGTCGTGAATGGAATCGAGCAACACATCCATGTCCCCTCCCGGCAGATCGCACCGCCCCACACTTCCGGCGAAGAGCGTATCGCCGACGAAGACGCGATGGTGTGCCGCATCGACAAAACACAGCCCGCCTTCTGTATGTCCGGGCGTGGCCAGTACGTCGAACTGCATCGCACCGAAGCGCAACACCTCACCACCTTGCAACACATGCGTTGGAACGACGGCACCGATGGTGAACGGCAAGGGCCACACGGTATGTGCCATCGGATCGGTCAGTCGGTACACATCGGCGGCGTGCACATACACATCGCACCCCGTTGCCGCCACCAACGTCGACGCATCGGCCGTGTGGTCCCAATGGGTATGGGTAAGGAGCAGGGCGGCAAGGCGCACGTTGTCCGTGCGCAGTTGATCGAGCATGGCGTCGGTGACGCACTGCGGTGCATCGATCGCCACGGCCAGGCCATGGTCGGCGTCGACAAGAAGATATCCGATGGTGGCCACAGGGCCGGCTTCGTAGGCGTACAAGGTGATCATAAGAGGCAACAACAAGGAACAAGGCCTGCAAACTCGGAAAGATTAATGGATTGCAAACCGTATTTTGGCCCCCTATGAGCTTTCAATCGGTAAATCAAGACTGGGAAGGATTGGCCAAGCACGATGCAATGTGGGCCATTCTCACGAGTCCGGAAAAACAAGGCAACAAGTGGGGCAACGAAGAGTTCTTCGAGGCCGGACGGTATGAGATCTCCGTGGTGTTCGACCTGCTGAAGGAGTTGAAGGCGCTGCCGGTTGACAATGAGCTCGCACTCGATTTCGGATGCGGCGTGGGCAGACTCACGCAGGCGCTCGGCAATATCTTTCGCTCGGTGCACGGGATCGACGTGTCCCCTACCATGATCGCCAAGGCCACGGCACTCAATGCGGCGCCCGACACGGTGCAGTTCCGCGTGAACGACACGACCGTCCTGCCCTTTCCGCCCTCCAGCTTCTCCTTCATCTACACCAGCATCGTCCTGCAGCATATTCCCTACCCGCAGCAGGTGGAGTACATCGCCGAGTTCGGACGTCTGCTCAAGCCCGGTGGGACGCTGGTGTTCCAGATCCCGACCAAGGACATTCGGCAGATCTCGCTCCTGCAGCGCATCAAGAGCACGGTGCGGATCCGCGAGCGGCTGTCCAAGATCGGCATCGGCACCTTCCATCACATGCAGATGAATTCGGTGCCCGAGGCCGAGATCCATGCCGTGATCAAGGCGGCAGGGTGCGAGGTGGTGGGCCATCGCTACACCAACCACACGGATGTGGGCTTTGGCGGACGCCTGCGGTTCATGGAGCGGGCCCAGAGCAAGGACTACGAGAGCAGTCTCTTTATAGTCCGTAAATCGTGACAGAGTTGTAATTTCGTCGAGTTCAACACGAGAAGCCCCATGCTAGAACACTACCTTCCGCTCATCATCATGATCGCCATCGGCGCGATCTTCGGCCTGAGCAACATCATCATGGCGGAGATCCTCGGACCGAAGCGAAGCACGCGTGCCAAGCTGTCGACGTACGAGTCCGGGATGGAACCCATCAAGAGCGCACGGGAACGATTCACCGTGAAGTTCTATTTAGTTGCCATGATGTTCATCCTCTTCGATATCGAAGTGGTGTTCATGTATCCATGGGCCGTGCAGTTCAAGTCGCTGGGCATGTATGGCTTCACCGCCATGATCTTGTTCATGGTGCTCTTGTTCAGCGGCTATCTCTACGTTGTGAAAAAGGGAGCACTCAAATGGGATTGAACGATCAACTACAGCGCGACGGATTCGTGATCACCACGGTAGAGTCGCTGATCACGTGGGCACAGGCGAACTCATTGTGGCCAATGCCCATGGGCATCAGCTGCTGCGCCATCGAGATGATGGCCTTCGGAGGTCCGCGTGCCGATGCATCGCGGTTCGGTTCCGAGCGCTTCTCCTTCTCGCCACGTCAGGCCGATCTGATGATCGTTGCCGGTACGGTCACGTACAAGATGTCGTGGGTGGTTCGCAAGATCTGGGACCAGATGCCCGACCCGAAGTGGTGCATTGCCATGGGCGTGTGCACGAGCACGGGCGGCATGTTCCGCAGCTATCCTGTGGTGCAAGGGATCGATCAGTTCCTTCCCGTCGACGCCTACGTCTCCGGCTGTCCGCCACGTCCCGAAGCACTCATGAAGGCGCTGCTCTTTATCCAGGAAAAGATCAAGAGCCAGTCGCACCCAACATTGATCAACCTTGGCAAGGACAGTGGCGACGTGCGCCGCAGCGATCTCGTCACACCGTAACGAGCGCTCGGTCTGCTCTCTCGACGTCAGGAACAAGATGATTACGATGAACGCCGGACCGAATGGTTCGGCGTTTTTTTTTCAAGGGATCGAAGAACATGATGACGCACACAACCTGGACATCCCGGCCACGACGCGTGATCGGGATCATGACGGGCACCTCGCTGGACGGGATCGACGTGGCGTTGTGTACCATTGGCATTGAGGACGGTCGACATTCCGTTGTCCTCGATGCCTTTGCCACCTTCCCCTACTCGGATGCCTGCTTGCAACTTGTGCAGACGGTGCTCACGGAACCGATCCGTGCGGCTGAGGTCTGCGATCTTGACGTTGCCCTCGCTGCCGACATGGCCACTGCCGTCGAACAGGTGTTGCAGGAGAACAAGGTGGACCGTGCCGAGGTGGACCTTGTGTCCGTACACGGACAAACGATGTGGCACGCACCACAACCGCATACTGTTGGCGCTCACACCATGGGAAGCACATGGCAGGCAACGAACATCTCTGCCCTTGCCACCCTGCTCAACCTCACCGTGATCGGTGATCTTCGCACGGCCGATGTGGTGGTGGGCGGACAAGGCGCGCCGCTGGTGCCGATGTTCGATCTGCACACGTTGGTGCATCCCGAGCGCACACGCGTGGCCTTGAACATTGGCGGCATGGCGAACTGTACGATCCTTCCTCCGACGGCTTCGGTGGACACGCTCGTGGCCTTCGATACGGGTCCGGGCAACGTGCTGATCAACGCTGCCATTCGCAAGACGTACGGCAAGGCATTCGATACGAACGGCGATGTTGCACGTGCCGGCAATGTGATCGCCTCGATGTTCGACGAGCTCACGTCGCATCCGTTCTATGCGATGGAGCCTCCGAAGTCCACCGGACGGGAGATGTTCGACGATGCCTATGCCGCCGTCATGGTGAAGCGCTACGGACATCCCAGCCTGCCGATGGAAGATCTGGTGCGGACGATGACGGAGTGCACGGCCTGGAGCATTGCCGATCACATCCAACGCTATGCGCCTCAGGCCGACGATGTGATCGTGAGCGGTGGCGGTGCGCACAACACGTTCCTGATGGAGCTCTTGCGCGATCGGCTGCCGACAATGAACGTTCTGCGCAGTGACGATGTTGGCATTCCGTCCGACGCGAAAGAGGCCATGTGCTTCGCCTATCTCGGTTGGCGATCCCTGGCCGGTCTGCCGGGCAACATACCGTCGGTGACCGGGGCATCGAAAGCCGTCGTCCTCGGAACCGTCAGCGCTTCGTAACTTTGCGAATTCCCATCACCAACAACATCCCTACCGCCATGTTTTCCTTGCAGTTCTCCGAAACCCATGAAATGATCCGCGACACGGCCCGCCAATTCGCGCAGGACGAGATCGCACCAACGGCCATCGAACGCGATAAGAACGGCGAGTTCCCGTACGAGATCACGAAGAAGCTTGGAGAGCTTGGGTTCCTGGGCATGATGGTCTCGCCCGAATGGGGCGGCTCTGGCCTTGATGCCTTGAGCTATGTGATCGCCATGGAAGAGATCTCGGCCGTGGATGCGAGTTGTGGCGTGATCATGTCGGTGAACAACTCATTGGTCTGCTGGGGACTCGAGACCTATGCCACCGACGCGCAAAAAGAGAAGTGGCTCCGTCCCCTCGCTTCCGGTCAGGTCCACGGCGCCTTCTGCCTTTCCGAACCCGAAGCCGGCTCCGATGCAACATCGCAACACACCACGGCCACGAAGGTGGACGGAGGATGGTTGTTGAACGGCACGAAGAACTGGATCACGAACGGACAAACGGCCAGCACCTACTTGGTGATGGCACAAACGAATCGCGAGCTGAAGCATAAGGGCATCACGTGCTTCATCGTCCCACGCACGGCAGAAGGATTCGAGCCGGGCATCAAGGAAGACAAGCTCGGCATCCGCTCGAGCGATACCTGCTCGATCGGTCTGACGAACGTCTTCGTTCCCGATGATCAAGTGCTCGGCGGCGAAGGTGTTGGATTCAAGATCGCCATGGAGTCGCTCAACGGCGGACGGATCGGTATTGCTGCACAAGCACTTGGCATTGCCAAGGCCGGGAGTGAGATCGCCACGAAGTATGCCACGCAACGCAAGGCATTCGGCAAACCCATTGCCGATCTGCAGGCCATTCAGATGAAGATCGCCGACATGGCAACGCGCGTGGAAGCTGCACGCTATATGGTGTATCGCGCCGCATGGATGAAGGATCAGCACATGAACTACATCAAGGCGGCCGCACAGGCAAAGTTGCTTGCGTCGACAACGGCCGTGCATGTAGCGCTCGAAGCCATTCAAGTTCACGGCGGCTACGGCTACGTTCGCGAGTACATTGTGGAACGCCTCTTGCGCGATGCGAAGATCACCGAGATCTACGAAGGCACGAGCGAGATCCAGCACATTGTGATCGCTCGCGAACTCCTCAAGGAATTGTAAGGCGGCACGGCGGCAAGGCCACTACGGTAATCGAATACCGAGCTTCACTTCCCACTCTTTCTGATAGCGTGTGATGTTCCCCGTGTTGCTCACGGCACGGGAGAACTCTGCCTCGAAGTACTTCAAGATCGTTGCCTCGTTCAGCTCCGAGAGCGGGACGATCACCGTGATGTTGTTGTTCGCCGAGATGTCGGACACCGTGCCGCTCCATCGGTAGGTGACGTTACCGAAGAGCTGACCGGAAAGCGTGAGCTTGGACTGACTGAGGTCCGACCCAACGTCGAGCTGAGCGTTCTGGATCACACCACCAACACCGGCCAGCATCTCACCGAGTGCATTCGTTGCGACGGCGGACAAACTCGCATTCACTTCGCCGACCACATTGCCCTGTCCACCCTGCTGCAATTCGTCCTGCGTGCGGTTGAGCAGGATGAGCATGAGCGCATCGCTCTTGACACTGTTCGAATCGGTACCAACAACTTCTTTGTCATTGCGGAACAATCGGAACTTCGCGTCCGGAAGTTGTTTTGTTCCTGTGATATCGATCACCACGCGATAGTCCTCACGTCCACCCTTCGGCGGTGGAAGCATGCGGTTGCCATTGTAGACAGCACGCAGCTTCAACGACGGGTTCGTGAGTCCGCCGGCACTGAAGTCCAACTCTCCACTTGCCGAGAACGGCTTGAAGAACTTATAGGTACTCGTGCCTTCCTTCAGCTTCATCTTTCCATGCATGTTCGTGCCGCTACCAAAGGAACCTGTGAACTCAAGTGGAATGCGCGGATCGCTCAGTTCCAGATCGGCGATCAGGATCTCGGTAACACCCAAGACCATGGTGATCAAGAATCTGCTCTTGAAGTAGATGTTCAGGTTGAACTCCAACAGGTCCATGAATCCTGCCGTCGGACCGGAGAAGGCGCTCTTCAAGGCACGAAGGATCTGCGACGAATCCACTTGCTCACGTTTCGTTGTATCCACCCGAGCACGCGGGCGCACACGGTCTTCGAGTGACGGGAAGGCATAGTTCAAACTGTCGTCCGGAGAGATGTACGTGAACGACGTCACGCGACGCTTTGTGGACGAACGCTCTTGCGGGAAGACCACGTCGCCGTAGATCACGATGAGATCTCCGTCAAGATGCGGTGCATCGAGACGTCCGTAGAAGTGCAGCGGACTCTTGCCGCTGGCCACGACCACGTCGCCATAGACGTCCGGACTGCGAGCCACCGACTGCATGTTCATGACGGCCAGTCCGGGTGTGGTGACCGTGAAATCCACCGACTCCACACTCAATCCGTTGAACGTGACCGTGCCCTTGGCATTGGCGATTCCCTTGTTGTCCTTGCGCAGAATGTCACGAGACAGGTTGCGCATCACGATGGTATCGATCAAGAGCTGTTCCCCTTCGAGGCGCATCACACCATCGGCGTTGTACGACATACCGGTGGATGAAGCAACGAAGCTCGCATTCTTGAATCTGGCATTGCCCGTGAACTTCACATCATCCGGCGTGGTGCCCTTGACGGAGATCATGGCATCGGCCTGTCCGCGCAGTCGCTCAATGGCCGGCAAGAATGGTTCCACCACGGCCATGGAGAGCTTGTTGGCCAGAAGTTGAATGTCCATGGGCCGTCCATCGATCATGCGCTCCGGCACGTTCACAAAGCCAAGATCCAGCGGCACCGTGTTGATCTTCAGGTTCAAGGCCTCGACGAGTTTGGTACTGTCGCCACTCGTGATGGTTGCCAACCCGGTGACCGTTCGATCGGCATGTTTCAGCGACACGGCCAGTGCACCGATCTTCTCGGCATTGTACGATACATCCTTTGCGGCAAGATCGAGTGTGATCACCGGATCTCTCCATGTGCCATTCACGGTGGCCGTGGCCTTCGTCATGAATCCGCGCAAGAGCTTGAGCGGCGATGATGACAACTCCGGAGCATACTTGAGAATGTCGCGCAGGTTGAAGTTCTCGACCACGACGTTGGTGTTGGCAAAGATGGAATCAGACAGGAGACCGGTGACGGTGATCGTTTCTGCAAACGGTCGCTGTGCCACCAGTCCTTGCACGTTGTACACCTTGTTGCTCGCGGTGATCGTGGACGGCTGCGTGGTTCGCCACAGCAGATTGCGCGTTGGGTCAAGCGTGAACTCCATGGAATCCAGCTGGAGCGACAGCATCTCGTCGTACAGCGCAAGATCGGCCACCACGCCAAAGTGCATCTCGTTCACACCGCTCGAGGCACGAAGCGATCCCTTGTTATTGGCGAGCGCCAGATCGATGCTCGGAGAATGCAGTTTCGTTGTTCCTACCTGCAGTACTGAATAGCACGCTGCATGAATGCTCAAACTGTCAAGCGTTGGGACGGTGACGATGTTGTTCGTCGACGCATGGATGCTCGCCACGAACGGGTCGGCGGTGATGAGAAGTGAATCCGTTGCGATGCGCAGATCGCGGATGTTGGCCGTGTCCAGTGTGAACGAGATACCACCGGTCGTCGACGACGACATATTGCCATTGAGCGAACCGGTGAACATGAGTTGTACATCGGGAATGAAGACGGCAAGAGGAGAAACATCGTAGGCCACAACGTTGAAGGTGGCCTCCATCGGCTGGATCTCTTTCGTGAAGGTACGGATGGGTCGCACGGGCCCGATCACATGACGGATGGAGTGTACGACCAGATCTGCCGTGGTGGTGGCCATGGCTGAGATCACATCGAGCAATGCCGAAGGTGCGTAGTTGCCATCGACGCGAGCACTCAGAATGGGATGACGTCCACGCACGGAGATCGCATCGAAGGAGATCGATCGTCGACCATCCTCGCGTTTGCTCACCACGTCGGTGGTGAACGGCATCATGGCCCGGTCGTTGAGCATGAACTCAGTGGTCGTGGCATGCAGTTCCAACTCCATACTGTCGAGTTCGATATCATGCCCACGGATCGTCACATCAGAACTCAGGCGTGAAGGCATCTGATCATCATGCAGCAAGGCGGCAAGGTTCACACCGTGGGCGGCAGCGGTGAGGTCGTACCAAAGGTGTTCCGGATTGGCGGCATCGAGCATGCCACGCACGCTTGCTGTTTGCCGTACCGATGCATCGTCCACATCCTCGCCGCCTTCCCCCTTCTTCAAACTCGCAAAGACAACGTTGAGCGAATCGATATCGATACGTCCTGCGCCATTCCCACGGATGGTGGATGACAGCGAGCGTAGCCGCGTGCCGTTCACCGACGTGGCCTCGAGATCGAGATCGGCGCGTGCATCCACGTCCTGCAACGTAAGGCCCTTGCCCTGCACGCGCACATGTCCGTTGATGTTGCTTGTAAGCGACGAGTCGGAGGTGAAGACGCTGAGATCTCCGTTGTGGACCATGGCGTCGAGGTTGTAACCGAGGCGTGGCCCCTTGAGGTAGACAGACATGGTGCCGTCGATCCGTCCGGGCGCATCGCTTGCATGCACCTCGAACCACAGGCTGTCATCCGGCACACCGCGCAACCATACGGATTCGATGGTGGCATGGCGCAAGAATGGAAGCTCAGGCAGTGGCACGAAGCGGAGGCGACGTCGCACATCGGCATACGATGCGTGGGTGTTGAAGGCCTTGATGTTCACAGCCAGTGGTTTCGCACCAGAGAGATTCATCGCATCCATCTCGCCATGCAGATCGAGGTTGTCACCCGAGAGAGCAAGGTTGCGGATGTTCAGGGTCTCGCCGCCGAAGACCAGATCGGCATCGACGGAGTAGAGACCGAGAATGTCAACGTCGGGCACGAAGAAGTGCACTTCCTCTGCATCCACAATATCAGCATCCACCGAGCCAATGGCCGGATGTGTGAGCAGCGAATCGTCGCTGAACCCCTCGAAGATGTTGATGTCGTTGATACGAGCACGCACGTGCACATCGGAACGTGCCGTGCGCAGGTGTAAGGACTGAAGGTTCACACCACTTGTCGAAACGTGGGCGGCCAGGGAGAGATCGTGGACGACAAGCGGCGATGTGGTCTCTTCGAAGGAGAGATGATTGATGGCCGCCTCATAGTCCTGATCCTTGAGAGCAAGTCGGGCCGTGGCCGAGAGGTTGACGTGTCGCATGGACATGTGCATCGGATCGAAGCGCGTTCCATCGCCCCATCGTTGCGTGCGATCGTTGATCACGATCGTCCCGTCCGTGATCTTCAACTCGCGCACATAGATGTGCAGGTCAGGCGGAGGAGTGGTTGTGGTATCGGCGGGTGGCTTGACGATCTTGCTGACGTTCCACACGCTGTCGGTTGCCGAACGCAGGATGTTGATGCGCGGACGATCGAGCTGGACCGTATTGATCGCCACCACACTTCGGAGCAACGGCGCAAGATCGTACGTCACGGAGATGGCATCGGCTTCGAGGACGGTGGTGCCATGCGCATACAGTTGCGGATGCGCAAGATAGATGCCCTTCCAGATGTCGATGCGCACATCGTCAACGGCAAGCGATCCCACCAGTTGCGCATTCACTTGTTCGATCACCACCTTGCGAAGCCATGCACGGAATGTTTCCGTTTGTGCAACGCCGATCAGAATGGCGAAGAAGATCGTGGCGGAAAAGACAAGACGGTACGACCATCGTATCACAAACGAAATGGCACGTCGCCAGAAAGGCCGACGTGCCATCGTTGTTTCATCGTTGGTCGGAGTGTCCGTCACTATTCGCCTTGTGCTTTTGAATACCGCGCTTCGCCGGACGCCGTTTGATGCAAGAGTTCAACGTGCATCCACGAGAATCCGGCCTCGGTGACCGTTCTCAAGAGTTCGATCACATCCGTTTGGTGGACGGCTGCCGAGGCGACGTACCGACAGCGATAGTGATCCACCATCAGAATGTTCGGCGCTTCACCCGGCCACACCTTCGTCCCGCGATTGGACTTCAGACGAAGCGTGAATGGTCCGCATGTCTCGGGAACCGACGGAATGCCATCCGTGGCTTCGACGAAGACGTCGGCACCAACGAGTGTCCACTCTTCCTTGACGGTTGACGCTGCTGCAGAGCCCGCAACAGAGGGCTTCACGACCACAACGGTCTCCGTATCCGTGACCGGATGGAGGTGAGCGATGATGGCTTCGGTGAACTTCTCTGTGGTTGCCACGCCGCCAAGGTCGCGCGTGCGAACACCTGAGGCAAGTGTATTGGCGAGTGCGTCCTGAATGGCCGTTGCATAGCCCACCAGGCCCATGAACTGCAGCATTTGAATGCCGGAGAGCAAGAGCGCTGTCGGATTGGCAAGACCTTTGCCAGCGATATCGGGAGCCGAGCCGTGCACGGCCTCAAAGACAGCATATTCCGTGCCGATGTTCCCACCGGGTGCCACGCCAAGGCCACCCACGATCCCTGCGCAGAGATCGCTCACGATGTCGCCATACAGATTCGGCAAGACCAAGACGTCGAACTGCTCCGGACGTGTGGCGAGCTGCATACAGCAATTGTCGACGATGATGTCATCGGCCACGATGTCGGTGTACTCGGCGGCCACCTGACGGAAGACCTCCAACCACAGTCCATCGGTGATCTTGTGAATGTTGGCCTTGTGCACGCAGGTCACGCGCTTCCGGCCAAGCTTCCGTGCCTCTTCGAAGGCATAGCGGATGGCATGCATCGACCCTTCACGCGTGATCAGCTTCAGACACTGTGCCACGTTCGGTGTTTGCCAGTGCTCGATGCCGGCATATGTGTCTTCGATGTTCTCGCGGACGACGAGGATGTTCACGTTGTCGAACTTCGTTTGAACGGCCGGCATGGACCGTGCAAGACGGACGTTGGCGTAGAGATCCAGCGACTTGCGGATCGTGACGTTCACGCTCTTATGTCCACCACCGACCGGTGTTGTCGTTGGTCCCTTCAACGCCACCTTGTTCCGCTTGATCGAGGCGAACGTCTCTGGTGGAACACCATTGCCGAACTGTTCGATCGCTGCAAGTCCTGCGATGGCGCGTTCCCAAACGATGGGGACGCCGGCTGCCTGAAATACCTTCTCTACCGATGCGCAGATCTCCGGTCCAATTCCGTCGCCTTCGATCAATGTTACCGTGCGTGGTGTCATATCCGTTCGTTCTCCGTTGTGTTATAAGCGTTCAATGATCATTGCACTTGCTTCGCCACCACCAATGCAGAGCGTTACAAGACCGTACTTCTTCTGGCGGCGCTTCAGGGCATAGAGGAGGGTGGTAAGGAGGCGAGCTCCCGATGCACCGATGGGATGTCCGAGGGCGACCGCACCACCGTGCACATTGATCTTCTCCATGGGGATGCCAAGCTTGTCCTGCGCTGCCAGCGCCACTACAGCAAAGGCCTCGTTGATCTCGAAGAGATCGATATCGTCCATCGTCAGTCCGGCCTTGGCCACCACTCTACGGATGGCGTCGACCGGGGCCGTGGTGAACCATGCCGGATCCTGGGCAAACGATGCCTGGGAAACGATACGGGCCATGGGCTCGAGGTTGTGCGTGGTAAGAGCGAGCTCGGAGGCGATCACCACGGCGGCCGCACCGTCGTTGATCGTCGACGCATTCGCTGCCGTGATCGTTCCGTCCTTGGTGAAGGCCGGCTTCAGTGTCGGGATCTTGTCGAAGTTCACCTTCGTTGGTTCTTCGTCGGTATCCACCACCACGTCACCCTTCCGCCCTGCCACGATCACGGATGCGATCTCGTCAGCAAAGTAGCCGTTCTTCTGTGCATCGAGGGCTTTCTGATACGAGGCGATCGTGAAGGCGTCCTGCATGTCGCGCGTGATGTTGCATTCGGAGGCGCAGAGTTCTGCGGCCACACCCATGGCGTACTTGTTGTAGACGTCGAACAATCCGTCGTGCAAGAGCGTGTCGATGATCTCGCCGTTGCCGTACTTATAGCCGCCGCGGGCCTTGGGGAGTGCATAGGGAGCATTCGTCATCGACTCCTGTCCACCGGCCACCACCACCTCGGCATCGCCGCAGCGAATGGCCTGGTCGGCCAGCATCACGGACTTCAATCCCGATCCGCAGACCTTATTGATGGTCATACAGGGAACGCTCGTCGGCAACCCGGCGAAGATGGCGGCCTGACGTGCGGGGGCCTGACCGACGGCTGCCGTGATCACGTTGCCCATGATCACTTCGCTGATCATGTCGGGCGCCAGAGCGGCGCGTTCAACGGCGGCCTTGATGGCAATGGCTCCAAGGCGCGGGGCGGAAAGGTCCGACAGCGATCCCATGAAGGCACCGATCGGGGTACGGGCGGCTGAAACGATGTAGGAAGACATGTTCTATCCTGAAATTGATTGGGGCAGGTGCAAGTGCGCAAAATTACGAAAGGGTGTACAGACCTTTTCCCTATTTTTGCGAGTCTGTGGAACACAAATCGGAACCGAAAGCATGAACAAAGGTCGCATCGTACAGGTCATTGGTCCAGTCGTGGACGTGGAATTCTCGGACGGACATATTCCCTCCGTCTTGAATGCTCTGCACATTCCGCGTAAGAACGTGGAAACAGGCGCAGACGAAATGCTCGTATGCGAAGTGCAGCAGCACCTTGGTGAAGATCGTGTTCGCACGATCGCCATCGATGCCACGGACGGACTCGTTCGCGGTATGGAAGCGATCGATACGGGTGCGCCGATCACGGTTCCCGTAGGACCGAACGTCCTTGGTCGCCTGATCAACGTCGTTGGTGCGTCCATCGACGGCAAGGGCGAACTGAAGTCGGACAAGAACTACTCCATTCACCGCACGCCTCCCGACTTCAAGAGCCTTTCCACACAAAAGGAAATGTTCGAGACCGGGATCAAGGTGATCGACCTGATCGAGCCATTCACCAAGGGTGGAAAGACCGGTCTGTTCGGTGGTGCCGGTGTTGGAAAGACCGTGATCATTCAAGAGCTCATCCACAACATCGCAAAGCAGCACGGTGGTTTCTCCGTGTTCGCCGGTGTTGGTGAGCGTACGCGTGAAGGAAATGACCTGTATCTCGAAATGACGGAGTCGGGCGTTATCGATAAGACGGCGCTGGTCTTCGGTCAGATGAACGAGCCTCCCGGAGCTCGTGCACGTGTTGCCCTTACGGCGCTCACGATGGCCGAGTACTTCCGCGATGAAGAAGGTCGCGACGTGCTGTTGTTCATCGACAATATCTTCCGCTTCACGCAGGCCGGCTCCGAAGTATCGGCCCTTCTCGGACGGATGCCGTCGGCCGTGGGATACCAGCCAACGTTGGCCACGGAAATGGGTCAGCTTCAAGAGCGGATCGCCTCCACGGACCGTGGTTCGATCACATCGGTACAGGCCGTCTACGTTCCTGCCGATGACTTGACAGACCCTGCACCGGCCAACACGTTCTCCCACCTTGATGCGACCACGGTGTTGAGCCGTCAGATCGCCGAGTTGGGGATCTACCCTGCTGTGGACCCACTGGATTCTTCGTCCCGAATTCTCGATCCGCTCATCATCGGCGAAGACCACTACAACACGGCCATGCGCGTGAAGCTCATGCTGCAAGGCTATAAGGACCTGCAGGACATCATCTCCATTCTTGGAATGGACGAACTCTCCGACGAAGACAAGCTCACGGTGTATCGCGCCCGCAAGATTCAGCGCTTCTTCTCGCAGCCATTCCATGTGGCCGAGCAGTTCACAGGATTCCCTGGTCGCTACGTCAAGATCGCCGACACCATCGCCGGCTTCAAGGCCATCCTCGACGGCGATGTGGACGATGTGCCAGAAGGCTTCTTCAGCTACAAGGGTACGTTGGACGAAGTGTTGGAAGCGTACAAGAAGTCGCAGAACGGATAACGGGACCAACGCATCATGTCTGCACACATCCTCAACGTCAGCATCGTCACACCAGCGACAACGGCCTTCTCGGGCACGGCACTTGCCGTGAGCGTCCCGGGATCACAGAGTCCGTTTCAGATCCTGTTCGATCACGCGCCGATCATCTCGGCGCTGGATACGGGCGTGATGAAAGTGGAAGACGAGCACAACCACATCACGTACTTCGCGTCCAAAGAAGGCTTTGTGGAAGTGTTGAAGAACAACGTCTCCATCGTCGTCTACGAATTGGTCGAGGCGAAGAACATCAACGTCGACCTTGCCGAGGCAGACCTCGCGCAAGCACGCTCCGTTGCCGATTCGCATCCCGACCGACATGAGCGCGACAATGCGCGCAAGTCCATGCATTGGGCCGAAGCCCGCCTTCGCGCTGCCAAACTGCAGAGCGAACTCGCGTGATCATTTCACGCGCACGGTAAGCGTCGAATCCTTCGTCACGCTTCCGTCTGCCTTCCTCCCCTGGATCACAACCGAATGTGTCCCTCGAACGCGAAGTTTGAGGGACACGTTCACGGTATCGTAGGCGATCATCGTGACGCAGTTCCCCTTCTGCGCCTCGCCCCATACGGACAGAACGTGGTTCCGACTCCCGGGATGGGTCACCTTCTTTTCTACCGTCGTACACGGCGTCGGCACCATCACTTCAGCCGTGATCGTGAGCGTGCGCGAGCGCACCGACGTGCGCAGCACCCGCGGTGTGGCCCATGTTTGCTGATGCGCAAGCACATCATGCACCATGCCGACGAACACCGTCAGCACCAATAGCAGCGAGATCGAAGCAGCTCTTTTCATCCTGCAATATCGTCAACTCTCCCATTCCCGTATATTTGTTGATTCTCGACCATCCTTCGGCCTCCCCACTATGTCTGTAGCGAAAATCCTCGGAGAAGGCATCACATTCGATGATGTCCTTCTTGTGCCGCGCTATTCCGAAACGCTTCCGCGGGACGCGAATACCAGTGCGAGACTCACACGCACCATCACCCTTCACATCCCCGTGATCTCGGCGGCCATGGACACGGTCACCGACTCGGCCATGTCCATCGCGCTCGCACGTGATGGCGGCATCGGCATCATCCACAAGAACATGCCGATCGACAAGCAGGCAGAAGAGGTCGACAAGGTGAAGCGCTCCGAAAGCGGCATGATCCGGAAGCCGATCACCCTCACGAGCGATCGCACGGTACGTGATGCACAAGAGCTGATGGCCAAGTACAAGGTGAGTGGCTTCCCTGTCGTGGACGCGTCGAACAAACTCGTTGGCATCGTCACCAATCGCGACATGCGCTTCGCCCTCAACAGCACGGAGACCGTGGCCGGCATCATGACGTCGCGCGATCTCATCACGGCACGTCTTGGCACCACGATGGAAGACGCCGAGGTGATCCTGCAACAACATCGCATCGAGAAGCTTCCGATCATCGACGATGATGGCGTGCTCGTGGGACTGATGACGGTGAAGGACATTCAGAAGAAGAAGAAGCATCCGAATGCTGCCAAGGACGAACAAGGTCGCCTTCGTGTTGGTGCCGCACTCGGCATCGCACCGGATACGCTCGATCGCGTGACGGCCCTCGTCGAAGCAGGTGTTGACGTGGTGATCGTCGACACGGCCCATGGTCACACCAAGGGCGTCATCGATATGGTGCGTGCCGTCAAGCAACGCTATCCCGATCTGCAAGTGATCGCGGGCAACATCGCTACGGCAGAAGCGGCCGCGGCCTTGATCGCCGCCGGAGCCGATGCACTCAAGGTGGGCATCGGTCCGGGATCGATCTGCACCACACGCGTCGTGGCCGGTGTTGGCGTTCCGCAGATCACGGCCATCATGAACGTCGTCTCCGAAGCACGCAAGCACGGTGTGCCGGTGATCGCCGACGGAGGCATCAAGCAGACCGGTGATCTTGCCAAGGCCATCGCTGCCGGTGCGGATACCGTGATGCTCGGCGGCATGCTCGCCGGACACGAAGAAAGTCCCGGCGAGAAGGTCCTCCTCGAAGGTCGTGCCTACAAGATCTATCGCGGCATGGGATCGCTTGGCGCCATGGGTCAGGGTTCTGCCGATCGATACTTCCAAGACGTGGAAGACGAGATCGCCAAGCTCGTTCCCGAGGGCATTGAAGGACGTGTTCCATTCAAAGGCAACGTGAGCGATACGATCTATCAACTCGTCGGTGGCCTGCGTGCATCGATGGGATACTGCGGCTGCGCAACGATCGCAGAGATGCAACAGCATGCGCAATTCGTGCGTATGACGGCCGCCGGACTTCGTGAATCACATCCGCATGATGTGATCATCACGAAGGAATCCCCCAACTACTATACCCGATAACATCATGGCCACAAAGCAACAACTCAAGGCGGCAACCGAGCGCATCGCATCGGTTCGCAAGGAAATGAAGGCGGCAGGGATCGATGCCCTGATCGTCTCGCACACACCGCAGCTGCGCTATCTCTTCGGCTTCAGCGGATCGATGGGCATGGGCATCATCTCACAACGAGATCTGTACTTCTTCACGAACGACCTCTATGCCGTCCAGGTGCAGAAGGAAGTGTATGCGCTCGATGGATTGAAGACCATCATCGATCGCGACTTCTGGGGAGCGGCCGCACAACGGGCCATTGCCAAGAAGTGGAAGACCGTGGGCTTCGATCCGACACGCACCATGGTGTCGGGACTGAAGGCCATGAAGAAGGCCATGAGTCCTGCCACGCTGAAAGAAGTGCACGGACTGGTGGAGAAGATCACCATGGTGAAGACCGCAGGCGAGATCAAGGACATCAGTGTGGCGGCCCAATTGGCCAGCACCACGTATGAGCACCTGTTGAACTTCGTGAAGCCGGGCATGACGGAGCTCGAAGTGGCAACGTTCATCGCCGCCACATCCCGTCAGCTCGGCAGCGAGAAGGATGCCTTCGACATCATCGTCGTCGCCGCCGCACGTAGTGCCATGCCGCATGGTCGTGCCGGTGCCTCCGTGATCAAGAGCGGTGATGTTGTCACCGTCGACTTCGGATGTTGCTGGAACGGAATGTACAGCGACATGACACGCACCTTTGCCGTTGGCACGCCATCGAAGAAGGTCGTGGATGTGTTCGCCGTTCTGTACGATGCCCATCTCTCGGCACTCGATGCCGCCGTAAGCGGCGTGAATGCAGCAGCGCTCGATGCCGCCGCACGCGATCTGATCACCAAGGCAGGTTACGGTGACTTCTTCAAGCATTCGCTTGGACACGGCCTCGGCTACGAAGTGCATGAAGATCCGCGCATCTCGTGGGCCAACACGAAGCAAGAGGTTCCGACGAACTGTGTGATCACCATCGAGCCGGGCATCTACCTTCCCGGCAAGTTCGGCATGCGTATCGAAGACGATGTTGTGGTCACTCCATCCGGAGCCGATATTCTTACCACCGCCCCGCGCGAACTCGTGATCGTCTAAGGGGCATGGAGCAACATACCGTACTCGTCTTTGCGTACTACTTCCCTCCGATGGGTCTGAGCGGAGTGCAACGCGTCTCGAAATTCGTGAAGTATCTGCCGGAGCAGGGGTGGCGTCCCATTGTGGTGACCACCGGACCGACGGCGTACTATGCGCACGATGCATCGATGCTCGAAGATTTCGAAGGACGTCCGATCGAGATCCATCGCACCAGCGGGAAGGATCCCAATTCATTGTTGAAGGATGCCGGCACGATCAAGATGCCACGAGAGTTCGTGCGCAAATTCTTGAATCGTGTGAGCAGTACGTTCTTTGTGCCCGACAATAAACGGTCGTGGGCAAAGCAGGCCTTGATCACAGCCCGCGAGATCGTTGCGACCACACATGTGGATGCCATCTTCGTGAGCGGTCCGCCCTTCTCAGCCATGATGGCCGCCTCTGCTTTGTCGCAAGAGACGGGCATTCCACTTGTGGTCGACTATCGCGATCTCTGGTATGGGAATCAGTTCTCGTTCTATCCGACGCCATGGCATGCGCATCTGCACAAGACCCTGGAATACGATGTGCTGACGCATGCAGCGAAGGTGATCGTGACGAATCGGCGGATCAAGGAGCGCTTGATCAATACGTATCCGCATCTTCCTTTCGACGACGTCGTCATCATCTCGCAAGGATTCGATCCGGAGGACTTCCGACGTCCAATGCCAGCCACCACACGATCGCAGGCCTTCAAGCTCACCTATGCCGGGATCTTCTACGAATTCGTCACGCCCAAGTACATGTTCAAGGCCGTGGCACAGTTCCTGAAGGACCGACCTGATGCATCGCTCGAATTGCACTTCGCGGGACTGTTGCGCGATGAGCATGCGAAGACGGCACGGTCACTCGGTCTTGATTCCATCGTTCACGATCATGGCTACTGTTCGCACGCCGATACGATCGACCTGCTTCGTACGAGTGATGCATTGTGGATGATGGTGGGCAACGGGAAGAATGCCGACACGGTGTCGAGCGGAAAACTCTATGAGTACTTCGGCACCGGCAAGCCCGTCCTTGCCTCCCTGCCCCATGGCTCGCTTCGCCAAGCCGCCGAGCGGTACGGTGCGGCCCAGATCACCGATCCAACGGATGTTGCCGCCATTACGAAGAGCATTGCCACGATGTATGATCAGTGGCGCACCAACACACAGCCCAAGGCTGATGCTGCCTTTGTGCGCACGTTCGACCGACGCGTGCTTACGTCAGAACTCGCAAAGCAACTCGCCCACAGCATGAACCTGCACTGAACGTGCAGCGCTTAGCGTTGCACGTGGGCGAGGAGCAGTTCCGATACGTCCTTCACTTGCACCGTGTCCACCTTGTCTGCCGCCTTCACGCCATCCGTGATCATGGTGGTGCAGAACGGACAGTTCACGGCAATGGTCGTTGCGCCTGTGGCGAGCAGTTCGTCGGTGCGCACAACGTTCACACGGTCACCAACATGTTCTTCCATGAACATGCGTCCCCCACCGGCACCGCAACAGAGGCCGCGATCCTTTGACCGTGGCGCTTCGATGATCTCGAGACCAGGGATATTCATCAGGTCTGCACGCGGCGCTTCGAACTCTTCGTTGTATCGACCGAGATAACATGAGTCGTGATAGGTGATGGCTTCGGAGGATGCCGAGGTCTTGTCGATCACCAACCGACCGGAGTCGATGAGCGATCGTATGTACTGCGTATGGTGGATCACTTCGTAGTTACCGCCATACTGCGGGTATTCGTTCTTGAGCGTATTGAAGCAGTGCGGACAGGTGGCAACGATGGTCTTGACGCCATAGCGCTCGAAGGTCTCGATGTTCGTCTTCGTGAGCATGTCCGCCAAGTACTCGTTGCCGGTACGTCGCGCAACATCTCCCGTGCAATGCTCTTCAGTGCCAAGGATGCGGAAGTCCACGCCGGCGATCTGCATCAATTCAGCGAACGACCGCGAGATCTTCTTTGCACGCTCATCGTACGATCCTGCACAGCCCACCCAGAACAACACGTCCATCGATGCATCTTCGGCCGCCGTCTTGATGCCCATGCCCTCTGCCCAGTTCGCACGATCGGCCTGACCGAAGCCGCCCCATGGAACGGAATTCGTTTCCATGTTGCTGTACACATCGGGAAGCAAGGCACCCTCGTCGTTGAAGGAGCTCTCCATCATCACCATCGAACGTCGCATGCCAACGATGGCAGGAACGTGTTCGATGTTCACGGGACATTCCTGCATACAGGCACCGCACGTGGTGCAGGCCCACAGCGCATCCGGCGATACGTAGTCGCCAATGAGCTTCTTGTCCCACACCGCTTGCTCGTCACTCGTGAGTTCTTCGCCGGCATTCTTCTTGAGGATCAACGGTGCCTTGTCCATCGTGCGATCGTGGATGGCAATGATCACTTCGCGCGGATCCAAGACCTTGCCGGTTTGATTGGCCGGACAGACGCTCGTGCATCGACCGCAATGCGTACAGGTATATCCATCGAGCAACGACTTCCAGGTCAGGTCTTCAATGTCGACCACGCCGAACGTCTCCACGCCTTCTGCTTCGAAGTCGATCTTGTCGAGGTGATTCGATGGTTCCAACGGACCGAAGAACACGTTGGGGATCGAGGTGAGCACGTGCAAGTGTTTCGAGAACGGCAGGTAGTTCATGAAGGCAAGGATCAGCACAGCATGCATCCACCACGCCACGGTGAACAGTACGCTGCTCGCACTCGCACCGAGCGCTGCGGAGAGCGCGTTGCCAAGCGGCCATGCCACCGGACGGACGGCCCATGCAAGGTCGGCGCCATGCACGTGCTGACGAAGTGCGTTCTGCACGAGCAAGGCCGTCACGATCGAGCCGATCGTGATCAGGATCATGCCCGCCTCCACCTTCTCCCCTTCTACCTGCAATCTCTTCACCTTGGCGCCATAGCGGCGGTACAGCGACATCACCACGCCCACGATGATCAGCAGACAGAAGACATCCGTGAGGATCGTGATCACCGAATACACGGGACCGAGGAAGCTCAGCGACCAGCCCTCGTGAGCGCCTTCGAGGATCATCTCGATGGCCGCGCCCAGGAGCACGACGAAGCCCCAGAAGATCATGGCATGCAGCGGGCCTGCTGCCTTGTCGCGCAAGATCTTGCTCTGCAGGAATCCGACCACAAAGGTCTTCTGCAGGCGTTCCGGGATACGGTCCCAACGCACCTGCGGCTTAGCCACACGGAGGTAGGAAACGAGTCGACGTGCACTCATCGCAAAGTATGTGAGGGCGGCAAGGAGGACGACGAGGAAGGCAACGTTCTCGAACTGCATGAGCGGCAACATCGAATGGTGAGCGAACGGCTGCAAAATACGGTCAGGCGCCGACTTCCCCTATCTTTGTGTCCATGTCCAGATACGTTACTGCCGAAGAGGCCATTGCCAGCATCAAGTCCGGATACCGGATCTACCTTCACAGCGTCGCCGCCGCACCGCAAACCCTGATCAGCGAGTTGGTGCGTCAGGCCGACCGATTACGCGACGTCGAGATCGTCCACCTGCATACTGAAGGTCCTGCACCCTATGCAGAACCGCAGTACGCTGCATCGTTCCGTGTGAACTGTCTGTTCATCGGACCGAACATGCGCAAGGCCGTGCAGGAAGGTCGTGCCGACTACACTCCGGTCTTCCTCTCCGAGATCCCGCATCTCTTTCGGAACGACATCCTCGATATCAACGTGGCCTTGATCCATGTATCGCCTCCGGACCAGCATGGATTCTGTTCGCTTGGTGTGACGGTCGAAGCGGCGCACGAAGCATTGTACTCCGCCGAAGTGGTGATCGCACAGGTGAATCCCAACATGCCGCGCACGCATGGCGATGCGCTCGTGCATATGAGTCGACTCACCTACATGGTCGAAGTCAACGACGCGATCCCCGAAGTTGCACCACCGGTGCTCACCGAGATCGAGCGAGGCATCGGACGTCACGTGGCCGGACTGGTGGACAATGGCGCCACGATCCAGATGGGCATTGGCGCCATTCCCGACGCTGTGCTCCGCGAGCTCCATTCGCATCGCGACCTTGGTGTTCATACCGAGATGTTCAGCGACGGCTTGGTGGAACTCGTCGAGGCGGGCGTGGTGACCGGAGCGCTCAAGACCATTCATCCGTACAAGATCGTGGCAACGTTCGTGATGGGCACGCGCAAGCTGTACGACTTCATCCACGACAATCCGATGATCGCCATGCTCGACGTGGCTTATGTGAACAATCCCGAAGTGATCAAACGCAATCCGAAGCTCACGGCCATCAATTCGGCCATTGAGGTGGATCTTACCGGACAGGTGATCGCGGATTCGATCGGTACCAAGCCGTATAGCGGAGTGGGCGGACAAGTTGACTTCATTCGCGGCGCGGCCCTGTCGCGCGGCGGCAAGCCCATCATCGCTCTTCCCTCGCGCACAAGCAAGGGCATCAGTCGCATCGCCTGTGCAGGCAATCCCGGCGGTGGTGTGGTGACCACACGGGCACATGTACACTATGTGGTCACCGAATACGGTGTAGCCTATCTGCACGCCAAGACGCTCCGTCATCGCGCTGAAGCGCTCATCAACATCGCCCATCCGGATGATCGGGAACAACTCGCGAAACAGGCACGCGACGTGTGGAACCTGCAAGTACGGATCTGATCGGCTCACACGACACCACGCATGAAACATCTTCTTCGATCCTTTCTCGCCGGCATCGCCCTTGCAGGCACCGTGCACGCACAGCCGCAGTTGCAGAGCACTGCCCTGCTTGTCGACGTCACGTCGACACGCTCGAGCATGATCGATCCGCGGGCCCGCGTCGACGTCTTCATCGTCGTCCCCTACGAGAGCATTCAGTTCACGGAATACGATCAGATCTACGCCGCCAAGTACGATGTACGGATCGCCATTCGCGATTCGGCCGGTAGGCGTTCCGTCGACACGGCCTACACGCGAACGGCCACGGAAAAGGACTATGCTGCGGCGCAAGGTGGCACGGGCAATGTGGACCATTCGGTACCACGCTTCCGTTTAAACCCCGGCACCTACAAGATCGAGGTCAACGTCCGCGACCAGTTCTCACGGAAAGAACTCTCGCAAACCCGCACGATCACCATCCCCGACTACACGACAGCCCTGCCGGCCTTGAGTAGCATCCTCCTCCTTACCGACATCGAACAACGTGGAGAGCGCTATTCGATCACACCGTTGATCGGTGATGTGGTGTGGAACTCCGACGCGTCGCTGTTCGCCTTCTACGAGATCTATCTGGAGGACTCACCGGAGACGGTTGGCGTGCAATGGAAAGTTGCTGCAAAGGATGGGCGCGTGCTCTCGTCGGGTGCTGGTCCGATACAGACCTTCACGGGTCGTACAGGACGTCAGTTCTTCAAGATCTCCATGCCAAAGCATCCCATGCCGGGTACGTATACACTCGGAGTGTCGTTGTACGGGGCCACCGGAAAGAAGCTCGATACCACGGCCGTGCTTGCGCGACAGCAACGCACACTGACGATCCCACCGTCCGCCTTCGGTTCGGTGGTGAGCGATCTGTCCAAGGCCATCCGTCAGCTCCGCTATGTTGCCATGCAGTCAGACATGGACTACATCCAAGAGGGCACGACGGAGAACGACAAGCAGACGCGATTCGAAGAATTCTGGAAGAAGCTGGACCCCACGTCGAACACCACACGCAACGAAGCGTTCGAAGATTACTACGCTCGCATCGAGAAGGCCAACGCCCTCTACAAGTCGTACACCGACGGATGGCTGACCGATATGGGCATGGTCTTCATCATCTACGGCGAGCCGGCGCAAGCAGAGCGGTATGGAAGCACGACGGGCACCTCGCGATACATTCGTTGGACCATGTCGAACGGCGTACAGTTCAACTTCGAAGACACGTCAGGCTTCGGCGATTTCCGTCTTCGCACGCCGCTCCCGGCAGGTGCCAAGTATCAGTATCGCCGATAGAGCGCACCTCTCCGTGTTTCGTTCAAAAGAAAAGGCCCGATGCAGCTGTTGCTGCATCGTCAGCGTAGCGCGCTCGCTGCCATTCGAAGCAACGATCGAGTACGTTCCATTTGCAAGTGTTGCGCCGTTCAACGCGAGGCGTTGTGCGCCGGAGGTAGCGGCACCGTTGAAGAGCGTGCTCACCGTGCGGCCAGCAGCATCAACGATCGAAACCGTTACGGCACCGGTGTTCGAACCACTCGTTGTGAGCTCGATCGCCGAAGCGTCCGTCACAGGATTGGAACCAACGAGGCGCATACCGATCGCACCGAACTCGGAAAGAACTTCTGTTTCAACGCTAACGGTCGTGCTTGAACCGCGGAGGTTGACAACCGGATTCGCCGTTGCATCTGTTTCGCCCGTGAGTGTTGCAACGAACGAGGCCTTCTTGACCGTCGGAGCGAAGCGGATCGTGAGCGTGTGCTTTGCACCAGCTGCGATCGTGATCGGACCTGCATCAGGACGACCATCGATGACGTCGAACTGCGAGCCATCAGCACCGCTGATGAGGATGTCAGAGAGCTTGACCGGTACGGCTGACGTGTTCGTGAAGTCCACCGTCATGTCCTTCGTCTCGTCAACGATCACCGAACCGAACGACAGTGTGGCCTGGCTTACCGTGATAGTGCCGGCCGCTGTTGTTCCGTTGATCAACCAGTCGAGAACCTTTTGCGTGTAGTTATTGCGCTCAGTTGCGGTGGCCATGGCCTCGGGGCCTGCACTCGTGTAGACGATACGTCCACCGGCAATGGTCTCGGTGTGAACACCGGCAATGGAGTCTGCACGGTCGCTGTAGTACAAGAACGTCTTTGCGCGTGAGCCCGACGACTTCTTCATCACGTCCGTACCAAGCGTGTAGTATGGCCAGTTCGAGTTCGCATTGTTCATGGCAAGCGAAAGTCCGTCACCGATCGGGTCCTTCGAAACGCCCTTGGCGCTGAAGCCGATGAGCGAAACAGGATTGCCGTTCGCATCGAAGTTCGCACGCCATGCAAAGTGATCGAGCTGAACACCAACAGTGTTCTCCATGAACGTCTTCGTGGCCGTGAAGGCCGAGTTCGTGCCGTAACGATCATATGCTGCGTACAAGTTCGCCTGACCATTGACCCAAACGCCCTTCTTGGCCGTCAGGATGCTTTGAGCCTGCGTGAGTACCGTACCACGGAAGTTCAACCAAGCACCATCCATATTGATGACGTTGGCTGCGAACGTGTTCGGTGGATAGGCTGCAATAGCATCTGTGTTGAACGGAACGAAGGCATGGTCTGCACCATAGGTCGATGCTTGGACACCAATGGCCGTCAGAACTTCTTGTCCGCTACCAACACCGGACCACGAGATGACCTTCGCGCCATCGACAAGGTAGTACGTTGTTGGGACGGTACGACCAAGTGCATCCGCTGCCGACATTCCAACATCAACACCGGCAAATGTCGATGCGTTCGCTGTTCCCGTGACCTTGAGCTTCGCCGTTTGCGTTGCACCGGCTGGGATGGTCTGTGTTGCAGGCTCGATCACTGCCGTCATACCATTGTTCGTTTGCAGCGTGGCTGCATTCGTAACATTCAGTGTGATCGTTGCAGCCGTCGTACCATTGTTCTTCAGCGTGATATCCTTTTCGATCGTTTCGCCACGACCGACCTTGTTGTACAAGGTCGTCATCGATGCAGCAACGTTCGAGGCATTCAAGTAGGCATAGTCGACCGGTGTCTTCCCATCGTTGGAAACAGCAGCTTGGAGCACGTCCTTCGTTGCATCTGTTTGCACAAAGGCAATGATGTACTGCTCGTTATCAGGCCAGAGCGAACCGGATCCCAGACCGGCCGGGAAATTGAAGACCTTTGTCTCGCCGGCAGCAAGGCTGATCTTCGTACCGTTCGCATCGGGATACATCTTCATCATCACGTCTTCAAACTTCGATTCCCCGTTGCTGTTCGGCAACGTACTTGGGAGCGTTGGAAGCGATACCTCACGATTCACGATAACGCAATGCAGTGTGTGTCCACTGAGTGCAACATCGCTCTTGACCGTGACCTTCAAGTTGGGACCACTCTGCTCTACCGTCATCATGACCGGCGTGGTAGGAGTGATCTGGCTCAACACGTTGTTGATGGCGATGATGCCCTGCGTCGCATTCTGATATGCGATCTGTGGGGTGTTCGTGCCTTGAATGGCAGCGAACGGAATGCCGGTCACGCCATAGAACGTGTGACGTGTACTTGCGTCCGTTCCATTGGCCACGTTGAACGGATCACCAGGTGCCGGATAGTTCATGTGATAGCGGATCGAGACGACACCTTTCGTAATGTCGACAACGCCATTCATGACAGGAGTAGCAAGTACACAAGGGCCACATGTGGCACTCGTGAACTCTTCGATGAGCTTCAGACGCTTATACGCGCCAGGTTGTGCCACGAGAATCGAGGCACTCATTGCAACTACAAGCGAGCTGGCTACCAGTCCGCGAACGAGTTGACGAGCATTCATAAACCGCTCCTACAATGGAAACAAAAAATTGAACGTGATCTTCGGTGCATGAACATCAAAATTACTTGAAGCTTCGACTCGTGCAACACCGAGTGTGGACTTTTTTTCACGCTTCTCGGGCCTGCATTGGAGTGTCTGACCATGCCATCCGAACTTAGTTACACGGTCTACTTCTTGCCGCCCTTCTTCCCTGGCGCACCGTTCTGCCGTCCGACTTCCTTGCCGGGGGGACGTTGTCCGGGGACCGTTCTACCCTGCTGAGCGGCCATTTCCTGTGCTTCGCGCATCTTCTTCTGGAGCCAGCCCTCCTTTTTGGGGGCCTTTTTCAGGTCGGCGAGCGTCGGGATGTTCTTGGAGAACTTGTTCATGTAGATCTGCTGGCCGATCCCCATGATATTGAACATGAAGTAGTAGAGGTTCAACCCGGCGGGGAGCGTCGAGAACATGAGCGTGAGCATCACCGGCATCATGTAGACCATGGCCTTCTGGCGTGGGTCCGTGACGGCCTGCTTCTGCTGGATGAAGAGCGTGGCACCCATGAGCAGAGCCAGCCCCGAGAACTTGTCGATGTTGAAGAGCGGGAGCTTGAACGGCAGCGAAAAGATCACATCAGGCGTACTGAGGTCTGTGAGCCAGACCGGCAGGAAGCTGGCCTGACGGAGCTCCACATTCAGGTTCAACACGGCATACAGGGCGTACAGGAACGGCATCTGCAACAGGAGCGGCAAGCAGCCGCCCGCAGGGTTGATCCCGTACTCGGAATACAGCTTCATCATCTCCTGCTGTTGCGAAGCCTGGTCGTCCTTGTACTTCTCACGAATGCGATTCATTTCGGGAGCCAAGAGCTTCATTTTCTGGGCACTCTTCATCTGACCGATGGAAAGCGGGTAGAGCAGGAGCTTCATGAAGATCGAGAACACGATGATGGCAATACCCCAGTTCGCAATGCCCTTATGCATGAGCTTGAGCACGGGTAGCATGAAGTACTCACCGATCGGCTTGACGATCCATTTGAATCCGAAGTTCATCACGTCGGTAAGGCCATACGAGGCCAGAATGTCGTAGTTCATCGGACCGGCGAACAACGTGATCGCATGGGTCTGACGGCCTCCGCGGTACGGCAGCTTGTACGACATCGAATACACTTCCACCACGCCGTCGTTCGGCGCACCGAACTTCGTTCCCTCGGTGAAGACCGTTCCATCAAAGGTGGTCGTGGGCTTGAGGGCCACGGCGAAGTACTTGCTGCGTGTGGCCACGTAGTCGATGGAGCCCGACGTGCTTTGTTGCGTTGGCGTATTGAATTCCGTGGCATCGAACTCTTCGTGCGAGCCGCCGGCCGAAACGATCGTCACGGCATTGTTGCTCTCTTCGACGGCACTCTTCTCTTGATACCGAATACCGTTCTTCCATGTGAGATTCACGAAGCGGTTCGTGAACGGGATCACATCGTCCAACCGATCGAGCGTGATCGTCGTGCGCACATCATAGGTGTTGCCCGTGAAGGTGTACGTGCGCTCAATGACGCCACTATCTGCCTGCACCGTTGCCGAAAGCGTGAGTGTGTCGGTACCCTTGACGCGGAACGAGGTGCCCGTGTTCTTCCAAGTGAAGTTCAAGGCCTTGCCATCCACCTTGGCACCGTTCTTCAAGCGGAAATCGAAGCCGTACTCTCGGGAGCCCGGATGAATGAGGTCCACCGGAGCACCATACCAGGCATTGAAGTTCTTCAATACCAATGAACGGATCGTACCACCGTAGGAACTCAACCGCACACGCAGCAGATCGGTCTCCACCGTGATGATGTCCTCGTCTCCCTGCATGGCCGAGGAGATGGAGGGCGGGACCGGCTTCGCAGGCGTTACCGCCGTGCGCACGGAATCCTGCAGCTCCTTGTGCTGTGCCGTCTTCTCGGGGGTCACATCGCGTACACTGACGGTACTTTGATAGAAGACCCAGCCGGCGACGACGAGACCGATGAGAACGAGACCAATGGTTGAGTTGCGATCCATGGGAAGGTTAATGCGTGGAACAAGAATGATGTGCGTCCGCAGGAGGCACGAGATCGACACCACCCGCATGGAACGGGTGACATTTCGAAATGCGGCGGACGCCAAGACAAAGCCCTCGCAACACGCCGTGAATGCGCACGGCTTGGAGGGTGTATTCGGAACACGTTGGGGTGAATCGGCAGGAAGACGGGAAGAGTGGCGAAATGGCCACTTGATAGAAGCGAATGAGCAGACCCACGGCTGACGCTATGATGGACGGTCGTCGGTGCTCAGAGTGTTGCATTCGCCTAATACCCGTAGAAGAAGTTGGTCCACCAGCGGTTGGATGTCTTCGAGTGTGATCAGGGCAGGGTGGGAAGGAGCGCTGCGAACAACGGCAACAATGGTGGCGATCGTCGCCCGTTCGATCTCCGACGCATGATCTCGGATGCTGAACCGAAGCGCCTCGCGCAGGAGCCTTCGTATCCGACTGCGTACAACGGCCTTCTTGGCCATGCGTTTGGAAACTGTGACGCCAATGAGGACCACACCGGGGTCGACCGCTCGTGGAGCCCTACTGCGAAGCGTTACCGATAGCAGAAGCAAACCGGCGGATACGCGGCGTCCCGACCGATACGCGTCGGAAAATGCCTCGAATCCCTTGATCGGCCGAACGTGCATGGCCGGCCGTTCCGCGTCTTAACGGTGCGACGAGACGGCGATACGAGCACGACCCTTTGCGCGACGGCGGTTGAGGATCTTGCGACCGTTCTTCGTGGACATGCGCAGGCGGAAGCCGTGCTTGTTAAGACGCTTGCGCTTGCTTGGCTGATATGTACGCTTCATGCATTCACCTGATCGGATCTAATGTGCTGATGTTGTTTTGCAGGACCACAAAAATACAAAAGGGCGCGGGATAACAAGCGATCCCGCGCCCTTGAATTTTTCAGGGGGTCCTTAGTTGATCCCTGCCGACCCTTGGACGTTCGGATACTGCTGGAGCTGTCCGTCCACCGAGATCTCGCCATACTGCTGCTCGAACTTGCCCACGTTCTCGGCCAGGGCATGCAAGAGGAGCTTGGCATGTTGTGGCGTCATCACGATACGGGCATGCACGCGGGCCTTGGGCACGCCGGGCAGGATACGTGTGAAATCGATCACGAACTCGGCCGGCGAGTGCGAAATGATGGCAAGGTTGGAGTAGATGCCTTCGGCCTCTTTTTCGCCGAGTTCAATGGTCATCTGCTGTTGGGGTTGTTGGTCGTTGTTGGCCATGATGGATCCAATGGTTATTTCAATTGTTGAGCCTTGGCGGTGGCTTCCTTCATCTTGTCGATCATGTTGTTCCGAGCGTAGACACCTTCCATCACGCGGTAGTAGTCTTTGTTCGTTTGAAACTTCATCTCGAGCGCTTCCAATTCCATGATGATGGCCTTGACCTTCGGACGCTCCTTGCGGACCTCGTAGATGTTCGCAAGCTGGTCTAGGACGGTCAGGTTGTCGGCATATTGCGGACTCTTCCGAAGCTGCTCGAAATAATCGGCCGATGTTTTCAGATCGGCAAGATAGCTCTCGTTGATCTTGTAATTCTTGTCCTTGTCCTTCTTCTCTTGCTCTGCACGCTGCAATAGGCTGGCCTTGTTCTTGAACGCAGCCGCAAGGTTGAAGAGTGCCGTGGTGTTCGAAGGTTCGTTCTCGAGAATGATCGTGTACTGCACCATGGCCTCGTCGGTGCGCTCAAGCTGCATGAGCAATGCGGCATACTGCATACGCGTGGAAACGTTCTTCGCATCCGCGTCCACAAGTCGCTTGATCTCCATGAGGGCCTCGTCGCTCTTGCCCAACTGCTGCAGCAACTGCGTGCGCATCGGGATCAGCTCCACATCGCTTGGCTTCGCCGTTTGCACGATGTTGCACAGTCCAAGGGCATCCTCGCTGTTGCCGCGTGCATAGTCAGTGAAGGCCATGGCCTTCACCGGCGCTAGCGTCACATTGCGTGCGCGCCACTTCTCTGCCTCGGCAATGGATGCGGGAAGGTTGTACGTCCAACCCGTTACCACGGCATCAGCACTTCCCGTTTGCGTACTGAAGATGAAGAGATCCCTGCCGCCCACGTCGAACTTGTCCTTGTACACGAGTTCGTTCGTGGCCGTGTCGAGTTTTTGCTGCACCGGTGTACCAAGGGTCTTCAAGACCTCCTGCCGTGTGGATCCCAACGAAAGCTGCTTGGTCTTCATGATGTTGAAGCCGGCCTCTTCGAGTTTCCACCATGCCCGGAAGGTGGTCATCGCTGTGTTGGTATCACCTGTCGACTCATGCAACTGCCCCATCAGGTTGAGCGGCTCCGAATACTCGGGCTTGACCGTCATGGCACCTTGCAGTGCGACGATGGCGGCACGAAGATCGGTTTCCTGCTTGTTGGTCACAAAGTCGTTGTACTTCGAAATGCCTTCGTTATAGAAGCCGACCCAGGCATTGAAGGCATCGATCGACATTTCGGTCACGTCCGATGGCTTCACACCCGGACATGCACGTGCCTTCGCATAGGCGTCTGCCATACCCTTGAAATCGTTCATCCGCATCGAGGTCTTGCCAAGCATGATGAGTGCCTCGCAATTCTCCGGATGCAGTTCCAATTCTTTGAGCAACGACTCCTTGGCCTTGTCGTAGTTCTTTGCCTGATAGGCCTTGCGGGCCGTGGACATTTCCGACGAGGCGCATTGGAACCCTTGCGTCATCAAGGCGGCAAATGCAATGAGCACGAGGTAATAGACGGTGCGATTCACGGTCCCCATTCCTTATTCAGTGGTCGATCTGACAGTGCAAACCTACAATCATTTCCGCAGACGCTTCTCTGTTTGCTCGCGCGTTTCCACGCCGATCTCGGACTTCCCTGCCGCCTTCAAGGCCTCGTTGACGGGAGGGAGCAAGGAGGCAAGGATCGACTCAACGGAACGCGTGCCGTTACCGACACGCTCGGCAAGGATAGCGGCGTGATCGCGCTGCGTTGCCGTTGGCTTGCCCATGTAGTTGTTCACCTGTCCGTAGAGACCCGACAGTTGCTCGCGCAGTTGCTCTTCGCCGGTGATCAGACCCACTTTCGTGTTCACGAACTGCTTGTTCATGGCATCCAGTGTGTCGCGCAGCGAACGCATGTTCGCAATGGTGCCGGCGGGAATCCCCTCGGGATGAGCGAGCATGGTGTCGAGGCGCGTGCGCGTGCGAAGCGCAAGGTCCTGCGTGATGGCCAACTCGGTCTGCAATCGATACAACGTCATCACCAGTTCTTGCTGCGATGCACGGTCGGCATTCGAGTGTTGATAGATGGGGTCGGTGACCACGGTGAACGTGCCCGTGAAGACGGTACCGGCACGATGCACCTCGACGGTGTAGGTGCCTTCGGGGGCGAGCGGACCTGAGAACGATCCCCCTGCAAAGCCCACTTCGCTAGTTGCCGTGATGGGCGGTGGCAACCGCAGTGGCCATTCCACCTTGTTCAATCCTTTGCGTGTCGATGCAGGCAGTTTGCGGATGACCGTACCGGCGGGATCCTTGATCACGATCTCGGTGGCACCCTTGAGCGGACGTTCCTTGAGGAAGTACCAGATGGTGGCCACGTCATCGGTGGTGGATCCCACGAATTCTCCGTCGCCACTGAAGCGTTGGGAGATCACGCCCATGCGACGCACGGCTGGTCGACTTGGCAGCATCGTCACTTCTTGCGAGATGCTCTGCGGATCGAAGGCACGCAACGGCGTGAGATCATCGAGCACATAGATGCCTCGACCATGCGTTGCGATCACAAGGTCGTGATCACGCGGATGCACGGCCAGATCGCGCACGGGCACCGGAGGAATGGCGTTGCGGAACGGGAGCCAATGCGCACCGGCATCGAAGCTCACGTAGAGACCGAATTCCGTACCGAGATAAAGAAGCTCTGCACGAACGGGATCTTGACGGATGACGTTGGCATAGCCTTTCACGTCGGGAGATGCAGCGACCAACGACGTCCACGTTGCACCATGATCGGTGGTCTTGTACACGTACGGCGTCATGTCTCCGCGCGTATGTCCGTCGAACGTTGCATACGCAACAGCCGGATCCGTTGGCGATGCTTCCACGCACGACACCCAAGTGTGTGCCGGTACGCCACCAACGTTGGCGGTCACATTCGTCCATGTCGATCCACCGTTCCGTGTCACTTGGATGTTGCCATCGTCGGTTCCCACCCAGATCACATCGGCATCCTTTGCAGCATCGCCAATGGTGACGATGGTGCAGTGGTTCTCGGCTGACGAATTGTCGACGGTGAGACCACCACTCTGATCCTGCTTGAGCTTCGTACTGTCATTCGTGGTGAGGTCGGGCGAAATGGTCTTCCATGCATCGCCTCTGTTGGACGATCGATGCAGGTATTGCGAGCCCATGAAGATCACCGACGGATCGGCCGAACTGCGCACGATGGGCGTGTTCCAATTGAAGCGAAGCGTGCCCTCTTCTCGTGAGGCCACGGGTTGCACTTTCTTCGTCTCTCCATTGCGAAGGTCGGTGCGCTGTGCCTCGCCGCCTTGCGATTCCCAGAAGATGATGTTCTCGTCGGTGGCGTCGGGCAGGACGGCAAAGCCATCGCCATAGCCAACGTTCTTCCAGTCGGCATTATGGATCCCATCCGACGTGCGCACGGGCGCAAACCACGAGCCGTTGTCTTGCAGTCCGCCGTAGACGTAGTAGGGCGACCGCATGTCGAGACTCACGTGATAGAACTGCGAGATGGGAAGGTTGGCAAGGTGGCGGAATCGCTTGGCCTTGTCGAAGGATTCGTACAGTCCACCATCGGTAGCGTCGAGGATGTGTGCATTGTCGCGCTTGTCGATCCACATCGCATGATGGTCGCTGTGCGAACTGCCACCCAAGGCATCGAACGATGCTCCCCCATCGGCAGAGCGATAGTAGTTGAGTCCGGCCTTGTGAATGACGTTCTTGTCAACCGGGTCGGCAACGATGCGAGAGAAGTAGAACGGACGTACCGATGAGGCCGACGTGGTGCTGCGACGTTCCCACGTGGCACCGGCGTCGGTGGAGCGATAGAAGCCGCTTTCGGCGGCTTCGACATTGGCATAGATCAACGTGTGATCGAGCGGCGAGATATCGATGGCGATGCGACCAAGATCACCTTGCGGAAGTCCGTTCGTGAGCTTCGTCCATGTTGTTCCGCCGTCGGTCGAACGATAGAGTCCGCTTCCGGGTCCGCCCGATGCAAAGGAATACGGTGTTCGACGGAACTCCCACATGGCAGCATACAACACGTTGGGATCGGTGGTATCCATCACCACGTCCGCACATCCGCTGCGCTCGTTGGTGAAGAGCACGTTCTCCCACGTTGCGCCGCCGTCGGTGGTGCGATAGAGGCCGCGGTCCTTGCTGTCGGACCACAGTGCACCGGTCACGGCAACGAAGACGCGACGTGGATCCTTGGGGTCGATCTGAATGCGGGCAATGCGTTCGCTCTTCGGCAGACCAACGAACGTCCAGGTCTTGCCGCCATCATAGCTTCGATACACACCATCACCAACGGAAGTGCTGTTACGCGTCCACGACTCCCCCGTCCCCACCCATACGGTATCGGGGCGGGCTTGGTCGATGGCGATCGCACCGATGGATTGATTGAAGTCGTCGAACACGGGTTGCATGGTCACACCACCATTGGTGCTCTTCCATACGCCACCACTTGCCGCACCTACGTAGATGATCTTGGGATCGGAGGAGACCACGGCAAGGTCGGCAATGCGTCCGCCCATGGTCGCCGGACCGATCGAACGAGCGCGCATGCCGCCGAGCATACCACCCGTCATGGTCGTTTGCGAAACAGCGCTGACCGTCGTGGCGACGATCAGCGCTGCTGAAAAGAGGTTCTTCATGAATGGGCTTACTTCGGCATCGTGAACACCGAGTCGGCGATCTCGATGTTCGTTTCAACTTTCTTGAGCGTGATCGTCTGAACGGTAGTGCCTTGTGTGCGCATTTCCATTTGGAACGGACGCAACACACCGCCAATGTTCTGATAGTCGGAATAGACCGTTTCGATATCCATTTCCTGACCCATCATCGATGCCTTCTTCTCTTTCTTCAGTTCGAGGAACGATACGGCATCGATGTAGATGAACATCGTTTCCTTTTCCTTCGTGAACTTGAGCTTATAGGCCGTGGAACCGTCAACGTCCACGGAGCCGAGGTTCTCGACCGACCAACCGTCTTCTTTGTATCCGACAAGGTCGCCATCGATATCGGCCATGTCCTTCATGTCCTTTACCTGATCATCTGGAAGTTTCTCGGCCTTGCCCGTGCCGCCCATCGGATTGATCATCCAGCCGGTGGAACCGTCGAGGGCCATCACGAACTTCATACCCTGCATCTCGTTCTCAGCACGCATTTTACCGCCGCGCTTGACCTTCAACGTGAACGTCATGTCCATCTGCATTTGGGCCATGGCCATGGTCCCCGTGGCAGAATAGGATGTGAGCGCCTTGAACTTTGCGAGGCCGCCCTGAGCATCGATGCTCTTCGAAATGATCTCGTCAGGTGTGATGGCCTGCGCGGTGAATGCCATCGTCGTGAGGAGCATGGCAGCGAGAAATACACGGATCTTCATCAATTCTCCATAGGAAGTGTGGGGCCAATGACGCAAAATTGCACTTCGTGTTTCACACCGACATCAAGAAATCACTCATGAACAGACGAAACGTCACCCTTCTGTGCCTCCTTGCCACCCTCCTTCCCTCCCTTGCCGTGTGGGCCCAGCCGAGCCTTCCCGACATGGTCTTGAGTGGATCGTGGACGGCGCTCTTCAACGCGCCCGACCGACCTGCGAGATCCGTGATCCTGCACATCACGTCGTATCCGGGAGGTCCGCACGAAACCTATATCGACATTCCGGACCGCGGTCTGTACGGTCTGCGCATGGACTCGACCCTCGTGCGCGATCCGTTGATCTCCATGATCTCGACGAGTGCACCGATGCGCTTCGAGGCCATGATCCATCGCGACCAATTGTATCTGGAAGGTCTATGGAAGCAAGGCGGCAAGACGTGGTCGTTCATTGCTCGCAAGATCGATCGGGCTGCCCAGCGTGTGCAGGAACCCGGACCCGTTGTTCCGTACGTTCGCAAACCCATCCGACTTCTCAATCGGGCCGGAGGTGTTGTGCTGGGCGGTGAGCTCGTGTTACCCGATACCATGCATGCGTGGCCGGCCGTGATCCTCGTGAGTGATGCCGGTATGCATGACAGGAATGCAGAGGTGTCCGGCCATCATCCGTTTCTCGTATTGGCCGACCTGTTGGCGCGGCAAGGGATCGCCTCGTTGCGATTGGACGATCGGGGCATGGGCTTGTCGGGCACGTATGGCACCGCCAGCATGGCCGATCGTGTGTCGGACCTAGAAGTGGCCGTCGACCTTCTGCGCACGAATGGTTACATCGCTCGCGACAGCGTCTTCATCCTCGGTCATGGCGAAGGTGGCGTGCTCGCCGCCCACACGGCCATCACGCGATTGGGCGTTGCCGGACTGATCCTTCTGGGAACTCCGGCGCTCGAGGGCTGGGACCATTTGAAGGCACAGATCAAATGGCAGGAACAGGAGCGGCGTACATCGAAAGCGGTGATCAAGGTGTATACCGACATGGCCGACCAATGGCGGTCCATCTTGCGATCGGCTCCGAATGCCGATAGTGCGGCCGAACGCATCGAGCGCTATCATCAGGCGCTCATCGCGTCGAAGGGTTCATCGATCGAGAAGTATCGGAGATTCCGGACCTTCATGCAGGGAGACCAGCACGCCTATGTGCGGTCGACCGTGGTGCCCCGACTTCAAGAGCTGAACGAGCTGGACCTTCCCACCTCGCTCCCCTCTTCCTCCTGCAGGGTGCTGGCACTGTTCGCCGAGAAGGATCCGGAAGTGCCCCCGTCAATCCACGAACCGGCCTTTGCAAAGATCAAGCAGCCGGCGGGCAGATCGGTGACCATACGCCGATTCCCCATGATGAACCATTGGTTTCAAACGTGTTTGGCGTGTACGGCAGAAGAGATGTCGATGCTGAACGAGACGATCAGTCCGACGGTGGTATCGACGATCAGCGAATGGCTACGTCGGGCACAACCGAAGTGATGCGCTCTGCCACGGCGTAGCGCATGGATCGGTTTGAGGCATCCGGTGGCACGATCACCACGTAGGCGTCCGCATTGCTGCGACCCGTCATGGCGCGTGTGAAGGTGGTGGCGGGCGTGGTGGTCTCCAACTTTGCTGTTGGGATCACGCGAACGGTCATGTTGGCATCGATGGCCAGGACCGTGGAATCGTTATCGCAGTAGAAATCGTGGATGGTGCGTGGCGTAAGGGCCATGAGCTCCACCGGGCTGACCGAGACGTTCAGGTGCTGGGCGGCGGCATAAGAGAGGTCGACCACGCGCTTGCGAACGAACGGACCGCGATCGGTGACCTCGACGAGCATCACCTTGCCATTGACGGGATTGGAAACACGGATGAGGGAGCCGAACGGAAGGTTGCGGTGTGCCGCCGTGAATTCGTTCATGTTGTAGGTGCGACCACTGGCCGTGCGACGTCCGTGGAACTGGCGACCATACCACGATGCCAAACCGTCGGTGATCTCATCCAGCGGGAAGTAGAGTTCTTCACGAACGTTCTCGCGAATGGCGGTATCGGCGTTGTCGGTTCGTACACTTGCAGGAAGGTCACGTGCTTCGACCAGGAAACTCACAGACATCACGGCGAGGAAGACGCACGCAAAGATCACCAGTCGCACAAGTGTGCGCATCGAGATCGCTGTCGTCATAGTGGTTCCTCCGGACTGTTCGTGTTCTACAAGACAAGCAACTTCACACCTTTTTGCCTTGAAACCAATGAACGCTACATGAAAAGAAGTTCATACGTCATCTTAGCCGGGAGTGTCCATTTCTTAGTTGAAATATCACGAGGCTGAAGCACGTTTCGATTTACGAAGTTCTGTCGAGATAGCCAATGCAAGAGAATCAAGCGCGTGGTAGTTGCCGAGTCTGTTCATGCGTGTTTCATGATGAAGTGCTGCTAGTGTCGCCCATCGCAATCGCTGGTCGGAGTTTGTCCAATAGCTCACTTGACGCGTGAAGCGTTCCATGCAACGATTCAGATTCTCGATTCGATTCGTGGTACCGAGAGATCGTCCGAATAGCGCGTTCATACCAAGCCTCTGAAGTGTGATTGTCTCCTCAAGTCCTTCTGATAGGGACTGCGCCGCACT
>JBGAJM010000027.1:0-11241 GCA_044224925.1 Kapaibacterium sp. (SeqCode)
CGGTCTGAACCTCTTTGTGTCGGCTTTCCTGTATGCAATGCTCCACGTTGCCGCCGTGGTCACATACTATGATCTCGTCGAACGCAAGGAAGCTCGTTCCTTGTCCGGCGTCATCGATCAACTCGGACAGCAATGATGCAGGCCGACTCGATGCAGGCCGATGTGCCGATCTCATGGCTGGACTCGTTGCGCGCGAGTGGACAGTATGATTTTCATCAAGGCCAGGCACATTTGGACCCGTGGGAATGGTTCAAACGGCTTCTTGCTGAGTTGTTCGGTTCCGCGGTCACCAGTGACGGCGGCATCACCGTTGTGAACGTGTTGTTCTATGCACTTGTCCTTGCCGCCCTCGTGGCCGGTATCTATTGGTTCAGAAAAGGTGGTGCCGAGATCCCATCGGGTCGGGCGTCGCGACATCTGGACCATGGATCGATCACCGAGGAGAACCTGTACGAGATCGACTTCGATCGAAGCATTGGCGAGGCCGTTGCTGCCGGTGATCTTCGACTCGCCGTGCGATATCTCTATCTTCAGTCGCTACGACACTTGGAACAACATGCATGGATCGTGATCCGGTCCGGCAAGACCAATCGCGACTATGAACGCGAAGTGTCGATGAATGCCATTGGCAATGTGTTCCGCACCGCCCGCCTCGAGTATGAGCAGGTGTGGTACGGAAAGCACGATATCGATTCGATGGCCTACGACAGGATCCGTGCTGTCTTCACCGAGCTCCAGATCAAGGCCCGACGCGCATGACACGACGTGAACGACTCGTGATCATCGCCGTTGCCGCGCTCACCGGCATCGTCATCCTCTTGCAGGTGAACAAACCGGAGCCACGTACATGGCTGCAGCGATTCGAGCGTGATGGCAGACAGCCCTTCGATGTGTCGGTGCTGCAGATGTATCTGAAAGACGTTCGAAACCAGGAGGTCGACCTTGTCGACTCTTCCTTCTACGAGCTGGGATCGCTCCACCGACAACCCACAGCGTCGTCCTGGATCACCGTCACGAACTGGCTCGAGATGGATTCACTCAGTCGACACGCCTTTCTTTCCTACATGCAGAACGGTGGAACGGCCTTCGTGGCAGCCACCGAACTCGATGCCGACCTTGCCGATACGCTCGGGATCGAGACCGAGGACATCGTCAGTATCAGCGATCTCGTGTCGACCGATACCGTGGAGCATTTGCCGTATGCACGCATCATCGCGTACGACACGGCGCAGTGCACGGTGCTCGCACGTGCCGACGATACCTCCATCGTTTGCATTCGACAACGCGTTGGACGAGGCGCGCTCGTCTTCTGCTCGGCACCGGTCCACCTTACGAACTACGCGCTCTTGTACGGTCTGCGACAGATCCCTTCGTGGTCCATCATCCATGCCATCCCGCGTGGTCGCATTGCCTTTGACACACAGTACATTCCGTATCACGAAGAGCACATCGGTCCGCTGCACATGCTTATCGCACACCCGGCACTGCGCTGGGCCTACTGGCTTTGTGGGATCGCTGCTGTGCTGGGCGTGATGGTCTATGGACGTCGGCGACAGCGCGCCATCCCCGTGATCGAACCTCCCAAGAACGCAAGCAAGGAGTTCGCCCTCACGGTGAGCTCGCTCTATTTCAATGCGCACAACAATGCCGACCTCGTGAAGAAGCTCGAACGACTGTTCATTGATCATTGCAAAACGACGCGCGGCATCGACCCCGATGTGAAACAGAACCTCACGTCGATGTTCGACACACTCCGCGAACGTCAAACGGTGAGCGATCCCGAACTCCTTGCACTCCACCATCACATGACCACACTCTTCGCAACAGGTAGAACATGAACACACAGATCGAACAGATCAAGGCCAGCGTTGGCAGCATCATCGTTGGTCAGCACAACATGGTGGAGCTCATCCTTGCCGCCCTCCTTGCCGACGGACACGTGCTGCTCGAAGGCGTACCGGGAGTTGCCAAGACCTTGGCCGCTCGACTCATGGCACGTATGGTCGATTGCACCTTCTCGCGCATTCAGTTCACGCCGGACCTGATGCCGGCAGATATCATCGGAACGTCGATCTTCGATCCGAAGACGTTGGACTTTCGATATCGGCGCGGAGCGGTCTTTGCCAACATCGTCCTCACCGACGAGATCAACCGAGCACCAGCGAAAACACAGGCGGCGCTCTTCGAAGTGATGGAGGAACGTCATGTGACCGTCGACGGGATCGCCAACGCCGTGCCCATGCCCTTCATGGTGATGGCCACCATGAATCCCATCGAACAGGAAGGCACGTATCGACTTCCCGAAGCACAACTCGATCGATTCATGTTCAAGATCATCGTCGACTACCCAACGCTTGCAGAGGAAGAGGAGATCTTGCGACGGCATCAAGGCGGCAAGGGAGCAGGGTCTATCGACGAGATCAAGCCCGTGATCACAGCCACCGATCTGGCAACGTATCGCGCCCAGGTGCGATCGGTGACGGTCGAGGACTCCCTTGTGCGCTACATCGCATCCATCGTGCATGCAACACGAGATCATCGATCGCTCTTCCTTGGTGCATCGCCGCGTGCATCCATCGGCATCCTGAATGCATCGAAGGCCATTGCGGCGATGAGCGGACGTGACTTTGTCACACCCGATGATGTGCAGTTCACGGCAACTCCTATTCTCCGACATCGCATACAACTCACACCCGAGGTCGAAATGGAAGGCGTGCACGAAGACCGTGTGATCGCCGAGATCATTCGCACGATCGACGTACCTCGATAATGTCGCTGCTCCCGAGCTGGTTCCTACAACGACGATTCTTCATCGTCATCCTCGCCATGGCCGTGGGATTCGTCGCGGCGGCACTTGTTCCGGCGCTCTTGCAGCCGATGGCCCTGCTGTGCACGGCCTTGTGCATGGCCGTTGTTGCCGATACGCTGCTGCTGTATGGACGTCGACAAGGCATCGAGGCAACACGCGACATGGCCGCTCGATTGTCGAACGGCGACAACAACACGGTGAGCATTCTCATTCGCAGTACCTATCGGATGCGAGTGCGGCTCGATGTGATCGATGAGTTGCCGTTCCAGTTCCAGGTGCGCAACATGTTCGCGCGCATCACCATCGACGCCGGTGGTGCGGCCACGTACTCGTATACCGTACGTCCCACGGAACGTGGTGTGTATGACTTTGGTGCTGTGAACATCTATGTGAGTTCTGTGCTCGGTCTGGTACAACGACGCATTCGATGCGAAGTGGGACGTTCCGTGCCCGTCTATCCATCCTACCTTCAGATGCGTGCACTGGAGCTCATGGCCTTCTCCCACCGATTGCAGCGCCAGGGGATGAAGCGCATACGTCGCATCGGACACACCATGGAGTTCGAGAAGATCAACCATTATGCGTCGGGCGATGATATCCGCACCATCAACTGGAAGGCCACGGCACGGACGTCGGATCTGATGGTGAATCTGTATCAGGATGAACGCGCACAGGATGTGTATAGCATCATCGACTGCGGTCGTGTGATGAAGATGCCGTTCGAAGGACTCACCTTGCTCGACCACTCCATCAACGCCGTCCTTGCCTTGTCGAACGTTGCCATGCAGAAGCACGATCGGATCGGCCTGATCACCTACGGTCGTGCACCGGGCGCTGTGGTACGCGCCGATGGACATCGACGAACGCTCGGCACGATGATGGAGAGCCTGTATGCCATCACCACGGACTTTCATGAGTCCAACGATGAGCATGCCTTCACGATGGTGCGACACTCCATCCGTCAACGTTCGCTGCTGATGCTCTACACCAACGTCGAATCGATGGTGGCACTGCGGCGGCGTCTTCCCATCCTACGTGCGCTTGCGCGAACACATGTGCTGGTCGTGGTGGTCTTCGAGAACACGGAGCTCCGCGATCTTGTCGACACCACTCCAGACAGCATCGAGGACATCTATACCCAGACCATTGCTCGCACCATGTCGCTACAGAAACGCGAGATCGTTGCAGAACTCCGTCGACACGGCATCCACGGATTGCTCACGGCGCCACAGGATCTCTCGGTACGTACCATCAACACCTACTTGGATTTCAAGGCACGTGGCCTAATTTGAACCACGATGTCCACTGCCCGCCGTCTCATAGCCGTGATCTCCAAAGACCTTCGCAGCGAACTCCGCACGCGATATGGTATCACCGCACTCATCCTCTTCGTGGTCACCGCCATCGTGCTTGTGGTGTTCGCAGCGGCCGAAGAGCCCATGCCACGCCCTATTGCGGCGGCCGTGCTCTGGGTGGTGATGTTCTATACGGCAATGACGGGACTCGGTCGGGGCTTCATCAGTGAGGAAGAACGCGGAACATCGTTGCTCCTTCGACTGAGCACCGATCCAACATCCGTCTACTTCGGCAAGCTCATCGTGAACATCGTGCAATCGGTGCTCTCCAACCTCCTTGCCGCCTTGCTGTTCCTCTTCTTCATGTCGCGTGTGAGCGTTGGCAATCCGACGTTGTTGTTGCTTTGTGTGCTCGCCGGAAGTGTCGGTCTCGCATCCACGCTGACCATCGTGAGCGCCATTGTGGCCAAGGCAGGCTCGAAGAGCGCGCTCCTGCCGATCCTTTCGTTTCCCGTGCTGTTGCCGCTCATCATGCCCGGCACGGACGTGATGCTCTCTGCCTTTGCAGGTCTGGCGGTTGGCGAGGTGGCAGGGAGCCTGGGACTGATGGCATCGTACACCGGCATCGTGATCGTGGTGTCGTGGTTCGTCTTCGAGTACATCTGGTGCGAATGAAGGCGCTCATCGTCCTTGGAATGCTCGTCCTCGTAGGGTGTTCATCGCTTGACGTAGGTCCCACCTACAACATCGAACCACCGACCGTGCATCGCGCTACCATTGCCTTCATTGGCGACGTGCAGACAACAGGCTTTCCGGAAACATGGAGAGAGAACAACGACTCCCTCCGTCGACCCCTGCTCCGCGGTCTTGCCATGGATGATCCCGATGCCGTGGTGCTGTTGGGCGACATGGTGTGGGCCGGCTCGTCCATCTCCTATTGGCGATACTTCGACACCGTGATGTTCCCGCTTCGCAAGCGTAACATCCCGATGTTCCCGTTGCTTGGCAATCACGAGTACATTGGCGTGGAAGAGTTGATGCTCAACCGCGTTCGCCAGCGATTCCCGCATATGACGGAGGAGCCGTACGTGCGTGTGATCGACAGTGTGGCCATTGTCTTTCTGAACACGAATTTTCAGGAGATCGGTCTTGAGGCCACAAAGCGACAACTGGCATGGTTCCGATCGGAGATCCCGTGTCTGGATGATAGCGCGGCCATCAAGGCCATCATCGTGTGCGGACATCATCCGCCGTTCACGAACAGTTCATTGGTTGATGATGATCCGATCCTGAAGCGGTATTATGCGTCGACATTCCTTCGCGCCGGAAAAACGCTCATCTGGTTCAGCGGACACTGTCACTCGTACGAGCATTTCTCGGCCTATGGCAAACACTGGATCACCAGTGGCGGCGGGGGAGGTCCACGGCAGTCGTTGCGCATCGGTGATAGACGACGGCATCGCGATCTCTACACCGGTCCGTCGATCAGACCCTTGAACTACTGTCTGGTCGAACGCAACGGCACAGAACTCATCGTCACGGTTCGAGCACTCGACCCGTTGGCAAAACGCATGGAGACCATGGACTACTTCACCATCTCGAATTCTCGCTTCGTCCCCATCGCACCAACGGTGGAACCATGAGAGCGCTCGGGCTTGTGACGATCATCATCGTCCTGTGCACACCACTGCGCACTCTCGCGCAACCATCGGACACGGTGAACTTCGAACACTATGTGTTCACGGCGCATCCGCTGGATGGGGGCGACGGCGTGTTCTCGATGGGTGCTGCACTCACGATCCTTCCGCAGCCACTTACGGAGTATCCAACGCCGGCACCGATGCTCGATCTTCATTGGCGCCTCGGACTTCCGTTGCAAACATCCATCTACGGCAGGGCCGGATCCAACATCGCCACAACACTTGCCAACATGGGACTCATGTGGTCGTTCTCTTTCGGTCGCGCAAGTGTTGGCGTTGGTGTGAGCGAGATGTACATGTATGGCAACATCACGTATGTGGATGGGTTCAATACCGTTCAGCATCGGTGGGCGACGTATCCGATGGTAGCTGCCAGTTGGAGCTTTCCGGCCTTCACCGTCAGCGGACGATTCGAAGTGGAGTACATGACGTCGCAAGTGCGCACCATTGCAGATCAAACAGTGACGACAGCGCAAGATCAAGTGAATGGCGGTTCGCTAACGTTGGCGATTGAGCAGCCGTTCTGGAAGAACACGCACGTGTCGATGGGGGTAACGCTCAACTATTCACGCAATCCGTATCAAGCCTGGTTCCTGTTCAATACGTTTCGAGATAAGATGTTCTATCCGGAGCTCTTCGTGGGATTCATGCTATGAAGAACATCACGCTTGTCCTTGCCGCCCTTGTCTTCAGCCTTTATGGCTGCGTATCGGAGCTCACACCCGTGGTCTATCCAACGGTTGACTACGAGGCCGTGATCTCGACGACCACACCGCTTACGCTGGAACAGCGCGCGCAGATGAATGGCATCTACATCATGCAAGACGGCCGTAGCACGTTCGGCGACACCGTGGCCGTTCGTTGGGATGGCGAGGCAATGTCGATCTACACCGTCAAGAGCGTTTCGTTCTTCTATGTGCGTGGCGGAATGCGCACAGACTCTGCACGATTCGTTGGCTATTGGCGCGCCGTGCAAGGTCCGGAAACAGGCGAGGTCTCGCTCGGCATCCTCGCATCGGAAGGCGGCAAGGAGTTGGCCGAAGGCAAAGGCAATGGGGTGGGCCTTACGTTGCGCGGAACCATCACGTCGCCCGGATCTTCCCGTCCAAATTCATTGGTGCTCAAGAAGATCAAGGCATTGGCAAATCGAACGCGTGGATTCGAGATCATCGGACATCGAGGCGGAGGGCGGAACTCAGACCGACTGGGAAAATCCGAGAACAGCATCGAGCTCATGCTCTTTGCAAGTCAGCTTGGCGCCACGGCCTGCGAGATCGACGTGTATGGAACGAGCGATGGAGTACCGGTGGTGTTCCACGATCCAACGTTCACACCACGCACGGTACAAGGTGCCTATCTGCTTGGCGACATCTCGAACTACTCGCTCAAACAGATCCGTGGTTTCGTACGACTCGTGAACGGAGAGCAGATCCCGACGTTGGAAGAAGCACTCATGGAAGTCGTCGACAAGTCGACGATCCGCACCATCTGGCTCGACAACAAGGACCCGCGCGTTGTTGACGAGATCTTGGCCATCCATCAACGTGTGATGGACCATGCCGCCAGCAAGAAGCGGACGATCCGTATTCTCTTCGGAATACCGACCACAGAGATCTATGATGCCTACATGAGGAGTCCACGCAAGGGCTCGGCTCCCGTGCTCTGCGAACTCGACCTGGCTTCCGTGCGCGCATCGGATGCGGCCGTGTGGGCTCCGCGCTTTACGGATGGATTGCAGTCCGACGTTGTTGCACAGATGCACAAAGAAGGTCGCGACGTGTATTGCTGGACGATGGACGATCCGGGCTTCATTCTTCGCTTCCTCACCGAAGGTGACTTCGACGGATTCTGCACGAACTACCCAACGCTCCTTGCTGCCTTGTTCTATACCCGCAAGGATCTGAAATGAAGTGCATGCTTCTCGTCCTTGCGTTCTGCGCATCGGTGCCGTGTGTGCTGAAGGCCGCCGATTCGACGGTGGTCGCGCCGCCGGTCGTTCAGAAGACGGCCATCGAGATCTCCGTGGCCGGTGGACCGCAGCGAACGTTCTTTCGTGAACCGACCACGCCACTGACCGACGAGCGACAGTTCTCGGGCATGTCGGTGATGGGCAAGCTCATGTGGCATCCCGACCACATTCTCAGTGTTGGATTGCTGAGCGGATACACGACCTTCTCTACGGAGAGCTTCACGAAGGACGACATACCGGTGTTGAACGAACCGTTCACGCTCACACTCGAGGCCGTGCCATTGCAACTGGCGCTCTCCATGCAGTCGGGAGGGTTCGAGGTCGGCGTGGGACTCGGAGGATACTTGCTCTCGTCCACCATCACGGGTGGCGATGCAGTGCGACAGGCCAACACCATCTTCGAGATCGGTATCTCGACGCAAGTATCCTATCTGTTCTTCATCGGCGAGACCTTCTCGGTGGGACCGGAAGTGAACATCCATCTGTTGAGCAATCGCGGCATCGTTGCCATCTCGCCCTGTTTACGCGCGAAGTGGGAGTTCGTGCGCTACTAGTCGTGCGGCGATCGTTCCACTGCTCATCACGCCCGGCAATCCTGCGCCCGGATGCGTGCCGGCACCAACGAAGTAGAGTCCATCCACATCTTCGCTCTTGTTGTGCGGACGGAATGACTGTTCAGCGTTGTGTCGAAGTGCCGCGGATCGATGAACGTCTCGCTCACGATGTGCTTGGAGAGATCCGGCATGTAGCGTTCTTCGAGGTACTTCACGATCGCATCTCGATACAACGGCGCTTGCACGCTCCAGTCAACATCACCGCCAAGGTGTGGCACCGGAGAGAGCACGTACCACGAATCGCAACCTTCGGGAGCGAGCGATGGGTCGGTGGCCGACGGACGATGGAGATACAGCGAGAAGTCCTCTGCCAAGTGATGCTTCTTGAAAATATCCGTGATCAATTCTTTGTAGCGAGGGCCCATCAGGATCTCGTGGTGGGCCATGTCTGGATACTTCTTGTTCGTACCGAAGTAGAGCACGAACAACGACATGGAGTACTTCTTCCGTGCAAGTGCCTGATCGGTGTTCTTCGTTCGCCACCTCTTCGGCACCATCGTCATATAGGCGCGCGCAACATCGGCATTGCACACCACGGCATCGGCGTCGCGCACCTCGCCACCTTTCAACCGTACCCCCGTGACCGTGCCCTCTTCCACGAGGATCTCGGCCACATCGGCATTGAGCGTGATCTTGCCACCCATATCGGTGAAGAGCTTCACCAGTGCACGCACCAGCGCGCCCATACCGCCCATGGCGAACCACACGCCCCACTCTTGTTCGAGCTTATGGATCAAAGCGTAGATACTCGTGGTCTGGAATGGATTGCCACCCACCAACAACGGATGGAATGAGAACACTTGGCGAAGTCTGGGGTCGCGAATATGTCGGTTCACAAAGGCGGCAACACTTCGGTCGGAGCGAAGCCGAACAAGGTCAGGAAGGACGCGAAGCATATCCCACAGATGGGTGAACGGTGTATCGATCAATCCGAACCCTGCCTTGAAGATGTCGGCGGTTTTCGCAAAGAACCGCTCGTAGCCTTCCACATCGGATGGTTCGAACCGACGGATCTCGCTGATCACATCGGCGTGTTTGCCGTTGTAATGGAACACAGAGCCATCCTCGAAGCGTACGTTGTAGAACGGATCGAGCGGAACGAGCTGCACATAGTCTTCGATGCGTTTGCCGCAGAGTTCGAAGAGTTCGTGAATGAGCCACGGTGCCGTGATGATCGTGGGACCGCCGTCGAAGGTGAATCCATCCTGCTCGTACACGTAGGCACGTCCGCCGGGCTTATCACGGCGTTCCAGGATCTCCACGTCGAATCCCTTGGCCTGCAGCTTGATGGCTGCAGTCAATCCGCCAAATCCACTTCCGATCACGATCACGCTCACGTACGACTCCGATTGGTGCAGGAGCCTCTAACATAGGGCTTGGCGAATTAGTTCTCGACGTCGGCGGGCCATGAACAACGAATGAACAAAAATTAAGTTGACCATACGATGACATCCTGCAAGGTTGCATGTAGAATCATGCACCAGCTCCTCTCCATCCTGCATCCACTCCTGTTTCGCAACGCACCGTCGAAACCGTTGAGCGTTACGTTCACGCAGCAAACGCATGTGGTGAACGCTCCGGTCAAGAAGCGCGAGCGACTCTTTGCGCTCGATCTTGCGCGATTCGTGGCCATGTTGGGCATGATGCAAGGTCACGTGCTCGATGCGTTGGTCCGTCCGGAAGTGCTGGACATCACACAGTTCCCATGGAACTTCTGGCATGCAGCACGCGGCCTTACCGCACCCGTCTTCCTTGTGGTCTCCGGTGCCGTCCACGCCTTTGCGAACAAGCGCGGTGACGATGGATTGATCCGCGAAGATGTGCTGGCAAAACGCATCCGATGGGCCATCACGATCATGGGCATTGGCTATCTGCTGCTCTTCCCGGCCAATCGATTGTGGGACCTTCCCTTCGTACCGGCCGACGTGATGCGTCCGTTCCTTGCGGTGAACATTCTGCAGCTCACCGGTGCAACGATGTTGCTCTTCGTGATCACGATGCGCAAAACGCGATCAGTGGCCAACATGGGACATGTGGCCCTGATCACGGCCATGACCATCTTGAGTCTTACGCCCATCGTATCGGCCATCTCGTGGACGGGTATCCTTCCGCCTGCCATCATCGCCTATGTGAACACGTCTGTCGGCTCCCTCTTCCCGATCTTCCCCTTCAGTGCGTTTCTCTTCTTTGGCGTTGCCCTTGGCTCGTACCTGCATGGCATTCCCGAAGAACAGCGTGATGTGCAGTTGAAGAAGTACGGTTGGCGTATCGGTGGCACCATCGCTGCGGTGGCGTGGGCCTTGCACTTCATGGCACTTGAGCAAGGCGTTCCCATGGAAGCGCTCGAGAACGCCTCGTCGGCCCTGCTGGCCATCCGCCGTCTTGGTCTCGTCCTCATGATCTTCAGTGCCGCCGTCTGGGTCTTGCAACGCACGTACCGTTTGCGTGAGTGGTACTCGCTCTTCGGCAACAAGTCGCTCTACATCTACATCACGCACCTCATCCTCCTCTTCGGCACACCATGGTGGAACGGCATCGGCCGCACCCACTACCGTGCCTTCGACCTCCCCACCGGTATCCTCCTCATGCTCGGCATCGTGACTGCAACGCTCCTCTTCGCCTGGAGCATGGACAAGCTCGGACGCACACCGTTCCGTCCGGAACTCCGCAAGGGATTCAACATCGCGTTCACGTGTGTGCTGGGATGGCTTCTTTTAGTTTAGTGACGAGTTACGAGTTACGAGTGACGAGTTGAGTTACGAGTTACAAGTGACGAGTGACAAGTGACAAGTGACGAGTTGAGTTACGAGTGACAAGTGACGAGTAATGAATCTGCCGTCATGCTTTGGCAAAA
>JBGAJM010000010.1:0-78017 GCA_044224925.1 Kapaibacterium sp. (SeqCode)
GCCAATCACTCCAGTCCACGCCATGCATCATGCTGCAGGCCACATCATACTTCTCCTGCATGGCGGCAATGGCATCGCTGACGTTAATGCTGGGCGTGCCCTGACCGCCGCTTTCGGTATAGGTGGCAAGGGCCTTCTTCAGACTGTCGGCCAAACCGAGATAGTCCACCACGAGTCCACCCGGCTTGTCGCGGAACACACGATTCACGCGTGCTATGGCCTGCATGAGACCATGCCCCTGCATGGGCTTGTCGATGTACATCGTGCTCAAACATGGCGCATCGAAGCCGGTGAGCCACATGTCGCGCACGATCACGATGCGGAAGGGATTACGCGGGTCTTTGAATTCGGCGGCGAGTTCACGACGGAGCTGTTTGTTGCGAATGTGCTGCTGCCATTCGGGGCCGTCGGCCGCACTGCCGGTCATGACGACCTTGACAGCGTCCTTCCATGCCGGACGAAGTGCCACGATCTCGTCGTAGAGCGCCACACAGATGCGTCTGCTCATACACACGACCATGGCCTTGCCGTCGATGCTCTCACTGCGATCTTCAAAGTGCTCCACAAGATCGCGCGCGATCACACGAAGTCGGTCGGCATCGCCCACCATGGCTTCGAGTGCGGCCCACTTGGATTTGAGGCGTTCCTTATGATCGACCTCTTCTCCTTCCGTCAACTCTTCGAACTCATCATCAAACACCGGCATGAGTTGTTCGTTCAGCTTGAGCTTGGCAACGCGACTCTCGTAGTAGATCGGCACCGTTGCCTGATCATGCACGGCGCGCTGGATATCGTAGATGCTGATGTAGTTGCCGAAGATGGCGCGCGTGTTCGCATCGGTGGTCTCGATGGGTGTACCTGTGAAGCCGATGAACGAGGCGTTCGGCAAGGCATCGCGCAGGTTGCGTGCGAGGCCATCGATCAGGTCGTACTGACTGCGATGGGCCTCGTCAGCCACAACGACGATGTTGCTCCGGTCCGACAGTAACGGCATTCGGCCGCCCTTTTCATCGGCAAGGAACTTCTGGATCGTCGTGAACACCACACCGCCGCTGGCCACTTTGAGTCGCGTGCGCAGATCGAGCACTGATGCGGCCTGCACGGGCGTTTGACCGAGCAGTTCATGACAGCGCTGGAACTGACCGAACAGTTGATCATCGAGATCATTTCTATCGGTAAGTACCACCACCGTCGGATTCCGCATCTCCGGGTTCTTGGCGATCTGTGCCACATAGAACAGCATCGTAAAGCTCTTCCCCGATCCTTGCGTGTGCCACACAACGCCAATGCGCTTGTCGCCCTTCTTCCCTTCGGGCATCGAGCCCGTCCAATACGTGCCTTCCGATCCTTCACGTCCTTCCCACATCATCCCACTTGCGCGCACCGTCTCTTGAACGGCAGCTTGCACGGCGTGATACTGATGATAGCCGGCAATGATCTTGTGCACGCTGGCCGTGTCGGTGTCCTCTTCAAAGGCAATGAAGTTGCGCACTAGATCAATGAAGCGCGACGGCTCGAACACACCCTTGATCAACGTCTCCAGTTCCAGCGCCGTTGCCGGCGGTTCGGTGCGACCATCTACTGTGCGCCACACCTTGAACCACTCTTTGTTTGCTGTGAGAGATCCGATGCGCGCACTCGTCCCATCGGAGATCACCAGCAGTTCGTTGTAGCGCATCAGCGACGGGATCTCCTGCTTATACGTCTGCAGTTGATCGAAGGCCTTCCAGATGGTGGCGCTCTCATCCGTTGCGCTTTTCAGTTCGAGGGTGGCAAGGGGCAAGCCATTTACGAAGACCACTACGTCGGGTCGACGATTCTTCCCTGCATCGATCACCGTGAATTGATTCACAGCGAGGAAGTCGTTGGCGGCAATGTTGGTGGCATCGATCAGGTAGATCGTCTCTCCCGAGATCGTCCCATCGGCGCGGCGGCTCTCCACCGTTACGCCATCACGCAGCATGGCATGAAAGCGTCGGTTGGACTCCGTCAGCGACGTCGTCTCTGTCCGCAATACCTTGCGAAGCGCCTCTTCGATCACTTCTTCACGCGCCGTCGGATTACATCGGTGCATGGCCGACCGCAAGCGATCGACCAGCACTACATCTTCATGCGATGCGCGCTCGGCATGCGGCATATCCGGTGCAATGTCGGGACCGAAGAGAACTTCGTAACCCAGATCAGTGAACCATTCGAGGGCGGCGGATTCTATGTGTGATTCGTTAAGGGTCATAATGGATCAAAACTCAGATCGATGTTTCTTGATATACTCGATGAAGAGCGCATTGATGTCATCTGGGTATGCAAAGAACGCATTGTCTAATGCCTCCCACCTATGCATGTCTTCGATATTGCGAAACGCAATGTTCTCTCTCAGAGTTTGCTCTACGGGTATGCGCTTGCTAGGGAACAGTTCATTTGCCTGATGAACGATGTGTGCAGCTTTGTGCGCCCCAATCTCATGCAGTGCATCAACGGCTTGATGGGCGTAGCACCCATATCCATTGGTGTAGTACTGATTGAATCCACCATTCATGACATCTGCAACAAGCGACGTCACATACACCAACCGTTTCTGCGGCTCAGTAAGTCGGTCCATTCTTCTTCCATAGGAGCTCAACTCATCGACGAACGTCTCGATCTCCATCATGCTGGCATTCTGATCCTGCGCACGCAATAACGCATCGAGGTTGTCCATCCTTGAGGCTGTGCTTTTCGATGTTGGTGTGCGCTTTAGCGTTTCGATGATATTGCGAACGAAAGACCCCATGCCCTCACTCCTTGAATGATCCTCTCCACCGCTGGAATACCGAGACCCCAGCGCGAAATACAAAAACACTATGAGCGATCCGATCACCCCGCTCGCAACAATCCAATTTATGCCGTTTTTCAAAACCAGTTCTCGTCATATGTGTGCATTACTTCGACACGTCTCCGTCCTGGATCGACTTCAATGTACGTCCCCTTGCTGTCTTCCATTCCTCGCGGCCGTTTGCTGACGCTGATGTAGATCTTCTGGATTCCGTTATCCTCTGGCGGTCCGATCAGCACATATGCGCCCGTCCGTTCGAGCTCCTTGCGGGCGCGAGCCTCAGCAAAAAGCGATCGAGGAAACACAAGTCCGATCCCGCTCCAGTTCGATTTCTCGATCGTGCGGATCCCGCCCGGATCACCGGTGGGTAGGAAGATGCGATTGGAGTAAGGTTTGGTCATTGAAATGTATCTGGGTGCAAACGATGAAGGGTAGCAAGGCAGGGTTACAAAACAAAACGCGCACGCTCCCTTCGAAGCATCGTGTATGGGGTCATAAACTCGATACCTAGTCCTATGCATACGTTAGGGATCTTGATTCTCTTCCGTGAGTCAGCCGCTGCTTCGTGTGTCACCACTATGCATGATTCACAGAGTGCATGGGCAACGAGAAAGTAGTCAGCGACTTGGAAAAAGGTATGTATAGCAGCAGGCTCGAAGTTCTGTCCGGTTACCCAATTTGCTACATGGCCCAAGTGCGGCATTGTGCGTGCGTCGGTTTTCCGGTACAGAAGTTCTCCGTGCGTCTTTGACCAATCACAGAGCTCATCAGCACCAACGTTGATCTCGTCGGCAACCTTGTCGACACTGTATACAAGTCCTTCGCCATTCTTTACGAGTATCCATTCCCAGAAGGCAGGACAGAAGTCGAAACCATAGTGAAGGTTCTTTGCTTGGATAAAGACGTTGGCATCGAGCAAGTACATTACAACAGCACTCCCAGTTCACGCGCAGCAGTTTGAAATGTACTCGGCTTTCGAATTCCGAGCATTCGGTACGCATCACGAAAGAGTGTCTGTCCTTCCAACGCACTTGAGCATACAGCACGTGCGAACCGCCCACCTACTCTACTTTGAAGAGTCCGATAGAAATCACCACCTGAACCGCCGGCGTCTATGTCACGCAGGCGCGATATCTCGACACCGTAGGCATCCTGGAATTGCGATCGACTCAAGAGTTGTGCATCGAACATACTTCGCAACACAACCAAGGTGCTCACTTTGAACACGCGGGCCAATCGTTGCACCTCTGTTTCAATGTCGGCATCCATTCGGTACTCTTCTATCAACATTGCTCGAGGGACAAGGAACTCCGCAGCGACAGCATTGCACCAGCGCTCGATCACTCCATCAGGGACCGAAGCAAGATCAGAATCCGATACACCGCTCTCACCGAGCCAGACGTGCGCCAATTCGTGGACAATGGTGAACATCTGTGCCGATGTGCTATCGGCCGCATTGACAAATATGAGTGGAGCATACGGATCGGAAAGAGCGAAACCGCGGAACTCGTCAACGCGAAGCGTACGCGTGGTGTTATTTTCAACGATGGAGCTCGACATCAACATCACACCGGCCTCCTCCGTAGCTAATCTCAATGCACGCAAGGCATCCGTCCAGTTTGGGGCGGACCGACGCTTTGCAGCAGTAACGCCAAGAGTGCTACGCATTGAACGAACAACAGCTTCAATAGGCGTTGTTAGCGTAACGCTGTTCACGAATTCAAGGGGCGAGTGCCCATGAATACGTGCATAGTCTCGGTACCACTCCTGTCGCTGTTGACAGATATAGATGGTATCGAGCAGATTCGGGCTTGGCCTACTTCTACCACCATTCGTGACAACTCTGAAGTCCGCAATCGGCAAAACCTCTACGGGCGGTCTGTCGAGGAAGAGAAAGCCAATGGGCACATGAACAGCTTTGGCAAATTGCTCTAGCTGCCGAAGCGTTGGGAGCTCGGACCCAGATTCCCAATTCATGAGATGCGGAAATCGATGCTGCAATGCATGCGCGTCACTCCCCGAGCGTTCTCGCGCCCATTGCAGCATTTCCGGGTGTACTGGTACTCTTGATATCACTTTTCAACTACGTGAGCAAAGCTCTCTTGAGTGTTTGTTGATTGCGAGTTACAATCTTGGACTCGTGTGCGAAAGATACGAGAGTTGTGATTCTCAATCAGCCTGAACTCACTTGGTTCACCTACAGAAAGGAGGATGCGTGTTATATATGACCTTGGCCATGCGTCTTTGATAGCTCTAGACCCAATGGATCTGCGCTTCAGCTCTGGTTCATACACTCCTTCCCCAACTCCTTCTTTGGTTCTCAGAAGTATCGAACTGGATTTGACCCGCCGGCAAACACATGCCAGTTCGCGTGTGTTGTGCCTACAGCCTTCCAAGACCCGACATGAATGATACTTCTACCCTGTACAGTCGATGGAGTAAATCTCACGATCACTCCTTCATACAAATCGCCTCCACCATTGGCATTACGAATGTAGACTACGCAGCAGGCTCCTTTGAGTATTGCCTGCCTTCTTAGGCCGATCTTCCAATGCCGTGTGACGTTCATTGATCCGTGCGGTTTCCCAGGCAACGGACTACGCGTGAAGACCGCTATGCCTGAGCGTCCATTGGCAAGTGTGGCCAGATTTGCCGTTGCCTGTGGTCTCGATGAGAGGCTTCTCGCCACTACTGTTTCCTGCAGTGAGTGAAAATGACCATCAAGTGCAAAGACCACTTCTGTCCATAACATTGTCCCCGCGTAATCATCATCTAAACGCGAGTATCATAGAAGAAAAATATCCTCAACATTGCTCATAGGAATCGAATTCACGGCGCAAGACGATTCGAAGTCGACGACTTCCGCAAAGGACTGGTTGAGGGTCATTGCTGCACGACGGCGATTCCCATCTCCGTCAGGAAACGAGACGGTGCTTTTAAGTATCCAAAGTATCTATCTGAATATGTTATCGTCAGCGCTTCCACCGCACGGGTAAATTCAACAAAACAATTCCGGCGTTCCTCTCTCATTTCAAAACTGTCGTCTCCTTTTCTCGTTGCCGCCCAACTTGGAAGCTGATCTTCAACTAAGCCGATGAGGTAGACACGCTTGAACTCCAAGCCCTTCGAACTATGTATCGTGAGGCAGCGAACCGCGTCCTTCGGCACTGGCGCCTCCTTTGAGCGGAGATCGAACTCCTGTAGCAGCGAGTGAAGACTTACTTCGCTCTTCCCATACTGCTGAATGACCTCCTGTTGTAGCAGCTTCCAAACTTCTCTTTCCTCCTTATACTCGTCAAACACGGTGTCATCGGTAGTGTGGTGAATCTGAAGTGCGTCAAACCACGCAAATGTAGAGTCGATGAATGCCCAGTGGTCAATACGCTCAAGCAGAGTGCTTTTCGTTTGCTCAAGGAATGCCCGCGAAAGTGCCGAAACCGTTTCTTGGCTGAGCACCGCTTCAAGCCAGCCCCGCAAATAGTCACCGCTTTGGAATGATGATGCAGCAACTACATCCTCCACCCGGATGTTGCTTCCTTCGAGTGAATATGCTGCGCGCACTCAGCGATTACGGAGTCCAACAGTTTCTTGCTCCTACCGAGAACCACTGAATGGATCCTTACCACCAAGGGATTTTGATTAAACTCTGAAACAATACAATCTACCTCATGCCCAAAATCAGCAAATGGAAACACTCTCAATTGTGAATCGTTTGTTGATACCTTGTGTGCTTTAAGGCGCTCCTTACCCTCAGATCGATCAAGATTATGAATAATCAGATTGTTGGCTATCTCGATGACAGCAGGCGGGCAGCGATAGTTTTCAGGCAGCTGCACAGTTCTCATCGAGAAGCGCTTCAAAAGGTCCTGAAGTCGTTTGGGGTTAGCGCCGTTCCATTGGTAAATCAGCTGATCGTCGTCAGCGACGACGAACAAGTTCGGCCTGTCTGTCGAAACGAGTGAGCAGAGGAGCCGGAATTGTGTTTCGTTGGTATCTTGGAACTCATCAACACACACGTAGCGATAGACGCGTTGAAACTGTTTCGCGATTGCGGGACGCTCTTCCAAAAGTTGAACAGCCAGGCCGATGAGCGAAGCAAAATCCAAATGGTTCCCCTTTATGAGTTCAACGCGGTAAGCATTGAACATTTGGGTTAGAAACTCTTTGTGCTGATGTGCGCCTAGCCGCTCGGCCAGTTCCTTCGGGTTCGAGCACTCAGCAAGCATCTTATCAATGACCGGCAATACGTTGGCAGCTCCTGAGATTGTTTCTGCAACTTCGTCACTGAGCATTCTCATCGCTTCAGTGGCCACCGCTTCACGGTCCGCTTGCTCGACCAAGATTGTGAAGTCTGGCCTCAGTCCAATGTGGTGTCCATGCTGTCGCAAAACCTCAGCTGCAAATGAGTGGAAAGTTGTCAGAAGCGCCCTGTCCCTTCCGGTTTTCAACAGCCCCGCAAGACGGGTTCTCATTTCTCCAGCCGCCTTGTTCGTGAAGGTGACTCCAAGTATTCGAAAGCGCTCCCCAGAGGTGTCGTTCAGAAGGCGCGCGATGCGATAAGTCAGCACGCGGGTCTTTCCTGAGCCAGGACCAGCAAGTACGAGTAACGGCCCATCGTTCCACTGCACGGCTTCGAGCTGCTTTTCATTAAGCGTTGTGAGGTCGATGCTCATAGTCGTGCGTTGTTCACAGCGGTTGTAATTGCGGTTTGAATTGTTGCAGGCAGACCCGGTGAGCCACCCTGCTGCGCGGCTTCCACGGCAGCGATTGCGAGGTGGGGTTTAGAGGTAGAGCTAATCGCCATGCGGATAGTCTGATCTGTGTGCATGGGAGTCCCGGCTGCCGCAGTGATATTAGCCCGTTGTGGCGCACGAACGGCGGAATCGTAAACGGCTGAATAACCGTGAGCCCACATTGCGTGCTCAAGGTCCTTCTCGGCCAAGACGGTGAGTCTCTGGGCTTCCTTTGCTGCGCCGCTGAGCCCGCGAGCGGTCATTGCATATGTCTGCCCGGCTGGGTCTCCGTCCGCAAGGACGTGCCACTCAATGCCAAGGTCGGTCGCTAATTTAATCAGAGTAGCGAGACCGCACTGGACGAATTCCAGACAACACACTCCCTCTAGTTCGAAATCGAAATTGAGAAGGCGGGCTGCTTCAGGAAGAAACCAAAACTCACTCTCACCTTCCACAAGCAGCCAAGATTTGGCGAAGAGGAGATTTCCTCGCTTGGCGCGCACGTGATATGCAATCTTGCGTTCATCATCAGGTGTGAGCGTCCCAGGCTGGACTCGGAATACCTCAACCTTTCCTTCTTTGCGGGCGAGGCGGCGAACCGCACTGAGCGGGACAGCGGCAAGTAACTCGCCAGAATGGGTCGCGATAATCTTCTGCCCCTTGATCGAACTCAGCACCTTCCACAAGGAGCGCACCGCCGATGGGTGGAGGTGAGATTCAGGCTCCTCAATAGCTAGGAGTGGTTCGGAATCTGGGTCGAATGCTTCGGCGAGCCGTGCATTGAGAAACGCTTCAAAAAGGAACAAGACCGAGAGACTTTGGGTTCCTGCGCCATGTTGGTTGATAGGCAACTTTGCTCCGCTCTTCGCTGCGAGCTTCACTTGCGTCTTGCTGAGCATATCGAAGATGCGCGCCGGAAATGCCTCTACACTTACGAGATCGTCCGCAGCTAACGGAACGAGTCCGCCAGTCTTCGCGACTTGTACCTTCACTTCGTTGAACGGCGTATGTGAATCGAGAACAGACTGGTTTATTGCCTCGATCTGCTCCTCCAGTAAGATCCGGGTCTCTTTATCAATTTGGGGATTCTTCGTGAAAGGTCCCCAAAACGGTGATCGGCTTTGGAAGTGCTGACCAGCGTCACGGACGGCAGCCAAAAAGAAGGCCGGGTTCAATTGCTGAAGCTCAGATACAATTCTCGGATTCTTTGCGGTCGTGAGTTCATTGTTGTTCAGGTCGAGAAATGACCATTCCAAGGTGAAGTCCTTTATTGCCGGGTCGTAAGCTGAAACGACCCGAAAACGAACCACCTGCTTATTATCAGCCCGGATTTGCACGGCCTTATCTAGTCCTTGCACAATTGCATCTGGCCACTCATTTTCCATTGATTCTACAAAGTTGAAATCCATCTCGATCGGCAGGGCGGAACTCGGTTCAGGCCTATCCGCTGTGAGATGAAAATCGTATTCACCAAACGGGACTACCTTTCTGGAAAGGCTTCGGCTCAAGCAGGTATGGACTGCTTCCAAGACACTGGTTTTGCCCGTGTTGTTTTCGCCGATTAGTACTGTGCACTGGTCCAAAGGAATCACAAGCTCTTCGATTCCCCGGAAGTTCTTAATGGTGATTTTGGTTAGTAACATGGCAGTGAACTCTCGGGTGTAACCCTCATCTCCCCACTCAACAACTTCGGTAAAATCGTTTCACGCAGGGTTGCGAGGGTACGGGATTGTTGTTTGTTAATCTTGGTTTGGGCGTCCAGCTTGCCCACCGCCCGCTGGAAGGCCTCTTGAATTTCGATTGGCGGCAAAATGATGGGCATGCTGTTAACTGAATCGAAAGTGATTTGAGGGAAAGTACCTGATCGAGATTCCGCTTGCAATTGGAATTCATCTAAGGTTTCCTGTGCCGTTAGGATGCGGTACATTAGGCGTGGATGTATCGCTTCAGAGCCTCGGATGACCATAAATTTGGTTGAGACCACGTAGTCACTGGAATCGAAGTCCACGTATGCATAACGCTTGTTTGCGGGGCGGATTTCGCTAAAGAGGATGTCGTCGGGACGAATGGATTTCTTGGCTTGCCCTGGCAAACCGGTGTGTTGGCTCCGCTTTTCGTGGAGGAAGTCGCCTTCCAACACATCGCCCGTATTGATGAAAACCACCTCGAGTGTGCGCTTGAAATCAAACGTGATGGAAACGTTGTTCGCAATGTCTCCAAGCGTGCAAGCTTGCCAACCTTTGGGGATGTGGCCGAGGCTTGAGTCTTGGAAAGAGTCGGGGAAGAGGGCTGCGGTGGTTGCGTCCATGCCGGTGGGTTGGCGGCCGTCGAGTTTGGCGCGAACGGGGTCGAAGTCTACGAACCAGCTTTTGAAGAGGGCGCGCGCCATTGATTCAAGGGTCTCGTTCATTCGGCGGTTCAACTCGATCTTGTCGTCGAGGTCGCCGAGGATCTTGGCGATGGCTTTTTGCACTTGGATTGGAGGAATTGGAAAACGAAGACGTTCCAAAGTCTGAATATTGATGTTGTCCTGTACACTTCCAGTTGCTTGGTGCTGAATACGTTTCCGCATAAAACGGAACATGTACTCAATGAACTTAACATCGGCCTTAAGGGGATCTGCGATGAAACCAACGACACTATCCGGGAAGCATGCAGGAAAGGTCAGGATCGCTGTCTCGGCGATGTTCGCCGCAATCGTGATGCACATTGTTCCTGAAGGCCATAATCGACTCTGTGCCAGCCCTACTTCCGAATAGGTCTGTGAATACGATGTAATCTTGCCATTTGATGCCTTAACATCACCTGTTTGGATGAATGGATAAGGCCCTCCATAAAGGTGCTCCGCGTAGCGGGGCCGATAACGAGAGCGGCCTCTCCCAACCTCTCCGAGTTCATGCAAACTCACCAATTGCCAGCCGTTCGGGCACTCAAACTCCAAAACCAAACCCCTTCAAGTTGTTCTTGATCTCGGACTCGAGGCGGGCAGATTCGGCAAACTGCTCGTAGAGTGTTGTTGTGAGGCGTTTCATCTTTTCATCGAAGGGTTCACCATCATCCTCAACTGTTTCTGCACCAACATATCGGCCGGGTGTGAGGACGTGCCCGTGCGATGCGATCGTCGCGAGTGATGTCGATGCGCAGAAGCCGGCAACATCAGCGTAGTCCTTGCCGCCTTGCCAAGCTTGTAGTGTTCCGACGATCTTGGTGATGTCTTCGGACATGAGTTCACGGTTGACGCGCGACGTCATGGTGCCCATCTTGCGTGCATCGATGAAGAGCACTTCGCCTTTGCGTTGCTTGTTCTTGTTGATGAACCAGAGGCAGACGGGGATCTGCGTACTGTAGAAGAGTTGGCCGGGGAGGGCGACCATGCATTCGACGAGATCGTGTTCGATGAGTGACTTGCGGATCTCGCCTTCGCCGCTTTGATTCGAGCTCATGCTGCCGTTCGCAAGCACGAAGCCGGCCTTGCCGCGGGGACCCAGGTGATGGATGAAGTGTTGCACCCAGGCGAAGTTCGCATTGCCCTTTGGTGGCACACCATACTTCCATCGCACATCGTCATCCTTGCGGAACCAATCGCTGTCGTTGAATGGTGGATTGGCGATGACGAAGTCGGCCTTGAGATCCGGATGCACATCGCGACGGAATGTGTCGGCATGCTCCGGTCCAATGTCGGCCTCGATCCCGCGGATCGCAAGATTCATGATGGCAAGTCGACGCGTGGTGGCGTTGCTCTCCTGTCCGTAGATGCTGATGTCGCCGATCTTCCCGCCATGCGCCTCGACGAACTTCTCGCTCTGCACGAACATGCCACCGGATCCGCAACACGGATCGTAGATGCGACCCTTGTAGGGTGCGAGCATCTCGACCAACAAGCGCACGATGCATGATGGTGTATAGAACTGTCCGCCGTTCTTCCCTTCCGCGCTTGCGAACTGCATGAGGAAGTACTCATAAACGCGACCCAGCACGTCCTTCGAACGATTCTCTGCATCGCCAAGACCGATGGTGCTCACGAGATCGATCAACTCACCAAGTCGATGCTTGTCGAGAGCGGGTCGGGCATAGTCCTTTGGCAGCACACCTTTCAGTCGCGGATTGTCGCGCTCGATGGCCACCATGGCATCATCCAAGAACGTCCCGATCGTCATCTGTCGTGCATTCGCCTGCAGATGCGACCACCGCGCCTCCTTCGGCACCCAGAACACCCCTTTGGCGCGATACTCATCGGCATCTTCCGGATTCGCATCCGGTTCATTCGTGAGTTGCGTGAACAGTTCTTCGAAGGAATCGGAGATGTACTTCAGGAAGATCAGACCAAGCACCACGTGCTTGTACTCTGACGCATCCATGTTGCTGCGCAGCTTGTCGGCCGCCTGCCACAGCGTGGCTTCAAAGCCGACGTTGGCGGTGGAGGAAGAGGAGGAGGATTTCTTGGATTTGGCCATAGAGCAATTTACTTCTCGGGAGATTACTCTTCAGCGATCATTCGTTTCAGTTCGGAAACACATTTGGGACCGATCAGGAGTCCCTCCAACTGTTCGCCGTTGGAATACGACCCAAGCCGATTCAAGGCTTTCGAGACATAACCTTCGATGACGTTTGTGGCTACTGCTGCGATTGGACCAAGACCAAGTGAAGTGGTGGCTGCCAACGACATAACATCCTTACCCAACACTGAGACCAAGACCTGGGTTAGGGGTGCAACACTCATTTGACCTTTCGACAATAGTGCCATCTCCTTTTTACCGCCCGGCGTGTACTGTACCGTCACCGTTGATTGCTTGAGAAGCTTTCCATGCGTGATCATCGCCGGGGTACGAAGTTCTAAACTGACGGACAACCTCACTCTGCCATCCTTTAACAAGGATCTCTCAACAGCCGTGATCCAGAAGCTGTAGTCCTCTCCTACTTCGCCACAACGAAATGTAGGACAGCTTTTAAGTGAATGTTCGATTCCTGACTTGATGTGACGCAGTTCTAGCTTCTCTTCAAAAGCGGTCTTCAAGTCGATCTTGATCATTCCGTCTTGCGCACAAAGCGGTGCGACAATCGGACTCATGAACAGGAACAGACTGATAAGTACGATCTTTTTCAATTCCAGGGTCCTTTCGATACTGAGCGAATTCTCACTCAGTGTGATTGCTCGTGGTTACTACAACTCATTGCTATTGCGCCACATCTCGCGTCATCCGAACAAACGTCTCGCAACGGACAGTTCAATGCCGGCATACACGCTACCGTACCTCCCTCAATTCGATTCAGCGTCATCAACTGCTTCTCAAGAGCCCACAACACAACAACCGAACATCATCTACAGATCACGAGCGGCTTTACGAAGACGCCGGCACCGCGCTGCACGCGCACGTGGTACAGGCCGGAGGCCCAACGTGCGAGGTCCAGACGGGTGACTCCATCGGCATCGACCGTGAACGTGCGAACAACCGATCCATCCAGGGCCATGATCCGCACGTCGTCGCCTGTGCGGAGGCCATCAAGAACAAGATCTTCGTCTGAGCCAGCCGGATTCGGATAGATGCTGATCTGCGCGTCTGCGACATCCGGCTCTTGAACAGAGACGGGTTGATTCGTACATGTGCTCGACGGTCCGGGATCTGCAAGGAACAGTTTCCATGCCCCTTCGGCGGCCGCAATGGCGAACTCGTATTTGGTGTGCTGCTCGAGCGCGTTGGGCGAGGTTCCGAAACTGCTGGCGCCGTGCATGACGATCGCAGCACTATCGGACACATCGACACCATTGCGGAAAACCCGCACACCCTTTGCCGAGTCTTGATAGACGTAGATACCCCAATGCTCCGATCCATTTCCGGTGAAGAGCTCAAAGAGGTTGTAGCATGTAGCGTTCGACGGCTGCGTGGTCGCAAGAACCCAGTCGTTGAGTATGTGAAGCCGACCGTTACAGTATTGTGCGTAGAGGTAGGAGTAACGTCCGCGGGCAGGCATCAGCGTACCTGGCCATTCACCGGATGTGAAGTCTCCATCGATGTCCATCACACCCGAGCAGGCGTTGCGGATGGAATCTCCGCTTCCATACCGGATCACGCATGTGTCGTTCCGAAGGACGCCAGAGAATGCGCTAGGCTCAGTTGTAAGACCCACGATTCCTGACGTTGGAATGTAGCGCTGATCCTGACGTGTGACGGTGCCATTCTCCGTAAGCATCGCTTGTCGGTAGTACGGCTCCTGGATCAGACCTGTGCCATCGTCCTTACAATCCAGCGCAACGGTGGTCGACGGAGTGCGCTCGACCGGATCGCTGCCGATCTCCATGAAGAACAAGCCGACCGATGCCTTGATCCCAAACTCATAGATCGTATGCGTCGTGCCATGACATGGCGAAGTCGAGAAGCCGAAGCGTACGCCAACGACGATGGCGGTATCGTCGGTAACATCTTTGCCGTTGAGTTCCACAACCACCGGACGCGCCGTATCGTGGTTCACCTTGATCTTCCAATTCTCACGACCGTTGCCGGTTGAAAAGCCGAACACGTTATAGCACGTCTTCTCATACGGACCATTGCCGATCCCCCAGTCGTTCATGAGGTACATGATCTGCGACTTCGGACAGTAGTCCAAGTAGAGTTTTGAGAAACGGCCGAGGAGCGGCGTGATCCCTTCCCACTCTTGTGGTCTTCCAGGTCGGGACCGTGTGAACAGCCCATCGATCGTGTGCATCGAGTCACAAGCGAGATCGGTTGGCCAACCGTAGCCGCCCGGCGGATTCGTGACGCTTGGCTCTCGCTCGACGATCCGCGGCGTGCGTGAGAGATCGACGGGAGGACCGTTTTGCGTGGTGGGATCCGGATCGAAGGAATTCACGGCCGTGTCGAGAAGAGCACGCTTGGCGACAACCGTAGCGAGAGCTCTGCCCCATGGTCCGTCACTGATGCAGAACGAGATCGTCACGTCGCCGATTGGCGTCTGCGCCGGAAGCGTGAACGAGATGCTCTTCGCCGTAACGCCGATCACCGTTGCTTCAGTCGTCCCCACGTAGACACGAGCCAGATCCTTGATCGCCGGGGAAACGATCCCACTTCCCTCGACCACCAGTGTTCCGCTCCCTTCGATGCCAATGGTCGCCGGCTCGCAACGGACGGTGAGTTTCTCGAACATCGTATCGCATTGTGCTTGTAGCACATGATCTGAAAGTCCGAACAGAACTGCAGCGATCAAGCTGCAACGCAAGAGGAGGTCACGTGTCATGGGTTGTAGATCAGCGTTGAATGAGCAGTTTGAAGGTCGTCGTTCCTTGCGGCGTCATGATCCGGCCATAGTAGACACCACGTGATAGATCCTGTGTATCCAGACCGATGCGGTTCAAGCCCTCGTGCGCATCGACAACTTCTATGGATCGAACCCGTGATCCCGTTGCATCGATCAGCTCAAGCGTGGCTTTTCCAGGAGCTTTCATCAACACGATCACTTCGGCGCGATCCGCGGTTGGTGTTGGTTGGACGATCGCGGATTGTTGGTTCGTATAGGAGTCGGGGTCGATCTCCACGCCCGTCACCACCGGATCGCACGAATACACGACCGAACGCGAAAGGAGTGTGTCGTTCGCTACGTAGACGATCTGAAGCTTCTGCGAGCCCATGGTTGGATCGCAGTCGGGCAGCGTAAAGTAGATCGTACAGCACTCATCCTCCGAGATCTCCGAGATCAACCGACCATACAGACTGTCAAGCTCCGCACCGCGATCGATCTGAAACACCTTACCGCGCGGCGCGGCGGCGACGAATGAGCGCATCGTATCGAGCGCTTTCAGTTCGTTCGGATCGTTCTTGAATCCTAGGGCCACGAGATAGATCGGAATGTTCGCTTGTGTGATCGCGTCCACCAATTGAGCGGGTCGTATCGTCGATCGATTGTCGACGCCATCCGTCATCGCGATCACAAACCGGTTTGGACTCGAGTTCACGCGTGCCTTGGCAAGACCAACACTCAGCGCGTCATAGAACGCCGTATTCCCATCGGCGTTGAGATCGTTCACCGTTGTGATCAATTCCTGCTTGTTCGACGTCCAGTCCTTGCGTAGCTCCACCACGTCGTTGAATCGGATCACACATGCACTATCACTGGGATGCATGCGGTTGATGAAGCGCGTGAGTGCGCGCTTGATCGCATCCATACGCGTGATCGTCTCGTTCTCGTACGAGATGTCGCTTCGCATACTGCCAGAGTTATCGACCACCAAGACCGCTGACATCTCATTGCCCGCCTCGCGTTGGTCGCATCGAATGGAGTCAGGACAAATGAAGCGTCCGTTCACAGCGATGCCGAGCTGGTTTGCTTCGCGGAGGCGATTCACTCGACCGTCGACCGCATTGGTATCGCTTGCGAGAATGGACGCGTCGATCTTCAGCCCTACCACCCTTCCGCTGCTCACCACCTTTTCGACATTACAAAGGTTGATGTCTTCCGGCAGGATCTCTTCGACGGTCACTTTCAGTCCACCGCAATTGTCCTCATATCGCGCCACCGTCCGCTGCTGCGCGATGTTGAACGTTGAATCCAGGATCTGGAACACGAATGCCGAACCCGTACCGGCCTTCTCGATCTGATACCGGTGGATCGAACGGTTCAATGGTTGCGCGGGGAGCGGCTCTCCGTTGACGCGAAAGCCGAGGTTCTTTCGGAAACTGATCTCGAACAACGGCGTGAGTCCGAGCGACTTCGGCGGGAAGGCCCACACGGTCGAATCTCCCACCCAATGTGGGATCTCGACAAATGGCGAGGTAAGGATACGTTTGGGTGGCCAGCGAAATGCATCGATCTCCTCTTGGGGTACATCGTACACCCAGGCTGCATCGACACCGTGGCAATCCGTGAACTGCGGCCACTGGCTATATGTGCCTTCTACCGTAATCCGGTAGGTGGCCGTTGGCCTGGTCGGCGGCGAGGAGATCGCAATGCCGGACGTAGCATCAAGTCGGGTTGTGAAGGGGAATTGCGCGAGTGCCAGCGTGGGCACCATCGCGAACACCGTCATGCAGATCAAAAGTTTGCGGACCAAGTCCATGCCACCACGTACAACCGTCACGTTATCACCCTCATTCTATGAATACGTACGCGAATGTAACGAAATGCGCATTGATTTTTCAGCGCACACGTTCGAGTCGCCGAAGATCGGAGAAGTGGCGACATGTGGTGTCGTCAACGCTACTGCACATCAGTAGCACGTGAATACTGTGCAATTGATCGAGAACGATCGATCACCGTCTTCACCCCTCAAAATAGTCACTGTCGATCTTCTTGATCTCGATCGTCCGGGCAATCGACACACCAACGTTATGCTCGATCATGAGTTCTGCCAACCGAGCTCCATCAATGAGGATCACTTTCTGAGAGATAGCGCTGGCGTACTCGTGGGCACCTTTTGAGAAATCAGAGGTGGTTATCATGATCCCTTTGTTTGCCTGTTTTCCGGCAAGAGCACCGACGAAGGCCTGCACGTCCCCACGACCTACGTTACTCGACCACCGCTTTGCTTGGATGTAGACGACGTCAAGACCCAATCGGTCCTGGTTAATGATGCCATCAATACCTTCATCGCCTGATTTCCGAGTGACGGTTGAGGCTTCCTCACGCGAACCACCGTATCCCATTGCCGAGAGCAGGTCCACGACCAACTGTTCGAACTGATACGGATCCATCCTCGCCATTTGTCCAATTAGTTCTGCGGCCAGTGAAAGGTTGAGTTTCTCGAAGGCATCGGAGATCAACTCATCCGGTGTCACCTCGGAATCGTCATCGGTGGGGGCTTCATTCTTGGAGGACCGCTCCGATCGATCTCGGAAGGCAACAAATGACGGGAACTGACTCAAGTAGCGGACCGTGATGCGATCCGGCGGCGACTGTAGCACCCTGCGACCTTCATCGCTGATCGAGTACACAGCTCGTTTCTCTGAAACAATGAGCCCAGCCTGCTTGAGATGCGTTAGGCACCAACCGATTCGGTTTGCAAAGAGCGGTGCGCGACGGCTCGGTAGCATCTCGGCGAGTTCCTCACTTGTGAGTTGATACTTCTCAGCCAAGCTCGTCCGTATCTGATTCGTAGAGGTCTCTCCCTTTATATCGATCAACTGAAGGATTGGGAGCATCATCGACTGAAAGTCGGGTATCGGCATTTGAGCTCAATGATTGGTTGAGAACAATAGACAGGTCACTATTTACAACAAATCCTCGCCGGTCAGCGCCATTTCCATTCTGTCCGCTTCTCTTGCACATTGCAGGATGGCGAATCGGATCTCCGGCTTTGTCAAACCCACAGTTGGAAGTTCACAGACGACCGTGAATCCATCGTTCTCAACAATAGCACGAGCCATCGGCATTCCGGCATTCTGGTCCGCAAGAAACTCAACCTGTTCTTTTTCTGTCCTGCTCGGATCTACTGGGGCCGAATAACTGCGGAACTCTACCGACTTTTCGTTCAGTCTCCACATAACGTCTTGTTTGCGGCCGTGGTCAAGAGAGACGCGAACCTTCGCTCGCATTACACGAAACGTCGCTGCCGGAAGCGCGCTGATCAGGCTCTCGAGCTGTTCATTCGTCATATGTCGCTCCATCATGTTCTTCATCCGTTCTGATGATCTCACGTTCCACATCGTCCGCTGCACGCGTAACCCGCTCAATACACCACAATACGCGCTCTACATCAAAACTGTCATTGCCGAGAAGCACCTCGCCGATCGATCGAAGCTGAATTGCCTCCTGTTTAAGACTCTTCCGAACGATCACGTGCTTTAGTTCTGGATGCGACAGTATCGTGCGCCAACCGTTCTGGAGTTTATGCACGGGACCGTCGTAGATGATGCTTCTGCACGTGACATAGACCTGGTCATGCTCGGTCTCCATTGTTAGAATGATGTCCTCCCTTCGACCATTTTCCAAGTTGACAACCCCTCGATACCGATAGGGTTCCGGATGCAGATCCCATTCAACCTGCTGAAGTTTCTTTAGCTCCCTGCAGATCGCAGCAAATCGCTTTGCAAGTGCCTTTGCTTTGCTACCGCTTTCTTTGAGCGTGCGCTCTGTGCCATGTAGAAGCTCTCTAGAAACCGGGAAGGCGCTCTTGAGTGGCTCGGTGATCGCAGGCGGTATCTGAAGGTCTGCGAGGGATTGCGCGGTGACAACGATCTCCGAGCCGCTGTCGTTTCTCACTGCGGTTTCATGCATCATCTGATGAAAAGCATTCATCCGCTCAAAGACGCGCTTCACTTGAAGCGTCTCGTACGTTTCCTTGAGGTACGGATAATAGACCTGGATCTTAGCTGCATCGACGATCTGGTCTGACATCCGCGTCAATCGACGCTCCGTTAGAGATCTCACCCTATCTACACGACCTATTCGTTGTTCCATGGAAGATGGCATCCAGCCGATACCATAGTGGTAGATGCGCGCGCAGAACAAATGCAGATCTTCGCCCTCTTGGAGAAGGTCCGTCGTAACAAGTACAAAGGGATAGCCTGGCATCCGGAATTGCTTTACAACCCTGCGATTGATCCGGCCATACATCCCCGCAACAGGCATCTGTTCGCCAAGAGTTCGTGCAGTTACTCGGTCGTATGCGATGGGAGATTGCGATCCAAGATCATCCAGATTTAGATCAATGATTGAGTCGAGATTCGACGCCACCTCTCGCAGCTCGTGATATGCTCTGAACCCTCCTTTGCCATGCAATTCATCTGTCTTCTGTCTACGAAGTTCCTCCAGCCAAGAACGTACAAGCTTGTCATCTGATTTTTGATCATCAACGTCATCGCCGTGTGAAGCTCTCGTCCGAATCCGAATCGAAGAACGATATCGCGCTACGCAGAGATAGAGATCCACAAAGGCATGTCCAAGGCGCGACGTCGTTGATAGTACAGACATCTTGCGCAATAACATTTCGCATTTGGCATCAGTATCTGCACGCACCACGTCTGCTCCCCACAGTTCAGAGCATAGTTCAGTGTCGTTCATCAGCTCGGAGAAATAGGTCGGCATCTCGAGCCATCTCTTGACGTCAATATCAACTGGATTTGAACCATCCCCATGAGTATAGCCTTCGAACCGAACGTTCAAGAGTACGCTGGCGATTTGTGACTCTTTATTGTGCGAGTCCCTAAGTTCAATCAAGGCAGCATACTGAACAGCCTCAAACTGCGCTTGGCGTGTCCTTTCGTCACTATTCGATCCACGTTTGCGTACCGTTCGCGCTTTGTCCTTAACTCTCTGCACCAATTCGTCTTCGCCTAGGCTCAGTAGCTCTGCAAGACGGCTCAGCACGCCGCTCGCAGGCACTTCTAGGACATACGAACAGTAATTCAGTTCGAAGAATGTCGCGTAGACTCCCGTTGTTGATCGGAACCGTTTGTTCAATGTGGCGCCACTGAACACATCGGATGGCCCCTCACCTCGAAAGTACCATTCGAAGAAGGTATTGATGCCTCCGGGATCTGCTTTCTCGACCTCGCTTAGCTTTTCGATATCAATGTCGGGTGTCCTATGTCGTTTTCGTTTTAGTAGGTTCTCATAGTACTCCTCGACACACTTGTTGAACCTCGAAATCGACTTGCTATAAACACGGAGTTCTGCTCGCATCCGCCCAATGATGAACTCATTGTAGTGCTCATCGAGTCGTGGTTTGATCTCACGAACCCATGCGATCCTTCGGACGAACACTAATGCCTTCTCGCCCGTATGGAATCTCGACGTGAGGTGATCTACAAGGGCGTCCATCTTTGGGTGCGGCAATTCAGTGTGGAACCTATCGCGGTGACTGCGCGTGATCGCATTCACAACGCCGACATCTGCGCCGTTCTTGACGCGGCTGTCATTCGTCTGTTCGGCACCGTCAAAGATCTCGCTGCTGTCACTGCTCTCTACATTGCCTTTTACATCCAGAACATTCTCCAGCGTCTCCTCAAAGCTCTCAAACGAAGCCAGCAGTCCCGTCTGGAACGCATTCCCGAAACGAGTGCGAAGCACTGTTGACACGTTCTTTTGCACAAGGGCCGTGGCGAGATACTGCTTCAGTGTCGGTCGACCCAACGGCTCGTCATGTTCCGTAAGGCCGCCATGCCTCCATTCCAAACGATACATGTTTCGTGTTAGGGCCTGCCCGGCGACGGAAATAGAATAGGTTCTTCTGATCAGGAATTGCCTTGCACATTCATGTTTCTCAGCTTCAGTGAGGACAGTAGAAGTCCCTGGCTTCACGGCTCCGTCTTTCAGTGACGTGAAGTTGTCACCCTTATCAAACACCTCGAGCTGACCGAAGAGATGTCCATACGACTGCTCCACCGGCGTTGCTGATAGAAACAGAACGCTCCCAACCTTTCCTTTGAACACAGCATTCAGCGTGTGATTTCTCGCGGCCGTGCCTTTCTTGAGACCGTGTTTAAGGTTATGCCCCTCATCAACAATGAGGAGATCGAAGTATGGGAGGACCTTGTTGATCTCCGTAGCTACTCGTTTCTTTAGGACGTCTTTCGTACCCCTCGCAAAGCGCTCGACTTTGACGAACGGCAGTACGTCGCGCAGTCTGTTCAACAGCCTTTCCTGGGATTCCGCTGTGACCATTTCACCCTCTTCGACAGATGCCGACAAGCTGAAGCTGCCGAGACGAAGGAAGAAATCACGGTCTGGGTCGATCGAGACCTCCCTGACAAAGTCGAACAGTGAACTGATCTTGACCTGTTTCCGCGACGAACCGCCGTTCAGGCCCTGATTTCGCAGATCCGCAAAGCGCACGTTGTTCTTCGAGAACTGCTTCATCTCCTTCATCCACTTTTCTTGGATGTTACCTCGAGGCGCGATGATCGCCACTCGAATATCTGGCTTGAGATGTCTGATAAGCGCAAGCGCTCCCATCGCAACATAGGTCTTCCCCATGCCGACTTCGTCGGCGAGATACGCCACGCCTTGGGTATCTAGGATGTTGGCTATCGCGACTGCACCCTCAAGCTGAGTCGCAGCAGTGTAGTCTGGAACTCCCTTCCCCTTGAATTCGAGCAGTTTCGATGCAAGACGAATGTCGTACTTCATTGGATATCACTCGTCTTGTTCGACAGATCTTCTTGGTTCATAAAGACTCGCTCAAACCACAGGACGAACTCTTCTATACCATCTTCGACATTCGCGATCAACAGGCGTTCGCGCGCATGGACAAGAGCGCTGGCGACGGTCGCTTGCAGTTCTGTCCAGTGCGGGCTCGTCGTCCGCAGGAACTCGTGAAGGCTTCGCTTTTCCATTGTGACGACATCGTTCTCGATTCGCTGCAGGAGATCTTTCATTGAGACTGCAATGAGGTATTTCAAACGGTCATCACTGTCTGTTTCTTTTCCATCATCCTTGGCGTCGATCTTGCGAGCAAGAGAGATCATAGACGTCGATGATGCGCCGTACAGCATGTTCTTCAGTTTCGCCTTCTTATGTGAACCAAGGGCATCCGCAATTCTCTCTTCAATACTGGCGATACCTGCAAAGACGCCAGCAATTCTATCAAAGAGCGTCTCGTAGTGCTTCATGAGCTGATCTGTCATGGTGTCCACTGCATCGATAAAATGACCCAGGACATTCATCCTTGACTCGATCAACTGTGCGCGACGTTCGGCAGACAGCGTTGACCAGAACTCGATGATCTGAGCGATCGTAAACGACTCCACTAATGGCGCCTTGAGATACATATTATGTTCGCTGATGAGCACAGCGTACTCACGTCCCTGCGCTGTGAAGACCGTAACTTTCGATCGCGTAGCGAGCTGACGCTCAAGACGTTCTCTCGATTCTGTTGGGAGAACGTATTCCTCGTTGACTCTCGTAGGTCTCGTGGCTAGTTCCAGAATCACACCATCGGCACCTCGAATGCCATATTCCTGCTCACCAAGACCGCCTTGCCAATTCAGGGTTGCTTTCCTCGATTCATGATCATACAGGATCGATGGGTATGCCCCGTTGATCTCAAACGAGGGTAACTCCGATTCGAGAGCCTCTGCGTAACGTGTTGGCGGTTTCGTTCCGGTTTCGATCCACAAGATCGGTTTCCCTTCAAGGGAACTCTCAATGATCACCACGGCCTCGTAGTTCGGTCCCATCCACGCAGCCGATGTCAGATTCAACGAACCACATATCACGATCTCGCGCTTTGGCGCGGACACCGATAGAAACCGGTAGAGTTTTGCATGAACAAATCGCGATGGCGCTACTACGTCCTTGTGACGAGAACAGACACTTGAGCTGATGACTCCCCATTCCACATTCTGAACATCAGCGACAGCATCCTTGATGTGCTCGCTGATCGTGATCTCACCGTCCTTGCTCGTAGGGAGTGATATTCGGACGACTTTGGGTTTGTACTTCTTGAGCAGCGGTACAAGAACACTTGTTACTGCCTTGTCGTCTACATACGGGGAGATGATCTCAAGTGAGAAGCCCATCGATTCGCCCCTGAGCACAGAGGCGAGTGAATCATGCCAGCCCCCAGAGCCGTGCAACAATCGTGTGCGCAAGCGATCATTCTCCTTCTTCCGCAGGGTCGGCTGAGGGCCATCAGTCGGAAGATGCCGAAGGATCGTCTCTACAGCTGTTGCACGCATTCCATGGTGCACCATCGACTTCAGGCTTCGTAGAAAATCAGCAACATCATATGGAAGAGCAGCGTTAGCATTCACCTCGAACTCTTCGATATGTACAAACTCAAGATTCTCCCACCAACCAGCCCGGGTTAAATTAGCCGAGGCCGTGCCGAGAAGGATTACTGTTGTTGTACTATCGTCTTTGTCACGTTCACCAAGGATCACAAAGACCTTCGGATGAAACACGCCATTTGGAATGACCACCGGAATACGACCAACGTCCAACTTCGCGCTCATGTCGCTCCCCTCCGTGAGAGCGCGCGGGTCATAGAATACGTCGATCTCCACATCAACGACGTTTCTGAGATGATCGTCAAGTTGAGCGATCCTTATACTCGGGTTCTGATGGTATGGGAGATCGAACAATGCAGAGACGACGTGATGCTCAAAGAAGCCCGGATCCAGGGTATAAGTAGTAAAGACCGCAGCTTTTAGCGTCATTCCTTGAAGCATCTCTTGCAGTCGCTCCGTGAGTGGAGAGGTCGAGGCAGCGGCCATGGTCACCCTACTCCTACATCGTTCATAAGTCTATGCAGGGTTGGCACGAAGTACGTATACCGTGGGTTGACCTCCAGTCCCTTGATGCCTTCCAAGGAGCCCTGCTCGCTTGCGAGTTTCACGCTCATCTTCTTGTTGACGATCTCGATCCACGCTCCCACCGAACGTCTTGTGCTCATCACGAATTGATTCAGCTCAATGACCTTCTCAACCAGCGTATCGTATTCACCTGCGTGAAGAAGGCCGGCTAAGGTTGACCAGCGTTGTTCAATCGCCTGATCATTCACTCCGACTCGGTTAAGCGCTGCTATAAATGCCGCCTGGTTGACATTGGCTCGTGGCCCCCACTCTCTTGAAAGGTTACCGGCGACGGCCGATAGAGATACACGATCTTGCGACTGCAAATAGAGAAAGAGTAGAGTGAGTGGTCCGAGAACTCTCTCGACAGTCACCAGATCATGAATGGATTGCGCGAGGTGTCGATGCTGCGGGTCCTTCTCGGCTCTCCGAGCCAATCGGTCGAGTGCGTGCGGCCCATACGTTACAAGAATCTCCTCGTTCTTCGCGATCAGATCAACAAAACTCGACTGTCGTCCATGTGTGAGATCAACATCTTCGGATCCGCCACGAACAATGTTCGACGCGTAGAATGAACGTTCTACTGCCAACGCCTTTGGTCTGAGAATTGACGCGATCGTCTTTGATAACGTTGAGTCGATACTCAGTTGCCTGCCGTCCGAAAGAAGAAATCGTTCGAGTTCTCGTTGCGTCTGTTGATCAGGCCACAACTTTGGAAGGTACAGACGTTGCACCATCTCGGCACTCTCTCGAGTAAGACTGTCGTTGTTCACCCCATCGACGAGTCCGGAAGACCGAAGGGGCGATCGGTACAAACCCCAGATACCGTACACCTTCTGATTCCCGAGGATCTGCCAATCGCGCTGTGCAGATATCGTGACCTTCCTGGTGCCGTCAAGTCGCCTCTTCACCTGCTCAATGCCACGAAATCCCTGGTCGCCTGAATGGGAATATCTGGAGTATGCGCACAGTTGCTCCCATCGTAGGAATGCGTCCGAGATGGCGATCGGCTCATTACTCTTGTGACGAATCCAGTCGGCTAGATGGAGACCTGTAAGACAGATCGTAAAATCTCTCAGCAGCGTACTGACCGTTGTAAGATTGTGGATCAGTTGCCGCCCGGCAGCGATCCAGATCACCTGAGCACCAAGTGGGTCCACGGATCCCTTGATGGCAGCGTTAGGATCGATCGAAGTGAAGAAGGATGTTCGTTGTTGCATAGGATGAGATCGTCGGGCATGTCTTCGATAGATGGCGTTGCGCAAGATAGGTGTGTCGCAGCAGCACGGTCAAGAGCTTGTTTCCACGTCCCTGTACACTCCTATCACCTTTTTAAGTACCGACCAATCCTCATCCGTCGGATAGAAGATGCCCGCTGCGCCCTTTGCCTTGATCTCGTCGTCGAACATCCGCGGGTTCTCGAGTCGGATGCCGTATTGGTCGGTCTCTCCGTCTTCGCCGGGCCATTCATCGACGTCGACGACGTCCACGATACCGACGTACGCTCCCAACGGCAGAGATCGGATGAGCTCCTCCGATGAACCAACTTGAAAGTACATCTGCAGGAGGTGGTCCATTGTTGCCGTTGCTGAGGCATGAATGAGCAAAGGACCTCGGTACTTCATGTTCCAGGAACGGAACTCGACATCCTTGATCCCACAGATGATCATCGTCGCCCATGGCTGTCGCACACTGAGTGCCGGATACTTGCCCTCGTTGTTGGATCGTTGCTTCGTTGCCATCGCAGCACCTGTCATCAGTGTTCCATGTTGCGTTCGAAGCGAACCTACGGGTGTGCGCACTGCGACTCCATGACTTTGATCATGCGTTGTCGTTACTTGAGCATGGACCCCGCCGTCTCGATCTTGTTCGTGAGACAGCGCAACTCTTCCTTGCTGTTGGCAATGAATATGTAGATGTAGCTATTCTCGGCCAATGTGATGGTGAGGTTCGGACCGTTGACCGTGCGATTGAAGGCCATGCGCAGGGTCTCTGAGTACGAGATGATGGAGTCCGAGACCACACGCTCCTGATCCTGCGGGACCGAGACGAACTCCCAGAACTCGGCCTTGTCGGATCCGATCTGGTTGTCCCATTCCGCGAGCATCTTCTGCAGACCGCGCACGACGACGGGAACCTGGTCCTTCCGGATCACGGCCCCTTGATTCACGTTCACATTGGGCATGTCCGACGCAGAGAGCTGCGGATGGATGAGCGGCGCCAACAAGATGTACGAGTAGGACTGACCGCCTTCGACCTGATCGTGCGCCGCGATCACTCCGAGCTCGCTACTCCCTCGCGCATCGTTCTCGTCGCAGGCAACCACGGTCATTTGCGTTGAGACCTGCGTGACCGTTCGCGGCTTGAACGCATTGGAGTGATATGGTAGGATGTCGGCATGTCGACATCCGATCGTGACCACGAGCATCGTGCACGTGATGCACATGCCCGCCAAGAACCTGGAACCCTTTCGCATAACCCCCTCATGTGTGTGTTGCTGTTGGGCGGCAAATGTAGTGGGCATTGACGACGCCCGACGTCGTCGGTTCGGGGAACTTTGCCATATTCATCGCCTATACATCTATTCAACGTGAGGTAGAAGTGTCTCGACCGATCTATCGTGCTGCCAAGATCATTGCATTGTTGTCGACCGGATATCGGTGCACCACCGAAGAGATCCTCCAACACCTTGCCGATGCCGATGCGTCGTTGCGGACACTGTCGCTGCGGACGGTGCAGCGCGACCTGGCCGATATCATGGAGGCGGGGATCCCCATCGTGACCACACAGCATGGCACGGCGCGACGGTATCATCTTGCCCGTGCCGCCTCGCTGCCTTCCATGTCGGCCTCCATGCAGAGTCCGCTCCTCGCCATGCACATGCTCAAGGCCGCACTGCCGCAGTTCACGGCGCTGGATGTTGGCGATGCGATCGCAGAGCTGGTGACGAGGCTCGATGCGGCCGCACCGGAAGAGGTGATCTCGAACGACCTGGTGGCCAGTATCAACGTGGGTGAGTATCGCGGCGTGCCGATGCTGCGACGGGAAAGTCTCGATGCCATCATCCGCGCCATCGTCGACAAGCAGTGGCTGCGCGTGACGTATCGTCAGAGCGACAACGTCTTCCAGGCATTCCCGTATCGGATCATTCCCTACCTCGGCCGACTCTACCTTGCGGCCTGGAATGCCCGTCACGAGCAGTTCTTCTCGATGGCGCTGGATCGTGTGGTCGACGTGGAAGCGATCTCCTCCACCGATGTGGCGCCGCCCTTTTCGGTGGATGCCTTCATGGCGAATCGCTTCGGTATGTGGTCGGACCCGCGCGTGCACGATGTGGTGGTGCATGTGAGCGCCGAGGCCTATGCCGACATTGCCACGCGCATGTGGCATCCCACGCAACAACTCACGGACCTCGGCGACGGTCGCCTCGAGATCCGCATGCGCACGGGGATCAGTCATGAGCTCGTCTCTTGGGTCCTGCATTGGACGCCGTATATCGAGGTCGTGGAGCCGGAGGTGTTGAGGGACGAGGTGGAGGCGAGGAAGAACTTCGTGCGACACTAAGGCGTGCGACACGGAGTGCGACACGGAGTGGGACACTAGCGTGGGACACTTCGTGGGACACTGCGTGCGCCAAGCTACCCCTGCATCAACGCTTCCACGAGTGCCACTGCCTCTTGTTTAACGGACTTCGGTAGACCTCTGCAGATGGTCTTGATGCGCTCGCTACCAAGCTCTGACTCTTTGATGTCTTTGAATACTGTGATCGGCGTATCACCATTGAGAAGACACTGGCCGACGTGGGCGGCACGCAGTGCGGCCATCTTGACCTCTGCAGCGTCAAAACGACGCCTGTCGATGATGTAGTTGCTCAGACTTCTGTGGCCACCTGCGTGAGCTTGCTGAAGATCAGGATGATATTCTCGATCCAATTGGCCGAACAACGCCAACGCCCTATCGGTCAAATCCATGACCACCTCTTCGTTGGTAAAGGTCTGACCAAAGACGTCGCTCTGCACTTCAAGCGTGCGTTCAAACGCAGTGCGAACGACACTCCAGTCATTCGCCAGTGAGATCAAAATATTCACATCATACAATTGCTTGATCATTTGTTGGTGCTTCTGTACGGTCCTGTCCGTCCCCGATAATGTGCTCGAATGAATTGGTACCCCAACCGTCAATGGTGCACATGCCGTGAGCTTATCTCCAAGCAGTCCCTCAAGCGTAGGAGTGACGATCACAGTCGGTTCGTCTTCATTGCTGAGCGCCACGTGTTTCAACTCTCGCTTCTCAGTACAAGGGTTTAGAATGCCGGTTCTCACAACGTCCAAAATCACGCTCGAATTGTTGCCAATTGTATCATCTGGATTCAGGTAGTTGATTCTATAGTGATGCGATCCTTCGGTGCTTCTGCGCCGGATCTGTTGTTCCACGCCCACGAATGGAGTACGCTCGGACACAATGCTCTGGATAACATCTTCAACATCCTTTGTCGAGGTGTTCGAGTGCACTTCAATGTCGACATCGATGGAAAGTCTGTCCAGACGATCCACGATGAGAGACAGGCATGTCCCACCCTTGAACGTGAATTGAAGTCCATGATTGGCAAGTTGCTCAACCAGGTACAGGGCATGAACCATCGTGTACAACAGCTGTTTGTCCCGGATCTTCAATTGTCGCGCTATAGTGTCGCAATGTTCCCTCGTGAGGCACTCCTTACGGATCATGCAACACCTCCCGTGGTGCAACGGCAAGCCACTCAAGGTACGATAGCAACTTGTCGAGGACATTCCTGCGTCGTGCATATGCGCGTAGAACACGTATGTCTGTCGTGTAATCCGTGAATGCAAGTCTGCACAAATGTTCAAGGTCGGTCGGTGCAATGCCTGCCAGAACCTGTCCGTCAACAAACAGATCAACGATGATCTTCTCGAGCGATGGAGTCCCTTTTACCTTGTTGATGATCGGCGCCTTCGTGATCAACCTCCGAACCATTACGTCGAAGTTCGAAAACCCAACGTGATTCACTGCCCACTTCGTGTCTGTTTCAAGGATCACATCTCGAAACCGTTCGGATCGAAGTCGTTCGAACACCATCCCTTGACTATATCGATCGACTTCTACGATCGTAAGACGACGCATGCGCTGATGAATGAACAATGGGTTCAAGGCTGTCAAGGACCAGATGCAGTAGTCATCAACGAGGGTTCGGATCACTTGCGCGAGCTCAATCTCCCTGGAAGTTTGAGGGAGCTCGAACAGGCGTTCAGCGCCGGTTCTGCACCACGTCCGCGAAACGGGCACGAACAGTCCCTTGGTCCGCAATTGGTTCACGCGCCACCGACCCACACCGGAACTCGGAGTCGTTCCATAGCGGTCTAGGACCTCAACTCGTTTGATATACGTCGGGATGTTTTCCATGGATGCAGTTCATTCAACTTGTCATTACATGTTGAATATACTACAGTTACGTGGAAATTTGCAAAACAAACACGGGACAATTATAGGCATCTAGTGTCCGATGTTAGGACGTGGACGTCGCTCTTTTCGACGAGAAAGCCGCGTTCGGATTCTCCCGAACTCTCCATGTTCCTAAATTGTCGGTCGGCACTTCTCCCACCATTGGATCAACGAACCATGTCCGTCCGCATCAACCAGATCGCCCCGAACTTCACGGCTGAGACCACGCAAGGCCCGATCAACTTCCACGATTGGATCGGTGATGGGTATGCTGTGCTGTTCTCACACCCGAAGGATTTCACGCCGGTGTGCACCACAGAGTTGGGCACCGTGGCCAAGATGCTACCTGATTTTGCCAAGCGCAATACAAAGGTCATCGGGTTGAGCGTTGACCCGGTTGCAAAGCATCTTGAATGGGAGAAGGATATTGAAGAGACGCAAGGGGCACCGGTGACGTTTCCGATGATCGCCGATACGGACCTTTCGGTATCAAAGCTGTACGACATGCTTCCCGAAGACGAAGGTGATTCGCATGAAGGCCGTACGGCGGTGAACAATCAAACCGTACGCACGGTGTTCATCGTTGGCCCCGACAAGAAAGTGAAGCTCACCCTTTCCTATCCCATGACGTCAGGCCGAAATTTTGACGAGATCCTTCGCGTCCTCGACTCGATCCAACTCACGGCCAACCATAAAGTGGCGACGCCCGCCAATTGGAAGAACGGCGAGGATGTGATCATCGTCACCTCTGTTTCCGATGAAGAAGCCCATGCAAAGTACCCGGACGGATTCACGACGGTGAAGCCGTATTTGCGGGTGGTGAAGCAGCCGAAGTAAGAACGCCTTCGGCGTGCGACACGGAGTGCGACACGGAGTGCGACACTTGCGTGCGACACGGAGTGCGACACGGAGTGCGACACGGAGTGGGACACGGAGTGCGACACGGAGTGCGACACGGAGTGCGACACGGAGTGCGACACTAGAGTGCGACACGGAGTGTGACACTAGCGTGGGACACCTCTTGGGAAAGACGTTTACGAGGCTTTCGCGTATGTTAACGGGAACGCTGAACGGTGCACAGAGCCTATGGATATCATCAAACGATCAGTAGCCAACAATGCGGCGTGGGTGGACATGGTGATGACGTCGCTGGGAATGCCGGGGGAGTTCACGCCGGTTCTCTGGCAGAATCTCCATGACATGCCGCCGATCTTCCCGAATGCCGATACACTGGACGGCACGGAGACGGAACAGCTTCAGGCGATTGCAGCTCTTGCACAACGTCGCAAGAACAAGGCCGTAGCCATCAAGGATGCATGGGCACGATTGGACCTGCACGCATTGGGATTTACGCCACTGTTTGAGGCGCAGTGGCTCGCTCGAAATGCAGACCCTATGCCCATGCCCATGATCTCAGACATCTCTATCGAGCGCATCAATACCATTGATGCTCTGCGCGAGTTCGCCGTGGCCTGCAATGGCGAGGATCTGGCCTATGTCTATTCCGCGGACCTCCTGCGACCTGAGATCGCCTGGATAGCAGCACGAGTAGACGGGAACATTGTCGGTGGTGTAACAGCGGTCAACGCCATTGGGGTGAACGGCATCAATAATCTCTTTGCATCAGATGGAGCAACGGAACGAGCCCTGATTCAGGCTGCCGTGAACGCCTTCCCAGCCTTGCCTGCTTGTGGCTATGAGCGCATCGAGGCGACCGCACCTTACTTGGAGGTAGGATTCTCAGTCATGGGCAACCTCAGGGTGTGGGTCAAGCCACCGTCTACTGTCTGATCATCGTTCGCCCATGCGCTACCGTCAACCCGGATCCGTATCAGCACGACAAGCGCCTGCCTGTCCAACGCTCAGCCACACAGACTCTCGGCATCGACTCTTCAAATGCGTTCATGGAACGCTTTGCAACCAATAGGTCTTCATCATGCCCTTGCCCTTTATGTCGAACGAACCCCTTCGTTGAGTTACAAGTGACAAGTGATGAGTGACAAGTGGCACTTCGTTGGATTCTGGATTCTCAGATTCCGTGATTGGATTCTGTATTGTGTATTCTGTATTCGCCTTCAATTGAATGGCAAAGGCTTCGGAAACATGCACCTTGCCCGGCTCCCCGCTCGACTCCATACGTGAAGCAACGTTCACCGTGTCTCCCCAGACGTCGTATTGAAGCCGCTGCGTGCCGATGACGCCGGCTGTGGCAGGACCGATGTGGATGCCGACGCGAGACTGTAGTGGCGTGCCATCATGCCATGTGAAGGCATGCTGCATGACATCGAGTGCAACGTGGGCAATGGACTGTGCATTCGTTGTTGCATCGGCATCGCCGCGGAAGCACATGTAGGAGTCACCGATGGTCTTGACCTTGACCACGTTGTGCGTGTCGCAGAATGCATCGATTGTACGGAAGATATTCTCGAGCATCTTCACCACATCGGAAGGCGGCATGGAGGATGTATGCGAAGTGAAACTCACGATGTCGAGGAACATCACGGCGGCATATTCGAAGTGGTCGCCGCTGACGTCTTCGCCGCGGATCATGCGGTCGGCAACGGACTTCGGTAGAGCGCCATACAAAAGAGCACGCTCCTTGTCTCGCTCGCGCCGTTCCCCTTCCATCCTTCGCTCTGCCTCCATGATTGCCATGCGTTGCGTTGTCTCTTTGCCGCGGATCTCTTCCGTCAGTCGAAGATACTCTGCATTGTGTTCGATGAATCCGGCAAAGTCGTTGCGCTTCTGAGCAAGATCACGAAGAAGATGCCGAACCTCCGCAGAATACGCACGCAGGCCGGCATGCATTGTGATCGCCAGTGCTTCCTGAAGATGTTGGTGCGCCGCATCGAGATCACCACGATGTTCGGCAAGGGAGGCACTATTGGTCTCACGCTGCGTTCGTACTGCAGGATCGTCCATCGGCATGGTGCCTTGAAGCGCCAACAGTTCTTCGGCTACATCGTACCGATCGAGCTTCGCGAGCGTGGCGATCACATTGCCGATAGCACGAACGATAGCGGCACGGTCACCCTGTTGCTCAAGCATTGCAAGCGAGTGACGGTAGTGGTCCAACGCCGACAGATCGTCGCCAGTGAACTTGTATAAACTGCCGATGCTGCTTGTGACGTTTGCTACACCGGCATGGTCGCCCAATTCTTCAAACAGTACCTGCGCGAGACGGTAATACTCCAACGCGGTATCATAGTCGCCGGTACTTGTATACACACTGCCGATGCGTTGCGTATTGCGGGCCACACTGTCGCGTTTCCCCAGCTCTTCAAACACCGTCTGCGCGCGGAGATAGTGTTCCATCGCCGATGCGTAGTCACCTGTGTTATTGAAGACGATACCAATGTTTCCCGTGACGAGGGCCACACCGACGCGGTTGCCCAGCTCTTCATGCAGTGACCGCGCACGACCGTAGGACTCCAGCGCAGATGCGAAGTCGCCGATCTTCAAGTAGGCATTGCCGATGCTGGTGGAAACACTTGCAACACCGGTACGGTCACCACGCTCATCATGAAACGCCAACACCAGACGGTAATGCTGCAATGCCGACGGGAAGTCTCCGGCGAGTCCCTCGGCGATACCCAAGGCATAGTGCGCATGAACCTCAGCCTCTGGCGTGCCAAGCGATCGCATCTCCAGCGCCAGCGCCCGAAGCGCCGGAGCATCACTTCGGTTCTTTGCATGATCGAAGTCTTCTCTCATCTCTTCGAGCGTTCTCATGAGGCGTGCTCCAGCCAGTAGGTGTTCATTGCACCCTTTCCTTTGATGTCAATCGAGCCCCTGAGTTGAGTTACAAGTGACGAAGACACTTCGTGCGACACGGAGTGCGACACGTTGTGCGACACGTTGTGCGACACTTCGTGGAGAATTGGATTCTTGATTGTTGATTGTTGATTCTTCTCCAATTCAATAGCAAATGCTTCGGTCACCTGCACCCGTCCGGCCTCACCGCTGCTCTCCATTCGTGAGGCCACGTTGACCGTGTCTCCCCACACATCATACTGCATGCGTTCTTTGCCGATCACTCCTGCCGTCACTGGTCCACAGTGCAATCCAATTCGGAATGCCATTTCGTGGGATACGTTGATGCGCGACATCTCCAACGCACAGAGCGCGGCGTTCACAACACTATCAAACGCTACGGCCATGTAGCTATCCCCGATCGTCTTGATCTTGGTGACGCCATGCTTGGTGCAGATCGCATCGCATTGTGTGAACACGTTGTCGAGTAGCTCGATCACATCGTGTGATGACATCGACGATGAGATCTCTGTGAATCCGACGATGTCGAGGAAGATGACGGCTGCATTGTCGTAGTGGTCGTTCACCACCTCGCCCCTCGCCACCCTATCCGCCACTTCCTTGGGCAGGGTGGAATGGAGCACGGCGAGATGCTTCTGGTGCTCGCGATCCTTTGCATCGATCTCGCGTTGCTTGGCTTGCATGGCGAGCTTGGTTGCAGCCTCATTACCGTTGATCTCTTCATGTACACGCATGTATGCGTTGTTGTGTTCGACATAGCCCACAAGGTCGTTTCGTTTGAAGGCAAGGTCGCGCAGTTGCTGATGTACGGCTGCAACGCTTGGACGGAGTCCGTGCTCTTCGGCTATGCGCAATGCATGCATGAGTGTTGCCTGAGCCTGCTCCACATTGCCGGTGCGATCCTGCACCTTCGCACGGCAGATCTCTCGCAAGAGTATCTTTGGCGGTCCATCGAGTTCGAGCGTGTCCAACACGCTCAGTGTTTCGGTTGCCGCATCGAGATCACCCATTGCGAGATGGAGACCCACCAATGCGCACCGTACGCGCGCAATATTGTAACGTTCGCCAAGCTCTTCCCATTCCGTGAGCGCTTGCTCGTAGTGTTCCTTCGCCAATGCATGGTTGCCCTGCTGATCGTACACTTCGCCCAGACCGTGCAAGGCACCCGCCAAATGTGAACGCTCACCCAATTGCGCATACATCGTGCGGGCGCGTTGGTACTGCGCAATGGCAGCAGATCCTTGTCCCGTACGATGGTGGAGGAGGCCGATTCGAAGCAACGTATACGCAATGCCCTTCTGATTGTCGATCTCTTCGAAGATATCGAGGGCACGCTCGAAATGTTCGAGTGCGGTCGGGTTATCGCCTGTATCGAAATGCAGAACTCCAATGTTCGTCGTCACGAGTGCTACGTCATACAACTCATTCAGGTCTGCATGTACAGACATTGATCGATGATAGTGTTCAAGAGCTGCAGCCGTGTCGCCGATCGCTGCGTAGACATTGCCGATGTTCGCAAGACCACGTGCAATGCTCCCTTGGCCACCTTCATCGCCATACATGTCCAACGAGCGTTGAAAGTACTCAAGTGCCGTTCTGTAGTCTCCACGATTGTAGTAGACGATGCCCATGTTTCCGGTGATCCGCGCAGCAGAAATGCTCCGTCCCTGTTTGACGCTGAGATCGAGTGCCCGCCGGTAGTACGTCATTGCCGCATCGTAGTCGTTGAGTTCCAGCAGCACATTCCCGAGGTTCCCGCTGGTGCGCGCCACACTATTGAGATCATTCGCCTCTTCGCCTATAGCGAGCGCTCTCGAATGGTGGTCAAGTGCCGCCGCGTGGTTCCCTGTTCGATGAAGAGCACTCCCGATATTGTCCAACGCGATCGCCATCCCTGTACGATCACCAAGTGTATCATAGAGTGCCAGTGCGGCCCGCAGATGTTCGATCGCTTCATGGTACTTATCATGCGAGAGAACGGCCCACCCACGAGCGCGATGCGCCAACGCTTCTGCGTTCGGTGATTCCAACGCATCGAGCTCCGTTGCAAGGTCGAGCAGCGCTGCTGCATCGTTGTTCCGTGTAGCCGCAAGGACGTCTGCGTCGATATCGTCAAACGAGCGTTGTGTCATGGAGGAAAGGAGAATGAGAAGTAAGAAAGAAGGAAAAGAGAAGGAAAAAAGAAGGAAAAAAGAAGTACAAAAGAAGTACAAAAGAAGTGGCACTTCGTGGGACACATGTCACTCTCTTGATTCCAACCAGTAGGTGTTCATCAGACCCTTGCCCTTGATATCGAACGATCCACGCTCGATAGTGACAAGTGACGAAGACACAGAGTGCGACACCGAGTGCGACACCGAGTGCGATTGTGGATTCTCCGATTCAGTGATTGGATTCTGTATTATGAATTCTGTATTCCTCTTCAATTCCGAGGCAAACGCTTCGGATATATGAACCCGCCCGGCCTCGCCCGCCGACTCCATCCGTGAGGCAACGTTGACGGTGTCGCCCCACACATCGTATTGCAACCGCTGCGTGCCGATGACACCGGCTGTTGCGGGACCGAAGTGGATGCCGACTCGGAACAGCAGTGGATCTCCGTTGGGCCATGTGAATGCGTGTTGCATGACATCGAGGGCAACGTGGGCAATGGACAACGCATTTGTCGTCGCATCTGCATCGCCGCGGAAGCACATGTAGGAGTCACCGATGGTCTTGACCTTGACAACGTCCTGCTTGTCACAGAATGCATCGATCGTACGGAAGATGTTCTCCAACATCTTCACCACGTCGGAAGGCGGCATGGAGGAAGTGTGCGATGTGAAGCCCACAACATCAAGGAACATCACGGCAGCATGATCGAAATGATCGCCGGTCACATCTTCGCCGCGGATCATACGGTCGGCGACAGACTTCGGAAGCGCTCCATACAGCAACGCGCGCTCCTTGTCTCGCTCCCGCCTTTCACCTTCCATCCTTCGCTCCGCCTCCATCATCGCTAGTCTTTGCGTGGCCTCTTTGCCGCGGATCTCTTCGGTGATGCGCTGATACTCGTTGTTGTGCTCAATGTAACCGGCGAAGTCATTACGTTTCTGGGCGAGGTCGCGAAGCATTTTGTGGCACTCTGCGGAATACCCACGTAGGCCGGCCTCGACCGTGATCGCTAGTGCATCAGTTAGGTGTTGATGCGCCGCATCAAGATCCTCCCAGTGTTCGGCAAAGTTGGCGCTGTTGGCGTGATATTGACACCGAACAACCGGATCATCCATCTGCATGGTGGCCTGACGCTCCAACAGTTCTGCGGCTTCGTCATACCGAATGAGGCCCATGAGTGCCGTGACCACATTGCCGGTGGCGCCGGCCATACCGGCGCGGTCGCCTAGTTCTTCGTGCATCGCTAGCGCGCGGCCGTAATGCTCCAGCGCTGCCGTATGGTCGCCTCTTGCACGGAATAGATTTCCAATGTTCGAGGTAATGCTGGCCACGCCAGCTCTGTCGCCAACCCCGTCAAGGATCGCCATCGCTCGACGGAAGTACTCAAGTGCGGCCGTGCTGTCGTCGGTGCCGTTGTACACGTTCCCAATACCGTTGGTACTGTGGGCCACGCCCACAGGGTCACCAAGCAATTCATACAATGCCAATGCGCGGCGGTGGTATTCCAGTGCCGCGGGGTAGTCGTCGGTACTGAAGTACACATTGCCAATGCCATTGGTGACGCGGGCCACGCCCGCATCGTCGCCAAGCGATAGATGCAATTCCAATGCGCGGCGATACTGTTCCAATGCCGCCGGATAGTCGCCCGTGTTTGTAAGTAGATTACCGATATTCCCAGTGATAACGGCCACCCCAGCGAGGTCGCCCAACTCTGTGGGCACCTCCAACGCGCGGCGGTAGTGCTCGAGTGCTCTGGCAAAATCGCCGATCTTGCGGTACACATTGCCTATGTTGACAGCGATGCGTGCTATCCCTTGACTGTCACCCAGCGCTTCACGCAATGCCATCGCACTGCGGTAATGCTCCAATGCTGCAGGGTACTCGCCCCTGATCACTTCGGCAACACCAAGGGTAGTGTGTGCATGCGCCTCTGCGCTCTGTGTACCAAGCGCTTGCATTTCATGAGCCAGAGCACGTAGCGACTCAGCGTCATGTTTCGTCATTGCATGATCGACATCTTCCTTGATCTCTTCGAGCGTTCTCACGATGCACCCTCCAACCAGTACGTGTTCAATGCACCCTTGCCTTTGATGTCAATCGAGCCACGCTCGATAGTGACGAGTGACGAAGACACTGCGTGCGACACTTCATGCGACACGGAGTGCGACACGGAGTGCGACACCGAGTGCGACACGGAGTGCGACACGGAGTGCGATTCTGGATTGGGAGATTCCGAGATTGAATTCTGTATTGTGTATTCTGTATTCGCCTTCAATTGAATGGCAAACGCTTCGGACACCTGCACCCGTCCGGCCTCACCGCTGCTCTCCATTCGTGAGGCAACATTGACGGTGTCTCCCCACACATCATACTGCATGCGTTCTTTGCCGATAACGCCAGCAGTTACAGGGCCACAGTGCATTCCGATGCGGAAGAGCACTTCGTGCGACACGGGGATAACGCCTTCGGCGTGCGACACCGAGTGCGACACGGAGTGCGACACTTCGTGGGAAAGACGAATACGCGACATATCCATGGCGCAGAGTGCAGCGTTGATCACGTTGTCAAACGCCACGGCCATGTAGCTATCCCCGATCGTTTTGATCTTGGTGACGCCATACTTGGCACAGATCGCATCGCATTGTGTGAACACATCGTCGAGCAACTCGATCACATCTTGCGATGACATTGTTGAGGAGATCTCTGTGAAGCCGACGATGTCGAGGAAGATGACGGTTGCATTGTCATAGTGATCATTCACCACCTCGCCCCTTGCCACCCTATCGGCCACTTCCTTGGGTAGGGTGGAATGAAGCACGGCCAGGTGTTTTGCGAGCTCGCGTTCACGGGCATCGATCTCGCGCTGCTTGGCCTGCATGGCGAGCTTGGTGGCCGTTTCCTTGCCGTTGACCTCTTCGGTGATGCGCGTGTATTCGTTGTTGTGCTCGACGTAGCGGGCAAGATCATTTTGCTCCAGCGCAAGATCGCGGAGGTGCTTGTGTGTCGACGCAATGTAGGGACGCAGTCCATGCTCTTGAGCGATGGCCAACGCGCGCAGGAGCGAATCGCGGGACTGCTCTGCGTCACCGGCGCGCACCTGCAATTGCGCACGATACACCTCACGCAAGATGTGCTGGTGCGGACTGTCGCTCTGAATTTCGTCGACGATCCCTAGCAGATCCATGGCATCGCCGTCTTTCTCCGCGGATAGATACATTCCGATCAGAGCATACCGAATGCGTTGAACATTTCCACGTTCGCCAAGCTCTTCTACGATCGTCAGTGCTCGCTGATACTGCTCAATGGCCGCGAGTTGGTCGCCGTTCCTCGCATACACCTCACCAATTCCGTAGATGGCTTCGGCCACATGAGAGGGTTCACCCAACTGTTCATACAAGGTACCAGCCCGCTGGTAGTGTTCAAGAGCCGCGGTGGTATCGCCGATGCGGTTGTGCAAGCCGCCGATACGTTCCAGCACATACGCGATCCCTCTGCGGCTGTCGATCTCTTCATAGATGGTGAGCGCCTGTTGCAAGTAGTCGAGTGCCGATGGATAGTCGCCGGTTTCGCGGTACACACCACCGATGTTCGCCATCACATGGGCAATACTGTGCGGTTCACCGACCTCCTGATGGATCGACAGTGATCGACGGTACTGCTCCAACCCCGCTGGATAGTCACCCATCATAAGGTAGGCGTTGCCGATGTTGCCCAAGGTACGAGCGACCGCGCCTCGATCGCCGTGTTCGGCATGCATACTCAGAGAGCGTTGAAAGTGCTCCAGGGCTGTACGATAGTCACCGAGATTGTAGTAGATGATGCCGATGCTTCCGGTGACAAGTGCGACGGAATTGAGTTCCCCGAGCTCGCTATTGAGAGCGAGGGCTCGTTGGTAGTTCGTCATGGCCGCGTCGTAGTCGTTGCATTCCAGCATCACGGCAGCAAGATTCCCTGACGCACGAGCCACACCACGACGGTCGGCCGTTTCTTCACTTATGGTGAGGGCCCTTCGATGGAAGTTCAACGCTTCAGAATAATCGCCGGTTCGGCAGAGAGCACTGCCGATATTGTCCAAGGTGACCGCCTGGCCTGCACGGTCGCCAAGCGCTTCATACAGTGCCAACGCAGCACGACCATGCTCCAGCGCTTTGGCATAGTTGTCGCGCAACAGCATGGCCCATCCGCGTATGCGGTGGGCGAGGGCCTGCGCTTCCGGTGTTGCGACCGTATCGAGCTCGGTGGCAAGGGTCAGCAAGGCGGCGGCGTCGTTGATCCGCATCGCCGCCTGAACGGCCTCGCGGATCTCGTCAAAGGGGCGGGGTGACATGGAGGGAAGTTACGAATCAGAGTGACGAGTGACGAGTGACAAGTGACACTTCGTGGGTCCTATATTGTTGATCCTTGATCCTTGATCTTTGATTCATCTTCCATCCTCCCCCATGATCCTCCGCTCCTTCCTCCTCCTGCTTGTCGGCGTGGTCGTGCTTGTCGGACGAGCACAGGGTCAGCATTGCACGAACGACCAGCGCTATACCGACGTGGTGACCTTCGATACCGCCCAGATCACGATCGGCGCGAATGTTCAATACGGCACGGCCAACGATGTGCAAGGGAGTCCGGTGCCGTTGCTCATGGACCTGTACTATCCGAACCTTGCCGTCGACCCAGTGGCGGCACGACCGATGATCGTGCTCTTTCATGGAGGCGGGTTCTCGTCGGGTGACAAACAGTCGGGCGACATCCGCGACCTCTGCGTGCATCTGGCCATGCGCGGCTTTGTGTGTGCATCCGTGAACTATCGGCTCGGACATGACTTCTCGGAGTACGGACAGTACAAGGCGCGGTATCGCGCGATCCAGGATGGCCATGCCGCCCTTCGATTCATTGTGCGCAATGCCGCCACCGTCCGCATCGACACGAACTGGCTGTTCGTTGGCGGACAAAGTGCCGGCTCGTTGCTGGCGCTGGGCATGGTGTATGCGGATCAGAGCGAGCTCGACAGTATATCGCTGCTCTATGGCACGACGGCTGTGAGCGCGGAGTTGGGAGGCTTGCATACGTCCGGCAATGCACTGACGAATTCGTATTCCATCAAGGGCATCTTCAACAACTGGGGCGGTGTTGTTGCGAGCGAAGTGGATGCGGACGAAATGATCCCCACCATTGCCTTTCACGGTGGCCTCGATCCGTTGGTCCCGATCGATGTCGATACGTCGTTCGCACACTGCGCACTGCTTGGCTCGCGAGCGATCCATGCCGATCTGATCGCCAACGGCGTGTGCAGCGAGTTGAACGTAGAGGTATCGGGTGGACACGGCATCTATCGCGATGCTGCAAGCGTGTTCAGAGCACAACATGCGAGCTGCTTCTTCCGCTCGATCTTCTGTGATCGTTGCTCGAGTTTCTCCACCACCGATTCGATCCCTTCATCGTGCTCGTCCCCTGTCCACGTCGACGAGCAACCGCGCACCACCTCATTCCACATCGACCCCAATCCTTTCGAAAGCATCATGACCATTGGAGGGTTGGAGGGTGGCGCGGAACTCACGGTCTACAACTGCTTCGGACAAGTGGTCCGCACAGCTCACGTCGGCAATGGCCCCCTTCACCTTGATGTATCGCCGGGTTTGTACATTCTGCACGTACAACCCACGGGAAACAGCAGTAGATTCACGAAGGTGGTGGTGAGGCGATGAAGAAGAGGAATACAGAATACACAATACAGAATTCAATCAAAGAATCAAGGAATCAAGAATCACACGAAGTGTCGCACAGCGTGTCGCACAGCGTGTCGCACGCCGAAGGCGTTTTCTTCGTGTCGCACTCCGTGTCGCACGAAGTGCCACTTGTCACTCGTCACTCGTCACTTGTCACTGTCGAACGAGGATCGTTCGACATCAAAGGCAAAGGCCCCATGCGCACGTATTGGTTGGAAAGGAGCGATCGATGAGGACCTTCAAGGAGATCGCTGCGGACATCGATCGTGCGATGATCAACAACGAAGCGGACGTCTTGCGTTCGCTGGCCCGTGAGGCGCAAGCATTGCATACATGGCAATCAGAGGCGCTTGCAGAGCTGGCGATGGGAACAGCCGAGCGCCAAATCGGTGCATACACATCGGCGCTTGAGAGTTTCCGTCGTGCGCTTGATCTGTTTGACAAGAAAGGCGACAAAACAGGATCAGCGCGAGCAATGGGAAGTATCGGCAATGTCCACCACAACATGGGCAACAATGCCTTGGCCATCGAGCAGTACCGTCGTGCACTCGCACTGCATACTGAGCTCGGTGATCGCATTGGCGTGGCAAGAAGTACGAACAACATGGGCAATGTGTACTACAACACCGGCGACTATCCGTCAGCACTGGAGCACTACAGAGCTGCATTGGCCACCTATGCAGAGATGGGTGACGTGGTTGCTACGGCTCGCATCACAACGAACATCGGGAACATCTATGGGATCACGGGCGACTATCCGTCGGCGCTGGAACACTATCAGCGAGCGCTGCCGTCGCTGGAAGAAATGTCCGACCGTTTTACGATAGCACTCGTCACTGCCAACATTGGCGGAGTGTACAAAGCCACCGGTAACAATACCTTGGCACTGGAGCACTTCGATCGTGCACTATCGCTCACGGAAGAGTTGGGCGATCGTGCCAATACAGCTCTTTGCTACGCCAACATGGGGAATGTGTATTCAGAGATCGGTGAGTTCGCAACGGCGCTCGACTACTACTCGCGTGCTCTGGCAAGTGGCAAGGAACTGGGTGATAGCGCTCTCATCGCCAACATGACAGGCACCTGCTGCGGCGTGTACATCGAGATGGGACGATATGAAGAGGCCTCTGCATGCCTTGATACCCTTTCCTCCATGCCATTGGCGAGCCCATTGATCCAATTCGGATACAAGGCCAACTGCAGTGCGCTGGCCCGGCATCGCGGAGATCTTGATGCTGCAACGGAGCATGCTCTCGAGGCTTTGGAGATCGCCACTTCGGCTGGTTTGCGAGCAGAGGCGGCGCGATGCCACGAACTCCTTCGCGACCTGGCACAGTTGCGGAATGACTTCGCCGCCTACATCGAGCACAACAACGAGTTCTCGCGCATCACGCAAGAGATCAACGGCAGGGAGACGGCAACGAAACTGGCCATGCAAGCAAAGCAGCGCGAGATCGACGAACGCGAGCGTGAGCATCAGAAACACCTTGCCGTCCTCCATTCCACCCTGCCCAAGGAGGTTGCTGAAAGGGTGGCAAGGGGCGAGGTGGTGAATGATCACTACGACAATGCAACCGTGATCTTCCTTGATATCGTCGGCTTCACGGATCTATCGTCAACAATGTCGTCGCAAGAGGTCATTGCTCTACTCGACGACGTCTTCACCCAATGCGATGCGATCTGCGAGAAGCATGGCGTCACGAAGATCAAGACGATCGGTGACTCCTACATGGCCGTATCGTTTGACAGCGTCGTCAACGCTGCACTCTGCGCCTTGGAAATGTCGCGGATTCGTCTTTCCCACGCAGTGTCGCACTCCGTGTCGCACGCAGTGTCGCACGCCGAAGGCGTCCTCCCCGTGTCGCATGAAGTTACATTCCGTATTGGCGTGCATTGTGGACCTGTGACGGCCGGTGTGATCGGCACGCAGCGTCTTCAATATGACGTCTGGGGAGACACGGTGAACGTTGCGTCGCGAATGGAGTCCTCTGGTGAACCAGGGAAGGTGCATGTTTCCGAAGCGTTTGCCATTCAATTGAAGGCGAATACAGAATACATGATACAGAATCCAATCTCTGAATCTGTGAATCCACAATCCCACGAAGTGTCGCACTCCGTGTCGCACAACGTGTCGCACAACGTGTCCCACTCCGTGTCCCACTCCGTGTCGCACTCCGTGTCGCACAACGTGTCGCACTCCGTGTCGCACGAAGTGTCTTCGTCACTTGTCACCATCGAACGAGGATCGATCGACATCAAAGGCAAGGGCCCCATGCGCACCTACTGGCTCGAACAAGCGTGAGAGGCTTCGACGACATCGAAGCAGACCTCCGTCATGCCTATGCCGTGAACGATGCCGAGGCATTGCTTCGATTTGCCGACGAACTCGACAACATCACAACACCACAGGCCGCAGCGCACGCACAGCGTGCGAGAGGGTGGGCGCTGCTGTTGCGCGGCGAGTTCACTCCCGCCATGCATCACTTCGAACAGGCGCTGACGCTTTGCGAAGAGCTCGACGATCAGGAGGGTGTGGCGCGGGTGGTGAGCAACATCGGTAGTGTGTATGTCTGCACAGGCGATGTGTCCATGGCGCTCGAGCACTACCGTCGCGCACTGGCATTGCACGAACAACTTGGCAATCGCAGTGGTGCTGCCGTGGTGATGGGCAACCTTGGTAAACTCTCGACCGACACCGGTGACTACCCCGCTGCCGTCGAGTACTTCCGTCGCGCATTGTCGATCCACGAAGAACTTGGCAACCGCAGCGGCATCGCCGTGGTCACCACCAACCTTGGCAATCTCTATCTCAGCATGGGCGACTTCCCTGCCGCCCTCGAGCACTACCACAAGGCCCTTGCCCTGCATGAGGAATTCGGCGATCGTCACGCCATTGCCGTCGTCACGGGAAACATCGGCATCGTTCACAACTATACCGGCAACTACCCTGCCGCCTTGGAATTCTTCCACCGTGCCCTTGCCTTGCATGAAGAGCTTGGCGATCGCAGCACGGCGGCCACCGTCATCGGCAACATGGGCGTTGCGCTTGCGAACACGGATGATCAAGAAGCGGCGTTGGAGCATTACCTGCGCGCGTTGGCGCTGTATGAAGAGCTTGGCGATCGGCGATGCATGGCGAACTTCATGAGCAACATCGGCAGTGCGTACAACGACATGGGACAGCACCCGGAAGGGCTCGCCTATCACCGTCGCGCACTGACCTTGTTCGAAGAGCTCGGCAATCCGAAAGGTGGTGCCAATGCCATGGTCAACATGATCGGCGCACACATTGCCATGGGTGAGGATGCCGAGGCACAAACGCTTCTTCAGAGGATGGACACAATGCAGGTGGACGAGCCCGAGATCCGCATCGCACGTGAGCAACATCGGGCTGAGCTACAGGAGCGAAACGGTGATCGCGATAGCGCGATCGCTACACTGCGCCATGTGCTCGCAGTGGCGCATGAACACGACCTCCCGTCTAATGTTGCCGAAACACATCGGCGGCTGCGCGACGTGGCGTATCGACAGCAAGATCTGTCCGCCTACGTCGAACACAACGATGCCTTCTCGCGCATCACGCAGGAGATCAACGGAAAGGAAACAGCGATACGACTTGCCATGCAGACCAAGCAGCGCGAGATCGATGCCCGCGAACGCGAGTACGCCAAACAGATGGCCGTGCTCCATTCCGCCTTGCCAAAACATGTGGCGGATAGGGTGGCACGGGGCGAGGTGGTGAACGATGCATTCGACAATGCGACCGTGATCTTCCTCGACATTGTGGGGTTCACGACGATGTCGTCGTCCATGTCGTCCCAAGACCTCATCCAGCTCCTCGACCGCATCTTCACGGCATTCGATGACATCTGTGAGCGGCACGGCGTGACGAAGATCAAGACCATCGGCGATTCATACATGGCTGTGGCGTTCGATAGTGTTGTGAACGCCGCACTCTGCGCTTTAGAGATGTCGCGGTTTCGCATCTCCCACGAAGTGTCGCACTCAGTGTCGCACTCCGTGTCGCACAACGTTGCATTCCGCATCGGAATGCACTGCGGGTCGGTAACGGCGGGCGTGATCGGCAAGGAGCGCATGCAGTATGATGTGTGGGGAGACACGGTGAATGTTGCGTCACGCATGGAGAGTTCAGGAGAGGCCGGGCGGGTGCATGTGTCCGAAGCGTTTGCAATTCAATTGAAGGCGAATACAGAATACACAATACAGAATTCAATCACGGAATCCCCAAATCCAGAATCCCACGAAGTGTCACACTCCGTGTCGCACAACGTGTCGCACAACGTGTCGCACTCCGTGTCGCACTCCGTGTCTTCGTCACTTGTAACTATCGAGCGTGGCTCGATCGATATCAAAGGCAAGGGTGCAATGCAGACCTACTGGCTTGAGTCGAGAGATTAGTACGGCCTGCCACGCAGTGCCACTTCTCTTGTACTTCTTTCTTCCTTCTCTTTTCCTTCTCTTTTCCTTCTCTTTTCCTTCTCTTTTCCTTCTCGTGACTCGTCACTCGTCACTTGTCACTTCCACAACATCCCCACCGGCACGGCATACATGTTGTTCCCAAAGCCAACACATGCAGTACCGTCATAGAGCACCACGCCGGCCACGAATCGATCACCTGCTAACGACTTGAGTTTGCGAAGTCCGCGGAAGTCTGCGGCCGTTACCGTTGCCGAAGCCTTGACCTCAATGCCGGCCACCTGATGTTGCCCGCGCTCGAGTACAAGATCTACTTCTACACCATCCTTGTCGCGAGCATGAGAAAAGCGGATGTGATCCGTACGCCAACTAGCCTGCTTGAAGAGTTCTTGCACGACAAAGGTCTCGAGCAGCGGCCCAACCTTCGTACGATCATTCCACAGTGTCTCTTCGTTGAGCCCAAGCAGTGCACATGCAACACCTGTGTCAACGATATGCAGCTTCGATGCCTTGACGAGACGATTCATCTGATTCACATGCCACGGTGGAAGTCTGTCGACAAGGAAGATCTGCTCCAGCAAGGTCATGTAGGACGCGATCGTTGTGCGGCTCATCTGAAACGGCGACGCAAGATCACTGATGTTCACTAAGCTCGACGTTTGTCCGGCCGTCATCACGAGCAGTCGGTGCAACACATCAACCGATGCGATCCGCGCAATGTCTCGCGCATCACGCTGAATGATCGATGTGCTATAGTCACGATACCATGCCGCTCGACGATACTCTTGCGTGCGTCGAAGTGCACGCGGATACCCGCCGGAAACGATACGCGTGATCAGGTCACGACCAAGTCGCTCAACCGTTCGCGTCGGGAACGACCCCTCGAACAGCGTGTCCAGAAACCGAGGTGTTGTCCCCGCCAGCTCGGACTGTGAAAATGGATACATGCGCAGGATGCTCATCCTACCGGCCAAGGAGTCTGCCAAGGTGGGAAGGAACAGGATATTCGCAGAGCCGGTGAGTAGCACTTGCCCCGGTACGTTTCGCGCGTCAACTCGCGCCTTGAGAGGTGCGAAGATCGTAGGCACGCGTTGTACTTCGTCCAAAACGGCTCGGTTCGGCAGATCAGCCACGAAACCTGCGGGATCTGCCTTCGCCGACTTCAGGAGGGCAGGGTCGTCAAAGCTGAAGTACGTGTAGCCTTGGAATGCTGTAAGTTCCTTTGATGTTGTAGACTTACCACATTGCCTCGGACCATGCAGTAGCACCACCAGAGAATCTTCCAGGGCCTCGAGCAAGGACGGCATACACGAGCGAACGATGGTCTGATCGGTGTCCATGATTCTGCAATCTACGAAATAGTAGCGGCTACTTGCCAACTTATAGTGCGGCTACTTGCCAACTTTTAGTGCGGCTACTTGTCAACTTTTAGTGCGGCTACTTGCCATCTTTTAGTGCGGCTACTTGCCACTCGTCACTCGTAACTCAATTCGCGCCTTCATTCAGGATGGAGAGATACCGGTGGTATGCAAAGACACGATTGCGCTGCTTCCCGGTGATCTCACGCACGATGCCAAGGCTCGTCAGAACATCGATGGCTTTGCTTGCTGTCGGGAACGTCATAGCGGCCATCGCACAGATCCGATCGATGGTGACGATAGGACGTGCTTGCAATGCCGAATGCACACGGAGGACGCTGCCGAGATTACGGCCATGTAAGCGAATGACTTCACTGTCGGTGTTGAAGCATGTGATGAGTCGCTGTGCGGTGTCGACCGCACCTGCAGAGGTTTGCTCCACGCCCTCCAGAAAGAACCCTAGCCACTGCTCCCAATCGCCCGTTGTCCGCACATGACCAAGGAGACGGTAGTATTCGGCCCTGTGTTTCTTGAGATACAGACTCAGGTACAGAAGTGGCTGTCGGAGTACGCGCTCGTGTTGCAAGATCATGGCAATGAGTAGCCGACCAGTTCGCCCGTTCCCGTCGAGGAATGGGTGAATGGTCTCGAATTGCACGTGTGCCAATGCGGCTTTGACCAGTGTTGGCACATCGTTCCGGTGGATGTACTTCTCAAGGTCCGACATGCACTGTTCTACCACATGGGCTGGTGGTGGCACGAACTCCGCATTGCCGGGTCGCGTGCCACCGATCCAGTTCTGACTGCGGCGGAATTCACCCGGCATGCGCTCAGAGCCACGTCCACCTGCCATGAGTCGCTCGTGGATCTCCTTGATCAGTCGATTTGAAAGTGGGAACCCTGCCGCCATTCGGTCAAGGCCATGCTGCATCGCGGCCACGTAGTTCGAGACCTCGGCCACGTCGTCGAATGGCACGCCCGGCGCTTCGTCGAGTTCAAAGAGCAAAAGATCGGACAGCGAAGACTGCGTCCCCTCGATCTGTGACGAAAGCACTGCCTCCCGTCGCACGTACGAATACAGGAAGATGCTTGCGTCCGGCAGCAAGGCCGACACGCTATCCAGTCTCCCACATGCCAGGAGCGCACGCTCCATGGTCCTACTCAAGGCAGCATCCATAAGGATGGGTGGAAAAGGCGGCAAGGCACTGGGCACATAGGCCCGTACTGTTTCACCTCCCACCGTCGTGGTTTCATATGTTCCGTTTTCTTGGCGGCGCATCGATCCAATGTACGAAAGATCTTTCGTTATTAAAGTAAATGCCACTTTTCTTTAATAGAGAATTCCGCTATTAAAGTGGTCGTATTTTGCCTCCCTATGCCCCGCCACCCTTCAAACCCCTCGAAACCTGCCAAAACCACTTCAAAAACCCCGTCAAAGGCCTCGCTGACAGACCAATTGCGCGAGGTGCCGGTGGATGTGCTGGTCGACCTGATCGAGCGGCATGCCAAGACGGTTCCGGCGCTGAAGCAGGAGATGATGCGGCTGGTTGGGAACGACAAGACGGTGATCACGGAGATCAAGCGGGCGATCAAGAAGCTCGCGGCGGTGCGACCAAACACGAGGAGTCGACCCAAGGAGATCCAGACGCAGCTTGTGAGCGTGCTCGAACTGATCAAACATCTGTCCCTCCGACGTCCGCACGAAGCACTGCCCCTCCTCTGCTTGCTCCTCGAAGATGCATCGAATGTTGCCGGCTCGTTCTCGCAAACAAGTGTTGTGGCAGCGTTCTTCCGTGACACGCTTCCTTCTGCCGGTGCCGATGTGCTCGCGCGTTGCAGTGACCTTGATCTCGTCCGCCACGAAGTAGGTCAGGTAATGTTGAAGGATCGATACCGCACAAAGGCTTGGTTCCTGCAAGGCGTTGGTGATGCGCTTCCGGAGGATCTTGTGGACGAACTGCGTCGCGCCTTCGCTGCACGCATCAAGCATCATACAAGCCCATGGGACGACCTGGAAGATGAAGCCATCCTCTTGCTCAAGGCGCTTGAATTCTCGGTCGGCGATGTGGTCGGCTATGAGAAGGCAGCAAGGCGGCAAGGCATGCTGCATCGCAGTGATGGGATCGCGCTTGCACAGATGTGCATCGGTCACGAGGACTATGCCGCGGCCAATGTGTGGTTGGACAAGATCCCGAACGATGTCGACAACCCTGCAGCGCGCGCGATGAACAAGCAACGTGACGCATTGTATCTCCAGATCGCAACGGCCACGGGAAGCACGGCCCATGCGGCATTGGCGTTCCGTTCGCACATGCTCACGCAACCATCCACGGAGACGATCGCCATGCTTCGCACGCTTCTCGGTGACGATGGCGCGATGAATGCCGTGCGCGAAGCCGCGCTGCAGCTCGTTGCGAAGGATGACCCTTCACCACGCGTCATGACGTTTTTCGTGCAGAACGGCTATGATGATGTGATGGAAGAACGCATGTTCGCACCATTGGTTCGTGATGCGATGGCATTTCATCACGAGTGGCAACTCGTCGAGGCGTTCATCGACAAGATGCGTTTCCACGGTGCCTTGCAGGCATGCCGACATTTCATTACAGATATACTGACCGACTCATACTTCACGATGTATGGCGAGGCCATCTACGCCATGCAGCTCCAACGAGCACTCGCTCGTGATCGTAAAGACCTGCGAGGTCTCCAAACGGCCGATGCATTCGAGAGCGAACTTCGTCTCGCGTTCAACAACGAAACCTCTTTCTGGAGAGATCTCGACGTTGCGAGCACACGTCGCTTCCCGGGTTCTCCACTTCTCTGATCTTCGATTCTGTATTATGTATTCTTGATCCTGTATTCTTGATTCTGTATTGATCTTCCCATTCCCCTGCTACCCTCCCCACCTCAACCCCAATCGAACCGGTATCGACATTACTTGTACGACATCGAACCGCGTCACCATGGAGACCTCGAGCGTGAGAGAGCCACCACCCATGAGATAGAGATCGGTAAGAAGACCTGTCTCCATCGTGAACACACCATTGGTTGAGATCGGATAGCCAAACGTAAGGCGAGCACACGGAAGCAAGGTGCGCCGTGGATCTGCGAGTTCAAATTCGAGTCCGAGGTCCACCGCCGTATACGGTTCATACTGATACGCCGTCTTCGGTCCGGCGGGTGACGCTGTGATGTCCTTCACAACGTTGATGGAGCGATATCCTCCCAGCACCAGCATTTGACTACGTGGTATCCGCCAGCTCATGTCGATGGCCCACGTGATCGTTCGCTCCAATCCTCCGGACGCCGTCACCGGGAATGCCAAGCCGGGCGCAATGCCAACTCGCCAGTCCTGACGTTGCCGGTGATCATCGAAGAGCCCTGCAGCATGAGCGTAGGAAGCAGGGAGCAAAAAGGTAATGAGAAGGAGGAAAGGAAGCATTCGATGTGTACTTTCGCGGTATCACGTTACTGCACTGTTCCATGAGGAGGGAATAATGAACAACAGACTCGCCTGCTTGATACTGCTGATCTCGTTCACCACCATGCAGGCCCATGCTCAGCGCGCAAAAGATACGCAGGGTCCGTTGTACATTGAGAATCGTGGACAGTGGGAAGCTGATGCACGCTTTCTGCTACGCTCATCAGGATTGGATGTGTGGATCTGTCAGGATCGGGTCGTGTACGACGTCGGTCGCTCCAACCTCGAGGATTCGACGACAAGTCACAGCATCGTAACCAGCCGATTTGTAGGTGCCAACATCAGTGCTTCCGTCCGCGGTACCGTACGTATGAAGAGCACGCACGCCTACTACATTGGAGACGATCCGACCAAGTGGGCAACCGGAGTACCGCTGTATTCCGGTGTGGAGATCAAGGACCTGTATGACGGTATCGACCTCGCCTTCTATGTTGATGCGGGCAGACCTCGTTATGATATTGTTGTTGCTCCGCATGCAGATCCGACGCAGTACACCATGCGCCTCGAGGGAGTGAACGATGTGCGACTTGATGAGAAGGGATCGCTCATTGTCATTACTCCTTCCGGTGAGCTTCGCGTTCAAGAGCTGTTCGCCTATCAGATGCGCAATGAGACGCATGAGTACGTGCCCTGTTCGTTTGTTCGAAATGACGATGGCACCATCCGATTTGCAGTGGGCGACTACGATCCATCGCTTCCCTTGGTGATCGATCCGATCACTGTCTCGTACTGCACATTCCTAGGTGGTAACGACAACGATGGAAGCAGTGGGATCGCCGTCAGTAGTGATGGCGACGTGTACATTACAGGTCGAACGCCATCGGCTGATTTCCCCACCGGGAAGGAAGGGTTGCCGGCGCAGGGCGGCAAGACGATCTATGTATCGAAGTTGAAGCAGGTGAACGGGTCCCCGGTGGATCTTGAATACACCGTCTTCATTGGAGGATCCGGCATTGAGAACGCGAGTGGGATCGCCATCGATGGTAGCAGGAACATTTACATAACAGGGGAAACGTTTTCAAAGAACTTCCCACTGCTCCATGCATATCAAACGGATCAACCCGGTACGGATGCTTTCGTTGTCAAGTTCTCAGAGGATAACAGCGGCGCCGTATCCCTTGCTTTTTCCACGTACGTGGGTGGAAGTGCGGCCGATCAACCGTTGTGCATCACCGTTGATGCCAATCGCAACGTTTTCATTGCCGGATCTACGGTCTCAACGGACTTCCCGACAAAGAATGAGTATCAGAAGGATCAGACCGGTGACGATGCATTTGTGGCCAAACTCTCGCAGACCGGAAACGATCCGGTCGTGTTGGAGTTTGCAACCTATATTGGAGGCAGTGGAAGAGAAACCATATCGGATATTGCCGTTGATAGTTTCGGCAACATGTACATTGCTGGATCGGTAGAGTCGACGGACTTCCCGACCGTGAATCAGTATCAGACCGATCAACCACAGGCTGACGGATTTGTCGCCAAGATCACACAGCAAGGTAGCACTCCCGCAACGCTTGCGTTCTCTACCTATCTGGGTGGCGATGATATCGAGGCCATCTCTGATGTTCTTGTTGACGCCAATGCCAACATCTTCATTGCGGGTCGTACACGTTCATCGAATTTCCCTTCCAAGCTCCCATTGCAGCCAAGCGGTGGAGATTTCGACGTCTTCGTCACAAAGCTACGGCAGTCTGGTGGCCCTGTTGAGATCGTGTTCTCGACATTCTTGGGCGGGAATGGAGCGGAGGGTATTGGTGGAATGACAATGGATGCTGATGGGAACATGTACATCGCCGGGTCAACACCGTCTCCCGACTTTCCAATACTGCACCAGTTTCAAAACGACCAACCGCAGTCGGACGTCTACATCGCGAAGCTCTCTCAATCCGGTCAAAGCCCTGTCACCCTCGTATACTCCACCTATCTTGGTGGTGACACGCTAGAATCGGCGGGTGGTATTGCGATCGACCAGGCTGGCAATGCCTATGTCTCCGGCTTTACGGCGTCTAGCAATTTCCCGTCGGTTAATGCTTTCCAGACCAAGTCTCCGAAAGGAGATGTTTTTGTTGCAAAGATCGATGCCTTCGGTCAAGGAACGACCTCTGTACAGGAAGAAACAACAACATCACTGCCCTTGATCAACGCAGCCACGCCGAATCCGACGAGCGACAACCTCTCGATACACTTCGCCCTGCCGACGGCCGGGATCATGAGCATGCGAGTGTTCAACGCTAAAGGACAGCTTGTTCTCTCGCCAATCGCTGAGGAGTTTCGCCCAATGGGCATGCACCATCAGACCATTGACGTCAGCATGCTTCCGAGTGGTGTGTACTCTCTCCGGTTGATCACAGCGAGTGATGTGGCTACACAACAGATCGTCATCCTTCGGTAGTCACATTCACCCATTGAAACACCTCATTGAGCGTTACCCCGAAAACATCGGCAATGCGAAATGCCGTTTCGAGTGACGGAGAGTACTTGCCTCCTTCAATGGCTGCTATTGTCTGGCGGGTGAGACCTACACGCTCACCGAGATCGGACTGAGACATTTCGTCGTGCTCGAAACGCAGTCGGCGGATACAGTTGGTGACCTTGACATCGCTCATGACCGCTGCTTGTAGTAGTTCCGAACGATGATGGTGTCTCGTACGAGTTCAGAGATGAACACGACACAGATGGCATCGTTGACAATGGACCAGCCGTGTTCAATGAATGGCTTGTAGATGCCAACGATGATCATGCCGGTGAGGAGAACAATGTAGCCGAACCGATAGGACTGTCGCTCGATCATGCTGTCGCGCTCATCCGGGGGTGCCTTGGCTTCGATCGGATACCGCAACCGCAATACGAGATAGCCAAGTCCCACGAGCACCGCAAAGGACGACGAAGCGATGCCGTAGATCCACAGCTGCGAGAATCCTGGCATTTGGATCTCAACACCTTGTTGAAATCCGTACACGTAGATCAGGTACGGTCCGAGTGATACAACCATGGAAAGCAGCATCATCCATGCAATTCGTTCTCGATAGGCCATTGTTGCCTCCAATACAGATGTTAAGTTTACCATACAATATGCATAAAATACTTAACATACGATCAAGACGACCGCTCATGTCGTATCTGCTGAGGTCAACCAGTACGTCCGCATTGGGCCTTTGCCTTTGATGTCGACAGACCCCCTTGGGGTAGTGACAAGTGACGAAGACACTTCGTGCGACACTTTGTTCGACACGGAGTGCGACACCGAGTGCGACAATTCGTGAGACACGTTGTGCGACACCGAGTGCGACACGTTGTGCGACACGGAGTGCGACACGTTGTGCGACACAGAGTGGGATTGTGGATTCTCTGATTCAGAGATTGAATTCTGTATTGTGTATTCTGTATTGCTCTTCAGATTCAAAGCAAACGCCTCGGACACATGCACCCTTCCGGCCTCTCCCGTACTCTCCATCCGTGACGCCACGTTGACGGTATCTCCCCACACATCGTATTGCAACCGCTGCGTTCCGATCACGCCGGCCGTCACTGGTCCACAATGCACGCCAATTCGGAAGAGCACTTCGTGCGACACGGAGTGCGACACGTTGTGCGACACTTCGTGGGACACGGAGTGCGACACTTCGTGGGTAATGCGAACGCGCGACATGTCCAAGGCACAGAGCGCCGCATTCATGGCGCCGTCGAACGAGACGCACATATAGCTGTCGCCAATGGTCTTGATCTTCGTGACGTTGTGTTGCTCACAGATCGCATCGAACGACGTGAAGATCTGCTCGAGGAGCTGCACCACATCGCTGGGCGCCATGCGATCGCTCATTCGGGTAAACCCAACGATGTCGACGAAGATCACCGACGCATTCTCGTAGTGATCGCCACTGACCTTCTCTCCGCGGATCATGCGGTCGGCCACATGCTTCGGCAGTGCGCCATAGAGCAAGGCGCGTTCCTTCTCACGCTCACGTCGCTCCCCTTCCACCTTTCGCTCCGCCTCCATCATGGTCATACGTTGCGTGGTCTCTTTGCCACGAACTTCTTCGGTGATGCGCGTGAACTCGTTGTTGTGTTCGATGTAGGCGGTGAAGTCGTTGCGCTTCTGTGCAAGGTTCCGAAGTCGTTCATGACACAACGCTTCATCCGCCTTGATGCCCGTCTCGGAAGCAAGGCTGAGTGCCTGTTGCAAGGCGGCAAGGGCAGCATCAAGGTCACCACGTCGTTCGGCTAGAGTGGCACGATTGGCAAGATGGATCACACGCGTTTCAGGGTCATCCATGAGCATCGTTGCTTGCTCATCAAGAAGCGTTCCAGCCTCCTCATCACGACCAAGCTCGAGCAATGCAAGAACAATGTTCCCGGTCACGGTGCTCACGCCGGCGCGATCGCCGATCTGCTGATGCAGGTCGCGTGCCCGCCGATGTAGCGCGAGCGCCTCTTCGTACTCGTGCATCATGGCATGAACGAGGCCCATGTTGGACGTGATGCGCGCTGCATGGGCAATGTCGGCATGCGCTTCGTGCATTGCGAGCGCTCGACGATAGTGGTCAAGCGCCTGATCGTGATCGCCCGTGCTGTGATAGATGTTGCCAATGTTGCCGGTGACGATAGCGATGCCGCGACGGTTGTCATCCTCTTCATGGATGGCGAGGGCACGACGCAGTAAGGCAAGTGCTTCCGGATAGTTTCCCGTGCTCCAGTACACGTTTCCTAGATTACTTGCAACGCGCGCCGTGTTAGCGCGATCGCCGAGATCGTCGTGCATCTCAAGGGATCGATGCAGTTGTTGCATGGCCCGTGGGAAATCGCCCATGCTATCGTGGACCAAGCCGATGTTGCCGGTGACAACAGCAATACCATCGCGATCGCCGAGTTCCTCGTAGGTGGCAAGGGCACGATGCAGATGTTCCAAGGCCTCGGCATACTGTCCCATACTTGCATGCATGCTCCCAAGCGCTGAGCACGTGCGTGCGATGGAGCGCCGATCTCCGAGCTCTGAGAACAAGGCCAGAGCCCGACCATGGTGTTGGAGGGAGGCAGGGTAGTCGTGCGTGAAGGAGCAGGCCATGCCAAGAGCGCGCGCCGCCTGCGCTTCGGCCTCGCGTGTATCGTGCGTCTGCAGTTCCGCGGCCAACGTCGACAAGACAACGGCATCTCTCTTCGCGACAGCTGCTTCGACGTCGGTGAGGATGTCGGCCAGCGCTCTCATCTTTCTTCCAGCCAATAGGTATTCATGGGGCCTTTGCCCTTTATGTCGATCAAACCGCGGAGTTGAGTTACTAGTGACAAGTGACGAGTGACGAGTGGCACTGCGTGCGACACCGAGTGCGACACGGAGTGCGACACGGAGTGCGACACGGTGTGGGATTCTGGATTGCCGGATTCGGTGATTGGATTCTGTATTGTGTATTCTGTATTGCTCTTCAGATTCAACGCAAACGCTTCGGAGACATGCACCCGCCCTGGCTCCCCAGTGGACTCCATTCGTGAGGCGACGTTCACCGTATCTCCCCACACATCGTATTGCAATCGTTGCGTTCCGATCACGCCGGCAGTAACAGGCCCACAATGCACGCCAATTCTGTATTGCAGCATTCTAGGATTGGATTCTGTATTCTGTATTGTGTATTGTATTCGATTCATCTCCAAGGCGCAGAGTGCTGCGTTTGTGATGCTGTCGAACGACACGGCCATATAGCTGTCGCCAATTGTCTTGATCTTCGTGACGTGATGCTGTTTGCAGATCGCATCGCATTGCGTGAAGACGTCGTCGAGGAGTTCGATCACTTCCTGCGACGTCATCGACGACGAGAGATCCGTGAAGCCAACGATATCCAAGAAGATCACGGCTGCATTCTCATAGTGATCGTTCACCACCTCGCCCCGTGCCACCCTTTCGGCCACCTCTTTGGGAAGGGTGGAATGGAGCACGGCGAGCTGTTTCTCGTGTTGCCGTTCGCGTGCATCGATCTCGCGTTGCTTCGCCTGCATTGCGAGCTTCGTGGCGGTCTCCTTCCCGGTGGTCTCTTCCATGATACGCGCATACTCCGTGTTATGCGTTACATAGGCGGCAAGGTCCTGCCGCGCGAGAGCGAGTTCGCGGAGACGTCGATGAATTTCGATCTGCAGCTCGGGCAAGTGTATGCGCTGGGTGATCTCGAGAGCAGAGTGGAGCGTCTGTTGCGCCTCATCAATTCGACCGTAGTGTTCATGGAGCGAGGCACGACACAGCTCGATGCTCACCACAACCATGGGACTGTCGGTCTGTGCTGCATCCAGCGTTGCCAGCAGCATCTCCGCTTCAGAGATCTCGCCGACATGTATCAATACCTCGAGGATGTGACCCTGTAGTCGGAGCACGGCCTCATGTTCGCCGTGGCGTTGCTTCAGATCCAAGGCTCGACGGAAATGATCGAGTGCTTTTTCTGTTTCGTCTTTCTTTTTGAGTACGATGCCGATATTGGCAAGGAGCGACGATAGAACGTAGTCGTTCCGTGCGACATGCTCCATTGCCATCACGCGTTCGTAGTGACTGAGAGCCTGGTCATAGTTTCCGGCGGCATTATACACGTTCCCGATGTTTGCCAATATTCGGGCAATGCCATCAAGATCGTTCAAAGCCTCATAGATGGCCAACGCGCGATGATAGTGTTCAAGCCCCGTCGGATAGTCCGCCGTGTGGTAGCAGATGATGCCGATGTTGTTATGGATACCGGCGACACTTCTCGTCATACCGAGGCGATCCGACAGTGCGAGCAGTCGATGGCATGTCTCCAGTGCATCGGCATACTGACTCGTCGCAATGTAGATGCCTGCGATATTCCCAAGGACAAGGGCAATGCCGTTGTGGTCTTCAGCGCGAGTGAACAGCTCAAGCGCCTTGTGATGATACTCAAGTGCTTCGCTCGTGGCTCCACAGTTGCTCTTGACGTAGCCGATGCTATTCAAGGTGTGCGCCGTCCCGTTCACATCGTCGACGAGTTTAAATTGCTGTAGAGCATCGCTGTAGAGGGCGAGTGCACGCTCATGATCTCCTTGCTCGGAGTGGACCAGGGCGATGTTGCTTATGACACTTGCCGTGCCGACAGCATCTCCGAGCTCTTGGTAACGGTCCAAGGAGGCATGAAACAGGTCGAGGGCACGCTCCGCGTAGCCTTGACGATACATATCCAGGCCGCGCAAGCGCCCGGCAAGCGCCTGTGCCTCGAGCGTTCCGATCTCGTCCAGTTCAACCGCATATTGCTCGAACTTCTCAGCATTCCGAATGCTGATGTCGCGCTCGACGTCGGTCTGAATGTCGGCAAATGTTCGTTGTTGCTGTGTCACGGCTCAATTTGGTCACTTTTCCGCAAATGAATCTCATTCCTCCTCTCTGCGTACATCGCGCCCGCTCAGAATTTTCTGCCACCCACTCGTCACTCGTCACTTGTCACTCCTCACGCTCCTCATCACTTGTCACTTGTCACTCGTCACTTGTCACTCTACTCGTCACATGTCACTCGTCACTTGTCACTTGTCACTCGTCACTTGTAACTCTCTCGCCCAGCATGTGCGCACCGCCCACGCTGATGCTGATCTTGGATTCCAGTTCACCGTCATGGACACAACGGGGGCGTTCGAGAACGTGAACCTCGGCCTGGCCGACGTGGCCGGCAACGTGCCGGTGACGGATTCGACGGTCTTCATGTCGTATTCGATGACGAAGGTGATCACCGCCATCGCCGCTCTGCAACTTGCGCAAGAGGGTCTGCTCGACCTCGATGCCGATGCGCATCGGTACCTTCCATGGCTCCCCTATGCACAGCCCATCTCCACCCGACAGCTTCTCGCGCACACGGCCGGCATCCCCAATGCCATTCCATTACGATGGGTGCATCTGCCCGAGGCGCATGGGACGTTCAAAGAAGACTCGGCTCTGCGGGCCGTGCTGGCGGATAATGCCGACCTGACGTCGACGCCCGGTACGCGCTATCGCTATAGCAACATCGACTACTGGATCGTGGGTGCCATCATCGAACACATCACCGGCCGATCGTATGAAGCGGTCGTTCGCGACAAGATCTTCCGGCCCCTTGGCCTCACCCACTCCGGCTTCTACATCCCTTCCGCCCTCCCCCTTGCAAAGGGCTATCTGCGTCGGTGGACGTGGATGAACCTCTTCAAATGGTTGGTCACCGATAGCGAGTACTGGGGCGAGTATGAAGACGGCAAGCTCAACATCGTTCCGCACTACGTGAACGGTCCGGCCTATGGCGGCCTCTACTCGACCAGTCACGACCTCGCCCTGATCTGCGCCGATCTCCTGCGCACAAACAGCATCCTCCTCAACGCCGCATCACGCGCCACGCTCTTCACCGCAGCCACCCTGACCAACGGAAGCACGACCGACATGACGCCCGGCCTGCACATCGTCCCCCATCCCTCCCTTCGCATTTTCATGAAGGAAGGCGGCGGGGCGGGATTCCACAATGAACTCCGCCTCTATCCCGACCTCGGCATGGTAGCCGTGCTGCAGACGAACGATGCGACGTTCGATGTGAAGAAGGTCTATGAAGAAATGGAAGAGAGATCAATGATCAAGGATCAAGAATGACGGAGGGTGGTGCAGAATTCGTTCCGAATTCTGTATTCTTGATGCTTGATGCTTGCGACATCCTCCCATTTTCTTCCCTTGCTATTCTATGTCTGTGACTGCCGTTGGGATCGACCTCGGTACGACGTATACAGTGCTCTCTGCGATCAATCCGGCCGGAAAACCGGAGATCATTGCAAACCGAGATGGTGATCGGATCACCGCATCTGCCGTGCTTTTCCAAGCCGATGGGACGACCGTTGTGGGTCAGCATGCAGCAGAGAGCGCAGAGCTGGAGCCCGAGCGCGTCGTACGCTGGGTAAAGCGGCACATTGGTGATCCCTCGTGGAAGTTCACCCTTGATGGTGTCGACCACACGGCCGTTGACCTTTCCGCCATGATCCTTGCCAGTGTTCGCGATCAAGCTGCCGACGTGATCGGAGCGTTTGTGCAGGCCGTGATCACTGTGCCGGCCTACTTTGATGAGTTCCGCCGAAAGGCCACGATGGATGCGGCTGCAAAGGCCGGCATCGATGTGCTTCGCATCATCAACGAACCAACGGCGGCAGCACTTGCCTACACGACAACAGGAACGGTGGAAGGGAATGTTCTTGTGTATGACCTTGGGGGCGGAACGTTCGACGTATCGATCGTCCGCGTCGACTCGCCCACACAGATGACCGTGATCGCATCCGAAGGTGATCATCAACTTGGCGGTGTGGACTTCGATCGCAGGCTGGCGATCTACTTCGATGAACTCTTCAAGGCCGAGCATAGCGTGTCTCTCTTGGATGGCAGCGACGAATCTGCAATGCAGCACACGCTGGTAGAAGCCGAGAAGGCGAAGAAGAAGCTCACAACCGTAGCAACGGCCAATGGTGTGTTGTTGCGACGTGGCGACGCCGTGCTCATGACGTCGGTAGATCGCGCGACCTTCACAACTCGAACGGCCGATCTGCTCGTTCGAACAGAGATGCTCCTGGATGAAGCATTGGATGCTGCGGCACTTCGGTCCGAGGATATCTCGAATGTCATCCTTGTTGGCGGGTCATCGCGCATGCCACAGGTACACGACATGTTGCGGAAGAAGTTCAACCGTGAACCACTGCGCCATATCAATCCTGACGAGGCCGTGGCACTTGGTGCAGCCGTCCAAGCGGGTCTGATCTTGCATGAGAAGGGCTCGTATCGGAACGAGGCTACGTCTGCAACCTATCTTGCCCATACCAAGGTAACAGACGTCACGAATCACAGCTATGGGGCCATTGTGATCGAAACGGAATTCACTGGCGCACGCAAGCGAAACTCCATCATGATCCGGAAGAACACGCCGATCCCTTGCTCGAGAACACAAACGTTCTATACGTTAGCTCCCAATCAAACGATCGTGTCTTGTCAGATCACGCAAGGCGAAGATGAAGATCCGAGTTTTGTGAATGTGATCGCCGAAGGTGAGCTGGAGCTTCCGTCGGGACGACCATCCGGATGTGAGATCCGCGTCACGTATCGCTATGATGCGAATGGACGCATGTCGTGCACGTATCTCGACGTGTTGACGGGGATCTCAAAGGACTTCGATCTCGACCACTCGTCTAGGGGCTAGTGTGCTATCGGCATTCCTCTTCTTTCTCCTTGTGCGCTTCATCTTCTACCTGATGAAGGACAAGGACACATCTGCCGAAAAGGTACCCACAGGTGGTTGGCGCCTGCGTCGTAAGGCGAAGAAGGGGATCACGCTCGACATTCGCACGGTCACGAGATCTAACGACGAAGAAGATCTACGAATGTCCATTCTTCGATTCTCTGTGAACGGGATCATCGACGTTGTGCACGCGGATCGAGCGGTCACATGTGTCGTGCGTTTCTACGACATCACCAAGGGAACATCGCACGAGCTACCGATCTACAGCACGCACCATGCCATCGCCAATGAGCGCGCTGAAGCAGTGATCGTGTTCAAAGCGTTTTCACGATCGGTCTTCTGCGTCTTCACCGACTTTGAGATCGGTCTGGTCTCACCGCACTTCCTGCACTGTCCATACCACGGCGAGAGCACGATCCTCGCAACGCTGACCGTGATCGACACAACGTATCCGGAGATCGAGTTCGGAACCTGTTCGGCAACCTTTACGATGACGGAGACTTCGATCGGATATGTCGCCATCCAAGAGATCGTGAAGGATCGGGTCAAACCTATCTGCGACCTTGTTGCGACCATCCTCACGCGCGATGAACCCGTTGAGCACGACGTTGTTACCGGTGCATGTGCATACGTAGCCGATCTTGGACGTGATGCGCTTCCGTGGCACCTTGTTGAGAGCATCGTGCAGACCGCCATGGAAGCGTCCATGCGCGACGCGCAACGGACAGCGCTGCCGCGCATGGACCTGCTCAAGCAACAGATCGCCGCCATCGATGTTGACGAGTATCCCGGGATCGGCGAGCTTCTCTGTTCCATCTGCTTCTTCTGTTACGGGCAGCTCGGTGGGATCTCTGATGAAGCGCAACAGGTTGTATCGTTGATCTGTGCGCGGTTCGATGTGCCCAGAGAGCTGATGCTCGAATTGCGCGACAGCTTTATCCGAACGCATATGTATGATGCCGACGTGAATCCGATCCTGGCAGAGATGCCGGAGGGTCTGGATCGCGACCAGCAGATCCAGTATCTCCATGACGAGTACCGGCGTTGGCGACAACGCGTGACGAATGTCGATCAGGATGTCGTTCGCGAAGCCACCCATCGCTTGGAGCTGATCGCATCATTGAGAGCCAGCCTCTCTTCTTCGTGAGTATTGTCCATGCAGATCTGGCTCATCATCGTTGTCTTCATTGCCGTTGCGGCGATCGTGTACCTGCTGATCGTCGCACGAAGACCCGACGTTACGGCGTCGACCGTTCGTATGGCAACGGCAGATGGGGATGAAGCGCCTCCACTCATACTCCGCGATGGCTTGGTCATGGATGATGCAGGGAATGCCCGCCCCATCAAAGAAGTGGTGCTGACACACGCACTCTACCTGCGCGCATCCCGAGGTACGTGTCTCGTGCATGTTCAGCTCCTCGACATCACCGAAGGCGAAGTCATGGCGTGGCCGGTCTACTCCACGATGTCCGAATGGACGAATGACCACGCTGAAGTGAACTACGTCTTGAGCTACCCCATCGAAGATCATGTCGTTCCTTTGCATGGTCACGTTATTGGATCGATCCAGCTCGACACGCTTCAATGCGCCAAGAGCGGACCGCGGACCTTGCGCGTCATGGTATCATTGTTCAGAGAGGATGTGGTTGACGAATTCATCGTTCGCAACACCGTCGACTTCCCATACGTCGAGACGGGACCCGGTTACGAGCAGATCCACAAAGAATGCGCCTTCGACGTAGATCAACTGTCAGGCATCGGGATCGCAGCCGCAACGCTTCTCGGAGAGCTTCACAACGAGCGCATTGCGCTCGTCGAATCGATCCTTCTTGAAGCGTACGTTCCCACGATGCCGTATCGCGTCTATGCATCGTTTGTTGCTCAGGGCCTACGGAAGGCCATCGATGTATGGAATGAGGCCAATCCGTCATTCGAAGAGGTGCTTCGGCATCATGCGAATGTGTTGACGTCAAGTACGGATGTTCGCATGCGAGCATTTGCCTATGAGCTCTGCCTGCGCGTGTTCGCCGACCTGCACACGATGAATGAAGCAGCGATGAATGCGTTGCATGATCTGGAGTCCACGCTTGAGCTCGATGAAGCGACCCGGAACGAATTACAACACCGGTATCTGCGCACGAAGATGTATGATGCCGATGTTGATCCGATCCTTCTCGAAATGCCGCCCGATCTTGACAGAGATGCGAAGATCGAATACCTGGACGGACAGTATCGAGCCTGGCGGCGGCGCGTGACCAATGCCGACCCGGAGATCGCCGCCGAAGCCGCTCGGCGCCTCGATCGTATTGCACACCATCGAGCCAAGCTCTAGCATGATCGACCTTACTTCCTTCGAACGCACATGCGAGCAGGTTCGCTTCTCGGTCCACGAGCCCTATGCCGACGTCGCCTCGGCCTCTTCATCGTATTCGCTTGCGCATGTGCGGCTGACGGGGTTGCAAGTGACCTCCACCTCGGTCCCCATCCTCCATCGCGCACTCGAACGCGCAGCCGCATCACTCATGCTTGATGTTCTCCCGGAGATCTACGTGGTCGCGCAGTCGGAGCCGAATGCCCACGTGTTCTCGCATGGATCCGCACAATCGCCCGTGGTGGTCGTGAACAGCGGACTTGTGCAATTGCTACGTCCGCCGGAGCTCGAATTCGTTCTCGCGCATGAACTTGCCCACTTCGGTTTGCGACACGATGCGCAAGCTCGCTCGCAATCGATGCAGCGCAATGCCGAGATCAGCGCAGATCGCGTCGCTCTCGTGGCCTGTAAGAGCCTAACGCTTTGTACGAGAGTGATGATCACGTTGGCAAGTGGACTTCCGATGGAATATCTCGGACTGGACATCGACACCTTTGTCCGTCAGCTCGATGTAGATGCCGATGAGGCTGCACGTCGCTGGGAGTTTCAAAGCACCCACCCGGCGTTGCCCTTCCGCCTTTGGGCCTTGCTCCGTTTCAGTCATAGCGATGTATTTGCCCGCCTTTCCGGTCAGGGAATGGATGGCCTCCCCTTGGAGCAGATCGATGACGAGATCGATGCACGCGCATCGACCATGCATCGAGAGGACGACGCCGAAGACACCACATATGCAACAGCCTTGGCCTGGCACAGTGTACGCAAGGTTCTGCAGGGCGGAAAGGTGGATGCGGATGGGTACTCAGATCTCGTCAAGAAGTGCGGAAGCGACTATGCCTATCATGTCACGGCCATTGCCTTGGCGCGTGGTCCCGAAGCCGTAGCGGCGCAGGCGAAACGCTCATTGCAACGACTGCAGGACACACATCCCGAACTTGCACGGAAGCTCATGTCGGCATAACGATCGCGCACGACCAACTCGTCACTCGTCACTCGTCACTTGTAACTTGTCACTCGTCACTCGTAACTCTCTTCCTCATTTTCTTCCACCCGAACGCTGCCATTGGCGCCACCACTACTGCCCAGAGCCATTGCCAGTTCTTGCTGACGAACCCTGCCACCATTTGCCCTACCGTGACGTTGACGCGGATCTGATGCTCGTACGTCTTGATCGAACGCGTGATCTCTTTGCCGTCAACATTGAGTTTGGTGGAGAGTGAGACGTTCAGGAAATGCTCGCCGGGTTCTGTTGGCGTTACCTGCCAGCGCCATTCGGTGTCGTCTGCTTCGAGAATTCCTTGCTCTGCCGGTGTGAGCTCCGTGATCTCGAACCCATCGCCTGAGAGTTTGGCCGTCACAACGTTGCCGATGTTCACCGCGGCGCCTTCAACGCTACCGCTCTCAACGATCTCTTGCTTGAGCTCTTCGACCGTCTTCTGCACGGAGAGTCGCAACTGCACACGCTGCACATCGTCGAGCTGGATCTCGTCGGGAGCATTGAAGGCAATGCTTGCGCGCTGTGTGGTGATCCGCAACGTGGCAGGTGTTGGCGTTGGCGTTGTGACGGGTGCGGGATCAGGCGATGCTGTCGTGGTTGCAGGCGTACGCGAAGGACGGATGGACGTCGATGTCGGTATGTGCGAGAACGTTCGCGGTATTGTGCTCCCCGAACCGGATGAACTCGTTCTCGGCACGGGAACAGGACGTGGTCGAGGCGGATGTGCGATCACGTGCGACGAGGTCGATCGTACTGATATTGCGGTTGCGGTCATGCGAACAGTGTCGCTTGCGAGAACCACTTCGTCCGGCGCCGTTTCCTTCATCGTAGCAGGTCGCTCGGGTTCACCACAGGAACACAACAATGCACACAACGAAATGGTCGAGATCACGATGGTCATCGTCTTCATGCTGCTCCCTCCATCACCACTTCTTGCTGTTGCGTCATCATACGCTTCTCGGCCTGCATGGACGTGATGGCTCGCACCATCAGGACAGAGAGAACAACGGCCAACAGTTCGAAGATGTCGCTGATCAGCATACCCCATGAGAGACCGAGATAGCCTTCGGCCGTTTCGACCATTCTTCCTGCACGCAACATGGCGCCAGCAGCCAACTGTGCCAACACGAAGGCCGACCACCACCAGACGATCAGCATTGATGTTGACGAGCGCATCCATGCAAGACCGCCCGTTTCTTCGGTCTCGACGTGCGCGGGATCGCTCACCTTCCATATCTCGCGCATGATCTGATATGGCCGAAAGTAACTCAAGATCGGGACGAAGTACGACGCCGCAGCCCATCCGGCAGAATGTTGAAGGGCAATGGCATTGAAGGAGGCAAGGTTGCGGTAGGCTCGCCAATTCCAGCGAAGGTAGGCGATCATCCAGCCAAGCCATAGGACGATCTGCGTGACGCCGATGATCAACTGACGTTGATCGACAATCGCTGCCTCGTCACGATCCATGACCACGCCATCAACGATGCTTTGGACCACCTGGATCTGCACCACGTCGTGCACAATGGCAACGCCGGTCGCGGCCGCCCAGATCGCCGCGAGGCCATAGACCCAATTCGCTTGTCGTGAAAGATCTGCATACAATGGTGTCGGCATGAACTTTGCCCCCTCGTTATACTTCTCTACCCATGGCACGCAACAACTTCATGTTCACGTCCGGCCACTCCTGTGCAATAATGCTATAGACCATCGAATCTCGCAACCGGCCATTGCGCATGATGAAATGATTGCGAAGGATACCCTCGTGCGTGGCGCCAAGGCGCTCGATGGCCGTGCGGGACGTGGTGTTCAAGACATCCGTCAAGAACTCGATGCGATTGACCTTCCACACTTCAAAGGCATGACGTAGCATCAGATACTTCGCCTCGGTGTTGATGGCCGTGCGTTGCGCCGATCTTGCGAGAAAGGTGAAGCCGATCTCGGCACGTAGGTGCGCAACATCGATGCTCATGAAACGCGTGCTTCCGACGACCATATCACGATCGCGATCGATCGTCGCAAACGCAAGCTCGACGCCGCGTTGCATTCCGTCCGCAGCACGCTGGTAGAAGGCATCAAGCTCTGTCGGATGCGGCACCATGGTGACCGGCAGCGTCCATAGTTCTCCATCGCAGATCGCTGCTGCAAGTTGTTCGCGGTGATGCGCTGCAAGTGGCTCAAGGCGGACGTGACGTCCCTCGAGGATGATCGGCTCGACGATCATGGTTCCTTCTGATCCCAATGGAATTTGTGCAAGACGCGGTGCGCCACGGGCGTGATGATAAAGGCGGCGGAGATCAGGAAGACCAGACCGGAATACAGCGCAAAGATCCCAGAGAACAATTTTCCGCTTGTCGACACCGGCATGTTCACCGGTCCCATCCCACCGAGCAACATGGCCGCATTGACGAATCCATCGATCACCGGAAGATCGTCGAAGAGTGCATACCCACCGATCCCAACTCCAAGCGACACCACAAGGAGCCCAACGGAGATCAACAAATGGTTCACCATCCGACGCGCGAACTTTGGCGTGCTGATCGGTGGAAGTGCTCTGTGTTCGTACATGAAGATCCTTGGTGTGCGTGTGGCGCGGTGCTGTTCGCTCATCTGTGTTCTCTTGTATGCCAGATGCGAAGGATGATGAGTGTATCTGAGCGCACAAAGTACCGGACATGGTAGGAGCCGAAAATGAAGTCTCGTACGAATGCCGTTGTCGTGATCCCTGTCACGAGATGTCCAAGTTGTGGGAATGATGCGAGAGCTTCGATTCGAAGCAGAATATCGTTTGCCACTCGTTCTGCAATCTCTTCGTCATGGATCGCCACAAACTCGCGTAGTCGGACGAGATCCCAAAGAGCCTCTTCTGAATAAAGGATCTTCATTGGCCGATGGAAGGTGGTTCACTCTCGTTCTCACGACCCCAGCTTCGAAGCCATGCATGTACAGCTTCTCCAGGTACGACACGCCCCTGAGCTACCATTTCTAACGCGGCCAACGTCTCTTGCCACTTCCTTGCTTCAAGGCTCTTTTGTACAATGTACTCTCGGATCGCCTCATTCGCGATCTGGTCCAAACTTTGATGAAGTTGCTCTGCAAGCGCAGTGAGCCCCACCTCAATGTCAGGCTGCAGTTCGATCGATGTAGTGCTCATACATACCTCACGATTACGTAGGACAAACTAGCACAACGGAAGCAATGTACGATCTGCTCAGAACCTCATAGCTGTTGTCGCAGATAGTCGAGTGCCATGCGATACGGTCGGTGCCACTCCGACGTGGGTGGATCGGCAAGCCGATGCCAGTGGTGATCGAACACGTGGTTCTTTCCATCGTTCGTGATATGTCGCCATGCATCCGGAAGATCCTGCTGCACGGCCACTTCGAAGAACTCCCAGATATGGTTGTTCAGATCGGAGTACCATGTTCCCAAGCTTCGCACAATGCGCGCCGAATCGATGCCCGCTTCTTCGGCCAACTCTCGCAATGCCGCGTCCGCGCTGGTTTCGCCGACCTCGATGGTACCCTTCACCAACTGAATGCCCTTGGACGGATGACGGAACACCAAGAGCTCCGGACCCTGTGCACCATCTCGCAGCACAATGGCACATGCCTTCGTTGGCGCCTCGCCCTTCCACCGTGCCGCCTTTGCCTCGATCCCTTGAATACAGTCCGTCTTGCCATCGGTATATCGTTCACGGTCATGAGGGTGAAGGGCGGCAAGGCGAAGTTTCACGGCCTCATACTCAAGCGCGTATTGACGGTGCGCGCGGAGGAAGTCGCGGAAGTGCACATGTCGTGCGATCTCGGGTGACCGTGCATCGAATGCATGAACGTGGTGCGAGCGCATTCCGTTGCCATCGTTCCGACGGTAGTACCGTCGCCCTGTGATCCCGAACTCGCCCATCACTTCATAGTCAAGGGAACGCATGACGTGGTCGTATGCATCGAGCGCAACAACGCTTTGCACACTAAGGAGAATGTCGATGATGGGCTTCGCACAGATATCGGGCACGGACGTACTGCCCACGTGGTGCACGTCGACCACCACATCCGCCAACGCCGAGCGAAGTCGACGCTCCTCTTCCGCAAACTGATGTTTCCACTGCGGATCGTGCGGGACCAAGAGAACGCGTTCCATGGTCAGGTCGTGCCGTCTTGCGCATGCGCGTCGAGATGCGCTTGGAAGAGCGCATACAATTCGGACTGATGGATGCGCAGTGTATTCGCCGTGATGCCAATGGGTCCGCCATACCACCGTTGATTGGCACGCACGAACATCCGACGCAGCGGACCATACCGCTTGATGTACTTCTCTGGATCGCGGACCGCGATCATCAAAGAACGTTGTCCGAAGATGTCGTAGTTCTTCAGCTTGACAACATCGCTCCACGGCACGAAACCAGCTGCAATAGCGCTGGAGTTGTCCGTGAATCCATCCTCAGAGAGGACAAGTCCGGGCTTCCGATCGAAGAACTTGTATGCGATCAGTGCAGCTGCCGGTCCAAAGAACAGAATGCTCATCATCCCTATGGTTATCGTGATGACGCGATCAAGGTCGCCGTCGACAGATACCACGTCACCAAGATCCACTGTGAGCATCCATCCACCAAGGGCAACGAAGAGCAGACTCAGAACCAAGAGACCACCAAGCTTTGAGCGATCGAGCGGTATGATGTGCGGAGAGGTCATGGCATTTCTCAAATGGTGTTACTGTTACGTCGCTCATATAGCCATCCTCCAAGCCAACACTGCGGCAGGGCGAGGACGACGAGGGCGATGGGATACCAGCGCGGTGCAAGACCTGCATTCCATGTGGCCGCAGCACCGATGAGTCCGAATACCACTCCGACTACGCCGAGGATGAGCGCATGCTTCATCGGTTTCTCGGGTGCGAGACGCGCCGTGAGCCATGCGCCGCCAACACTGATCACGAATCGATACGCAGTGGCAAGGGCGGAACGGCCATCATCCAGAGGTTGCTCCATCGGTGGGAACACATCAACGGCATGGAGAATGAGATCCACGATCGTCGTTACCACTACGATCCCGACAACACCTGCCACAACGGCGATCACTGAGCGCTTGTTCATATCACCCCCATCATGCATCATGATACATTCGTATGGACGAAAATACTGCAAACGGTGCACGATACATCGCGCCGACGAGGGAACGAGCGTGCGATGTATTTTCCCGCCATCATGACCCGCATCATCATCATTTGCGCCTCCGTGATCGTGATCGGAGCCTTCATCCTTGCCGCCATGCGCTATCATCTCGTCTTGGTGAGCGGGCGGAGCGATCTCTATGTGGGCGGGGTTGCCCTGCTGTTCCTTGCCGTTGGTCTATGGGCCGGACGGACCTATATGTCGGAGCGCGAGCGGGCCGAGGTGCAGGAGTCCTTCCCCGATGCCGCATTCGCTCCTGCTTCCGCCGAACCGTCGACGCATGACCTTACCCAGCGCGAGGTGGAGGTGTTGGTCTTGATGGCGGCAGGGAAAACGAACAAGGAGATCGCCGACGCACTCTTCGTTTCGGCCAATACCGTCAAGACCCATGCCTCGAACATCTTCTCGAAGCTCGGTGTGAGTCGGCGTGTGCAGGCCATCCAACGCGGCATCGACACCGGGATCATCGCCCGATTGGATGAATGAACATCCGTTTTGGGCAATATCACCCGTTCGGGTGATGCATTTCGCCGTCAATTGCCCCACATTGCCGCCTTTCCAACCACTCTTGAAAGGGTTCCCATGAAGTCCATCATTCTCCGCTACGGCCTGATCTCCGCCGCCATTCTTCTGGGCTCGGGGTTTGTGTTCCGACTGATCGTTGGCGATCACGATAACTACAATGCCATGATGATCGCGGGGTTCGCCTCGATGATCCTGGCCTTCACCATGGTCTACGTGGGCATGCGTGCCACACGTCTGCAACAACCCACGAAGCAGATCGCCTTCCGTCAGGCCTTGTTCGTGGGTCTCATGATCTCCCTCTTCGCCACCGCCGCCTGGATCATCAGTTGGGAGATCACCATGGCCACGACGATGCAGGACTTCATCGAAAAGTACACTGCGCACGAACTCGCCGACCTGCGTGCCAGCGGCGCCAGTGCCAACGAGATCCTCGAGGCCACAGCATCCGCCAATGAAATGGTGGTCAACTATAAGAACCCGCTCTATCGCATTGCCATGACGGCCGGCGAGATCTTTCCGATCGGGTTGGTAGTGGCGTTGGGAGGAGCGTTTCTTGAGAGTCGAAATAAGAAGAGGAATACATAATACAGAATACAGAATGCAATGAAAGAATGGGTGAATCACTCGTCACTCAACTCGTCACTCGTCACTTGTCACTTGTCACTGATCCAAGATCTCCTTTTCCTCGTAGGTATGCCTGAACCGCACGAACGTGCATTCATTCATCACCTATCCGAGGTCTTCCATGACGTTGAAGAACGTTGCCAAACCGCTTGCAGGCGTTGCTACAGCAGCCCTGCTGAGCATTGCGATCTATGCGTCGTCGCACCGTGAGGCGCCGCTGATCAGCAATGATCCCCTTGCCGACAACACCGATCTGTATGCGTTCCGCTGTCCGGACGATACGAACTCGGTGGCCATCATTGCCAACTACATTCCGTTCGAGTTGCCGGAGGGTGGACCGAACTATGCGTCGTTCGGAGAGAACGTTCGCTATGAGATCCACGTCGACAACGACGCGACCAAACCTGGCGATGAAGTGACGTATCGGTTCACGTTCACCAAGATGAACGAAGACCCTACCACCTTCTTCAACATCCGCCTTGGCAAAGAGAACCTGAAGACGTCGTACATGTGCGAGCGCTCGACGGACGGAGGCTCGACGTTCACAACGATCGTGACAAAGGGCGCGGTGCCACCGCCGAACATCGGACCTCGCTCCATCGAAGGCGCTGCCGGCCTGAACAAGCCGTATGCGCAACTCGTGAGCGAGGCCATCACCACGGCCACCACCGGAGAGACGGTGTTCTGCGGTCCGGTGGATGATCCGTTCTTCGTAGATCTCGGTGGCGTCTTCGACCTTGGTCAAACACGCAAGCGCGATGGTACGGGCGCCGACAAAGCACGCGATGCCGTGGCAGGATTCAACTGTCATACGATCGCCCTGAAGATCCCGATCTCGACACTGCAGAAGAGCGGCAAGTCCGTTGCCCAAGCCAAGAACATCATGGATGGCGACTTCGTGATCGGCGTGTGGGCCTCGGCATCACGTCCGAAGATCACCACGCTTCGCACCGACGGGATGAAGCCCGACGTGTCCGGCGAGTGGGTGCAGATCTCGCGCATCGGTATGCCGCTCACGAACGAGGCCGTGATCCCCGTTGGTGATAAGGACCGCTGGAATGCCGGCACTCCGTACGATACCGAACGCGAACTCTCGTATGCGAAGTACTTCGTGAATCCGGAGCTCGCTCTGTACATGGACGATAGTAAGTTCGGCGGCGCTGTGCCGGCACTGGCCGACCTGCGCATTCAAACTTCTTCGCTTGGTGCGTACGACTTCCGCAACGGTGCCGACGGATTGTACGGTCTGCTCGCAACCAATGGCGGCGCCGGAACAGCGCTCGATTCAAATGCCTTTGGCAAGATCCTGCTCCAAGCGAAGTCGCCACGTTCGGTGGACCTCTTGCCGATCTTCTACACGGGCGTTCCCAACTTGCCTCCCTACCAACTTGCCACAGGTAAGAACGGAAATCCGCTTGCTGCCGGGAAGCCGCTCATCAACAACTTCCTGCCGGCGCTGGGCGACATGTTGCGCTTGAACATGGCAACGCCGGTGACGCCGCGCGATAGCAAGGACTTCTCCACGCTTGGCCTTGTTCAGTGCGCCGTGCTCGGTCTTACCGATCCGCGGTTCAATGCAACAACAGACATGCAGTGGATCCCGAACATGGATGGGTTCCCGAACGGACGTCGTCTTGAAGATGACGTGACCACCATCGAACTGCAAGCCGTCTCCGGTGTGGTGCTGGCGGCGATCGGTCTGTGGTACGACGACTATACACCGGGCGGATCTCCGGTGACGGCGAACCTTGTCAAGGTGCTCTCCTACAACGCCGGTCCCGACAAGAACGACAAGCCCTTCACCACGTCCTTCCCCTACATGGCCGAAGCACATCGTGGCTACAATGCACAAGGCGGAACAACGGTAGGGATCAAGGTCCGCACAGACGAAGACCCCATGGGCCTTGCCGCCCCATCGGCCTTCTTCCTTGGTTCCAACGCACCGAATCCATTCGCGACCTCCACACAATTGCGCTTCCATTCTGCCGAGAGCGGACGTGTGACGGTGAAGATCTTCGACATGAACGGATCGCTCGTTGCCACCGCGTTCAACGATGCCGTTGCACCCGGAGACCACTCCGCAACATGGTCGGCGAACGGTCTGCCCAGTGGCGCCTATCTGGCCTCGCTCGAGTTGAACGGACGTCCGACAGCCTCTACACGACTCGTTCTTCAGCACTGACCTTTCACTGCTGATCGGTCCTTCCCGCCCGTACCCCTTCGCGGCGGGAGGGAGCTATCACTATCTGAAAGATCATCATGAAGTTCCTTCTTCTCTCCTTCCTTGCCATTGCATCCATCGGATGTTCGAAGCTTCCGTTTGTCGACACATCGGATGTTCGAAGCTTCCGTTTGTCGACACATACACACCGGCACCACTGCATGCGCGCAAGAGCGGACTCTACGAGCAGGACTTTCGTGCACAACAACGAAAGTTTGCAGAAGCCGTTGCCATGCTCTCGGTACGTCCGTCCGACGTGAAAGCCTACGCTGCCCTTGCAACGATCTACATGGCCGAGGCACGCATCACCGGTGAGCATCCGTACTACTATCCGGTTGCGTTGGAAGCGATCGATCACGGTCTGCAGCAGCATGCGCACGACGAAGAGCTCTTGATGCTCAAGACATCGGTGCTGCTTTCGTTGCATCACTTCGCCGAGGCGCGGGCTCTCGCCACCGACCTCATCACACGCGCTCCCAATGCGGCTCCCGTGTACGGCATGCTCGTCGATGCGAATGTGGAACTCGGCTACTATGATCAGGCCATTCGTGCAGCGGACAAGATGATGTCGATCCGACCGGGACTTGAATCCTATGCACGCGTCTCGCATTTACGTGAGATCCACGGCGACACGCTTGGCGCACTCGAAGCCATGAAGATGGCCGTGCAGGCCGGTATGCCGGGTACAGACGAAGCCGCATGGACACGCACCACGTATGGCTCCTTGCTCTTCGCCATGGGTAAGCATGCCGAAGCGGAGGAACAGTTCCAGCTCGCCCGTCTTGAGCGCTACAACTATCCCTTTGCCCTTGCCGGCCTCGCCCGCCTTCGCAGAGCCTCGCACAACTACGATGCCGCACGCGCATTGCTCGACACAGCGATCGCCATGATCCCCGAGGTCTCGTTCATGGAGGAGAAGGCAGGGATCGCGGCCGATCAAGGGAACAAGGCAGAAGAGATGGCATTGCTTGCACAGATCGAGCGGATGCTCGATGAAGACGAGGCCGCCGGACATAAGAACGATGCCGAGCGTGCCATGATCTATGCACGCCACGGCTACAAGCTCGACGACGCACGACGTCATGCCGAACAAGAGTATGCATCGCGACCAAAGAACAAGACCGCACAGCAGGCATTGGCCATGGTCCAACGCGCAAGCGGAGGACAGCGATGAAACGATGGTGTGGAGGTATTGCATTGTGTGTTGCCTGTCTCGTTGGACGTCTGCATGCGCAAGACACCACCGTCGTCGCAGCCAAGGCCGTTGTCGTCGAAGCAAGTCGCGTCGTCACCGCCGCATCCGACGAGACCTTTCGTGCACGCGATCTCGAGCTGCTGCCGCGCACGTCAACGCAAGATCTCTTGCGCATTGTGCCAGGTGTGGTGATCGCACAGCATGCGGGAGGCGGCAAGGCTGAGCAGATCTTTCTGCGCGGCTTCGATGCAGATCATGGGACGGATGTGAACATCAGTGTTGATGGCGCACCGGTGAACATGGTCTCGCACGGACACGGACAAGGCTATGCCGATCTGCACTTCGTGATCCCTGAATTGGTCGAGCGCATCGACGTGATCAAAGGTCCGTACGCAGCGCAACACGGCGACCTCACCACGGCCGGGGCCATCACGTTGCGCACGGCGGATACGCTGACGCAGAACATCGTCAAGATCGAAGGCGGCATGTTCGGTCTGCTCCGTGGACTCGGCCTTACGCATACAACACTTGGTACCACACGGTTGTATGGCGGCGGGGAGTACACGTCGATGCAAGGCTACTTCGATGCGCCGCAGCAATTCAAGCGCATGAATCTTATCGCACGCTCGTATACACCGCTCACATCCAAGCTTGCCGTCACCGCATCGGCGATGCACTTCACATCGGCGTGGAATGCCAGCGGACAGATCCCCGAGCGCGCTGTATCCGATGGTCGGATCTCGCCCTTCGGCAGTATCGATCCGAATGAGGGCGGTAACACGTCGCGCACCACGCTCATGCTTTCGCTTGATGATCACGGCAACGCTCCGCTGCATGTGCAGGCGTCATACGTCGACTATCGCTTTCAGCTCTTCAGCAACTTCACCTTCTATGCCAACGATACAGTACGTGGCGACATGATCGAGCAAACGGATGATCGACGGGTGTACTCCATCGCGGCCACACGGTCGTACACCTTCATCGTCGGCTCTGTTGGCCTCACCACGCAGCTCGGCGTGAGTGCACGACACGACGACATTCGTGCTGCTCTGTATCACGATCAAGCGCGGACACGTTTGTCGACCACTCGCGATGCCACCATTGCGCAGACCGACCTCGCCCTCTTTGTGGAGCAGTCGATCGACTTGGACCGGACCCGTATGGTATTCGGTCTGCGTGCCGACCACTTCGATTTCGCGGTGACCGATCGTACGGCTTCTGTCGACGCCGCCTCTACCGCATCCACGCGAGCCGTGGTCGTCTCTCCCAAGGCAACCGTCACGTATACAGCGGACGACAACACAACGCTCTTCGTCAACACCGGTCTCGGCTTTCATTCGAACGATGCGCGTGTGGCGGTGATGGCACCGCGCGGGACCACCATTCCGCGTGCACTTGGTGCAGAGCTTGGAGCGCGATGGACAGAGGGCTCGACCACATTCTCCGTGGCGGCGTGGCTACTTGATCTCGAGCGGGAATTCATTTGGGTGGGCGACGAAGGCACCACCGAAGAGGCCGGCCGCTCACGTCGCCTCGGCATCGACCTCGAAGGTCGCCTCCAGCCAACGTCGTGGCTCACGCTTGGTGCTAACGCTACTCTCTCGCGCGGCAGACTTGTGGATGCCCCCATCGGAGCGGACCGTATCGCCCTTGCCCCTTCGTTCACCCTCACCTCCTTTGCATCCGTTGCCGTCGGCGCCTGGACCGCATCGCTCCGACTCCGTCACATCGGATCCCGTCCGGCCAACGAGACGAACACCGTCATCGCATCCGGCTACACCTTACTGGACGTTTCGTTCAAAGCCCCACTCACGTCGATGCTCACCATCACATTGCAATGCGAGAACCTCCTCAACGCCTCGTGGCGCGAAGCACAATTCGATACCACCAGCAGACTTCAAGGTGAAACCTCAACTGTCTCAGAGATCCACTTTACACCGGGAACGCCGATGTCGGTGAGAGTGGGAGTGGAAGGAAGGTTCTAGGAGAATGGGAAGACGAATCAAGGATCAATAGTCAAGAATCCAATACACAATACAGAATACAGAATACGATCACTGAATGTCGTGATCAAGAATTGAACTCCATGTCAAATGTCTGGTTAATGTATGATACGCCAAGAACCGCAAGGCCGACTCAACGAGCTGGAAGCAAAGACCGATCGCGTGGATAAGACGCATGAGTACAGACAGTCACACAGACCTATTCACGCCGAGTATGACAAACACTTGCGACAACGATCAATCGGGGTGCGAGACAATGTTGCTCATGAATCTCAGCCGGCTTCGGTCGACGGAAGAATCTCTTGTGGCACTCCGCCACTCGTCGAACAACTGATCCTCTCAATCTACAAGCGAACATCCTCAGTTCGCTGAATCACACATCCCATGAATACTGCAATGATTCCAACGGCAATCGACTGGACTGGGTGGTGCATGAACGTTGCGCTCTTCTTTTCGGCTCTTGTTACGATGCTGTTCATCTATCTCATCGGACGACGAGACGAACGCGTCAAGAGCATTCGCAAGATCACAGAGCTTCGACACATCTGCTATAAACAGCAGGAAATGATCAACACTTTCACAACGGAACGCGATGTGTACCAAAGTGGCTACGACTCGATGTCGAAGAGTGTGCAACGAATGGACTACCATTCGGGTTCAGTCCCGAAGAATGATGCTGAAGGCGAAGAACGATCACGTGGAGAAGGCTCATGAGTACCGAAAGCCACACAAACCTATTCATGCCGAGTATGACGATCATCGGAGGTGCGAAGCCGTTTCAACGATTCATAGGACCGGACCGCGCGGCCGAACGAGTGACCTATACTCGACACATGCGCATGCCATACCTTGAGCTAACGGAGACATACTTCGTGCTCACCGATGATAATCGATTGCACCTTTGCTATTTCGACGAATGGAGACTAACGTTCATGCTCTTCGAGTATCCGTACTACAAGCGGTACTGGCACAGCACTCGTGAAACGCGTGTCGTCGAGTATCAAGATGAGTTTGAGTTGACAGGACTGTTGTATCATCAAGAAAGGCTTCCAAAGGAGCGGATAACTTTGATAGAAAGGCCACGCCCACCTATATCGCAAGAGCGAACGAAAGCGCATGTACGATACGTTGAAACAACGTACATCATTGTCATTGGCAAGTACCGGTACATCTATGGCAGATGAGAGGACGTACATCTTCTACATGCATTTATCTCGAGGAGAACCGGTGGCACAATAACAGTCTTGCTGGGCGATGCTGCACATTCGCCCCAGGTCTTGGTGCTACCTCGAGACCTGCTCGATACCGGGCCATCACAAGAGAAAATGAATGTATCAACTAATGCGAGAACGCTTCTCCCGAGTGAAGTTGTACCCGATCCGATTGAAGCAATTGCCCTGGGGACGCATCACCATCATGGCGAGTCGCTAAGCCTTAATTCTTCAACGCATTTTTCACAAATGTCAGATATTACAGCACGCTCCGGAGTCAATCCTGACGACGTAGCTCCCGGGAGCAAAGCGCAGCAACCTCAAATGCAAGCGGTATATCGACACAGTAGACGTTTGATCAAGACGCCGTGAAAGTGAGAATGTCGTGACAGGCGTCGCGATCAGAATAATGGATGGTCGACGGCAATTCCAGCATCAAATTCGTCTGTTCGCACGGGTTGGATGCTCGTCGTTGTGTGACCGGCAACGGGCTCCTCCTCGACACCGGATATCACGTAACACGGAAGTGGCAAGTTTACCGGTGTGTATTGTCTCGGCGCATCATCCCGGTTCAACTGGCGGTAGTCGTTGTTGCCCCAGCCATACAAAGTCCCGTTCTTCGTGATCGCATACGATGCTGTACCTGCCGCAGCAATTTCGACAACGTTCAAAAGCCCAATGACTTGTACCGGTGTTGCAGTCGTTGAGTCAACCAAGTAGTTGCCAAGCTGACCAGTGGAATTGTCACCCCATGCCATAACCGTGCCGTCCTCCATTAGAGCCAACGTGTGACGTTCACCACCAGCAATAGCTTTGCAACGTTTCGACAGATTCAGTTTCGTAGGAACTGGAACTTTGAGGCTATCTACACCGAGTTGTCGATATGTATTGCGGCCCCAGACATAGATGTCCCCCGACTCCGTTATGAACCGAGCAGAACCGCGATTGCCTACATCGTACGTAATACATCCACCTTTGAACCGAAGTTCGGGCAAAACGGGACGTGGCAAAACAACTGAGGGAATGGCTGTTGACGAGTCGATCAATCGATCACCATTACTACCCCACGCCATCAAATGGCCATCTGTCAGTATGGCGAAGCAACTGATAGCCGAAGCATACAAACTTCGGACACCAGTAATGCTCGCTGTCGCCGCCCCACTGTCGAGCTTTGTTGCTGTGCCATTCCCATACTGACCGAAGCTATTACTACCACAAACGGCAACAGTACTGTCGGCAAGTAGATAGTAAACGTTAGCTCCGCCGGGAGCAACCTGCCGAACATTCTTCGCGTAAGGAACCATGATCGGGGTCGTTTCCATGAATTTCATGAACGGAACGCCGATTGC
>JBGAJM010000028.1:0-10733 GCA_044224925.1 Kapaibacterium sp. (SeqCode)
CTGTTCTCCTGCGCCACCATGCAGGCCGCGCCGGTGCCCGTACGTGTGCTCATGCGCGCACGCGTGGACGCATCGCTCGCCATGATGCAACGCACGATGGTCTCCACACCATTCGGATCCTTCACCGCCACAACGGTGCGTGCAGCCGATGAGAGCTTCGCCGAGGGATTCCTGAGCGGTTCCTTTCGAACGTCGGTGAACGGATGGACGGTGATGGCAGGAGATATGCGGCTCACGTGTGGACGTGGTCTTGTCTTCGGTGGCGCATCGTTCGCCGGTGCCACCGTGGTGAACAGTGCGGCCATCATGCACGATGCACGGATGGCGCCGTGGACGTCGACGTTGCGCACGGGATATCTGCGCGGACTCTGTGTGCAGGCGGGTCCGGCCACGGCCGTTGTCGATCAGAACGGTCATCCTGGCGGCATGCTGCAATGGCCGGTCGCTCGCGGCTGTGTTGGCATTGCGGCCATGTCCGATGGCGATGTGACCGTTGGTTCCGTCTTTGGATCGCAGTTCATCGGTCCGTCCGAGATCTCATGGGAAGCGGCCGCCATGCAACACGGCATCGCCGTGAGCGCCAGCATCAACGCCCCGATGGTGCGCGGCCGTGTGGTGATCGCACCACGTTTGTTCACCGAGAAGTTCACGTCACCGCATGCCGTTACCTTCTCGGCCGCGTCCGCCGTGACCAACGAGGCAGGGATCTACACGGGCATGCAGTGGCATGGTCGGTCGGATGATCTCACGGCCGCATGCGATGTGCGTTGGTCGCTCGCCCGTCGGTACGGCGTACCCGCACCTGGTGCGGCCTGCGAGTTGTTCGGAGAATGGCGACATATGCTTGAGCGTGGCACGGCGATCACAACACGACTGCGCTACGTGCACGATGTGGATGGGATCCGACCACGTGATTCTGTTGGGACGCACGTTGTCGCGCGTAGTAGACTTTCGGTGCGCGTCGACGCGGAGACGCAGGTCCTTGCCACCCTTCGCCTTCGCTGCAGACTTCAATGGCAGCAAGCATCATGGGACGTGTGGCGATCGACGGAGCTTGGTATGATGGCCTCTGCAGAGATGCGATGGCAGGTGGTCGACAACCTGTCCGTGATGCTTCGATGGACGGTGTATCGTGTCTCGGCATTCGATGCGGCCATCTATCAGATGGAAGATCTCGTGCCCGGCTTGATGCGCAGCACCATGCTCATGCATCGTGGTGGTCGCGTGATCGGCTCCGTGCGATGGAAGGCGAACGATGTGGTGGCGATCTCTGCGGGGCTCACCACACCGGACCTTACACTTGTTGTTCAGACGGACGTTCGTTGGTGACCGCATCGCGTTGAACGATCAAGCGTGCACCGGGTTGGAACGACACATAGAACCACAACCATTCGATCATCACTTTGAATCGGTTGCGGAAGCCAATGAGCGAGGCAATGTGAATGGCGGCCCAGAGCGCCCATGCAAGGAAGCCCGAGAACGACAGACCGAAGACGTGCGCAACGGCGCGTGCACGACCGATGGTCGCCATCGATCCGAGATCACGATAGCGAAACGGTTTGCGCGATGTGGCGGACACGTTGTTCTTGATGATGGAGGCAACATAGGTGCCTTGTTGCATGGCCACTTGGGCAACGCCGGGAAGATCTCGATGGTTGGCCGCATCGCCGATCACGAACACATCGTCGTGACCGGGCACGGTACAGTCGTCGTTCACGAAGACACGTCCCTGTTTGTCGAGCGGCACATCAAGGTCGTGCAAAAGTGGTGAGGCTTGATTACCCGCAGCCCAGATCACGTTCGTGCTGTGGATGAAGTCGGCGCCGACCTGCACTCCATCCGTGCGCACATCGGTAACCGGCGTTGAGAGTTGCACTTCTACGCCAAGGTCTCGAAGGGAGGCAAGGGCTTTGGCGGACAAGCCTTCATCGAATGCCGTGAGGACGCGCGGTGCAGCGTCGACGAGAAGCACGCGAATGTCCTCGCGCTTGAGCGCCGGGAAGTCCGGCAACATGGTCTTCGAACTGATCTCGGCGATCGCGCCGGCAAGTTCCACACCTGTTGGTCCGGCACCGATCACCACGAACGTCAGCGCACGTCGGCGTGCCGTGAGATCACGCTCGCGCTCTGCACGTTCGAACGCAGAAAGCAATCGCTCACGAATGAGCAAGGCATCGTTCAGGTCTTTCAGTCCGGGTGCAGCGGCCTCCCATTCAGGATGACCGAAGTACGAGTGGCGAGCGCCCGGAGCAAGGATGAGATGGTCGTAGGAGATCACACCGCCGTCGTGCACGATGAGTCGTTCCGCCGTGTCGATATGCAGCACCGTCTGCATCAGCACTTGGATGTTCGTGCTATGGCGAAGGATACTGCGAAGCGGTTGTGCAACATCGCCCGGTGAGAGCGCAGCCGTTGCCACTTGATAGAGCAGCGGTTGAAAGAGATAGTGATTCGTCTTATCGATGAGGATCACATCCACATTGGAATTGCGGAGACGTTTTGCGGCACTTAGTCCGCCAAACCCACCGCCGATGATCACGCATGTTCTACGTCGACCTGTTGCCATAGTTCTTCATCAGCACATCAAAGGCTGCCACTTCGTTCACAAAATGTTCGGCGATGGGACCGGAGAGCGGGTTCGCATGATCGAGCCGTTCCGGATGCCACTGAACGGCAAGCAGGAATGGTTTGCCACCAAGCGAAGCATCGCCCCACTCGAAGGCCTCGATCGTTCCATCTTCTGCCGTAGCGGCCGGCGTAAAGAGTCCGGCGAGTTTATCGATGCACTGATGATGGGCCGAGTTCGCGGTTCCGTCGAGGGTGCGGCACATACGTTTGAGGATCGATCCGGGTTCCACTTCGATCGCATGCATACTGTCGACACCGTCGAGTGCACGATGTTCGATGGATGATGGACGTTCCGTTGGCATGTCGGCAATGAGCGTTCCGCCATAGGCGACGTTCAGGATCTGCAGTCCTCGGCAAATGCCAAGTGTTGGCATGCGACGTTCGCGGGCCGCTTCGATGGCAGCGAACTCGATGGCATCGCGTGGAAGATCGGGAGGTTCACTCAAGGCCGCACGCTCCGGCATTCCATATCGAGATGCCTCAACATCGGGTCCGCCCGTGAGCACCAGTCCACTACATGCATGCATGCGTTCAACGGCCTCTTCGGGTGTTGCGGCCGTTGAGAGGTCGACCACTTCCACGTCGGGATCGGCCTTCTTGAGCCATTGCTCATACAATGCATACTTGGCTGTTCCACTCGCTCGGGAGACGGCGATCTTCATCGTGCGATCCTTTGAAGGAGAAGTTGTTCGAAGGCCTTCGAGCCATCGTCGAACGAAAGTCGAAGCGGCACAACGGCCACCTCGATCCCCGCTCTTGAAAAAAGTTCTGCATGGTCGAGAAGTTTGACGGCATCCTTCTCGGTGGTCACGATCATGTCCACGCGTTCTGCCGATGCTATGTCGATCATCATGCGCACATCGCGCTTCCGAAATCGATGGTGATCCTGAAAGGCCATGTGCCGGACGATCTCTGTGTGTTCGGAGAGCACGCGCAACGACGAGCGAAACCGCTCGGGATTGGCAATGGCCGTCACGGCCACCACGCGATCTCGCAGATCCACACTGCGTTGAATGTCGGCCAAGGCCGCAAGACCATAGGGGGTGCGCATCTTCACGCGCGTGCGCAGCAACAGTGCCGTGTCGCGCATGTATGGTCGAACATCTCGATCGGTCACACCGTTCTGCGTTAGGATCACCACATCGGCGCGTGAAAGGGATGCGAGCGGTTCGCGCAACCGTCCTTCGGGCAACAGCCGTTGGTCGGCAATGGTGGCCTCGTTCACCAGCACCACGTCAAGATCTCGGTAGATCGATCGATGCTGGAATCCGTCGTCGAGTACGATGACGTTGGCTGACGTGCGTTCGGTGATGCAGGAAGCGCCGCTGATGCGCCGCTCTGCCACTGCCACCGGTACATGCAATGCATAGGCATGCAGAATGGCCTCGTCCCCCGCCTGCCGCACGTTCATGAGCATTTCGTTGCCGTCGTACACCAGATGGGCACCACGCGATGTGCGACCGTATCCGCGTAACAACACAGCCGGTGAATATCCATGCTCTTGCAGCATGCGCACGATGGCGTGCACCGTTGGCGTCTTGCCCGTGCCACCCACACTGATGTTGCCAACGCTCACCACCGGCACCGATGCGCGTTGCACGTCGGCACGTCCGTCGTCATACCGCGCATTCCGTCGCGCGATCATTGCACCGTACAATGCAGAGAGCAATCCCATCAGAGATCTCCCCCGAGTTGCTCGAGATGCGACGATGTCAGTTGAACGATCTTCTCGAGCTGGACACGTTGTGCAGAGGTGGGGATCATCACCGGTTCACCGAAGACGATCTTGATCGACGTGAACGGATGCGGGATGCGAAACCGATCCCACGATCGGTGCAGCACTGTTGCTCGACGCATGCGCACTCTGCACAACACCAGCGGTACGCGTGCGCGTTGTGCGGCAATGACGGCGCCTGGTTTGCAGACGTGACGTGGACCTCGCGGACCGTCGGGCGTGACCAAAACAACGTGCGTCGACGCGGCACTGACCATGGCGTTCAGCGCCTCCCTGCCGCCTTGCGAGGACGACCCTCTGATCACGGTGTAGTTCCAGTCGAGCAAGAGTTGGGCGAGCAGGTCACCATCGCTGCTGGAGCTTGTGAGTCCGGCGGCGTTGCCACTGCGAAACACGTGCCACACAGGAAGCATCTCGTCGTGCCAGAAGGCCACCACACACGGCGTGGTGGGCTTTGTACCGTAGACCTTCACGCGCCACGTCGAGGCAAGAAGGCGCAGCAGGAAGGAAAGGAGGCGAGGCTTCATCGCTGCACCATGTGTGCGGCAATGGCTGCGGCGCGAGCCGAGGCGCCGGAACCGCCGAGTTCCTCGCGCATGGTCAGGCAGGCCTCGTGGATCTCTTCACGACGTTGTGCATTCGAGAGCAACGTGCGCACCTCTGTGGCAAGGTTCGCGGCCGTGGCATCGTGTTGGACGAATTCGTTGATCACGGGTCGTTGCAGGAGCAGATTCAACATCGTGACGGAGTTCACCGTGACCAAACGTTTGCTCAGCGCGTAGGAAAGTGTCGACGTGCGATAGAACGTTGCAAAGGGCAAGGCCATCAAGGCAGCTTCGAGCGTGGAGGTGCCCGCCTTGATCAGGCCGGCGCCGGACGTTCGCAATACCATGCGCGCATCATCGGTCACGGCAATGCCGGCATCGATCATGGGAGCATAGGCCTCGATCGGCACATTTGCCGGTCTGGCACTTAAAATGCTAAGAGGAGGATCGTCCCGAAGGAGCAGGCGCGCCGTTTCCGCAAGAAGTGGTGCATGGTGATGCAACTCCTGTGCGCGACTTCCCGGCATGACGGCAACGGTGTGTTGCGCGTGATCGGGAACTGCTGCATAGTTCGGGTCGTCAAGCAACGGATGTCCCACGTGATGCACGTCGATCCCGAACGAACGGAAGAACTCCACTTCGAACGGGAAGACCACGAGAAGTTTGTCGACGACGGAGGCAAGCTTCGGTCCGCGGTCCTTCCCCCAGGCCCACAGCTGTGGTGCGATGTAGTAACACACGGGAACGCCGGCCTTGCGGGCAAGGGCGGCAAGGCGCATGTTGAAGCCGGGATAGTCGATGCAGATCAGGAGGGCGGGCTTCCCTCTGCTGTAGGATCCGCGGGTGTTGGCGATCACGTCACCACAGCGTTGCAGCAGCGAGCGGAAAAAGGAATAGCGTTTTGCGACCTCCCAGAACCCGCTCACGGCCAGATCGGCGATACGGGCCATGGAATGAAGGCCCTGCAATTCCATTGCGGGACCGCCAATTCCTTCGAACACCACGTCGGGGATCAACAGTCGAAGCTGTTCCATGAGACGTGCTGCATGTCGGTCGCCAGAGGGCTCACCGGCTGCAATGAAGATGCGCATACGACAAAAATGCTGATATTTGGACCATTGTTCATACAACTGTGACGGAGTTAACCATGAAAAGAACCATCATCCTTGGTGCTGCCCTTGCCGCCTTGAGCATGCCTGTGATGGCCGGGAATACGATCCGTATCCTTCCCGCCGTGCAGCATGCGAACATCGAAGCGGCCGACATGATGATCAAGCGCATCCCTGAAGGACAGGAATTCCTTCTGTCCGTGAACAAGGGCGAGAACTTGAACTACCTCGAGATCCAGTGGTACAAAGACGGTGTGCGCCTCGAGGGCGAGTCCGGACAAGACCTACGTCGCCCCATTGCAACAGCAGATCTCAACGGCGTTTACACCGTGAAGCTGAGCAGCCCATGCGGCAGCCAGATGAGCAAGCCGATGCAAGTGGTGATCGGACCGAACGTGCACATGATCAACACGAACATCACGCCACGCCTCGAAGGTGTTGCCGGTGGCAGTGTGCAGGAGACGACCACAACGTCGACGTTCGAGCTCAAGCAATGTCAGCCGAACCCCGTTACCGACAAGGCAACGATCATGTTCACAACACGTGAATCGGCCGACATCATGCTGAAGGTCGTCGACCTGAACGGAAACGTGATCGCAACACTTGTGAATGAGATGCTGCCGGCCGGTGACCACGAAGTGGTCTTCAATGCCCGTGCACTCACGCTGAGCAGTGGCCTCTACTACTATGTGCTCTCTGCTCCCGGCTTCACGGATACGAAGCCGTTGATGCTCAATCGCTAAGAGCACTATCGAGAGCTGTGCGCAGCTCTCCCTCTCCGATCGGCTTGACCAGATATCCGGCGACGAGCGCAGATGCGCTTGCTCGCCGGACGTCGTCCACGTACAGGCTCGACGTGACAACGAAGAGATGAACGGTCTTTACGAAGAACGTTGAGATCAGTGCATACTCATCGAGAAACGCCCATCCGTCCATTACGGGCATATTGATATCGAGCAAGATCACATCCGGTAGATCCGGAGCCGACGACTTGTGCTCCGAGAGATAGTTCAGCGCCAGTTCGCTATCGCGAAAGAACAGCAGCCGATCTGCGAGGCCACTACGCTCCACGTTCCGTCGAACCGTATACTGGTAGACGGAATCGTCATCGATCACCATAAGAAAACGGTTAGTCATCGTCTTCGAACCGAATGGTGAAGGTGGTGCCAACGTGCTCTGTGCTCTCACACGAGATCGATCCGTGCATTGCCTCGATCATGTTCTTGGTCAGGAACAACCCGATACCGCGCGCGTCGGGATGCCGATGGAACGTCTTGTTCAATCCGAACAATCGGTTGCCAACGCGCTCCATGTTCATGCCAATTCCGTTGTCGGAGACCGACATCAAGGGAACGTCGCCCTCTTTCCACGAGCGGACCACAACATGGAGCTGACGGTCTGGACTCCTGTACTTGATGGCATTCGTGAGAAGGTTCAAGAAGATCGATTCCAAATATGCTTCAGGATAGTCGATCTCCGGACAGAGCGAGAAATCCGTTTCGATCACCGCTTGTGAGGCGATCACGTTCGAGAGCAGTGTAGCACGCACGCGTTCGAACACTTCCGTGAACGAGAGATGCTCGCGTGTCAGGTTCACATTGTCTCGGATCTGCAATGTCCGCGCAAGAATGTTGATGGTCTCGAGCAATGTGCTTGTGACCGTATCGATCTGGGCGAAAAGAAAATCACGCTCGGCAGCATCGGTCTCGCGTTTATACAGGTCGATCAATCCACTCAGGTTGCCGATCGGCGAGCGCAGATTGTGCGACGTGATCTGGGCGAACTCTTCAAGCTGTCGGTTCTGCTCTCGCAGGTTTTGCAATTGCTTGATCCGATGCGAGATCTCTTGAACGAAGCCGATGAAGAAGTCGATCTCGCCTGTGGGTTTACGGATCGTTTGGGCGGTGAGCTCCACCCAGACAACGTGACCGTCCTTGCGGATGTATCGCTTGTCGACCGTATATCCGGGGATCTCTTCGCTCGACAGACGCTTGAACTGCGAATTGTCGTACTCCACATCGTCGGGATGCGTGATATCCGACCAGGTCATCTCCTGTAACTCCTGCATCGAATACCCGGTGATCGCGCAGAACCGATCGTTCACATCGTAGAACTGCTTGTCCATGGTGGAGATGGCAATACCAAGCCCCGGCATCGAGAAAAGCGATGTGAGCTTTTCCCGAAGCATTTCATCGGACAACGTGAGAAAGGGGTGTTCTGCCATGGCTGTGTGTGTGTGGGAGAAACTACGTATTAATTCGTAAAAGTGCGTTCGGTTGCGAGAGTCGTGAACATGTACGTTATTGCACATATAGGCGGCAAATGTTCCAATGGTGCAACGGGGTTTTGCTCATGCGATCCATCTATCCTCTCTTCCTCGCCGCCTTCGTTTGGTCTTTCCAAGTTGTTGAATGCCAGCAGTTTACGTGGCTCGATCGCGTGCAGACCGCTCCGTTGGCCGACCTCCGAGGTGGACAACAGATCATCCGAAACCCTACCACGGGAAGCCTGTTTTGTGTGGGGTGGCTCAATGGAACAGTGATGCGCTCCACCGACGACGGTCGCACATGGCGAGGTACGTACACGTGGCTTACAAGCGTGACCCGAAAGAACGCCTGGATCTTCGCCCTGCCCAATGGAACGATCGTCTACATGGGCATGACCACGTACAATGTGCGGATCGCCTCAACGAGCACGGATGACGGACTCACCTGGGGACGTTTGGTGCGCGATCCGGCGATGGTGTTCAGCGACACGGCGGGCTCCTTCGTGAATTTTGTGCCTCCAAGTACCTTGTATATCCAGGGCAACACCGAAGCCGAGCGGTGTTTCGTATCGCTGGATGGTGGTCAGACATGGAAGACCACGCTGAAACGACCTGCAGATCCATCGATGTCGGTGCACGAAGAGATCTCTCCGGCACCGAATACAAGTGCCGTACGACGAAAGCCAACCTGGATCCGCATGAACTTCGCGTCAGATACCGCATGGAGCGCGTCTGCTGTTCCGTACGCATGCCGGAATTGGGTTGAACTTTCCAATGGCATTGTGCTCGGGATCATGAACTATGCATGTGTGTGGAGGGATACGCGTTCTGCAGACACGACATGGAACGAGGTGCGGTCTGTTCGCGACAACGATCGTGATACGTCGTATGACATCAGACCATACGATCTCCTTCGCGCGAACGATAGCGTAGCATACTTGACCGACAGTAAAGGGTTCATCTACAAGTTTTCGTCGACGTCACGAGCACTCACACTTCACCATCGCATTCAACACAGTGACGACGAAGAACTCTATGCAAAAGCTCTGCCACCACGCCAAGACTCCACGATGTTCGTGCGGTACAAGAGCGTATTGAACAAGGGTGGTTCGCGCACGGAGAGTGAGGTCTGGCTCACCATTGCGAACACATCCGGAGTTGTTCGCGAACAACGTACAACAGGATGGCGAACGGGTACGGAGTTTCTCCCTACATCGATCTCTCATCCTGAAGGACCGCTGTCGTTCATCAATGACTCCCTTGTGTTCTGTATCGGTGACTGGCCGAACAGACGCGATTATGCTCGCTCAACGGACCTTGGAGCAACGTGGATGTACATCGACGACATGACGATCCTCGATCTCGACACTACCTATCAATCGATCCTGTCGGCGAATGTCCTTCCTTCGGGTGAACGTATTCTTCAGACCGATGGAGACATCCTCCTGAAGAGAACTCCGGATGGTCTGATGTCGATAACCCAGTTTGCCACATCTTGGGGCTCCGACATCCAAGGTATGACCATGTCTGCCGGCAAGGCAAGTGTGCCGGTGCAGAAACGCATGCCGCAGATCGTGGTCGACAATGGTTCGACGATCGTGAGCAGGACCTATCTCTTGCGCATCGATCCGAGCACAGGTGCTACCATCGACACCGTGTTGCCGCGACGTGCATTGTTCATGCGACGCTTCAATCCCGAGATGTTGGCCGCCGGTGCAGACTCACTATGGATGTCGTTCGACAACACGAAAGAGTGGGTCTATGTACCCGCCATACCGGAGACACCGGTTGGTCAGATACGACCAACGATCAGCGACGTCCGTCGTGCGGTCGATGGCACGATCTACTGTGCACTCCGCGGCTACTATCGTCGCAACACACAAGGCGAAGAGTCGGTGTACGCAGCAGGCGGCATGTCCATCAGCACGGACGATGGCAACACATGGTCCATGAGTGCCGGTTGGCCGGAGCGGTTCGACCACGTGACCACGATAGCGACATTGCGCAATGGCGATATTCTGGCATGCGCACAGGATGTTGTATTCGATTCGTTGAAGAACGTTGGTGAGACAACGCGTTTCAAGGGCAATGAAATGCTTCGTGCCGTGATCCTTCGTTCAACGGATCGCGGACAAACATGGAGCGTCGTCTATACGGACTATGCTGCGGGCATCGTCTATCCAACCTTCGATCCGGACCTTGTCGAATTGCCGGATGGTCGCGTGATCGCCACCACCTTCAACGGCAATGTTCTCGAATCACGCACGAATGGCCGCACGTGGAACACGTACGACATCCCCGAGCTTGGCACTGCCCTTGTGAACACCATCAACGTGGAGTCGGACCACTCGCTGATCTTCAACACCACGGCAGGTGTGGGCCGCTTCATCGTCCCCGCCACATCGGTCGCCGAAGAACGAACACCATCTACTGTGACGGCGCGCATCACA
>JBGAJM010000029.1:0-10542 GCA_044224925.1 Kapaibacterium sp. (SeqCode)
TTCTACGGCATGTTGCTTAAAAGCGACAATGAAGAGCTCTTGCATTGTCTGTTTCTTCTCATCTCTATCTCTTGCATCATTCGCTTGAATGAGTAACTCCAGCTGACGGCTCTCTTTACGGTAAGTTAGGATAACGCCAATTAAAGCGGCGGCGGTCAGGATGGCGTTTATGAAGCCGAAGGAATCACCGAGAAGAGCGGGGGACCAAACGCTATTACCGTATTCGTTTCGAACGGCAACGAATCCCCACCACTGCGCAATTACAAACCAAATGGCCATGCCAGCAATGACCATTGCCACGATATAGCCCGTCCTTTGGTATAAAGGTGTTGGCTTCTCTTCGTTCATTCAACCCCTCACTTCGTTACACGGATGTTCTCACTTTATATCTAGGTCCACCAACTCCCAACTTGTGATGCTTGACGCGTTACTGCCTTTGTAGCGAAGACTTGCGTTCCATCTGTACTCGGATTCAACACCGAACGCGTTACTAGCTGTCACCGTGCCGACAACGCTATAAAGGCCGTTTCCTTCGTACTCGGTCTTTTCGGGCAGTAGGGGAAAGTCGGCGGATTTTGGAAACTTCAGGCGAGATTTTACGAAGTCCTTGGCGATAACGTAGGACATGGTTTCTTCGCTCCCTAGTGCTTTTTCAGCGTCTTTCAGTGCACGGATGCTATCCCTAGTGACCGTCTCTCTGTGCAGGGCTTCGCGTTCCTCAGGTGTCATGTTGGAAACGGAAATACTTGCAACGATAACGACAACGACAACCAAGACCCCTGATGCGATCAAGCCCCAAACAATCAGCTTCTTCATACAGCCCCCTAAAAATGTTATCCGTCAATATGGCACGTTCGCTACACCGTGCCGCTTTCTCATTGGGCGAACATACGTACGGTTCGCATATCTTCGCAACGTATAACCCTCACACAATTATTAAGCCGACAGTTTGGGAGTCCCTCTCCATTGTGACGCACAACACAACGGAGAGGGAGTCGGTCACGTAACTACCTCTAGCCCATTACGGCGAACGAGAAACGGGAGCAACCCCAAACCGTAGGACGGCGTTCAGATGGCTCCTGTTGTCGTTCTACCTTCTTCATGCTTTCACTCATGGCAGTCACTCCCCTAACAGGGTGCAACTTGCCTTTGCAGGTGCAAGACGGGGCGAACAAAAGCAGGGGTTCTGTTACGTTCGGGCCTGAATAGGGCTGTTTTGGGGTGTCCAATTGACATATTACGGATGTTATGTAAACCAGTGTAAGTAAACCCTTGTTTTGCATGGCTTTACACGGTTTTACAGGATTTCTGTCAAACGTGGCATATTCGGCCCGTGTAACAAATGGACCGTATTTTTGGACCGTAGTAAATTGAGAGCAAGTAATAGAGCCGCTCTTAGCCAACTGTTTAAGTCCCTCCCTGACCACGCCGAGAAATTGTAAACCCCTTGTAGGTCATAGACTTGCAAGGGGTTTTATTTTTCTGGGGGACATTTTCTCGGGTGTGGCTACCCTCTCATGGAGCACTATCTCATAGCGTATCTTGCTGCCGGTGCGTAAACCAAGTGAATGCTAAGGTCCAAACTGATGGTTGACAGATACAGATGGCAATCGTTGATCAGCGTTGTGTTGATGTGTCTTTCCCTTGGCTGTGCCTCCAAAGAACAGAGGAATGGCCCAGTACACCGAACCGCTGATCTTGACAGCATACCGTACAGGTCCATTCTTACTGCGGCATCAACGAAGGACACACTTCGGGATACAGCAGCGTATCGGCAACTGGAGCAATGGGTACCACTCGAATCTAACTATCCAGAATGGGGTGCACTTGTTGGGGACTCGATTGAGAAAACGGACGTCGGGGTCCTGCTTTGGTATCACGAACCCACAGGCGTAAGTCTGTGCACATATGGGTTCATCGGAGACAACAACACGAAGGAGATCGTCGACGGAATGCGATTAGCAGACAAGTTCGACGCGGACTTTGCTTCACATTTCTACGAGACGAAGGAATATCTCAGAACAGATGATTCGATCATGATCATTTCGTCCTTGATGCGCTACGTCAAAACAAACGATCAGACTCAGTTTCCGGATGAAGAGCTCGAGTATGAGCGCGCAACGGTGTATGTGGTCAAAAGGGGTCGATTTCGCAGAGTGGGTGAACGGTGGAGAGACAACAAGAGTCTCCCGATAAGCTGGGAGCAGTTTAGATGAGTGCGGGCAGTTGTACTGGAGTTCTTTCGCCGGTTTTTGCAATGACAACGACGACTATCACACATCACTCATCTGTTCACATCTGCTCCAGCTCCAAGAGACCAGCTCCGTAGGATCGAACCAGGGGTCAGAATCTCTGTATAGCAGAACATCTGAGAAACAGCACCACCCATCTGTAAAGTGAATCCTGAGCTTAATATTCTCAACGTGTGTTTGATCAGTGGGTTCAACGGACACAACAACGATCTTCTCCGGCAAACCCCGCATGTGCACATCCGTATAGCGCCATAGGAACGAGCCAGCTCTAGCATCATTACCGATCAACAGGAACGAATGCACTGGGTCTTCAGATCCAAAGTGGTCCTCATAGCGTGTGACGTACTTGACTGCCTCGGTCAAACGGTTGTACTTTCTGACATTAACCAGCTGACGAAGCCTATTGACTCGACTTCGTCCCAGCAGCAGTCCAAAGATCTGTGCGATCATATAGGATTGCACAGGTCTGGAAGGGCTCGTCTTGAAACTGAATGGGTAAGGCTTCATATGTTCAGTTCAGCTGGTCTATATCCGTTTGTTTTACACTTCATCGACCAACTCTGGAATCTCTGCTCATGTCGACCATCTCTTACCGCATGCAACTGACCACTGGACAATGTAAGGCCCGATTCGTCTAAGCGCAATACTAGATCGCTTTTGCCCCTGCGTTGGAATGCAGTATCAAGTAGTCACCCTTGTGCGGAAATGGGTGGTCACACAACGCGGAATCTTCACCGAAGGCATACGTCAGTAAACGTGTTTACATCCTTGCATTTTAGGAGTCTGCCTCCTAAAAAATATGGATGAGGGGTGCTGCGGTCGATCGATGCCTCACCCTCATTCTTCTCAACGAGGTTCGGGGGAAGGTATGCTCTAGTATCCAAGTGTGTTGCCCGAGCCCCTGTGCTGATGCTGCGGGAACCCCATGACGGTCGTTCCTTGTTCTCTGTCTCATTGTGTGATCAACACACGCGAATGAGAACCTAGAGAGAACAGCAATGACATTCCCGACGAGCTATGCAGATGTCCTTGATCGTTTGGAATGTATTGACCCGATAGAGTACGGTCGGACACGGAACTACACCGATGGTGCCGTGACCGGTCTCTCTCCTTACGTGTCGAGAGGGGTGATCAGTACGAAGCAGATCCTTCAACGTGTTCTCGATCGTGGATTCAGAATAGAGCAGATAGAGACGTTCGTCAAGGAACTGTGCTGGCGAGACCACTTTCAGCGCGTTGCCCAAGAACGGGATGTGAATTGCGATGTGTTGCAGGCGCAATCGAACGTGGAGCATCATGAAATACCAGAATGCATTGTGTCGGCTTCTACTGGTATCGACGGCATCGACGATGCGATCCGCGAGCTCTATCGCACAGGGTACATGCACAATCACTGTCGGATGTACACGGCATCGTTGACGTGTAACGTCGCGCGCTCTCATTGGTACCAACCCGCTCGCTGGATGTACTATCATCTCCTCGACGGAGATTGGGCAAGCAATGCCTGCAGTTGGCAGTGGGTCGCAGGAGCCAACAGCCACAAGAAGTACTATGCGAACCAGCAGAACATCAACACCTATACGGGAACGTGTCAGACCGGAACGTTCCTCGATACATCATATGAAGATCTTGGCGCAATAGAGGTACCCGACGTGCTTGCAAATACGATCGCAATGCCTCTCGCAACTGAGCTGCCGACGTTCGATCCGCTTCAGGTTGATGCCGATCTACCAACGTTCGTATACAACTATTACAATCTCGACCCCACGTGGCACAACGATCGACCGGGCAATCGGATCCTGCTCCTTGAACCATCCTTCTTTGAACAGTATCCCGTCAGCTCTCGTTGTGTTGACTTCATGCTGGCACTCAGCAACAACATCCCTGGTATTCAGACCTATGTGGGGTCGTTCGCATCGCTCACAGAAACCTATGCTCTGGGAGCTGTTCACTACAAGGAGCACCCATTGAACAAGGGCTACAAGGGGATCATGGAATCAAGGGACTGGATCGCTCCCAACGTCACCGGATACTACCGGTCGTTCTCTTCATATTGGCGAGCGATCAAGGATCAACTACAGCTGAATGAGAGAAGGTCATGATCATAACAAAGCGTGATATCGAACAGCAAGAACAGCGCTATCGAACAGCATTCGTGAACTCATTGGCCGGATTTCGTCAGGCAGTTCTCGTTGGCTCGAAAGGTGCTGATGGAACTATGAACCTTGCGATCTTCAACTCGCTCATCCATCTCGGAGCAAGCCCTGCACTCTTTGGCCTTGTGAACAGACCTGATAGTGTTCCCAGAGATACCTTGCAGAACATCCGGGAGACAGGGGCATATACACTGAACTACGTTCGCGCATCTGACCATGAACGAGCACATCAAACGTCTGCGCGGTATGAACGGGGTGTTTCAGAGTTCGAGAAGACCGGATTTGAGCCGATGTTCCATCCCGATCACAACGCACCCTTTGTGAAGGAGGCGGTTGTACGGATCGGCATGACCTTGGAGGATATCATCCCCATACCACTGAACGGCACCCTCCTGATCGTTGGAAGTGTTGCGCTTGTGGACGTAGACGAGTCCCTGGTGGGCGCAGATGGCTTCGTGTCACTATCAGATGCCGATGTGTTGATCAGTCAAGGTCTTGATGCCTACTTCATCTCGAAGCTCGTGGGTCGGTTGCCCTACGCCCGAGCATGACCTTGACACAACAGGAGGACACGATATGCGAGGTGTACAGAAGGCACAGTTACCGGAGAAGACATGTCCGGTCTGTAAGCGGACATTCGTATGGCGCAAGAAGTGGGAGAGAGTATGGAACGACGTGAAGTACTGTAGCGACAAGTGTCGTATGAACAAGAACAACACATGAGCAGTATCGGCATTGTCTTTCCGCACCAACTCTTTGAGAACAGTGTACTCGCTACCGTGTGCGATACCCTCTATCTTGTTGAAGAGTCATTGTTCTTTCGACAGTACAACTTCCACAAGCAGAAGATCACGTTTCATAGAGCAAGCATGAAGTTCTATGAACGCTTCCTGCTTGAGAAAGGCCTTCGTGTAGAGTACATCGACTCGTTCAGTACGTTGGCCGACATCCGAGCTCTGATCCCGCACCTTCGGTCCATAGGGGTCGATACAGTGCACTACATCGACACCACAGACCGCTGGCTTGAGAAGAGGATCCGGCAAGCAAGTACTGCCAATGCAATCGAGTTGAAACGATATGACTCGCCTCTATTCCTCAACACCTCCGGCGTCAACGCCATCTATTTACGAGATGCGAAGAGGTTACACCACGCTGACTTCTACAAGTATCAACGATCACGAACGAACATCCTCCTTGAGGCAAACGGAGATCCACTCGGTGGAAGATGGTCGTATGATGATGAGAACCGTCGGAAGTATCCCAAAGGACTACGACCTCCTGCCGTCTCCCAGAGACGGACAAACGAATACGTTGTCGAGGCGATCGGGTACACAGATCACTACTATCACAACAATGTGGGGATGCAGAGCGATGGTTCACTGTATCCCGTCACGCATGAAGAGAGCAAGGTATGGCTCACCGAGTTTCTAGAGAGCCGGTTTCAGGATTTCGGAGCGTATGAAGATGCCATCCTTGCGAACGAAGGCGTCCTTCATCACAGCCTTCTCTCGCCGCTTCTCAATGTAGGGTTGCTACATCCTCAGTATGTGATCGATCGTGCTCTCCACTATGCCAGCGAGAACAGCATTCCGATGAATTCTGTGGAAGGGTTCATCCGTCAGATCCTCGGATGGAGGGAGTTTGTTCGAGTGCTGTACGAAGCAAAGGGTGATCAGCAGCGGACCACGAACCACTGGGGTTTCACACGCAAGATCCCCAAGTCCTTCTGGGATGCGACAACCGGCATTGAACCCATCGATTCTACCATCCGCAAGGTTCTTTCAACGGGCTATTGTCACCACATTGAGCGATTGATGGTGCTCGGGAACTTCATGTTGCTCTGCGAGTTCGATCCTGACGAGGTGTATCGCTGGTTCATGGAGATGTTCATCGATGCCTACGATTGGGTCATGGTGCCGAACGTCTATGGCATGAGTCAATTTGCCGACGGAGGTCTGATGACCACGAAGCCCTACATAAGTGGTAGCAACTACGTGATGAAGATGAGCGATCACGCTCGCGGGGAGTGGCAAACATTGTGGGACGGACTATTCTGGAGATTTATGCATGTTCACAGAGACGTTCTCATGCAAAACCATCGGCTTGCGATGTTGGTGAGGAGTTATGACAGGATGCCGATCGAGAAACGTCGAAGACATTGCGATACCGCTGACGAGTATCTCACCAACATAGAACCATAATGAAGATCCTCCTCACCGGCGTTACGGGATACATTGCGCAGCGATTGCTCCCGGTCTTACTCGACCATGGGCATGAAGTGGTCTGCTGCGTCAGAGATACAGCGCGATTCCATTGGAATGATTATTCGAGAGAATCTCTCACCGTGATCGAGGCCGACTTTCTGCACAAGGAAAGTCTGAGCAGCATCCCCAATGACATTGATGTTGCCTACTACCTCATCCACTCAATGTCAACGCAATACGGCGACTTCACCAGTATGGAAGAGACGTGCGCCTACAATTTCAAGCAGCGGATCGAACAGACAAATGCAAAGCAGGTGATCTATTTGAGCGGCATCAGTAATGCCGATGAGCTCTCGCAGCACTTGTCGTCCAGAAAGAATGTGGAGTCGATCCTCTCGGGCTCCTCCTTTGCCCTTACCACCTTAAAAGCCGGCATCATCGTGGGTTCCGGAAGTGCATCGTTTGAGATCATTCGAGATCTCGTGGAGAAGTTGCCGTTCATGATCACTCCTCGATGGTTGCGGACAAGATGTCAACCGATCGCCATTCGAAACGTCATCGACTTTCTACATCTCGTCGCCGGTAATGCAGACACGTATGATAGGAGTTACGATATCGGCGGTCCCGATGTGCTGAGCTACAAGGACATGTTGCTTCGTTTTGCGAACATCCGAGGCCTCAAGCGACACATCATCATCATACCGATCATGACGCCGAAGATCTCGTCATACTGGTTGTACTTCGTGACGTCCACCTCCTTTGCACTTGCGAAGAATCTCGTGGCGAGCATGAAGATCGAGGTCATATGCAAACCCAACGACCTCGCAGCGCGCCTCGGTATCGAACTGATCGACTACGACACGGCGCTACGGCTTGCCTTTGATAGGATCGAGCAGAATCAAGTTCTGTCAAGTTGGAAGGATGCACAGACAAGTGACGTTCTGAAGCAGGGTCTTTCTGCATACATCACAGAGCCCTCCAATGGTTGCTTTCGAGACGTTCGCTCTCGCACGGTCACCAACAGCAATGCGACGCTCGAGAAGATCTTCAGCATCGGTGGGAACGGTGGATGGTACGCCTTCAATTGGCTTTGGGAGTTGAGAGGATTCCTTGATCAGTTGACGGGCGGGGTAGGAATGAGGCGAGGACGGAGAAGCGACACCGAGTTGGTGTCAGGCGATGCGCTTGATTTCTGGCGCGTTCTCTTGGCGGACAAGAAGGAGCGGCGTCTTCTGTTGTATGCCGAAATGAAACTGCCGGGAGAAGCATGGCTGGAATTCTCGATCGACAGCAACAACGTCCTCACGCAAACAGCCACGTTCCGGCCATTAGGAGTGCTCGGAAGACTGTATTGGTACTCTGTTGCCCCTCTGCACGAACTTGTGTTCAGGGGTATGATCGATCACATAGCAAGAGCAGACACAACGAGTTCGTATGATCGCAATCGGCATTGATGTAGGCGGTGTGAAGAAAGGCTTTCACGCCGTATCACTCCAAAACGGTGTAGCAAGCGTTTGGGATGGTGCCAACGGCACCGCTGAACGTTTGGCATTGTGGTGCAGGAGTCAAGATGCAGATGTGATCGCAATAGACTCTCCATGCGCTTGGGCTCGTAATGGTAGTTCACGACGCTGTGAGAGAATGCTCGTGGTGAACGATGAGCGCCTGTCTTGTTTTGCAACCCCTGAACGCCAACGTGCAGAAGGACGGGAGTTTTACGATTGGGTGCGCAACGGCGAGGCACTGTACAGGGCTCTGATATCCCAGGGCTACAGACTTTACTCCGATGAAGAAACGGTGTGTGCAAGGAATGTGGTATTCGAGACATTCCCTCATGCAGTTGTTTGTGCACTTGAGGGACGTGTTATACCTGCCCGTCATAAATCTGAAACCCGCAGATCGTTGCTTACCAGACTGGGTATCGATCATTCTGTACTCAATACGATCGACCACGTTGACGCGGCGTTGTGCGCGGTGGCCGCACGATCATTTGCACTTGGTAATTATCAAGCATTTGGTGACGAAATCGAAGGGTTCATTGTTATTCCTACTTCAAGACAGTAATCGATACTGTTGCTCCACGTTTCATCCACGCAATGAAGAGTAGATCTCCATGTCATCATACCTCATCGTTGGCGCATCGTCCGGAATCGGAAAGGCACTTGCACACAAACTCGCAGAATCAGGAGCGCATGTGTATGGTACCTACAATACCAGAGAGGAGTCATCCGATCATCCGAACCTTTCCTATCATCACCTGAATGTACTGGATGAAGTGCTGCCCTTGGACTTCCTGCCAGACATGCTCTCAGGACTTGTCTACTGTCCGGGAACGATAGACCTGAAGCCGTTCAAACGAATATCGCCGTCAGACTTTGTGGCCGACTACAACCTCCAAGTCGTCGGAGCGATCAAGACGATACAGGCCGTATTGCCAAGGCTTCTGAACAGTGCCAATGCCACGATCACGCTGTTCTCTACCGTTGCCGTAGAACTGGGTATGCCGTTTCATTCCAAAGTGGCCGCGTCAAAGGGGGCGATCGAAGGACTGACGAAGGCATTGGCCGCAGAGTTCGCACCAACGATCCGCGTGAACTGCATCGCCCCTTCCCTCACCGACACACCGTTAGCAGCTTCTCTGCTCAACAGTGATCAAAAACGAGAAGCCGGCGGTCTGCGACACCCGATGAAGAGGGTCGGAACAACAGCGGACATTGCGAACCTGGCCGAGTTCCTGCTGTCGGACAAGGCAAGCTGGATCACCGGACAGATCATGCACGTGGACGGAGGGATGTCTACCCTGAAGACATAGACGCCCGGGATTGCGCGAGCGTTGCCTCATTGGTTGCATCGAATCAACAGGGACAGTAGTTTGTCATCGAACCTCCTCCACATTTATCAGAAGGTGAAGGCCGGTTGAAATCAAAGGAATAGCGGTGAACATGGTACGTTCAAAGATCAGATATGCTACGATCGCAATAGTGTGTATTGCCACTGTCATCGTTGCATCTCTGCAACTGCAGCCGAAACACGCACCGCACAGTCCTGAGTTCAAATCGAAACAGAGTGAGGGGATCACGTCAGTGACCATCGATCCTCGGCGGCAACAATTGCAATTGTTCTGGCGTGATCCAGCAGGAAGCGCGATCGGCTCGATCGAGGCATTGAGAGATCAGATCGAAGCGCGAGGAAAGAAGCTCATGTTTGCCACGAATGCCGGAATGTTCCACGCAGACCTTTCTCCCGTGGGTCTTCTCATTCAGGAGGGCCGCGAGCTCCATCCACTCAATACCGACAAAGGTGAGGGCAATTTCTATCTCAAACCCAATGGTGTGTTCTACCTAACATCGTCGAACAACGCTGTGATTTGTCGCACAGAGGACATGCCACACTCAATGAAGGGTATTCGACTTGCAACGCAATCAGGGCCACTTCTTTTGGAGAAGGGCAAGATCCATCCCGCATTCCAGAAGTACTCTCGCAACGTGAACATCCGTAATGGTGTTGGCGTGTTACCAAACGGACATGTGGTATTTGCCATTTCAACATCTGAGGTCAATTTCTATGCGTTTGCAAACTACTTCCGCGAGCGTGGCTGTAGCAACGCCCTGTATTTGGATGGATTCGTCTCACGGATGTATGCCCCGTCCAAGAATATCCTGCAGACGGAGGGTGAAGTTGGTGCAATGATCGGGATCACGGAGTGATGTCCATGTTCTCCCTCCCTCATACCCTTTCCATGTTGGAGCGTACGCCGCAGACGCTCCACTCCATCCTTCATGATGTTGCGGAGGAGTGGACGCAATTGAACGAGGGTCCCGATACATGGAGCCCACATGAGGTGGTGGCGCATCTCGTGCATTGTGAGCGTGTGGTGTGGGTCGACCGACTCACGTGCGTTCTGCATGGTACAGGTGATCGTGTGTTTGC
>JBGAJM010000030.1:0-10240 GCA_044224925.1 Kapaibacterium sp. (SeqCode)
GCCAGGACCGTGCGGTTGCAGGTAGACTGCAGATACGTTGCCGCCTTGTCCACCCGTTGCCACCACCCGGAGCTTTGGACCAATGTCCTGCGCTGCAAGGAAGATCGTTCCACCGGCACCACCACCACTCGAGCCTTCATGTGAGCTTTGTCGCGCATCGACTCCATTGCTTTCCAGAACGTTCTCAACCTTCGACGACACGATCGTTGGTGCGATGAGCACGATGATGCCACCACCACGTCCGCCCGGAGAGCTATTCCCTTCGTTCTGATGTGAACCACCTCCTCCGCCACCAAAGAACAAGCGAGGGAGGCGAGGGTCGATGGTACACGGACTTCCACCAAGTCCGCCCACCAGATGCACGCCGCACACGCCATACTCCGCGCCGCCATTTCCACCTTGACCACCATTGGCACCGCCTCCGCCACCGGCATTATGATTCGCGCCACCACCGCCGCCGTTGGCAAGTCGGCCTCGACCGGATCGACGGTTCACGTCAACGATGGCCCACCCTTCGCCTTTCGCGCCATACAGGTCCGATGGGAATCGTGCATCAAGGTTTTCACTCTGACTGCACGAATTGAAGATCAACGATGTCTCGCCACCGGTGAACCCCACACCTGATACGCGGATCGGTCGACTCAGCACGATCGAATCGCTTGCTTCGATGGCAATGATGCCTCCGCACCGTCCATCCCATGGCGATGCGGTGACATCGCCATTCACGTTCACCCTTCGTGCAGAGAGCACGGGCACGGCCTGGACCAAGCCTGCGACATCATAGGTGCGTGTAAGGCGCGAGGTCAGATACAGCGATGACCCTTGGATCCGATCGATCGTCGCCAGCTCGAAGTTGCCGCACGATCCTTGCGAGGTTGGCGTTCCGGAATCGCCCACGGCGGTCGACATCTCCATGCCCTTTGCCTGATGGATCAGGATCCGGTCGCCCACGTTGAACGTCCGCACATCCACCACGTCGACCACCGACACACAGCCCTCCACATAGATCAGCGTGACCGGTTCGCCACGGATCACGCGCGTCCCAACATCCAGCTGACACGACATCTGGTGAACGCCAAGGACAAGAAGGAGCAGGATGAGGAGGAATGGTTTGATAGGGTCTCACAGCACTCGAATTATGGATGCAATGTACGAAACTCGTATACACTCGTACTGGTTGCCCGTGTGTTTCTGGGTACTTTACGATCTAAGCCGGTTTCTCACAGATCTTGAGGAGGGTTCTCATGCTATTCAAGTACGTGTTTCGACATTGGTCATACGGTCTCAGGGCAGTTCTTTTCAGTCTCCTTCTTGTTACAGCGTTGCCCATCCACGTGAGCTCGCAAACACAGCCATCAGCAGAGATCGTGGTGGATGACTCGAATGTGAACACTCCACTTCGAGTAAGTATTGCGTCCAGTTCACGCAAAGACGTTGCGTTCATTGTACTGCGAGCATCACTTCCCACACATGTCGTGACAATTTCTACGGATTCGTTGAAGTTCAGGACGTACCCTGTTGGAGAAGTAGGGTTTGCGATAACAGCACCATCCGATACTTCATACCTCCCCGTGGGGACCAACATCACCATTGCTCGCATCATGACGGATAGTGCAACGAGAACACAAGCGTTTGATATCGAGTTTCGCAATCGAAACTATGAGAGCATCGCAACACAAAGAATCGTAGTCACTGTTCCGCGATCTGTCGCATTAGCAGCGCCATGCACCCGTTCAGTACTGGACCTTACCACCGGGATCCACCCTCCAACCGGATCGTTGCAAGCGATCGGCTCGATCGATGCCGGCTGGGTAGGAGCACAGGGAGCGGTCACTGGCCTACCAAGCGGATCGAGTCCACTGTACATCTTGAGCCCGAATTCATTGTGGTTACAGAACAGCGTTTCCCACTGGCTGGGTTGGACGCCAACAGCAGGTACGTCTGCACCATCAGGGTACTCAACGGCGTGGAAGCCTTTTTGCTTGACTAGGAATTCTGTGGTGAACATTCAAATTCGTTTAAGTGCCGACAACGACCTCAGTGTCTACCTTGAACCGGGGAACATCTTGCTTGGTACATCAACGCTGACGTCAAATGGATATGGATACCAAACCACCACGAACATCAACTATACCGCATCACTAACAGCAGGCACTCACTATCTCCGCGTCGTCTCCTACAACTTTGGCGAAGCGAATGGATTTCGAATGAATGCAGGGTCGTCGATACAAGCCGTCGGTGGCGGCGCACAGCTTGGATTAGCGGGCAGTGCTTGTTGCCTGCCGTTGGGCCGGATCTATGGATGGAAGTACTGGGACAAGAATTGCAATGGAGTTCAAGACAACGGCGACTACCCACTGGCGAACTGGCAGATCATTGCGACACCCGTTGCAGGTGGTCCATCTGTGACCACAAGTACTGACGGGAGTGGGTTCTATTCCATGGCGTTGACGGAGGGCGTCTACGCGGTTTCTGAGACCCAGCAATCCGGTTGGACACCAAGCACACCGTTTGGTGCATACTTCGTGCCTGTTCTCTCGGGAGGGAACGAGCGCCGGAGCTTCCTCAACTGTAAACAACCAACGTGCGAAGAGCTGTTCACTGAATCGAATTCTGATTCGGTTTGCTGCACGGGACGATTCAGTGTGAGTAACGCCGGTAATGTGGCATTGACCCAACTGAGTTTTGTTGCAACAGGCGGCGTTGTTGTTGGCGTGAACACGAGTTGCCCGGCAACCACGGCGCCGAACTTCACAGGTGGCGTGGCCAACGGTATCTTGACATTCTCGCCGGCCTGCCCAAGCATGGCCGTTGAGTTCGACGCCCGATCGACGAACGCGACGGGGAATGTTTGTGTTGTATGGACGGCGACGTTCACGCAGGGCACTTCAACATTCACATGCAGTACAACGGTCTGCATCAATTGTGTTCGAATGCCAAAGATCTGCAACAACCCACTTCAAGTTTCACCAAGTGTATTCGATCCAACGAACACGGATTGGCGCACATTCACGCTTTCAAACGTGAAGTTGCCCGCATCGCAGATCTCATATGTTGATGCCACATTCAACATTGAACCAACCCCGATCCCACACTATGGTGGTGGGTTGGTGGTCGATGGAGTTGGCCGCCCGTGGACTGCGATCTCATCGAATGCGTACACGCGGATTCGAATGAACTGCAGTGGAACAACGGAGCCTCATGGTGCAGCGGCTGTCAACCAGGTCAAGTTCAATCTTGGCGTCGATAATACCTTGAACTATACGGGCATCGTTCACCTGAAGATCGGATACTGTGACGGAGACACATGCGAACTCGACTTCCCATGGGTGCCTCGTACGACACGGAACTACCCCGCATCCGTCGACACGGCTTCGTTCGTTGTCAACCCTCGGTTCATTCGGATGAAGCTCTTACCGCCGGACAGTGCGGGAAGTATGAGCGTTCGCCTTGGAGACTCAACGGCGACGATCCTCGCCATGACGGTACCAACGGATGGTCTCGATGGGTACGAACGGGACAAGCGGCCACAACAGTTCTTTACATCCGAGGCTCGTAGCTCAGCTGCGCTTGTATCCTTCGACTGCTCTCCGATCTGCGATCCACCAGATCAACTCACCCTAACGATCCTGTATGCCAGTCCGGTCACGAGCATTGGATCCGTACCCGTGTCCGTGCGGTACTTTGCCAAGGACGGATCGGAGCTCGGACAGGCCGAGCGTGTGTTTACTACCAGTCCGACAAGCATTGTCAGTGACGGCAGTGGCGATGTGACGACTCGTGGCGCCTTGATCTCGAGCATCTATCCGAGTCCTGCCACCGATCATGCGGATGTTCGTGTCCACTATGCGGAAGCGGGTGTTGTATCGAGCATTGTTGTTGCCGATCTGCAGGGCCGAGTGATACGCACGATCGCCGTTGCGCAGCACGTAGAGGCCGGACCACGTACCTACACGATAGACACCGGCATGTTCGAAAGCGGCATGTACATTGTCCGCGTGACCATCAATGGCGTAACATCTACGTCAAGCCTACACGTACTTCGCTAAGTTCGCAAAATGTATGCCTGCGTCACTCTTCATCCTGAAGAGTGACGCAACGGCATTCGCATCAAGGTCGCAACACATAGTCATACACATAGTGCGCATACCCCTTCGTCCGATGGCCCGCAAGGTTGTGATATCGTCGTTCCCAGATGGTGATCGTCCACGTGAAGTATTTCATGTAGAACTCCCAGTATGGGAATCTGTTCTTTCGGCGGAGCCAAGGCAAATGGAATCCGATCGTGAGGTACAGACCTTTGACCGTTTCCTGCTGCATCGTTGTCATTGCAGAGCTCACCAAGCCGCTCGAGTACACGAACGGGTCCGTGATCGCTCTGCTCTCTTCGAAGTTTTCAAATCCGGGTGACGTTGCATAATTGTAGTCGGACGGGATGTAACGGTGTGCACCCTGAATATGATCCGACGCGCTTTGAATGAACGAGAAGTGATTCGCAAAGCGATTCTGTGGATCGAAGAGCGATAGCGTACCGGCGACTGGCTGCACCATGCCCGTGGCGGACAAGTGGGTCACCATGCCGCCTCCGATCCATCCCGGAAGCGTCGTCAGTGTCTGATCGAGGTAGTACCCAATGCCACGCGTGCCGCCGATCCCCATGTCGAACACACGATACGGTGGTCCATCGCGGAAGTAGCCCGATGGCGAGAGGATCGTCTCGATGTTCGGATTGCTGGAAGAACAACTCGTTGTGAGTACACCGTCATCCAACCCGGGGTGCATTGCATACTTCACCGGACCGACGACGGCCGTTGGATGTCCACCCGCTATGGCAAGCACCGGAACCGGAGTCGAATTGATGTAGGAACTCCATTTCGTGCGCATCACAACGGGGACGAGATCGATCAGCACACTGCCGGAGATCAGACTGTAGAAATTGGACTGTGTGATCTCGATACAATCGAGCAATGCCATGGCAGCCGTTGCCAACACAGCGATCGTTGGACTCGCTTGGAGTGCGACAACGGTGGTTGCCAATCGACTGCCAGACTGCGCGCCGGTCAGTGATACGTGAGCCCGTATGCGATCAGAGATAAAACCAACATCGCCGTACGAGGCACGAAGAGCAGCGTCTGTCTTTGTCTTGTTCGCGATCGACATGGCCACATCTACCACCGGGCCACCCGTAGAGTGCGATATGATCACGGCATTGCGACCAAAGCACAGCGAGTCTCTCCCCTTCGGATACACCACGCCGGTTCCGTCCGCCATTGCGTCGCGTATCTGCGTGAGCACAGCATTCACGGCCACATCGAGTCGTTGGGCACAGTTATAGCTCACGACCAGATACCGATTCGTATGACCGGGCAAGAACGCAGCGATGTGATCCTTCCAATTGTCTTCCGCAACGGATTTGAAATAGCCGCCCGCATAGAACTCCGCCTTATTGGCGGGCCACGTCGCGCTCGCACCATGTACGTTGCTCTTGATATCACAGAGGTGATTCAACTGCAGTCCGTGAACATAGATAATGTCACGTCCACCAAACGGTTGCGAGTTATCGGCGACAAAATCCTTGCGACACTGCGACGTATCGCGCGCAATGGGTGGGAACACGGTACTTGATGTTGTATCGGGAACAACGGACCCAAGAATACTATCCAGCTCCGCAACTCCTCCGCTGATCCCCAGTCCCGACAGACTGTCGGTGATATCATAGTTCTGTGCTTCCAGCGGAATGGTACCACCGATCGATGCACATGGATCATTGTTCGGATACCATGTGTCGAGCGCGGTGTTCCCCAGATCCCCGTAGAGGTCACTCACACTGCCACGTTCATCCTCGCGGTATTCACGTACTTCTGAGATCGTCGGCTCACGATACGATGCAAGCTCGCTTGGGATGATCGGTTCACCAACATCAGAGTACATCACATCATCACACGATACACTATCGGTGGTCTCCATGATGCAGATGTTGTCGATCGAACAATACGCTGTGGAATCAGGTGAATCACTGCACACGTAGAATGCCACAGCATCGTAGTTCCGATTTGCACGCCACACAGGCAACGATGTTGTCACCCAATTCCCATACGACGTCTTTCCCGTTTGACCGACCACTGCGACGGTTGCGCTTGGCGTCGGATGTACGCCAAACGAAGGAAGTGCACCATTGTATGCCAGAGCACGGACACGTGCATACCGAGCACCGCGCGCAACATCCGAATACTTCATGCAGAAGGAGACGCGATATCTCTTGCCTTGGATGATCTTGTTCGCAGGAGAGAGCACTTGCGAGATGGCACTGCCAGAGGTTCGGTTACCACTGAGATTCGCATATCCGGGATCATCGCATCCATCCTCATTGGAGACGGAAGGCGCACCATAGGCAGCAGCCCAGCCCGCCGACGAGCCATTTCCATTCAGCGGACCTGGTCGCAGCCCCATCTCGAACGAACCATTCGTCACGAGACCGTTCTTGCAACAGAACACCTCGCGAAGATCGAATGGGAACCGTGCCAACAGGACATGAAACGCCTGGAGACCGGATACAGCGATCCGCTTTGTACCATCATACGCTTCAACGCGCCACACATACGGCACTCCCTCTTTCAGCGAGGGGACCGTTGCAGGAAGTTGGAACTGCTCCTTTGTCAAACTCGACTGTGTGAACACAGGCTTTGCCGTTACGATCGACACCTCGGGATCCTCTTCTGCCTTGCCTTCAACAACCGTGAGCGTATATGACAGTTTCCCGGGTCGGATCGCCGGATACGTCACGGCCCACGAGAAGGTCGGGCGTCCGTTCGTTTCAATGCAGTCCATTGACGGGCCTATCGCCGAGATCAAGAGTGAATCGGGTGCACAGGGCAACACCGTCACACTATCGATCTGACTCACCGGATACGTTCGCAGCGAGTCACCTTTGAAGTGGATCCGCAGATCTTGCGCCGTGCTCGACACAACAAGCAGCACACATGCACAGACGATCAGGGAAGGAGTTTTCATAGGGAGGAAGGGTAGAAAGGTGTTCATCGTAGGAGTTGTAGTAGTTGGAAGGTCTTTTCGGTACTCGTCGAGATCACGACCACGTAGGTGGCGGAAGGGAGCTGACGTCCGTTCTCCTCACGCGTATCCCAGTCCAGCCGAACGCGGCCACCGATCGACTGTTGAGGTTCGAATTGTCGAACGATCCTTCCGCCCATGTCGACCACATGCACGGAGACAACAGACTCATTGCTGACCGATACGTCAATGAGCGCTCCATTCGATGCCGGGTTCGGGGATATCGAGGCGCGAAGTCCGGTGGCCACATCATTCAACAATGGCGATCGGACCGATGTCGGCAAGTCAGAACAAGGTGTGAACGTGATCGCCTGCAGACCCACCAGGTCGATGACGGCCGGCAGTGTATCGCGCTGATGAAACGTGAGCGTTGTACACGGCTGAAAGGTGATCGCCATTGGTTGAGCGATGACCGAGGTGATAGAGGTGCCATCGCGCAGCGTGAAGCGTATTGTGCCTGGCACGCCGGCATACCCCACATTCGTGCCGTACATCCCCAGTACAGCGAACAAGCAAAAAACTCCCCGACCCCATCGAGTACGCATATGCATTTCCCCGCGTAGTTCGTTTCTCTGTCGCCTCTACCCACCGGACCACATACTACGAACCTTTTCGATACCCACGCTATACTAGGCCGACCCTCTCTCAATGCAACACGTAGTAATGAGTCGCCACCACCGCACCAGCGGCGTGAGGATCATGCGGCGGCTGCGCTGTTGAGTGCTCTGATCGCGGCTGCCAGCTCTTCATACCGGATCCTCTTCAATCCTTTCCCTTCCAGGATCCCCAGTCGCACCGATCGTTGCTCTCCGAACCATGCATTCAGCTGCGCTGTGGTGCAGACAAGGAAGAACCATTGCGACAGATCTAATGGGTTGGCTTTGTCCCGATCCAACTCTTCGAACACGCAGAACACATAGACGTCCGCAGATCGCTCGCGTGTCGTAGAAGAGGTATTCGTCGCCGCATCCCACCCTGTCTTCGGTGCAATATCGAACGCGATCGTGCTCGGCTTCTGCTGCGCCCACGATTGCAGGTACGCCGACGACTTCACCTCGATCGACACACCCTCCGACGTCACGAGATCATACCGGTCCCATTCAACCCGCGGCTTCTCCGTAACGCCAACCGCAAGGCCCACGATGTACTCCGCCAACACTCCTCTGTTCGCATTGGACAGCAGGTCGGAGTAGGCCCATTGGAGAAATGAGGGCAATGATAGGTGGGTTGGGTGGGGCATGGTGTGGTTCTATTGAGCGTGAGGACGAATGTACACGTTACTTCTTCACTTCGATCCGCAATCCCTCATCAGTTCGCTTCGCATCGTACAGCAATTCGCAGTCTTCGAGCGCCTCCGGCTCATTGATCTTGCCAAGCTGATATCTGGTGTATCGTACTCGAAGTCTCCCATCTGCCATGTCGATCCGTCGATACCAATTCGGGAACTGCTCGTCTTCGCCAGTTACTGCCGGATGATTTGCTTCTAGCACGTCGACACTACCTTGGCAGCTTTGCACATCGACGCGCCATCGCTCAACCTCATGATGCTTGTCATTCAGATACACCAGCAGGACCGACACATTATCACCCGCACCACCGCAGTATCCCTGAACGTTGCAGTTGGGGGCAGAGGCGATGAGGACCAGCACGGCGTATCGTACCGCACCCTTATGGAGTGTGTCGACCGATAGGACCTTGGCCTTCCATCCGGAGCGCTGCACCAGTTCGCCGTTCGATCCATCGTACACGCGTCCAACACATCCCATGATCTCGGGCGCGATGTTGATGGTATTGGAGATCCGTCCACGCGCAACGGTCATCGTGCCCTTCTCATGGAAGCGAACGCGAGGGAGTGTCGACGTCCCTCCGACAGTGGCCGCCGTCACGAACAACATCAATGCGGCCAACATCGCGATCACTCTCGCACCTCGATCATCACGCGGCAATGATCACTCGGTCCCCACGCATCAACTTCATTCAAGGCACGAACGGTTGTGAAGGCGGCAAGGGATTCGGAGACGAAGACATGATCAAGCTGACGTGATGCTCCTGCGGGTGACGAACGCGCATGATGGAACGTCGGCACATTCCTGCTCTCGGGCGGCAACTCTGCCGGCCACGGTTCAGCTTGACGTCCGTTCGGGGCTTGTGGTCCCATGTAGCGCAGACCTAGCGCTGCCATACGTTCGAAGATCGTATCATACCGACGCTTCCAGTACAAACTTCCTTCTTCTCCGTAGCCATGCAGGATATTCAGATCTCCGGCGGCAATGATGCGATGTCCGCGTTCCGTACCGATGAACTCCGACAACTCCGAGATCAGTCGATGCACGCTTGCATCGGCATAGATCCATGAGCTCTGCGTTGATGCATGCGGCTTCTTCCATTGGGCATACATGCTCATCACCAGGATCGGCTCCTTGCCCGGCTCCGTCACCCGCGCAATGTGCGGTCGCACCCACTCCACCTGTACCCGCTCCGACGTGCGCACCACAGCGCTCTTCCACACCACATCCGGCGTCCCCTGCACATCGTTCCACGGCTCGCCCATCACGGTAATACGCTCTGCCACATCAGCAGGCGGCCGCGAGATCTCTTGAACAAGTGCCACATCCACCCCACTCTCCATGATCAAGTGCCATGGAGCAGTTCGGGAAGCGATGTTGTAGGAGAGGAAGTGCATACGAATCCAAGGCACCGTCTTCAAGAAGAGCATACCAGCAATGTAAACTCGAAAAATGTTCTAAACTCAGTGGCGCTCCTCAAGGGGGTCTATCAATCTTGAGCCTTTTTTAAAGAGTTCATCTAGCATCCACGTATTGTGCTGTGGTGTCGCATTAAAGCGAGCCGGTACTAGCAATCCCCAATTTATATCATCAGCTGTTTTCGAATTGATTTCAACATTGCCAATGATGAGACCGACACCGGCTAAAATTGACCGCTCTAAGATCTCTGTTCGCACAAGCGAATCGGCGTAGTCACGAAATGCTTCGATCGAAAGCTCTGCATCAAACCAAGTGAGATAGCTGTAATTCGCGAATCGCAAGTAAGACGCTGCTTGTTGAACGTCCTTAATCGTAGGAAACGTCTTTTTAACCTCAAACGCAACTGAATCCCCATCAGAACTCCCACCATACTTTGAAACGTAACAACCCACAAGGTCAGGGTTTGT
>JBGAJM010000011.1:0-71443 GCA_044224925.1 Kapaibacterium sp. (SeqCode)
CAGCCTCTGCACCGAACTTCTGGTCTTCGATCTCCATCTTGCACTGTGCACATTGATCATGGCCGTAGCGCAATGGTTGCGGTGATGGCTTTGAACATGCGGTAAGAAAGAGGGCGAACAGAAGAAGAGCGATCGATCTCATGATGGTTCAACGCGTGGTTTCATGAAACATGCAGCAACGGTGAGCGCCATGCCAAGGCCAAGCACCATGAAGCCGGTGTCCGGCCACGACCGTGCCGTGAAATTCAACAGTTCCTTCGTACCGATCAGCGGCGGTACATACGTCATATCTTCGATCTTGATGATGGCATGCGGATCGAGATTCGTTCCGTAGTCCACTTCCCATGTGTAGAAGTCATACAGGCCAATGCAGCCCGCGATAGCAACGATGACAAGCCAACCGATCACGATCTTGCGTTTGCCGATGAGGGCAGCAGCGAGGCCGATCACGGACAGTGCGATCACTAATGGTGGCATGATCGTCAGCTCCTTGATGCTGTCCGGCTCGATGCGCTTCATGCCGATATAGTGATTCAAGTTGTTGATGTTGCCAAGGTCGTTCTCTTTCTTCCCCTCGATCTTATTGATGTAGATCTTCATTCCAAGGCCATAGGGCGGCGGATACTGCGGAGCTTCGAGTTCGATGCTCCACATGGGAAGGATGAAAAGTATAAGAGGGGAAAGGGCACCGAGGACGACGAGAAGACGGGCAAGTGGTTTCATAGTGATGGGGTCCGCCGGCAGCGGAGAGAGGGGCGAACCCGCTCTCCCCGCTGATCAGTGGAGTGGTCTTAGTTATGAGTAAGAGGAACGTTCGATCCGGCTGCAGAGACGCGGACATATCCTTGCATCTCTTGGTGGAGTGCCGAACAGAAGTCCGTGCAATAGAACGGGTGGATACCGGGGTACTTCGGTTCCCACTTCAACGTGAGTGTTTCACCCGGCATGATGAGCAACTCGGAGTTGTTGTTGCCGATCACGGCGAAGCCGTGCGGAACATCCCAGTCCTGCTCGAGATTCGTGACGTGCCAGTACACAACGTCGCCCACCTTGATGCCCTCGATGTTGTCGGGCTTGAAGTGCGAACGAATGGCCGTTGCATAGATGTGGACCTCGTTGCCCTTGCGCTCGACGCGACAGTCCTTCTCAGAGCGCGTCACGTAGGGGTGATTGTTGTCCTTGAGTTGGAAGACCTTCACTTGCTTGCTTTGGATCAACTCAGCCGGCAGTGCCTGTGCATAGTGTGGTTCGCCGATCGTTGGGAAGTCGAGCAGTAGCTTCATCTTCTCACCCGAGATGTCGTAGAGCTGAGCTGATTGCGTCAGCTCCGGGCCCGTTGGCAAGAACCGGTCCTTCGTGATCTTGTTGTAGGCGATCACATACTTGCCCCATGGCTTCTTGGAGTCGCCACCTGGAATGCAGAGGTGACCGATCGAGTAGTACGTTGGTGCACGGTCGAGCACCTTGAAATCCTTGAGCGACCACTTGACGATCTCCGACGAAACGAACATCGACGTGTAGGCATTGCCCTTGCCATCGAATTCGGTGTGCAGAGGTCCAAGGCCCGGCTTCTTCACTTCGCCGGCCAGACAGTCCTTGTAGTTCAACACTGGGATACCGTCGATCTCCTTGTCGAATTTCTTTGCTTCGATCGAGGCGATCATCTTCGAGAACGACATCACAGGGATCACTGTCGCAAGCTTACCGCCGCCGACGATGAGTTCACCGGAAGGATCGACATCGCAGCCGTGCGGACTCTTTGGTGTTGGCATGTAGTAGATGATGCCTGGACATTCGGCAGGTGTGAGGATCGTCACACCGTTCTTGATCTCGGATGATGCCATCTGCGTCTTGTCGTTGAAGACGTTGTGTGCATACTTGGCATCGATCTTCTTGCCCTTGCCTTGTGCCACGTACTCTTCGCATTTCTTCCAGTTGATGGCAGCGATGAAGTCCTTGTCGTTCTGACTTGCATTGGCCTCGAGCATCGTGTTCGCCTGCTCGGAGTTATAGCATGAGAAGAACATCCAGTCATGCGATGGACCCTTGCCGGCATGAGCCAGATCGTAGTCGAACCCAGGCACAAGGATCTGGAACGAAAGGTCCATGGCACCCGTGGTCTTGTCCACCTTGATGAAGCTGATGGTGCCCTTGAAGTTGTCCTTGTACGTGGCAATGCTCACGTCCTGATTCGGAACAGGGAGCGAGAATCGCGTGCCGGCCACAACGTATTCGCTGTTCTCCGTTGTGAATGGCGACGAGTGATTTCCGGAGCTGTTCGGGAGTTCGATGATCTCCTTCGTGCGCATGTCGGAAAGATCGATGCGGGCAACACGCGGCGTGTTGTTCGCATTGCCGAAGATCCACTTGCCGTCCGGTGATCCGTCGCTCATCGAGAGTTCAGGGTGATGGAAGTCGTCCCACGGAATGAAGCCGTGCGAGGTGTTCAACATGGGCTTGGTCTCTTCCGAGAAGCCCCATCCTTTTTCAGGGTCGACGGAGAATACCGGGATCACGCGGAACAGACGTCCGCTGGGAAGGCCGTACACGGCCAACTGTCCACTGAATCCGCCCGACACGAAGTTGTAGAATTCGTCGTACTTGCCCGGTGCAACATAGACACGTGCGGCAGCATCACCTGCTGCGCCGACATGTGCCTTGTCACCCTCGGAACATCCCGAGATGATGAGAGCGAACAACGACAGCACCATGGCCGCCGTCAACGATCGTATCCTTTTCATAGTACCCACTCCAGAGTTGAAGAATGTGATGTGATCTGATCTTACTTGCGTTCGTCTCCGGCCTTGCGAAGGTATTCGAGAACATTACGGGCGTCTTTTTCGTCGACACTTTGATTCGGCATCTTCAAGAGATACGTCTGCAGCAAGCACTGCACGGTGTCGTCGTTGTTGATCATGGTCTCGGTGTCGAGGATCATGTTCATGATGTATTCGGGTGGACGGCGTTGTGTGACCTGACCAAGGGCCGGTCCCACATACCGTTCGTCGAGCTTGTGGCATGCCGTGCACTTCACGTCGAAGACGTCTGCTCCGGCCTTGGCCATCACAGGGTCCACGGTAGGTGCCACGTCCACGTGCTGGATCTTGTAATACGACGGCTTTGCCTTGGTCGCTTCTTCTGCGGGCTGTCCGGCAGCGCCTTCTTCCGCTTTTTGCTGTGAACACCCGCCAAGTGCTATGGCAGCGAGGGCGGCAAGGGTGATGATGCGTTTCATGACGGATCCTAGAGAATAGAGAGGAGAGGTTGATCGAGTTTTGCGAAGAGCACAGCATTCTCGATGAAGACATGCTGCATCAGATCGTCGCAGAATTCCTGCAAGAGATGATAGACGGCTTGGTGAGTCTGACACGCGCCCGGTGGTGGTGTGAAGTTGTTCGTGATGGCACGCATTCGCTCAAGCTTCTTGCCCACATCGGTGTGTTCCATTTCGTGCTTGTTCACTTCGATGCGCATGGAGGCGAGGAGCGTTGCATCGAGCGGTTTGCCGCTGTCTTTGGCATCCGACATTGCTCGCATGTGCGGAAATAGATGCTCTTCCTCGTCCTGCAAATGTCCTTGCAACGTCTGCACGAGATCTTCGAAGAGCTCGCCGATGGCATGGATCTCCGGGAAGCGCTCACCGTGCTTCGTGCGGACCTTCGAGAGCTTCTCACGGATCACCGGTGTGGCCGCGCGTACATAGTCGTGATGATTGTGCAGGATGTAGTCAACAAGAAATCCCGTCTTCCAGAGATCCATATGGAGTGAAGCATTCCCTTCGTTCGAGCTCAAGGCATCGAGGGCCTGCTGAACGGTGGCAAGGTCTGCCGATGCGGTGGCGCATGCCTCTTCGAGCGTGCGTTTGCCGCCACAGCAATAGTCGATGCCGTTACGAAGGAACACGGCCGATGCCGAGGGGAGGGTGCGAACGATGTCGCTGACCGTCATGGAACTGTTCATGGTATACAAGACCTTTAAGAGATAAGAGACTCACAAGTCACTAGTGATGCGGTCGTTCTCACAAACTGATGCGAAAACCTTCCTTTTCGATGCGTCGCGCAAGGTCGTACAGGCTCGTCGAAGTGAACAAGAGCTGCAACCGCTTGCGTTCTACCGCCCACGCCGTATGAAGAGGACATGGTTTTGCATTCCCACAGCCAGGTAAACCTAAGATACATTCGCTGAATAACGATGCTCCGTCCATGTGGACGATGATGTCGTACAACGTGATGGCCTTCGGGTCCCGACCCAATGCCACGCCACCCTTTGCACTTCGCTGCGAGACCAGGATGCCGGCCTGTGAGAGCTGCGCCAGGATCTTCTTGAGGAAGTGGTAGGGGATCGTCAGCTCCGTTGCGACCTGCGAGATCGGCAGGTAAGAGCCTTCCTTGCCGTTGATCGTGAGATAGGCAAGTGACTGAATGGCGTACATGGAAGCTTTTGAAAGCATTCGTGGGGTTTGATTGGGGATAAACGACTCTCCTATCACGAATATAGGGACTTTTATGCTCGACTGCAAGGACAGAAGAAAAAAAAAGTGTGACAGACTCCGTACGATAACCTAGTTTACAATTCTCTATGGCATTGATCGATCGAAAACGTCGCCGCAATTCCGCCTCGCACTCCATGCGAGTGGGGATGATGCTGCACCAAGCAGCATCGCGCTGGCAACGCCTGGCGAATGAAGCGCTCTCGGAAGTGGGTCTCAACCACACACAGTACGTGATCCTCTGGGGCATTCACACCATGTCTGTCGAAGGCATCACCCCAACGCAGGTGGAGCTTTCCGCCTTTACGGGCACCGATGTGATGCTTACCTCGAAGTCGTTGCGGACGCTGGAGGAGTTGGGTCTTGTGGTGCGCGTCTCCCATCCGACCGACACCCGCGCTCGCTGTATCTCCCTCTCCGAACAAGGGTTCACGACGTTCCATCAGGCAGAGACACTCATCCTCGACGTCGAACAACGCTTCTTCGGCAACGCAGACCCACAAACCTTACGCACGGACCTTGTGCCCCTTCTCTCCAACACAGCACCATAGGGGCACTTCTCGTTTCCTTCTCCCGTCTCCCGTCACTTGTCACTCGTCACTTGTCACTCGTAACTCAATTTATGCTTCACTACATCCGCACAGCATCCCTCCGTCCGCACGTGACCGTGGCCGATCCTGCGGCGAACGTCCGGTCGATCCTCTCTCTTGCTGACCGATGTGTGGCGGAAGGTGTGAACGTGGCCCTGTTCCCGGAGCTCTGCATTACGGGCTACACCTGTGCCGATCTCTTCCGATCGCCGGATCTGTTGCAAGCCGCCGAGCTTGGCATTGAGCGTATTCGTGAATGGTCCGAGCAAGGCGGTCCGCTCATCGTGGTCGGTGCACCCCTTCAGGTGGGGACGAAGCTCTATAATTGTGCCATTGCGATCTGCAACGGATCCATCCTTGCCGCCTTCCCAAAGACCTTTCTTCCGAATTCCAACGAGTACTACGAGGCGCGCTGGTTCGCCAGCGGGGCGGGGTTGCAGCAGGACACGGTTCGACTCTGCGGAGTGGATGTGCCGATCGGTGCCGACCTCTTGCTTGTGGATGCGAATGACCCGACGCTGACGATCGGCGTGGAGATCTGTGAAGACCTCTGGGTGGCCGAGCCGCGTAGTGGCGCCATGGCCGTTGCCGGTGCCACCATGATCCTGAATCCAAGTGCCAGTAACGAGATCGTCGGCAAGGCTGCGTATCGACGTTCCTTGGTGACCATGCAGAGCGCGCGCACCTACACGGCCTACGTGTACGCAAGCGCCGGTGCGTGGGAGTCCACCACCGACACGGTCTTCTCCGGTCACTGCATGATCGCAGAGGCAGGCGAGATGCTTGGCGAGGAGGCAGGGCTGAGCTTGCAGGAGGCGGCTGTTGTCGTCGATGTTGATCTGGACCGATTGGTGAGCGATCGACTGGCGGACACGTCGTGGTCGCAACAGCATGCATCTGTAGGATTTCGAACCATCGACATCGAGCTGCCCACGACCACGCGGACATCGATCCAGCGTCCTATCGATCCCATGCCCTTTGTCCCGTCATCCGATGCCGATCGCAATGAGCGGTGTCGGGAGATCATCACGATTCAGGCCACCGGACTGGCCGTGCGGCTTGAGCGGGCACGCGCGACAACGTGCGTGGTGGGGCTCTCGGGTGGACTCGATTCGACCCTTGCCCTGATCGTGTGCGAGCGCGCCATGACGATGCTCGGACGGTCGATGTCAGACATCCACACAGTGACGATGCCGGGCTATGGAACCACAGAGCGCACCCTCGTGAATGCACGAGCACTGGCGGTATCGATGCAGTGCACCCTGCACGAGATCAGCATCCTCCCTGCCGTGGAGCAACATTTTGCCGATATCGCGCATGATGTCAACGACCATTCCGTTGTGTTCGAGAATGCCCAGGCGCGGGAGCGGACGCAGATCTTGATGGATATGGCCAATCAACACAACGGACTGGTGATCGGCACGGCCGACCTGTCGGAGATCGCCTTGGGATGGAGCACCTATAATGCCGACCACATGTCCATGTATGCCGTGAATGCCGGTGTGCCCAAGACGCTTGTGAAGTACCTGATCGGCTGGTATGCAGACCAGGAGGAGAATTCCCTGCATCGGGTGGCCCTGCTCGACATCCTGGCCACGCCCATCTCACCGGAACTGCTTCCACCCTCGGCAGAAGGCGGGATCGCGCAACGGACCGAGGACGTGGTGGGGCCGTACGAGCTGCACGACTTCTTCCTGTACCACCATATACGCATGCATGCCAGTGTCCAAAAGATCTTTGTGCTTGCTTGCATTGCCTTCCAAGAGCGATATTCGAAGCATGAGGTGGCCACGTGGCTACGCGTCTTCCTGCTGCGATTCACAACGCAGCAATTCAAGCGGTCGTGCATGCCCGATACCATCAAGGTTGGTAGGATAGCCCTTTCACCCCGGGCAGATTGGAGAATGCCAAGCGATGCCAGTGCATCGGTTTGGCTCGATGAGCTCGATCGCTTCTTAACTGACGGTCAATTTTCGTAGGTTTGCCTTGTGGCACAAACACATGCAAATAACAAACCGATCATTCGGATCGTGATCGCAGACGATCACGAGATATCCCGGATCGGAATTCGTCGACTTCTATCGATCTCTCCCGAGATCGAGATCGTGGCCGAGGCCGTTCACGGCGGTCAGACCGTCGACCTTGTCAAGTCCCTCAAGCCCGACGTGGTGCTGATGGATGTTGTCATGCCAGGCGTGTCCGGCATCGAAGCCGCGCAGCGTGTCAAGCAGGATGCCCCCGATGTTCATGTGATCATGCTCAGCTCCGCCGAAGACGAACAATCGGTCGAGCGTGCCTTGTTCGCAGGTGCCGACGGTTACCTGTCCAAGGAAGTGACGTCGCAAGAACTGGTGGATGCCATTCGTGCCGTCATCCTCGGAGAGCGCGTCTTCAGCCGCAGCATTCTGAATCGACTCGAGGGCAAGGCCCAGTCGAATGCCGGCGGAGACCTGCCGATCAGCCTGACGAAGCGTGAGGAAGAGATCGTCTCGCTCGTTGCGAAGGGAATGACCAGTCAGGAGATCGCCAAGAAGCTCTTCATTTCGCCGCGCACCGTGGAAACCCATCGTGCGCGCATCATGGACAAGCTCGGCGTGAACAACGCTGCCGGCCTCGTCCGGTTCGCCCTTCTTCATAGCGCCTACTTCAATCTCAACAAGCATTCGTCAGATAGCTGACGGTGAACCCTGTATCGCAGTATCTGCGCCCTGATGTTGTAGCTCGACTGGGCTCTCTCGAGTTGCGTGCGCGCATGGTGGTGGAAGGCTTCATCACCGGACTGCACCGCTCACCATTTCACGGCTTCAGTGCCGAGTTCTCCGAGCATCGCGCCTATCGGCACGGTGATGAGCTCAAGCATATCGACTGGAAGATCTACGGTAGGACCGACCGGTTCTACGTCAAGCAATTCGAAGAAGAGACCAACCTCCGCTGCCTCGTGGCCGTTGATGCCAGCGCCTCTATGCGCTATGCATCGGAAGGGATGATCAGCAAGTTCGACTATGCCACTTCGATGGCTGCAGCCTTGATGTATCTGGTGCTTCGACAACGCGACGCTGCCGGTCTTGCCGTATACAACACAGACGTGGTCTCCTATCTGCCGCCACGGTCGAAGATGTCGTACATCCAGGACCTCTTGCGGACGCTGGGCAGCGTCACTCCATCGGAACGCACCGGCACGGCAACATCGTTGCATCATGTTGCAGAGCGGCTGTCGCGACGCGGACTCGTGGTGATCATCAGCGATCTGTTCGACTCCGCCGACACGATCCTTTCCTCCCTCCGACACTTCCGCCATGACCATCACGATGTGTTGGTGATGCATGTGATGGATCCGCGCGAAGTGGACTTCGATCTTGGCGCCGCCTCGGTGTTCAAGGACATGGAAACGGGCGAAGAGCTCACCACACAACCGCAGATGTTGCAGCGATCGTATCAACAGGTGGTGGCAGACTTCTGTCAGACCATCCGACGCGGTTGCTTCGACCAGAACATCGACTATGTTCGTCTCACAACGAACACGCCCTTTGATGTGGCACTCACAGAATACATTGCATCACGAGCACGAGTACGAGGATGAAGGCGCACGGACTGCATACCGCTATCGTTACACCATTCACGCAACAAGGCGAACTCGATCGCACTGCCTTTCTTCGACTGCTCGACATGCAGATCGATGCAGGTGTTGATGGCGTGGTGGTCTGCGGATCCACTGGCGAAAGTGCCACCACCACCACGGCAGAGAAGATCTTGTTGTGGACGTGGGCCGTGGAGCATTGTGCCGGTAAGATCAGCGTGACGGCGGGCACGGGCACGAACGACACGCGAACAACGATCGAGCTCACACAAGCCGCGAAGACTGCGGGCTGCGATGCGGCGCTCATTGTCTGTCCGTATTACAACAAGCCCTCACAGCACGGCATCATCGCGCATTACACGGCCGTTGCCAACGCGGTTGACATTCCGATCATCCTGTACAACATCCAAGGTCGCACGGGCGTGAACATGACGGCCGAAACGCAAGTGGCCATCGCTCGCGCATGTCGCAACGTGATCGCCACAAAAGAGGCCTCGCAGAACCTTGAACAGATGTGTCAGATCATCGCGCAGGCGCCGGAGCACTTCTCCGTGCTCGCCGGTGATGATTCACTCGCACTGCCGGTGATCGCTTGTGGCGCGACCGGTGTGATCGCCGTGATGTCCAACTATCAACCCCGCACGTTCGGTGCATTGATCCGCGCTGCCTTGTCGGGAGATCTTGCAACGGCACGCCGACTGCAAGCACAGCTCATGCCGTGGTATGTCGTGAACTTCATCGAGCCGAATCCCATTCCCGTGAAGTACATCATGCATGCACGCGGTTGGATCAATGACGTGATCCGACTCCCGCTGGAACCCGCGACCGCAGCAACACGCAGCACTCTTGATGCCATGCTCGCTCAGTTACCACACGACGCATAATGGCCGCAATGCCATTCCCGAAGATCATGGGCGTGTTGAATGTGACGCCCGATTCCTTGTCCGATGGAGGACGGTTCTCGTCACGTCGTGATGCTGTTGACCATGCCTTGATCATGATCGATGAAGGCGCCGATGTGATCGACGTTGGCGGCGAGAGCACCCGTCCAGGCGCTCTGCCGGTAGATGTCGACGTTGAACTCGAGCGCGTGATCCCCGTGATCGAAGGCATCCGATCCATTCATCCGACCATTGAGATCAGCGTGGACACAGCGAAGGCCATGGTGGCCAACGAGGCCGTGGAGGCCGGCGCCACGATGATCAACGATGTGACGGCAGGTCTTGGTGACCCGCTCATGTTCCTCTGTGCAGCGAGCCTGCGCGTGCCCTTCATCGTGATGCATATGCAGGGCGTTCCGCGCACCATGCAGGACGAACCAACCTATGTCGACGTCGTCACCGAAGTGTACGACATGTTGCGTGAACGCGTCTTGGCGGCACGCGAGGCAGGGATCAGGGAGGTATGGGTGGATGTGGGCATCGGCTTTGGAAAAACGCTCGAGCACAATTTGACGTTGCTTCGCAACCTTGCCACCTTCAATGACCTTGGACCACAGGTCGTGGGCATCAGTCGCAAAGGATTCCTCGGTTTGATCACCGGGATCGACGAGCCCGAGCAGCGGGATACGGCAACGGCGTTGATGCATGCCTTGCTTTTGCAGCACCAAGCACGCATGGTCAGAGTTCACAATGTGAAGATGATCGCAGAATTGCGAAAGCTCTACGAAGCGCTCAATCTCTAACGCGATACTGATGCACTTCGATGCCGTACTTGCGGATCTTGTTGTGCAGCGTCTCTCTGCTCACACCAAGAACGGCTGCGGCCTTGCTCACGTTGCCCTTACAACGTTCGAGCGTCTTCTCGATCTTCATTTTGTCGACCATGGCGAGATCGTCCTTCAAGGACCGATCACTGGAGATCATGGTGGAATCGCCGTTCGACGGAGTTGGTGACGGTGTGACCACCGTATCGTGCTGCACCACGGAGGTCTTCATGATGCGATGCAGATCGGCCACTTCCAGTTGATCGGTGGCTGTGGTCTGCAAGGCAACGCGAAGCACGCTTGCGAGCTCGCGCACGTTTCCCGGCCACTCACGTTCTTGAAGATACTCGACGGCCGCCATCGAGATCGTCTTCACGTCGCCCATCTCGCGATTGTGCTTCGTCAGGTAGAAGTCGGCGATCAACGGAATATCGTCGCGACGTTCTCGCAACGACGGGATGTAGATCTCGCACTCGCGCAACCGGTGATAGAGCTGCTCGCGGAAACGTCCTTCTTGCATGTTGGTCACAAGGTCTCGGTCAGTGGCCGAGACGAAGCGTATGTCGACGTCCTCTGTTTCCACCGAACCTACGCGGCGCACGGCCTTCTGCTCGGTCGGGAGCAGAAGATTGGCCTGAAGTTCCAGCGGCATGTCGCCGATCTCATCCAGGAAGAGCGTTCCCTTGTGTGCTTGATGGAAGAGACCGCGCTTGTTGTCCATGGCACCGGAGAAGGCGCCCTTGACGTGACCGAACAACTCGCTTTGAAAGAGTTCGCGCGGGATGTTGGGAATGTCCACGGTGATGAACGGATGCTTGGCACGTCGACTCACACTATGCAAGGCATGAGCAACGAGTTTCTTCCCCGTGCCCGTCTCACCGGTGATGAGAACGTTCAGATCCGTACGTCCGTAGCGCAATACCTTATCGGCAACTTCCATCATGGCCTGACTGCGCCCGATGATGCCTTGCGTTTCGATCAGTCGTCGTAGCTCTTCGTTCGAGTTCTCGGTCTGCACGCGTTCGAGTGCGGCCTTGAGCACATCGACGAGTCGCTCATTGCTCAGCACGGACTTCTCAATGAAGTTCATGGCACCAAGCTTGGTGGCCTTCACGGCCGTCTCGATCGTGCCCTTGCCGGAGATCATGATCACCGGAACAGAAGGGTAGTTCTTGATCGAGTGACCGAGCATGTCGATCCCCGAGAGATTGGACATGCTTCCGAACTCGATGTCGAGTAACATCAATCCCACCTCGCGCGCATGCGAGTCCAGATAGGCCATGGCCGATTCAGGACTGTTGCGGACCTCCGTTTGCCAGCCCTGACCGTGCACGATCTCGGCAAGGGTAGAACTGAAGTCGGAGTTATCGTCGACGATGAGAATTTTCATTGGTGTAGAGTGCTCAACGATCGCGGGTGACGAGGTGCTGGAGCGAATCGAATTCGGCGCGGAAAAATCTGCTCTGGAAGGTCGGAATGTCTGGATTCCAGACAACCCTTAAATATACGTCCGTTTTGGGATTCACATATTCAACATAGCGTGCGCGAACCCCGCGAACGTTCATGGCCTGCGTTTTCAAATAGGCGGTTTTCACGGCTTCGGCACGCTGACAGTATTCTTGCGGGTCGGCGGCGGTCAGGTAGACCGTGTCGGTGCGCTTGTCCGTGTTTGTCTCCAACCGGAAGATCTCGCCCTTCGTGTTCATGAGGTAGGCATCCACCGTATGCGCCGAATCGTCCTCGGTACCCCAGCGCACGGAGAGCTCGCGCTGCGCTTCGGTGATGCAGGGCGCAACGGCGGTAGGGCGCGGACGTGTGGTGGTGGTGCACGAGGCGCTCAACAGGGCGGACATGCACAGGATCACCATCGGTACAACGAAGGCCTTCCTCATGCAAGTCCATTCCGCAATCGTGTCATGCATCGTTCCTTGCCAAGTACTTCCATCGTGTCGTACACGCCGGCTCCCACTTGCTTTCCGGTCAGCACAACGCGCAACGGATGCATCAAGGCACCGGTCTTCACATTGTGTTCCGTGGCAAAGGCCGCGGTCACGTCGTTCAACGTGGTATGATCCCACTGCTCGATGCTTGCATACCGTTCGGTGAGGGCGCGCAGCAATTCGCTCGTGTCGGGCTTCCAATGCTTTGCGCGGTATTCATCGTCGACGTTGACCACGTCGGTGAAGATGTAGTCGGCAAAGGTGACCACGTCTTGCACGAAATGGATCCGCTCGCGGACAAGACCGATCACGCGCGCCACATAGTCCGGCTCGATGTAGGCATATCCTGCCTCTTGCAATGCGGGAAGGACCATGGCGGCAAGGTCCTGCGGATCCTTCGCCCGCAGATACTCGCCATTCATCCAGTCGAGCTTCTTGTAGTCGAACACCGCTCCGGCCTTGTTCACGCGCTCAAGCGTGAAGTGTTCGATCAGGTCAGGCATGGAATACACTTCTCGGTCGGTGCCGGGATTCCAACCGCACAGCGACACGAAGTTCACGAGGGCATCGGGGAAGTAGCCCTTCTTCCGAAAATCGCGGACCATCACGTCGCCATGTCGCTTGCTCATCTTCGTACGGTCTGGATTTAGCAACAGCGGTACGTGTGCAAATGTTGGTGGCGTCCAACCAAATGCCTCGTAGAGGAGGATGTGCTTGGGTGTGGACGGGAGCCATTCCTCTGCGCGGATCACGTGGGTGATCTCCATCAGGTGATCGTCGACAACATTGGCAAGGTGATACGTAGGGAAGCCATCGCTCTTGAGCAAGATCTGATCGTCCACCTCGCGACCTTGCACCGTGACCTCACCTCGCACGGCATCGTGGAAGCGAACCTCGGAGGTATGCGGCACCTTGAGTCGGATCACATGATCGGCATTGCTCTGCAGAAGACGTTCCGTTTCGTGCTCGCCGAGTGTGTACTGATTGCGCATGGTGGTCCGATCGTAGCGAGGGGCAATGCCGGCGGCCTGTTGGCGAATGCGCATGGCATCGAGTTCCTCGGACGTGTCGAAGGCATAGTAGGCATGACCGCTGGCCACCAACTGCATGCCGTAGGTGCGATAGAGATCGAAGCGTTCGCTCTGGACGTATGGACCGTAGTTCCCGCCAACGTGCGGACCTTCGTCGAAGACCACACCGGCCCATCGAAGCGATTCGATCTGCTCTTCCATGGCGCCTTCGACCAGGCGCGTCCGATCCGTGTCTTCGATGCGAAGCACGCACACGCCGCCATGATGTTTGGCAAAGAGATAGTTATACAAAGCGGTGCGCAAGCTTCCGATATGAAGGAAGCCTGTCGGGGAAGGTGCAAATCGTACGCGTACGCTCATTGATCGGTCCGTGTTGTTATCGTCGTTTGTTGGTCACTTCTGCATAGGTCTTCTCGGTCTCATATACGCGCACCGTGAGTTCATCGATGGCCGTGTGTTCACCAAGTCGTGCCCAGATCGCATCGGCAAGCATGTGGGCGATGTTCTCTGCCGTGGTCGGTACATCGATGTAGACCACCTTCATCGGATGATCGGTGAAGAAGTCCACCATCACATCATCCGAACGGTCGCACAGAAAACAATGGTCGAGCTCGTCGATGAGTGGCTGGACCAACGTCTTCATGTCGAAGTAGTCCATCACCATGCCCTGATCATCCGGCTCGCCCGCCAAGATCACATGGGCTTCGTAGGAGTGACCGTGAATGTTCTTGCAAAGGCCGGCGTGATGGGCAAGTCGATGTCCCATCTCCCAGCGAAACTGTTTCGAGATGCGAGTGCGCATGATCAGGCCTTTCCGTGCTCAACGACGATCACGCTGTTGATCCCTCCGCGAGCCTTCCATTCTGCAGTGACCTTCATCCACGCCGGATCGCAGCAGGCCACGAGATCGTCGAGGATCTGATTCGTCACGGCCTCGTAGAAGATGCCCTTGTTGCGGAAGTCGAGATAATAATACTTCAACGACTTCAGCTCGATGCACGTGGCTCGAGGGGTATATTCAACGGTGATCGTTCCGAAATCGGGCAACCCGGTGATCGGACAGACCGATGTGAACTCAGGGTTGATGTGCGTGATCGTGTAGGGACGGGAAGGATTCGGATTCGGGAATGTTTCGATGGTCATGGGTCGGCTCGAGTGGGTTGGGGAAACCACAAAAATACAACAATGGAGCGCCGCGGATAACCGCAACGCTCCATTGGGAGGAGGAACTTCGAGAGTGGTGCTTAGTCGACGCTCACCGTGGTGGGCATCATGACCATCGTGTGTTCATGCATGCCGATGTCCGTGAGGCGCGCCGCATGGAAGAGCTGCTGTTGTACTGGGTACGGAAGCGTCTTCCAGACCTGTTCGATGGGCGTCGCGCTGGAGGTGAGCCCGGCCAAGAGTTGGCGCATAGATGCCTTTTGCGTGGCTTGGGTCTCTTCATCGTCGTCCGACGAACCATCGTCGACGCCGAACATCTTCAGCAAGGCGGCAAGGTTGTCGATCTCTTCGGGGAAGGAGATGATGTTCACTTTCTTGCCGGCCGGCACGCCGAGGCGCTTCTTCACCATATCGATGGTCGTTTGAAGGCCGCCCGACACGTCCACCAGGCCTGCCTGCTTCGCTGCTTCACCTGTCCATACGCGTCCACGGGCCACGAGGCGTGTTTCTTCGAACGACTTCTTCCGAGCATCAGCCACACGTTGCACGAAGCGACGGTAGATGGGGGCGGAGAGGTCGTGGAGCGTCGTCTTGTCGGCTTCCGTGAACTTCATCATCGGATTCATGAACTGCGACGAGGAACCGGTGCTGACGGTATCGATGGTGACGCCGATCTTGTCCATGGTACCCGCAACGTTCGGGATGGCAAGGATCACGCCAATGGAGCCGGTGATGGTAGCAGGGTGGGCGACGATCGTGTCACAGGCCATGGCGATGTAGTATCCACCGGATGCGGCCACATCGCTCATCGATGCATAGACGGGCTTCACCTTGCGTGTCTTGATGATCTCTGCCCAGATCTCTTCCGAACCGATCACACTGCCGCCGGGAGAATCGATGCGAAGAATGATGGCCGTCACGTCGTCGTCTTCGCGTGCCTTCTTCAATTCCTTGATCAGGTTCTTCGCATAGATGTTCTCCTGATCGAACGGATTGTCGTTCTTGCCGGCATAGATCGCGCCGCTAGCGTAGACAATGGCAATGGTGTTGTTCTTGTCGACCGATGAATTGTCGTGATCTTCCACGCCGTCATAGTTGGCAACGGAGACCAGACGCAGTGAAGGCTCATCAGAAGAATCCTTCGGATTCAGTCGACGTGCGATATCCGTGCGAAGGTCGTTCTCCATCACGATGCGATCGATGAAGCCTTGGGCCTTGGCAGAATCTGCGGTGTACAGTCCTCGATCGAGTGTTGCGCGAACTTTCTCTTCGGAGAGGTGCCGACCTTGAGCGACGGCAGAAACGAACATCGACACACGTTGATCGATGAGTGCTCGTACTTCTTCCTTCGCCGGTGCACTCCAGTTCGAGCGGGTCATGGATTCCGCTGCCGACTTGTATTCTTCGAATTGTTGAACGTGCCATTCCACGCCGATCTTGTCGAACATTCCCTTCATGAAGGGAGCCGATGCACCAAAGGCATTCAGTTCGAGCATGCCTTCTTGCGGCATGAAGATGGAGTCGGCAGCCGAGGCCAGATAGTAGTGTGCCTTTGAACCGGATTCGATGAAGGCGTAGACGAACTTTCCGGAGGAACGGAAGTCGACGAGTGCATCACGCAGTTCATTCAGCTTGGCCATGCCGAATCCGGCGCCACCGGCACGATAGTAAATGCCCTTGATGTGGTCGTCGGTCTTTGCATGTTCGATCGCCGTGAGGATCTCGAACAATGATGTGCCGTGACCCTTGTCGCCAAAGTTGAGCGTCATCGGCGCTTTGAATTCTTCGAGGCCGCCCGACAGATCCAACAGAAGCACGGTGTTGTCGCGAACGCTCACGTCCTTGTGCTTCGTCTCGAGCTTCGAGACCACGAGACCAACGAAGCCGGCGAGAGCCGCAAAGAACAGAACGATCACGCCGAGAATGATCACGACGGGGATCCACCATCGCGAGCGCCGTGGTCGTTGATACATTGGCGGCGGCGGTGGGAAGGGAGCGGTCTGGTTATCTTGCATGTCTCGTTCTCCGGTGATGGATTGAATTGCGGGGGTGCGGTACGTTCGCCTTCAAACAAAGGTTGCAGACAAAATACCACTATGCAGAGTCACGATTACACGTATGTGCTGCCTCCGGATCGGATCGCCAGTGTCCCCCTTGCGGAGCGGGACGCGAGCAAGCTGCTCGTCGCCGATGCTGTCCATGCGTCCATCGAGCACCGCACCTTCCGCGAGCTTCCTTCCATCCTACCCGAGCGCTCGATCCTGGTGGTGAATCGCACCCGCGTGATCGCGGCTCGCCTGCTTGTACGCAAGCCGTCGGGTGGACAGGTGGAAGTGTTCCTCTCGCAGCCCGTCCGCCCGTCCACGGACCCTTCTGTGGTCCTTCACTCCTCCGAACCCAGCGAATGGGAATGCATCATCGGAGGACGTAATGTGCACGTCGGCATGGAACTGCAGCACGGCGGCGTCGACCTGCGCATTCAGGTGTTGGAGCGCCATGGGAATGAGGGTATCGTGCGACTAACGTGGGACGATGGCACGTCGCTGGCCGACGTGGTGGAGCGGGCCGGCGTTGTGCCCTTGCCACCCTACATCCATCGAGAAGCGACCGTTGAGGACAGAGAGCGATATCAGACCGTCTATGCAACCGAAGAGGGCTCTGTGGCTGCGCCGACGGCCGGACTCCATCTTACGACGAGAGTGATGGACGACCTCTCGGCACGAGGCATTGAACGTATCGAGGTCGTCTTGCACGTTGGGCTTGGCACCTTTGCTCCGATGCATGCAGGTGATGTGCGTGAACACGTGATGCATCGTGAACGATTCGGCATCGATCGCGCATCGATCCGAGCTCTGGCAGATGCGGCCGCACGCAGCGACGCATGGATCACGGTCGTGGGGACGACATCGTTGCGCACGTTGGAATCACTGTTCTACGTGGGTGCGCGGTTGTCCGTGGATGCCAACGCCTTCCCACCCGGCGAGGTCGATGTGCCGCAATGGGCTGCCTTCGAGGCATCGCATGCGGACGTCTCGCGTGCAGCGGCCTTTATCGCCCTTGGAACATGGATGGATGCGCATGGAATGGACATGGTGTGGGGGACGACGCAGATCATGCTGATCCCCGAAGCGCACATTGCCACAGCCGACGCGTTGATCACGAATTTCCATCAGCCCGGGACGACGCTCATGCTGCTCGTGGCGGCCTTCGTGGGCGGTGCATGGTGGCGGAACATCTATGATGCAGCGCTCGAGAACGACTATCGGTTCTTGAGTTATGGCGACAGTTCCTTGCTTCTGCGATCGGTCGTGCGCTCCACGTAACGGATCACCGAAGGGATCGTGCCAAGCAATGTCATGTTCGGCGGTACGGTGATCGTTGGTCGCACGTAGCCACTTGCAGGGATCGTCGTTTCAGAGATCACAGCGCGTAACCGTTGGGCTGTGAGCGTCGAGAGATCATCCACGCCGCCGCGAACGATCACGGAGATCATCGACGGAACGATCATCGTCGATCGCGCACCCTGAATGGATGGTATCTCCACCGGTACATCCATGATCACGCGATCCGCTACTTGTTGCACATTCGTATGCACACGCACTTCCTGTGGTGTGACGTTCAAGAGCGATGAAAGGGAGTCGCTCATGGCCACAAGCGTGGTCACTCCGTAGTGCAGATCCGTTTGCAAGAGACGCTGCGTTGGCCAACCATCGATCGATCGGACAACGGCCTCGCTTCCGCGCACATCCACGGTCTTCGGTTCCACCGTTGGTTCTCCGATCACGACGAAGCCGGGACGACATGTGGTGGAATGTCGCAGCGACACGTTCACGCGCTTCATCACTTGATCGCCCGTGTTCAACACGAGCGTGCTTGGCACAACATCGAGTGTTTGAAACGGTTGCGACGTGGTGATGGCACGGATGAGATCGCTCTTGTCGAGTTCATACACCGATTGTTGCGATGGCTGTTGCTTGGTGAGATCGATGGCACAGGCGATCTGCGGATACATCCGAAGGTTCAGGATCTGCCATCCCGTGCCACGCACACGAAAGGTAAGGGTGGGCGGCACGGTGGAAAGGAGCGCTTGATTGGGAGGTGCGGTCACGGTCAAGGGCACGTCGACGTAGTCCTCGTACACACGTGTGAGCGACACGTATCCCCACATGAGCACTGCAAGCAGTACACATGAGACGAGAACACCTATACTATTCCTGCGTCGAGCCATTGTGACGTATCCGGATGTTCGTTCAGCACGCGGCGAAGTGCTTCGCGTTGCGCTGTGAGTTCTTGAACGCGATAGAGCACGCGACCAGCTTCGTCAATATCGGGAATAGATCCGATGCCAGCCGTCAATTCATTGATCACTGCCTGCAATCGATGCATGCGCAGATGCACGAGCGCATCACGCACATTGCGCGAATAGTCCAAGAGCGGGATCTCCACTTCGAAGGACTGCCACTTCAAACTCACTTCGTTGGTGGTGAAGACGATGTCGGCCAACTCACGTCGTTCCGCCTCGGAGAGCGCATCATCGTCGAGCACGCTCTTGATGATGTCCGAGTGCTCTTCGTCGGCATACTGGATCCGTCGGAACATCCTCCGTCCGCATTCGCTCCAGAACGTGTCTTCGCTGACGTGATACTTGTTCATCAACAAGGCTAGACCGTGTTCCGCGACGAGTGCCACGCGAAGCAACTCTCGTTCGGAAGGAAGGATGAGTGCACGCACCACGTCGGCATGTTGCTGCGAGACCGGTGTCGTGGAAGGCGGCGGGGCAGCAGGCTGCGTCGCGGGACGCGACGCGCGTGATGGTTGTGCAGACGTTGATGCGATCTGCTGCAGCTCACCAAGGAGGTGCGACTCTTGGAGTCGGAACCGATCGGCAAGCTCGCGTACGAGGAATGGATGTCGCAACGTATCGGGTACGCCTGCGATCCACTGCAGCAACGTGCGCACGGCCTTTGCCTGCTGCAACGAATTGTCCAGTGCGCCCAGCTGATGAAAGCGTTCGTATTGGAATTGGAGGAACGACATGGCCCCGTCGAGCAAGGCTCGCATGGCGGGTGCACCTTGCGTTCGCACGAGACTGTCGGGATCCGTACCGGAAGGCAACACCACAACGCGCACATCAAGACCTGTGCTCAGCGCCAACTCAATGGCCTTCGTCGTGGCGTTCTGTCCTGCATTGTCGGCATCGAAGACCAGCACCACCGTATCGGCATACTTGCGCAAGAGCTGCACATGTTCAAGCGTGATGGCCGTTCCACTGCTGGCCACCGTATTGGTGAAGCCGGCCTGATGCATGGAGACAACATCGGCCTGACCTTCGACAAGCACGGCAAGACGGTGTTCGGTGATCGGACGCTTGGCCTTGTCGAGTCCGTAGAGCACGCGACTCTTGTCGAAGACAAGACTCTGCGGAGAGTTGATGTACTTGGGTTGTTGCGGATCGTCGGTGAGGATGCGGGCCGAGAAGCCGACAACACGACCCACGTCGTCGCGAATGGTGAACATGGCACGACCGCGAAACCGGTCGTACATGCGACCGTCTTCGCGCACCACGATCAGTCCTGCATCCGAGAGATGTTCGTCGGTGTATCCCGTCGATCGAAGGAACGACATCGTCGCATCCCACGATGCGGGCGATGCGCCCAGCGTCCATGCCTTGACCGTGTCGTCCGAGAATCCGCGCGACGTGAAGTACGTGCGTGCCGGAGCACCATCGCTGGTGGCAAGGTGATCGGCATAAAACGTGGCAACGGCCGAGAGCACGCGGAAGGCAGCATCCTTGCGGGCATAGATGCCCGTGGGATCATCGATGTGCTCTTCGGGGATCTGGATGCCGAGCTTCTGTGCAAGATGCTTGACGGCATCAACGAAGCCCATGTGCTGGAACTCCGTCACAAACGTGATGGCATTGCCAGCCTTGCCGCATCCGAAGCACTTGTAGATGCCGCGTTCGGGGTTCACATGGAAGGAGGGGGTCTTCTCGGTATGGAACGGACAGAGTCCGGTGTAATTCCGACCGGTCTTCTTCAACCGCACGTGTTCGCCGATCACGTCCACGATGTTGGACTGTTCGCGTACTTGGTCGATGATATGGTCGGGAATGCGCATTACAACAATATGCGAACGATCCCTGCATCCGTGCAGCCTTGCAACAACTCTTCGATGCTGCGGCCTGAGCGAGGGTCGATCATGTACGGAACGATCTCGGCGGCCGGGGCCAGCACGAAGCGTCTGTCCTGCATGCGTGGATGCGGAATGGTGATCACGTCGTTCTGAAGTTGTGCGGACCCATAGAGGATCACGTCCACGTCGATCTCGCGCTCACGCCACCGTTCACGATTGTGTCGCCCGATCGTTCGTTCGACGTTCTTGCAGGCAGCATACAGGTCTTCAGCGGAAAGCTCCGTCTCGCCCGCTATGCAGCAGTTCAGAAAGTCCGGCTGATCCGTATAGCCCACGGGTGATGTCTCATACAGATGCGACGTCCGCACAGGACCGAGCGTCGACGTCAGAAGGTCGATCGCATGATGCAGTCGTGCGGCGCGTGGCTCAAGATTGGAACCAAGCGAAAGGAGGAACGGGGTCGGCGTCGAGGCCATGAGCCTACGCTTCGCGAACGGCGCTGTACTCGGCTTCGACATACTCCAGGATCTGCTGGATCGGAACGTTGAGCTTGCGCACACGCACCGTTGCCTGACTTGCCGTATCGAACTTGTCGACAAGCGACGTGGCGATGTCGTGAGCCAGCGTCTCGATCAACTCATACGGTTCGCCGTTCATGTGCTCGTTCACAAGGAAGAGCACTTCCTCGTAATTGATCGTGTCGTTGATGTTATCGCTGACCACGGCCTTCGTGGCGTTGTAGTAGAGATCGATGTCCACCTGGAACCGACCGCCGAGTTGATGTTCTTCCTCGCGGACGCCATGATAGGCGAAGAACTCTGCGTTTGCGATGCTGATGCGAGTGAGTGCGGATTGTCGTGCCATAGAGCGAAACTACGACCATGCGGCGGTTTTTCAGTAATATCGCTGGTACTTGAAAGGAAGATCATGATGAAAGACAAGCTGGCACTCGCCATCAACGAACAGATCCAGGCCGAATTCCAAAGCGCCTATCTCTATCTGGCCATGTCGGCCTGGTGCGCCCAGGCCAACCTCCCCGGTTGCGCCCACTGGTTGCGCTTGCAATGGCAGGAGGAGACGATGCATGCGACCAAGCTGTTCGACTTCGTGCATAGCCGCGGCGGCGCAGCACATCTCAAGGCCCTCGACGAGCCCAAGAGCACGTATACGTCGCTCGTGAGCGTGTTCGAAAGCGTCCGCGAGCACGAGATCTACATCACCTCGCGCATCAACGCCCTGTACGAACTGGCCGTGAACGAAAAGGATTATCCGCTGCAGATCATCCTGCAATGGTACATCAACGAACAAGTGGAAGAAGAGGCTACGGTGATGGAGATCATCGAGCGTCTGAAGATGGTGGGCGGCGACGGTCCGTCGATCTACCTGTTCGATCGCGAACTCGCCACACGCACCTTGCAATCCACCACGTCCGGCCAGGGCTGACATGCACGAGCTTTCGAGAGAGCGCACAAAGGAATTGCTGGAGGCGGCAAGGGGCAAGGAGATCGCCGTGATCGGCGATGTGATGCTCGACCGATACTTCTGGGGCGCCGTGAGCCGCGTATCACCCGAGGCACCTGTGCCGGTGGTCGACGTGGAGAGCGAGACGATCCATCTTGGCGGCGCTGCGAATGTTGCGGCGAATCTGCAGGCCTTGGGCGCACAGCCCGTCCTCTGCGGCGTGATCGGTGACGACTCCACCGGGAAGATGATCAAAATGCTTGCCGACGATGCGGGCATGAACACATCCGGTCTCGTCGTCTCCGCCCAACGTCCCACGACCGTGAAGACACGCGTGATCGGCAACAACCAGCAGATCGTGCGTCTCGATCGCGAGACGCGCACGAATGTCGATGGCGACGTGGTCGAAGCCCTCCGCACGCTCATCGCCACACGTCCGCAGCTTGCCGGCGTGATCCTCGAAGACTACAACAAGGGACTGCTCACCGAAGAGCTGATCGAAGCCGCCATTGCCGCGGCTGCGGAACGGGGGATCCCCGTATTCGTCGATCCGAAACGATCGAACTTCTTTGCCTACCGCCATACCTACGTGTTCAAGCCGAATCGAAAAGAGGCGACCGATGCGCTTGGCTATCCGATCCGAACGGACGACGATGTGCGAAAGGCCGGGATCGAATTGCTCGAACGCCTGCAATGCGAGAACGTGTTGATCACGCTCGGCGCAGCCGGAATGATGTTGTTCGAACGGAACGGTGCCGTGAGTTCGGTGCCGACGATCGCCAAGAACGTTGCCGATGTTTCGGGTGCAGGCGATACGGCCATTGCCACGCTTGCAGCCCTGTCCACCGCCGGTGCGAACGTGCGCGAAGCGGCCACGCTGGCCAACATCGCCTCGGGCATTGTTGTGGAAGAACCCGGTATCGTGAGCATCACTGCCGAACGATTGATGGCGGCCATCGCATGATCGTCCACGCAACAGATGATCTCACGCCGTTACGACGCGAGCTCTCGCAATCGTCCACGGTCGTGTTCACGAATGGCGTGTTCGATATTCTGCATGCCGGACATGTGATGTATCTCGAGCAAGCGCGTGCGCTTGGAGACACGTTGGTGGTGGGACTGAACGATGATGCAAGTGTGCGCCGACTCAAAGGTCCGGAACGTCCTGTGAACACTGTCGACGATCGCGCTCGCGTCCTTGCCGCCTTGCGCTGCGTCGACCATGTGGTGATCTTCTCCGATGACACGCCATTGGCTGTGATCGAAGCACTGCTGCCAACGGTCTTGGTGAAGGGCGGCGACTATACGCGCGATACGGTGGTTGGTGCAGATGTGGTGGAGCAGCATGGTGGACGTGTAGAGCTCATCCCGCTGCTGGAAGGTCGATCGACCACGTCGATCATCACTCGCGTACGAACGGTTTGAACCACTGCTCGCCGATGCTCATCGTGAAGATGGCGCGAAGGAACAATTCCTGAACATCGGCTGACACTCCTGTGCCGCGTATCCCGCCGGTCAGAGCGATGTCGGCGATCGAATTCCCACCGACCGGGAAGTCCGTTCCCACCGATCCCATGAACTCTCGAACAGGATTGCCCTTGTACGTGTAGTAGAGGTCCTGGAAGCAGAGTCCTGCATGGAATCCCATGCGTTCGATGAACGGCACCATCGGAATGCGATTGCCGGGACGGGTGATGCCGACACTGGCGCGGAACGACTTGCCATACGTGGTCGACTCGCCGCGCACTTGCAGTCGCGAGTAATCGCACATCTCGAGATCGATCCCCAGGTACGAACGTCCGACAAGCACACTGGCTCCAAAGGCCACCGAAAGGGGAAGAGGTGTCGTTGTATTCGTGATCACCGTGGAGTCGTAGGAAACGATCAATCCACGATACGCCGCCACATGGTCGTTCACCAGCAGCGACCCGTTGGCACCGCCCGAGATCGTTGCGCCAAGGTTCACGTGTGGTGTGACGGTCCAGTACAATCCACCACGGAATTGCATCCCGCGAAGGTTGAAGGTGGACTGTGACTTGGTGTTGTAGTTGCCCGAACCGTAGAGGCTGACCTCGTCGGTGAGAATGATGTTGCCGAACATTGGCAGCATGGCGATACCGATGTGGAGGTCGGGGATCACTTTTCCGCACACGGCAAGATAGAGCGACGACATGCCGCCATCGCCGGTGCGAATGCTCTGTCCGGACGCACCTACTCCATCCACTTCTGCATACAGCTCGTTCGCCACCTGATAGTTCACGGACGTGTAGGGAACAAGTCCGAAGGCCACAGCGAAGCCGTAGGCCGTGTCGACAACGAAGTTGGCCAACACACCATCGAACTCACCGTTGTTCTGTGCGATACTATTGCCATTGCCGTCCGTCACCATGTGCTGATTGAAGCGGTAGCCCACCTGCAATCGTGTGGATGGTTGCAATCCCAGCATGGCCGGATTGACCACGTTGATGCCGTGGTCGATGGGCATGGCCACACTTGTTCCGGCAACGGCCTCATACAATGCGCCCGTGGTACGTCGAATGTCGCCGATACCGATCGCCGAATAGTTCGATCCGCCTTGTGCACGCAACGATGGTGCGCACAGGACCACGAAGAGGAAGATGCCGATGAGCCTTGCCGCCATGGTGCCCTTCATCGGATCACCTTGGGAACGGAGTAGATGGCACTCAGGCGTGGCCGAGTGGCCGTATCAGCGGACCATGGTTTGAACGATACACGCGTCATGCGCCAGAACTCATCCACGCCATCGGGTCGGATCACGAACGTCCCCTTGAACGAATGTCGGGCCATGTCCTGCAAGGCCGGCGCAAGATTCACGAACAGGTAGTTCTTCGCCGTTGGATCATAGCGCGCAAAGTAGTTCTGCGAACCGCCTTGGAACGTCGTGTAGTTCAGCCGTAGCACTTCGGTGATCCCCGTGTTCCCCACGATCGTGGATGCTTCGTCCAACGTGAGGCGCAGTGCGGCGCTCATGATCAGTGCACCGGGACGGAGGGAGGAAAGGTCGATCTGCAATTGCGACTGATGGATGTGAGCGCCCTGCGTGACCAATCCGCCGGTCGCGGGTGTGGGCGTGTTCACGAAGCAGGCCACGGTGGACGAGACGTTGATCGTATCCGGTGTTGCAGAGTCGCGATGCTGATAGACAAGGCGTAGCACCGTCAGCGGAACGTTCTTCGAATCCAGCGCACGGATCTGCTGAATGGTGTTCCCCGATGTGGGATGAAGGACCATGCCCTTGATCTGCGTGCGGGTGGCCGTATCAGAAGCAAGGACGAGCCAGCGATGGATGAGGGCGGTATCGAGTTGCGTTGTGAAGCCCGCACTATCTGCCGCGGTGATCGATCGATCGAACGTACCGATCGTCGGCTGAGCGGTCGAGTAATACGCACTCGATCCGTCCGCATTCCAAATGGTGTCCCACGTTGCGGTGGGTGCCCAGGTCTGTTGCAGTTCGTAGATCGAGAACGTCAGTCGTTTGTCGACCGTGTCGCCATACACATACTGTGCAGGGACCATGATCATCTCGGACGAGATCACGCGAACGGGTGCGGTATCGCGAAAGAACGTTGGCCAATTGATGAACTCAACGAACATCCGAGCATCACTATCGGTCGTCTTGCCGAGCAATGCATACGTGTTGTTGAACATGCTCTCGCGCTTCTGCGTTGTGATGGCAGAGGTGATGAGCGAATCGATGCTAGAGGTGGCCGGGAAGAGCGTATCGGTGCCGGGAATGATCTCGGAGCCGATACCCGTAGCCTTGTCGTTGCACGCCGCCAGGAGCAGCGCGCAGCAGAGGAGTGCAAGGATCCTGGTCACAGTTATTCTTTATCCTTCATCAGGGTGCGATACAGTTCATCGTAGGGGAGGGCCGAGGCGCTCCAGCTCACGTTGGTGGACATCGCATTGCTGACGATGGCATTCCAGGTTTCTTGTTCGGCGTGTGCGTGTTGTGCGCGAGCAACGGCCTTCAGGAAGTCTGCGACGTCGGCTTTCTTGAAGAGGAAGGCATTCCCCGACTTCCCATTCACATCCACGAGCACTTCGGCGAGACCGCCTGTGATCCGTCCGATCGGGATCGTACCATAGACCAGGGCCACGCGTTGGAACTGTCCGCTCGGACATGTGCGTGCCGGCTTCAAGAGCACCGTCGAGCCGGCCATCAATTGATGCACGAATTCTTCTTCCATCGGATACGTGAAGGCCACGTTCTTGGGGAATTTCTTGGCGATCGCTTCAAAGCTCTTTCGGTCGGCCATCGGGAGATCTGCACCGATGATCACCTGAGCACCGGTCTTCACAAGGTCTGGAATGGCGGCAAGGAGGAGGTCGGCGCCGTTCGCCTCGGTCAGCGGACCGATATACGTGGCAACAAAGGCCTGCGGGTCGACGGGAAGTCCGCACAGCTTTTGCAACAACTCCTTCGCATTGGCCTTGTTCGACGTGTCCTTCGCATCATACTTATGCTTCAGCGCCGCATCGGTCTTCGGATTCCATTGCATCAGGTCGACACCGTGCGGAATGCCGGCCAGCGGACGTTTGTGCAGAAGCGGAAGCCATTGGTCCTTGAATTCCTTATTGGCCATCAGCTCCGCGGCATACCCCGGCGACAACGTCGTCACCCGATCAGCATAGGTGATGCCGGCGCGAAGGAAGTTCATCTTGTTCTTGTATTTGGCGGCGGCAAGGGCCTCTTCCGGAAGGCCCGTCTTGGCGAGGGACTTCAAGGGGAACACACCTTGTTCATCGAAATCGGTGATCGTCATCACGATCTTCGTTTTCCGGAACTCTTGAGCGTACATCGTACGGAGGTAGGCGGGCAACAGAGCGGCCTGCCAACCCATGCAATGGATCACATCGGGGAACCAGCCGAGCAGCATGCACGTTTCGATCACCGTGCGATTGAAGAACATGTAGCGTTCATCATTGTTCGGGAACTCGACGCCTGTCACCACATCGTGCATGATCCCCTTGTTCACGTCAAGGTAATTCGAGTTGGTGGTGATGTAGGCCTGCACCTTCACGCGAGGATTGTTGATCGAGGAGGACTTCACGGTGGCGAGATGTTCGTCGTTTCCGATCGGGATCGGCAGATCGCGCAAGCGATTGATCTCGTGGATACGGTTCTTGCGTTCGGAGATGTTGCCGTACTTGGGCATCATGACGCGAATGTCGTGTCCTACCTCTCGCGCACCCAAGGAGTGAGCATAGCACAGATCGGCATATTCCGTGGTCTTGATGAACGGATATACTTCACTGGACACGAAGAGGACGCTGAGTGGTTTTGCCATAACGCTTCGAATAGATTGCGACGTAGAACCTGTCAAGCTCCTAAAATACGGAAACATGGCATGGGTTGCGTATTATCGCCGTTCTCGACCTATTCGGAGATCACATGAACATCGGCACTACTCTACGCGTGGCGAGCGCTGCGGCCATTGCGGTGGCCGTGATCGCGTCGGCGTGGATCCTCGGCGGCGCATGGCGCAGCACGCATCCTCACATGCAGAAGATCTCGGTCACCGGCCTCGCGCAACGCGATTTCACCAGCGATCTCATCGTCTGGCGTGCATCGTTCTCACGAAAGGCCATGTCGATGAAGGAGGCCTATCCCATCCTCCGTCAAGACGTGGAGCGGGTTCGCGCCTATTTGATGGACAAGGGCGTCCCGTCGGCTAACATCGTCTTCAGCGCGGTGAACATCACACAGGAATACCGTACGGTGCAGATCGGCAATGGAGAGCGTACGCAGGATGTGTTCGACGGAGTGCGGCTCGAACAGCACGTAACGGTGGAATCACCGGATGTGGATCGTATCGAGAACGTATCACGTCAGATCTCCGAACTCATCGATGCCGGGATCGAGCTCAATTCACAACCACCGCAGTACTTCTACACAAAATTGGCGGAATTGAAATTGGACCTTCTGGCACGTGCATCGAAGGACGGAAGGGACCGTGCGGAGAAGATCGCCGAGCAGGCCGGCGGCAGGCTGGGATCATTGCTACAGGCCGATATGGGCATCTTCCAGATCACAGCGCAGAACAGCAACGAAGACTACTCGTGGGGTGGTGCGTTCAACACGGCATCGAAGCGAAAAACAGCATCGATCACTGTCCGCATGGACTTTTTTTCCAACTAGCGTTTGGAGAATTCAAAAACATCCCGTAGGTTTGTCGTCCCCACTGCGGCGATCGCAGGTGCGGGAGAGGGTTGAGGCCCGAGAGCTTCAGCTCTTTTTTGTTCGGTGTTCTTTGACAACGGGAAGCATCCAAGAAAAGAAAAAGGGTAGGTCTAAGCGCCTGGACGCAAGTCCAGGAGCGCATATCTACCCCGTCAATTGGAAACAATTGTTTCAATGCAGACAGGATCAAAACTTCAAAACAGAAGTCAAACACTCTATACAACGGAGAGTTTGATCCTGGCTCAGGACGAACGCTGGCGGCATGCCTAACACATGCAAGTCGAGGGGCTCTTCGGAGTCACTGGCGCACGGGTGAGTAACACGTAGGTCATCTACCCCTATCACAGACATAACCCCGGGAAACCGGGGCTAATATCTGATGAGGTCGCGAGATCAAAGCTTAGGCGGATAGGGATGAGCCTGCGGCTGATTAGCTAGTTGGTGAGGTAATGGCTCACCAAGGCGACGATCAGTAGCTGGTCTGAGAGGACGAACAGCCACACTGGAACTGAGACACGGTCCAGACTCCTACGGGAGGCAGCAGTGAGGAATATTGGTCAATGGGAGCAATCCTGAACCAGCAATGCCGCGTGTGGGATGAAGGCGCTTCGCGTCGTAAACCACTGTCGGACGGGACGAAAAGAGCTATAAAGCTCCGAGACGGTACCGTCAAAGGAAGGATCGGCTAACTACGTGCCAGCAGCCGCGGTAATACGTAGGATCCAAGCGTTGTCCGGATTTACTGGGTATAAAGGGTGCGTAGGCGGTCTTGTGCGTCAGAGGTGAAATATCCGGGCTTAACCCGGAGGGTGCCTTTGATACGGCAGGACTTGAGTACGAGAGAGGATGATGGAATTCCTGGTGTAGCGGTGAAATGCGTAGATATCAGGAGGAACACCGGTGGCGAAGGCGGTCATCTGGCTCGTAACTGACGCTGAGGCACGAAAGCGTGGGGATCAAACAGGATTAGATACCCTGGTAGTCCACGCCCTAAACGATGTATGCTTGGTGTTGGGTCCGCAAGGACTCAGTGCCGTAGGAAATCTGATAAGCATACCACCTGGGGAGTACGATCGCAAGGTTGAAACTCAAAGGAATTGACGGGGGCCCGCACAAGCGGTGGATCATGTGGTTTAATTCGATGCAACGCGAAGAACCTTACCCGGGCTTGAAGTGTAGGTAGTAAAGAGATGAAAGTCGAATGACCCGTTAAGTCGGATGCCTACAGAGGTGCTGCATGGCTGTCGTCAGCTCGTGCCGTGAGGTGTTGGGTTAAGTCCCGCAACGAGCGCAACCCCTATCTTTAGTTGCCAGCGAGTCAAGTCGGGCACTCTAAAGAGACTGCCTACGCAAGTAGAGAGGAAGGTGGGGATGACGTCAAGTCATCATGGCCCTTACGTCCGGGGCTACACACGTGATACAATGGATGGTACAGTGGGCGAGGCCGCGAGGCCAAGGTAATCCCCAAAACCATTCTCAGTTCGGATCGGAGTCTGCAACTCGACTCCGTGAAGGTGGAATCGCTAGTAATCGCGGATCAGCACGCCGCGGTGAATACGTTCCCGGGCCTTGTACACACCGCCCGTCAAGCCATGGGAGCCGGGGGCGCCCGAAGCCGGCAGCAATGCCGTCGAAGGCGAAATCGGTGACTGGGGCTAAGTCGTAACAAGGTAGCCGTACCGGAAGGTGCGGCTGGATCACCTCCTTTCTAAGGAGACATTCCTTATCAAAAAAACGATCCTGTCTACTTGGATAAGCTTCCCGTTGTTAAAGAGCACCCATGAGGTTGGCAACAACCTCCTGTTCTTTTGCAGATCGTGCGTTTAGCACGGGCCGGTAGCTCAGCTGGTTAGAGCACACGCCTGATAAGCGTGAGGCCGGTGGTTCAAGTCCACTCCGGCCCACACTTGTGCAGCACGGGCCCATAGCTCAGCTGGGAGAGCGCCTGATTTGCATTCAGGAGGTCAGCGGTTCGATCCCGCTTGGGTCCACTACCCGTTCTTTGAAAATTTGATGTTCGTATGAGCAAAGATTCGAATCGACCGCATCATCAGGTCATGATGATGCAGGAAGAAGAGAAAACGAGACAAAAGAAGAAGAAGAAAACGCGCGCGATATGGTAGAGCAACCTGTCGCAGGACGATTTCGGTAAGTTACAAAGGGCACACGGTGGATGCCTTGGCACAGAGAGGCGATGAAGGACGCAGCAACCGGCGAAACGCTGCGGGGAGCTGGAAGCAAGCTTTGATCCGCAGATATCCGAATGGGGCAACCCAATGGAGTTCATCCTCCATTACCCGCAAGGGAGCAAACCCGGGGAAGTGAAACATCTCAGTACCCGGAGGAAGAGAAATCAAACGAGATTACCCTAGTAGTGGCGAGCGAACGGGTAATAGCCCAAACCGATGTTACGCAAGTAACGTCGGGGTTGTAGGACCCAGACACTGGACCTGCGATGATAACAGAACGACTTGGGAAAGTCGACCACAGAAGGTGAGAGTCCTGTATGTGAAATCATCAATGGCCTATGGGTATCCTGAGTAGCGCGGGACACGAGAAATCCTGTGTGAATCCGGGGGGACCACCCTCCAAGGCTAAATACTCCTCTGTGACCGATAGTGAACCAGTACCGTGAGGGAAAGGTGAAAAGAACCCTTCAGAAGGGAGTGAAAAGAACCTGAAACCGTGTGCTTACAAACGGTCGGAGCAGACTACGGTCTGTGACGGCGTGCCTTTTGCTTAATGAGCCTACGAGTTGCTCGTCACATGCAAGGGTAAGGATATGGATATCCGCACCCGCAGCGAAAGCGAGTCTGAACAGGGCGTTCAGTATGTGGCGGCAGACGCGAAACCGTGTGATCTATCCATGGACAGGATGAAGCGTGGGTAACACCACGTGGAGGTCCGAACGGGTGTGGGTTGAAAACTACTCCGATGATCTGTGGATAGGGGTGAAAGGCCAATCAAACTCGGTGATAGCTCGTACTCCCCGAAATGTTTTTAGGAACAGCCTCGTATGACACTGTACCGGAGGTAGGGCTCTGATTGGGCTAGGGCTGTCACAACGGTACCGACCCCAGATAAACCGCAAATGCCGGATACAGGATATACGGGAGTGAGGCTGCGAGGGATAAGCTTCGTAGCCGAGAGGGAAACAACCCAGACCATCAGCTAAGGTCCCCAAGTGAATGCTCACAGAGAAAGGATGTTCAGTTGCACAGACAGCCAGGATGTTGGCTTAGAAGCAGCCATTCATTGAAAGAGTGCGTAATAGCTCACTGGTCGAGCGACTGAGCGCCGACAATACTCGGGACTAAGCATTCCACCGAAGCTATGGGCTCTGCAGCAATGCAGAGCGGTAGGGGAGCATTCTATCAGCGGTGAAGGTGTGTCGCGAGGCATGCTGGAGCGGATAGAAGAGCATATGTAGGCATAAGTAGCGAGAACGGAAGTGAGAATCTTCCGCGCCGAAAGTCCAAGGTTTCCTGAGCTCCGTTCGTCGACTCAGGGTTAGGCGGCCCCTAAGGCGAGGCCGAGAGGCGTAGCTGATGGGAAGCAGGCAAATAACAATATTCCTGCCCCACCGAAAATGTTAACCGCAGGGACGCAGAAGTGTAGTTGATTCACGTTAATGGCTATCGTGGATCGGTGAATCACGCTGCCGAGAAAAGCTGTGGGAATTGTTTAGGTGACCGTACCGCAAACCGACACAGGTGGACGGGTTGAATATACTAAGGCGCGCGAGTGAGCCGTGCTTAAGGAACTCGGCAAATTGACCCCGTAACTTCGGGAGAAGGGGTGCCCCCGCGAGGGGGCCGCAGAGAAATGGCCCAGGCGACTGTTTACCACAAACACATCACTCTGCTAACTCGTAAAGAGGACGTATAGGGTGTGACACCTGCCCGGTGCCGGAAGGTTAAGAGGAGATGTCAAGCGCAAGCGGCAGCATTGAATCGAAGCCCCGGTAAACGGCGGCCGTAACTATAACGGTCCTAAGGTAGCGAAATTCCTTGTCGGGTAAGTTCCGACCTGCACGAATGGTGTAACGATCTGGGCACTGTCTCAAGCACGGGCTCGGCGAAATTGTGGTACCGGTGAAGACGCCGGTTACCCGCATATGGACGGAAAGACCCTATGCACCTTTACTGCAGCTTAGTATTGGGTTTGGTTACAACATGCGTAGGATAGGTGGGAGACTGCGAAGCAGGCCTTGCGGGGCTTGTGGAGTCAATGGTGAAATACCACCCTTGTTGTGACCGGATTCTAACCCGGCGGAGTGGATCCGCGGGGACAGTGCTAGGTGGGCAGTTTGACTGGGGCGGTCGCCTCCTAAAAGGTAACGGAGGCTTACAAAGGTTCCCTCAGTACGGTTGGTAATCGTACGTAGAGTGCAAAGGCAGAAGGGAGCTTGACTGTGAGGGAGACATCCCGAACAGGTGCGAAAGCAGGTCTTAGTGATCCGGCGGCACTGCGTGGAAGGGCCGTCGCTCAAAGGATAAAAGGTACGCTAGGGATAACAGGCTGATCTTGCCCAAGAGTTCACATCGACGGCAAGGTTTGGCACCTCGATGTCGGCTCATCGCATCCTGGGGCTGGAGAAGGTCCCAAGGGTTCGGCTGTTCGCCGATTAAAGCGGTACGTGAGCTGGGTTCAGAACGTCGTGAGACAGTTCGGTCCCTATCCTATGCGGGCGCAGGATACTTGAGGAGAGTCGTCATTAGTACGAGAGGACCGTGATGACCGGACCGACGGTGCATCTGTTGTTACGCCAGTAGCATAGCAGAGTAGCCACGTCCGGGAAGGATAAGCTCTGAAAGCATCTCAAGAGCGAAACCCACTCCAAGATGAGGTATCCCAACTAGTAAGGACCCGGGGAGATGACCCGGTTGATAGGCTTCAGGTGGAAGCACAGTAATGTGTGGAGCCGAGAAGTACTAATAGTCCGAGGACTTACCATTAATTCTTGCTTGTCGGTACTCCGGTAACGGACCCGACAGCGGGAGTCAGCATCGACAAAAGGCGATGCGTCTCCTGCGGCAGGTGATTCTACACATGTCATCAAACGCGCGTAGCACTCTTCCAATTCTGTCTCGACGATCCGATTCCGCATCATCATGACCTAGTGATGTGAGACACACCGTCTCACGATCGCTCATCCGAACATCTTATCTTGGTGACAATAGCGCGGGGGACACACCTCTTCCCATTCCGAACAGAGAAGTTAAGCCCCGTTGCGCCGATGGTACTGCATCTGAACTGGTGTGGCAGAGTAGGTAGTCGCCAGGTCTATTTTTAAAGCCCCTTGCCGTTTCGGTGAGGGGCTTTTCTATTTTACAGCCCATGAAGAAGATCACTTCCCTTGTCGTCGCCCTGATCTGCCTTGCCACCCTCCCCACCATTGCAGCTCCGCGGCCTCGACCCCATCCGCTGACGCCTCCGTCGAAACAAGAGCTCACGTCGGCCACCACCCTGGTCCTTCGCGACACTCGATGGAAACCGTCGATGCGATTCGTAAGTGTTCAATTACGCGAACCATCGAAGGCCGCCGTCCTCCGCAACGACACGTCCATCGCACGCGAGATCTTTTGTGTGCTGTTCGACGATGCCGCCAATGCCACCTATGAGGTCTTCGTCGATGCACGATCGCAAGAGGTGACGGAGTGGCGACGGGTGAACAAAGTGGAACCGTCGCTGACCGCCGAGGACTATCAGCAAATGGACTCCATCGTCCGCGCTGATAAACGCTGGCAAGCCGGCATTGCCCGACGTAACCTGAAACCGACCGATGTGTACGTCGACGGATGGGCCTCGGGCATCACGATCGCCTCGTTCGGAACACGGATGATGCGCACCGTGACCTATCAGCGGAACGGACCGTTGGCCACGTTCGACCGCCCGCTTGAAGGGATGGAAGCTCTGGTCGACCTGACGCGACGCGTGGTGATGGAGTTCTCGGACCGACCAAAAGCGCCGGTCCCCACACCGATCAGCGATCCCGCCGATCTGAAACGCATCGCTTCCGCATCTCGCCTTCGCACCATGCAACCCTCCGATGCCCGCATTTCCATCAAAGGGAACGAGGTGGCATGGCATCAATGGAGATTCCGTGTGTCGATGAACTCGCGCGAAGGACTGATCCTACAGACCATTCGCGTGAAGGATGGCGATCGCGAGCGGCCGATCGCCTATCGCATGAACCTTGGCGAGATGGTGGTGCCGTATGGCGACACCACACAGTCGTGGTTCTGGCGCGCAGCCTTTGACGTTGGTGAGTATGGCCTCGGTCAGCTTTCCTCGTCACTCGTCCCCGGCGTCGATGCCCCTTCCAACGCCATCTTCCTTCCCGCCTTGTTCACATCTTCAAAAGGTGTGGTCACGCAACGCAAGAACACCATTGCCGTGTTCGAACGCGATGCGGGTATCCTGTGGCGACACACCTACGACAATGGCAGCACGATCGGTCGACGCGACCGGGAGCTGGTGGTCCTGCATGTTGCCACCGTTGGCAACTACGACTATAGCATTGGTTATGTGTTCGGTCTGGATGGTTCGATCAAAACCGAAGTGCAGCTCACCGGACTGCTAATGCCGAAGGCCGTGCAAGACACGGCATTCGATGCTGCTAGCACCGGACAGATGTATGGAGGTCTGATCCAGCCGAACGTGATCGCCCCTGCACATCAGCACTTCTTCAACTTCCGCATCGATCTTGATGTGGATGATACGGCCAACGTGGTGAGCGAGATGGACATGCGTTCTCCGTCCGGCAACGAGAATCGCTTTCGGAATGGCATCCTGATGGATGTGTTCGATATGCGATTCGAACAAGAGGCGCAACGATCGATGAGCATGCCCTTTGCACGATCCTGGATCGTTCGCAACGCAACAGAACAGAACGCGCTGCATGGACCCACGGGATACATGCTCATGCCGGGTGCCAACAGTCTACCGTACATCCAACCGGGCACATGGGTTCGCAATCGCGCAGGATTCATCGATCATCATCTGTGGGCAACGCGGTATCACGACGGAGAGCTGTATCCGGCTGGGGCGTATCCGAATCAGTCGCTCGACTTCGAAGGACTTCCGGCCTACAGCAAGAACAATGAATCGATCAACGGAAAAGATCTGGTGCTGTGGTATACGATGGGGATCACACACTTCCCGCGACCCGAAGAATGGCCCATCATGTCGAGCCATCGCGCCAGCTTCTCACTGATCCCAAGCGGATTCTATGCCCGCAATCCCGCGGCGACGGGTGCGCGCTAACGAAACGGCCATGTCGATTGCCTGCAGCGTGCTTGTCGGATCGGCACTGTTGGTACCTGCGATCGAGAACGCCGTGCCGTGATCGGGCGATGTGCGGATCACCGACAGATTCGCGGTCACATTCACACCGCCACCATGCGCCAATAACTTGAGCGGGATCAGTCCCTGGTCGTGATACATGGCAAGGATGCCATCATACGACCGATAGGCACCGAAGGCGAAGAACCCATCGGCAGGGAACGGACCCTCTGCGTGGACGCCGTGCTGACGTGCAGCATCGATAGACGGAATGATGATGGTTCCTTCTTCCGCACCGATACGTCCATGCTCACCTGCATGCGGATTCAAACCAAGCACGGCAATGCGCGGCGTTGCAATGCCATGGTCGACATGCAAGGCGCGATGGAGTGCAACGAGCGATGCAACGAGTCCGTCGATCGACAGTGCATCGGCCACGTCACGAAGGGGAAGGTGAATGGTGGCAAGGGCAACACGGACATCGTCCGTACACAACATCATCAACGGTGTACCGCCACACATGGCAGCGAGCATTTCCGTTTGTCCCGGATACGGCCACCCTGCAAGCGCATTCGCTTCCTTGCTTACCGGGAGCGTGACGAGTGCATCGAAATGTCCGGCGTGCAATGTTGTGATGGAGAGCTCAAGCGATCCGACGGCATGACGTCCGGCATCGGCAGCAACAACGCCCGGTGCGACCACTGCTTCGTGTGCGCATGGTAGGATCTGCACCACGTGTTCACCAACGAAGAGTGTTGACCCGTCGGTGCGCGCATCAAGTGCATGATGGTGAATGGCCTGCGCCAATACCACAGGGTGCACGGCAAGTGTGAACTGCACATCGTCCGGACGTCGCAAGAGCAGGGCCTTGACGAAGCACTCGAGACCGATGCCGTTGCAATCACCGGCAGCAATGATGATGCGCATAGTGTGTGTTAGGCAACGCCACCCGTGCGACGTCGGCGTGTCTTGTAGAAGTTGAGAAGCATTCCAACGATGCACATGTTCATGATGAGCGCCGTTCCGCCGGCACTCAAGAATGGCAATGGAATTCCCATCACAGGGAACAGTCCGATAGCCATGCCGATGTTCACCAACGTGTGATAGAACATGAGCGTTCCGAAGCCAATGGCGATCACGCTCGCAAACTTTGTGCGCACCAGTGCGGCGATGTTCATGCTGCGTAACATCATGGCAACGAGCAAGGCGATCACGATCACGGAGCCGACGAAACCGAACTCTTCCGACGGAACGCAGAAGATGAAGTCCGTCCACTGCTCGGGGATATACCGCAACTGTGTTTGTGTGCCCTTCAAGAATCCTTTTCCCGTAAGACCTCCGGATCCAACGGCAAGGATCGACTGAATGACGTGATAGCCCTGACCGCGCGGATTACGTTCCGGCTCGAAGAGCGTCACAAGACGTGCCTGCTTGTAGGGCTCAAGTTTCTTGAACACCGGTTCTACCGACAGGCCAATGCCAACGAGCATGGCCACGGCAACGATGGTGAGGACAATGTTGCGACGGAATGCAAACGCACCGATGGTCACGAGTGCTGCCACGATACCGAATACCACCATCGATTCAAAGAGCACACCATAGAGGGCGCTGATGCCGATGAACGGAACGGCTGCAACGCAATACAGAAAGAACAGGTCGCCACCGATCCAAAGGAAGATGCCAAGCGACATGGCGATGAACACAGTAGCAGAGCCCGTGTCAGGCTGTCCCATCACCAAGGCAATGGGCAAGAGCACGATACCGCCGATCACGGCGAGATCGCGAATGGTCTTCACGTCCACCCCCTTCTCGGAGATGTAGCGTGCGAGTGCAAGGAGCGTGGTCACCTTTGCAAGCTCTGATGGCTGGAACGTGAACCCGCCGATCTGGATCCAGCATTGCTGTCCGTTCACCACCTTTCCAATGCCGGGGATCAACACGGCAACAAGCATCAGGATGCCAACACCATACATCGCATACGAGAAGTCGCGGATCCAACGCTCGGGTAAGAAGTAGCACACCAAGGCAAGCGTGAATCCAACACCGGCATAGACAAGTTGCTTCTTGAAGTAGACGCTGGTGCCGGCATCGAACGTTGCACTGTAGATGGAGATGAGTCCCATGGCCAGCAGACCGACCACAGAGAGCAACATTCCCCAATCAAGCAGATCGTTCACGCGACGTTGCAGCGCAACATCGTCCTCATCGAACGAAAAGGTGTTCAAGCTCATGCGAACGTCCTTCCCGTGATGCGCTCGAACGCCTCGATGTACTTGGCCCGCGTTCCATCGATCACCGACGCTGGCAGCGTTGGTGGAGGTGCTTGCTTGTTCCAATCGCAGGTCTCAAGCCAGTCTCGAAGGATCTGCTTGTCGAAGTTCTGTTGCGGTTTCCCGGGAGCATACTCGCTCGCCAACCAATAGCGCGATGAATCGGGCGTGAGCGCTTCGTCGATCAAGATGATCTCTCCATCGTCGGCAATGCCGAACTCGAACTTCGTATCGGCAAGGATCAGTCCACGCGAACGCATCATCTGCGATGCTTCGTTGTACAAGGCAATGCTCACATCGCGAACGCGGTTGGCCGTTGCTTCACCAAGGATCTCCACAGCCGTCGAGAACGGAATGTTCTCGTCGTGTCCCGTCTCTGCCTTGGTGGCCGGTGTGAAGATCGGTGTGTCGAGTTGTGATGAATCCACCAATCCGTCGCGCAACGGAATGCCGCACACCGTACGCGATGCTTGATACTCTTTCCAACCACTTCCGGCCAAGTATCCACGTACCACACATTCCACCGGTAACGGCTGCGTTTTGCGAACGATCATCGTTCGACCGTCGAGCATCGCTCGTTCTTCGGCACTGAGTTCAGGCACCGTGTGCACATCGCTTGAGATCAAGTGATGCGGAATGATGTGTTGCAGTTGCGAGAACCAATACAGCGAGATCTGCGTGAGCAAGGCGCCCTTGTCGGGAATGGCCTCGTTCATCACCACGTCGAACGCAGAGATGCGATCGGTGGCCACCATCATGAGCTTGGTACCAAGGTCGTAGACGTCGCGAACTTTACCGCGACGGAACAATGGGAATTGCGAAAGGGAGGTCGTGTGGAGCGGATTCATTCCGCAAAGTTAGTCAGCGATCCGCACTGCACCGTCCTCGTCGACGTGGATTCTGCGCAGTATCCCGTTACGCATCATCACACCATAGAGACCGGCGGGAAGGGAGGCAGGGGAGAGGGTGGCGTTGAGGTAGGTGGCAACGTGTCGACCAAGCACGTCGAGGACGGGAAGGGTCACGTCGGTTGGCACGTCTATGTTCTCGTGCCACGCTTGGTCGACAACATCCGACACCGTCGATTCGGCAAGGACGAGCACACCGAGCGTGTCGGACAGCGATGATCCCAAGGGTCCAGCGTCGGTGGAGAGCTGACCGATGACAGTGGCCGCCGCGGCGATCGTCGAGCCCCGCAAGGCGCAGCTCGTCACCGTCGACCATGCCGTGGCACCTAGCGCAAGGGCCCAATCACCGATCCCGTCCATGCCTACCGAGATCAGGAATCCATCCTGCAGGAAGAGGTTCTCGGTGAAGATATCCGGCCGTGGTTGCGATGTGGTGAAGGAGAATGCTCGCTCGAACCGACCGACGGCAAGGAGCATGTCGGGTGCACCCTCGATGGCCGCCATCACAGCCGTGCGCGGTCCACCCACGGGAAAGCGTCGCTCGATGTTCGCCCCTTGTCCGTTCGCATGATGAAAGCCCATGCCCACTTCGTTGCCGGCAATGCAATTCAAGGATTCTGTGGTGAGGGCGGAGGAGGCGCGGTCGGAGAGAACGGCCGGACATGAATCGCCGCGACAAGGAGTGAGCATCCCTGCATCGACGGCAACACCGTCAGCGGTTGCCGTGAGCACGGCCGCCTTGGTCTCGTAGGTGAAGGAAGTGGACTCCAGCGTTCGGTCACCCCAACGAATGGCCGCCGAGATCTGGACCGCGGCGCGCACGGTTCCGTTGGTGACGGAACAGGCCATGCCGCCTTCTGCCCTTCCCCGACCCTGACCCGATGAGCCTACCACTCCTCGCGTCCACTGCACCCACCGCGACTCGCCCGCAGACGAGATGCACTGCACGTAGGCAGACGTGCGCCCGTCGTCGTGCACCACCGTGGTGCCAAAGCGCGAGAGGCCCACAAAGGTGCCGCAGACGTAGAGATCGTTGTTGGTGGCCACGATGGCCGTTGGGAATTCGGAGGACTGTGCTCCGTCCGCACGCGTCCAGCGAACGTCGCCGGTGCCCGTCACCGACGTGACCACGGCGTCATAGCCGCCCTTGCCCGTGAAGGTGGTGGTGCCAATGGAATACGTGGGCACGTCCAGCGTGAGACCTCCGCACATCAGGCCCAGTGCCACACCGCCCGCAGGAAGCGCCGTGAGGCACGTCACGGAATCGTCGCCATTGCCACCCATGCGCTGGATCCAGCGAGGCCGAAGGTCGGCATCGAAGGCGGCAAGGAACACGTCCTGCATGCCCGAACCGTAGGCGCGCAACGAGCCGATGCGCACACTGTCGCGAAAGGTACCGGCACAGTAGATGATGCGCTCGATCGCATCGAAGGCGACGAGTGGACGTGACAATGGGTGAAGGCCGCGGAGTTCGATACCGCGGCTCAGACGTGGGGGTGTGCCTGCCTTGACCATGCCGCACAGGCATATCAAGGCGAGAAGAACACTACTGGAGGCGAGCCTGGAAAATGCCGTTCTTGATCTGTACACGCACGGTTCCGTTCGATGAATTCGCGAGTTCACCCGTGAACGTACCACGAATACCGGTGGAATCATACTGGGTGATCACCGTGGTCCCTTGCGGGTTGTTCGGAAACGGGATGTATTCAACGCGCTGACCGGACTCGCGCTTGAGCGTAAGCTTCGTGTAGGTGACGTCGAGCTTCCCTCCACCCCAGGCGAATGAGCCCGGTGTCCTGCCCGGAAATCGGATCAACAGAAAGACGGAATCCTTCGTTGACGGAACTTCCGTGCCCATGAGAAACTCGTTGGTCCGTTTCGTTGTGTCCACCAACACCGGCACGTACACCGAGGGTATTGCCAGGTTGACATTCTGAAATCCATCCCCGTCCAATGCAAAGGCATTGGTGGGAGGCGCAGCCGGTTCGGTGGTCTGACCACACGACGCCAGAATGAGGATGCTCGCAAGTGCCAGGAGGCTTTGGGATGACCATTTCATAGTGGACACCATTTAGCAAACCCTGTGCCTAAAATTATGCCTATGTTCGTTGCAACGTCTGGAGGGACACGTTTATGATCCGTCGAGTACTGCTTTCACTCGCCCTGCTCGCCCCCGCGCTCATTCAGCCTTGTACGGCACAAGACCGATCGTCGGCCACCTGGTACTTCGGTCGGCACGCCGGCTTGTCCTTCGCTACCGATCCGCCCACGCCTCTCACTGATGGTGCCACCACCAACATCGAAGGCACGAGTGTGATCTGCGATAGCCGGACGGGTGTGATCCTATTCTACACGGACGGATCGACGGTCTGGGACCACAACCACGTTGCCAGGGCAACGGGCATCGGCGGTAATGTGGCCTCGTCCACACAAGGTCCGGTGATCGTCCCGCACCCCGGAGATCCCACACGGTACTATGTTTTCACCGTCGAAGACGAGTCGAGGTTCCCCAATTCCGAGGGAAGGGTGACCGAGGTACGGGTACAGGGCGGCGAGGTGACCAGCGTTGGAACGCCTCTTACCCTCCTCACTGGCGTGGCGGAGAAAGTGACGGCGGCCAAGGGTTGTAATGGTCTCGACTATTGGGTGATCTACCGTCTGCGCAACCGCGGCTTTGCCGCCTTCCAAGTAACGCGAACGAACGGATTCTCCGTTGGCTCCCGTGTGAACTCTCCGGTTGGTCTCGTTCTTCCGCTGCAGGCCGACGGGAGAGGAGAGATGAAGGTATCGCCCGATGGGAACTGGATCGCCAGTGCATCGGAGATGGTGGCCACGGAAGTGTTCCGGTTCAACAATGCCACCGGAGTGGTATCGAATGCGTTGGCCTTTGAACAAGGTGAACAACGGTACGGACTTTCGTTCTCTCCATCGTCGCGATTCCTGTATGTGAACAGCGGATGGAAGTTCTCAGCCGTGAATCACATCTATCAGTACGACATGAATGCCGCCGATATCGCGGCCTCGCGTATCGACGTTGCAACAGCGCCAGCCGGTGTTGCCTATGGCGACATGCAGATCGGCACGAATGGCAAGATCTATGTGGCACGATACAACACGCAATACCTTGCCGTGATCGACCGACCCGAGGCGCGTGGCGTAGGATGCAACTACATCGATCAGGCCGTCCAGTTTCCCGCCGGCTCTACCGTGTTATGGGGATTGCCCAACGTGCCACAGAACTTCTTCGTGCCACAACTCACGGGCGCCGACACGTCGGCGTGCGACAGTAGCGTGATCCGTGTGGGCATACCACGCCAACCGGGCTTCACCTATCAATGGTCGCCCGGCGCCCTCTTTGACGATAGTGTGGCGGCACAACCACGCCTCACGGTGAACGGTACCACAACGGTCACACTGCGTGCCACAGATCCGCGTGGCTGCGACATCGTGCAGACCTTGGTTGTCCGCGCCATCCCGTTGCCATCGTTGCTCACGGGTGCCGACACAACGATCTGTCGTGGTGGTGTTGCAACTCTACGCGCAACATCGCCAACAGGTGTGTCCTATACATGGTCACCCAATGTTGGACTCGATGCGACCACCGGAAGCGAAGTGCATGCCACGCCACCAACCACCACCACGTATCGCGCCACGGTCATGGACAAGAACGGATGCACGACCACGCGTTCCGTCACCGTGAACGTGAACCCGTTGCCCACGCCATCGCTCGCACCTCGCGACACGGTGAGTGGTTGTGCGAGTGGCGCTGTGGTATTGAACGCCGGTTCGGGCTACCGCGCAACACGTTGGTCAACGGGTGCCGTCACGCCCCAGATCTCCGTCACCACATCGGGCTCGTATTGGGTGGAAGTGGAAGATGCCAACGGATGCACCGGTCGCGATACCGTCTACGTTGCCATTGGTGCATTGCCCACGATCGTGACGAATGCCGACACGACCATTTGTGCGGGCACAACGGCACGGCTTCGCGCCACCGGTGGTGTGCAGTATCGATGGGCGCCGACCAACGGACTCGACGATGCCACACGACCGGATCCAACAGCAACGCTCACTACGTCCACAACCTTTACCGTTGTTGTAACGGCAGCGAACGGATGCGTGGACTCTGCACGCGTTGCGATCTCGGTGCGTCCGGAACCGCACCCATCGCTTGCACAAACAGACACGACCATCTGCGCTTGCGACTCCATTGTGTTGCGCATTCCCACTGGATACACACAGCCACGTTGGAATACGGGAGACACGAACTCTGCGCTCATCGTTCGCACGCCCGGAACCTATACTGCGCGCATTGTCGACCAGTATGGTTGCATTGGTACGACCGATACCGTCACCATTCGAACGCTCGATCCCGTTGCGAAGATCAACGTGGGAGTCACACCAACCATGGCACGCGACAACGTCCCCATCACCGTCACGCTCACATTGCTCAATGCGGCGGAACTGGCGCAGTGCCTTGGTCAGAACACCACCATCTCGCTTGTGTTGAACTCTACCATTCTCGCGCCCACCGATAGTATCAGTAGAGGGACCATCGATCCCAACACCGCACAACGCACGGTCTATGTACCACTGTCATCGTTCGTGAACGATGTTGCCACGCTCTCCTACGTTTCGACACTCGGACGGGTCGACAGTACACCCATCCGCATCGATGGCGCATCATCGCCAACATGCGCCGCGGGCGTCGAGGCCACGAGCACCACGTTCACACTTGACGAGATCTGCAGAGCCGGCGGCATTGCACGTCGGTATCTGAACCGCGTTGCACCGGTGATCATCGCCCCCAATCCCGCCTCAGACGCAGCAACGCTCATCTACATCAGCGATGGTCTCACACCGGTGAGCATCGACATCATCGATGTGATGGGCAGGGTGGTAGGGAGCATGGAAGCACGACCGTCGACGGTTGGAAGGAATACCGTTCTCATCGATCTGCACGATCTTCCCGACGGAATGTACACGGTGGTCTGCACCGCCATGCAAGAACGAAGCACACTGCCGTTGGGAGTACGTCAATGAAACGAGCACTCCCAACCCTTGCCGCCTTCATGGTCCTTCTCACTGCATTCGTCCATGCGCAGGACCGACTGCGCTACGGACTCTTCGGGCATGCCATGGACATCATGAGCACGGCCTCGTTCACGGCACTGCCGAACGTACCGTGTTGCAGTCCGGGCTTTGGTGACTCGCAACAATGGGGATTCGACGCAGGACTCATGGTCGACCTTCCACTCAACAACTACCTCGTGCTATCCGGTCGACTCGGCTACTTCATGTATGGCGCACCGGTCTCGTCCACCGAGTATCGATTGATGAACGTTGGCGGAGAAGCCGTGCCGGGAGAGATCTATCACTCCATCGACGTGTCGCGCAACGCCATTGCACTCGAGGTCACCATCGGTCTGCAACCTATTCGCGATCTGACGTTCTATGTGGGTCCGCATGTCGGATACCTGATCACGAAGTCGTACTCGCAGTACGAGGAACTCGTGGCACCGGCAACGGGCACGTTCGAGAATGGAGAACGTCGCCGACTGCAGTCGAGCGGTGATCTGCCGAATGCCGTGAATCCCGCATTCTACATCACGATGGGGGCGTCGTACGATATCGCGCTGACGGACGATCGCACGTGGTTCGTCGGACCAGACGTTGCCTACATGTTGCCGCTCACGAAGGTCGTGTCCGATCTCGACTGGAAGACCTCGGCGTTGCGCTTCGGACTCACGGTGAAGTACTCGCCACTCGGCGACGAAGGTCCGCGTGGACCCAACTACAAGTCAAACCTCAAAGCATCCGTCAGCGCATCCGGACTCGAAGCGGACGGACGCGAGCTTCCGTCGGTAACGTTGCGCGTGGAGGAGTTCCTCTCCACACAAATGAAACCGCTCCTGCCGTATGTGTTCTTCTCGGAGAACTCCGCGCAGATCCCGCCGCGCTATACGCGACGCAATGCCGAGACCATCCGACAGTTCAGTGAGCAACGGTTGCACAATGCCTCCATGCTCGATGCGTACCACGAAGTGCTCAACGTGATCGGTCGACGAATGCTAGAGTATCCCGACGCACGGATCACGATCACCGGTTGCACAACGGAACAAGGTGTCGAGGCATCGAACCCGAAGCTCTCAGACCAACGTGCGCAGGCCGTGCGCGACTACCTCGTGCAAGTGTGGGGCATTGCGCCCGATCGCATCACGGTGCAAACGCGTGGACTTCCAAGTGTTCCATCCAACGTGAAGGAGCGCGACGGTGTTGAAGAGAACCGTCGTGCCGAGATCACCACCACAGATCCGCGTGTGCTCGATCCAATATGGACCACCGACACCTCGCGCACCATCACGCCGCCCGGCATTCGATTCCGCATGCTGGGTTCCGTAGAGGGCGGATTGGATTCGTGGACGTTGCAAGCGCTGCAGGACGATGTGCTCGTGAAAGAGTTCAGTGGACGTGACTCGTTGCCGGCCTACATCGACTGGGACCTGCAGAACGATCAGACGCATGTGCCGCGAGCACCCAGCTCCATCGACTACATCCTCTCCGTGAAGGACCTTGCCGGCAACATCGTATCCGAAGAAGGTCCATCCATCGACGTCGAACAGATCACGCTCTCAAAGAAACGTCGGGAACGCATCAAGGACATGGAGATCGATCGGTACTCGCTCATCGCCTTCGACTTTGCGGACTCGACCGTGTCGGCACAGAATGCACGTCTGCTCGAGCGCATCAAGAAGAACATCTCGCTTGCAGCAACAGTGCAGGTGAGCGGTCATACCGATCGGATCGGCGACCCCGAGTTCAACCAGCGACTCTCGGAAGGCAGAGCGCGCAACGTGGCCGCGGCACTCAATGCTGGAACGATGAACGTCGAAGGCAAGGGCGCCCAAGGTCTGCTCTACAACAACGATCTTCCCGAAGGTCGCTTCTACTCACGCACCGTGAACATCTTGGTGGAAACGCCCATCGAGTGATCACATCCCAAAGATGTTCACGCCTTTGGGCATGCTCACAACGGTGATGCCGAGCACAACAAGGATGATGGAGGTGAGCACGACGAGCATCATGTTGCGCGCCGTTCCAACATCCGAGCCCTTGCTCCACTTGCCGCGCATGTGCAATACGGTCAGTGCCAAGAGCATGCAGAAGGCATGTTCGAGGCGATGACGGAGCATCACGCCTGCATCGTCCCACCGACCGATCAGTTGAACGATGCCGATCACGAACTGGAACGTCATCATCAACGTATACAGGCGTACGGAGAGCAGTGCCGATCTGGAAAGGGCGCGCTTTCCAAGGAAGGCGGCAAGGCACAAGACAAAGGCCACGATGCCAAGAAGGAAGATGATCCAGCGATCGTGGCTGTGAATGGTTGAGAGCAGGTCCATGTGCATTTCAGAATGGTGACGAAGTTGCTACGAACATACGATGCCCGTAAGTTGTAGCGCATGTTCACCACTCGTTGTGCTCTTCCGTTCCTCCTTGCCGCCCTGTGTACCATTGTGCCGCTACGTGCACAGGGACCGTATTTCTATCGACCACTGGACTACGGGTCCATGTCGATGTTCACACCATGGAACGTGGTACTGAACGGCAGTTACGACATCATTCAGCTCGACGGAAAGAACCGCCACATCTTCGAACTCCCGTATGGTACGGGCTTCGACAATGTGGTGAAGAACTGCCTCAACATGGGCGCGACGATCTCGCAGATCGGGTGGGGACGTTGGCTCACAACAGAAGTGTTCCCGTTGAACTTCACCAAGGAAGGCGGTCAGTGGCTTCCCAACTATCAACTGCACCTGATCGGTGGCGGGATGACCTATCGCATGCTGGAGGAGTGGTTCGTGCACAACAAGGTGGCCGCGCCCGGTGCGTGGGCCGTGGGAACGATGATCACCTATCACATGCTCAATGAGGTGGTCGAGAACGAGGGGTATGAGGGATACAATTCCGACCCCATCGCAGATCTGATGATCTTCGACTGGTTGGGCATTCTTCTGTTCACAAGTGATGATGTGTCGCGATTCTTTGCCGAAGACCTTCATATGGCGGACTGGTCCAACCTGCCGATGATCACGTTCCCCGGGGCGCGGCTTGGGAATAACGGACTGTACTACTCGCTCAAGTGGACCGTGCCCGGCACCGACGACAAGTGGAGCGTGTGGTATCTGATGGGCATGAGCAATATGGCCGGACCGTCGTATCGACTCGACGCAGAGAACAGTATCACCGTTGGTGCCGGTCTGCGCGGAAGAACCTTGTACACCGTGGATCCACGCGTGCGGATCTTGAGCTTGAACCTTGTTCCAACGGCCGGCATCTATTGGGACAAGAACAACTCGCTGATGGCATCGTTGCAAGTGAGCGGACAGGAAGATCAAACCGTGATCGGTCAGTTCTATCCCGGCGTATTGCGCCTTGGTCCTATCTCTCCGGCGGTGTGGGCATCGTATGGCAGCAATGGCTCGGTCGGCGTGGGCATTGCCTTCCAGGGAACGTTCGGTGTTGGTTATCGCAACAAGTGATCGTTAGAGCAGCTCGCCGAACAGCGTTGCGCTTGACGAACGCACGATCCGTACCGATATAAGATCGCCAACATTGTATCCGCGCAGGTGATCGTGCGGAAAGATCACCACACGATTCGTGTCGGTCCGACCTTGCCACTCCATTGCATTGCGCTTGCTCGGTCCATCGACCAAGATCTCTTCCGTTGCACCAACATTCGTGGCGAACAACTCTCCCGAGATCTGCACCTGTTGTTCGATGATCTCATTCAGTCGTCGAATCTTCACGTCGTGCGGCACATCATCGCCCATCTTCCATGCCTTTGTGTTTTCGCGTGGTGAATACGCATACATGTAGGCAAGATCATAGCGCACGGCACGCATCACGTCCATTGTCATGCGATGATCGTCCTCGGTCTCCGTACAGAACCCCGCAATGATGTCGGTGCTCAACGATACCATCGGCATGGCACGTCGGATCCGTTCGATCAGGCGCAGATAATGGTCGACGCGATACGTGCGATTCATCAGCTCGAGGATCCTGTCGGACCCGCTCTGCAACGGCACATGGATGAACTTGCAGATGGCATCGTGTGATGCCATTGTCTCGATCAGCTTCTCGCTCATGTCTTGCGGATGCGGCGTGCTATAGCGCAGGCGCATCTGTGGTGCGGCCTTGGCGCATGCGGCCAGCAGATCGGCAAAGTCGGCGCCCGACGTGTCGTCACGATACGAGTTCACGTTCTGACCCAAGAGCGTGGTTTCCTTGAAGCCTTGGTCCCACAGCATCTTCACTTCGTCCACCACGCTCGACATGGACCGTGAACGCTCACGACCTCGCGTGAAAGGCACCACACAGAACGTGCAGAACTTATCGCAGCCGCGACTGATGCTCACAAAGGCAGATCGCCCTTCTTTCCGCACGGGCATCAGATCTTCATACGTCTCGATGCGCGAAAGCTGAACGGCCACGCCTTTCGATCCGTCGAAGGCCGCATCCACAAGCGTGGGCAGCTTGCGATACTCGTCGGGTCCCACCACCACATCCACGAGGCGCTCTTCCAGCAACTTCCCTCGCAGCCGTTCTGCCATACATCCCAACACGCCCACCACAAGATCCGCCTTGCGCTTGCGATAGTACTTCAGCATGTTGAGTCGTGTATGCACCTTGTGTTCGGCGTTCTCGCGGATCGAGCAGGTGTTGATCAGGATCACGTCGGCATTGTCGGGTGTATCGGTCTGCGCATAGCCATTGGCATGCATCACCCCAAGCACGATCTCCGAATCGCTCACGTTCATGGAGCAGCCGTACGTTTCCACGTAGACCTTCTTGCCCATGCCCAAAGGGAGCATGGAAGGGGGCGTGGCGGCAAGGTCGAGGATGGGAAGTTCTATCTCTGGCATAGGACCGGCAAAACTACAAAGGATCGCCTGTCACGTTCCATAGGATCCACGTCCCGTGCCACTATGGACACCCCTCTCATCCAAAAGACCTATGCCTTTGCCGTGGTGGCAGCGCGCTGGGGTAGGCTGCGTGCGGCGCTGGGCGCGCCGGGCGACATCGACGATGCATTCATTCAGTCGTGCCTTTCTGCCGGAGCACGCATCGAGCAGGCCACCGGGGCGAGCACGCGCGAAGAGTTCCTGATGCAATTGCGCCTGGCCGACTCGAGCATTCGCGACGCCAAGTACTGGCTCCGTTTGTTGGACGATCTGGACGAGATCGCCCCCGAAGACGCAACAGAATTGCACGATGCGGCAGAGGAGGCGCATCGGATCGTGTTGGCCTGTATACGGACGGCGAAGGCGAAGGAACACAAGATCTGACGCTCAGCGTGTGTCCTATTTATCGCAAATTGTGCGGTATGAACAGTGCGATCCCATCGCTGATATTGTCGTGCATCGTCATTGTCGCCACGATGACCGGCTGTACACCAACCGTGACCACGCCAACGGTTCCAATGGCCAATGCCATCGACACGCTATCGTCGAAAGAGAACGTTGCTCGGTTCGTGCAGGCCAATGGCCCTGCATGGGCTCGTGATTCGGATCCGTATCGCGATAATCCGTGTGATACGATGAAGGACCTCATCACACGATACTTCAAAGTGGATTGCAACGACGACGGACGTACGGACCTGGTGGTCAACGGCACACGGAACATCTATGTGATGATCGATAAGGGTGATGGCAGCTTCTCAACATTTCTTGAGTACCGGGCGACGATGTCTTCGCGGTTGCTCTACGTGCGGGAAGTGATCAAACGATCACCGCGAACCCTGATCATCGTTGACAATGTCCAAAATGCGTGCTACCTCGCCGACACGACACCACTCTCTACAGACACCTTGGTCATCGTCGGCGGCCTTCTCGTCGACCACATGAATACACCGGCCGCCCAACCGATCACATCGATCTCCATGGTCGCGCACGGGTGCTATGGTTTTTGTCCGCGCTACACGATCCGTATCGACGCAACGAGAAATGCATTCTACACGGCTGGAGAATACTGCGACACCACCGGAGACTTCACCGCTACGCTAGATGCACGAGTTGTTGATCCGCTGTATGAGGTCGCTCACTACATCAATCCCGTTTCCTATCCCAACCAGCTGTGGGGAGGCGTGTCAGACATTTCTGAGTACACCTTCACGTTCATGTTCAAGGATGGGAGCTCGAAGTCGATCACAACGGATGCCGTAGCCTCCACGAGCTTCGCTTCGATCATCAACTATATCGAAACGCTACGAACGACACAGACCTGGAAGAAGAAGGGTTAGAAGCGCGAGGCAAGGTAGTGGGGAAGCATGGCGCGCCATGTTGGCCAATCGTGCGTCCACTCATATCCCCACAGATCCACTTCGTGTGGAATGCCCTTGGCGGCGAGGACGCGACCGATGGCAAGCGATGCTTCTGGGTCTTCGTAGTTGCCTCGGCCCGAAACGAAGTAGACGTGCTGCTTTGCACGTAGCAGGTTCAGCCAGTACTGCTCATTCAGGTTGGGCAGATAGTCCATGGGGCTGTTGAAGTAGCAATCCTCGTCGAAGTAGCCCTTGGAGTATGCCTTGAGATCGTAGATGCCGCTCATGGCGATCACGCCGTCGAAGATGTCGGGTCGACGGAAGAATGTGTTGGCCGCATGCAATGCGCCGAGCGACACACCACTGGTATAGATGGGCACAGGTCCGTCGCAGTTGCGATAGATATGCGGCACCACTTCTTCGATGATGTACTGGTTGTACTGTTGATGACGGATCGACTTGTCACGACCGCTCATCGTGTCGTTCAACCAACTCTCACTGTTGATGCTGTTGATCGAGAACACCTTGAACTTGCCGGCATTGATCTGGTCCTTGATCGAGTCGATCAAATGGAACCGTTCGTACTCGAGGAAGTCTGCCGCTGCACTTGGAAAGAGCAAGAGCGCCGGACCCATGTGACCATATGCCACGATCTCCATGTTCTTGTTCAGGTTGGGACTCCACCATTCGGTGATCTCTCTGCGCATGTGCTCTCCGTGAGGTATTGGGTTGGCGAATATAGGTGAATCAGCCGAACTCGGGCGCAAACGGAAGTCGTGCGTCGCAGAAGAACAACAGGGATCCATCGTGGACGGTGATCTGCACGAGTTCTGCTGCCGCCCTGTTCCTTGCCCCCTCTCTTCCTCCCAACGACAAGGCCTCGTTCGACAATGGCCACTGCAATCCTTCTGTCGTCAGATGGGCATGCGGTTGCGGGATGAGCGAGAGGAGCTCGTCGCTTGTCGGTGGAAATGCCGTGGATGCATACAGAGGAATGGCATAGCGTTGACGGTCGAGGGCGGTAAGGGAGAGGGAGCGACCGTAGCGCATCATCACGCTCCAGTTGTTGAGCGTATGCTCGAGATCTCCTCCATGGATGCCAACGATGAGCAGACGCTTCCAGAGCTGTCCTTCGGCAAAGCGCAGGGTCTTCTCGAAATCGTTCATGTCCTGATCGGGCTCCACGATCACGTCGGCAAGTCCTTCGAGTCGACGGAGTGTGTCCGCATCGATACTATCCAGATCGCCCACGATGTACTCCGGAACGATGCCATTGGCAACAAGGGCCGTCGCGGCACCGTCGGCCGCGATGAGTGGCAGCTCTGCGAACTGCTCGAAGAGTTCGCTTTCCGGAATGGTTCCATTCAAACAGATCAGGGCATCGAACGATGCTGTGAAACGCAACGTGTTCATGAGGTTCTCGCTGGAACAACGGAGAGGATCTTCATGATGGCGTCGATGCCATCGGTGAGGGCGGCCGGACCCGGTTGCAGGATGACGGGCGAGGGAATGTCGAAGAGCATGTTGTTCACGGAAGGACGGAAGTGCTCCCATCCTTGTCGTGCACGCACACGCTCTGGCTTGAACATCTTGCCACACCACGATGCGATCATCACGTCGGGGTCCCTGCGCACCACTTCCAACGGATCGGCAACGATGCGCTCCTTTGCGCCTTGATGCTGACGGTTCTCTGCGAACACATCAAGACCGCCGCACACTTCGATGAGCTCGCTCACCCAGCAGATGCCGGTGATGATGGGATCGTACCACTCTTCGAAGTAGACACGAGGTTTGAAGGTCCGCATCGTACCAATGCGCGCTGCCTCGTCCACGCGTGACCGTAGTGCGATCGCATACGAAAGCGCTTGCTCGTGGTATCCGACATAAGCGCCAAGCTTGGCGATCATGGAGAGGATGCCGTCGACGGAGCGATGATTGAAGCAGACGACCTCTACACCACGTCGGATGAGTTCCGCACAGAGGTCGGCCTGGAGGTCGGACCATGCGAAGACCACGTCAGGACGGAGGGCGAGAATGTCGTCGAACTTCGCATCGAGATACGTCGACACGGTGGGCTTCTCTTTGCGTGCGCGACGTGGACGAACGGTGAAGCCACTCACACCAACGATGAGATGATCCGCGCCAATTGCGTAGAGCGTTTCGGTGGTCTCTTCGGTGAGGCACACCACACGTCGTGGGAACTGCGGCATGCTACTTCTTCTTCGGCGAACGAACGATGGTCCCCTTTGGCATCAGCAGAACGTACCGACGGTCTTCCTTCACAACGTCGTTGTAGAAGAGCTTGTAGTCGTGATACTCCTTCGGCTCGATGATGCCGCGCTTGAAGATGGAGCGTCGTTCCATGCTCATGGCATTGCGCTGCACGTTCGTCGTGAACGAATACTCTGCTGCGGGGTTGACGCGCTTGAGTGAACGCACGATCGATGATGGTTCGTATCCGTCGGGAATCGTGATCGATACGTTCTCGACAACCGTGTCGTGCGACATCGTGGTCTCGATGGGATAGGTGCGCGTTGGATACGACAGTGCAGCGTCCGGACTGTATTCATCGTACCACGGGATCTTGAAGAACTTGAAGTCTCCCGCCTCGGTGGCGAACTGCGGAACGTTGAACGACATGCTATACGTGATCGTTTGCGAGAGCGTGTCGAGATCCTTGATCTCGAACTCGCGCAACTCCACATCGGGATAGTCGCTCGATAGCAACTCGCTGATCTGCTTCTCCTGCTCCTTGCGTGTCTTTCCGATCCACGCCGTGCGATACAATTGCGTGCGCGAGCCGGTGTGCGTGAACGTGCGGTTGACGAGGGCAGAGTTGTCCGACTGCATCACGATGGAGGTATGCACGATCGAGTTGTTCGGGGCGAAGTAGGAACGATCAAGGCGGAAGGGAACGGTCTCGCCCGGCTTGATGAGCAGACAGAATGCATCGATGTCGCCGAAGGGAACGGAACCGATAGGCACGTTCGCGGCCGTGAGATCGAGGAAGAGACGTCCTCTCGCGGTCTCGACGCAGACGATGGCATGATCGAACGGAATGCTTGGCAACGGCGTCTTGCGAAGGAGCGACGTGTTGGTCTCCACCAGCACATGATAGGCTGTGATGCCGCGCTCGGCGAGCATGGCAATGCACAGCGTGGCCACGTCCTTGCAATCACCGATGCGCGTGACCAGCGTGGTGCGCGCCTTCTGCGGAATGGTGCCGCTCTGACGGAACGAGACCATGCTGTATCGGATATCTTTTGTGATGTACTTGTAGACGGCCTCGATGATCTTGGCCTCGTCCGTGATCGTTGACGGAAGGATCTGATCGACCACTTCCTTGATCTCGTACGATGAACGCGTTTTGGTGCGCGCTACATCGTAGTACCAATCCACGAGATCTGACCAGGCCTGCATGCTCGACACCTGTACGGTCTTGCCCACTTCAGAGAAACTCGGCATGGCTTCTTCGTAGTCGATGGCCTCTTCGTTCTTCGAGGACCACTCATACAGTTTGCCAAAGGCATTCGTCGACGTGCGAGGTGTTGCGTTCCAATTCGTGCACTGCCACTTGAAGGAAACGTCGGCGGGTACGAGCAGGGAATACCGGGTGTGCAGTTGCGGATAGTAGCTGTTGAACTCGAAGGCATCCCAGAAGTAGGGAGCAAGCCTACCGCGACGTGCTTCGCGCACTCGCACGCGCAGATACATGAAGTCGCCCGGCTCGAGATTCTTGAACACGACGAGTGACCCGTTCCTATCGGCCGGGATCTCCTTGCCGCCTTGCTTCCGTACCACTGCCTTTTCGATGGTGAGTCCACCATCGGCCACATAGGGAAGCTGATATTCCTTGAAGGCATCGATGCCCTCGGCGGTCAGGATGCGAATGATGGTCTCGTGCAGGACCTCGCTGCGACTTCCATCGTAGACCACACGACGTACATCGTCGGTAAGGTAGATGGCCGTTGCATCGGGATGATCTGCTGCCGATGGAGCGGCGGCGATGATCGAGTCGACGTTCGTTTGCGCCATGAGCGTGAACGGCGATGCCTGTCCGAGTAGTTCGCGCAATGCATCGCGTGCATCGAAGTTCGACGGATCGCAGGCGAGTGCGCTACGGAAGGCACTGATCGCACCATCCTTGTTGTAGAGCGTGCGTTCGAGCACACCGGCACGGAACCAGATGGACGAGACGCCGGGGGCAAGGTCGAGCGCTCTGCGCATTTCTTCGAGGGCCTTGTCGTACTCACGACGGGAAGCATAGACCTCGGCGCGTGTGACGTGATATCCCGGTGCCGGAGCACCAAGGACGAACAACTGTTTGTAGTCCTCTTCCCATGCATTCATGTCGCCCATGTCGCGATGCACGTTGGAAATGGAGATGATGCCATTCTCGGTGTAGGCAACAGAAAGGTGCTTGCGAAGGATCTGCAAGGCAAGTTCGTGTCGACCTTCCGTTTGCAGTGCCTGACCGGCCACGGCCACAGCATAGGCATAGTTGCCGGGATGGATCTCGAAGGCGCGCGCCGTGAGTTCGTTGATGCGTTGTATGTCGTTGCGTTGACGGGCCACCTGCAGCGATGCATCAAAGAACTCGTTGCTGAGCGGCAAGGCCGCTTCGATCTGCGGGAGGATGGTCGTCGCCTCGTCCAGTTGTTCGTTCTGCATGGCGCGCGCGAACTTGTAGAAGAGGGAAATGGGAATGTCGGGACGTAGGGAGGAAAGGTGTTCGATGGTGGTGAGGTATTCGTCGTTCTTATCACCACGACGGAATGCTTCCATCATCAGCATCAGCGCCGGAACACAGTCGGGATACTGTTTGAGGACCTTGCGCAAGACCAGTTCTGCTTCGGTGGTCTCGTCGTTGCGAAGATGCGATTCAGCGAGCAGGAAATAGTTCTCGTACCGATCGGGATGCGCAGAGATCTGTGCGCGGAAGAAATCGGTGAACGGATTGGGACGTTGCTTGGGCGAAGGATCGGCACTGCCGGTGATCTGTGGTTGCGTTGAGAAGCGAAGGCCGCGCACCGGGGTTCCGTCGGGTGCAGTGATGCGCAACAAGAAGTTGCAACGCGACAGTTCGGAGTTGCCACACTTCACGAGGATGCGGTTCCATCCCTTGGACAAGGTCACATCACTCACATACGTGTCGAGATCGTTGTTGTGCTCGTCCACGCTCTCGTGCACCATCCGTCCGTTGAGGAACAACTTGAACGAGCCCGACGTGCCGATGCGCAGTTGCACACGAGCATCGCTGTCCGAATACGCATAGGTGATGCTGTAGAACGTACCGCGCAGAGAAGGGAAGTATCGTGCGAAGTCAACCCATCCATCATTGCGGATCACGCCCGGTTCCATCCAGCGTACACGTGCACCACTCTCGCCGCTGTACTCTGCTGTCGGATCGTCTTCGGTCTCGGGAGGGAAGACGCGCTCATGTCCGGAGCCGGAGATGTTGTCGAACGGACCGATCAGTCGCCAATCGTGCAATGCACCGATCTTCTCGCGCCATGCAGCTGCGCCCTTGAGATCGGCAAAGAGTTCGTCGATCGACCCCAATTGTTCACAGGCCATGGCACGCAGGATCCCCGTCGAATCAGGTCGTTCCACGGCCTGCACGTACATGTCGCGCACGCCCGATGTGCGTTCGCCGACCTGGGTGAGCACGCGTTGTGTGAGGACGGATGCATAGATGTAGGGTGCGGGGTCCTGCATGGACTTCAAAGCGCTGCGGAACGCACGCCACGACATCGTGTCCTGCGAGTGGATCATGTAGGCATAGGTAAGCCCGAGATGCGCACGACCATCGGAAGGATCGGCAGCAAGTGCTGCCTGGAATTGCCGAATGGCCTCGGTCTCGTTGTTCTTCATCAGGGAGTACCATCCATCGGATGTCCCGGCAAGAACAGATACGGCTACCATGCCCATCAGGGCAAAGGATGTGAACAGGCTTTTCATTGCATTTGCTATGTTGCGTAATACGTTCACAAACTACCTGAAAATCCTATGTTCACCGTGTCATCCCTGCTCGTGCCGACGGATTTTTCCGAGAATGCTGGTCAAGCCTTGCAGTACGCCAAGGAGATCGCACGCAACACCACGGCAACGTTGCATTTGCTCCATATCGTGGAGCCGGTGGTCTATCCTGCCGATTGGAGCTATGCGCAGGTAGGATTTGCGGATATCGAGCAGGAACTCTACGATAACGCCCAAAAGGAACTCTTAGTGCTGGCCGGCGTCCTCGAGAAGGAGGGGTTCAAGGTCGTGACGTCGGTGGTGCGTGGACGTGCCTCCGATGAGATCTGCGCCTATGCCAAGGACAACGGCATCTCGATCATTGCCATTGGAACGCATGGTAGAAGCGGACTTGAACACTTCCTGTTCGGAAGCACCACGGAGCGCGTGCTGCGAAAGGCCCCATGTCCGGTGCTCTCCGTCCACCTCGACGCCACCAAGAAGTAACCGAACACCCCTATGCCCTTTCTCAATACCTCCAAACTCGTCACTATCGAGCGCCACATCACGGAGGAGGGGGCATTGCACCCTTCTGCGACCGGTGAGTTCTCGCGACTCCTTCGAGATCTCACTCTGGCCATTCGCATTGTTGCTCGCGACGTACGTCGGTCCGGATTGAACGACGTACTTGGCGTGACCGAAGACGTGAACGTCCATGGAGAGATGGTGAAGCGGCTGGACATCCATGCCAACGAGGTGATCATTCGAGCCATGGACCATGGAGGACATCTCTGCGTGATGGCATCGGAGGAGAACGAGAACTTGATCCCGATCCCCGAACCGTATCACAACGGCAAGTATGTACTCGTCTTCGATCCGCTGGATGGATCGTCGAACATCGATGTGAACGTGTCGATCGGTACGATCTTCTCCATCTATCAACGGCTCGACCCAACCTCGTCCGCTCCCGGCTCGCTCGCCGACGTGTTGCAGCCGGGCTATAAGCAGGTGGCCGCAGGATATGCCATGTATGGGAGCAGCACGCAGCTCGTGTATTCGAGCGGGAACGGCGTGGACATCTTCACGTTCGATCCGACCATTGGCGAGTTCCTGCTCACGTATGAGAAGATCAAGATCCCGAAGCGCGGCAAGATCTATTCGATCAACAGTGGCAACTCGTACAAATGGGAAGAGGGACTGCGCAACTATGTGCGGCATCTTCTCAGTCCATCCGACGACGGCACACGCCCCTTCTCGCTCCGCTACGTGGGTACCATGGTGGCGGACATTCACCGCACGTTGCACTACGGCGGCATCTTCATGTATCCGCGCGACACCACGTCGCCCAATGGCAAGCTCCGTCTCGTCTACGAAGTGAACCCCATGTCGTTCCTGGTTGAACAGGCCGGTGGTCGCGCCACCGACGGAGAGCGTCGTATCCTCGAACTCGAGCCCACATCGCTGCATCAGCGTGTTCCGTGCTTCATTGGAAGCGAAGAGGATGTATTGGAAGTGGAGCGGTTCCTGCGCGACGGGTGACCACGCGACGGAACTTCCAAGAGAGTTCCCTAATGTTGAGTACTTCACAACAAGGGAACATCCCATGTCTGACCGTCGCGACTTCATCAAAGCAACTGCCGCAGGCGCCCTTGGCCTTGCCGCCCTCCCCTCCATCGAGTCCATCGCGGCCTCCACGGCCCCTCCGGCTCCCACCAAGCACGAACTTCCGCCCTTGCCTTATGCCTACGATGCGCTCGAGCCGCACATCGATGCGCAGACCATGCAACTGCATCACGACAAGCACCATGCCGCTTATGTGACCGGTCTGAACAAGGCCGAAGAGGAATTGGCCAAGGCGCGGGCCTCGGGAGACTTTGCGCTGATCCAGCACTGGTCCAAGCAGGCAGCCTTCCATGGTGGCGGACATTATCTGCACTCTATGTTCTGGACGGTGATGGCGCCGGCCGGGAAGGGTGGCGGGGGAGAACCTACGGGCGCGCTCAAGGACCTGATCGTGGAGAGCTTCGGTTCGTTCGACGCCTTCAAGAAGCAGCTCAGCGCCGCCGCCGCCGCCGTCGAGGGCAGCGGATGGGGCTTGGTCCACTACCGTCCGTCCGACCGATCCCTCATCATCCTCCAGGCCGAGAACCAGCACAAGCTCACGTCGTGGGGTAGCACGCCCGTGCTCGGGATCGACGTGTGGGAGCATGCCTACTACCTCAAGTACCAGAACAAGCGGGCAGATTATATCGCCGCTTGGTGGAATGTGGTGAACTGGGCAGAGGTGGCACGGCGGGTGGAGAATGCCCGCTAGGTCCGTCGGCATCTGTGCATAACTCAATAAGTCCTTGAGCTGCATGAATAAACCTTAATGCAAATAAATGTTGCATGGGTCGTAAATGCACGTATATTTGTCTATCCCACGGGGGCGGACCATCGTGGGGATCGTGCCGAGTCGAGATAAATTCACTGGTTCTTCATGGCACGGAACTGAATTTGGTCCGTATTGAGGTTTGTATGAATATCTATGTTGGCAACCTTCCTTATTCGATGGGCGACGCTGAATTGCGCCAATCATTCGAAGAGTTTGGTGCAGTTTCGAACGCTTCGGTCGTGAAGGACAAGTTCACAGGCCGTAGCCGTGGTTTCGGCTTTGTTGAAATGCCCGATACCGACGCAGCGAATAACGCTATCGAGTCGATGAACGGTCGCAACCTGGGCGGTCGCCCATTGGTAGCGAACGAAGCACGTCCACGCGATGAGCGTCCGCGCTTCAACAATCGCGATCGCTATTGATCAGGCAATAACCAAGATCAAATCCTCAAGGACCGCCATTTGGCGGTCCTTTTTTTTTGCCCCTCCCCTTCTGTCCTTTCCCGTATTTTGCGCGTTCATGAATACCGCACGCCGTGCTTATCACGAGGAATGAATGCAACTCTTTGACACACTTCAAGACCTTGGCCACGAACAAGTGGTTCTGTGTTCGGACAAGATCACCGGCCTCCGCGCCATCATTGCCATCCACGATACGTCACTCGGACCTGCCCTGGGCGGCACACGATTCTGGAACTATGCCAGCGACGAAGAAGCGCTCACCGATGCGCTGCGACTCTCTCGCGGGATGACGTATAAGGCGGCCGTCAGCGGCGTGAATCTGGGAGGCGGCAAGGCTGTCATCATCGGAGATGCGCGAACAATGAAGTCGGAGGCGCTCTTCCGTGCCTACGGTCGCATGGTCGATTCGCTGCGCGGACGGTACATCACGGCCGAGGACGTGAACACCAGTGTTCGCGATATGGAGTGGATCCGCATGGAGACCAAGTACGTCACGGGCGTCGGCGGTCAGGGCGGTTCCGGCGATCCAAGTCCGGTCACGGCCCTAGGCGTGTATTCGGGCATGAAGGCCTGCGCTCGCTTCGCATGGGGAACCGACTCGCTGAATGGCAAGCGCATCGTGGTACAAGGCGCCGGAAACGTGGCCTCGCACCTCGTGCACTCGCTCACCAAGGAAGGTGCCAAGGTCTTCGTCACCGATATCTTCAATGAAAAGGCACAGGACCTTGCAGCCCAGACCGGCGCAACGGTGATCAAGCCCGAAGAAGTGTTCACCACCGAGTGCGACATCTTCTCTCCCAATGCCCTTGGTGCCATCCTGAACGACGAGACGATCCCGAACCTCTCCTGCTCCATCGTGTGCGGCGGAGCCAACAATCAACTCAAGGAAGAACGGAAGCACGGTACCATGCTCAAGGAGCGCGGCATCGTCTACGGTCCGGACTACGTGGTGAACTCCGGTGGTCTGATGAACGTGGCCTCTGAGGTCGAAGGATACGACCGCGACAAGGTGATGCGTCAGGCACAGGGCGTGTTCGATATCACGATGAACATCCTGGTCACGGCCAAAGAGCGTAACATTCTTCCCGTTGAAGCATCGAATGCAATAGCTGAAGAGCGCATTCACAAGGTGCGTCACGTTCACGGCGGCTACAACGGATCGCCAACGATCCGTGGTGTGTAATAGCATGGCACTCGAACGACCAGACGACAAATTCCCCACGAGCAAGACACGTTCCGTACGTGGCACTCGACACATGGCGCGCGAAAAAGTGTTGCAGATCCTGGCAGCATGTTTCGAAACGCCTGAAGAATGGGGGATTATCTTCCCGCACATCTTCTTCCGACAGTTCACCTTCGAAGCCCTTGATACGGCAGGCGAGGGGACACGTATTCTCCGTCCCGAAGAAGTGATGGAACTGGATGCCGACATTCCTATCCAGTGGTCCAAGGAAGACGAAGACTATGCCGTGCACCTCCTCCAGGCTGTACGGTCCATGCTCGATAAAAGTCAGGCCCTCATCGACAAGCACGCCGTCAATTGGGACCTTGAGCGCATTGCGTTGCTCGATCGGATCCTCATGCACATGGCCATTGCCGAGCTGATCACCTGTCACGACATTCCCGTCAAGGTCACGATCAACGAAGTGATCGAACTTGCCAAGCGCTATTCAACCGACAAGAGCGGAACCTTCATCAACGGAATTCTCGATGCTGCGGTCGCAGACCTGCGCTCGGAAGGACGTATCGTGAAAGAAGGCCGCGGATTGCAAGAGTGACATTTCCTATTTCTTCGGAGTTGTGATGAGACGTCTCTTCCTTGTATTGCTCGTTGGCCTTGCCGCCTTGCCCATGATGGCACAACCGGCAGTGGACTGGGTTCGATTGGGTCTGGGTCCGAATCCGGATGATGCCACGTCGATCGCCGTTGCACCGAATGGTGAAGTGCGCGTGGCGGGCACGTTCTCGGATTCCATCACCTTCGACAAAGAGAAGATCCAAGCGTACGGCAACTACGATGTGTACATGACGCGCTTTGCCGCCAATGGCAATGTGATGATCGCGAACACCTATGGTGGTCTCGATGTAGACGAGTGCAACAGCATTGCCGTCGACAACAAGGGCAACGCGTACGTTTGCGGCGCGTTCTCGGATCAAATGCTGATCGGTGATACCACGCTTGAGACGATCGACCTTGCAAGCGTCGACATCTTCGTCGCAAAGTTCGACCGCATGGGTGTCTTCCTGTGGGCCAAGGTCTTCGGCTCCACGAACTTCGATGAGTCCGGTCCCTACGTGGCCGCAGACTCCACCGGCAACGTTTATCTGGCCGGGATGTTCGGTCGTACCGCACAGTTCGATACCAAGCGGATCACAGCCGACGGAAAGGCCGATATGTTCTTGTGCAAACTGAACTCGTCGGGCTCCGTACAATGGGTGAAGAAGATCGGCGGCATCGAGAACGATCGCGCAGCCGGCCTTTGCATCAACAAGGATGGCTCCCGCATCAACGTGGTCGGAACGTTCGAAGGCGTTGTGCGCTTCGACGATACCGACGTGACGAGCTTCAATGACAAGGCGGACTTCTTCGTGGTCTCCTACGACAACACGGGTGTGATCAAGTGGTGGCACCGCATGGGAACACCCGGCATCGATCGCGGCATTGCCTGCACAATGGATCGCAAGGGCAACCTCGTGATCACCGGCGCATTCGCCGGCGCAATGTCCTTCCTCGACGATGCACCTCCGACGAATTCAAATGGCGAGCTCTATACCGACATCTTCCTTGCAAAGCTTGACGGTGTTGGTGGATTTGCGTGGACGAAGAAGTTCGGTGGCATCAACGAGGACTTTGCTTCCTGCGTGGCCACTGATAAGAACAACAACATCTATGTTGGCGGATACTACGACAGCTCAACGGTCTTCGGTGAAAATGTCATCGAGGGCGAGGGAGGTCGCGAGGCCGTCATGTTCAAGGTGAATGAAGTTGGCGAATACGACTGGGTGGTTCAGGCAACCGGTCCGTATGACGACGAGATCCACGGTGTGGTTGTCGATGAGAACAACAACCCTATCGTCTGCGGTGTGTTCGATTCGAAAGTGACGATCGGTACGACCGTGTACGATGGACAGCGATTCTCCGATGTATTCGTCACGCGTTACAAGTGCGGACCGAACACGCTCTTCATTCCGGCCGTCACCAAGGTGGACATGTGTCAGGGCGCTGATACGCTCTTGCGTGTACGCGATGGCTATCCGGGCTATCAGTGGTACGACAACAACAATGCCGTGGCCGGTGCCACACGTAGTCGGTTCTCTCTTGATCAGCTCACCACAGGTGTGCACAAGATCAAGGTGCAGGTAACAGGCTATGATCTCTGTGTTGGATTTAGCGTCGAGGTCACGGTCACCGTTTCCGATGGAATGGCCAAGCCAACCATTGCAACCATGGGCACAGATCTGAAGGCGAGCATCGATAATGCTGCGAAGTATGAGTGGACGCGCGAAGGAAAGCCAACGACGAAGAATGGAACACAGACCATTGCCACGGAAGGCCCTGGACTGTATCGTGTGCGAGTGACCGATTCCACAGGCTGTACGCGTTGGAGCGATGGCGTGGTGATCGGTACCACCGACGTGGCCACGGAATTCTCCACGTCGGCCGTTACACTCCGTCCGAACCCTGCCTTCGAATCGCTGACCGTGAACACGGGTGGCGATGCCACGGTGCGGATCGTTGACATGGTCGGTAACACCGTGCATGCTGAGCAAGCATCCGGTGCGGCAACCGTTGCTCTGCAGAACTTTGCACCGGGCGCCTACATGGTCGTGGTCCTACGCGGTTCGGAAATGATCCGTCTGCCCTTCATCAAGCAGTAAGGGCGGTCGGCGCAGATCGAGCGCCAGCGCCACGTAGACAGGCACATATTCAAGCAATAACCAAGCGGGGTGTTCCAACCACACCCCGCTTTCTTTTTGTGTGAGCACGAACAGACCGTAGATGCTCACCATTGCAGCGAACACGATCGAGCTGCGCATCGGACGCAGAACGGCAAACGCAATGGCCGGCACGGCATACCACGGATGCACAACAGGCGAGAAGGCGAGCACGGCCATCATCGACAACTGCATGCCGATCTCCGGACGTTGTCGATACCGCAACCATGCGGCGATCATCACCACACCGGCCACGCCAGCCGATACATACCGCACCAAGCGCGGATCGTCCGTCACACGATGCAGGATCCAGTGCCACGCGCTGTTCGCACTCCATACCGATGCATACTTCTGCAACGCCACAAACATCCATGGATCGTACGACAGAAGGAAGATCGCCGCACACGTGCCTGCAGTGGTGATGGCGAACACAACAGCCTTCCGTCGTGGCAGCGCATACAACATCCACGGTAGGAATAACGCTGGGAGGAATTTCACACCGATCCCTAGCGCAAGCAGCACACCGCCAATGGCCGGTCGCCGTTGATACATGTACAGTGAAGCCAACACAAAGAACATCATCACGATGTCGATATGAGCATCCATGCTGAACTGTGTGATCATGCATGGCGACAGGGCAGCGATGAGGATGTATTCAGGTGGACGTTGCCAACGACGCAGGAACAACATCAGCAAGATCATAACACCGAGCTCGGCAAGCAGCGTTGGGAGCTTCCACCAGATCGATGCACCGAATGCCCATGTGGACGCAGCGAACCACCACTCTGCAACGGGCGGATAGATCGTGTGAATGTGCGGATATGTCACGCGCGCCGGCAGGTCATGCGTGTGCAGCCAACGAAGCGTCGTGTCGTTCGGAGCATAACGATACGGCGAGATGCCATGCGTTGCCACGATCCCGTCCCATTGATAGCGCGAGATGTCATCACTGAAGTACGGAGGGACGGTGAAGGCGGCAAGGTGGAGTGCACCGGCCACGATCAAGAGTGCACGCCGCATGCGTGGGGTTACACGCGAGCGCATGAGCCACACACAAAGTGCAAGCCAACACACCGATGCGACGATCCAGGCCCACGTCATCGTTGCCATCGCATTGTGCGATACCGTGCAATGGTCGACAAGATCTTCACACCTGCACGCACAGAACCACGAATGGTTCCGGTGATCTTCGACGTGCCGATGCGTTTGCGATATCGAACGGGGACCTCAGCACACCGCATGTGCAATGCCGCTGCTTTGATCTGCATTTCCACCGTCCATCCGAAGTTCCGATCCTCCATGCGAAGTGCATCGAGTGCTGAACGCGTGATGGCCCGCATCGGACCGAGATCTGTGAAGCGCACGCCCCAGAACAAGCGGATGAGCCTTGTCGAAAGCCAGTTCCCGAAGACCGCTTGCGGAAGCAAAGCGCCCTTCTCTCGTACTCCGGTCACGCGAGAGCCAATGCAGAGGTCTGCCGAACCATCGCACACCCGTGCAAGCACCAAGTGAAGATCGTCGGCATGGTCCGAATGGTCGCCATCGACGAAGCAGATCACGTCGTGCTCGGTGCACTCGCGTAGGCCGCGCAAACAGGCGGCTCCATAGCCGCGTTCGGATTCGGTGACGACCATAGCACCGTGCGCACGTGCAACAGCGGCACTTGCATCGGTGCAGCCGTTGTCGACGCAGATGATCGTATCCACGCTCTTCGGGATCTCATCGATCACGAGGCCGATGCTCTGCTCTTCGTTGAGCATGGGGATCACACAGGCGATGCGCTTCCCGTTCAGTGCCATGATCAGCGTGTGTAGCGAGCGTTGTAGCCGGCGGACTCCACGCGGTCCCATCCGTGCATTGCCGCTTGTTTGTCGAGGAATTCTCGAGCACTGTCCAGCGAGATGTGCGTGCGCGTAGCAAAGTCCGACGCCTCGATGACCGCACTTGTCGAGAACATCTCTTGGATCGTGGTGTGCAGACGGGTGTTGAAGGCAGAGCGCATGCGCATGCCCACGATCAACATCGTCACGGTCACCACCAACAGGATCACGGTAAGGATACCGTTGCCGATGGCCGTCTCGGCATGGATCTCTCCGAACGACCCAATGAACATGACCCCACCGAAAACGGTGAACATCATCATAAGGCCTGTGGCGGCCAGTACAAGTCTGTGAAGCATAGAGTGCAAACTTACGTGCTATTTTCGCTGTAATACCAGCATAGGAGAGATCAGTGGACGAGAAGATCGAACATCTGCGGGCCCTCAAGGCCGAAGCCCTTTTGGGAGGCGGACAGGCGCGCATCGACGCACAGCATAAGAAGGGCAAGCTCACAGCGCGTGAACGACTGACGTTGTTGCTGGACGACGACTCGTTCCACGAGTTCGACATGCTGGCCAGACACCGCTCCACCAAGTTCGGGATGGAGAAGCAACGTCCACTTGGCGATGGCGTGGTGACGGGGATCGGCACCATCCATGGGCGCACCGTCTGCGTGTTCTCGCAAGACTTCACCGTGTTCGGCGGTTCGTTGAGCGAGGTGTTCGCGGAGAAGATCTGCAAGATCATGGACTATGCGATGAAGATCGGAGCACCGGTGATCGGACTGAACGATTCCGGAGGTGCCCGCATCCAGGAGGGTGTGGTGTCGCTTGCAGGGTATGCCGACATCTTCTTGCGGAACACCCTCGCTAGTGGCGTGGTGCCACAGATCAGCGTGATCCTGGGTCCGTGCGCCGGCGGAGCCGTGTATTCGCCTGCCCTTACCGACTTCGTCTTCATGACGAAGGGCACGAGCTATATGTTCGTCACCGGACCGGAAGTGGTGAAGACCGTGACGCATGAAGAAGTGACGTTCGAAGAACTTGGTGGTGCCGACACGCATGCTGAACGAAGCGGCGTTGCGCACTTTGCCATGGAGAACGAAGTAGAATGTCTGCTGAGCGTTCGCAAGCTCATGTCGTATGTGCCGCTGAACAACCGCGAGAAGCCACTGCTGAAGCCCACGAACGACAGTCCCACACGTCGCTGCGAGAAGGTCAAGCACCTGATCCCGGCAAACGTGAACACGCCGTACGACATGAAGGAAGTGATCCGCGATGTGGTGGACGAGGGCGATTTCTTTGAAGTCCACGAAGGATATGCGACCAACATCATCGTCGGCTTCGCAACGCTCGACGGAATGCCCGTTGGCATCGTTGCCAATCAACCGGCATCGCTGGCCGGTGTGCTCGATATCAACTCAAGTGTGAAAGGCGCACGGTTCGTGCGCTTCTGCGATGCCTTCAACATTCCGTTGATCGTCTTTGAAGATGTGCCCGGATTCTTGCCCGGTACCGATCAAGAGTGGCGCGGCATCATCCGGCACGGTGCGAAACTTCTCTATGCCTTCTGCGAGGCAACCGTACCAAAGCTCACCGTGATCACGCGCAAGGCCTACGGCGGCGCGTACGACGTGATGAACTCCAAGCATATCCGCGGCGATTACAACGTTGCATGGCCAACGGCGCAGATCGCCGTGATGGGCGCGAAGGGCGCCGTGGAGATCTTGTACAACAAGGACATCAAGGCTGCGGAGAACAAGGAAGAGAAGGCACGCGAACTGCAGGATCAGTACGATCGCGAATTCGCGAATCCATACGAGGCAGCCGAGCGTGGATTTGTGGATGATGTGATCGAGCCCGACATGACGCGCATCGATCTCATTCGCGCCTTGCATTCCCTTCGCACAAAGGTCGACACGAATCCGTGGAAGAAGCACGGCAACATTCCGTTGTGATCGTTACCGAGCGTGATCGATCACCACGCTCGTTCCAAAGCGCGGATGTCCGCACACATGCACGCCGATCTGCGTGTACGTGGTGCTGAGCATGTTCTCCCGATGCCCTCGGCTGGGAGTGCCCTCGTCGACAAGGAACGCCGCAAGCATCATGGCCGGCGTTGCATGACCATACGTGCAACTCTCACCCATGGTGGTGTACGATGTGTAGCGATGCATGCGCACACCCGGGTCGCTCTTATCGCTTCCGAAATGTCCTACCAGACCGTTGCGCTCACAATCGGTGCAGTGGTCCCATGCCGCCTTCATCAGCCCTTCGTCGACGTGATAGGGTGGCAGCGGTGGTTGCTGTCGAAGACGCGCAACGATCTCGGCATAGGCCTTGTCGAACTCCTTCTTGTTGCGAGCGATCGGACGTGCGGTCGCCTTGTATTGCTCAAGGGAAGGCAGGAAGGAGGCAGGGTTGGCACGAACGGCATTGATCAAGGCCACCAGCGCAGAGTCTTGCTGTGCATGACCGATCATGGAAGCCGCGATGAAGACAAGAACACAGAGGATGGTGTGCACTCGACGGTTCACGCGGACTTGTTCTTTGTGTAGATGTGTGTGAGCAGAAGTGCACCACCGGCAAGACCGGTGTCCTTCATCACGCCGATGAGACCAAGCATCGACGTCGTGGGATCGGCACTCATCATGGACGGAATGTGCATGAAGGCCACATAGGTGAGGAGCAGGATGCAGAGCAGGATGCCGGCCAGTCGGATCTGAATGGCCGTGATGATGGCAACTGCTGCGGCCACTTCGAAGATCCCTGTGAGGTAGATCCATACGATGCCACCCGGAAGCCACGAGGGAAGCATGCCAACCATCTTGTCGGCCATCATGAAGTGATGCATGCCGATCATGAGGAAGGGGACCATGAAGAGGATCCGTGCAACAAGCAGTACGGTGAGCTTCATGGCGCGTAGATCCTTTCACAGAGGGTAGAGAGCGTCTTTGCCTCGGACTCTTTGAGACGGGCACGGAACTCGGCATCGGCTCGGTCGACGTCCTTCTGCATGGAATCAAGAAGATCCAATCCCTTCTTCGTGATGAAGGTAAGGGAGAGACGTCCGTCGTCCTTGCTCTTCGCTCTGCGCGCATGTCCGGAGCGTACAAGTCTGTCGATCAAGCGTGTTACGTCGGGTGCTTCTTCGATCATGCGTTCGATGATCTCGCACCGTGGATGTCCGTTCGGATACACACCACGCAGAATGCGCAGCACGTTGTACTGTGCAGCCGTGATCCCGTGCGCCTCGCATGACCGTGTAAGGTTGCGACGCAAATGGTCGGCCACGACGATCAAGTTCAAAAATGCTTCTTGATACACCGACGTGAACGTGGTTTGCTTGATGCGTTCTTGGAGTGCTGTTCCCATACGACAAAGGTACCACTGAAATGTATGTGTTGCAACACGTAAGTGCTACGTGGTCATTTCCCGACCAGGGCATCTGCATGTTCTGCAACACGAAGGGCGGTGATGATGGGCTCAAGATCGCCGTCGATCACTTGCTGCAGAGGATAGTTCTTCACGTCGCCTTCCAGTCGATGGTCCGTGACGCGGTTCTGCGGGAAGTTATATGTGCGGATCTTCTCCGAGCGATCCCCTGAGCCGATCTGCGACTTCCGATCGCCGGCGATGGCCGACTGTTGCTTCTCGAGCTCCATTTCGTACAGACGTGCTCGAAGCACCTTCATCGCTTTGTCGCGATTCTTGAGCTGCGAGCGTTCGTCCTGACATTGGACGACGATGCCCGAGGGGATGTGAACGATCCGCACGGCGGTCTCCACCTTGTTCACATTCTGCCCACCTTTACCGCCGCTTCGAAAGATATCGATGCGAAGGTCTTCCTGATTGATCTGCACATCCACGTCCTCAGCCTCCGGCAGGACGGCCACCGTGGCCGCCGACGTGTGGATCCGTCCGCTCGCTTCGGTCTCGGGAACACGCTGCACGCGATGCACGCCACTCTCATACTTGAGCACACCGTAGGCCTCTTCGGCCGTCACTTCGAAGGTGATCTCCTTGAAGCCTCCGCGTTCTCCCTCGGTGGTGTCGATCACGCCGATCTGCCATCCTCTTCGCTCGCAGAAGCGTTGATACATGCGAAACAGATCGCCAGCGAAGATCCCTGCCTCATCGCCGCCCGTGCCGGCGCGGATCTCGACGATGCAGCTCTTCATGTCGTTCGGGTCTTTGGGAATGAGCATCACCTGTAGTGAGCTTTCAAGCTCGGACAGCTGCTCCTCGAGCGCTTTCGTATCGTCATAGGCCATGTCGCGCATCTCGGGGTCCGTTGCAGGATCGTCGATCAGTGCACGATTGTCCGTGATCTGGGCGCGCAGAGCCAGGAATGACCGGGCAGCCTCGACAATGGGGCCCAGCGACTTGTATTCACGGGAGACATCACGGAACTGCCGTTGATCGTTGATCACGGCAGGGTCGTTCAAAAGGTGTTCGACCGTATGATATCGGTCGATGATGGCTTGCAGGCGTTCTTCCACACCACAAAAATATCGCAATTTGACGACCGTTATGATGCAGATGTTCTCACCACACCGTACGAATGGTCGCCTTCCATTCCGCCGTTCCGCCCTGGCAGCCATTCTTGTGCTGCTTCTGGTGGGCTGTGCCTCGGAAGATCCGAACCTTGTGAATCCGCCGCCCGATGCCAATAAGGTGGGATTGCGGCTGTTCAACTTCGTACCCGACGGATCGGCACGCACGATGGTGCTCGAGTTGAACATCGCCACAACGAGCGTTCCTGCGGGTACGTTCAGTGCCGTGGTGAATTCGCCCGGCGATTCATCGCGCATCAACATCATGCGCGGGAGCACAGAAGAATATGCCAGTGGCACGCGATTCCGGTTCACGCGGAAGCAGATCGTGGATGTGTTCGCCATGCCCCGACCGAATGCGTCGACGCCGGCCTTTGATACGATCATGATGCAAACGGCGAATGCCGTGCTCATCACCACATCGAATGCAAATGTTCGTTTGGTGAATGCCTTTCCCGATACGACCCTGTCCTTTGTGCTTCGTCTCGGATGTCCGAACGGCGCCGTGTTCCCGAGCTCCCTTGGCGATTCGTCGGTACGCTTCTCATCGTCATCCCTCTACGGCGAGATCCCGCCCGGATTGGCCGTCTTCTCCATCATCGAACGCAGCATCAGTGGTGAGCGGACCGTGGGTATCGTCCAATTCGACGCTGCGCAGACAACGCCCTATAGCTTGATCCTCCATGCGACGGATCCGACGCAACGCGATCCGTCTGTGATGTTGCTGGAAGAGTCGGACCTGACAGCCAATGCCCAACGCACGGTGTTGCCCGTGGTCTCGCGAACCGGATACATGCGCGTACTGAACACGAGTAGCAGTTCGGTGTCGGCCACGCGGATCTCCACCGGACAGGTGCTGGCATCGAACCTGGCCACGCGCGGACTTTCCAAAGTGTCGGAAGTACCAACGTGCGAGAGCTATGAGGCAGACAAGTTCGAAGTGACGTTCAGCAGCGGACAGCGCGACACGGACAGTGTGTCGCTCAACGTTCGCAAGAACTACACGCTCATCGCAGCCGACAGTGGCATGTCGACCACCACCATCATGGTGTTGCCGGCGCAGGCCCCCGACGATGCGGCCACGCGCTCCGTGCTTCGTGTGGTGCATGCTGCATCGAAGAGCGGCAAGGTGGATGTTTCGATCGGCGCACGGACCGATCCCACGAGCAACACAAATGTCTCGTCGGGCTATACTGTTTCGCATGACCTCGACTTCAAAAGCGTATCGGCACCATCGTCGGTAGCGTCGGGTGAGTTACCCATCACCATCACCACGGCAGGCACGCCGACCACGATCCTCGAACTGGTGCGCACGTCCATCGAGGTCGGACATTCGTACCTGCTGGTCCTACGCGACAAAGATGGCGGCGGGATCGAAGCCCTGCTCATCGACGACACTGCCGAGGACCAAGTCATTCCAACTCTCGAACAGGCCGTCATGCTCCGCTTCGTGAACGGATCGGCCGCAGACGAGTTCGAAACGGCATCGATCGGTATCGTGGTGAACAATGCCAAGGTCTACTATCGCAACTCGCTCTCCACCTGTGTGCGCGTTGGTGTGGCGCCGATCTCGGCGGGCGGTGTGACGGTGAATACCGATCCCGTGTTCGGCATGCGCACATTGTGCATCTATGCCGAGGGCAACGGAGCTCCGGGCATCTCGGTGATCACCACGCCTCCGCTTTCCACGGTGGCCGGTCAAAGCGAACGACGGGTGATCAATGCCACGGCCGACGTGGCCTTCGTGTCGTGCGCCTACGATTCGATCCCCTCGCAAACGCCGGGCGCTGAGAAGCTCGCCGATAAGGTGGCCTACGGTCTGTGGTCAACCCCGGACCTCATCACCCGCGAACGCCGGGGCACGTTCTACTTCTACGATTCCAACACCTTTGCACAGCTATTCACCCTTCCCGTCCAGTTCGGTCCACTCGGCAATAGCTACTCGCTTATCGTGACCGGAAGCAAGAGCAAGGGCTATGAGGTGATCGTCCTGCAGGAATTTTAGGTCGGCCGCCTTCCGTATCTTTACGCCCATGACCCACTACGCCATCCATGCGGCCTTCATCTTCTTGGTGACGTCGCTTTGGGCCACTGCAGCGGAATCCGTCGTTCTTCCCGCGGAGACCACGCTTCGTGCCGCCCGATCGGTCACGATGTCCGTCCGTGGAACCATCTCGGCCTCGTCGCCCAGCACCGTTCGCATAGAATTCTCCTATACTCCCGGCTCCCTTCGCATTCGCGGAGCGCATGG
>JBGAJM010000031.1:0-9996 GCA_044224925.1 Kapaibacterium sp. (SeqCode)
ACTTGAATTCCGAACACGTTGTGGGTCGTTCCCGAAAGCTTCGGATTCTTACGAACGTTTCCACCGAGGTCTATGACACTTATGCAGTCGAAATCACGACGAAGGTGTTTGCGCATTCCATCGAATGCGATCCCATCCAAGAAGCTGCTGTTGGTGACGTAGCACACGATCCCTTCGCCCCGTAACAAGACCCGATCGGACGCCATACGGAACGCCTTCACGTATGGGTCACTGAGATCAGCACGGTACGTCGCGGTAGAGTCCTTGACGTACGTTTCCTGAACACGCTTGTCGATCGCCGGGTACTTGCGGTTATTGTTATTGTCGTTCTCGTTCACCTGACCCGCGTTGTACGGCGGATTGCCAATAACAACGAAGATCGGCGCATCCTTCTGGCGTTGCACACGATCTGTATTGTCGCTCGTGAACATACCGATCTGACGATCCTCCACGAGTTCGAACGTGTCGACCAGACAGATGCCCGGGAACGGCAAGTACTCGCCCGTGAGCTCCATGTACAGGTGCTCGATGTTGAGGCAAGCGATGTAATACGGCAGTAGCATAACCTCATTACAATGCAACTCGTTGAGGTACTTGTATCGAAGCGACTGTGGACGTTGCTCGTGGATCTCGCGCATCACACGGAGGATGAAGTTGCCTGTGCCAACGAACGGATCGAGAATATGCACACCCTCGTTGGCAAGGCTCTTTCCGAAGTCCTTCTGCAATGCTGACTCGACAGACCGCACCATGAAGTCAACGATTGGTTGCGGCGTGTAGACGATGCCGTGCGTGTCTGCGACCTTTACCGCAAAGCCTTGAAAGAACTTCTCGTACACGGTGTTCAGGAAGGTCTGCTTCTGTGCATAGTCGTCGGTGCTCTTCGCTGCTTGTTCAAGCGCGACATAGAACCGGTCAAGTGGCTTGAGGAACTGGTCAACCGTGCCATATCCCTGCACAAGGTTGGCCACTACGCCTTCGAGCTCACGCGCGACAGCGTTCTTCTGAAGGAAGCCTTCGCTTTTAAAGATCGTACGGAAGATGCGTCGCGTGAGAAGATGCTGGATCAGCATTTCCTCTACGGCTACAACACTGAGATCAGGATTGATGCTGGCGCGTGAGATCGAAAGGAAGTGATCGAAGGAATCTCGGAAGGCACGATTCACGGACCTCTGTTCAGCCAAGATCGCAAGGACACCGGCTGCGAGCGTCGGGATCTTCTCCTTGAACTCCGCTACTGCCGATTCCCAGTCCTTGATGTAGGGCAGGTCGAAATTGAAGAACGCTTCAAGCACGTTGACGAGAGCTTCGGCCCGCGAAATGTCTGCGTCCATCACCTGCCGACCCTCTTGGATCAGAATGGCGCGACCCGGCTGCCAGAACAGGATGTTCGTTGTCGGATAGCCATCGGCGAACTTCTTCTGTACTTCCGTCGGGAGATCATCCTTTGTGTCCTTGGCCTCCCAGAACGCACGTGGGAGCGAAAACTGGTCGAGTAGCGCGCCATCGACAGACGCATCACGACGGTCTTTGCGCTTGATTGCATACTCTTCGATGAACTGCCACTGAACCTTCTTCGACAACGTTTGCAGCAGATCCTGAAACGCGTTCCGTACGGACATCTCATTCACGTGTCCGTGACCGGTGATGCGATCGAGCTCGGCGAAGTACTCTCTGACGGCTTTGTGTGAGGATTTGATTTCCAGCATTGCGGTAGATTTGAATGATTGCTTGGTTGGACCAATACTCAGAGAGTACACATATCAGTTCATTTGATTATGTAGGTAATCAACAACACCGCCTAGTTCGTTTTTCAACACTTGCAATTGACTGAAAACCGAAATCCTAACTGCCTCTGACCAATCCGCATCTTCATATGATGTGCAACTATCTACAACTGAATGAAGGTTGGAGTAGAGCGGATGAGCTTGTCCCACAACTGCAGACAAGTGGCTCAGACTTTGCCGTAATCCAAAATTGATATCCGTGGAGGAGCCCATCGTCAACAACACCATTTGTGTCCAAGCAAGATCGTGCCCAAGCCAGTAACACTCATATGGAGACAACTTCCCTCCTGATGAAAATGTCTTGCTAGAAGCCACCTCAGGTCGAACTTCGATATCGATCACAGGAGGGGTTTCATCAATCTTCGATTCTCTTGCTGTTCCTCTGAGAATGTTCTCTCTGGTCGCAGCAGTATGTGCATTATGGTCTTCACGCATCTTGGCAGTTACATCCTTGAATGAAATTGCCTTAACTCTTTGAATCATGCCTTCGAGGCGTGAAATCAAACTAGCGATACTGCCTCTATAGAGTACAGCGCATAGTAGCCAGAATAGCACCCACCCTGTTACTCCCAAGCGTTCAAGAATTCCCAACAGACCGTCAATAATCGATGCTAACAGCTTGAAAACACTGTAATAACAGAACATTCTTAATGGCTCCCAATTGATGTGCGAAGTTCGGCATCAAGATACTCACGAGCAGCGGCACAATCGTGATCGAACCCAAGTCACCGAAGGACGACATCTTTAGCACACAAAACACTCGCCGGACTAAAACAGATCCAATCAAAGAGCGCGAACGAAAACACGACGACTTGTCGCAATTATGTCACAAGACTTAATAAAATATTCACCTAATCTATTACATTGCAAGGGCTTACGTCAGCGTGGCGGGATTCGAACCCACGACCTCCACTACCCCAAAGTGGCGCGCTACCGGGCTGCGCTACACGCTGTAGGGCACAAAGATACGGGATGGAACCGACATTGCGTGGGCTTCTTCTATTCAGTGCTTGGGACGCGCCGACGTTGCGTGAGCAACAAGCTGATGCTCATAAGGAGCGCACTCGCCACAAAGGCCCATCGGAGCGGGAGCCAGAGCGTGATGAGACTGCAGAGGAGCGGACCCACCAGATTGCCAACGAGCGTAGCACTCGAGGCCAATCCCATCATGCCGCCTTTGCGTGTGCTGGGACTTTGTCGCGTGAGCTCTGCATACAACATGGGAATGATGGCCCCGACACCAAGACCGATGAGGATCCGCACGGGATAGAGCCATCCGTATGACGGGACAACGCTTTGCAGGAGCATGCCGATGACGACGAGCAGCGTGACGTTCTTCATCGTGGGACCGAAGCCTATCGTGTCGGCACGTCGACCCCACCATGGCGCTGTGATGATGCTCATCACACCGACCAACGAGACAATGGATCCCGCAATTGTTGCCAACGCTGCTGGTGGCGCACCAAGCTCGCGAATGTAGTAGGGCATGATGGGCGAGACGAGGACGATGGCCGTTTGCGAGACGAACAGCAGGATGATCGGCCGGGAGAGTTCAGGACGTCGGATGACGAGACCGATGTTCGTGCGAATGGGCGTACTACGTCGTGATGCTCCTCCCCGCCCATTGCCGCCTTCCCGCTTTGCTTCGTGCACATGAAAGATGATGATGATGAGCGAGATCACGCACATGGCACCTACGAAGAAGAAGGTGGTGCGCATACCGAAGGCATCGGCAATGGCGCCACCAACGAGTGGACCGATGATGTTGCCCGCCCAGATGGAGGTTTGCAAGGTGGAAAGGGCGTAGCCGGAATGTTCGATGGGTGTTTGTGCGCTCACGAAGGCATTCGTTGATGCGACGAAGCCACTCACAGCACCTTGGAACATACGCAGGAAAAAGAGCATCCAGATGTTCACGCTGAAGCCCATGAGCGTCATGGCAATGGCCAGACCGAAGATGCCGCGAACGACCATGCTCTTCTGTCCGTACCGATCACCCAACACACCCCACAACGGTGTGAGCGAGGCGCTCATCACGAACGGTGCTGCCGTGATGAAGCCACTCCACATGTGCGCATCGGCGTCGCGAACGCCGAGCTCGTGGATATAGAGCGGAAGGAATGGAATGCAGGCACTCATGCCGATCATGGCCACGAACTGGGCGAACCACAGCACGGCAAGATTTCGGCGCCATGGTTCGGGTGAACCCGAGCGCAATGTTCGCAACAGATCGGCAATGGCCGTCATACCAACGGTCGGCGTCGAAGCGCGAGCCAGACGACGGTCGGCACGATCACCACGAGTGCGACATAGAGGATGTGATCGACGATCATCGCCGGTCGATACACGGCAATGGCAGCGATGCCCATGAGCATACCGCCGGCATGTGCTTCGTGACCGATGTTGTCGGTGCCGCGACGCATGCCGAAGATCGACCCAACGAGAAAGAGGATTCCGTAGATCCAAGCCGGAATGGGAATAGGCACGGGAAAGATCATGAACGATGCATCGGGGATCATGCAGATCAGTGCACCGATCATCGCACTCACGCCGCCGCTGGCCCCAACGGCGCGCATCCACGGTTCGTGCCGACGGAGGGCCATGGTGGCAAGGTTGCCGACCACGATGCCGGCCACGTACAGTGGCACCATGCGCGCGGCACCGACCACGTGCTCCACATAGCTGGCGATGAAGAGCATCGATACCATGTTGAAGAGCAGGTGCATGTAGTCGGCATGGATGAAGCCCGACGTGAGCAGACGAAACCATTGACGGTCGAGTAGCACACGTTGCGGCATGAAGAGCCATCGTTCCATCAACGAAACGTCTCTAAACGCAACGATCGTGATCATCGCAGTGATGATCACGATCGTCCACGTTGCAGGTGCAAAAGAAAATGTCGGCATGTGCCCTTACTTGATCGGAGCCATCGACACCATTGGAGGTTCAGGAGTGCGACCGAGCTTGCGTTGAAGTTCCATGATCTTACGAGCGATGTCCTCGTTGACCTGTTGTCCGTCCTGTCCGGTGGCGGTGGCATACTTTGCTTGAAGCTTCATCGCCTCAGCCAGTGCGCCTTCCAGATCTCCCGCCCGTTCCTTCTTGGCCACGGCCAGGAGTTCGATGCGACCCTTGATGATCAGATCTCCGCCTTGTGCATCGAACGCACGATAGAACTGCTCGGCCTTCGCCCACAGTCCACCATACGTTGCCGCTTCGGCTGCGATGATCTCGAGCGGTTGACGGTCGAGCCCTTGCTCCGACGCACGGAGAGCCGGATTCTTGATAAGGGCCTCGGCGCTACTGACCACGCGCAATGCCATCTCCTCTGTTTCCTTCTGGGCATTCACCGACGCGAAGAATCGCGTGAGGTTGTATTCCAGCATGAGCGGAAGCGGGAACTGCGTGAGCGAGATCGTCTTGTTCATCTCGTTCATCACCTTGATGGCCTTTGCCGTGTCCTGCTTCTCGTACAACAAGTAGTTGGCGTACTTGATGTAGATGTTGCGATAGTTCATCAGATAGCCACGATGCACATCGTCGTAATAGACGTTCGGATCGTTGAGACCACGGAACTTCATGCCAAAGGAAGGCTGCTGATCGAAGTCGGCACCGTTCCGCGGTTGCATGAGTGCCTTGTCCATGACGGTCTCGTTGACCGTTTCGCCGATGGCCGAACGTTGTGGTGCCGGACAGACGCGATAGGCCATGCCCTCGAGGCGGAGATAGTTGTCGAGACCGATGTATTCGTCGGCCCATGACGGATCGCCGACGGACGTGCTGAAGTAGACCGGACGTTTGAAGCCGGTCTGCTGGAGGATATCGAAGACCAACTTGTGCTGCACGCCGAAGAAGTACTGCGGCGGCTCCCCTTCTCGCGAGCCGATCTGACGACCCTTGTACGTCCACTTCATCACGCCGCTGTTGATCACGTTGGGATCGGTGGTGAACTGACGGAGAATGTCGGGGCTGACCGGGATCGACGCATCGACCGTTGGTCCAAGCGTGTAGGAGAGTGCATTCGGACTGTCCTCTTCCGACGTGAGCTGCTGGTCGGTGAACGACAATGGGATCTTCTTCGCACCGTAGGGCGACTGATTCTTCAGCTGCTCGATGTACCACAATGTTTGCCCGAGCGAGAGGTTCACGACGCGCACATCTCGGCGCACGCCCGCAACATCTTGCAGGTACCATACGGGGAATGTGTCGTTATCACCGTTGGTGAAGATGATGGCATCCTTCTCCACGCTTTGCAGAATGTTGTACGCATAATCGAAGGCCAGATAGTTGCCGGCACGACTGTGCATCTTCCATCCTTGCGAGGCCATGTTGTAGGGAACGGCAATGAGCGAGGCGGCAAGGACCAATCCCACACCACCGATGTTCGCCTTCAACTTTGGCAACCATTGCAGAATGGCAAAGGCGCCCATACCGGCCCACATGGACCAGACCATGAAGGAACCGATGTAGAAGTAGTCACGCTCACGTGGTTGCGGATTCTGCTGGTTCTGCGAGACGGCTGCCAACACACCCGTCATCAGGAAGAGGACGAGGTAGATCGACGCCATCCTCTTGTCGGCATAGAAGTGGAAGAACAATCCGATGAGTCCGAAGATCAGCGGCAGCGCATAGAAATTCACAGGGAACAGCGAGGCATAGCCGTTCTTGTGATTGAACGCCTCGACCACGGCCTTCTTCGTCATCGGTCCGTACGCCGGTGCGTCTTGCACGTCGCTGGACCGACCCATGAAGTTCCACAGGAAGTATCGCAGATACATGTGGTCGATCTGATAGCCCCACATGTACTTGAGCTCGGCCGCCGTGTTCACCTTTCGGAAGTCGGGCAAACTGATGGCCGTTCCATCAGAGCGATCCACGCGCTTGTAGGATGGTGGCGTCCACGTCCCATACTCCTTGTAGTGCTTGATGAAGCGCTCTTCGGTCTGATAACGACGTGGCCACGTTGGTGCATCGCCGTATTGTTCACGACCGAGATAGGAGACGAGCTTCGAAAGATTGTCGGGCTTGTTCTCGTTCATCGGTGTGTTCGAGTTCGCACGCACGATGATATGTCCGTACGTCGTATAGCCGATCACGATCAACAGGAAGGCCGAGCAGCACAGCGAGAGAACACCATGGCTGGTCTTCCGTCCGTAGTACACGCCATACGCAGCGGCGGCCAGCAGCGCGATGCCGAACACGGTAATGATCGGACTGTTCGAGATCGCGTACTCTTTTGCCTCACTGTCCTTCCAGAAGTTCCCTGCCAACAGACCGGGCATCTTCATGATGATGAGCGAGTAGATCACCCAGAAGGCCGCAACGCCGATCACACCTGTGAGGATGAGTCCCTTGTGCGAATACTTGTACTTGCGCAGGTAGACGAGCAGTGTGATCGAGAACAACGTCAGGATCGACAGCAAGTGCACACCAATGGCAAGGCCGATCAGGTAGGCGATCAACAACAGATACCGTTCATTGCCGGCTTCGTCCGCCTTCTCATTCCAGATCATCATGAGCAACACGATGATCGATACGAAGAGCTGCGATGCCGCATACACTTCCGACTCCACGGCGTTGAACCAGAACGTGTCACTGAAGGTGTACGTGAGGGCCGCCACCAATCCCGCACCATACACGGCAAGGGCATTGGGCAAGGAGGAAAGGTCTTCGCGATAGAAGTTGCGGATCACCTTCACCGTGATGAAGTACAGGATCATCACCGTTGCGGCACTGGCCACGACGGAGAGAAGATTCACGCGCCAACCCGGATCGCCAAAGGGCAACAGGTTGAAGAGTTTTCCAAGCATCAGGAAGAGCGGGGCACCCGGTGGGTGCGGCACTTGTTGATTCACAGCGGCCGCTGTGAACTCGCCACAGTCCCAGAAGGGAACCGTTGGCTGCACCGTCATCAAGTACGTTGCAAGAGAGACAATGAATGCCAGGCCGGCGAAGGCCCAATGAAGGGCTTTATTGGTATTCTGCATGGCCTCGAGAGTAGAGTGGATGAACGTGCAAATCTACAACGAACACCAACGAAAAAGGGCGCACTTGCGTGCGCCCTTTGTGGTGTTTTTTCGGCGGGGTGGTCTTAGCGCGAGTAGTACTCGATCACGAGCGGAACGTCGCAGATCACCGGTACTTCTTCGCGTGGTGGCACGTACAGGAACTTCGCGGCGAAGTCTGCCTTGCTCACTTCCAGATAGGGAGGAGCGGCCGACGTGCGGATGGCCTCTTGGAAACACTCGAGCTTGCGGCTCTTTTCCTTGATGCTGATCACTTCGTTCGGCTGTACTTGGTAGGCCGGCATGGAAACGCGCTTGCCGTTGACGAGAACGTGGCCGTGACGGACGTACTGACGTGCAGCGTACATCGAGCGGGCAAGTCCTGCGCGGAAGACGATCGAGTCCAGACGTGTTTCGAGCAGCGACACCAGGATGTCTCCTGTATTACCGACCAGGCGAGCTGCCTTGGCCATGTAATTCGTCATCTGACGCTCGTGCACATTGTACTGAATACGAAGCTTCTGCTTTTCGATCAGCTGCTTTGCGTAGTCAGAGAGTTTCGCGCGCTTCTTCGACGCACCGTGTTGACCTGGTGCGTTCGGCTTGCGGTCCATGACCTTGCGAGCTTTTGGAGTAATGGCAAAACCGAGCTTTCGCGACAGTCTTACCTTGGGGCCATTGTATTTCATGTGTACCTCGCTACCGACATATGCCGGTGCAACATTATGTTTGACATTCCGCCTGAGGGGTACGTCCTACCGACGGGGTTTTTCAAGAGAACAGCAAAGATAGGGGTTTCGGGTGAGAACAGCAAAGGTCACGTCGACGTGGGCAGGGATCCTCCTTGCCGCCCTCCTCCTTGGGACCGCCCTTCCGAGCATGGGTCAGAAGAAGGAACTTCGGTCGGCCGCGTACTTTTTGAAGGTCCTGACGGACTCAAAGCTGAAGTACGAGCTTTCCGTGACGGGACCCGATTCCGTGCAGCCTCTGCCGATGGCAGATCCGCTGTTCCGGTGCTATGGCATTGTGAAGGGGGCGGACGGCACGGAGACGTTGGTGGACATCATGGACGACTCCACGCGCGATGCGGCCACGATCGCCATGCTGGACGATGCCGAACGCGCCTTTCAGGAAGGCAACGTGATCGAGGCGCGCCGCAACTACAAGCGTTATCTGGAGCGCGTGCCGAATGCCTCGCGGGTGATGACGTTCCTAGGGCAGAGCTATGTGCGGTCGGCCTATGCCGACTCGGCGCTGTATTGGTATCGTCAGGCCGTGCAGACGAATCCGCTCGACTACATGGCGCAGTGGTTCTATGCCTCCTCGCTGGCAGAAGTGGACTCGGCAGAAGCGGCCGTACAACACATGCTCACGGCCATGGTGTTGAACAGAACGAATCCGCGCATGTTCGCAGAGCTCGACCAGTTCTTCACGCGTGCCGGCTATCGCTACGATGCATGGTCGTTCCAACCGCGCATGGAAGTGAAGCAGACGGATCCGACAACGATATCGATCCGCGTGGACAGTGCCGAAGGCACCTTTCTCTCCTACTGCATGTGTCAGGCCGCGTGGAAGTTCGAGCCCGACGTGGCAACGGCTGTGGTGGATACGAGCGACAAGTATGCCGTGCTGGATCGCCGGGAGCGCGAGTGCTTGGTAACGTGTCTAGAAGCGTTTCTTGATGACGATCTCCTCCCGAACGCGGCGCATCCCGCCATTATCCAGGCATCGCGAGCGATCAAGGAGCGCGACTTCGAATCGTATCTCTACTATGAGGTGATCTTACCTCGCACGCCGATCCTGGCTTACTACCTTACGGCAAGCTCACGCGAAGGACTGGAGAAGTACATCCGGAAGTATCACGTGAAGAAGATCGCGCAGCGCTAGATATAGCGCGGACGTTCGACGTAGTTGATGGGATCTTCCACACCGGCTTGCTGGAATCCGCGCAGACGCAATGCACATGAATCACAGGTGCCGCATGCCGCATCGGAGTTGCGATAGCAGCTCCATGTGAGATGGAGCGGGGCGGCAAGGCGCATGCTCTCTTCGACGATCTGTTGTTTGCTGTGATGGATCACCGGACGCATGATCTTGATGTGCGTGTCGGGTCCGGTTCCCTCTTCGATCACACGCTCGAACGCATCGAAGAACGAATCCCTGCAATCGGGATATCCACTCGAGTCCTCCTCCACCGCACCAAT
>JBGAJM010000032.1:0-9601 GCA_044224925.1 Kapaibacterium sp. (SeqCode)
CATGAGTTTGGTAGTGATCTTGTTGTCGTCGACAACAAGAACGTAGGGCTTTCGCATAACGGTCCGTTGGTCAGCCGATAATGGAGTGTGTCGTACGTTCCAATGCGCACACTTCTTCAACAATGCTACGAAGTTTTTCGCTTCCGAGACGTGCCATCCATGTTGCCAGGGCGATCACCCGCTCTTGGGGACCGTCGTTGGGCCATACCATGACGGCAATGGCACGGTGCCGGTCCATGGCCTCGGCATGCACGCGCTTGAGCGCACTGCGCATCTTTCCTTGCAGGGCGTCCATGCTCTTGCGCATGGCCGCCTCGGTGGATTCCACAGAGCCGGTCAGCGTGGCATCAATGGATGCGGCAGCATGGCGATAGGGATCGAGGAGGGCGGCAAGGTGCGTGGCCGTGGAGGATGCATCGGGGATGAGGCCATCGTCCATGGATGCGACGATGTCGCGCTCCACCTCTTGCCATGGTCGCATGTAGAAGGAGGCATCGCGACCTACCTTCTGGAGAAGCCGTTCGGTCTTGGCGTCGATGATGGTCGCAGAATGTCGGAGCACGATGTCGGGCATTGACACACCGAACCAATGATAGACCTCGTGCAGTTGCGCGTGATAGGCGATCTCGGCCGCACCCAATACACTGGCAATGGTCGGAAGGATGGCGTCTTGAACGATGGGACGTGCGAGGACTCCCGGAGAAAACGTTGCATCGAGTGGCGGTTGCGATTCGATACGGTGACGTTCTCCGTTGCGATGCACGAAGAAACTGTATTCGTTGGCCGATGCCTGCGCATGATATCCGTGTGTGCGGAGTTCATCGGAGGCAATGTCGACAAGCGTGCGCACCACACCGGGGTGATGGATGTCGCGATCGACGATAGGCATGTGCATGCCACTCTCGATCACGTCGGAGGCGCGCACAACGAGGACGCCCCATTCGGCTAGAAACGGTTGAAGGATGTCGAGGAAGGCTTCGTTCCACGGTCTGCCTTCGGTGTAGATCGACGCAAGAGTTGCGCGTGTCTCGTCGGCATACTGTCCGCTTAACGTCTGCAGCCCATTCGTGATCGTGGCGATCTCGTCGGCCGTGAACGCACGCGCACTTACGGGAACGCGTGTTGGTTGGTCGACGATGGAGGTGGGGATCAAGGTCCCGTCGGCGTTGATCAACGTTGCGCTGCCGGCCTCGATGGCATCGTGATCGTTGTCTTCGAGCCAGAAGATCGGCACCACGGGTCGTTGATGTTGCGCGCGTACTGCATCCGCCATGGCAACAGCCGAGCGGATCTTGAGCAAGGTGTAGAGCGGTCCTCCGAAGAGTCCGATCTGCTGTCCGCTCACCACGCACGTGCTCTGCGGGTTGCGAAGTGCGTCGAGGTTCGCTTCTTGCGCGGCACTCAGCGCAACCGTGCGCATGGAGGTGCGACACAGGTCGACGAGTCTGCTCTTCGATGCGCCCTGGGCTGCGCGTGCCGACATCACCTCGGCCGTAACATCTTGATGCGGGAAGCGAGAAAGCACCCACGGATCGTTCTTCAACATCAATGCGCGTGCAAGCGCATTGATGCCGATCGATGCAAGTGGTATGGAGCCGTGCAGCATCAGTTGCGATCCTGCACGTCGCTCATCTCATCGTCCATGTCGTTGCAATCGTATTCATGCTTTGCGGGCTTGCCGCCCTTCGACATGGCCGCGCCGCCTTCTGCAGCCCGCATGGCCTCTTGTTCCAAGAGGACGCGGAGTTGGGCGTCGCGTTTGCGGAGTTGTGCATCGATCGCGCGATCGAACATGAGTCGACCGTCGACGAACGTGCGTTCAACGCGCGACATGTTGGAGAGCGGATGTCCTGTCCACACTACGACGTCGGCATCCTTGCCAACTTCAAGCGAGCCCACCTTGTCGTTCACCGCTAGCTGTGTGGCGGGGTTGATCGTACAGAAGCGAATGGCCGTGTCTTCGACCACGCCGCCATACTTCACGCTCTTCGCTGCTTCTTGGTTCAACCGACGTGCCATCTCGGCATCGTCGGAGTTGACGCTCACCAGCACGCCGTTCTCGTGGAGAATGGCGGGGTTCTCGGGAATGGCGTCGTACACTTCGAACTTATACGCCCACCAGTCGGAGAACGACGATGCACCGGCGCCGTGTGCTGCCATTTCCTTTGCCACCTTATAGCCTTCGAGAATGTGCGTGAAGGTCTTCACGCGGAAGCCGAACTCTTCGGCAAGGCGCATGAGCATGAGGATCTCGCTCTGCACGTAGGAGTGACAGTGGATGTAGCGCTTCGAATTCAAGATCTCGACGAGAGCGTCGAGCTGAATGTCGCGACGTACCGGCATCACCGTTGGATCGTTCACCTTCTTCATGTCCGCTTCATACTCGCGCGCCGCGCGGAATGCATCACGCATCAGCTCTTCCACACCCATGCGTGTCTGCGGGTAGCGCACCGAGAAGCGATCGCCCCAATTGCTTTGCTTGACGTTCTCGCCAAGGGCGAACTTCACGGTCGGCACGGCGCCTTGGAACTTGAGTCCTTCGGCGTCTTGACCCCAACGAAGCTTGATCAGCTGGAGCTGGCCACCCATGGGATTTGCAGAGCCGTGCAGCAAATGCGACGAAGTAACGCCACCACTGAGTTGTCGGTAGATGTTCACATCGTCCGGATCGAGCACGTCGCCAATGCGCACCTCGGTGGTAACGGCATGCGTGCCTTCGTTCACACCGCGCGTGATGGCGATGTGCGAATGTTCGTCGATGATGCCCGGTGTGATGTGCATACCGGTGCAGTCGATGGTCGTGTCGCCACCGCTCAGGCCTTTGCCGACCGCGGCGATGCGACCGTTCTGGATGAGGACGTCGGACTGTTGTTGTGTGCCGGAGGGACCGCATGTCCACACTGTTGCATTCTTCAGCAACACGGAACGTTGTGCAGGCTCGGCGTCGAATCCGAACGGACCGAAGGGGAGACGTGTTGACGGGAAGGGAATGCGAGGTGTGACCTTGGCAACGCTCTTCTTCTTGATGTTCTGTGATGCAGCAGAGTCGCGTCGCATCACGAACGTGCCAAGTGTTCCATTCGGTGCATCGAGCGTGCCGTTGATCAAGATGCTATCGGCCACGGCTGCGCCGCGCATGAAGCCGATCATGCCGAGCGTGTCGGTGCGGAGCGTGAACTGCATCCGTGCGCCGCGCACGGACATCGTCATTGGGATCGTCACGCTATCGGCCGCTGCGGCTGCGCTTGGATCTTCGGCCGTGCCGGTGATGGTGATCTTGAGCGGACGGGGGAGTGCTGTGGAGGTGAGCGACCATGTGCCGCGCACGTCGACCTCGGCTGGGCGACTCAGGTCGGACGTCTCACCAGCCACGACCACAGAACGGATCGTGCTCTTCTCGGCGAAGATGTTCTCCGTCGTGATCACGAGATCGGCCATGTAACCCGGTGCGATCTTTCCGCAACGATCGGCAACGCCGGATAGGCGAGCAGGGACGGTGGTAAGGGCGGCAAGGGCCTTCGTTGAATCAAGTCCACGCTCCACGAAGGAACGAATGCGAGCGAGATACTGCGTGCGATCCTTCAGACCATTGGTGGTGAAGGCGATCGTGCAACCGATCGAATCGATCAAGCGTGCATTGTCGGCCGCCCAATACCAGTGCATGAGATCACCCAATCCCACATCGTGTGCGCTGATCGGGTCGCGCATGTCGGGTGCTTCTGGCAACACAACAGGAAGGATGATGGTGGGCTTCAGAGGCGCGAGGGTGGCAAGGCGGTGGAATTCACGTCCGGTGCCAACGTAGGCCATGGACACGGACGCTTCTTTTGCAATACGGTCCCAGCGAACGATGTCAAGTTCGTCTTGTGTGTGCGCAACGAACGTCAGCTTCTTGTCCATGGCGGCACGCAAAGCCTCGAGTGAAACGTTCACTTCGGGCGGGACCGAGGCAGGGTGTGATGCTGCATAGGCATGTGCCTTACCGTACCAGTCTGCATCAAAGAATGCCTGCCGGAGCAGGGCAATGCTCCCCATCTGTGACGATGGGTATGGTGTTTTCGACGTGCCCTTGCGGAAGGAGAGACCTTGGTAGACATTGTCGGCGATCACGGTGGTGGCCGCAACGCCGGGACGGAGAATGACGGTGGCCGCGGAGCCGCGGAAGATGCCGTCCTGATCGCTCACCGCGCCGGCGGTCACGCCAACGCGAAGTAGTGTGGAGATCGCATCGGCATCCACGGACAGCGACGTCGACGCACGGTATTCGGGCTTGACCGCTTGATTCCAGTGTCGTGCACCCGATGGTGGCGGCGTGTTCGGTCCTTCGTCTTCGTCCGAGAAGCCGCGGTCGCGTTTGTCGCGCTTCTTACTTGCGCCAACATCATCCAGATCCAGATACGGATCCACGAATCCTGCATAGACCCACAGTCCGCTACAGTCGCGCACGTCGGCACCGGCAGGGATGGCAAGACCCGATCCCACCGCTTCGATCCGATCGTTGCGGATGATGATCGTGGCATTGTCGATGCGTTTGCCCGGTTCCGGGACAACCGTGCACTTCGTGAGGGCGACCAACCGAACGGTCTTCGTACGAAGCCCTTCGACCGGCGTAGTGGTTACTTGCGCAGCAGCGGTTGCTGCACAGACGAGGAGGAGGAGCAGTCGTAGCATAGGGGCGCAAATTACACAGGAAGGCGAGTTGGTGTTTCTTTCCACATCGTGTAACGAAACTACGTACGATGATATCATGGGCCAGTCTGTTGCCAACACACGGCAGCGTCACCAGTTCGTTCCGGAATTATGCTTCGATACGTCGTCCTTCTGCTCCTTTCATGCGGGATGTGGGGTCATGCCCTGTCTGCTATTCCGCCGCTGCGAAAACTCACCGTGGTCTCGTCCAACAACCACTTGTTGGACAGGCGATACGCAATGGTACCCTTGCCGCCCTCCATCAACGCGCCGTATTTCAAGGCTCTTCGGGACCGTGCTGCCATCGATGCTGCACTGCGAGCGCAGGGTGAGCTTGCTGTGATCCGCGCCCTGCGACACTGGACGTCCACCCAATGGGAGCACGACGGGCGGTTCGCCCCGTCGCTCAACACATCAGCCTTACAGATCCTCGAGCAGTGCTCCAAGGGCGCGCGCTTCAATTGCGAGGGCTATGCTCGGGTGCTCATGGATATGCTTCTCGCCCATGGAATCGTTGCACGGGTGGTCTACCTCAAAACGAAGGACGCTCCGTATGCTGCCACCGGACAAGGGCATGTGGCGGTATGCGCGTGGTTGGACCAAGCACAACGTTGGGTGTTCCTGGATCCGCAATTCGATGGCGAAGTGACGAAGGACGGTGAGCTTCTGTCGTGGATCGATATCGCCGATGTGATCCGCAGCGGTGACACCGCAGGGGTGGAGTTCCGATCGACGAGGGCCACGGCGGAATTCTATCGGAACTTTCTGTCGTCCTACACGGGCTATGTGAGCAGTCTGATGTTGGTGGAGGGAGATCCGGAACTTGTCACCTTCCGGCTTGACACGACGGCCAGACAGTACTTCACATTTCAGGGGTTGCCGGCCGACGGAACGATGTTCACGGAAAAACGGAACGACTTCAATATGCCGGTGAACGGAACAGCCCTTGTGTTCTTCTCGAAGAATCCGCAGGCCTATGAGCACGTGCTCTCGAAGTACAAGATCATCACGAATGAAGACTACATGCACTACATGTCGCTTTTCACCGCGTCACCGGATTTCACGGTCCGCCTGACGAATTCGATGCCGTGGTTCAAGACCTATGAAGTGTCCACCGACGGAGGCGCATGGAAAAGCGTTCGTGGAAACAAGTTCCCGGTTCATTTCCACGCTGGCTCGAACGATCTACGGGTACGTGCCGTGAATGAGTACGGGTGGCCGGGACCCGTTACTTCCATGGTCGTCCAGTATGAATGATGCCCAGCGACTGTAACCAATGGGGCCATGATCGCAATAGACGTGCTATGATCGTACTTCTAACATCCCTGATGTTGGTGACGTCTACGCTCTCTCACGCGGCCCATGTTCCGGATTCGCTGCTTCTCAAGAAGATCGTCGTTGATTCATCGACAAATCACATCCTCGATACCCGGTATCGACGGATGCCCCTACCTGTAAAGATCGAAGCACCCTATCATGCTCAATTGCGTGACCGTGTGCAGCGGACCGCCGATCTTTCCGACAAAGATGAAATGCAGACCATTGTCACGCTCAATGCGTGGGTCAGTGCGCAGTGGAAGCATGATGGTCGTAATGTCCCACCTTTATCGATGAATGCCTGTCAGATCCTGGATCAGACGGCCACAGGCATACGCTATAATTGTGAGGCCTTTGCGCGTGTGCTCAACGATGTGATGATAGCCCACGGCATCGTATCGCGGGTGATCCAGTTGCGGACGGCGGACCAAGCCTATGGCGGACCGGGCCAAGGACATATTGCCAACGAAGTGTGGTCGAACTCGCTGAAGAAATGGATCTTCGTCGATCCGCAGATGAACGGTATGGTGCTGCGCAATAATGAGCCGCAGAACATCTCCGAGATCAGCGCAGCGATCAGTGAAGGTCGGCGTGCAGAGTTGCGGTTCCTGTGCTCGGGCATCTCAGCCGAGAAGTACGAAGAGTTCCTCACGAAGCACATGGGGTATCTGATCACCTTGATCAAGTCCGGTACACGCGATGCCTTGCTCACGCTATCGCTGAATGCAAAGGATCAATTCCTGACCTTCCAGGGCCTACCCGCCAGCGGCACAGAATTCACCACGAGTCGTGGGGATCTCTATCCGCCGGTCAATGAAACATCAATGTCGTTCTTCTACGATCAGTTGATCTCGTTCGATTCCGTGATGCGACAGTATGATGTTCGGACCAAGGAAGACTACGTGCGCGCCATGCCCCGATTCGCAGCGGTTCCCAAGTTCAAGATCGGACTCGAGAACACGATGCCATGGTTCGATCATTATGAGGTCTCGATCGATGGGAAGCACTGGGCGAATGTCAAGGGTGCCGAATTCCAATGGCGACTGCATGATGGACACAACTCCATTCAAGTGCGGAGTGTGAATTCACGTCAAATGGCAGGTCCGGTCACGACGATGTACATTACGTACGGTGACGATGGTGCATCGCGCATCATGCCCGGAGCATCGCACTGAACTCCTCGCGAGCGGCACGCACGGCGGCCGCTTGCTGCACAACACCATTCCCTTGACGTAATCGCGGATGCTGCGATAACAGTTTCGCTGTTCGTGTCAGAATGGACTTCACGTCTGTGGGTGTGAGGTCCGGATCGGCCTCGAGCATTTGTGCGACGATGCTCGTTACGATCGGTGCTGCGAACGACGTGCCATCCACCATCTTGTAATATGGCGATGCGATCAGCTCATCTTGCAGGCGCTTGTCGATCGCACCACGCAATGCCTCCACGTCATCCCGTTCTCCTGCCGCAAGACCCAGCTTCGTGTACTGCAGTAAGTGCGGTGCGCAATCCTTCAACATCACATCGTCCATACTGTCCATTGCACACAAGGCGGCCGCTTCGCGGTGGACGGCCGTGTAGGGAAGGATCGGGGCGGGAAGGCTGATGGCCGGTGCGATCAGGTCGGGCTTCTGGACACCCAATTCCGTGATGCCGAACGTGGAGTGATAGAGGTCTTCGTCGTTACTGTCCAGCGTGTTCTTATCATCGAGTCCACCCACTGTGATCGCATTCGGTGCCGATGCCGGCGGCCGGATGGGAGCGAATGGATTGTTGCCCGAAGCGGCCACGATAACGATGCCTTCGTGAATGAGCTCCTCCACCAACCTCGTGACGGGATGATCGAGCGATTGATCGAGCTCGTCGGCGTAGACCGACATGTTCACCACACGAATACCGAAGGTCGCGGCCTGCTTGCGCACGTGTTCCAGGGCCCGCACGATCACGTCGGTGAGCACGCGTCCCTGTTCGTTCATCGTGCGGATTAGGATAACGGTGGCATTGGGGGCCAACGATGTGAATTCTCCCTGCGAGAGGTATCCGTTCCCGGCCGCCGTGCATGCCGTCATGGTACCATGCCAATGTCGGGAGCTCGGCACACTGGGCGGGAGATCCGACGTCATGTCCATCACGGCATCGTAATACTCCACGATGCGATTCGTTGGCTGCATGAGATCCGGGTGCTGCACGAAGTCCGAGTCGATCATGGCAATGCAAACACCACTGCCACGCGAACTCACATCGGCTTGCATTCGAACGGGAAGGGGAAGAACAGGTCGGACGGACAGTTGACGCATGTGCAAATCTACAACGCTTGGTGTGCCCGCATGGCCTAGTATATTCGCAGCGATTTCACCGATCACTGATAACTGCGGGGACAACATGAGGCATTTCTTTTCGATCGTGGCATTGCTCTGTGTTCTGCTCTCGCAGAATGTGGTCGCACAAGTAGAGCTGGAAGCACCACCGACCTACTCGGAGGTGTTAAGGCACTCGAAGGGCCGATAGTATTGCTTGGAAGCTGAAAGGCCACGATCGGCGCCAGGATCGACCGTGAACGTGAGCAATTGGACGGGGGGCGGACAGGATGCCCATCCGTGGTGTTCACCTTGCTCGGTGATTATGCCGACGACAAGTTCTCGTGGGACAACGATCTCGACATTGGCTATGGCCTCACGAAACTCGGCACGTCCGGCTATCGCAAGAGCGACGACCGGATCATCTTCACCCTCAGGCTTCACGCCTATTCCGATAACTTCCGACTGACGGGTTTCCTCGACGCCCGCACACAGTTCTATATTGGCTACAACTACGATCAGTTGGATTCTGCCGGTGATCCAACGAAGACGTCGAACTTCATGGCGCCTGGATATCTGACGGGTGCGATCGGCGGCGAGTTCACTCCCGGTGAGATATTGCGCATCCTTGTTACCGGTCGCCTCTCGTGGAATATTCGTGTCAGATCCGGACCTCTACAATGTAGGTGCCTTCGGTGTCGATCCCAGGAAGAAGTCAAAGATCGACCTCGGTGGTCTGCTGAACATCGAGTTCAATTGGCAGATCATGGAGAACGTACGGTGGAAGACCCGCTTCAATAGTTTCTGTCGGTACAGTGCACCCGACCTTTGGGTGGTCACCATCGAGAACGGCGTATTCTTGAAGGTGAACAGCTTGCTGTCGGTCGCCCTTCTTACCGACGTGTTCTATGACGACCGCGTGCCTGTCCTCCGCGATAACGGCACCACCGGTCCTGCCACACAGCTCCGCAATCAGTTCCTGTTGAACTTCACGTTCACCATGCAGAACTTCGAAGACCCGAAGTGATCATGCATTGAGCATTGCGACAAATTCTTCTTCGGTGAGCACCGGCACTCCGAGTTCCTGGAGCCTTGGCGAGCTTGCTGCCGGCATTCTCGCCGGCCACCACACTCACGATGTCTTCTTGCTCACGCTGCCGGCGGCCTTGCCGCCTCGCCCTCGCATTTCTTCTTCAGCGGCGCGACGCGTCATGGTGACGAGTTCGCCCGTGAGCACAAAGGTCTTCCTCGCGAACTGTTGCGATCGAGGCTCTGCAGCGGCGCTCTCGAATTGCAGATG
>JBGAJM010000012.1:0-68809 GCA_044224925.1 Kapaibacterium sp. (SeqCode)
ACTTCGTGTTTACTTCTCTTTTACTTCGTGTTTACTTCTCTTTTCCTTCTCTTTTACTTCTCTCTCGTCACTTTGCCGAGTATGATCTTCGCTGTTTTCCCTACCGTCATACGAACCATTGCGCCAAGCGGGAGCGTGAGTTTCTTGGCTTCGTGACCGAACATGAGGCCACTGAGGACGGGACCGTTGACGGATAAGCTGCGTTCGGTGATGACGTCTGCTACATCGCGATGCGGTGTGTTGGAGGTGCGTTGTGGTGATTGCGTGAACTGTCCGTAGGCGATACCGGCAACCTTGTGCATGATGCCGGCGAGTTCGCAGTGCATGAGCATGCGATCGATGCGATAGGTTTCCTCGCCGACATCTTCAAGCGCCAGGATGCTTCCTGCAAGCGATGGCATGTAGGGTGTACCGATGAGTCGCGTGAAGACGGATAGATTTCCTCCAAGCAAGATCCCTTCTGCCGTGCCGCCCTTCACACCATACATGGGCGTGGATTGTTTGATGGTGCCAACGGCGCGGGTCGATGTGAGGATGCGCCAGAACTGCTCTTCACTTTCGGTATCGAAGGTGTCTGCCATGTCGACGCTGGGCATGGCACCGAGAAACGTGACAAGTCCGGTGCGTTTGTAGATGGCAAGCTGCAGTGCTGTGGTGTCGGAGAAGCCGACGAAGATCTTGGGGTTGCGTCGGATGAGACCGTAGTTGAGCGATGCGATCAATCGTGCTGTGCCATAGCCGCCGCGGGCGCAGAAGATGGCGTCGACCTGCTTGTCCGCGAACATGGCGTGAATGTCGGCCAGTCGCTCGTCGTCCGTCCCCGCCAGATACCCTCCGTACGACTTCCGCGCATTGGCACCCAGGACCACATGGTGCCCGAGCTTCTCGAGATAGGCAATGCCGCGGTCGAGTCGCCGCGGGTCGCGCTGGGGCGATGCAGGCGAGATCACGCCGATCACGGCCTTGCGCGGGAGATGCGTTGGATAGATCATCCCCCAATATCCACATTGTGAAAAACTTTTCACAAGGGTTGGGGATAACTCGTCAAGGACACGCCGACGTGATATGCTAACTTCATGGTCTCATTGGTCTTGCTTCATTTTGTCCGTCGCCCTTTCATCGACTGGCACGTTTCTTGAGAGAGCAGCCTGCCCAACTCCTGTCTGTGGAACCATTCGAGTGTTGTGTGATCCGTTCGCTTCTTGTTCTCGGCCTGCTCTTCGTGTCCGTTTGCGCCCTTCGTGCGCAAGTGGTGATCGGTGGCGTCGTGAACAGATACGTTGCGGTCACCGGCATCACTCCCTGCGACTCCACGATCACCGTCCGATCCACGCAGGGCTTTGCCCGGGGCGACGTGGTCCTGCTCATGCAGATGCAAGGTGCCACGGTGACGATTCGAACAGACTCCACGTTCGGTGATGTTGCCGACATTGGTGGTGCCGGTGCCTTTGAGCGACTGGTGATCAGAACGATCGTCGACGATAAGATCGAATTCACCACTCCCTTCGTCCATCAATACGATCCACGCGGCGTGGTGCAGTTGATCCGCGTTGCCTACTACGACAATGCACGCATCATCGCGCCGATCACGGCTCCGAACTTCGACGGCACCATTGGTGGCGTTGTGGCCATCGAAGCACGCGATACGCTCTTCATCGGCGCCGATGTGATGATGAGTGGCGCAGGGTTCCGCGGTGGACTCCGCTCCGTGTCGTACTCGAAATGCGAACAGGCTGACTATGCGTACGACTATGCATGGGGCCTCTCCGGAGAACGCGGCGACGGGATCGCGCAACGCGTGGGCTACACGGCCGGACGTGGTCGCTGGGCGACCGGTGGCGGTGGTGGCAACGGCAACAACGCCGGTGGTGGCGGAGGTGGCGGTGCCGGGGAAGGTGGACATGGCGGCAAGTCGAACTACTACTGCAAGAATCCCGACGTGGGCGGCTTTGGCGGCAACGGCATGGCGCGCTTCATCACCGATCAGCGCGTGTTCCTTGGTGGTGGTGGTGGTGGCGGACACGACAATGATTCCATGGGCACCCATGGTGCAACGGGCGGCGGCATCGTGATGCTGCGTGCACGTGTGATCGATGGTGCATCGAATGCCATCGATGTGCGCGGACAAAGCGCTCGCGTTTCAGATCGCGATGGAGCCGGTGGTGGCGGAGCCGGTGGCTCGGTGATCATTGACTGTGATACGATCACGTCGACGTTGATCATTCTTGCCAACGGTGGGAACGGCGGCGACAACATGAACGAATACAATGTTCATGGTCCCGGTGGCGGCGGTGGCGGTGGTGCGGTGATCTTCACTCGCGCTCATCCCAAGGCCATTCCATCGATCGAAGGTGGCCGCAGCGGCATCATCCTTTCGAACAACACGGATGCAGGTTCGGACGCAAAGGGCAAGCACTGGGGTGCGCGCGATGGTGCGGTCGGACTGCTCGACACGAACTTCACATGGCGTCGGCGCATCGATCCGGTCCTCACTGTTTCGTCGACAGAAGAGATCTGTCCGGGCGATACGGCAACACTCGCCGCATCGACCGGATTCGTTTCGTATCGATGGAGCAACGGCGACACGTCGCGCATCGCACGCACCACACAGCCCGGCACATACTACGTGGTGGCCATCGACAACGGTGGATGCCTGCATCGCTCGACAGATGTAACTGTGCGATTCGATCCCACGCTCTTTACCATGCCGAATCTGATCGACTTCGAGGCCATCGAATTGAATTCAACGCGCATCGAGACGATCGTCTTCCGCAGCAACGACGACGATACCATTGTGATCAATGCAGCCACGCTTCCGAATGGATTCACCCTTCTGCGACCAACATCGTTCCCGATCGTGGTGGCGCCATTCGGCACGGTGGACTTCGAGATCTCCTACATGCCAACGCAGGACAAGAGCTACGACGGCGTGATGGACCTTACGATAAGCACACCCTGTGCAGCGAGTCACACGGTCACCATCCTCGGTCAAGTAAGTCCGGTGGCCGCACAGTTCAGCATCCCCGATACATCGGCCATGGTCGGCACGGCCGGGTTCCGTATCCCGATCCGCATGACGGCAACACCGGACTCGGTGGACCTTCCAAACAGCACGTTCGCCATTACCATATCGTTTGATGCACGCGTGTACAAACTCGATACGGTCACAACGGGTACCATTACCAACGATGTGATCGACATCATTGCGAACAAGCGCACGACGACGATCCGCTTCGACAGTGTGCACATCCTTCCGACAGAGCGCACGATCACGTCGTTGCAAGGAACGGTGCTTCTTTCGCCCGTGCTTCAAACACCGATCACGATCGACAAGGTGGAATGGTTGGACGTTGTGCAGCGACCGGCCACGACCGTGCGCGATGGCACGCTGCAAGTACTGCCGGATTGTTTCTATCAAGGTCGGGCCGTGAAGCTCTTCGGAACAGCAACGTTGCAAGTGCGACCGATCCCTGCGCGTGAACAAGTGGTGATCACGGCAACGCTCTCGGCGCCTGGCCGCTACAGCATTCAGATCGTCTCGTCGGATGGCAAGGAAGTGTTCTCACGGATCTACGATCATGTCGAGACGGTGCACACCACCGAAACCGATACGCTCGATGTGCGCATGCCTGTCTACGATCTGCCTGCGGGCGTCTACGTTGTGCGATTCCAGACGCCATCCGAGATCATCACTCGAACATTCCCCGTGGTGCCCTAACGCTTATCGCGTTACGATGAGCGATGGATCGATGCCATGCGGTGCACGTTCCCGCACAATGGCCTCCAGCGCCGCCTTGCCGCCTTCCGTCAGCCATTCCTCAGCAATATTGGGAATGGTCATCATTCGGTCCATCCACGCATCGTTCTCCTGCCCCATGCGCAACGCCGTTGCATACGGCACATGCGAGAACGTCACCAACGTGTAGAGCGGGATCCAACGCTCCGGATAGGTCGCATAGAGATAGGCCTCGATCTTCTTGCGGAGTGCGAACACCGGATCGGCCACCTTATCACGCATCTCGAAGAAGTTCGCAATGGCCAGATCAGCAATGGCATCGCCATTCGGCTTGCGGAGTTCTTGATAGCGCGCAAGGGCTGTGGTCCAATCGTCGTTGGCGTCATCGAGACATTCGATGAGCACACGACAGTCTTCGAAGCCACAGTTCATGCCTTGTCCGTAGAACGGCACAATGGCATGCGCCGCATCTCCGATGAGGGCCACGTTGTTCGATACCCACGGATAGCACTTCACCGTCATGAGCGACGATTCCGGATTCGTGAAGTAGTCATCGACGATGGTGGGCATCATGGCAACGGCATCGGGGAACTGCTCGTTGAAGAAGGCGGCCACCGATTCGCGCGTGGTGAGCTCTGCGAACGACGGAGATCCCTCGTGCGCAAAGAAGAGCGTGCACGTGAAGCTGCCGTCAAGATTGGGCAGGGCTATCATCATGTAGGAATGACGTGGCCAGATATGCAGTGCATGTTTCTCGATCTGGAACTCACCATTGGCAGCGGCAGGGATATGAAGTTCCTTGTAGCCATGCTGCAGATACGATTGCGAATAGTTGAATCGGTCCAGGTACTGCATGCGGCCACGAACGGCGCTGTAGGCCCCGTCGGCGGCGATGAGCAGATCGGATGCGATGGTCGTTCGCTCGCCACTCTGCACATGTTCGAAGGTGGCGGAGGGGGCGGCAAGGTTGATGTCGGTGCAGCGTTGCTCGAACGAGATGGTCACGCCATGACGTTCTGCAAGGGTGAGGAGCGACTTGTTGAGTTCACCGCGCGAAACGGAGTTGATGGCCTGGTCACCCACGCCATAAGGCGCATATGTTTGCGCGCCATGGACGTCGTGCATCATGCGGCCTCGCATGGGAATTGCGATCTCGCGAACATCGTCGGCGATGCCGGCAAGTTCAAGTGCGCGCAGACCACGATCGGACAAGGCAAGATTGATGGAACGTCCGGCGCTGATGTTCGCAGCGCGCATGTCGGGTCGACGTTCAACCACGTGCACACCATATCCTCGCTTGGCCAACAGCACAGCGAGCAAACATCCAACAGGTCCGCCACCAACGATCGTGATCGACTTCATGATTACATCTCGATAAGGGGAGTAAAGATCGGATCGCGCAATTGAAACGAGCTTTGAAGGGACGATGCGGCGATCACCCATTCCGTGCAACTGCGCGTCGTGCGAAAGCGTGCAACATTCGTGCAGCCCATGATAACCGTACACCATGCTCCATCGTTCACGATGCGCAGTTCTTTTGGACTAGCACCCGCACCTTCAGCGCCAACGAAGACGGCGCCGTCGGATGAGGTGACGATGGTATTGCTGTTGGTGATGTCGATGCGAATGCCGCTGTCCGCACGCATGCGCATGGCATACGGCGTGGTGCGCGTACATACGGTCACCGACCCGCCGGTGGCCAGGGTGATCTCGGTCGAGAACGTCCCGTCGGTCAGTCCCGGCACCCGCAACGCAAAGGCCGATGTATCGTGTGTGCCGACCACGTTGGGTTGTTCGATCTGCATCGCATGCCGATCGCGCAGAACACGTCCTTCGAGCGGATAGTAGGAGTTCTCGTGCAGCTTGAAACTGTACGGATCTCCGCAGCCGATCAACAGCATGCAGAGCACCACTCCACCGATGAAGAGCTTACTCATGCGGATATCCCTTGCCGTAGCGAAGCTCGCTGCGGTGGAAGATCTTGTCGAACAGACCGGCACCGATGCCCAGATAGAATCCGCTGAAGTTGGTGGAGAACGGCTTCCACCGGAATCATAGCCCTTCGCACTGCCCGTTTCGCCGCTTGCATAGCCCGCAACGAATTGAATGGTGGTGTTGTCGCCAACCGGGAAGGCAATGCGTGCACCAACATGTGTGAACTGCGACGGCGTGTAGTTGTACTCAACAAATGGTTCCACGGCAACATTGTCCGAGAACACATTGAACCATCCGCTCAGACGGATCGGCAACACACCAATGCCATAGCCCGTGGCACCGAGCATCACGCCGTTGAACAGCGATGTACCAATGGCAATGTGTTGGTTCAGGAACGGAAGGGCCAGCATGGCATTGCCAACGCGTGCCGTGAAGCCCGTGAGTTTGCTCGCACTGTCACCCGTTTTATCGGGCGAGAAGATCGAGGCCACTTGATTGCTTGCGCCGATGAAGTTGAACTGGATGAGACCGATCTCCCACGCAGAATGCTCGTGATACTTCCACTCGGTTTCCGTTTCTTCTTGTCGGTTCAAAAAGTCGAACGTGGTGAAACCAAGACCCATGTAGGGGAACGATACAAAGCCACTCGAATACCCGGAGCCTGCGCCCGCCAGTCCCTGCATGCCGAATGTATACCCCGCATAGGCACGGAAGTTCACGCCGCCGATACTGCCGATCTCGAGTGCCACGTTCGGATTCACGTACTGCGATGTGATGGCCGAGAACGACATGCCGGGTGTGATGGAGACGTAGGGGATCTTGTCGTGGATGCGAAACCGCTTCTTCACGGAGAGAACACCAACGCCCGTGAGACGGTGCTCGGACGATGCATCGGGTTGCATGAGCTCATAGGCTGTGATACCCCACGACCAATCGGGATCGTCGTCGAACCAGCGCAGCCGCCATTCGGCAATGCCGAAGCGATAGATGGCGCCAACGAAGAGTTGTGATGATGTGGTGTCGGGAGGATTGCCGAAGAGGTATTCATCGATGTCGAATTGAATACCGAAGACACCGCGGTTGAGCGAGTTTCCGCCCTGACCCGAGAAGGCAAGACCCACCGATTCAAAGAGGGCCAATCGTATGAAATTCGGATACTCGCGCGTGACCACACTGTCGTGTTGCAGCACGTTCCGATCGTACGAGATCACACGCGACGATGGATAGATCACACCGTTATCTCGGTCGCCCGGTGGATTCTGCACGCGCTCGGTCACGACCGTGTCGTGACGTGTGATGGTATGCACGTCCTTCTCCGTTCGCGTGAACGAAGAGCATCCCACCAGTGCACTCATGAGCAGAGCGCCAACAGCGAAGAGTATGCGGTGTTGCTTCATGGTCAGTCGAGAGAGATGATATCAACAACCGTTGCCGGCGTTCCAACGCGACAGCGCGGTGTGGCCGTCGAGTCCAACCGAATGCGAAGCGTGGCCTTGGCGTCTTGCTTCTGCACCTTGCGCACGATCGACGCGTCGCCGTCCACTTGATAGAATTTCTTGTCCGCCACCTTCGTGCCCACTTCGATCACCCAACAATCATCACCACCCACGACCTTGTTCATCACGCCGGTGACGACGATGGTCCCTTCTGTTGACACGGCAGTAGCGCAGCCACCAAGGACAAGGAGGGCGGCAAGGAGGGAGAGGAGGAGGTTGATCATGAGAAGTGGACCGTAAGCGTGATGAGATCTTGGAGTGCGGCAATGGCCGTGTCGCCTGCATGCAGTTGTGCAACCCCTTCGGGTGTTCCGGTAAAAATACAATCGCCGCGGCGCAGCGTGAACACCGAGCTCACATACGAGATCAACTCCTCCACGCTTCGCTCCATGTTCGCCGTGGTGCCGGACTGACGGAGTTCGCCGTTCACGTGGAGCGTAAATCCAAGAGCACCGTTGGGAACATCAGCAATGGGCACAATGGCCGAGACCGGTGCCGAGTGCTTCCAACTCTTTGCCACGGCCCACGGCTCGCCACGTTGCTTTGCACCTTGCTGCACGTCGCGTGCCGTCAGGTCGAGCCCGATGCCCACACCGGCGATCAACGATGCCGCGTTCTCTTTCGCAACGTTCTCACCATCGACACCGATCACCACCACCAGCTCCACTTCGTGATGCACGTTCGTCGAGAACGGTGGCAAGACAATGGTGCTTCCGTTGGCAGCGTAGGCGGCTGGCGGTTTGAGAAAGACGATCGGTGCTTCCGGCACAGGTGCATTCATCTCACGCGCATGTGCGGCATAGTTCCGTCCGATACAGTACATCGTGCCGATCGGCATGGTGGTGCCATTCGTGAACGTCCACATCATTCGTCCTTCTTTGGTAGGTCTGCCGGAGATCGTTCCGGTTCGTTCTCAACAGGTGGTCGGTCCGGTGGTACTTCTGCCGGCGGATCGATCATCACATCAACACCAACCGTATCGGCACTGTCTGCCTGCATATCGAAGTGGATAGCCGGATAGCCAAGCGCAGGGTTGCCATAGACCTTCGACATCAGTCTGCCCCAGATCGGTGCTGCCGCCCTGCCACCTTGCCCATAATCTCCGGTGAACTGCACGCGTCGATCATCAAAGCCCACCCATACGCCGGCCACGAGCTGCGGTGTGTAGCCCACGAACCATGCGTCGGCAAAGTCGTTGGTGGTGCCGGTCTTCCCGGCCGCATCACCGCGATAGAACTTGCGAATGCTCGATGCCGTGCCGCCGTCCACAACACCGCGCATGATGCTGATCATGTTGCGAGCGACGGATGGACTGATAGCGTCGGTGACGGTCGATGGAAGTCGTGCCTCGTACAACACATTGCCCATGCGGTCTTCGATGCGCGTGATGTACGAAGGCGGCACGCTCACACCATGATTGACAAAGGCGCCATACGCACCGGTCATCTCGAGCGGTGTGACCTCCACAGCTCCAAGGGCAATGGAGGGAACAGGGTGGAGAGGGGATTGAATGCCGAGACGCTGACAGAGGGCGACCACCTTCGAGGGCGAGGTGTGTTCGGTGATGAGTCGTGCAGCAACGGTGTTCACCGAGAATTTCAAGGCGGTGCGCAAGGCCATCGGTCCGCCGGTCTTGCTTGCTCCACTTGGCGACCAGATCTCGCCCGTTGGAAGTTGATACGTGAACGGTCCGCTCTCGATCTCGGTATCGGGTGTGAGTCCGTCTTCAAATGCCGAAGCATACACGAATGGTTTGAACGACGAGCCGGGCTGACGTCGTGCTTGCGTTGCATGGTTGAACGAATAGCGTGCCGTGGGGTTGAGCTTCATGCTTTGCGGCGATGCGCCCACCATGGCAAGAATGGCGCCCGTGCGAGGGTCCATCACCACAACGGCTGCTTCGATGGTGGTGGCATCGCGCTTCACGGAATCCACAAAGGCGCGGTTCTTCTTCAAGCGTTCGGCAACACGAGCGCGCTCTGCGCCACGCGCCGCGATATAGGCCGGTGTGGCGCGCACAGCACGGTCGAGGAGTTGATTGATGATCTGCCACCGACCCTTCCACGACCAATTGCGTTCGAACAACTGTTGATACGTAGCAAGGTGTTCGGCAACAGCATCGTTGGCAGCGCGTTGAATGCCGGAGTTCAGCGTGGTGTGAATGATCAGTCCGTCGCGATACAGATCGTGATCCTGCAGTTTTCCATTTGCAACATTGCCGCGACTGAGTTGCTGACGGATGGCCTCGACAAAGTGCGGTGCGATCCCGCGCGTGATCGATGCCGGTGTTGGATGGGCAAGCGGTTCTGCTGTTGCGGCGGCCCACTGATCTCCCGTCAAGTAGCCTTCATCGGTCATCATCGTGAGGATCAGATTCCGTCGCGAGATCCCCGCGCTATCGTTGCTGTTGTACTTCTCCGGTGCTTTGAACAATCCAACGAGATAGGCGCACTCTGCTGTGCTAAGGTTGATGGCCTGCTTGTTGAAGTAGACCTGTGCGGCCACCTGGATCCCGTACGCACCTCGGCCATAGTAGACCGTGTTGGCATACAGTTCCAGGATCTCGTGCTTCGTATACGTGCGTTCGATCTGCACGGCCGTCCACGCTTCGCGGATCTTGCGCGACAGTGTTTGTTCTTGTGTGAAGTACAGATTGCGAGCAAGCTGTTGCGTGATCGTCGATGCCCCTTCTTTCGCACGAAAGGCGAACACGTTCTTGAAGGCGGCCTTGATGATGCGCATCGAATGCACGCCCCAGTGATCATAGAAGGCCCTGTCCTCGGTGGCGATCAAGGCGTTGACGAAGTTCTTTGGAATGGAGTCGAACGGGATGTACGTGCGACGTGTGGTGGCAAAGTGTTCGAGCAACACTCCGTCGGCCGAGAACACCTGCGTTGCAAGGTCCTGCTTCGGATGTTCCAGTTGCGCCAGTGTGGGCATGGAATCGTCGTTCACCACCACGAGAGCATAGAGGGCAACGAGCACCACGATGGTGCCGGATGTCCATGCAAGGAATTTCAGGGTAAGGTAGGGGGTGATGCGTTTCATTTATCGGAGGACCTTTACGAGTTCGACGCGACGGGCGCGTTTTCTCCACACATCCGTTGGTTCGTCGTGACGTCGGGCGGGAAGGAGCGACTCGCCCGCAGTGCGACCCTCAAGCAATTCGCGCGACACACCGCGCTTCACCAGTTCTTCGATCACGAACTCCACGCGATGCTTGCCGAGCACGAGGTTCGATGCTGTTGTGCCCACATCGTCGGTATGTCCGATCAGCACAAGTTTCTGCAGTCGGTTCCCGCTCATCCTGATGTTCGTCGCGATCAGGTCGAGCGACGCTCGCCACGACGTCGACGTTTCCATGCCGTTCGAGTCGAGCGTGTTCGGATACGGATCGTTGAACACGTTCGTAGGAAAATTGATGCGCAAGTAGAACGTGAGCGGGATCTCGAAATAGGGGACAGAGATCGTGCTATCGCCCATGCCGGCAGGAATGCTGATCACCTTCGAATCGAAGAACAGATCGGCGGATTGTGCGCTCACTTCCACGTTCGTACCGGTTGGTACCTTCAACGAGTAGTTCCCGTTGACATCGGTCTTCGTGGAGTTCACGGATTGCGGCGTGTTCACATCGTGTGCCTGCACATCGGCATGGGCAACAGGTGTGTTCGACCGCTCCATTACCACGGTGCCTCGAAGGATGGCAGAGTCGGGCACCACGGAGTCTTCACGAACTGGCGTGATGATGGTGGGAACCACCACGGCAGCGGCGGCGATCTCGCGCTTCTTCTCGCGTGGTGTGCCGATGCTGGCACCTTCAACGCGGTGCAGCACCCAGATATCGAACGTGCGTTGCTGATTCGACGAATAGTACAATGGCCAGTCGGTGTGGCCCGCCGGGATGTAGGGGAACATCTCATCGGCACGTGTGTTCACGGGAGCACCGATGTTGCGGGCTTCGTAGGCAACGGTCACGCTCGTGCCGCGCGCATCGATGGCGGTGCGAAAGAGATCGTATCCGCCAACCGTCTCACGTCCGGACGAGGAGAAGAGCAACGTGGTATCGCCGTGGACAAGACACGGTGACAGTTCATCGCACGGCGTGTTCACACGGTCGCCCATGTTCACGGGCTCGGACCATCCGGATGGTGTCCGTCGCGTATACCAAAGGTCTGTTCCGCCCATGCCGCCTTCCCTGTCGGAGGCAAAGATCATCAGCGTTCCATCGCGCGACGTGGTGGGTTGGGCATCCCAGAAGATCGGTGTGTTCACGGGAGCGGACAGAACATCGTCCACCACAAGTTCATCGTTCACTACCGTGGCCGAGGCGATCGAGGCGTCGCCCATGATGTCGGCGCTGCGCACCACACCCATGAATCGTTTTCCCGAAGAGCGTGCCGGCATGCGCGATACAGAATCGACGATGGTGCGTTCCACCGTCATGTATTGATCGTGCGCCATGTTCACGCCCCACATTAGCGCATCCACATCACCGGCGGGCAGCAAGGCGAACTCGTCCTCGCGCGTGTTCGCGCCGCGAACGATGCTGATCTTCCAATGGGTCTCGGGTGCAAGGACGGCGGCGGACGACGTGTCGATGTCCACGCGTTCAAGGCGCAAGGGAGAGCAGGAAGGTGGCGGGGGAGGAGGCGGGCAGCCTTGGAAGGCGCGTTTGGCGGGTCGTGGGGTGCAGGACGTGAGAAGGATCACGATCAGCGCAAGCATGCATCGATGCAGGGAACTCATATCCGAGCATCTCCGAACGTGCGATCCAATGCAAGAGCGTGCTTCAGCATAACCTGATATCCGGCGTCGGAGATCTCCACAGCGCCAAGAGACTGAGTGTGATCGTTGATATACTGTGTGTCCAGCAACGTGAACCCGCGTTGTTGCAGCGCTGCGATCAAGTGCACGAAGGCCACCTTCGATGCATTCGATACATGCGAGAACATCGACTCGCCAAAGAAGGCGCCACCGATGCTCACGCCATAGAGTCCGCCCACCAAGCGCTCGTTCTGCCACACCTCTACGGAGTGTGCATGTCCGAGTTCATGCAGGGCGCAATAGGTATCCACGATCTCCGGACTGATCCACGAGTCCTCTCGAACGGCACAGGCCGTGATCACATCGTCGAACGACGTGTCGAAGGTGATCTCGAACGGCCTGCGTTGGACGAGGCGACGCAACGACCGTGCAATATGCACACGATCGAGGGGGATTATGGCACGTGGGTCGGGTCGGTGCCACACGATCCGCTCTGTTGGCGGCTCTGCCATCGGAAAGTAGCCGTTTTCGTAGCCGATCAACACAACAGAAGGGAGCAGCATGCCCGCAAACTACGACAGCGAGAAGGATGTTACCGCAGGACGGAGAACTGTCCGTGCGAGATCTGAACGGGTCTCGAACCCGATTCACTCCACACCGCTGCATAGTAGACGCCGGAGGGAAGGCCCGTTAGATCGACGATCTCACCGCGGTGAACGACCCCCGACATGTGAATGGTGCCCACGGCGTCGACGACGCGCAGCAGGAGCCGCTCGTTCTTCACCGGTCTGTCGTGCAGCAGCACTCCGTCGATGACGATGCTCACCACATCGCGCGACGGATTCGGATAGACGGCAAGGATGGACGCGTTGGTGAGGTCGACGGAGCGCATCGACTGCAGGTCGACACTGCGAGTGGTGCCGCGAGCCATGCGCCCAAACGACACCGGCTGCGGATCGATGTCGCGGTCCTCGCGGTACATGAGGGCGTCGGCACCTGCATGCAGAAGGCGCAGCCGATAGGTGCGGTTGTCGCCGTTGCTCACGTAGTACCGCTGATGGACCTCGTTGTCGGGAGCCGACGCGTCTGCTGCTGCAAGATCAAGTTGTGCCGACATGGGCGCACTCGGGTCGCTATCCTCGATCGACAGTTGAATGCCGTCGCGAAGTCCGCCGCCGGAGATGATATCGATGCCGCTGATGTCGTCGACGATGAAGTCGTCGGAGACGAGTGTCGTGGGTCCGGTGGTCAAGGCATGCTGCTGCATTGCCATGGCCGTGCTGCCCGAGTATCCGCTGCGAAGTGCAGTATCGGTCTGCGGGTGAAATGCGATCGGCGTCCCGTCTTCAAGGACGGCGCGCACGGTCACGCTCTCATCGCGTTGCTGATATCCGGATCGCGTAACGGGAGCTGCCGGGGTCTCGTCAGCCGACGTCTTGTAGAACGCCTCGGCACTCACGTACAGATGCGGGGGCGTGTCGCCCGTGTACTGCATGATGCGTCGTATCGGTCGAATGCCAAGCGGGAAGTTCTCGCGCATGCGCATGGCAAGATGCGGCCAGGCACCGCCGGCGGTGAGGAAGTCGTAGTGCAGGATCAGACCCGACGACGACGGCAGGCGCGGCGTGCGACGAAGAAAGATCTGCTGCACGGAGATGGAAGGAAACTGCGCGAGGCCTGTCCAGTAGGAGGCATGCCCGGAGTCGCGATGACTCCGCAGCGTGTCGTAGACGGCAGAATCCAACACACAATAGTTCACAACGAGCGACGAGTCGGAAACGTCGCCGCGAATGATGTGCAGGCTGTCGTCATAGCTCACGAGACTGTCGTCAACGACGCCCTCCCACGTAAGCGAGTCGATGCGCACGATGCCGCTTGTGAGAACCGGGTGGAAGAGGCTCACCGTGCTGCCATAGGTGGTGTTCGTCCACCAGTAATGCAACTGTGACGGGATCGTATCGGTGCGGTCGATGAAGTGGTTATAGCGTATGCGCGACCGGCCCTGCGAGGTGATGTATTCGGCCCATGCAACGGTCTCGTGGTTGTAGGAGAACGATCCGCTCGGCGAACCGTCGGCATCACGGATGAAGAGACCCATGGTGTCCGACTGCAGGCTCCTGACAACCACCGGCAGCTCTGCACGTGCCCCTGCTTCTTTGCCGCCCACAACGGCGATCCTGTTCGTCGTATCAAGAGGAATGGACGGCGGTGAGCTGGAATCGTAGGACATCTCCACAAATCGCGGAAGTGTGCGGGCAATGGCACTTCCGGTGCCGGGCGTAAGACGTGTGTATCGTATGTGCGGATGCGTGGAACCCTCCTGCCATACGAGTGTTGCATCGGTGCGCTGGTGTGCGATATTGGAATACACGTTCAGGCTCGGGAAGCGGGCCGTTCCGCCGACGAGGGTGTCGGTGCCGCTGATGATCGTAGGGGTCGGAACTCTTGTCAGTGCACTCTGGTTCGGCAACCACGTCTGCGTGCTGCTCTTCTTTCCGGCACCGATGCCGGTGTTGCTTGCACTCCATGCATAGTACATGGTGTTGCTGCCGCTTGCATTGATCACGGGCGTACCGTAGCGTGCGAGGCTCTTGAGCGTGTCGGCACCGCCGTCGTGGTTCATGTCCTTGCGGCAGACCACCAGCGAGCGGCCGTTGGCGCCGAGATAGGTTGTGTCCGTGGAGGCAGCATCGAGAAAGGCATTCTCGACCACATGAAAGTAGGTATTGCGCTCCGGCGTTTTCGTCCACATGTCCTCACAAGCATAGACAACGAAGATCTTCGGCACGTTGCTCTGCACTTCACGCACGACGATGCTCGGGAAACCGCACGAGCAGTCCTTGAGTGTCGTCACAAGTGTGTCAAGGTTCGACAGGTATCCTGCGGAATCGGCGGGGTCATTATAGCGTGTTCCGTATGCTCTATCGGTAGGATAGATGCTGAGCCCCGTCTGCTTGCTGAGTGCAATGGAGGGTTCCCATGCGATACCGTCCACCGATGGGAGCGTGTCCTTGTGATAGAGTCGCGACCGTTTGTAGTAGACCGTCCACACATTCAATCGAGCTGATTCCTTCAGTTCGCGAGCGTGATAGACCATGTGATAGCGAATGGAATCCGTATAGCCCGACGAATCCGCCTTCGCAACAGGAAAGGCGATCAGTTTGTTCTGTGTGGAGTAGGCCAGATAACCGCTTGCGATCGAATCGGCTGCACGAATGCATTTGATGCGGAGGAACCGTGTTTCGCCGGGACGCAGATCGATGGTGAAGTGCTTCTGAGAAGAGACCACCGTATCGATCGCCCATGCAGAGTCCTGCCGTGGCACCATGTCGCGAATGTTGAACAGGTAGGGAGTAGAGAGATCGACAGAATACTTGAACGGGATCTCGATGCGTCGTGCGCCCACCTGGCGGTAGCGCAGGTCGGGACGGCTATGGCGCGTAAGGGTATCGAAGTCGTACGACGCCATGAACTCGATGGAGTCGAGAAGGTGTGCATTGTACAGCCACGGCAGCGTACGCCTGTTCGTAACGGCAAGGATGCAGAACGTGTCGGTCGTTCCTGCTTCGACGGTGTCCATGAGAACCATATCATACAGATTCTCATCCGTCGGCTCTTCACGCAGCACAAGCGTGGTATCCGACGCTGAGGTGCGCTCCCACCTGTACACGTGCACGGAATCAGCGAAGGCCTCCACCCAGTGGCGCAGCCGATTGGTATCACCGTTCATGAGTGTGCGATAGCCCTTGCCGAACCACCCCACGGGGCGTGTGCGCATGAAGTAGTAGGCGTTGGAGCGATCGACGGAATGCGGGTAGACGGTCTGCGTGTCGGTGACAAGATCGTGCCACCACTTCGACTCCATGAGCATGGAACGGCGGCCCGCGTAGACGTGCTGCGAAGAGTCGCCGGGCATACATCGTTTGATGCCCATGAAGCCGGCCATCGTGTCGAGGTTGTTGTAGGACTGGATCATGTACGGGTCATTGTCGGTGAGGTAGTCGCTCCCCAGATGACCCGAGTTGACAAGACTGTCAGCCGTTACGGTGGTGTCGTGGTCCCAGGCACGCGCTACGGAGTCGTCGCAGATGGGGCCGGGAAGGAAGGCCTTCGTAGAAGGGCGGTGCGTGGAATCAATGATGTCAGGATCATCACTGGGATAGATCTGTTTTCCCGCAAAGAACGACTCGTCCAGCGAATCCGTTGGCGGTGGCACCGGATACCCATAGCGCCACTTGTCATACATGAATCCTCGGCAGCCCATGGAGAGCGACGCGCCGTGCTCAAGGCGCACCCATTCACCCGTCTGCGGCACCTTATCAGTGTGCCGGAAGTAGGGACGTCCGCTCGAATCCACATTGAACGTCGGGTTCATGTGATAGAAGAAGTTCGCCCACCAGTCACGGCGCTTGGCAAAGAACATGTCTCCGGTCTGATACATCATGACAAAGGCGATGTTCTCGAACCAGGCCGCCGGACCTCGGTCGGAATTGATGAACTCCTGATAGGCGACACCCGTACGATAGGCCGAGTCGAGCGGCAGACCATAGGTTCCGTAGCCCGAGCGTGCATAGTTCGTCTTCACCATGGCTTCCGAAAGAAGCGGATCCGTGACGACGGCGTCTCGGCTATAACCGTTCTTGAGTCCCATCGATGGCGTCGGCATGGGTGTATTGGTGTGGACGTTACCTTCCTTGCCGTTGGCGAAGTATGGTGCTGCGACCTGGAAGCCGGGCTGCGACATGCCTGCCATCCACAGGAACTTCGTCGGGAATCCCTGCAGCTTCTGATGACCGTACTCGCCGTGCTCATTGTCGCCCGTGAACAGCGGTCCGCCGAAGCCCGCCTCCGACGTCAGGCGCTTGTCAAGTAATTGCAACCGGTAGCGCATACCAAGCAAGTGCTCGATGCGGAACTCGTCGCACATGTAGAACGACAGCACCTTGAAGGTGCGACCCGTCGAATCGTGATAGGCATTGAGCTCGCTCTTCATGGACGCAACGTGATCTTTCATCTGACTCGCCCACAACTGATCATTGTATCCGCTCGTCGCACGCTTGGTCTGTGGTGTGAGTAGCGAGATGGAACGGATAGCCACCGACGAATTGCCATGATACCACACCGTCACGCCGAGCGTGTCGATGGCCATGTAGCGTTTGTTGGTGTCGGCCAACGTTAACGTGTCGGCGTTGTGTCGTGGAAAGTCAAAGGGCTCATGCTTGAGAATGTGGGGGCGGCGCTGGCCAAACAATGTATCTCCGCCAGGTTGTGCTTGGATCTCCAGTAAAGTGTCCGTTCTGAATTCCGCCACGATGGTAATGTCAGGACCATGTGCATCAGAGTGCAACGGCAGCATATTTCGCCGGATCACAATCGAGTCAACGAACTCATTGGTATCAACATCGCGCATATGCATTTCTGTACCACGTCCGTTGGGGAGTTGGAATGTACCTGCAATTGCATCCGGAACAGTGCGGAATGGCATGCGATAACGAATTGAATCAACGGTCTTGTTCGTGTCGACGTGATCCTTCCAACGCAACTGATACGGAACGACAACGCTGACAACTGCAGCAGTGTCTTCGATTTCGTCAGAGGATGAAGTTCGCCGAAGGTTGATCACAAGCTGCAAGCGCCTGCAGTCGACGCTGTCTTTAGGCGGGAACTCAGTGTCAAGCGGCGAATTCCAGTCGACAGCACTTGTGATGTACAACCTGTTACGCGGCTCGGCGGAATCCAACACCTTCACGGGATACGTCAGCGATGTGTCTATGTCGAGGCGGTAGCGCCGGTAGTTGACGTCGCTCGTCACCGACGAGACCGAACCGTAGTGCCGTGCCGTGAACGATAGCGGCCAGGCATCTGTGTCGCGCGGTTGCCACGATCTGTCGTAGCCACCATTCTCAGCGGGCTCCCAACGCATGCCCATCCACTCGTCGATAAAGGCCATGTTCGAGCCGGGCAGATTTGCGAGCGGCGATGTCCAGACGAGATAGTTCGTATCACCATTGCCGCGTCCCAAGTGCTTGAGCTGACGGATATGACCGAGTGCGTCAAGGTATCCGAACTGATCGGCCGTCACATTCATGCGAAGCGATGTGTTGAGCTTGTCGAGATCGGCTGTGCCCCACTGATGACCAAGTGCGAACGAGGGCAGCCGTGCGGTAAAGACCGTCGTGTCCCACACGAATGTCGAGTCGATGCTGTGCAGGTCACCAACGAGAATGGTGTTTTGTGCATGGGCACAAACTTGAAGTCCCGTGAAGAGCAGTACCAGACTCAGCACGCGCACACTCGTGGCCGTGACAGCCCTCATGATGGCCTCCGCAGTTATCGTGTGACGGGGATCGAGACGACAAGAGTGCCGATGTGCACGCGCAGGAAGTAAGCGCCCGAGGGCCGGTTGTGTAGAAGTGTGGCTACGTCGTAGTGCTTGACTCCGACGTCGAGCGTAGTTGGCGGGACGACCGTCCACTGCTGACCTGTGACGGTAGCAACGTCGACGGAGACAACGTCAGATGTGACGAGTGTAACATCGAGTTGATTGCCGACAATGCTGGCCGTTGAAATCCTGGGGTCGTCGGTCGGGTTCTCGTCTACACCGACGGATTGATCGAAGGTGATCACCGCCATGCGTCCATCTACCGTGCCGCCCGTGAGGACGATATCAGGTTTGCCGTCACCCGTCTGATCGTTGATCACAGTGAATCCACGTGCTGGCTGAAGCCCCGTTCTATTGTAGCTGAATTTTGCGAAGGCAGTCGTGATGTTATCGGCATAGAAATAGCAAAAGCCTCGATAGGTATCGATGCCGATAACGGGAACATCAGTGCCTAGACTATGACCCATGTTGTCACAGAAGGCAAGTGAATACTCGGTCACCTTCTCGCCCGTGGGAGCGAACCGTCCGTCGGTGATGTCGAAGCGCTCCACGCCTTTCGTCACCGGGTCCCACTTCAACACTCGTTCAACAAGTAGATAGTCCTTATGATGAACCGTATCGATGAGCTCCTCTACCATGCCAAACGGATCATCGTTCAGTGATGAACTTCCGCCGTAGAGTGAATCAAGTGGTGTGAACGTTGTCTCGAAGATATTGCCTGTGCGTTTCAGGCCAACGTCATAGAGCATCATGATTGGAGAAAGGTCGGACTGACCACGCTCCCATTGTACAAATCGCCACCGACCCGAAGAAGAACGAAAGAATGCACGTTTCAGCGATTTGTAGCGGTTCGGATAGCCATGGATCTCGGCCACACGCTCGCATCCCTTGCCTGCATTGGGTCCGCCAAGGATAACGTGGGCTAGCATACCTCCACCCAACAGATCGCACACCACGTCTAGGTATCCGTCGCCGTCGACATCCATGGAATAGTTTGGGAGAATGTTTGAAGTCCAGCAGTTGACAGTATCAAGTCTAGTGCGCCGGGAGGGATCGCCAATGAATTCACAATGCTCGATTCGTCCATTAACATTCATGTACTCCAGTGGTGGAACTCCATCATAATCAATCTGCATAAATACACTATTCCAATACAAAGGTGTTGGCAAACTCGTGTCTATTCGTGGTGAGGTCTTGAAAGCCCGACCTCCCGTAGTCGAGCTCACAGTAACAACATCCATGCCTGGACTCTCACATGGTGATGCGGTGTATTGCGGCGCGCCAACGGACCCGCCCACCCGCACATTCATCACTGTTTTGACGGGCACTGCTTTGGAGATGTCGAACGGCACTTGTGCGCTAACCAAACACGTAGCCGAAAGGATCAATGCTATCATCAAACGTCGATACGTTCTCATCAGACCCGCTCCACAATACTCTAAGGTGCGATTGCGACTCAAACATAGGCAGGAATTGGATGCCTCGCCACCTTACTTCCTTGTCATCCGATAATCGAATGAAGTGCGCATTTGCGCTTGTCGAGATCGGCTGCTCCCCACTGATGCCCGAGTGCAAACGAGGGCAGCCCACCAACGAGTATGGTGTTTTGAGCATGGACACAAACTTGCAGTACCGTGAAGAGCAGTACCGTACTCAGCATGTGCACACCCGAGCCTGTGACAGCCCTCATGATGGCCTCCGCAGTTATCGTGTGACGGGGATCGAGACGACGTGGGTGCCGATGTGCACGCGCAAAAAGTAGGCGCCCGATGGGCGGTTGCGAAGCAAGGTTGCAATGTCATAGTGCAGTGTGCCCGTATCTGCATGTGTTGGCGGCACTGCAGTCCATTGTTGTCCCGTGACTGTGGCAACATCGATGGAGATCGTCTCAGGTGTTGTGAGCACGATGTCTACGTGATCACCCACAACGCGTGCTGTTGATGATGCGGGTTGGTCTGTTAAGGCATCCTCGACGCCAACGGATTGGTCAAAAGTGATCACCATCATGCGGCCGTCCGTAGGAGAACCCCCGGAAAGAACAATGTCAGGTTTTCCGTCTCCGGTTTGGTCATTGATAACGGTAAATCCCGCTACCGGTTGTATGCCGGTATTGGTTGGAATAAAGCGAGCGAACGGCGTTGTGATGTTATCTGCAAAACAATAGCAAAAACCACGACTACTGCCGATGCCGATGATAGGGATATCCGTACCAAGACTGTGGCCAAGGTTGTCATTGTCGCCGAGCTGATACCCCGTGACCCGTTCACCTGTTGAGGTGAACTTTCCATTCGTGATATCGAACCGTTCAACCGCCCAGGTTCTATCGCTGAAATTCACAATACGTTCCATCAGCAGGTAGTCCTTCTTGTGCACGGTATCGACGACCTCCTCCACCACACCAAACGGATCGTCATCAAGCGACGAGCTGCCTCCGTACAGAGAATCCAAGGGTGTGAATGTTGTCTCGAATGCGTTTCCTACTCGCTTGAGGCCGACGTCATAGAGGAACATCCTTGGCGATAGGTCCGATTGACCGCGCTCCCATTGCACGAAACGCCATCGTCCTGATGACGATCGAAAGAACGAACATTGCTCCGATTTGTAGTTGTGCGGATACCCGCGGATCACAGCAACTCGCTGACAGCCTTTGCCGGCATTAGGACCACCCAAGATCACATGAGCCAAAACTCCGCCACCCAGCAGGTCGCACACGACATCGAGATACCCGTCGCCGTCCACATCCATGGAGTAGTTGGGGAGGATGTTCCTCGTCCAGCAGTTGACCGTGTCTATGGATACCCGATGAAAACTCCCGTCAAAGTCACCGCAGCGGTCGATTCGGCCATTGTCACTCATTAGTTCGAATGGTGGCATGCCATCGTAATCGATGGACATAGATGAGAGGCCCAACCCCTTTGGCGCTTCCGCCGATGTGTCTATACGTGGTAATGTGTTGAAGACTCGGCCACCAGTCGAACTGCCAATCGTCAAAACGTTAAACTCTAGAACATCGCACGGCGATGGAACATATCGCGGCCTCCCCACTTCGCCACCAACTCGCACATTCATTACCGTCTTTGCCAATAGCCTTCGACAGATCGAACGGCACCTGCGCTACACCAACATGATGCAGACACAACACGAGAACGATGCCGATGAGTGAGCGTGTGATCACGGGATGGCGTTCGGTGTGGCGACAGTGATACGTCGGGCGGTGCGTCGGACGTAGGGGATGTTCTTGCGATCGCAGAAGCGTTGCTGATCGGTGGTGCCGGGCAGACCCCAGGCGTCGTCGTCGTGGGGGTCGGAAAGAACGAAGCCGCCGTGCGCTGCGATGACCTGACCTTGATACTCGTCCACATCCGGTCGGTCCGTTGCCAGATACAACACGGCATCGGGACGCATCACGCGATGGAGCATGTTCAAGAAGTCGACCGTGAAGGCGCGACGTTTATGGTGCTTGTTCTTTGGCCATGGGTCCGGAAAGAGATAGAAGACACGGTCGATGCTCTCTGTTACGATGAAGTCGATGCCGTTCACCACCGAATACCACCGGGCATGAGCATTGCCGAGCTGTTCACCCCGAATGACGCCGTTGATCCAGTCCACCAACTGATCCCGCACCTCGATGCCGAAGATGTTCACGTCGGGATGGGCCATGGCATAGGCCAGTAGAAGTCCGCCTCGACCGCAGCCGATGTCGAGCACCGTGGGCGGCGCGCCGTTCGCAAAGACGGTGCTCCAGTCGATCCGGTCGATATCCGGCGGATACCACGCCGGAAGATGCTTGTGCTGATGCGCCGGAAGGTAGAGCAGGGAGCTCACATGGTGGCGAACACGGGGAATGGGATACTTTTTTGAATCGATCATGGGCTCTTCTTCACGGTTTTCCACAAAACTAACGCCCAACCACCCTCTTGAAACGCGTTTTTTCCTATCTTCGCAGTCCTTTTGTCCATGCAAAAGGACGGGACGGGCGTGTGCAGTTTTGCCGCCCGAGCACTCGTAATTGACTTCGATCGAAGAACGTGGAGGAATCCTTGAAACAGAACAAGCTGGGCAAATACCTGCTCATCATCTTGCCGATCCTAGCGGCGGCCTATCTGATGTGGCCTACGTACCGCTTCTATCAGCTGGACAAGCAACGCAGCGAGGTGTCCGCCGATTCCGCCGCCCTTGAACAATGGGATGCAGACAACGGCGAGGCCTATAACAAGGCGCGCGCCGGACGGATCAAGCTGGGTCTTGACCTTCGCGGCGGGATGTACGTCACGCTCGAAGTGGACATCTTGAAGCTCATCGACGAGTCGGCCGACCCCGCCTCGAAGGACGACGAGTTCACCAAGATCGTCGAGAAGACCCGCGCCGAAACGATGAACACGGACCTCGACGTGCTCGATACGTTCATCAAGAACTTCAAGAGCTCCGGTAAGTCGCTGCTGCAGTACTTCACGGTGACGGGCACGCAGGACGTGACCGAACAGGCCGTGATCGAAAAGCTGAAGCGCGATGCCGACGGTGCTGTTGACCAGGCCATGGAAGTGCTCCGTCAGCGTATCAATAAGTATAGCCTGTCCGATGTGAACATCCAGAAGCAAGGCGCACGTCGCGTGCTGATCGAGCTTCCTGATGTGAAGGACGAAAAGGAGATCCGCCAACTGATCCAGACCACGGCCCGCCTTGAATTCAAGCGCGTGCTGATGAACAAGGACCTGCTGACGGCCATTCAGATGGTCGACAACGTGATGCGTGGCAAGATGCCAACAGAGGACACTGTTGCCGCACCGGTGGCAGACACGACGAAGAACGCCAAGGACACAGCCAAGGCCGCACAGGTGGCCAAGGCCGATAGCGCCAAGGCGGACACGACGAAGACGGACTCGGCGAAGAAGAGCAAGGACCCATATGCAGGTCTGTCGCAAGAAGAGGCCGCACGCCGCTTCCGCGCCGATCACCCGTTCTCGAACATGATCATCTTCAATGCCGAAGGCATGAAGCAGCCAATGCCGGTTGGTGCCCTGGACCTTTCCGCCTTCCCTGAGAATGCCCCCTTCGTTTTGTATGTGAGTGGTAAGGACATCAATCGTATCACGGCCATCCTCGAGCGGAACGATGTTCGCAAGGCCATGCCCGCCGATCTTGATATTCAGATCAGTGCGAAGTCGGAACAGAACGGACAAAAGGGCACCGTGGTGCCACTCGATCAGCAGATCTTCCAGGTGTATGGTGTTGCACACGAAGCCGAACTCACCGGTGATGTGATCACGGAAGCGTGGCCAACGTTCGACCCGACAACGAATCAACCCGTTGTGAACATGGAGATGAGCACGGAAGGTGCCGAGAAATGGGCACAGATCACGGGTCGCAACATCAAGAAGCGCATCGCTGTGGTCCTTGACGGCCGCGTCTACACAGCACCAACGGTCGAGAACAAGATCCCGAACGGCTCTTCCCGTATCTCGGGTATGGCCAATACAGAAGAAGCGACCATCCTCGCTGTTGTGCTCAAGGCCGGAGCCCTCAAGGCACCGGTCACCATTATTGAAGAACGTGTTGTTGGTCCATCGCTTGGTGAAGACTCCATCCGCAGCGGTATCCTGAGTACCGGTATCTCGATGGCCTTCATCGTCCTCTTCATGCTCATGTATTACTCGTGGGGTGGCGGCTTTGCCGACATGGCATTGCTCATGAACGTGTTGCTCACCGTGGCGGCCCTTGCCGGATTCGGTGGAACACTCACGTTGCCTGGTATCGCCGGTATCATCCTTTCGACGGCCATGGCGGTCGACGCGAACATCCTGATCTTCGAACGGATGCGCGAGGAAATGAAGGCGGGACGGAATCTGAAGTCGGCACTGGAGCAAGGCTACAGCAAGGCGTGGAGCGCCATCATCGACTCGAACCTGACGAACATGCTCGCAGCCATTCCGCTGCTGATCTGGGGCACAGGTCCGATCCAAGGATTTGCCGTGACACTGCTCGTTGGTACCATCCTCACCCTCTTCACGGCCGTGCTGCTCACGCGCTCGATGTTCGAACTCGTGGTGTCCAGCGGTGCCGTCTCTATCAACATCGGTCAACGGAAGGTGGCATAAATGGACCTTATTAAGCAAACCAACTTCGACTTCGTTTCCCAACGCAACAAGTTCTTCATGGCCTCGCTCACGATCAACATCGTGGGTCTGATCGCCGTGTTCGTGCTCGGCATGGATCTCGGGATCGACTTCACCGGTGGTACACAGGTGACGGTGGCATTCCGCAAGAACACCGCCACTGCCGACGATGTGCGTGGCGCTCTTGCCCAGATCGGCTTCGCCGGTGCAGAACTCAAGAGCTTCGGCAAGCCAGGTCAGTACCTGATCCGCATCAACAAGACCGGAAACGCAACCGAAGTATCGGCACAGATCGTTGCATCGCTGCAGCAGAAGTTCAAGAACGATCAGGTGGACATGCTGGGTGCGGACAACGTGGAGAAGAAGGTGTCGAGCGAATTGGCGTGGGGCGCAGCGAAGTCGCTGACCGTTGCCTTTATCGTGATCGTGCTCTACGTGGCCTTCCGATTCGAGTTCGTGTACGGCGTGGCAACGATCGTGGCATTGCTGCACGACGTGCTCATGGCCTTCGTGATCTCTGCGCTCTTCAACAAGACGGGCTTGCTCAACCTTGAATTCAGTTTGAATTCGTTGGCGGCCTATCTGACGATCCTTGGATATTCGATCAACGACTCCGTGGTGGTGTTCGACCGTATTCGTGAGAACCGCGAGAAGCACAAAGGCATGCCGCTGGCAGAGCTGGTGAATCTCTCGATCAACGAAACACTGAGTCGGACCCTTATCACCGGTGTGTCCGTGCTCGTTGCCCTCTTGACGATGGTCTTCATCGGTGGCGACGTGCTCGAAGGCTTTGCCTTCACCATGTTCATCGGTGTGATCATCGGAACGTATTCTTCGGTCTACATTGCTGCATCGTTCGTGATCTGGTATCAGGAACGTGTACGTCACAAGCGTGTTGGCGACGTGAAGCACGCATAAGAACGACCAGGAACAACGACTATGTCTAGCTTCTCAACCTCAACGGCATCGGACGTCCTCGTGATCGCATTCCCTGCGAATGTGATCGGTGGACCCGATGCCGTGGAACTTGCATCGCTTCTGCGCGATGCTTCTGCGTCCAAGGCCGTGGTCTTCGACCTGAGCGCCGTGGGCGTGATGAATTCAAGCGGACTTGGAATGTTGGTGAGCTCGCTCACCACCCTCAAAAAATTCGACGTGGCCTTGCGCCTTGCCGCCGTGCCCTCGAAGGTCATGTCGCTGCTGACCATGACCCACCTCGATACCGTGTTCACCTTGTTCAGCTCGGTCGACGAAGCCGTGTCTGTGGAGTGACATCATGAGCGTGCGCATCATCGTAGGCGCGCAATGGGGCGACGAGGGAAAAGGGAAGATCGTCGACCTCCTGAGCGAACAAGCAGACATCGTGGCACGCTATCAAGGCGGTGCGAATGCCGGCCATACCATCGTCCACAACAACACGAAGTACGTCCTTCACCTGATCCCTTCCGGCATCTTGCACCCAACCGTGCACTGTGTGATCGGTAATGGTGTGGTGATCGATCCCGCAGCGTTGATGGACGAGATCCACATGCTGGAGAGCATGGGCGTGAACATCGAAGGTCGCCTGCATATCTCGCACAAGGCCCACCTGATCATGCCCTATCACAAGATGCTGGACCAGGCTCGCGAAAAGCAAGCGGGATCCACGGCAAGCATTGGGACAACGGGACGTGGGATCGGTCCTTCCTATATCGACAAAGCACAACGCATCGGCATTCGCATTGTCGACCTTCTGCATCGCGATGTGCTGCGCGAAAAACTTCGCACGAACCTCGACGAAAAGAGCACCCTCCTTCAAGCACTCTACGATGCCGAACCTCTCGATGTGGATTCGCTGATCGACGACTACATGTCGTTCGACTCGCGCATCGATCCGTACATCACCGACACCACGGCCTTCCTGCATCAGGCTCTCAAGGAAGGGAAGCGAGTGTTGGCGGAAGGGGCGCAAGGGGCATTGCTGGATCTGGATCACGGCACGTATCCGTTCGTGACCAGTTCGAATCCTACCTCCGGCGGCGCATGCACCGGTCTGGGCATCTCTCCGATGTCGATCACGTCCATCATTGGCGTGGTCAAGGCCTATAGCACCCGCGTTGGCAACGGTCCGTTCCCTACGGAACTGCACGATGCCACGGGAGAGTTGCTGCGCTCGGAAGGACATGAATTCGGCGCCACCACAGGACGTTCCCGTCGATGCGGCTGGTTGGACATTCCGGCGCTTCGCTATAGCATCATGGTGAACGGCATCACCGAGATCACGCTCACGAAGCTGGATGTGTTGGGTTGCCTGGACGAGATCCGAATCTGTACGGGTTACTCCATCGATGGACGTCCCGTCAAGCATTTCCCGGCCGATGCGGCCACCCTGGAGCGCGTTACGTGCGACTATATCACCCTTCCGGGGTGGAAGTCGGATATCAGCGGCTGCACATCGTTCGATGCACTGCCGTCCAATACTCGTACGTACATCGAGACCATTGAGAAGCTCACCGAAACACCGATCTCCCTGGTGAGCGTGAGCCCTGCGAGAGAAGATACCTTCGCACGGTAAATGGCCGCACCAGAACGTCGCCCATGATGTATTTTGGTCGACATGTCCCTCCGGGCCATCATACTGCCCTTCCTCCTTGCCCTCAGCCTTCTTCCCCTGCAGGCACAGCGCTGGGAGCGTAGCACGCTTCCGAAGCCATTCGACACCGGCTACTATCTGGATGTGTTCTTTCTTCCGTCCGACACGCGCTATGGATGGGCATGCGACGAGTTCCATGCCTATGTGATCCGCACCACGAACGGTGGCGTGACGTGGGTGGGCGATTCCGTGAACACAGGCGCCGGCAATACCAAGCATCTTGAATTCGTACAGTTCCTCACACCGGCCGTTGGCTATTGCTCGGGTCCGGCGGGTGTGTTCAAGAGTCAAGACTCCGGCAAGACGTGGACGTCGGTGCGACCCGATCCTACCGCCAATATCTGGGGCGGATGGTTCCGCGATGAGAACGTTGGTTGGATCTGCGGTGGAACATGCGGACGTAATGCCTTTTGGCGAACGGCGGATGGTGGTGCCACATGGACGTCGTTCCTTGATACCACGAGTGCTCCCGACTGCAAGATGTCCGATCCGATCTGGCGTGCCGAGATGCCCACGAACGTTGTGTATGCTGCGGGCAGCGGGACCATCTGGAAGTCCACCGATGATGGCGTGACGTTCCAGGTGTACAAGTCCACGGGCGCGATCGCGCGGTGGCACGAAGAGATCTCCATGGTTGGCGCCACGATCTGCGTGCCGGGTGCCGGTGCGGATTGCAATGGCACGACCACAGCAGGTGCCATTCGTACGAGCGCCGATTCCGGAAAGAACTGGACGGAGTCGCCAACGATCGGCGCGATGTTCGGTGCCTACATGCTCACCGCAACACATGGCTGGGCCTCTGGCTATAGTGCGGGTGTATACGAGACAACGAATGCCGGCGCGCAATGGACGTTGCGCAACTGCGGCATCATCAACGATGAACACATGGACGACATTTGGTTCATCAACGATTCCACCGGTTGGGTGGTCGGCGCCGGCGTCTACTCCTTGAAACCACCGAAGCACGAACTGTCCGATACGGTGCTGTCGTTCCTTGACGTGTGCAACGAACAGAAGAAGCGCGACACGGTCTACGTGCGCAACAAGAACTTCTACACGTCCACTGTAACGGGCCGCATCGCCGGTCCTGATGCCGACCTCTTCACGATCATCGCTCCAAACGGAACGCAGTCGATGGGGCAGTGCGGCGAGGTGGCCTACATCATCGAATATGCAGCGATGCGTCCCGGGTCCGCCTCGGCAACACTGATCCTCGATTGCACGAACAAGACCGAGACGCTCGTGGTGCAGTTGATCGGATCGCGAAGAGACCGCTCGGCTGTTCCCTCCGACACGGTGTTCTCCGTGAACCTTCGTGTTGGTGCAACGACAACGTTGCCCGTTGTGTGGCGTGCTACGACATCGTCCTTTGAAACGCTCGTCTCTGCCACGGTTGTCTCGGGCGACACGCTGAACAAATTCCGACTCACGCTTCCGTCCTTGGTGGGAGCGGCCAACATCGTGAGCTTCATCGATGCAACGGCAAGCGATACGGGGTGGACGCAAACACGCTTCAAGGTGACGATCGCACCATGCATTCGCGACACGTTCATCACGCTTCGCGTGTATGGCATCTCGCCGATCTTCAATGCACTCCCAGCCTACACGGTGGATGCCGGATGTTCACCGCGTGATACCATTCGCATTCCGGTAACGAATACGGGCAATGCCGATCTGTTGGTCTCGCGTGTGAGCGTGACAAACGATGCAGGCGGTGCCTTTGTGCCGTTGTTCTGGCAGAGCGGACGTCCGTATCCGGTGAACATCAAGCCCAAACAGTCGGACACGCTCGTGGTGGAATATCGCGCGAGGACGACGATGGACCTGGCCGATCTGGTGATCGAACACGACGACAAGACAACGAAGCGTGGTGTGCGATCGCCATGGACGATCAAGCTCAAAGGCTTGTCGTCGCGCGTTTCGGTCGACGTGTCGCCACGCGTGATCGATCTTGGAACGAAGTGTCTGAACCAAGTGGCTGACACGATCTTTCGCGTCACCAATAACGGTCCCGCATCCGCCACTGTCTCGGTGGATGGAGAACCGGATCGCATTCTCGATCAGTTCGGCACGGCCACGTATCGCAAGCGTGTGCCCACAAATGTGGTGGGCTCGTTCCGCGACACGATCCATGTGCGTGCTCGCCCGTGCGACACGTCAACGATGGTCATACGCACTTGGAAGGTGGAAGACCTTCGTGTGACGATCACACCACAGCGGATCGAAGACAGTGTGACGAATGGCGGTACGGTGCGACGTCGCGCTGTGATCCGCGTGAGCGGCGTGACGTCGGCTCGTATCACGAGTCTGCGTCTCCTTCCCGCATCGCCGATGGCCGTGATCTCTCCCATGCCAGCACTGCCCGTCTCCCTCACTCCGAACGATAGTCTTGAAGTGTGGATCGATCTCTCGGCCACGGATGCAGGATCCTATGTTGGATCGTTGATCGTCGACGCTACATCGTCGTGCACGGCAACGGACAAGGCCGACGTGATCTATCGCTCCACGGTGCGTGGACTTCGACTGTCGACGCCACAGATCTCCATCGATCGACGGTGCGTCACCGGTCCGATGGAAGATTCCATCGTCGTCACGTCGACTTCATCCACCACGATCACCCTTGCCGCCCCGCTCCTTGGCGGAGCAGATGCCGCCTTCTTCACCGTCACGCCGTCGACATCGCAAGTGCTCGCTCCCGACGCGTCGGTGACCTATCGCATTCGTTGCAGCGCGCCCGTTGTGCGTGCCTATGTGGCCGATCTTCAGATTGGTCTTGTCACGGACAGTGTGCGTCAAACAGTGCCGATCCGGATGGCGCAACATCGCACTGCATTGCATTGGGCCACGACAGAGGCCGATTCGATCGTGCGCATCGATGTAGGAACACGCGATGCCTGCGAGAACGCTTTTGTTCTGCGACGCACGTTGTACAACATGAGCGACACCGTCGTGCATGTGCAGCTCGTGCGCGCGGCACCGATCGGTGGCATCGATGGTTCGATGAATGCAACGCCGATCACGATCGCTGCGCAGGACTCCGTCGACGTGGTCGTGCGCATCGTTCCCAATGCATTGCCCGCCGGTGCATGGAGCGAGCGGATCCATCTGGTGGAAGATCTATGTGGGATCCGTGCGGTGCTCATCGTGAGCGGTGCAACGAACAGCGGAGCGCTGGTGATGACGCCACCACGCGTTGACTTTGGAACGATCCCCACAGGCGCTACACGCACAGCACCTATCACGATCCGCAATCCGTCGAGCGCATCACGCACCATCACATCGATCTCGTTGGATGCGCTGGCATCACCGAGCATCACACTCCTTGCGCCACCGGTGGGAGTGATCGTGCCGCCATCGGGCTCGGTGTCGTTCGATGTTCGCTTCGCACCAACAACAGAAGGCGCTGCATTGGCAACCATCACGATGGTGGATTCGGGTGCATGTATCACGACGAGCACGTCGCTCGTGATCGGTGCGTCGCGCGATTCAACCCCACCGGTGTATGTGGCCACGATCAAGACGGGCCGCTATCTCGAGCGACCGAACACAACGATCGATGTGCCGGTGTTGTGGACCACTGATGTGTCGGCGGCGAAGATCGACAGCATGCGCATTCGTTTGCATGTGTATGAATTGCTGTTGGAGGTCGACACGGTCACGTCCACGTATCCGGGAGTGTTCTCGGAAATGCACGTCGACAGTGTTGTCGAGTTCACCATTCGCGCCGACAGTACGCGGCAGCTTGGTACGGTTGGAACGCTATGCGTCCTCCGCGGCACCACACGTCTTGCCTTGCCCGATTCAACGGCCTTTGTGGTTGCCAACTACAACTTGTGGAGTGCCGACACCGTTGCCCTTCTCGAAGATCCGGGATACTTGATCGTGGATGCATGCGGTCCGCGCTTCATGATCAAACTCGGAGCCGACGTTCGCGTGCGCATCGCATCGCCGCAACCCGTGCGCGATGTGCTCACGCTTGCGCTCGACCATGCCCAGGCCGATGTGCTTGACGTTGTGTTGGTGGATATGCAGGGAAGAGAAGTACTGCGTCACTCCGTTGCCATCGATGCAGCGGCCACGACCACCTCCATCCCCGTCCACCCGTGCGCATCGGGTGCATACGTGCTGCGCGTGGGCAGTGCGCGCGGAGAGATCATCTCCACCGCCATGGTGCTGATCGCGCGTTAGTGCGCGGGAAAGAGGCGATGCATTGCCTCGTTGATCGCCGTTCGGAACGACTCCTTCGTATCGTCTGCACAGGTTGCGTTGGCAGAGCGAATGGGCTTGTAGGCAACGGGACTCACCAGCTCGCATAACCGTAGCGTAAGGTCTGCACCCTTGAGCGTACGAACGAAGGAACCGATGATCACGTATCGCACTTCGAATGCACGTAACAATCCGATCTCGTTGATCGCCAGCGTCTTGTAATTCTCCACGGCATAGAGTCCGGCCTTCACATACATCGAGTCGCGCGTTTCAAGATCGATCAGCGTGAACTCGTCCAATGAACTCGCCGCATTTGCAATGGTCTCTGCACCATCGTACGAGACCACCACTTTATCGGCGAACAGATTCCATACCTTTTGCTGCGTGGTATCGGTGAACTCCACGCCGCCAATGGCCACGAGTGACGTTGGTGTGACGCGAAAATCGCTCTCAGCATTTGCATACAACGTACTGTCATGCATGGCCACACACAATGCACGCTGGATCGACGCTAGAATGGCCGGGTCGGCCATGGCCGATCCATCCGCATCATTTTTATAGCGCATCAATCCATATCCCACCCCGCGCCCTTCCTCCTTCATCCCATCCTTGGCCGCGATCACCACCTCCGTCCGCACAAGGTTGCCCACACGTCGCGTGGTGATGAAGAGCGCACCAAAGGCATGCGTGGCATCGATAGCATCGACAACGGTGCGTTTCGATGTTGGGAGGGTGGCAAGGATGGAGTCGCGAACCACGTTCGGGATGAGCCGCCAGTTGCGCGTCAACGACAGGGCCACGGATGTTCCGGCCTCGACCTTGCCCGCTGTGATGGCCCGATCGGTCGTGTCCACGTTGATCCGACCGATGACAAAACTCTGATAGATCGTGGCGTGTGCGGTGCCGGAGGGGAGCATTCCGCACAGCAAGACGACGAGTAACGTACTGGTAACATACCGGTAACACCCAGCTAACAGGCTGCCGATAGTTTCGTGGTGCTCAGTGACAACCATGAATGAGGTATCCAGTGAAGACGGTGAATTCAATTGTTTCGGTATTCCTGTTGGCAGCAATGTGGCCGTTGGCCATGCTTGCCGAGGGGACCATTACAGGCAAAGTTACGGACGGAGAGAATGGCGACGGATTGCGGGGGGCCACCGTTCAGGTGCTCACCACGAAGAAGGGCGCCTATACGGACACGAAGGGAACCTTCCGGATCAAGAAGGTACCGGCCGGTACGTATTCCGTGAAGATCGCCTTTGTGGGCTACGACTCGAAGACGGTGGATGGCGTGGTGGTGAAGGACGACGAGACCGTCACCGTGGACGTGTTGCTGGAGATGACGAAGACCACGTCGAAAGAAGTGGTCGTCTCTGCCACGCGTTCAAACGATAATGCAGCGGCGATGCTTGCGAAACGGAAGAACGCATCGCAGGTGAGTGACGGTATCGGGAAGGAAGAGATCTCGAAGCTGCCGGATGGTGATGCCGGTCAGTCGCTGAAGCGCGTCTCTGGCGTAACCCTCGTCGAAGGCAAGTATGTGTTCGTGCGTGGTGTGAGCGATCGGTACAGCAACACCACGTTGAATGGCGCATCGCTCTCGACCACGGAGCCCGATAAGAAGTCGTTCGCCTTCGACATGTTCCCGGCGGAATTGCTCGAGAACGCCAACATCGCCAAGTCGTTCACGCCGGATCTTCCCGGGAATTTCTCGGGCGGACTCGTGCAGTTGAACACCATCGATTTTCCAAGTGCATACAGTCTGAAGTTCAGTGCCGGCCAGCAGTTCAATGACTACGTGACGTTCCATAGCAACGAGTTCCTGACGTATCAGGGTGGAAACACGGATTGGCTGGCCTTCAGCGGTCAGTCCCGCGTTGCACCATCGGACGTGCCTGCGTCGCGTCAAGAGTTCGCACAACTGAACAAGGCCGCCTACAGCGGCGATCAAGCCGCCATCGAACGCGTGCACGAGGTGGGAACGGGCTTCCAGAACGCGCGTTGGAACACGCTGTACGAAACGGCGCCAACGAACGGCACCATGGGTCTGACGCTGAGTGCACCTATCGAAGTGGGCGACACAGATCAGCTGGGCATCGTTGCCAACATGAACTACGGCATGAGCTATGCGATGAATCGCATGAAGCGCGGTGGTATTCAATCGGACGGAACGCTGCAATACGACAAGCAAGGGTATGCTGCACAGAAAAGCGTGAGCTGGGGCGGTTTGTTGAACCTTGCCTATCGCATGGGAACGAACACCACGGTGTCGCTCAAGAGCGTGTACAACCGAGGCATGGACGACGAATCGGTCGAGCTCGACGGTCTCTCGAACGCCCTCACAATGGTACGTCGTGAATTCGGCTTCAACTACGTGGAGCGACAGCTTGCCAGCACGCAGCTCAGCGGTGAGCACACCGTGGCAGATCTCAGCAATGCCCTTATCGAATGGAAGCTCGGCTATAGCGCTTCGCTGCGCAACGAGCCGGACTACCGTCGCCTCACGTATCAGCGCAACGTCGAAGAGCCGGAAGGCGCACTGACGCTAGCGATCACGGCCTCGCCCTATGGCGATGGTACATCGGCAGGACGGTTCTACTCGAACATGACGGAGTACAGTCGCAACGCCAACTTGAACTTCACCATTCCGGTGAACGAGTTCAAGATCAAGGTGGGCGGACTCTATGAGTTCCGCAATCGCAACTTCGGTGCACGTTCGTACACGATGATCCAGTCGCAGAACTATCAAGGCGACATCGACAACCTTCTCACCATCAACGAGACCGGTCAGGTCGATCATGCACGCACGTTCCAGGATTCGAACTTCACGGTCGACCGTATCCTGATGTCGGAAGAGACCAAGGCATCGGATTCCTACATCGCCTCCGAAGAGCTTGGCGCCGGCTATGCCATGGCCGATCTTCCATTCGCGATCGGAACCACCACGATGCGATTCATCGGTGGTGCACGTATCGAGAAGAGTGTGCAACAGCTCAACTCCTTTGACTATAACAACCAACCGGTGAATCCGCGCGTGGACGTCACCGATGTGCTACCGTCCCTGAATCTCGTGATCGGACCCACGGCCGACATGAACATTCGCATGAGTGCAACGCAAACACTCTCGCGTCCTTCCCTCCGTGAATTCGCTCCCTTCTCCTTCTACAATTTCCAGACGCAAGCAGTGGTCACGGGGAATCCGAATCTCACGCGTGCCCTCATCCAGAACTACGATCTGCGCTGGGAGTACTTCCCGGCATCGGGTGAAGTGCTCAGTGCGAGCGTCTTCTACAAGACCTTCAAGAACGCCATCGAAGAGACCATCTTCCCGTCGACGTCGGAAGTGATCTACTCCTTCCAGAATGCATCCGGCTTAGCCACCAACATCGGTGTCGAATTCGAAGCACGGAAGAACCTCGGCTTTATCGGCGACTTCTTCAAGCCCTTCACGTTCTCGGTGAACTATGCCTACATCCGGTCGAACATCACCGTCACGCAAGGCTCTGTGGTGGACGAGCGTCCGATGTGGGGACAGAGTCCGTACACATTGAACGCATCGCTCTTCTACACCAACCTGGAATCAGGGTCGACGATCAGTCTCGGATACAACACCTACGGCAAGCGCATCATCAAGGTCGGACAGCGCGGCGTATATCAGTTCGACGATCCGCATGTGTACGAGATGCCTCGCGACGTGATCGACTTCGGTTTCACGCAAAGCATTGGCGCAAGCCTCGAGTTCAAGTTCAGTGTTCGCGATCTCCTCAATCAAGCACTTGTCTGGCAACAGGGAGCAACGGCCATTCAGAGCAACATCCGTGGCCGCTCCTTCACCTTTGGTATTGGCTATAAACTTCAATGACCTGTTTCATAAAGGAACGCTCTATGCGCTCACTTCGATACATACTTCTCGTTGGCGTTCTGTCGGCTGTCACGATGATGGCGCAGAATCCAACATCCTGCCGGATCACATCACCCAATGGCGGTGAAACGTTCCGTCCGGGCCTTTCACAGACGATCACGTGGGACACCGCCGGCACGAGTCGTGCGCGGTGGAGGTTCAAGTATGGGACGTCTCCTGCAGGTCCGTGGACAACGATCACTGGCATGGAGAACGTTCTCGACTCCGCAGCGCGCCGTGGGACCTTTGTTGGCGGCTGGCGCGTTCCTGCACAGGCCACGACGAATGGCTACATCCGCATGGAACTCATTGCCGACTCCAACACGGTGTTCGACGTCACCGACGCGGCTTTCACGATCATTCAACCGGAGGCTGTGCGTGTGGACTCCGTGCTCTCCGGTACGTTGACGGGAACCGTGAAACTTCGCAATTCGAAGATCTACGGTCTGAACGGATTCCTTTATGTGAACGGAACGCTCGAGATCGAGCCGGGTACGATCATCGTTGGCGATACGGTCGGACAGAACTCGGCCATTTGTGTCAATCGTGGTGGCAAGCTCATTGCGAAGGGCACAAAGGACCGTCCGATCATCTTCACCTCTGCAGCTCCTGCCGGTCAGCGTGCGCGTGGAGACTGGGGTGGCATCGTGTTGTGCGGAAATGCGCGCACGAATCATCCCGGAGGGCAGGCCGCCATGGAAGGTGGCATTGCCGATCCCGCACCACCCAACGGCTGGTTCGGTGGAACGAATGACGACGACAACAGCGGTGTGCTGCAGTATGTGCGTATCGAGTTCGGTGGCATCGCCCTTACGCCGAACAACGAGATCAACGGACTCACGCTCTGTGCTGTGGGACGTGGCACCACCATCGATCACGTTCAAGTGTCGCATGCGAATGATGATTCCTTCGAATGGTTTGGCGGTACGGTGAATGCGAAGTACCTGGTCTCCTACGGTGGGATCGACGACGACTTCGATACCGATAACGGATTCAGTGGCTTCGTTCAGTACGGCGTCGCCAAGCGCTTCCGCACCATTGCCGATCAGTCGACATCACAGGCCTTTGAATCGGACAACGATGCGAACACGTCGTTCAACGATCCACGCACGCATGCCATCTTCTCGAACATGACGTTGATCGGACCGATCCAGGACACGTCGTGGACGGCCGGCAGCGGACCCAATCAATACAATCGATTCTTTGGCTCAAGCTTGCAAGTACGTCGCAACTCTCGTTTGAATGTGTTCAACAGCGTCTTCGTTGGTTGGCCACGTGGTATGGAGCTGTCCGGCGTTCCAACAATGGTGGCCGCACAGGCAGACACGACGCATATCCGCCACAACAGCTGGTTCGGTATCAAGGGTACGACCTTCAATCTTGCCAGTGGTACGCCACCAACGGGAATGGATGCCACGTGGCTCGAGCGCGTGCAGTATGTGAACACCGTCGACAAGAGCAATCCCAACAATGCCTTCCTCGAAAACCCTTGGGTGGAAGCATCGAACACGTTCAATCCTGCACCGAAGAACGTGGCACCATATCTGAACTCTGCAAGCTTCACAAATGCCAACTTCGCACTTGTGCCGATCAACGATCCGTTCTTCGAGCAAGTGAGCTATCGCGGTGCATTCCCTGCAACGGGTGAGCGCTGGGATGAAGGTTGGACAGAGTATGATCCTGTCAATGCCGACTACCGTGCCGTGCCATTCATCAAGGTGCTCTCTCCGGGTGCAACAGCAGGCGAGAAGTTCGTCAAGGGCACAACGGTCGACATCACATGGGATACGACCAACGCTCCCGGCACACACTATAAGATCGAGTTCGCAACTGGTGCAGCAGGTCCATGGACGACCGTGACCAATGGTTCCGATGTTGTGGATGCAGGCGCATCGCGCGGCAAGCTGCCTGGTGGATTCTCTATTCCTAACATCAACACGACCACCGGCTACATTCGCATCTCCGATGTGAACGATCCGTCGAACTTCGACATCAACGACAATGCCTTCTCCATCATCGATTTGCCGCAGCCGGCCGTTCGTCTCATCGAGCCGGGCACGAACAACAAGAGCATTCGCGTTGGTCAGTCCGTCACACTGAACTGGGACACCACGAACACGTACCGCAAGCACTGGCGCTTCGAGTTCGGCAAGTCGGCCACCGGTCCGTGGCGCACTTTGTCGAACCTTGGCAACGTGCTCGATAGCGGTGCACGCCGTGGACAGTTCACCGGCGCCTTTGTCCTCCGTCAGTCCGACGTCACCGAAACGGGCTATGTGCGCATGACGCTCATGGAAGACACAACGAAGACCGACGTGAACGATATGCCGTTCGCCGTTGTCACGGCAGCACCATCGCGTGTTGACTCTGTTATCAGCGGACACATCTCCACGCGCGTCAAGCTGTGGAACACGAAGATCTATGGTATCGATGGCTTTGTCTATATCGACAGCACGGGAGTGCTCGAGATCGAAAAGGGAACGGTCATCCTTGGTGATACACTCGGACAGAACAACGCCATCTGCGTGAATCGCGGTGGCAAGCTCGTGGCCAATGGAACGCGCGATCTTCCGATCGTCTTCACGTCGAGTGCAGCACCGGGTCAGCGTGCCCGCGGCGACTGGGGCGGCATCGTCTTCTGCGGTCGCGCACGCACCAATCATCCCGGAGGCCAGGCCGCCATGGAAGGTGGCATTGCCGATCCAGCACCCCCGAACGGTTGGTTCGGTGGAACGGATGACGACGATTCAAGCGGTGTGCTGCGCTATGTGCGTATCGAGTTCGGTGGTATCGCGTTGACGCCGAACAACGAGATCAACGGACTCACACTTGCAGCCGTTGGCCGCAGAACGGTGATCGATCACGTGCAGGTTTCGCATGCGAACGACGACTCCTTCGAGTGGTTCGGTGGCACGGTGAATGCCAAGTATCTGATCGCCTATGGTGGCATCGATGATGACTTCGATACCGACAACGGCTTCAGCGGTAAGGTGCAGTTCGGTCTCGGCAAGCGCTTCCGTACGGTGGCCGATCAGTCGACCTCGCAAGCCTTCGAATCCGACAACGATGCGAACACATCGTTCAACAACCCGCATACATCGTGCATCTTCTCGAACATGACGTTGGTCGGTCCGATCCAGGACACGTCGTGGACGTCGGGCAGCGGCGCAAATCAATACAACAAGTTCTACGGTGCAGGCATTCAAGTGCGCCGCAACTCCCGTCACAACCTGTTCAACAGCGTGTTCACCGGTTGGCCACGCGGTATGGAGATCGCCGGTGTACCGACGATGGTGGCCGCCAATGCCGACACGATGAGCACGCGCAATACAAGCTGGTTCGGCATCAAGGGCACATGGCTCAATCTCGCCGGTGGTACACCACCTGCCGGCATGGATGCGTCGTGGATCGCCAAGAGCGCCTTCGAGAACACCATCGATAAGGCAGATCCGAATGGCGCCATGCTCATCAATGCATGGGTCGAGAACGACAATGCCTTCAACCCCGTTCCGCTCTTTGGCGCACCGTATCTGAACACAGCCAGCTTCACGAATGGAACGGCATTCGCACCCATCGGCGATCCGTTCTTCGAGCAAGTACCGTACCGCGGCGCCTTCGCACCGAACGGCGAGCGCTGGGATGCCATCTGGGCAGAGTATGATCCGATTAACAAAGAATACAAGGCTCAACCCCCCGTGGATCCGACAAGCGTTCAGGACGAGCACGTCACTGAGCAAGTTGTTGCTTCGGTCTATCCGAATCCAACAGCTGACGTTTGTACTGTCCGCTATCGTCTCTCGGGGGATGATGCCATCACCATCACGGTCGTGAATGCCATCGGCTCCGAGCGCAACACGTTCATGGTGGCACAGCCGCAACAAGAAGGTGTGTATGAATTCCAACTGCACACTGCAACACTTGCAAACGGGATGTACTTCGTGACCTTCACCACGTCGCGCGGAACTGTCTCCCTCCCCTTGACCGTCCAGCGGTGACCATCCCGTTCACGAAAAAGCCCGTCGTTCGAAAGAGCGACGGGCTTTTGTGTTTGTTGAAATGGTCTTCGATCAGTTGAAGGCGATCTTCACGCGCACCCAACTCCGCGCCGCCACGCCGCCCTTCTTCCCCGGAGTAAAGGGGATCCGATGGACAGCTTCTTCGGCAATGCGATCGATCTCGGCGTTGACGCGCAAGACGTGATCGATGCGGCCGATGGTCCCGTTGGCGAACACCTCGACGGCCACGATGGCCGTGCCATGGAGCGATCCACCGGCACCCGGTGTGAGAGCCTCCAACGCCGTTCGCAGGTCGGCTTCGTTATACGTTGCGGCTACGTCGACCACGGCCGTCGTATCGAGTTCATCGAGACTCTTCGGCAACGGCACGGGCTTGAGGGCCCGCAACGTGTCGAGACTCCAGATCACACCGATCGACTCATGTTCCAACCGCGTGCCGCGCGGCGGATAGCGCAACAGATCGAAGTCCGTCACATGCCGTCCACGATCGAACGCACCCGTATACACCATCACCGTATCCATGTCGCTCATCCACACGGCCTTGCCATTGCCATGCGCCGTGTCGTTGCGAACCTGTCCACTATACCACACGGATGTGACTTGAAACGCCTCGGGATTCTCGATCCAGCACGTTGTGCCCTTCGAGCGAATGAAGGCATCGCCGGGAAGGAGGAGGGAGGCGGTGAGGAGGAGATGGAGCATGGGGGAGAATCGGAAGAGAATACAGGATCAAGAATACAGAATCCCGATCAAGAATCAAGGATCAAGAATTCACCAGCCAGGGAAGTCTGCAGGAACAACAATGTAGGTGACCGTCATGACAATGATCTGGAGTGCATAGAAACGTTGCGCCAATTCAGGGCGCTCCTTCTTGATCGAGTGCCAATACCACATGATCACAAGTAGGGGAATGGTGATCACCATCCAGATCACGGCGACCCCAAGATATCCTTGCGGAGGGAGACCGATCATATGTTGCGCGGTCTGTGCGGCCTTCCCATAGACGAGGATCAAGTGAGAGACATACATGAAGAGCGATTCTTGTCCGACAACCTGCAAGAACTTGCCAATGCGCGACCGTTGAAGTCGGTCTTCGTTCAAATACAGGATACCGAGCAACGTGAGCGTTGCCGTGCAACAGAACAGTAGTATGCTTGGAGTGGCCTTCCACCAAATGTCGAGTGACCACGGTGCGGGAAGGGTCGACAGTTTCAACGTGAACAGCACCACCGGCACAAAGAGTCCGGAGGCGATCCAGATCTTCGATATCATCGACTTGTTCGTCGATCGCATGAACACACTCGTGAGCGTAACGCCGGCGAAGAAGTAGAAACTCCACGGAAACATCGGGAACGGACTGGATGATGGGAACTCCGTCCATACCCACCACGAACTACACAGGACGAAGAGCGCTGCCGCCGCTGATAGGCGCGTGACGTTCTTGATGTTCCTGCCGATGAACACAAATGCCAACCCAATGAACGTCGAGTAGACGATCGTGTGAAGCACATCCACCTGAAGGCCCGGAAGGAGTTCATCCATCGAAGCCATCAAGGTGCGCTCAAGAGAATAGAAGGGGATGTGCAGTGTAAAGGCGCACCACAGTATGTAGAACAGTCGGCGTACGTACAGATAGAGTGGTCTACCTCCATGAAGGTAGTCGTTGATCTTCCTCGACATCGCGATCCAAAATCCGGCACCGGCAAGAAAGATGAATGTTGGCGCAACGTACCCATTGGTCACGTTCAGAACATCGAACGACGTGTTGACATGGATCGCCGGATCGATGAAGACATTCGTGATATGCACCTGGATCATCCAGAGGACGGCCAGACCGCGCGCTACGTCGAGGAAGATGAACCGGGAATTTGGACGTGGTTCCGATCGCGTCATGGCCGGCGCTCGTCTTTGCTGTTCGTCATCCGCCGGACGAATCCGAGGACGAAGTTGAAGGTGAAGATCACGCCAACCACGAAGAGCAGGAAGATGATGAGGTAGCGTTGCATGTCGGTAAAATACGAGGCAGGGGGAAACGGCCTGCGAAGGGTGTATTTTCGCCCCATGGCAAGTTCCTCTCTTATCGCGGCGATCGACGTTGGCACGAACTCCTTCCACATGGTGATCGCTTCGGTGAGCACGCGCGGAGTGTTGCGCATTCACAGTCGCGACAAGGAGATGGTACGTCTGGGCTCGAGTGCCGGCGATATCAAGCGCCTGACGCCCGAGGCCATCACGCGTGGCGTGCAAACGCTGAAGCGGTTCGTGACCGTGGCACGACAGCATGGTGCCGAGGTGCGGGCCGTGGCCACGAGTGCCACGCGCGAGGCCTTGAACCGCGACGAGTTCATCGATCGCGTGCGTCGTGAATGCGGCATCGACATCGAAGTGGTGGCGGGCTCCGAAGAGGGTCGACTGATCTACCTTGGCGCCCTTCATGCCCTTCCTATCCTTACCAAGCGCGCCCTTGTGATCGACATCGGCGGAGGCTCCACCGAAACGGTGATCGGCTATCAGGGAGAAGTGGCCTACGTCCACTCCGCCAAGCTCGGCCACATCCGGCTTTCCAAGCGGTTCTTCCCCGATGCCGTGATCACGGACGATCAGATCGAGATGTGTCGACGGGCCATCAAGGGAGACTGGACGCCGATCTTCCAAAGTCTCATCGCCTACGGATTCGAGTACGCCATCGGCTCGTCGGGCACGGCCATGGCCATTGCCACGATGACGTTGGCACGACAAGGGAAGCGCATCCCGGAATCGCTGAATGCGCTGACGATCTCGCGCAACGATCTGCTGCAGACGATCGCCACCGTGGTGGAGGCGCGAACGCTAGAGCAGCGCAAGGCCTTGCCCGGACTTGATGAGAAGCGGGCTGACATCATCATGGGCGGTGCGCTGATCCTCGAGCAGGCCATCATCGGTCTGAACATTCAAGAGCTCACGATGAGCGGTTATGCGCTTCGCGAGGGCACCGTCTTCGATACGGTGCAGAAGCAGCGCGATATCGACGAGTATCATCATCTGTCGCACCTTCGCTATCAAAGCGTCGACCATCTCTGTGATCTCTACCGCGTTCACCGACCGCATGCCGAGCACGTGAAGAACCTCTGTCTGCGACTGTTCGACGATCTGCAGCCGTTGCATCGATTCGCCGACCGAGAGCGCGAGCTCCTGGAGGCCGCAGCACTCCTGCACGACGTTGGCTATCACATCTCTGCCGAACAGCATCACAAGCACAGCGACTACATCATTCGCAACAGCCCCATGCCGGGCTTCACGAACGACGAGGCCGAGATCGTGGCCACCGTGGCCCGCTACCATCGCAAGAGCTATCCCAAAAAGAAACACGAGTGGTTCACCGCCCTGAGCGCCTCGGAACAACAGGTGGTGCGCGTTCTGGCCGCCATCTTGCGCATCTGCGAGGGACTGGACCGACGGCAGCAACAACTCGTCACCACCGTCCGTGCCGTCTACACCGACCAATCCATCGAGATCTTCATGACCTCTCCCATGGGACTGCCCGATATCGAGCTCTGGGGGGCGGAACGGCGGAAGGGTCTGCTTGAGGAGGTCTACGGTCGAAAAGTGCGCCTTCTCCTGCACACGATGTGATCGGTTCGTTCGTTACTACCCCTTCGTAACTAACTCAGGAGATCCTTGCTATGACAAAGCGTCCAATCCTTACCGCCCTTACTCTGATCGGGATCGGTATCGCTTTTGGTGTGGTGTTGATGACGAATTTCGGGAGCAATGCCCTCGAGTCCCTGCTGGCAAAAGGCGTCGGTGACCTTGGTGCGAAAACACCTCCCATTGTTCTGCCCGAGAACGTGAAGGCATTGAACAACGCCTTCGTCTCTGCATCGGATGCTGTGAAGAAGAACGTGGTGAGCATCACGGTGAAGACGGAGCAAAAGGGCGGACAAGTGATGCCGCGCGATTTCTTCCGCTTCTTCGGTCCGGACGGACAGGAAGAAGATCAAGACGTGCAGCCACGCGAGGGTGAACAGGGCGGCAGTGGCGTGATCATCACCGCAGACGGATATGTGGTCACGAACAATCACGTGGTGGAAGACGCGAAGGAGAACGGCATCACCGTGACCACCTTCGATGAAAAGGAATACAAGGCAAAACTCGTCGGTCGCGATCCGCTCACCGACCTTGCCGTGCTGAAGATCGAAGGACAGTTCCAAGCCGCACACCTGGCCGATCGCAGGAACGTGCGCGTGGGTGAATGGGTGATCGCCGTTGGTGCGCCGCTCGGACTCAAACAAACGGTCACCACCGGTATCGTGAGCGCCGAAGGCAGAGGTATCGGCATCATCGGCACCGACGAAATGCGTGGCACACGCAATCGGTTCTCCGTTGAGAACTTCATTCAAACAGATGCGGCCATCAACCCGGGAAATTCCGGCGGTGGTCTCTTCAATCTCGAAGGGTCGCTTGTCGGCATCAACACGGCCATCGCATCGCGCAGTGGCGTGAACGCCGGCTACGGTTTTGCCATTCCCATCGACATGGTGAAGAGCGTTGCGCTCGACCTGATCGACGATGGCAAGATCGAACGCGGATACATCGGCGTCGAGATCACCTCCGTGGACGAGACCGCTGCCAAGACCGTTGGTCTACAACGGGTCGCCGGCGTGATGGTGAACAAGGTCGTGAAGGGTGGCGCGGCGGCCGCAGCCGGACTTGAAGAGGGCGATGTGATCCTTGATGTTGACGGAACACCGGTGAAGACGTCGAATGAATTGCAGAATCAGATCGTACTGCATCGTGCCGGCGATCGCGTGACGTTGAAGATCTGGAGAGATCGCAAAGAGATCTCGAAGACCGTGACACTCAAGTCGCTCGATGACAATGGCGCCTTCGCAGAGGCATCGAACGATGGCAAGAGCGGAGATCGTCCGTCAAGCTCTGCAGACCCCGTCACCTTCAAGGACCTTGGTTTCACGGCAAGTCCGCTCACCGAAGATGTGAAGCGCGATCTCGACACGAAGCAAGGTGTGCTCGTCACAAAGGTCGACGCACGTGGTGTGGTCGCACGACGTGGACTTCAGTCGGGCGCCGTCATCCTCAAGGCCGACGGACAGATCGTGAACAACCCATCGGATCTCAAGCGCATTCTCAGCAACAAGGCCGGCGGTGATGGCGTGATGTTCGTGGTCAAGACCCGCGACGGAAAGCAGGCCATCACGGTCCAAGTGCCGGAGAGCTAACAACCCTCGGAACTTTCTGATAAATTGCGGTCGCCATGGTTGTCCATGGCGACCGTTTTTGTTTGTGTTGCATTCTTTCGAGGGGCAGTCGTATGAAACGCAGTATCACAGTACTGACATTGTTCGCTGTTTGTGCAAGCGTATCACTTGCCGTTGAACCACCACCAATGTTCAGCACCGGTTCCTTCTCCGTCGGCCCATACGCGGGCATCACGTACGGTTCCGTCACAACAGACCCGTCATCAGACGGATGGTCTTCGGCAATGGGCATCTCTGCCGGACTCGACGCACGCTACTATCTCTGCGAGACCTCGAACTTGCAATTGGGCCTCCGTTACGAGCAACGAGGCTCCAAGCAGAGCACGTCGAATCCGTTCTCTTCAACAGACTATAGCGAAATGCGGAACTACTTGAGCTTTGACGTGACCGCAGCGTGGTACTTCACGGAGATGTGCGACGGCGGCTTCCGTCCACGTTTGTATGGGGGTGTCTTCCTCGGGTCGTTCTTGAGTGGTACGTCAAAGGTCACGACAACGATCGGTGGAGGAAGTCCACAGACCTCGGAAACAGAGATCAAATCCGACAATGTGAATGCACTCAACTGGGGACCGAAGATCGGCCTTGGCTTTGATTGGAAGATGGGCCCTGGTGCATTGACGTTCGGTGTGAGCTACGACTATGCGATCTCGAACATTGACAACACCGGCGCAGGATCGAAGTTCTACGACCGCGGCATCTCGGCAGGACTCGGCTATCAATTCGGATTTTAACTCGACATAAAGATCGGACCTCACTGCATGACGCGCTTCCTTTCCGCCTTCTCTTCTTTCGTTGCTTGCACGATCCTCGTGGCTTGTTTGTCGGCCGCTCCGGTCGTTGCCGCAGCTCCATGGTTCTTGGGTCCGACGTTCGCCTACACCATTGGCGTGAACGCGCCCGATGATGTGACGTTCACGTCGGGTCCACAGCGATTGAACATCGGACTTCAATGGATGATCGAGACATCGCGCACCATCCAGATCCGAACGGCGCTCACGTATCGCACGGAACAGGCGGACTTCCAACAACCCGCACCGAACCTCAAACCGGTGGTCACACCCGGTGGTGGTGGAAGTGGATCGAGTTCAACAGAGAAGGTCCTCTCGTCCATCTCTGCCAATGCCGTGGTCTTCGAAGCATCTGCGCATTTCCCCATCGCACGACTTGATTCAAGCGGCAGCGCGCTCATGATCGGACTCGGTGGTTTCTTCGATCGCACGATCTCTGCATCGCAAACCGACGACTACCGCGGCGTGACGGGATGGCCGGAGCCAAAGACAGCATCGGAGGATTTCCCAACATCGTGGGGTGGCGGCGCCACACTCAATGCAGGTCTCTCCCTCCCCTTAGGCGACACCCGCCTTCTCTTCGACGTCAAGTACATCGTCCGCTCCGCCCCCGCATCTGCAAGTCAGTACAGTTGGCTCAGCAACGGGGGCGTGAGTATTAGTGCAGGGGTGCTGTTTTAAGAGCACTGCGTGGGACACAAGAGTGCGACACAAGAGTGCGACACGAGAGTGCGACACGAGAGTGCGACACGGAGTGCGACACGAGAGTGCGACACTTTGTGCGACACTTGCGTGATCCTGTATTCTTGATCCTGTATTCCTCTTCTGATTTCTTCCCCGCTCCCTCCTCCCTTCGTCACATTCTCCGCCTTCCAGGTCCCTTCTGTCACACAACGGAGTTGGACCATGGCATTGCACAATCTGCGCATCTTCCTTCTTGCGCAGCACATCAATTCACGGGTGACGACGCAGGTGCTTTCGTGGACATACCTGCATCAGCAGACCTTGGGGAAGCAGATCCTTCGATCGGCCGATTCGATCACGAACAACATCAGCGAAGGATACGCTCGCGTTCGAACCGGTGAGCGTCTTCAGTTGCTGTGGTATGCCGAGGGCTCCATTCAGGAGACCAAGAATGGCGTTCGGCGCTGCGTACAACGGAGGATCCTTGATGAAGAGGCTGGCAAGGAACTCGAAACGCAACTCACACGGCTCTCGATCTCGCTGATCGAATTCATGCATGCGATCCTCGTGAAGGACCCGGAGTATATCGGGCCCTACCGCCGGAAGGTGGAAGAGCGAAGGGCGTGGAGAGAGAAAGGAAGAGAGGAATCGGAAGAGGAATACATAATCAAGAATACAGGATCCAATTCTTGAATCGTGTAATACATGATCGCACTCTCGTGTCGCACTCTCGTGTCGCACTCTCGTGTCGCACTCTCGTGTCGCACTCCGTGTCGCACTCTCGTGTCGCACTCTTGTGTCGCACTCTCGTGTCGCACATCGTGTCGCACTCTCGTGTCGCACGAAGTTAGATCTCTATATGCGACCCCACCTCCAGCGCCCGCTTGACCGGAATGCCGAAGTACTTCACCGGTGTGCGCGAGTTGCGGTGCATGAAGGCGAAGATCTCCTTGCGCCATCGGACCATGCCGCCTTCCTGCTTGATGGAGAGCGATTCGTTGCCGAGGACGAAGACGGCGTCGGTGATGTCGACGGGGACGTCGAACTCGGGGAGATACATCAGGTCGTCGAGGAGGTTGAGCTGGTCCATGAAGCCGTAGCTAAGAATGACCTTGTAGAAGCCCTTCTCCATAGGCACCACTTCGAAGCGATGTTCGTGTTCGATGTGCGAGACCGTCTTCACGCTTACCGTGAGGAGGATCATGGTCTCGTGTCGACTTCGATTGTAGCGAAGGTTGGAGATCAGCGCCGGTGGTGCGACGTCTTGGTAGCCCGTCATATACAGCGCCGTGCCGGGGACGATGCAGTACATGTCGATCTCGTCCTTGAGGATCTGATCCACCGACTGATTGCGTTTGTGAATGGCATCACGAAGAATACCACGTCCACGATGCCACGTGACCATCACGAGGTACGTTGCTGCGGCCATCATCACGGGAACATAGCCGCCATCCTTGAACTTGAAGACGTTGGCGATGAAGAACGATCCGTCGATCACCAACAAGACACTTGCGATCGACGCTGCGACAGTGCGGCTCCACCCGAAGAGTCGACGCATGGCGAAGTAGGCGAGCATCGTGGTGATCACCATGGTCGTGGTGACGGCGATACCGTAGGCGGCAGCGAGTGCGCCCGAGGTCTGGAAGACGACAACGAGCAACACCGTCGACAGGAACAAGACCCAATTCACGGTGGGCAGATAGATCTGTCCGCGCTCTTCGTGACTGGTGTGCATCACTTTCAATCGCGGCAGGTAGCCGAGCTGCAGTGCCTGCCACGTGAGCGAGAAGGCGCCGCTGATCACAGCCTGCGAAGCCACGACCGTGGCAAAGGCCGCCACGATCACAAGGGGAATGACGCCCCACGTTGGTACCATGTGGAAGAACGGATCGGCAACGACGGCCTTGTTCGATCCTTCGCGAAGAAGAAGAGCGCCTTGGCCGAAGTAGTTCAGGACCAGTGCCGGAAAGACGAGGATGAACCAACCGCGACGGATGGGTTTCTTTCCGAAGTGTCCCATGTCGGCATAGACCGTCTCGCCACCCGTCATCACAAGGAAGACCGAGCCAAGCACAAGGAAGGCGCGGATGTCGTGATGCATGAAGAACTGCACAGCATACCATGGATTCACGGCCATCAGCACGTGCGGTGTTTGGACAAGACTGATCAGACCGAGCACGGCAATGAGGATGAACCAGAACGTCATGAACGGACCGAAGATGCGGCCCACGCCACCGGTGCCGTACTTCTGAATGAAGAACAGTCCGAACAGAATGGTCAGTGTGATCGGCAACACCACCGACGCAAGTGAAGGCGCTGCTACTTTCAAACCTTCGACGGCAGACAACACGGAGATCGCAGGGGTGATGATCCCGTCGCCATACAACAACGCTGCACCAAAAATGCCAACAGCAAAAATGAACGTCATGCGAGCAAAGCCGTTCGTTCGCTTGCTTACCAACTCCATCAACGCAAGGATGCCGCCTTCGCCTTTGTTGTCGAAGCGCATGATCAAGGCAAGGTACTTCACGCAGATCACGATCGTGAGCGACCAGAAGATCAACGACAGGATGCCGAAGACCTCGGACTCTTGAGCATGAAGATTGTAGTGTTCAGAGAAGCACTCTTTGAGCGAGTACAGGGGCGACGTTCCGATGTCGCCATAAACGACGCCAATAGCGCCAATGGTGAGGGCAAGCAGGCGCGACTTTGCGCTCTTGCCCTCGGTCTGTTCGGCGTCCATGAAGGACCCTTGCGTTCTGAAACAACAACGCCCCGCTGAGCAGGGCGTTCGAAATTACAGCAAAATCGGTCCGAGTGTTCTCACCGTTTCAAACAAGGTAGCGCTCATGGAGAATGGTGGCATGGTGGAAGGCATGTCCGGCCACGATGTACACGATGGCATTCACAGAAATGGCCTGTCCATTCGCAATGCCGGTCTTGAGCATGTCGGCATCGGTGAACGACTGGAACAATGCAAGGTTGGAAGCACGCACACTGTGCAGCTCGGAAACGATGTCGTACACCGTGCGACGATCGAACCCTGCCGCCTTGACGAAGTCATCCTCTTCAAAGCCCGGGATCGGATCCGTACTTCCGCGTGCGAACATCAGGGCACGATAGGCGAACACACGCTCCGTGTCGCACAGATGCCCAAGCAACTCCTTCACACTCCACTTGCCCGGCGCATAGCGGTGCATGGCCACTTCTTCCGTCAGTGTGAGGTAGGTGGCGCATTCATCCACTTGCTGTTGCAGCATGTCGAACACATCACCACGAACGTGGCTGACGTAGCGGGCGTAGTATTCGGGGAAGAGCATAGGCGAAGAAATCGGAAGAGAATACAGGATCAAGAATACAGAATCCCACGAAGTGTCCCACGAAGTGTCCCACGCAGTGTCCCACGCAGTGTCCCACGCAGTGTCCCACGCTAGTGTCCCACGCTAGTGTCCCACGCTAGTGTCCCACGCTAGTGTCCCACGCTAGTGTCCCACGCAGTGTCCCACGCAGTGTCCCACGCAGTGTCCCACGCTAGTGTCCCACAACGTGTCCTCAGCTGAACGCCTGGATCCCCGTGATATCCTGTCCGATGATCAGCGTGTGCATTTCGTGCGTGCCTTCGTAGGTCTTCACGGATTCGAGATTGGCGGCGTGGCGCATCACGGGATATTCATCCAGGATGCCGTTGGCACCGTGGATCTCGCGAGCGATGCGGGCGATGTTGAGGGCCATTTCGACGTTGTTGCGTTTGGCCATCGACACCTGTTGTGGGCGGATGTTGCCGGAGTCCTTGATCTTGCCGAGGCGCCAGCAGAGGAGCTGTGCCTTGGTGATCTCGTTGATCATGTAGACCAGCTTCTCTTGTGTGAGCTGGAAGCCGGCGATCGGCTTGCCGAACTGGATGCGGCTCTTGGCATAGTTGAGGGACGAATCGTAGCAGGCCATGGCCGAGCCGATCACGCCCCAGGAGATGCCGTAACGGGCTTGGGTAAGACAGCCCAAAGGTCCCTTCAACCCTTCCACCCCGGGAAGGATGTTCGCTTCGGGGATCTCCACGTCCTGGAAGACCAATTCGGAGGTGACCGAGGCGCGGAGGGAGTGTTTGCCCTTCATTTCGGGGGCCGTGAAGCCCTTCATGCCCTTTTCGACCAGGAAGCCGCGGACCACGCCGTCGAGCTTGGCCCAGACGACGGCCACATCGGCCAAGGTGCCGTTGGTGATCCACATCTTGGCGCCGTTCAGCAGGAATCCACCGTCGATCTTCTTGGCATTGGTGACCATGCCGGCGGGGTTCGATCCGGCGTCGGGCTCTGTAAGACCGAAGCAGCCGATGGCCTTCCCGGCGGCCAGACGGGGAAGCCACTTGCGACGTTGCTCTTCGGAGCCGTACGTGTAGATCGGATACATCACGAGCGAGCTTTGGACGGAGGCGAAGGAGCGAACGCCCGAATCGCCGCGCTCGAGCTCTTGCATGGCAAGGCCATAGCAGATGTTGTTCAGGCCGGCTCCACCGTATTCCGTGGGCAAAGTGACCCCAAAAACGCCCATTTCGGCCATTTTTTCGACCAAATGCATCGGAAACGACCCTTGGCGAGCGTGATGCTCGATAATCGGGAGCACTTCATTGTCGACAAAGTCGCCAACCGCTTGACGGACCAGTTTTTCCTCGTCGGTCAGAAGTTCATCGATGTTCAAATAGTCTGGGTGTTGGAAGGCCATGGCCGCTATCCGTAAGGGTTGAATGGTGTTGTCCGCCTGAACAGCGAAACTACGAAAACGGTTTCACCTATGTGGATTTCTTCCTATATTCGTGGCTGGTAAGGAGGATGGGCGGATTGCCCATTTTTTGTTGATACCTAGCCGTTGGTGACTTCGTTGACGAATCCATTGCCGGAGCACGTACGTGCAACCATAGACGAAGTCTGTGCAGCAAATGGAGTTACGTCCATCGATGTGCAGATCAGAGGGCAGCGAGACCAGTTGATCCTGGACCTGTTCATTGATGCACCCAACGGTGTGACGCACGAAGAATGCAGAGGCGTCACCACGGGCCTCGACGAACGCTTGGAAAACGATGAATGGTACGGCCGCCTACGGGCGGTCGATGTGTCTTCACCCGGTGCCGACGCTCCCGTGAAGTTCCTCTGGCAACTTACGAAGAGCATTGGGCGCACGGTTCGCGTGATCCGAGCGGACGGAACGGCAGTAGAAGGCAAGCTCACGGATGTGGCCGACGAAGGCCTCTCGGTGCAGCCCCCAACAACGAAGAAGAAGGTCGTGGAGCTGGTTGTGATACCGGCTGCCGACGTCAAAGAAGCAAGAGTAATCCTGAAATGGTAATCAACGACTGATCGTTATGGCACGCAGAAAAGTCAAGCCGAAAGTCGACAATAAGAAGCTGATCATCGAGGCCTTCAATGAGATGGCCCGTGAGAAAGCTATCGATCGCGACCTCCTGCAAGGGATCGTCGAAGAGACCCTCTCGTTGATGGTGAAGAAGAAGTATGGCCTTGAAGCCAACTTCGACATCATCGTGAACATGGAGAAGGGCGACATCGAGATCTACCTGATGCGGGAAGTGGTCGAAGAGGTCGAGAACGCGGAAACGCAGATCTCTCTCGAAGACGTGATCGCCATTACGGGCGAACCGATCGAGATCGGCGAAGAGTATCTGGAAGAGATCACGCTCGAGAACATTGCCGACAGTTTCGGTCGCCGTCTGATCGCTCAGGCCATTCAAACGCTCAATCAGCGTATTCGCGACGTGGAGAAGGACAACATCTACGACGAGTATGCGAAGCGTGTTGGCGAAGTGATCATTGGCGAGATCTATCAAGTGCGTCCGAACAACATCCTCGTGATGCACAACAAGATCGAGATGCGTTTGCCGCGCGAAGAGCAGATCCCGAACGAACGCTTGAAGAAGAATCAGCAAGTGAAGGCCATCATCAAGGAAGTACGTCGCACGGGTGGTGCCACCGGATTGCCGGACATCATCCTGTCGCGCTCGGACGATACGTATTTGGCCCGCTTGTTCGAACAAGAGATCCCCGAGATCTACGACGGCATCATCGAACTCCGTGCCATTGCACGTGAGCCCGGTGAGCGCGCAAAGGTGGCCGTGACGTCGTTCGACGAACGCGTCGACCCGGTTGGCGCCTGCGTTGGAATGAAGGGTATTCGCATTCATGCCATCGTGCGTGAACTGAACAACGAGAACATCGATATCATCGAGTACACCGAAGATCCGAGACTCTTCATCGCACGTGCACTGTCGCCATCGAAGGTGCGCGACATCACCATTGCGCCGGAAACACGGCAGGCAACGGTGATCGTGCCGGATGATCAAGTATCGCTTGCCATTGGCAAGAACGGACAGAATGTACGTCTCGCATCGAAGCTCACCGGCTACTCCTTGTCGCTGGTGAAGGAAGGTGCCGAAGACATTGAACTCATCGAATTCCGTGATGAGCTTGGTCGCGCCCTCTACGATCTCTTGATCGCCAGTGGTATCGACACGGCCCGCGAATTCCTTGAAGCAGGCCCCGATGTCTTGCTGCGCCTTCCGGGCATCAGCAAGCAGAAGATCGCAGAGGTCCGTCGCATCATCCTCGATGAATTCGACGAGCCCGAAGACAACCGTTACGTGGCAGCCCTCGAAGCATGGGAGCCCGAAACGGAGAGCGAAGACATCGGTCTGGAAGAAAGCTATGCCGAAGACACACCTGAAGTGTTCGCCGCCGACGAAGGCGAAGCGGAAGGTGGCATGGAAGAAGAAGTGGTTCCCGGAGACGAGGAACCGATGACGTCGGAAGAATGATCAACAGCCTCAGGAATTATGTCAGCTTCTACAGGAACAAAACTTTTCAAGGTCGCGAGCACGATCAACATTGGTCGTGATGCCATCGTTGAATTCCTTGTTTCGAAAGGCTTCAAGGTCGAGAACAAGGCTACGTCCGTCCTAACGGACGAGATGGTCCACCTTGTGACCGAGAAGTTCTCCAAAGAACTCAAGCATGCCGAAAAGCAGCGCGAGAAAGTAGAGCGCCAACGAGGCCTCCGCAAGACCTTGCATGAGCAAGGGAACAGTGTGTCCATCGAGTCCTTCGAAGAGACACATGAAGGCGTGATCCCAGAACAGGCAGCACCAGAAGCTCCCGCCCCAGCGAAGCCGGTCACGGCAGACGCAGAGGTGGTGGCTCCGACGGTTGCGCCTCCTGCCGACGTGGTGCCCGATGTGGCCCCCGCGCCGATCGCAGCCGAACCCGTGAAGGCAACCGAAGAGCCACCGGCACCTGCTCCGGCAGAGCCGGAGCGACCAGGTCCGGCCGTTGGAACGGTGATCGACCTGGGTGGACCCAAGAAGCCGAAGGCGGCCGAGGTTCCTCCTGTCGCCCCGCCTCCTTCTGCCCCTCCCGCACCCGCACCGACCCCGGTCGCTGCCGTGGTGGAAGAACCGGTCGCACCGGTAGCAGAGGTCGTCGTTCCCGAAGCGCCCGTTGCGGCTGCTCCGGCGGCCGATCCCGAAGCAACGGCCACGGCCGCGGCTCCGGAAGGCACGGCCGACGCGACCGCTCCTGCAGCCGATGCGGCGGAGACCGAAGAAGGACCCAAGCAAAAGAAGAAACGCAAGGGTGTGATCGAAGTCCAGTACGAGCCGGGCTCGGGCGTGAAGCTCAAGGGTCTGACGGTATTGGGCAAGATCGACCTCACACCAAAACCACCTCCCCGCTCCCAACAGCCGCAGCAACGCAGCGGTGGTGGCGGTGACCGCCCACAACGTGGCGGTGGTGGACGTGCCACGATCGGCGATGCGATCGCAGGATCGTCGGCCGGCGGACTGAACCGTCCAGGTGGCGGATCGTCGACCGGTGGCGGTACATCGACGTCGCGCTTCGGTCCTCCGAAGAAGCCGGCAACCTCAACAGCAAAGAAGAAGGACGATAAGAAGCGCAAGAACACGAAGGGGATGAAGGAGCAGTTCTCCGACTCCGACGTGACACGCGCCATTCGTGCGACACTTTCCGGCATGGAAGAATCCGGCGGCGGCTCGAAGAAGAAGATGCAGCGCCTGCGCCGTGAGATCCGTGAAGGGAAGGAGGCCATCCGACAAGAAGAGATGGCGCGCGAGTCGACGATCCTGAAGTTGTCCGAATTCGTGACAACGGCGGACCTCGCCAACCTGATGAACGTGACCGCACCCGAGATCATTCTCAAGTGTATGGGTCTCGGTCTGATGGTGTCGATCAATCAGCGACTGGACAAGGACACGATCACACTGATCGCGGGCGACTATGGATACCAAGTGGAATTCATGGACGACGTGGCCGTGCAGGACGTGGACGAGGATGAAGATTCAGAAGAGTCGATGCAGCATCGTCCGCCGATCGTGACCATCATGGGTCACGTCGATCACGGAAAGACATCGCTGCTGGACTACATCCGCAAGGCCAGTGTGGTCGCCGGCGAAGCCGGTGGGATCACGCAGCACATCGGTGCCTATCGTGTTGAGCTGCCCGACAAGCGCAGTATCACGTTCCTGGATACGCCGGGTCACGAGGCCTTCACGGCCATGCGTGCTCGCGGTGCACAGGTCACGGATATCGTGGTGCTCGTGGTGGCTGCCGACGATAGCGTCATGCCGCAGACGATCGAGGCCATCTCGCACGCACAGGCGGCGAACGTGCCGATGGTCGTGGCCATCAACAAGATCGATAAGCCGGATGCAAATCCGGATCGCATCAAGCAAGAACTCTCGACGCACGGCGTGCTCATCGAAGAGTGGGGCGGTAAAACGCAGTGCATCGAACTGTCGGCCAAAACAGGATTGAATGTCGACACGCTTCTGGAGAAGATCCTTCTCGAAGCCGACATTCTCGAACTCAAGGCCGATCCGGATCGCAATGCACGCGGTACGGTGATCGAAGCGCACGTCGACAAGGGTCGCGGAAACGTGGTCACCGTCATCGTCCAAAAGGGAACGCTCAAGGTAGGCGACATCTTCGTCTGCGGTCAGTTCGCCGGACGTGTGCGTGCCATGACCGATGAGCGCGGAAACCGCATGGAAACTGCGGGTCCGTCGATGCCATGTCAGGTGACCGGCTTCGATGGTCTGCCATACTCCGGCGATATTCTCGTGCAGATGGACACCGATTCGGAAGCGCGCGAAGTCGCAACGAAGCGTCAGCAGCTCCGTCGGGAACAGCTCCTCAAGGGAATGCGTCACGTTACACTGGACGATATCTCGGCACAGATCTCTGTTGGCGGCGTGAAGGAATTGCGTCTCGTGGTCAAGGGCGACGTGAGCGGTTCAGTGGAAGCACTGTCCGACTCGCTGCAAAAGCTCTCCACGGCAGAGGTCAAGGTTCGCATCCTGTATGCAGCCGTTGGTCCGATCACCGAGAGCGACATCATGTTGGCATCGGCATCCGACGCCATCGTGGTCGGCTTCCAGGTGAACGTGTCCACACAAGCACGCAAGATCGCCGAGGCCGAATCGGTCGAACTCCGACTGTATTCGATCATCTACGACTGTATCAACGAAGTTCAAGCCGCCCTCGAAGGACTGCTCTCGCCGGATCTCAAGGAAGAGATCACGGCAACAGTGGAAGTACGCGCCATCTTCAAGATCAGCAAGCTTGGTACCATTGCAGGTTGCTATGTCACCAACGGTAAGATCACACGGAACGATAAGGTGCGCCTCCTTCGCGATGGCTTCGAGATCTATAAGGGAACACTCGCGTCCCTCAAGCGCGTCAAGGACGACGTGCGCGAGGTGGACACCGGTTACGAGTGCGGTATTGGTGTGAACGGCTTCAACGACCTTGAAGTTGGCGACATCATCGAATCGTACAAGACCGTCGAGATCAAACGCAAACTCACCTGATAGCATTGCTATCGGGAGGAACACGTGTCAATACGAACAGAACGGGTCGCCGGCGAGATCACAAAAGCGCTGGCGAGTCCTTTGAAAACCATCGCCGATGATCTTTCGGCAGGCTTCATCACCGTCACGGAAGTGCGGATGTCGCCGGACCTTCAACTCGCGCGGGTCTATATCAGCGTGTTCGGAGGAAAGGTAACGCCTACCGAAGTGGTGTCGTACATCGAAGAGCACGAGGCAGGCCGTGTGCGCTCGCACATCGCCCGCACGTTGAATCTGCGATACACACCGCAGTTGCGCTTCTACGTGGATGATTCGCTGGATCGCGCACAACGCATCCATGAACTCATCGATCGCGTGAAGCCGGCTGACGAACTTCCTGCTGAAGAGGGGTCTGTTCCCGGAGATGATCATGAGTGATCACGTCGTTCTGTCAACCCGAACGATCGGCGACATGGCAACGTGGTTGGAAGAAGCTCGCACCAACGGTGCCGTTGCGCTCATTGACAAAGAAGAGAATTGGACGTCGTTCGACTGCGTTGCCAAGCTTCGCGGTCGCACGAAGATCAAGAAGGTCGGTCATGCCGGCACGCTCGATCCACTGGCCACCGGCCTGTTGATCCTGTGTTTCGGAAAGGCCACGAAGAGCATCGAGTCGTTTCAGGACGCCGAGAAAGCGTACGACGTGACGATCAAGCTCGGTGCGACAACGGCCACGGACGACCGCGGCAGCGACGAAGTGGTGGTGACACCTTCCGTCGACGTCGACACGGACACCATCCTTGCCGCCCTCCGAACTTTTGTCGGGACCATTCAACAGGTTCCGCCTGCGTTCGCCGCGGTTCGACATGGTGGCCGACGTCAGTACGACCTTGCCCGCAATGGCGAGGCCTTCACGCCGAAGCCCCGCGTGGTCACGATCCATAGCATCACCGATGTTGTTGTGGATCTTCCCTACGTGACGTGCACCGTGCACTGCTCGAAAGGAACGTACATCCGTTCCATCGCGCGAGATCTTGGTGCCTTGCTTGGTTGCGGCGGCTATGCGTACGCACTACGTCGAACACGCATTGGCGCCTATTCCGTGGACGATGCCGTCCGCGTTGAACAGGTTGGCGAGGCAGTGAACGCACTCAACGTGGTAGCGGTGGTATGACGATCATTCGCGACAACGACGCAGTAACGTTCGACGAACGCACGGCCATTACGGTCGGCACGTTCGACGGTGTGCACTGCGGACATCAAGGTATCCTGCATCGCATGCGTTCCGTTGCCGACGCGCACGGAGAGCGAACGGTGGTGGTCACCTTCGATCCGCATCCGCAGATCGTGTTGGCGAAGGCGGGACGGGAACCGGTGGAGTTGCTCACCACGATCGACGAACGGTGTGCACTGCTCGCCGCTCAAGGTGTGGATGTCACGGTCATCGTCACGTTCACGAAGGAGTTCGCTGCCACAGAGGCAGAGACCTTCGTGCGAGAGTTGATCGCCCGCATTGGCGCACGGCATTTCTTCATTGGTCACGATCACATGTTCGGAAAAGATCGTGGCGGCAATGAAGAGCTGCTGAAGCGCTTGGGACCGCAGCTCGGATTCGAGCTCGAGACCGTCGGACCATTGGACTGCAACGGCATCACCGTGAGCAGCACGAAGATCCGGCAAGCGTTGAAGGGTGGCGAGGTGGACGCGGCACATCGAATGCTCGGCAGACCGTACTCGATCTCGGGGACGGTGGTTCGCGGAGACGGACGTGGCGCCAAACTTGGAATTCCGACGGCAAACATCGAGCCAACGGATGAGCACCGGTTGATACCAGGCAATGGTGTCTACTTGGTACGAAGCACATTGCAGGGTACGCAGGTGTGGGGAATGGCCAACATTGGCCGACGCCCCACCTTCACAGACGGACGGACGACGACGATCGAGGTCCACTATCTGGACTTCGATGGAATGTTGTACGACCAAACCGTGACGATAGAGTTCATGAACTTCATTCGTCACGAACAACGATTTGAAAGCATCGACATGTTCCTCTCGCAATTGCGCGAGGATCGCATGGAATGTCTTGAACTCATTGCATCGATCACGTAACTCAAACTCAACATCATCAATTCGGGATTCTTATGATCTCCAAACAACGCAAAGCTGAGATCATTCAGCAGTTCGGTGGCGCGGCAACGAACACGGGCCTTCCGGAAGTTCAGATCGCCTTGCTCACGGAGCACATCAACACGCTCTCATCGCATTTCGCTATGCACAAGAAGGACCATGCCGGCCGTCGCGGACTGATCCAATTGGTAAGCAAGCGGAAGAACCTGCTGTCGTACCTGGCCAAGAACGATGTGAATCGCTACCGCGCCATCCTCGCAGCTCTGGGTCTTCGTAAGTAAACTGTTCCCGAACAACGGCGCCCTATGGCGCCGTTGTTCATTCTACCACAGAAGGCGCATCGCGCATCATGCCCAGCGTTGTGTCACTCTGAGTTCGCAGACCGGAACGTCTGCGTACTCAGGGTGACAACCATGAACACAACCTGCACGGCCTTCTGTTGGATCGTGGCATGATGCCAATGAATTCATCACAGTCTCAAGGACATGCCATGCATGTTGTTCGCAAGACCATCAATGGAAAAGAACTCTCCATTGAAACAGGTCGCTTTGCCAAACTCGCCGACGCATCCGTAATGGTGCGCTACGGCGACACCATGGTTCTCGTCACGGTATGTGCCGCCGCTGAACCCAAGCCCGATATCGACTTCCTTCCGCTTACCTGCGAGTATCGCGAAAAGCATGCTTCTGCAGGAAAGATCCCAGGCGGTTTCTTCCGTCGCGAAGGAAAGCCAACGGATAAAGAAGTACTCTCATCCCGCCTGATCGATCGTCCATGCCGCCCGATGTTCCCGAAGGAATGGCGCTGCGACACACAGATCATCGCCACCGTGTATTCGTACGACAAGGAAAACGATTCCGATGTGTTGGCCGCCACGGGTGCATCTGCTGCGCTGATGCTCAGCAATGTTCCGTTCAACGGACCGATCTCGGAAGTGCGTGTTGGCCGCGTGAATGGCGAGTTCATCGTGAACCCGTCGCATGCAGAGCTGGCCGAGTCCGACCTCGAGATCCTCGTTGCCGGTTCGGATACATCCATCGTGATGGTAGAAGGTTCGTCGCTGGAGATCAGCGAGGCCGACTTCGTTGCGGGGATGGAATTCGCCCACAACTGGATCCGCGAAATGAATGCTCTCCAACGTGAGTTGGCCGCACTCGTTGGCGCACCGCCGAAGCGTGAATTGGTGAAGGCAGAACTCCCGGAAGAGTTCGTTGCTGCCGTCAAGAACGCCGTGGTCGACAAGATCCGCACGAGCATTCGCGTCGAGTCCACCAAGGACCAACGCAATGCCCTGCGCAAGGAAGTACGTCAACTGGCCATCGACGCCGTTACACCGATCGTTGCTGCCAACGAGGCACTTGCCACGATCAAGGTCGACAAAACGGTCGACGGACTGCTCAAGAAGATCGAAGCGTATGAAATGCGCGAGATGATCTTGAACGAAGGACGTCGTCTCGACGGTCGTAGCACCACGCAGATCCGTCCGATCACGTGCGAAGTGGAGGTCCTCCCCCGCACGCACGGTTCGGCACTGTTCACACGCGGTGAAACACAGTCGCTCACAACGGTCACGTTGGGCACGAAGCGCGACATGCAATTGGTCGACGGACTCTTGCCAACGTATGAGCGCCGTTACATGCTGCACTATAACTTCCCGCCATTCTCCACCGGAGAAACGGGACGGTTCGGATTCACGAGCCGTCGTGAAGTGGGTCACGGCGATCTTGCCGAGCGCGCCCTCGAATGCTTCATCCCGGATGAAGAAGAGTTCCCGTATACGATCCGCGTGGTCTCGGACATTCTCGAGTCGAACGGCTCGTCGTCCATGGCCACGGTCTGCGCCGGTTCGCTTGCACTCATGCAAGCCGGTGTTCCACTGAAGAAGGCTTGCGCCGGTATCGCCATGGGCTTGATCTATGAGAACGAGCGCGTGGCGGTGTTGAGCGATATCCTTGGTGACGAGGACTTCCTTGGCGACATGGACTTCAAGGTGACAGGATCGGTCGACGGGATCACAGCCTGCCAAATGGACATCAAGATCGAAGGACTGAGCGTCGACATCATGCGTACGGCTCTCGAGCAAGCACGTCAAGGTCGCTTGCACATCCTTGGCATCATGAACGAAACACTGGCAACGAATCGCACGGAACTCTCGGCCTATGCTCCGAAGCTCACGACCATTCAGATCCCAACAGAAATGATCGGTCTCGTGATCGGTTCCGGCGGCGAGACCATTCGTGGTATCGTCAAGGACACCGGCGCAGAGATCAACATCGCCGACGATGGGACGATCACCATTGCTGCCGTGGATGGCGAGAGCGCCGAGAAGGCCATCGAGCGTATCCGTTCGCTTACGCGTCCGGTTGAACTCGGTGCCACCTACACCGGAACGGTCAAGGAGATCCGCGAAGGTCTTGGTGCCTTTGTCGAGATCCTGCCCAAGAAGCAAGGTCTGCTCCACATCTCGCAGCTCGACTACCGTCGCGTTGCCACAGTGGCCGAGATCCTGAAGGTGGGCGATGTGCTCGACGTGAAGCTCATCGAGATCCAGCCTGACGGAAAGTTCCGCCTGAGCCGCAAGGCCCTGATGACGCCTCCGGAAGGATACGTCGAAGAGGAACGTCGCGAGCGTCCGCAAGGCGATCGTGGCGGATACGGCGACCGTGGCGGATACGGTGACCGTGATCGCGGTCCACGTCGCGACGACCGTGGCGGACACGGCGATCGTGGTCGCGGCCCACGTCGCGACTAAGCCACCACCAACCACACCGACTCAACAAGGGGACGTACTTCACTGTGCGTCCCCTTTGTCTTTCCCTCGTATCTTCGACGTATGCAGGAACGGGGTCGCATACTATCCATCGATATACTTCGGGGTCTGGTCATGGTCATCATGGCCCTGGACCATACGCGCGACTACTTCAATGTGAACGCCATCTCGGGTCAAGATCCACTCGACCTTGCCACCACCACACCCTTGATCTTCTTCACGCGATGGATCACGCATTTCTGCGCTCCGATCTTCGTTCTCCTCTCCGGCCTTTCCGCCTTCCTTGTTGTGGATCGTACGTCGAAGAAAGGCGCGGCCGCGCTCTTCCTTGTGAAGCGAGGACTGTGGCTGATCGTGGCCGAGGTCACCATCGTGTCCATCGGGTGGAGCTTTAGTTTTGCCTGGCCATTCACGATGTTCCAAGTGATCTGGGCCATCGGCATGAGCATGATCCTCCTTGCCGCCGTGGTCCATCTTCCGGTGCGATGGGTGTGTGTGCTCGGTGTTGCCATCATCGTCGGACATAATGCGCTCGATGGGATCACCACACAGCCCGAGTGGCCACTGTGGTTGCAAGTTGGTTGGTCGTTGCTGCATGAGTCGAATGTGTTCAAGCCCGACGATGTGCACGTGATCGCCATCGGCTATCCGGTGCTTCCATGGTTCGGTGTGATGTTGGTCGGGTATTCGCTTGGCGCACTGTACCGGTCGAATGTGACGGCGCAAGCACGTCATGCCTTGCTCGGTCAGATCGGCGTGACGGCCATTGCGGTCTTCATGGTGATGCGATTGATCAACGGCTATGGCGACATGCATCATTGGTCGTCGCAGTCAACAGAGATCCGCACCATCATGTCGTTCCTCGACTGCACGAAGTATCCGCCATCGCTGTTGTATACGTGCATGACGATCGGTCCGGGCCTGCTGATCCTTGCGTCGGCGGAACGGTGGACGTCGCCATTGTCGCGCATGATGATCACCTTCGGTCGCGTGCCCTTCTTCTACTACCTCGCCCACATCTATCTCATCCACACGCTTGCATGGATCACAGCACTCGCCGTTGGCACCGCATGGTCCGCTCTCGATCCCACCGCCACGTTCGGCGGCATGCCCATTGGCTTTGGATTCGAGATCGAATGGGTGTATGTGTTCTGGATCTCGGTGGTGTTGCTTCTGTATCCGGCCTGTCGGTGGTACGACGTGTACAAGACATCGCACAAGCACATCACATGGTTGCGATATCTGTGATCACCAGTGCTTCGTTGCCGTTGCAACGTTGCCCCATGTGTTCGTGATGGTGATCCGCATGTCCGTACTTGACGCAGAGATCGCACTTGGATCGCGCAGCGGAACTTCGAATCGAGAGAGGATGCCGTCGTTCGTTCGCACGAGTCGCGCCGTTCCGCGTGCAGCCGTGAGCGTATCGGTGCGCACAGCGCCACCGACGGTGCTTTGTGCGATCACGCGGACATCACATTGCGTGGGAATGTGGTCCGTGAAGTCCACGATCAACGTCGGCACGTTGTCCATACGCACCATCTCTGCGCCCTTGAAATCCGGTCGGTCCTCCAACGCAACACGTTGGACTTCGGTGCTACGCTTCAGATGCTCGACGTGAACGGTGGGTACGTTCACGGTGCGCACGGCTTTCCGACGGTTCGCATCGATCGTGAAATACTCGATGTTCATGATGTCTTGACTCTTTGCGCTCACCACACCATCGCCCGGTTCGAAGAGCGCCGGCGCACCTCCGCCGAACACACCGAGCGTCTTACGCAAGAGCTCTTGAATGAACCCTTCACTGAGCTTCGATGCACCGTTGAACATATCGATGGTGCCGATCACGCTCACGTACTCCAGGTCAAGCGGATGCGCACGCTTGCCGAGCCGCGTAAGAAACACGCCGCCATCTTCCGGACGTCGGAGGTCGCGCACGGCAGGGGCGTTGTAGGGAACATCGTCTTCGGTGCCTTGAATAGCGCTCAATGCCGCCTTGCAGGGCGTGTTCACGATCACGTTCGAAGATGCCGCGCACTGCTCAAGGTCCGTCTTCCACGTCCACACCTTTGCGAACGGCGACCCAAGATGCGGCGTGCCCACGGTGATCAGTCGCTTCACATGATGGTCGGTATATCGTTCGGTGAGATACTGCCGCGCCGCAAGTCCACCCATGCTATAGCCGATCAAGATCACGCGGTCGGCACCGGTCTGCTTCAGAACGAAGTCCACACAGGTCTCCAGCTCCTTGCCCCATGCGGCCACGGAGTCGTACGGGTTCGAGAACGAAACGATATAGAAATCACCATCTTGGTTCCCCGCCGCATTCGTCTGCACCACACCATGCTGTACGCGCAACGTCCCGCCATTCGACAACCCAAGGTCCTTCGAGAAATACTTCGTCGCCTCACCACTCCACACATCGGACTTCTGTCCGAGCCCATGCAGCAGCAGCACCGGATACGGCACATGCATCGTTGTGATCTCGCGTGGCGGCGTGTAGGATGGAAGGGTGGAAAGGCGGGAGGGGATGGTGGAGCAAGAAACTAAGAAGAGAGTTACGAGGAGAGTTACGAGTGACAAGTGACGAGTGACGAGTTGAGTGACAAGTGACAAGTGACGAGTGACGAGTTGAGTGACAAGTGACAAGTAACGAGTGACGAGTTGAGTGACGAGTGACAAGTGACGAGTGACAAGTTGCATTGGGAAGGAAAAGAGAAGTAAAAGAGAAGTAAGAAAGAAGTAAAAGAGAAGTACGAAGTAGCGAAACGACAAGTGCACGAGTGTCGGTTAAACTCGTCACTTGTCACTCGTAACTCGTAACTCAACTTGTCACTTTCTTACCTTCATCCTCACCTTCTCCACCCTTCTCGGTGTACTCTCGAGGATCGTCACCACATAGTGTTCGAGGGTGACCACGTCGCCTTGTTTGGGGACGCGACCGGAGTGGGCGTTGATGAGGCCGCCGATGGTCTCATACTCGCCTTCGTCGGGAAGGGGGATGGGGAGGACGTCGTTCGCCTCTCCGATATGGACGGAGGCAGCGAGTTCGAATTCTTCTTGAGTGGGCGTGGCGAGGATCTCGCTTTCGTCGTCGTATTCATCCTGAATGTTGCCGACGATCTCTTCCATGATGTCTTCGAACGTCACGAGGCCTGCCGTGCCGCCGAACTCATCGAGCACGATCACCATGTGCACCTTGCGTCGCTGCATGTCGCGAAGCAATTGCTGCAGCATCAGGTCCTCTTGCACGAAGATGGCCGGACGGAGGATGTCCTGAATGATGATGAGATCTCGGTGATGCATGAGCGTGAGCAGGTCCTTCGCATAGACGATGCCAACGATCGTATCGATGGAGCCGCGGTAGACGGGAAGGCGACTGTATCCTTCTTCCATCACGTAGTCCAGCATCTCGCTGCTCGACATACCGATCTCGAGTCCGATGATGTTGGAACGGGGGATCATCACCTGACCGGCCGTGGTCTCGGTGAACTCGAACACGTTCTCGATGAGCTCGCGCTCGGTCGACTCCAGGCCGCCCTCGGTCGACTGTTGAATGAGATACCGTATCTCGTCCGGACTATGCACCTCGTGCTCCGGAGCAGGCTGAATGCCGGCCATGCGCAGGATGGTGTTCGACATCCAGTTGAGGGCCAGAATGATCGGACGAAACACGAACATGAAGGCGCGCAGCGGCAAGGCCACGGCAAGGGTCACCGCTTCACTGCGTCGAATGGCCAAGGTCTTCGGCGCTTGCTCGCCCAACACGATGTGCAAGACCGTGATGATGGAGAAGGCAATGGTGAGGCTGATCGTGTGCAACGTTGGAGCGCTCAGTTCCCAACCCACGAACACGACGAATTGCTGAATGATGTCCGACACAACGCTTTCTCCGATCCAACCAAGACCTAGCGAGGCAAGCGTGATGCCGAGCTGCGTGGCCGAGAGATAGGCGTCGAGATGCGTGAGCATGTGTCTGGCCACAACGGCCAACATGTTGCCCTCGCGCGCCTTGAGTTCGAGTGCAGAGGCCCGCACTTTCACAATGGCGAATTCGGCGGCGACGAAGAATCCGTTCAGAAAGACAAAGAAGAGGGTAAGGGCGATGTTGCCGAGCATGTACGAATATAGTTAGGGTGTGGTGCGCAGCATGTCGAACGTGGTGGTCACGATCCGTCGCTCCAGATGATGCGAGTAGTAGGCACTGAGAAAGGCGTCGATCTCGACGCGATCGGCATCAGAAATGGTGAACGACCCTGCATCGAAGGCCGATGCCTCCATGAGCTCTCGCATCACGGCATAGGCAGAGGCAGAGATCTGATATCCTCGCAGCCCTGCCACCGTCATCATCCCATTCTCCAGCGAAAGGTACAGGGAGTTGCCGGCGCCGTACGGACCGCTGTCGGGAAGGCCAAAGCCCATAAGGGTGGCAAGGTGGAGCCGGAAGACCATTCCGATGGCCACGGGACGGGAGGCCTGCTCGAGGGCGTTGAGGGAGTCCACCAGGAGCGTGAAGAGCTCTTCGTTGGGCTCTTCGTCCCGCTGGGTGCGCACCACGGTCTCGCACAGGGAAAGGCCAAGGGTGAGGTGGTCGAACGACTCGTGCAGCATACGCCGCTGGACGGTGACCTCGGCCTGTGAGATCGTCTGCAGTTCGCGCATTTTCTTGTGGTAGACCGTAACGGCGCACTGGCGGAGCGGGTCGAGGGCGCTCCCGAACGGACTTTTCGGCGTCCGCGCGCCCTTGGCATGCACGTGCATCTTCCCGTGGGAACGGGTGTAGAGCACGGCGATCCGCGACGTGTCGCCGTATTTTCGCGAGTGGAGAACGATGGCCTCGGTATTCAGGATCATGGTCCCAAAATACGTCCAACAGAAGCATTTGGCGGAATCCGTCTGCGCCCTTATCTTTGTGGCCCAGTGTTTCCGAAGTAGCTCAGCTGGTTAGAGCATCTGACTGTTAATCAGAGGGTCCGCGGTTCAAGTCCGCGCTTCGGAGCATCAAGAACCCGCAGTGGCCAACGCTACTGCGGGTTTTTTGTGTCCGATTCAAAGGAGAGGTCCACAACGTACGGGTCGATGCATCCGTACGTATCGGCAGATCGAACCTGGCAGAACGTTGAGAGATAGCCTTCCACCGCCCCGAGATCCCATCAAGAGTAGACTCACAACAAAAAATGTGTCATTGGTTGGGAGATGCCGAAGGGTTCCTGATCGTGAGCCCATTCACGATGAACAGGAAAACAATAGCGGCAAACCAGAGGTAGAACCCGGGACCAAGCGATCGGACCGGTGTTCCGAATCCTTCGTGGAACCACCATTCTGTGACTGCGAATCCTTCCAGCGAAAGAACGGCGGCACCCAGGCTCCAGAAAAAGGCCGGCTTGCTCCGTCCTTTCATCTTTTGAAAAATGCTGATCGCCCACGCCACGTTGGCGAACCAGCCCACATTCATCAGTAACACTCCCCACCATCCCCCCCATCAACACCTCTAGGCCGAAAGCAGATTCTGTGTTTTCACATTGAAAGACCGAAAAAAAGAGTGATGCCACAAAGAGTGTCACACTTATTCTGATGGCTGTCTGCTGATTCATGGTCGCATGACCAATGTCCGTGCCACCATGCCGCCTTGCCATGTAACGGTCACGATGTAGACGCCGGTGGGAAGGGAAGATACGTCGGTGGTGCACGATGATGTTGCCGTGGTTGTTTCGAGCAATGCGCGACCATCGACGGTGGAAAGGGTGACGTGATCGATGTCTGTGGTGGCATTGATGACGAGCGTGCCCGTCGGTGTGATGCGCGCCGTCACAGTAGATGGTGTTCGTTCTTCGGCGACCGATGTGGCGGGGACGATGAAGCGGCCCACACCTGCCGTGGTGTTGAAGATCAGCGAGTGGTCCGACTCTACGTTGATGGTGTTCACCAGAGCAGTGCCAAGCTCGGGGATGTCGTGCGTGTTCCACGTGCGGCCATTCGTGCGTGACTCGAGAACATTGCCGTTGAACGTGGTGGCGATCACGCGACCATCCGGCAATTCGACAAGGGCCGGATCGAAGGTTGGATAGACGATGCCCGCAGCATAGTCCGTGTAGACGATGTTCCATGTTCGTCCGCGATCCGTCGAACGGAGGATCGCGGCGTGGAGCATTTCATTGCCCGTGAGATATGTGGTGGCCCCATTGTTCTTCAGCGAGTCGAACACAACATCCTGCGCACATGCCAACACATCTCCGTTTTGCAGCACCGTTACAGTGGTCACGTGGTCGAACCGCTCCGGCCACCCGGCACTCATGGACCATGTGTTGCCATCGTTGGTGCTGATGGACATGCCGCCTGCTGCATACACCGACTCTTCACCTTGTGCGTTGCGACGATAGTATCCGCGGAGGGCGCAATACAGCGTGCCATCATTGGCGCGAGCCACATCGCTTACCGTCGGTCGTTGACGTCCGGGAGCAACATCGGGCACGGCCGGCACATAGACCCATTCCTTCATGTTGTTGAACGAGATCCACAACGAGTCTGCGCCGGCGGCCAACATCTCGGAATTGAAGCGTCGCATGAACAATGCACGTCGCGGTAACACAGTGTCGATAGTGGCGCCAGTACTCGGATCGATGCGCAAGAGATAGTTTCTGCTCACGATCGTCGATCCATTGTCCACGACGATCTGCGGCATGCGTTTCTTCACGAGGACACTGGCCTCTTGAAGATCGTAGTACATCAAGATCTCGTTGCCACCCCACGTTGTTGCATACTGTGTGACGGCCATGTAGCCGTCCGGCGTTGCTCGAAGAAGGACGTCGCCAACTGTTTGGAGCATGCGCTCGCCGCTTGGTAGGACGCTCGACGAAAGGATCGACAGATATGCGGGATCGACGTCCTCGATGAGCATGTCTTCGATGTACTGCCACGTGACACCAAGGTCGGTGGTTCGAACGAACTCCCGTCGGTTCGGCCATTGTCCGACGCACAGCACGAGAGAATCCTTGATGAACGACAGAGGCCCATCGGGATAGATCAAGGGATTGGTGTAGCTCGACATGTGTGTGGACCAGCCTTTGGTGCGTTGTTCTCGCACACGTCCTGTCGTATTGGCGATCGTGATCCAGATCTCCTCACGAACCCGACCACCATTCGATGAGACGATATAGCGGACAAACGCCGTCGAATCCTGCTGTGGCGGTTTGGTCGTCGTTGAAAGAGACTCGTCTGCTCGTCGCCGAACACGATGGAGCAACGAAAGTGTTCGCGACGTTGACGAGAACTTGCAGATCAACCCGTTGTTGTCGGCGATGTAGGCAACGCTATCGTTGGCACGTAGGAGCTCCCAGGGCGCGACGGTGTATGTGGTGTCGTGGTCTGTATCGAACACGGTGGAGATCACTTGCCATGCAGTGTCTGCAGAACGTAGATCCCTCCACACATAGCGTGAACCCATCTGTCCAAAGATCACACCATTCGATAACTCGACCCATTTCCGACATGCATACGGCACCGACGTCGACGTCCATACTGTATCCGTTCGCAAGTCCATTCGCAACCACGTTGGCTTGTTGCGGATCGCAGCGATGTTCGGTGCGATCACAACCTGTTCGTAGAGCCCGATGGACGTGTCCAACACGGCTTGGCGGAACGTCCTCCATGTACGTCCGCCATCGACCGTAGCGAACGATCGTTCTCCCGTGTTGTTGATGTAGATGCCATCCGGTGGAACGTACATCGGAGTGAAGCCAAAGGTATCGTTCACCATGGCCGGATCGCTCACAAGACGTCCCCACGTTCTCCCATCATCGGTGCTCGTGGCTGCGAGGTGCAGGTTGTAGGTGGTCTGGCCGATGTAGATGATCGTGCCATTGGAAAGGACGTACACACCTGCATTCTTCCGCGTCACACTCGTGAGCCACGTGTACGTACCACGCCAGGTCCGCCCATCGTCTGTGGAGCGCATCACGGTACCATTGAGCCACCCAACACAGAACAAGGTGCCGGTGCGAGGATTCCGCACCACCTGCTGGCCATTGTTGAGGTCCGATTGCCACCCCATCCGTACGCGATCCAGCCACGTAAACTGTTGGCATTCAACAACTTGGAAGGACCAAAGGAAGGCGGCGAGAAAGAGAGGATAGATGGATCGCA
>JBGAJM010000033.1:0-9428 GCA_044224925.1 Kapaibacterium sp. (SeqCode)
CGCAGCTTCCAGTCGCGACGTTGCTTGCGAACGCTGGCGTTCATCAAGGGCCGGTGGTGTATACCATGCGATCACTTCTCCGATCTGCACGGAATCGCCCGGTTCTTTCGCAACGTGACTCACCGTACCGGTGATCGGAATGTTGATCACGTAGTGCTCCACGTAACGGATCCGTCCCTCGGCATCGATGGTCTGGCGCAACACTTGTTTGGTGGTCGTGCCCTGTTCCACAAGGATCGGCTTCGGGAGCAGTGCGAAGATGATCATGGCAAGGAGGATCACTCCCGTTACGATCCATCCAAGATGTTTCGGTCGTCGTAGTTTCATCGTTATTCTCTCGATTTCAAAACTGCCACAAGGTCCAGCGTGTTCAATCGCCGACGGATCAGCGATCCGGTCACGATCGTCACCGATAAGATCACCACCACAGCAAGCCCAACGTTACGCAGAGTAAAGGAAAATGGAATGCGGAAAATGTCGGTCTCGAATGCCGTTGGCAACCACGCACACAATGCATAGCCAATGGCCACCCCAACGGGGATCCCTGCCATGGTCAACGCCACCTGCTCTCCGAGCAGGATGATGGTGATCTCACCACGAGTGAGGCCCAACACACGCAGACTCGCCAATTCATTGCCGCGCTCCGACAGCGCAATGCGGGCGCTGTTATAGACCACGCCAAAGGCGATCACCACGGCGAAGAAGACAATGGCCGTGGTCGAGATCCACATGTTCTCGGAGTAGGTCTCATTGAAGCTCCGCAGGGCCGTTTCACGCACCATCACACCGGCAATGGCCGGCGTCTGCTTCACACGCGCATAAAAGTCGTCCAACTTCGTGTGATCCACCTGCAGATATGCCCCGGAGATGGTGCCATCTTCACGCACGAGCTTCCAGAGCTCTTCGTTGCGCATGTAAACCTGCACACCCATGATCTCGTCGACCACGGCCGTGATCGGTAGTCGTACCGTGCGTCGGTCCTGCTCCAGCAGACCAACATCGATCGAATCGCCAACTCGTGCATGCAGCTGACGGGCAAGGAAGGACGTGAGCAACAGTCCATGAGCAGGAATATCGACACTGCGGTTCAGCCCATCCACCACGCGCCGCAGATCGCGATCCTGTGGCAACCCGGTGATCGCTCCGCGCTTCACATACTGTCCGTTCCGCAGATCCACGCCCACCATGCGAAAACACTCCACCCGCATCACGCCGGGAAGTCGGAGAAGGTCAAAGGCGGCAGGGCTCGAAAGTGGCTGACGGAACGTGAGGGCCGCATCATCGCGCTGTGCTCTGTTGAACTGTGTATCGATGACGCCATCGATGGCGTCGAACATGAATCTTCCAACGATCAAGATGGCCGTGGCGAGCGCGATCATCACAACACTGATGGAGCTCTTCACGGGTCGACGCTCAATGTTGCGTATGATCATGTGCGTGATCGGTGATACGGATCGCATAAAGGCGAACCGATCCAAGATGCCGCTCTTGAATGCCTTTGGCGATTCGGGCCGCATTGCCTCTGCCGGTGGCAACTGGACGGCACTTCGCACCGCGCTGCTTGCTCCGAACACGGCGGCGATCAGACTCACGACCACGCTCAGTACCAACACGTCTTCGGGCATCGTGAAACGAAGGATCGGGAATCGATAGAATCGAGTGTAGAGTTCCGTCATCTGGACGCCGAAGTAGTAGCCCAAGATCATACCAAGCACGGTTCCTCCGAGCACCGCCACCACGGCGAATCCAATGTAATGCAGAGCAATGCTCACGTTCGAGTAGCCGAACGCTTTCAGAATGGCCACATACATCCGTTGCGTGCTGACAAGACGAACGAGGGCGATGTTCAGGAGGAACACCGCAACACTGAAGAAGATGACGGGAATGTAGAGCGCCGACACTTCGTTCTGTCGGATCTCATCGCTGATCAGTCGATGCGAGAGCTGGTCGACCCTTCCGATGGCCCCCATCGATCCATACTGTTTAAGGATCACATCGATCTTTTCGCGAACGGTGTTGACGGAAGCACCCGGATAGAGTGAGAACACAGCACTGTTGAACGCTCCCTTCATGTCGTACGCGGCACTCAGAGCTTCACGTCCCATCCACATCACGCCGTATCGCTTGTTGTCGATCATGATGGAACCCGGAGACACTTCGATGATGTACTCCGGTGAGATCGCAACGCCCGTGATCTGCAGCGCCTTCCACTTTCCATTGATCACCACGGAGATCTGATCTCCTTGCGACAGATGGTTCGCCTCGGCAAAGGCAGCACTGAGGATCACATCATGTTCATGTCCGGGACGCACCCATGTGCCCGACATCATATGGAGATCGTTCAAGCTCGGACGACGATCTTCCGGGATCGAGACCACCGTTGCAGAAGCGGGTTCTTTCAGACCGGGGACGTCGACCATCACATCAACGACGGTTCGCGTCTCGATGGCCGCTACTCCATTGATGCTTGCCAGTTGCGGTACGATCGTCTCGGGCACGCGGCGGGCCGAGACGAAGACGTCGGCAAATCGTGCGGTCTCATAGTACGAGGTGAGCGTGAGCAGGAGCGAACTGTACATGCTGCGCATCATCACGAAGGATGCGATGCCGCTTGCGATCACGAGGATGATGGCAATGAGCTGACCCCGCAAGTGGCGGATCTCTCTGAACAGTTTGATGTTGAGAGCGGTCATTCCCCTACCACGTCAGTTCAGATGGCTTCTTTCGGACGGTCGGTTCGAACTCTTCAACGATCTTGCCGCTCTGCATGCGGATCACACGATCGGCCATTTCTGCGATCGATGCGTTGTGCGTGATCAATACAACGGTCGTGTCGAGCTCTCGATGGACTTGCTCGATCACGTCGAGGACGAGAATACCGGTCTTGAAATCCAGTGCACCCGTTGGCTCGTCGCAGAGTAAGACATCAGGGTTCTTCGCTACGGCGCGCGCAATGGCCACACGTTGTTGCTCACCACCCGACATCTGCGAGGGGAAGTGATGCATGCGATCGCTCAATCCTACCAATGCAAGGGCATTGGTGGCCTTCATGGGCGACTCGGCAATGTCGCAGACGAGCTGGACGTTCTCGAGTGCTGTAAGACTTGGAATGATGTTGTAGAACTGGAAGACGAAGCCCACACCGCGCCGTCGGAATTGCGTGAGACGATCGTCGTTGGCATGCGTAAGATCTTCATTGCGATAGAACACGTGTCCGGTCGTTGGCGTGTCCAGTCCACCAAGGATGTTCATCAACGTCGACTTCCCACTTCCCGATGCACCGAGGATGACGAGCTGCTCGCCACTGCGGATCGTAAGCGAGACATCGTCGAGTGCACGGACCTCCACTTCACCCATGGAATAGGTCTTGACGAGGTTCTCGACCTTGAAGATGACCGGTCTATCGGAATGCGCTTCGTGCATACGGCTGCAATCTACGGCGCCATACGCTTTGCCCTGCGGTACGTCCTACGGTTTTGCGAAGCGCGGGTTGGTGAGAACACTACGGTCGGTTAGGGCTTTCATGAATTCCACGAGCGAGGCCTTCTCGTCCTTCGAAAGTCGGAGCGGTATGACTCTCCGATCCTTGTTCCCAAACGGCTTTCCACCCTTGTCATAATGCTCGACCACACTTTCGAGCGTCATCAATTCTCCATCCTCACTATCGCCACCGGCCATGTACGGTGGTGAGAGTTCCACATTACGAAGCGTTGGTGTTTTAAAAAGTGCCTCGTCTGTATGGTCACCCGTCACACGATATCGTCCGGTATCGAAGTAGTGACTGAACAATCCCACGTTCTGGAAGAGATTGTTCGTGAGATTTGGTCCGTTATGACATGATGCACACTTCGTACGCTCACTGAAGAACAACCGCATGCCGGCGATCTGCACAGGCGTCATGGCGTCGACCTCGCCACGGAGATAACGGTCATACGGACTGTTCGCAGAGACGAGCGTGCGCACGAATGTCGCAACGGCCTTCATCGCAAGAGGCATGGTCACCGTCGTATCATGAAATGCCTGCTGCCACCGCTCACGATAGTCGGGTCCGCGCAGCAAGGCGGCCACGGCCAAAGTATCGGCGGCCATCTCAATGGAATTCATGAAGGCGCCCATGGCCTGTTCTTCCAATGTTGCCGCACGACCATCCCAGAACTGATACGGGTTGTAGGCGGCATTCACGATCATGGGAGAGTTTCGTTGACCGCGAGCACCATGCACACCCTTGCTCACTTGATTTGGTGCATCGCTGAAGGCCACTTCCTGACGGTGACACGATGCACAGGCAATGGTTCCCTCACTGCTCAATCGCACGTCGTAGAAAAGATGTCTGCCTAGTTCCGCCTTCTCCGAACTGTACGGATTATCCGCAGGGAACGGCACAGGCGGCATATGCGCCGGAAGCTCAGGGATCTGCGCGGCCGGCACATTGGGAGATGTACCCTCGGAACATCCGAAGAGAAGTCCCGCGGCCATGGCCGAGAGACCGACGCGCAGAAGCGTTACGATCGTGGCAGATGCAGACGTACTTTCTCCAGGAATTCTCGTGCTTCACGCCCTTTGAGTCCGAACTTCTCCAGATCTGCCTCGTTCGGCAGATCCGTTGAAAGCATCGACGCCAAAGCCGTTAGTTCGTTACGGGAGAATTTCGTGGAGTGCAGGATGTAGTCCTCGAAGGCCTCCCATGCAATGGGTACCACCTGCTTCACGAGTTCGGCCATGGCCTCGCCATACACGCGGATCTCGTATTGCGCATGCGGATCGATGCGCAGGCGCAGGAAGTGGAAGAGGTTGTGGAGATCGATCTTCCAGTACCACTCGGTGTAGTTGGAAACCGGCAGATTGATGCGTGCCAACTCGCGGGCAAGGTCTTCGCCGAGCAACGACTGATACTCATCGTACAATTCACGCTGCGTTGCTTCCATTCGGGTCGCGATCTGCGCGGCCACGTCCGGTGGTAGTGTGAGCTCTGAACGACCTTGCTTGTTCGTTGTGCTCTGTGGTCGGATCTGCTCCAGCGACGGCACATAGAACTCGTCCTTCATCTCGGAATACCGACCACTGTACTCGTTCACGTTCGCAGTGCGATGTCTGATCCACTGACGTGCAACGAAGATCGGGAGCTTGATGTGGAACTTGAATTCCACCATTTCGAATGGAGTTGTGTGAAGATGGCGTAGCAGATAGCGGATGAGACCTCTGTCCTCCGTGACGCGCTTCGTTCCGGCTCCGTAGGAAACGCGCGCCGCCTGCACGATCGCATCATCGTCGCCCATGACGTCGATCAGTCGAACAAATCCTTTATCGAGGCAGGAGATCTCTTTTCCAAGAAGGTCGCGAACGTTGTCTTGCATATCTTCACAGGTAGTTGTGTCCTCAAATATACTATCTCTGCACGAGGGGTGTTATCGATGAAGTTCTTCCTTGCCGCCATCCTATGCCTTGGTTGCGTTGCCACAGGCCGTTCCCAGCAGTTTTCCACCTATGCCGAGATGCGGCGGGCCTTCCTCTCTAGCCGTCCGGACACCAAGCAGGTGTATGCGGTGGAGGGACTGATGATCGAGGATGGCGCCACGCTGATCTCACTCGATTCTGGAACGATCGTCCTTGGGACCGAGGTGCAGGGACGACGGTTCACGGCGGCATTTGTGGGCAAGGGCGCCGTGTCGTTCACACCCACATTGCTTGTGGAGCGACGACAGCTCAAGCGATTCTATCCGGCCGACGTGTATAACGAAGAGTGCACGACGGCATTCTTCATGTTCACCGATAGCACGCTCCTCTCCCAACTCAAGGGCATTTCGCCATCATCGGCGAAAGTTCCGAAGGAAGTGGACGGGTTGTTCTCGAGTGGACTTCCGTTGGGATTTCATGGCGAGGACTCGACGATCGACATCCAGTACGCCAGAACACTGTTGAACAATACGTCGGCACATTGCTTCTCGTTCGAGGCAAAGGGTGAAGGGACCTATGGATGCGTGGTCATCAACGATCCGTATGCCGATGAACCTTACACGTTCACACTCTCCAAGTGGTCGAACGGACAGCGTCGGTACACTCCCGTGAATCAATGTCCGCCAACAACCGGCAGGGTCTATGCCGACGATCGCGGCGTGAACGCAGGCGAACAGGTCTACTTGGCCCAACACACCATGAACATCGCATTCGCAAGCGATCTGTCGATGCGTGTGGTCGACCGGATCGAAGTGCAAGTGCTGGAGGAAGGGACCCAATGGGTGAACTTCTACCTGATGCCGCAGCTACCGGTCGATTCTGTGCGCATGTATCGTGGTGATCGTCTTACGATGGTGCAGAAGAAGGATGACGGTGATCTCTGGGTGCAGCTTCCGGAGCGTGCACACAAGAACGACAGCATGACCATTGAGATCTTCTATCATGGGCGGATCGTCGATCGCATTGGCGACTTCACCTTCATGACGGGCTCGATCAGCTGGTATCCGCACCACGCATGGAGTCAACTGGGATATTTCGATCTCGAGTTCGATCACGAGAAACGCTACAAGCTCATATCGGTGGGGAATCGGGTCTCTTCCACCGAACATGGCGATCGTGTCACGAGTCGGTGGGTGGTTGGCAAGCCGCAACGCAATGCGTCCTTCAACATCGGCGTGTTCAAGGAGTTCGAGATCAAAGAACCCGGGATCCCATCGATCTCGATCCATCACGTGAGCACATCACATGAAGAGGATGTGGCCCTTGACGTCAAACAGTCCATGCAACTGTTCACGAAGCTCTTCGGTCCACTCACCATCTCCCACATCTATGCGACGGAATTGCCGGGCTATCACGGCGAAGCATTCCCGGGCATGCTGCACCTCTCACACGAGGCGTTCGAGAACTTTGGTGACGACTTCTTTGCGGAGCAGTTCATTGCCCACGAAGTGGGGCATCAATGGTGGGGTATCGGGCTTGACATGAAGACGTATCGCGATCGATGGCTCAGCGAGGCCTTTGCGGAATACGCGGCGCTGATGTATTCCCAAGCAGCTTCGGAAGATCGGTCCAAGTTCTTCCGTCTGCTGGACGAGACAGCCGAGGGCATCTGCGGTCGTGGCAGCAATACCATTGGCAAACCGCAGGAAGCGCCGATGATCTCGCTCGGACATCGCGTCACCGACGGTGGCAAGAGCGATGATTACAACAACTTCGTCTACTACAAAGGTGCATGGGTCGTGCACATGCTTCGCAACATGATGCTCGATCTACGGACGATGAAGGAAGACAACTTCATCCTCATGATCTCTTCGTTCTTCAAAGCGTATCAGGGAAAGCATGCGAGCACGGATGACCTTCGTATGCATATCGAGAAGCTCACCGGGAAGGACATGCGCTGGTTCTTCGATCAGTGGGTCGACAACAACCAGATCCCCACGTATCGTGTTGCATGGAAGAAGGAACGGCAAGCCGATGGCACGTGGAAGGTAACGCTTCGTGTGAAGCAGGAAGACGTGGATGATTCCTTCTACATGCTCGTTCCGATCAAGGTGGCCTTCGACGGGAATGCCGTGCAACGCATGCGCATCGCCATGACCGGCGCACAAGCAGAGATCGCCTTGCCACCGTTCCCGCAAGAACCCGACGATGTGATCTTCAACGACCTTCATTCCGTGCTCTGCACGGTGAAGACCGAAGGCTACTAGGAACTGTGCGGCATGAAGGGGATGAGCAGTTTTGCGAATGCGCCCACGTTGCGTGTTTGCATGTAGACGCGTCCCGGACCGACGAACTCACACACCAGGCCTTCGCCGGATGCAAGCGACGAGAAGATCCCGCTCGCGGCCTTCTTTACCGTATAGGCCATGGTGTGTTGGAAGGCGACCACATGTCCGGTGTCGACGATATAGCGCTCTCCCATACCAAGGTCGCGTGAATAGATAGCTCCGAACGAATTCAGGAAGACCTTGCCTGTGCCCGACATGGTGGCGAGGAAGAGTCCCTCTCCCGCAACAAGGGCCTTCAGACTGCCTTTCGTGCCGACGGAGATCGAGATATCTCCTGCCAGATACGAACCCGCTTGTGCATAGAGCGTCTCGTTGAGCAGATCGAAAGCAACGATGTCGCCCGGACTGGAAGGAGCAAGGATGAGCTCACCCGATCCACCCACTGCCGTGAAGATCGATGCGAAGAACGACTCACCACCGACAGCCGCTTTGATCGTTCCGAACAGACCCTTGCCGGCCGACGTGGCCTCGAGTTCGATGGTGGGGCTCATGGAGAGCATTGCGCCGGACTCTGCGCGGAATTGTTCGCCTTGTTCCATTTCCACGCGCAGACTTGAATAGACATGTCCGTTTTCGATGGTGTATTTCATGATCGACCTTTTCTGAATTGTGTTCAACCGTTGTAGATGATCCCGCCTGATGTTGTGTAGGCGTTCAGGACGTTGATGGCCTCTCTTCGCAAGACATCCCTCACCACGTCGATCCCGCGTGACGTGAGAGCTTCTGTCCACGGCTGTGGCTTCACCCCCTCGTCGAATCCGATGGCGCGGACATCCTCGTCGCGTGCGGCACAGACCACACGTCGAACGCCGCTCCACGGTATCGCCCCAAGGCACATCGCACATGGTTCTGCCGATGCGAACAACTCGAAGTCGCCATGCGGTGAGAGTGAATAGGATGACAAGGCTGACTCGGCCTCGATGATGGCGACCATCTCGGCATGGAGGATCGAACAAGCATATGCCTGTACTAGATTCACTCCTCTCCCGACACACGCACCGGTTTCGATGTTGAAGATCGCCGATGCGAACGGTCCACCGCTGCGACGCACATTCTCAGCGGCTAGGTCCAACACGTACCGCATCCGTTGATCACGCGTGGCATGGGCAGTTGGAAGCGGCACATCGTGCACCCATGTGGGGAGTTCGAGGTCCATCGCTATTCGTACACCCGAACACCATTCGCCTCGAACACATACTCCTTCTGTTCTCCAACGATGGCAGCGATCTGCTTCTTGCTCTTTCCCGCATCCTCTGCGTAGTGTCGTGCGTCGGCCTCTGAGATCGTGCGTTCGCTCAGTTCACCTTCGATCACCACATGCTTCCCTGCCGTGTTCTTGGGAACGGTGAAGTCGTGGTTCTTGAAGGTGATGCGGACGACCGTGGTCCCCTCCTTAATGATCATCCAGCATCCCATTTTCTTGCACACTTCACTTACCACACCATGGATCAAAATGGTGTTATCGAATTTGTCTTGGGCAATGGCCTCGGTGACCGTGATCGGTGCGGGAGACGCAGATGGAGATGCGCCAAAGACGCTGATCTTTTTCCATTTCTGTTGCGATGGCGTCCACGACAATTGTGCGGAGGCAATGCTCGGTAGCACAACCAGTGCTACCACGAAGGTCAAGAGATAGTTCATCGATCTTTCTCGAATGTGTTCCGGTACGAATCTACATATTCGCAG